>JANZNS010000009.1 GCA_025153445.1 Marinobacter sp. BGYM27 | reverse complement strand
CGGAGTACAACGATGAACGTCCCCACGATTCACTGGAAGACCTGACGCCATGGGAATACCTGGCGAAACACCAACGGGCGGAAAACTCTAATCAGCGGTGCAACTGAAACAGGGATGTTTACAGCAAGACCTGACCCCGATGCTTAATTGAAGTGGGGAAGTCCAGGGTGAACCTGAATTACCTGTGACAGTTGATCAAAATAAAAACAATCTGCCCCCCCCCCCCCTCTTGATCGTTGCCATCCGGTTATCTCAGGGGCAAAACGCAAGACTTGACCCCGAGCCTTTATTGTTCGCATCAAATATCCGTTCGACGGCGCGCTTCACTTCAGGAACATCCCATGCATAGAGGAGGAATCAGAGTAACTTGTCGAAAAGCTCTCTCCATCGTTTTATATCGTCATCCTCGACGTATCGACTCGTGTTCGCTAAAAGCTTATCTTTGACGCCCAGCGCTAGCTTCACCTTCCATCCAGGCTCCATGGCGAATCCCTCTCTTTCAGCCCAATTCTTTATTTGAGGAACTATTGGTTTCCTTGGATCATGAACATCTTCAAATTCTTGCCCGGCACGTCGCTCCATTCGGTCGAGCACTTGAATCATCAGACCAGTGGGTAGCAGGTCTTCGATTTCTGTACCTTTGAGGTCGGAAAAAACATCGTCAGTTTCAATTATCTTGTCCTTGTCCTCAGAATAAAGATCTCCTTGAAGGGACTTGATGGCCTGCTTTCCAGCAACGTCACTGTCTAGCAACACCTTCGGCAGATCATCATCTCGTCCAGACAAGATGGACGCGATAATCTTTGCAGTTTTGGCGCCACCGGACGGGGGAAAAACTAATTCGAACTTAGGTGCAATCTTTTTCTTGCCTATCAATATACTTTTGATAGCGGTAAGGTAATGTTGATCTGATGGGCCTTCGACGATGATTGGCTGACATCCAAGAAGCAGGCTTTCAGCAACAGTCAAATTCAAGGCAGAATGGACCGCATAGGTTGCCCCCTTGTCTTTCAGTCCTTTAGGTCCTCTCGTGACTCCGAGATCGCTTGAAGCCTCTGTGCTGCCATCTTCTCCCACGAAGACTTTTCGAACACGATCCAGCCGGTCGGCATCGATCATAAAGGGCGAGTGGGTTGTGAAAATCAACTGATTAGTTTTGGCGAGGTTGTTGAAGAATGCTGTTAAATCTCGCTGTGCGAGCGGATGCAACGAATGTCCTGGCTCATCAAGAAGCACAATTGCCTCTTCATGCGCATCCTCGCTTTCATAAGTAAAGACTAAAAAGAAGCTCAAGAACCATTGAAGTCCAGCGCTCCTGTTCTCGAGTTCGATTTCCTCAGGCCGTCGGTCATCAGCGACCAAAATTCGAAAGTAGTTTCCATCAGCAACCAGCCGAAACCGATAGTTACCTTGTTTCCACCAGTCAGAAAAGCTCCTCGTCAGCTTGGATGATGCTGATTGTAACAATGCCAAACGCTCACGAAGTTGTTTGTCGTCTTCTTTTATCTCATCGTCAGTCTTGCTTGTAACATTTCCGACCTTCTGGCCTTGTTGATTTACTCTCTCAACAACACCTGTTGAACGGGCTAGCTCTAGCATCTCTTCAGCACTTAGGCTCACTAAGTCGAACAATACTTTAAGAGTCCGAGTCTTTGCAGCTTCTCGCGCCCCCAAATCGTCGCGTTCCATGTTATCAACGACATGTGGCAAATAAATTTGATCGTCTAGATTTCCATAGTTTGAATAATATACAAAGTGTGGCAACCTTTTATTGAAACGATACCAAAGACTCGGCCCTTTATTAGGCTCTTCGGTTTCGGCAGGCTGTTCCAATGCTGGATTAAAGGTATCCGCAAACTCTACATTTGGAAAACCAGGAAACTCGAAGCCGTATTGTCCCGCGAAATTTCGCCGAGCAATGATAGTCGCTCCCGCTTTAGCTTCGATACCGTAGTTATTGGCAATTTCAATATCGGACTCATCCAGTTCGAACTTGCAGTAAATGAACTGGTGTGACTCCGGTTCGTTGCGCATTTCCGCGTATCGACTGCGTGGCATATCATCAAGAAGACTAATTTCACCGGCTGCTGTTGGGTTAAATTTCCAAAGAGGCAATAACAGATTTGTTTTTCCTGCTTCGTTTTCACCAATCAAGGCGGTTACATCGGAGACGTCAATCCAGCCACTGTCAGTAATGGACCGAAAGTTTGTCACGCGGAATTGCATTAAATTCATAATTAACCCTTATACCTGATCGAATGCCGGTACCTTCAGTAAAACCCTAGACCTAACGCTAGAATCAGGCGCGCCTATGGAGTCGCTTGGAATCTCTTGTTAAGCAAATTTGGGGCTTTGCACAAAAGCCTGAGTATAAGTTCAATCAACAAGGTGGAAAGCAAACCAAAGATCAGGCCGAATGCGATTGCAGCAGGCTTTAACTGAATTGCATAGGAATAGTTGCTCCATACCTCTTGACCCACATCAGGCACTGGAAAAAAGATGGCCTGGGTATAAGCAGACCAATACCCACCCTGGAATTGCCCGAAACTATCCCTAAGCATTAGATTGCGATCATGAATTGACTCAATGCTCCGACCGCCCTCATTGAAAACCTCATCCTCATTTTCTCGGTAGTAGGCAATCAACTTGTCTAAGTTACCGTCGAAATATTTATCGGCATCATCCTGAAACTCATCAAGAGCAATCCGGGATTCTTTCAGGTGCGACTCCAGACTCTTGCCATATTGATCTACGAATACCGGGATCTGAATACCCGCCAATGTACACCCGAGGAATACGAACAACCTGATGTATGAAAAAAATAGGTTCACTCTCACACCTGACAAGAATAAATGCTCAACGCGAAAACGAAGCGGCGCTTCTCACGCGCCCGCCTTACGTGACTGGTTATGTTTTTGCAGAAGTTTTCGAGCAATATCCATCGCCTCGCCAAAGATGACTTCCATCTCCTCGAAGGTTTCCAATGTAGCCCCCTCGCTGAACACGCCGTTGGGTTTCATGTCTTGAACAACTGCGTCTACCAATTGGTGGAAAACGATAATCTCTTGCGCAATATCACTCCGGACTACGCCAATGTGCTTGCAATTATCTTGGTATACCCGTGAATAATGTGACGGAACATCAACAGCGAATTTGCAATATGTTCCCTCAGGGTTCTGCCTCAAATAGTCCGTAACGTCTTTGAGTGCTGACAGGTAACCCCTGCGATCAACAATCTCAACCAGTGCTGATATTTCAGCCAAAAGGCAGCTCTCGATCTGTTTGGCAAATGCTGCCTCTCTCCGCCTTTCAATGAGCCATGTGGGGAAAAATGAAGCGATTGCACCAGCAATCGCCCCGCCAAGGGCTGCATACAAGGGAAGCCACTCATTGGGCTTTGATGAAGTTAACTCACTGACGACCTTGAGTGTTTCGGCAATTGAGTGGGCATCTTCCGGTGACACAGATTCTCCTTAAACATAACAGTGGTTAGATAGCACTCTGCATGATTGCGTAAAGCTGACAGCTTCGTTATTACCTGTAACCACGCACCATACAACCGATAATTTACCAAAAAAACAATGCATTAATCACAACCAAAGTGCTACGCCACCGTAATCATCTGCGCGCTATATGATTGCAATAACGAAGCATCACCAAACGCCTTCCCGCCATCCGCTCAAACCAAAACGGCAAGAAAACACTGAAAAAAGGAACGAAGCGTTAAGAGAAAAGTGTGGTTTTCGGAAAGGCACTAAAAAATCCATTTTATACCCCCACCAACCATTCCCTACGCTGGCTATTTCAATGACGTGATTGAGCGCCTAAAGCGCAATAATTTCTTATCGTTTATGTAGGTTATAGCGGGGGATAAAAGAGGGGGCAAATCTATCTCGTAACAGCAATTAAAACTGATGTGAAATCGCACTGCGCAAACGCGGCTCCATGGGTTTTGGGTAAGCCTCAGTCAAACTCACCCGGTCACACCCCTGGAACTGACGGAACGTTTTGAGGGCCTCTGTAAACGCCGTTACGATCTGGTCGTCATCAAAGCTGTGTGACTCAAAATAAAGCGACTTGATTTCCAACAACCGATCCTTCCGATGCGCCTTACAGTCCATTCGCCCAACAAACCGGTCCCGATAGAGTAGCGGCAGGCAAAAGTAGCCGTATTGGCGCTTGGCTGCGGGCACGTAGCACTCTATCTGGTAGTCGTATTGGAAAAGCGATTTGAGGCGTTCCCGTTGGATCACGCTGTTATCAAATGGGGAGAGTATCAGCATGCGGTTGCTCACTCGTGGCATGGGGCGTTCAAGTGCGCCCGCTTCGACCAGTAAGACTTCGCCGCTGGCGAGTTTCACTTGCTCTAACAGGCCCTGCCCTGCTTTTTCGTTTACCAGGGTTTTGACTGCTTGGCGTAGCCCCGCATTGCGGCGCAGGTAGGTGATGCCCTTGAGTGTCGCCACGCCGTGGCAGCGTAATTGCTGGTCTATCAGGTGCGCGGCAAACTCGTCGGTGGTGGGCGTTGTGGTATCGACGTGCGACGGCAGTACGCGCTCGGTCAGGTCGTAGGTTTTCTGGAAGCCTGTGCGGTCACTGACCATCAGGTCGCCTTGCATGTAGAGCTGCTCGAGGGCTTTTTTGGCGGGTTTCCAGTCCCACCAGCCTGCGCTCTTTGTTCTGTTGGTTTCGAGATCACGGGAGCGGAGGGGGCCATCGGTGCGTATGCGCGCCAGCAGTTCGCCCATGAGTTGCTTGTCCGGATTTCTGAACCAGTGGGTCTGGCCGCTTTTGATGGTCTGTTTGTAGGGTAAGGAGAAGCGGAAATCGGCCATAGGCAGGAAGGCGGCTGCGTGAGCCCAATATTCGAAGATGTCGCCATTCACCAGCAGTTTGTTGGTCATGGCGGGGTCAAACTGGGGCACTCTGGAATACAACACATGATGGTGGGCGCGCTCCACAACAGAGATGGTGTCGATCTGGACATAGCCGATGTGATTAATCGCTTGCCGACAACCTGCCAGGCCGCGCCCAAAGGGTTTGGCCTGCAACAAGCCTTGAGCCGAGAGGGCGAGACGACGCAAGCGGGCCAGATCTTGTGGGCGCTTAAGTTCTATCATCGTTGACCCAACCGGTTCATCAAGCCCCCGCCGCCTGCGGCGAAAAACGCTGATCCCAGGTACGCTCAAAGGCCTCAAACAAGCTGTCCGTCGCCAGTGCCAGCAAGCCGATCAGTATCGCGCCTTGCAGTACATAGGCGGTGTTGCCGTTGACCAGCCCGGCGATAACCGGATCGCCCAGCGTGCGGGCGCCGATGGTGGAGCCGATGGCAGCGGTGGCGATGTTGATGGTGACCGATGTGCGGATGCCAGCGAGGATGATGCGGCCAGCCAGTGGGAGCTCGACCCGCACGAGCACTTGCAGGGGTGACATGCCCATGCCTTGCGCGGCTTCGCGTACTGCGGGATTGATGCCGTTGAGGCCAACCAGGGTGTTGCGCAGGATGGGCAGCAGGCCGTAGAGCACCAGCGCGACCAGCGTGGGCCCTTCGCCAAAGCCGACAACCGGTACAGCCAGCGCCAGCACGGCAACGGGCGGAAATGTCTGGCCGATGGAGGCTATCTGGCTGACCAATGGCAGGAAGTCACGCCCTGCTTTGCGGGTTACAAAGATGCCGCCAGCCACTGCTGTAAGGGTGCCGATGGTGGCGGATATCAACACCAGCATCACGTGGTTCTGCAGCAGAAACAGAAAGCTCTCGCGCTGGTAGATCACGCTTTGTTTATCGGGCTGCACCCACTGGAATACGGGTTCCAGCAGGGGCATGGCCAGACACAAGCCGATGAGTGCGGTGATGAGCACTATTGGCGATAACCAGACGCGCATCAGGCACCGCCCTGCATGAGAATCTCCCGACTCAGTACGCCGGTTTCTTCACCGTTGGTGTTGAATACCGCGACTTGTGGCAGGTCTTGCCAGAGCATGACGGACAGGGCCAGTCGCAGGCTGTCTTCCTCGTTAAGGCCGTCTGCACCCGGTTCGGCGGGGCGTGGCAATTCGTGGGGTGTCATCAGGTCACGCACCGGGCGCAGGCCCATCAGTTTGAGGCCCCGGTCCTGTTTGCCCACGAGGTTTTCTACAAAATCGGACGCTGGCCGGCGCAGGATGTTTTCCGGCGTGTCGTGCTGGATGATGCGCCCCTGATCCATGACCGCAATGCGGGTCGCCAGGCGCAGGGCTTCGTCGATATCGTGGGTGACAAATACGGTGGTCTTGCGCACCTGCCGCTGGATGCGCAGCATTTCGAGCTGCAGGTTTTCGCGAGTGATGGCATCCAGCGCGCCAAAGGGTTCGTCCATCAGCAGGATATTGGGATCGGCTGCCAGTGCCCGCGCGACGCCGACCCGCTGGGCCTGACCGCCGGAGAGCTGATGCGGATACTGGTTGCTGTAGGTTTGCGGATCAAGGTCCAGCAGGGTGAGCAGTTCGTGTACCCGGGCGTCGATTTTCTCCCGTGGCCATTTGAGCAGGTCCGGCACCATGCCGATATTGCGGGCGACGGTCCAGTGGGGGAACAACCCGGTGCCCTGTATCACGTAGCCCATGTTGAGGCGCAGCTTCTGCGCATCCATGTCGTTGATGTCTTCCCCATCTACCCGGATATCGCCGCTGCTGTGGGGCAGCAGGCGGTTGATCATCCGCAGCGTGGTGGATTTGCCGCAGCCGGAGCTGCCGACCAGCACGCACACTTCGCCGGTTTCGATGGTCAGGTCGATATGATCAACGGCGGTGATATTGCCGAATCGTCGGGTGACACTTTTGAGTTCGATCATCCGGTCTGCTTCCTTTTGCGTCAGGCAGTGGTTTCCCGACTGGCCGGCATGAATTTGAGACTGGCGCCCAGCATCGAGAACAGGGCATCGGCCGCCAGCGCCAGTAAAATTGTCGGCAACGCGCCCAGCAATACCAGATCCATCGCGGCCTGGCCCAGCCCCTGAAAGATAAAGGTGCCGAAACCGCCGGCGCCGATCAATGCGGCAACTGCCGTAAGCCCGATGGCCTGAATGGTGGTGATGCGCACGCCTTCAATGATCACCGGCAAAGCCAGCGGTAATTTGACCCGCATGAACAGCTGGCGCTCGGTCATGCCCATGCCCCGCCCTGCGTCGACCACCGACTCGGGCACTTCGGTGAGCGCGACAAAGGTATTGCGCACCATTGGCAGCAGGCTGTAAGCGATCAATGCGAGCACAGCGGGTGCCCAGCCGATACCGTGAATGCCCAGCGTTTTCAGAACTGGGAAAGCTGCGGTCAAGGCGCTCAGGGGTGCAATGAGCAGCCCGAACAGTGCCAGGCTGGGAATGGTCTGCAGAAAACTCACCATCCCCAGCACCGGCCGTTGCCAGGCGGGACGGCGAATCATGGAAACCGCCAGCCACAGTGCGAACAGCAGGCTTATGCCCACTGCCCCGCCGGCCAGCGCCAGATGGATGCGCAGGGCTTTCCAGAATTCGTCTGGTCGGGTATTGAATTCCCGCACCAGCGACAGGCTTTCAAGTCCGTCGTCGCGGAACGTCACCAGCCAGGCGCCCAGCACCAGTAACCACATGGCGGCTTGCAGACCGCGGGCGGTTTTCAGCCGGCCAAAGACTTCCACCAGCATCAGCGAGAGCAGAAAGAGCAGCGTCCAGAAACCCGCCCCAACAGACGAGCGGGCATAAGGCGCATCAGCCGGAAGGTGGCGGGCGGCGAAGAGTTCAAGCAGCAAAGGCAGTGTGGCC
Source organism: Marinobacter sp. BGYM27 (assembly GCA_025153445.1). Lineage (GTDB taxonomy): Bacteria > Pseudomonadota > Gammaproteobacteria > Pseudomonadales > Oleiphilaceae > Marinobacter_A. Next base: position 145,517 of record JANZNS010000009.1, on the reverse strand, counting down.
AGCCCAAGTCCCAGCAGGCCCACCAGCACATAGAACCGGCCCCGGAAGGGCGAAACGCTTAGGATGGCGACGCACAGCAGGCCAAAGGTCAGCAGCGCTGCGTTCATTCCACCTATAGCACCGGCAAGACCGTAACCGGTGCCGGGCACAATGCGGTTTGGCTGGATGACACCAAAATCCAGCCACCACACCAAAGCAATGGCGATCACACTGAGAAGCGGGATGACCTTGTTTGGCATCACCGTATTGCGGATCACCTTTCTGCGTATCGCCTTTCCAGGCCAGGCAAACTTGCGGGGCAAACTTTAATCCTGAGCGACGCTATCCAGGAATTTTTTGGCCACTTGCGCTGCAGGGGCCCCGTTCACGGCCACTTCGCCGTTAAGGCGCTGCAGGGTTTCCAGATCAAGCGCCTCGAACACCGGCTTCAACAGGTCCTTGATCTCGGGATAGGCCTTGAGCACGGATTCGCGAATGATCGGCGCTGGCTGATAAACCGGCTGAACGCCGCGGGTATCTTCCATTACCTTGAGGTCCAGCGCGTTGAGCCCGCCGTCAGTGCCGTAGGTCATGGCGCCATTGACGTCGTTATTGTTGAGGGCCGCTGCGCGCAGGGTAGCCGCGGTGTTGCCGCCGGAGAGAGTCAGCAGCTGGCCGGAGTTGAGCTTGAAGCCGTAAGCTTCCTGGAACGCCGGCAGCGCGCTGGCTGATTCGACAAATTCTGAACTGGCCGCAAACTTGAAATCGCCGCCGTCGTTGATGTACTTGGCCAGATCATCCAGCGTGTTCAGGTTGTGTTCCCGCGCCAGATCGCCACGGACGCTCATCGCCCAGGTGTTGTTGGCATCGGCCGGCGTCAGCCAGACGATCTTGTTGGCGTCGTAATCAAGCTCGGCTGCGCGTTCGTAGGCTTTGCCTGCATCTTTCCATACCGGGCTGTCGGCTTCGTCAAAGAAAAAGGCCGCGTTGCCTGTGTATTCCGGATAGATATCAATTTCGCCCGCTGTAATGGCACTGCGCACAATACTGGTGCCACCCAGCTGGATTTTGTTCTCAACCGGGATCCCGGCGCCCTCCAGCCGTTGCAGAATCATCTGCCCCAGCACCGAGCCTTCCGTATCAATTTTCGATGAGACCACCACAGGGTCTGCAGCCAGTGCAGGCACGGTGAGTGTCATCAGCAAAACAGGGATAAACCGGCGGATGTGCGAAAGAAGGTTCACGACCACTCCTTTTGTAAGTTTTAAAACGGGTGCGATAGTTGCATTCAATACAGGGCAACCGGATGCAGGCGGGCCCGAACGTTCTATTGAGTTTATGCGACACCCATACGAAGGCAAGCCCAAAAAGGACGACTGCCCTGCCAATTCAGTTGCGGTTGCCGGTACCCGGCGCGCAAGGCGTAATTGCTGACAGGATGACACGTTTTTGAACGGATTCAACGGCAACCAATGGCGTACAAAAGTTAACCATTTTATCGGGAAACAATTATCTGGATTCAGTGTCCAACGTTAAAAAGTAAACTAAGCTGAAATTAGAGTCGTAAATTAGAACATCCGCCTGACCGGGGTTCCGACACCGGCGAATTCCGTGCAGGACGGGCCCAACTCCCACTCATCCAACAATAATTGGAACGCCGGTGATCAGGCGATCCTGATTGAAGCGCATCGAGGAATTTTGAACGTGTAATCTGGCATATCACAATGCGAGCGAGGGGCGACTATGAGCATACTGCAGCATTTCAAGAACCGGTATGATTCCACTCAGGAAGAAGAATGCTCTCTTGAGGAATACCTGGAGATCTGCAAGCAAGATCCATCGGCCTATGCCACTGCGGCCGAGCGGATGTTAATGGCCATCGGCGAGCCGGAACTGATCGATACATCCCGCGATTCACGCCAGTCCCGTATTTTTTCCAACAAAGTCATCAAGCGTTATCCCGAATTCTCCGAGTTCTACGGCATGGAAGAAGCCGTGGAAAACATCGTCTCCTTCTTCCGCCACGCGGCCCAGGGCCTCGAAGAAAAGAAACAGATCCTCTACTTGCTGGGCCCGGTCGGCGGCGGTAAGTCATCCCTTGCCGAAAAGCTCAAGTACCTGATGCAGAAGGTGCCCTTTTACGCCATCAAAGGTTCGCCGGTAAATGAGTCGCCGCTGGGTCTGTTTGACCCGGGTGAAGACGGCGCCATTCTGCTGGAGGAATACGGCATTCCCACCCGTTACCTCAAGCCCATCATGTCACCCTGGGCGGTGAAACGGCTGCATGAATACGGCGGCGATATCAGCCAGTTCCGTGTGGTGAAGCGCTATCCCTCGGTGCTTGACCAGATCGGCATATCCAAGACTGAACCCGGCGACGACAACAACCAGGATATTTCCGCCCTGGTGGGCAAGGTCAATATCCGCATGCTGGAAGAGTATTCCCAGGATGATCCGGATGCCTACAGTTTCTCCGGCGGGCTGAGCAAGGCGAATCAGGGCCTGATGGAGTTTGTCGAGATGTTCAAAGCGCCAATCAAGGTGCTGCATCCATTACTGACCGCCACTCAGGAAGGAAACTACAACACCACCGAAGGCATGGGCTCGGTGCCGTTTGATGGCATCATTCTGGCCCACTCCAACGAGTCGGAATGGCAGACCTTCCGCAACAACAAGCACAACGAGGCCTTCCTCGACCGGGTGTATATCGTCAAGGTGCCCTATTGCGTGCGGGTCAGCGAAGAGATCGACATCTACCGCAAGCTGCTGAGGCACAGTTCGCTGCACGGCGCCCCCTGCGCGCCGGATACGCTGGACATGCTGTCGCAGTTCTCGATTCTGTCGCGGCTGAAAGAGCCGGAAAACTCCAGCATCTTCTCCAAGATGCGGGTCTACGACGGCCAGAACATCAAGGATACCGACCCCAAAGCCAAGTCGATTCAGGAATACCGGGATTCCGCCGGCGTGAACGAAGGGATGGACGGGCTCTCGACCCGCTTTGCGTTCAAGATCCTGTCCAAGGTGTTCAACTTCGATACCACCGAAGTGGCCGCCAACCCGGTACACCTGCTGTATGTGCTGGAAAAGCAGATTGAACAGGAGCAATACCCCGCCGAGGTTCAGGAGCGCTACCTGCGTTTCATCAAGGAGTACCTGGCGCCCCACTACGTCGAATTTATCGGCAAGGAAATCCAGACCGCGTATCTCGAAAGCTACAGCGAGTACGGCCAGAACCTGTTCGATCGTTACGTCACCTATGCCGACTTCTGGATTCAGGATCAGGAATACCGCGACCCTGAAACCGGCGAGATCCTCAACCGCTCGGCTATCAATGACGAGCTGGAGAAAATCGAGAAGCCGGCAGGCATCAGCAATCCCAAGGATTTCCGTAACGAGGTGGTCAACTTCGTCCTGCGGGCACGGGCCAACAACCAGGGGCAAAACCCCTCATGGCTCAGCTACGAGAAACTGCGCAGCGTGATCGAGAAGAAGATGTTCTCGAACACCGAAGACCTGCTGCCGGTAATCTCGTTCAACCCGAAGGCCTCGCAGGAAGACCAGAACAAGCACAAACAGTTCGTCGAGCGGATGGTTGATCGCGGCTACACCGAAAAGCAGGTGCGCCTGCTGGCCGAGTGGTATCTGCGGGTCAGGAAGTCCCAGTAACGGCTCACGATTCAGTGCAGGTTTATCTGGATCGACTACTTAAAACCGGGGTGATCACCACCCGGTTTAACTTCGGACGTCCGGGGTGTTCATGAGCATGTGAGGTGCAGGCCGCGCAGCAACCCACGCAGCCAATCGCAGGCTCGGAACAACCCCCACTACATCGGGGTTTCGTATGGGGATGACGCATATCATTGATCGCCGTCTCAACGGCAAAAACAAAAGCACCGTGAATCGCGAACGCTTTTTGCGGCGCTACCGTCATCACATCAAGAAAGCCGTATCAGAGGCTGTTCAGAAACGCTCCATCACCGATATTGAGCGGGGCGAAAGCGTGAGTATTCCGTCGCGGGATATTCAGGAGCCGATTTTTCACCATGGTTCCGGCGGCAACCGTGAAATGGTGCATCCGGGCAACAAGGACTTTGTCACTGGCGATACCCTGCCCAAACCCCAGGGCGGCGAAGGGGGCCAGGGTCAGGGAAAAGCCAGCCCCGATGGCGAAGGCATGGACGAGTTCGCCTTCCAGATCACCCAGGAAGAATTTCTTGATTTTCTGTTCGATGACCTCGAGCTGCCCAACCTCGCCCGCAAGAAGCTGAAAGATACCGAATCGTTCAAGTACCAGCGGGCCGGGTTCTCGTCCCAGGGAATTCCCGCCAAGCTGGATGTGGTGCGCTCGCTACGGGGTGCTCACGCCCGCAGGCTGGGGTTGGGCGGTGCCCGCAAACGCAAGATCCGCGAACTGGAAGCCCAGCTTGCCGAACTCAAGGCGCTGCCGGAGGAGACGGACCCTGCATTCAGCCACAAGGATCAGATTGCCGCGCTGGAGTCTGAGATCGACCGGCTGAAAAACAACATTCGCCGCATTCCGTGGATCGATGAAATCGACCTGCGCTACCGCCAGCACATCAAGAAACCCCAGCCCGCCACCAGTGCGGTGATGTTCTGCCTGATGGACGTTTCCGGCTCAATGACCCAGGTGCACAAGGACATCGCCAAGCGTTTTTTCATTCTGCTGTACCTGTTCCTGAAGAAGAACTACAAGCGGATTGAGGTGGTGTTTATTCGCCATCACACCAGCGCCAAGGAAGTGGACGAGGAAGAGTTCTTCTACTCCCGCGAAACCGGCGGCACGATCGTCTCCAGCGCGCTCAAACTGATGAAGCAGATTGTGGATGCCCGCTATTCGCCGTCGGAATGGAATATCTATGCCGCACAGGCATCGGACGGCGATAACTGGAACGATGACTCACCCATCTGCAGCAAGATTCTGGCGGAGCAGATATTGCCGCTGGTGCAGTATTACTCCTATGTGGAGATTACGCCGCAGGATCACCAGATGCTGTGGTACGAGTACGAGAAGATTCTCGCCCAGGACCCGAACAGCTTTGCCATGCAGCAGATTTCGGACCCCAGTGATATCTATCCGGTGTTCCGCCAGTTGTTTGAGAGGAAAGCCGCATGACCGACGATACTATCGACAAGCCCACCACCCAGACCGAGCCGATCTCAACCGGATCGGAATGGACCTTTGATCTTATCCGCCGCTATCAGGAGGAGATTGCCAAATGCGCGGAAGAATTCGGACTGGACACCTACCCCAACCAGATCGAGGTCATCAGTTCCGAGCAGATGATGGATGCCTACAGCTCCGTCGGCATGCCGGTCGGCTATAACCACTGGTCGTTCGGCAAGCAGTTTCTCAATACGTCCAAAGGCTACCAGCGCGGGCAGATGGGCCTTGCCTACGAGATCGTCATCAACTCCAACCCCTGCATCGCTTACCTGATGGAGGAAAACACCCTGCCGATGCAGGCGCTGGTGATCGCCCATGCGTCCTACGGCCACAACTCCTTCTTCAAGGGCAATTACCTGTTCCGCACCTGGACCGATGCCAGCGCGATCATCGATTATCTGGTGTTCGCGCGGAACTTCATTGCCGAGTGTGAGGAGCGCCACGGGGTGGATGCGGTGGAATCCATCCTCGATTCCTGTCATGCGTTGATGAACTACGGCGTTGATCGCTACAAGCGCCCTTCTCCGATTTCAGCCGCAGAAGAACAGCGGCGCCAGAAAGACCGTGAGGAATACCTGCAACGCCAGCTCAACGATCTGTGGCGCACGATCCCCCGCAATGAAGCTGATGACGACGCCCGTTCCCGCATGCGGGAGCGCTACCCAGATGAGCCGCAGGAGAACCTGCTCTACTTCATCGAGAAAAATGCGCCCTTGCTGGAAACCTGGCAACGGGAAATCATCCGCATCGTGCGCAAGCTCGCCCAGTATTTTTATCCCCAACGCCAGACCCAGGTCATGAACGAAGGCTGGGCCAGTTTCTGGCATTACACCCTGATTCACCGGCTGTATGAGAAGAAACTGGTAACAGACGGTTTTATGCTCGAGCTGCTGCAAAGCCATACCGCAGTCATCTACCAGCCGCCCTTCGACAGCCCCTGGTATTCGGGCATTAACCCGTACACGCTGGGTTTTTCGATCTACACTGACCTGCGCCGGATCTGCGAAAACCCGACCGATGAAGACCGGGAATGGTTCCCGGATTATGCCGGCACTGACTGGATCGAAACCCTGCATTTCGCCATGAAGAACTTCAAGGACGAGAGCTTTATTCTGCAGTTCCTGTCGCCCAAGGTCATGCGCGACCTGAAGCTGTTTGCGATCCGCGATAACGAGGACGAAGACGTCTACCGGGTAACCGCCATTCACAACGATCCGGGCTATCGGGAATTGCGGGAAAAACTCGCTCGTCAGTACAACCTCAGCTTCCGCGAACCCAACATTCAGGTGTGGAACGTGGATGTGCGGGGCGATCGCTCACTTACCCTGCGTCACGTGCCGGTGGACAATGTGCCGATGGGCGACAGCACCCACGAAGTCCTGCGTCACGTTCACCGTCTGTGGGGCTTCAACGTGCATCTCGAAAGCGTGGATGACGGCACCGTGGTGGAAGAATTTCACTGCCCGGTTCAGCCAATTGACGGTGAATAAATCAGGCTTGGCCGTCACCGGGTTACGATTTTTCTTCTAGACTGCGATGAGCTTTTCATAACAACAATAACCGACAGGACAGACTTCCATGTCATCTTCACAACAGCACGTCTGCGTTATCGGCGCAGGCCCGAGCGGGCTCACTGCGGCCAAAAACTGCATTGAATCCGGCATTCCCGTTACCGTGTTTGAAAAGAACGACAAGGTGGGCGGCAACTGGGTGTTCAATTCCAGCACCGGCCATTCAAGCGTTTACGAAAACACCCATATCATCAGCTCGAAAGTCTGGTCTGAATACGAAGACTTTCCTATGCCGGCAGAGTATCCCGCCTACCCGAACCACAAGCAATTACAGGCCTATTTCGAAAGCTACGCGCGGCACTTCGGTGTGATGGACAAGATCCGGTTCGGTCACACCGTAAAGCAGGTCACCCGCACAGAAGAGGGCCAGTGGGAGGTGCAGTACACCGACGAACAGGGCAAGGACGGAACAGCCAGCTTCAGCCATCTTATGGTCGCCAACGGCCATCACTGGAACCCCAAGTATCCCGAATACCCCGGCGAATTCACCGGCACTTTCATGCACTCTCACGACTTCAAGGGCGTGGATGACAGCTGGCGTGGCAAGCGGGTGCTGGTGATCGGCGCGGGCAATTCGGCATGTGATGTGGCGGTGGAAGCGGCCCGTTTGGCCGACAAGGTTGCCCTGAGCGTCCGCAGCCCCCAATGGTTTCTGCCCAAGTTCATGTTCGGCATGCCGTCCGATGTACTGAGCGCCCGCAATTCATGGCTGCCGGGCAAAGTGCGCCAATTCCTGTTCACCCACCTGCTGCGGTTGCTGCAGGGCGACTATGCAAAAACCTACGGGTTGCCCAAGCCTACAACGCCGGTTTTGAGCCATCACCCGTCGCTCAATTCGGACCTGCTGGATTTTATTCGTCATGGCCGGGTAAAACCGCGACCGGCCATTCAGGCTCTCAACGGCCAATCTGTAGCGTTTGCTGACGGTCGGACAGAAGCGTTCGACATGATTGTCGCCTGCACCGGGTTCTGGATTTCCTTTCCGTTTTTTGACCCGTCGCTCATTGATTTTCAGCATGCCGAGCGGGTGCCGTTGTATCGCAAGATGATGCACGCGGATTACGACAACCTGTATTTTATCGGCCTGTTTCAGCCGCTCGGTTGCATCTGGCCGCTGGCAGACTATCAGGCGAAACTCGCCTGTCAGGAGATACTGGGTTTCTATCAACGGCCCGCCAATATGCCGGCGGCAATCGACCACGAGATCAACCATCCGCACCTGGATTTTGACAAGGGCAGCCGGCATTCCACGGAAGTGGACTATCACCTGTTCAGAAAAGAACTGGCTGAGGGGCTGAAACAGGCGGGCATTGATATCGGCAAAGCGCCGGAGGGCATGCCGGGGCGCTACAAGCACTTCCGCCAGCCCGCGCGAAGCGATCAACAGCCATCAGCGCAACCCGGATTGAGCGCCTGATGAGCGAGTCCAATATGCCCTCAAGCCCTGCGCGACCAACCATCGTGCTGATACACGGCATGTGGTGCCAGCCCTCGGTGTGGCGTCACTGGCAGCGTCTGCTGGACGCGGCCGGTTACCACTGCCTTGCGATCCGCCTGCCGGGCCATCGCCCTGACCCGGATCGCCGAACCCTCAACCTGCTCGGCAAAACCCGGCTACACGACTATGTCGCCACTGCCCGCGCGGTGATCGAAACCCTGCCCCGGCCGCCCATTGTGATCGGCCATTCCCTGGGCGGACTGATCGCCCAGAAACTGGCAACCGAAGTGCCTCTGGCGGCTGCAGTTCTGCTCAATAGCGCGGCGCCCGGCGCGGTGTTTCCGCTGCGCCCAGTGGCAGTACCCGGTATTTATCGCCATTTTCTGCACCCCAACCTGCGGCGTCAGCCTTTCCGGCTTAGCGATGCGGAGGCGCGCTATCTGGTGCTCAACAAAATGCCCGCGAACCGGCAGCAACCCGTACTTGACGGTCTGGTGTATGAATCCGGAAGAGTGGTGTATGAAGTCGCGTTCGGACCACTGAATCTGATGAAGACCAACACCGTCGATAAAGAGGTTATCAGTTGCCCGATGCTGTCGATTGCCGGCCAGGAAGACCGCATCGTCCCGGTCAGCGTCAGCCGCAATATGGCCAAGTGGTACGACTCACGACTGGAGTACTGGGAGTACCCGGAGCACGCCCACTGGTTGCTGGGCGAGCCCGGCTGGGACAGCGTCGCAAACCGGACATTGAAATGGCTGGAAAAACATACCGGCGGGCACCACCCCTGACAGTGCGAATGCAGCGAAGCTCAACCCAGTGCCAGAATCGCCTGCCATTGCGCCTGGGTAACCGGCATCACCGACAAACGCATTCCACGGCGCACCAGCGGGAAGTCCGATAGCGCCGGCGCCGCCTTGATCGTCTGCAGCGGTATCACCGCGGGTAGCTTGCGCTCGAACTGCAGATCAACGGCTTGCCACCTGGGTTTTTCAGGCGTGCTTTTGGGGTCGTGATACGGAGATTCACTATTGAACTGGGTCGGGTCCGGGTAGGCCGCCCGCACCACTCTGACAATGCCCGCCACGCCGATATGCTGACAGCTTGAGTGATACACCATCACCGCGTCCCCGACCGCCATCTGTGCCATAAAATTGCGCGCCTGATAGTTCCGCACGCCGTCCCATGGAATGGTCCTGTCCGGCGCCGCGACGAAATCATCGATGCTGCATTCAGACGGTTCACTCTTTACCAGCCAGCAGGCCATGGATTGTTCCTTTTGTTGACAAGGTCGGGTGCTTGCAGCGTATCGGCAGCGCGTGTTGTGAGATTTTCACAACTTGATGCCGGCTCCCTGAACTCTTGGTAACGCCACATTCATCTGGTGTCTTGGTAACGTGCCGGTAACCTGAGGCCAGCACCACGCCGGTCCAGTGATTTCAAGAACAACCAAGAAGGCATTATATGAAAAAAACATTTCAGGGTTTAGTGGCGGCTGCCGCTTTGGCACCCACTTTCGCTGCCGCAGAAGGGCTCAGCTATAACTACCTCGAAGGTGGTCTGGCGCTCTATCCCAATTTCGATTCCCAGGACTACCTTGGCGTTGTTGGCCGTGGCTCTTTTGCCCTCGACGAGCACTTCTTCGCCTTCGGTGGTCTTAAATACCTTGAAGATGACATTGATCTCACCGCGATGCACATCGGCGGCGGCTACCGCCACGGGCTGGACGCCAAGACTGATGTGTGGGGCGGCGTGACGGCGGAATACCAGGAATACGATCACAACCACCATCACGGCGACGTTGACGACACCGCACTGGGTCTTCGCGGCGGCCTTCGGCATCAACTGAACGAGAAACTGGAACTGGGCGCCAGTGCCCGGGTGATCACCGGCGATCTGGATTACGTTGGCCTGACCGGCACTGGTCGCTATGCGATCCAGGAAAACGTCAAGCTCTTCGCTGAAGCCGATCTGTATGACAGCGAACTGGGTCTGCTGGGAGGTGTGACGGTCGAATTCTGACCGCCACGTTGCGGCACGATTGAAGGCGCCATAAGCTGACGGCAGCGCCTTCGATCGTGACCCCGGGTACTGCTCAGAACTGCAGGGTCAGTCGCCCGGTCAGCCGTGGATTGTCATCGCGGTATTCGGAATCCACAGTCAATGGCTTGCCAAATTCGAGGTAGGCGACGGCGCGATTCGTCAGCATCCGCAACCCCACCCCCGAGGCCGCAGCGGAAGCGTTGTCGTCCGTTTCATTTTCCCAGGCGGCGGCAACCCCGTAGTAAAGATAGGGCACCCATCGGACACTTCCAAAATAGCGGGTCGTGTTGAATCCCCTGCGCAGTTCCAGTTTAGTCCCGGCACCGGAATCCCCACTGAACTCACCAGGCTCATAAGCCTTGGCAAACTGACTACCGCCAATGGAGAAACGCTGGGAATAAGGGAGATTATCCTCTGAATACTGACCGGCCAGATCCCAGCGCAGCGAGAAATCGGCAGGCAAATTCTGCCAGAGCGTATATTCCGCCTCCAGATACTGGAACTCCAGATCAATGCCGTCATCGGCATCCACCCCGGTCCGGGCGGCCCCCATAATCTCAAGACCGGCGCGTCCGTTTAGCGCAATGCGTGACGTTCGACCATTCCCCCGCAAATAGGTGCGTACGCCCAACTCACCAATTCGCAGCGCCTCGTCGATCTCGGTGATATCGCCACGTTCCCGCGTGTAGTCGCGCAAAATCAGCGCGCCATTGAAGGACATTTCGAGCCCATCCTGCGACAACAGGTCGTGATTCCACAGGATGCGGGACCACATGCGGCGGTATACCGTACTGGGGCTGGTCGTCTCATCCTGCGGCACGGCCCGGGCAGAACTGATATCCACATAAAGCACATTGCGGGTTGATAGCGGCAGACTGATCCCCCCGTCCACATTGCGATATCCAGCTGAATCAACCGTGTGCAATGCCGAAAGGTACATCTCGCCAATGGCTTCAGCAGGGCCGTAAACTCTTACACTTGCGCCCACCAGATGTTGCCCCAGGCGCTGGCTGCCCTCAGCACTGTAGGTCAGTTCCCCTTCTACCCGGCTGGCAACCTCAACGTTGAGCTGATAACCCGCTGGCCCCAAAGCACCCGGACCGACGGTGGTCGTCAGCCCCATGCCGGTGGCGCTTTCGATGGCGCGGGCAAAGCGGTCGATATCAGCTGTCGATACCGGCCCCCGGCCGATCACCGGCTCAGCCTGGCGGCGCACGGCTTTGCGCTGCTCCTCGGAACCACCCGTAACATGCAGGGTATCGATAAATGGCTCCGTGACCTGAACACGCAGGATCTGCTCCGCGTCAGGGTGCAGGGACACAGTAACCTCGGGTTCGAGGTAGCCCTGGTCGGTATAGAATGCAATAACGCGCAGGCGGATGGCGTCTCTTTTTGCTGCGTCTGGAAACTCGCCCAGACTGTCCTCATACAGGGGCAAAAGACGATTCGCACTGAACGCCGTGACCCCCTCAAAAACGACCGCACCAATGACGGTATCCAGGCGAGTGGCGGCCTCTGCCGTGCCGATAAGTGCCCACATCAGGCAGACACAATAAATAACGTTTAAACGCATGGAACTCGTCACGTGGCGGTTTATTATGGTGTCAGACTAGCGGCATAGTGCCGGTAACGTTGTTAAAATTTGTTTGAAAAACGAAAAATTGAGCACCGGCGTTCCTGGAGTCCATCACATGATGAGATACATTGTTGGCAGTAAAGCACTTTTGGGGCTCGCATTCGCAGCCATGATGCTCATCAGTGCGGCGACTCTTGCTGACGAACCGGTTCGCGTTGAATCACTTTCGGGCACCGTACAGTTCCGTGTCAATCCGGGTGATAGCTGGCAAACCGTTAGCGCGGGCATGGTTCTGCCTGCGCCGGCAGACATCAAGACCTCCGCCAATTCGGAAGCCGTGCTGGTGCAGTCAGGCTCCAAATTTGAATTGAAAAGCGGATCGCAGATTTCCCTGAAAGCCGGCAATCGTGAACCGAAAGGTCTGATCACCCGAATCAAGCAGTGGTTTGGCACTGTGTTCTACACCATCGAGCGGCAACCGGATCAGTTCAGTGTTGAAACGCCCTTTCTGGTCTCCACCGTTAAAGGAACGCGTTTTGTCATTGTGTCCAATGACACCTCCAGCCTGGTCACGCTGACCGAGGGTTCGCTGGAAATTGAGGATCTGGCGTCCGGTGAAACCCAGATGCTGGCACCGGGAGAGATCGCCGGTGCAGGTGCTTCCCAGGCCGGCGTAAAGTCGTTCAAGCAAACCCCTTCAAAGACTTCAAGCCGCAGTGAAGGCATGCCTGCTGCCGCAGCCCCGGGCGAAGTGGTAGAGGGCAACGCAGCCGCCAACGATTTCAGCTCTGCCCTGGACACCATGACGGAAGTCGCCACCCAGCAGCAGGTCGAAGCGGATACCGCCGGTGACAATGGTGGCAGCCCGGGCAGCGATGACGGTGGCAACGCAGGCAATGCTAATTCAGGCGGTGGTAACGGCGGTGGCGGTGGCAGTACCGGCAACGGCGGTGGCAACACCGACAATGGCGGTAACACTGGAAACGGCGGCGACAGTATCGGTAATGGCGGGGGTGATGACGGCTCCGACGACGATATGGACTTCGGCGGTGACGACAGCGGCAAAGACAAAAAAGATAAAAAAGACAAAACCAATAACGGCAACGCATACGGCTTTGGTCATGACAAAGGAAAAGGCAAAGGTCACGACAAGCACGATGACTAATACGGGTTCCTCAAGCACCCAGAGCGGGCATGTTAAAACGCTTTAGTGCCAATCACTCAGGTAAAACGCTGCTGGCTATCATCCTCGCGGGGAGCTTTTACCTGTTGCTGTCCTGGACCGGCAACCTGGATCGCCCGGAGGCGGGCATCCGCGACCGCATCATTGCGGTTATTATGAGTGAGGTCCCAAGCGACCTGGTTATTGTAGAGATTGATTCCTCCAGTATTGATGCGATCGGGCGCTGGCCGTGGCCCCGCGACGTCTACGCTCGTGCTATTGCAGCACTGGGCGACGCAGGTATCCGCTCGCTGATGATCGATGTGGATTTCAGCGCGCGCTCAAACCCGGCAGATGATGCCCGCTTGGCAAACGCCATCAACGCCCTGCCCCCCAGCGTACCGGTCAAGTTGCCGGTATTCGTTCAACGTCGTTCCCAGAATGATACCGAACTGATGTTGCGGCAGCCGATGCCGGCGCTTGCCCGCAATGCCGAGCTGGTCTCCGTCAACATGTACCCCGATTCTGACGGCCTGGTCCGCTTTCTGTCCGCCGGTTTCAGCTGGGACGGCGCTTTCTATCCTGGCGTCTGGAACGCACTGGCCAATCAGTCCGACACGGCAACCTGGATCGACTACAGCATTTCGCCACAGTCATTCGACTATATCAGCCTGATCGACGTGCTGAATGACAAGGTGCCCCCGCGCAAACTGAAGGGCAAGGACGTCATGATCGGCTCAACTGCCATTGAGCTCGGTGACAATCTGGCAACGCCGATACACAAGGTTCTGCCCGGCGTTGTGATTCAGGCGTTAGGCACCCAAACCCTGCGCCAGGGTGGTTTATTCCAGCTCAGTGAGCTTGTGTCAGGTATCGTGCTGGTAATTTTCTGGATGCTATCCGCGCTGCTTTTCAACAAATGGAGCTGGTATCGCAGTCTGCAGGGGCTGGCGATAGCCGCATCCATATGGCTGTGCCTGTTTCTGGTTGCCTACGCCAAAGCGCATCTTCTGATCGATGTTTTCAAACCGGTGCTCCTGAGCACGATGGTCTATGTGGCGATCTGCCTGGCCAAGCTCGACACAGCAACACTGGAACGTCTCTGGCTGCAGGTTTCCCTGCGTGATAACGAGGCGCTGCTGGACCGGATTGTGACAACAACCAATGATTACATCCTGTGCACCGATCAGAACGGCACCATCACCCGCGCCAACAAAGCCTTTCAGATGCTGTGTGAAATACCGGAAAGCGCGCTCATGGGCACACCGCTTGACCAGCGACTACCGGATGCAAAGAAAGGCTTGTTTAACCTCCCGCTCAAGCCTTTCGACACAACGATTTTGAATCAGAAAGGCACGGCGATTCCGGTGGAAGCGACCATCAGCCGGCTCGACCTGTCGTCAGATCCGGTCTTTACGATTGTGCTGCGTGACCTTCGAGAGCGTCTTGCCCGCGAAAAGGAGCTGGCCTACCGGGCCACCCACGACACCCTGACCGGCCTGCTGAATCGTTCCGCCTTTTTCGGGCACGTAAATGACAGCCTGAAACACCAACCAACCGGCTGCCTGATTTCGCTCGATCTGGATTACTTCAAGGAAGTGAATGATGCATATGGCCATCAGGCCGGGGACCGTTTGCTTACCGCCGTCGCAGAGCGCATTCAGGGGCAGATCGGCCAGCTTGGCTATAGTGCGCGGATTGGCGGCGATGGCTTCGCGATATGGCTTTGCGGACTGCGCTTTGCCGGTGGAGGGCGACAATTCTGCGAACATCTGCTGACGATACTTGAGGCACCGTTTGCGGCTGATGGCGGCGATTACAGCATTCAGATATCCGGCACGCTCGGTGTGGCAGAACCGGTTGAGACTGGTGATAGCCAGAGCGAAGCGCCGGCACCCGATATGGCGGAACGGCTGCTGAGGCAATCGGCCGATGCCATGCGCATGGGCAAGTCCGAAGGCGTGGCGGTGCGCTGTTATAACGAGGCTGACGGCAAGGCCGCAGTCCGCCGACTGGAGATGGTGCCGGCCATACGCACGCACATCCGGAACAACGCATTCGAACTGTTCTACCAGCCCAAACTGACACTGGATACGCTGCACCCGGTGGGCAGCGAAGCGCTTCTCAGATGGCCATCGAACGACCGGGAATTCGTGCCGGTTACGACGCTGATTGAGGTCGCCGAAAACTCACGTCAGATCGTTCCGCTTACGCGTTGGGTGGTGGATACCATTCTTGAGCAGGAATCAGAGTGGGAACGGCTGGCGCGCCCGCGCCAGATTGCCATCAACCTGTCGGCCCGACTGTTTCACGACCGGAACTTCTTCGCCGGCCTCAAAGAGCTGTTGCGGGCCCGCAAAGGCTATTTTCAGGTTGAATTCGAAATCACGGAAACAGCACTGCTGGGTAACGAAATGCTGGCACTGGAGCTGGTGAGGGAATTGATTGAAAGCGGCGCAACCCTGGCAATCGATGACTATGGCACGGGCTATTCATCATTGTCCTATCTTCAGGACCTGAATGCCTCGGTACTGAAAATCGACAAATCCTTTGTCTCAAATATCCAGACAGCACCGGCCAATCAGGTGATCGTTCGCTCGACCATTAACATGGCTCACGATTTGGGCTTGAAGGTTGTGGCAGAAGGCGTTGAAACCCAGAGCGACGAAGCGTTTCTGAAACAGGCAGGCTGTGATCTGGTGCAGGGTTACCATTACGCCCGCCCGATGCCGCTGGAGCAGTTCGATCAGTGGCTGGCCAAATGGCCAGCCCGCTAGGCTCTAGCCATTTTTCTTGACGAACTGCGTCAGGATAACAATCTGCTGGCCCTCTACCCGCCCTTCAATTTGCTCGGCGTTATCCTGAACCAACCGAATATTGCGTACCGGAGTACCGCGCTTGGCTGTGAGGCTGGAACCTTTGACGTTCAGATCTTTGGTCAGCGTAACCGAATCACCGGCGGCCAGCACAACGCCGTTGCAATCGCGATGAACAATGGCATCTTCGCTGGCTGTCGCGATGCCCTCTTCTGCCCAGGCCTGGGTTTCCTGATCCAGAAACAACATGTCGAGCAATTCCTGCGGCCAGCCCTCGGCGCTCAGGCGGGTCAGCATACGCCAGGCGACCACCTGCACTGCCGGCACCGGCGTCCACATGCTTTCGTTCAGGCAGCGCCAATGATTCACCTCAACCGTCTCCGGGTTTTCGATCTGCCCGTTGCAGGTTGCACAGATCAGGATGCTCTGATCAGCGCTGCCGTCAGAATCCGGCGGTACCGGGTACACCACCAGGCCGTCAAAGGCACCGCACAGTTCACACTTGGATTCACTGCGGGCATGGAGGGTCTGTTCAGGGGTCATGGGTCTTTCCTGGCCGAATGGAGGTGGAAGCATATCAGGCGGCGATAATACCAGATGGCACGGTATTCCGGACAAACAACAGGCACAGGCATCCGGGCACAGGCGAGGTCAGGTCACGCCAGCTTCTGCAACCGGCGTCTTAGCAAAACGTCTAAGTGTGCATTCTTGACAGAAATCATCTTCGGCACCATAACTGATGACTGACCCGCACAGCACAGGACGCTGTCAGACGTTTCGCTGCAGAGATCAGCCCGGTTCAGTAACACCCGCTTTTACTAACAATAATAATGACTTGAGCAGGACCTCCCTCCCGCGCTCAGGTCGCATTGACCGAGGTCCTTTGTAGTGAGCGACTTGAATGGCGTGCGTTCTGAAGACCATGCAGAAAACGGAAACCCGCAAGCGTCCTGGATGCTCGAAACCCGGGGCCTGACCAAGGACTTCAAAGGCTTTACCGCGGTTAAGGACGTCAACCTGCGTGTTCAGGAAGGCCATATCCACGCTCTGATCGGCCCCAATGGTGCCGGCAAAACCACCTTTTTCAATCTGCTGACCAAATTTCTCACGCCCAGTGCCGGCAGCATTGTATTCAATGGCACCGATATCACCCGCCGCAAACCTGCCGATATTGCCCAGAGCGGCGTGATCCGTTCGTTCCAGATTTCAGCGGTTTTCCCCCATCTGAGCGCCCGGGATAACGTGCGCATCGCCTTGCAGCGCAAGCTCGGCGTGTCGTATCAGTTCTGGCGTTCAACCAGGGTGCTGAATCAATTGGATGAGCGGGCGCAAGACCTCCTGGAACAGGTTGGCCTGGGGGCATTTGCCGAAACCAAGGCCGTCGAGCTGGCCTACGGGCGTAAACGCGCGCTGGAAATCGCCACCACCATCGCCCTTGAACCCAAACTGATGCTCCTCGACGAACCGACTCAGGGAATGGGAGCAGAAGACGTGGGCTCGGTCACCGAGCTGATCGGCAAAGTCGTCAAGGGCCGCACGATCGTGATGGTAGAGCACAACCTCAATGTTGTGTCATCCCTGGCTGACACCATCACCGTGTTGAACAGGGGCGAAGTACTGGCCGAAGGTAATTACGACGCGGTGTCGCAAAATCCTGCCGTTATGGAAGCTTATATGGGGACAACCGATGCCGAGTAACCACGCGAGCGGGCCGGAACTCCTTAAAATTGAAAACCTGCATGCCTGGTATGGCGAGTCCCACGTTTTGCACGGGATGAACCTGACGGTACGCGAAGGTGAAGTGATCACCTTGCTGGGCCGCAACGGGTCGGGACGTACCACTACCTTGAAAGCCATTCTCGGGCTGGTCGGGGCGCGCACCGGATCGATCAAGGTGCACGGCACTGAAGTGATCAACATGGCCACCCACAAGATTGCCCATGCCGGCCGGCTCGGTTACTGCCCGGAAGAACGCGGCATCTACGCCAGTCTGAATGTGGATGAGAACCTTGCCCTGCCCCCAAAGCTGGCCGAAGGCGGCATGTCCATCGACGAGATCTACGAGATGTTTCCGCACCTCAAGGAGCGGCGTGCAAGTCAGGGTTCGAAACTGTCAGGCGGCGAACAACAGATGCTGGCGATCGCCCGCATTCTGCGAACGGGCGCGACACTGCTGTTACTGGATGAGATTACCGAGGGCCTGGCCCCGGTGGTACTGAAATCGCTGGATGCGGTTATCCGCAAATTGCGGGACAAGGGCTACACCATCGTGCTGGTAGAACAGAATTTTCATTTCGCTGCGCCGCTGGCCGATCGCCATTACGTGATCGAGCATGGCTGTGTGGTGGAACAGATTGAAGCCTCAGAACTTGAGGAAAAACGAGAGCTGCTGAACAAGTACCTGAGCGTCTGATCCGGCGTGCAGCATTCCGCTCGTAAGCTGAGACTTTGATTGGCAAGTAGAACCAAACCGGAAATCAAAAACAATAAGGGGCAAGGAACATGTTCAACGAAACTCATCTCAATCTGAATATCAAACACACACTCAAGGGTATCGTCGGCGCCGTCAGCCTGCTTAGCCTCGCCGCTGCGCCGGCGTTCGCTGCCGATGGCAAACTCTCGGATGACAAGGTCAAGATCGGCGTACTGAGTGATATGTCCGGCGTTTACAAATCACTGGAAGGCCCCGGCGCGGTTATCGCCGCCAAGATGGCGATCGAGGATTTCGGTGGCAAGGTACTGGGCAAGAATATCGAGATCATCTCGGCCGACCACCAGAACAAGCCGGATATAGGCGCCAGCACCGCCCGGGAATGGATCGATTCCAAACAGGTAGACATGATTACGGCGCTGGATAACTCATCGGTCGGGCTGGCCGTTCAGGGGCTCGCGTCAGACAAGAAAACCATCACCATGAACACCGGCGCCGGCACCACAGCGCTCACCGAGGAACAGTGCTCAAAATACGGCATTCACTACGTGTATGACACTCACGCCCTGCCGGTCGGCACTGCCACGGCCATCGTGAATAACGGGGGCAAGAAGTGGTTCTTTATTACCGCCGACTATGCCTTCGGTCACTCCCTGCAGGACAACACCTCGAAAGTCGTCAAGGATCTGGGAGGCGAAGTCGTTGGTAACGTCAACGCGCCGCTGGGCACCAATGATTTTTCCTCTTACCTGCTGCAGGCGCAGTCGTCCGGCGCTGACGTGATTGGTCTGGCCAACGCCGGTCAGGATACGGTCAATGCCATCAAACAGGCGAACCAGTTCCAGATCGTCCAGAGCGGTCAGAAACTGGCGGGTATGCTGGTGTTCATTACCGACATCCAGAGCATGGGCCTGGATATCGCACAAGGCCTTCAGTTCACGACTGCCTTTGTCTGGAACCAGGACGACGAGGCTGAAAAGTGGTCGCGTGAGTTCTTCAAACGCCATGGCGCCATGCCAACGATGGTTCAGGCGGGGGTCTATTCCTCTGTCAGCAATTACCTGGCCGCCGTCAAGGCTGCAGGCACGGATGACTCTGATGCTGTGCGCAAACAACTTGGCGAGATGAAACTGAACGACATGTTCGTCAAGAACGGCGAAATCCTGTCCAACGGTCTGATGCTGCACGACATGTATCTGGTTGAGGCCAAGAAGCCGGGCGAGTCCAAGGAAGAGTGGGATCTGCTCAACGTGGTATCAAAAATTCCGGCCAAGGATGCCTACATCCCGTTGGCTGAGAGTGCTTGCGCTCTGGCCAAGTAAGTACGCCGGATATCACCAAACCATAACCGCTTTTCGGGCAGAGTGAAGGAGTAACAGACGTGTCGACACAGGTGATCATGGCTCAGGCATTGCTGGGGCTCAACGTGGGGGTGTTCTACGCCATGTTGAGCCTTGGTCTGGCGGTCATCTTCGGGCTGCTCAACATTATCAATTTCGCCCATGGCGCGATGTATATGTTGGGCGCCTTTATCGCACTCATCGGTTACTCGATGCTCGAAGAGTGGTTTGGCATCAGTATGGAGATCGGGTTCTGGCCCTCGCTGATTGTAGCGCCCCTGTTTGTAGGCATACTGGGCGTGATAATCGAACGCACCATGCTGAAACGGCTCTACGAACTGGATCATATCTACGGCCTGCTGCTCACCTTCGGCATTACGCTGATTCTGCAGGGGCTGTTTTCCAACTATTTCAATGTCTCCGGTACGCCTTACCCGGGCCAGCCGGAGTCTCTGAGCGGGGTGCTGAACCTCGGCTTCATGTACTTCCCTACTTATCGCCTGTTCGCCATCGTGTTCTCGATCGTGGTGTGCTTTGCCACCTGGTATGTGATCGAACACACGCGGCTGGGGTCACGGCTTAGGGCCGGGGTTGAAAACCCGCAGTTGACCCAGGCATTTGGCCTCAATGTACCGTTGATGATCACCCTGACCTTTGGTTTTGGCTGCGCACTGGCCGGCCTTGCTGGCGTGCTGGCCGCGCCGATCTATTCCGTCAGCCCGCTGATGGGGGCGGACCTGATTATCGTGGTCTTCGCGGTGGTGGTGATCGGCGGCATGGGGTCGATAATGGGCGCCATCCTGTCCGGCCTCGCACTGGGGCTGGTTGAGGGGCTGACCAAAGTGATCTACCCCCCTGCGGCAAGTACTGTCATCTTTTTCCTGATGGTGCTGGTGTTACTGTTCCGGCCCGCCGGGCTCTTCGGCAAGGAGAAATGATCCCGTGATGATTAACCGTATTCTGTGGATCGTGATGCTTGTCGCAGGGCTGACTGCACCGTTTTTTGCCTACCCGGTGTTTGTCATGGACTTGCTGTGTTTCGCGCTGTTTGCCTGCGCGTTTAACCTGCTGCTGGGCTATGTCGGCCTGCTGTCTTTCGGGCATGCAGCCTTTTTTGGCGCGGCGGCCTATATCACCGGTTATGTCATCAAGGCCTGGGGGTTCCCGCCCCTGCTGGGCATTGTTACCGGTGCCGCTTTTTCGATGGTGCTGGGCGTCGCCTTCGGCTATCTGGCGATACGCCGACAAGGCATCTATTTCGCGATGATCACATTGGCGCTGGCCCAGATCATTTACTTTATGGCCCTGCAAATGCCCTTTACCGGCGGTGAAAACGGCCTGCAGGGCATTCCGCGCGGCGAACTGTTCGGCTTTATCAACCTGAACGACTCGCTGACCATGTACTACTTCGTGTTTGCGATCTTCCTGACCGGCTTCTGCATTATCTACCGCACCATCCACTCACCTTTCGGTGAGGTGCTGCAGGCGATCCGCGAGAACGAAGCACGCGCCCTGTCACTGGGCTATGACGTTGATCGCTTCAAACTGCAGGCATTTGTCATTTCCGCCACCATGGCGGGGCTTGCCGGCGCGACCAAAGCGGTGGTTTTCCAGTTTGCCGCTCTGACCAATGCCCACTGGCAAACCTCCGGCGAGGTCATTCTGATGACCCTCGTAGGCGGGCTCGGAACCGTCTTCGGCCCGGTGGTCGGCGCACTGGCGGTCGGCTCGCTCAGCCATGAGCTGGGCTCGTTCGGTTCCTGGGTACAGGTCATCCTGGGCACTATCTTTGTGATCTGCGTGCTCACATTCCGTCGGGGGATTGTTGGCGAACTGGAGCGTATTTTCAGCAAACGCTAATCCCGCTAGTGCCAAACCCGCTGCGGGCGTTCTGCCTGCAGCGGTTTCCCGCTTCCCGCCTCTCCGCGGCCGCTTTCCGCATGTGATATCAGCACATCTACTGCTCCTGTTTTCATTTTTCACTTTGTTTAGTATGCTACCTATATAACAGCTTACTATATGTGATATTGCTAATTAAATGACCGAATCCAATGCCCACATCAGCCAGATCGGCATCCTGATAGCGGAGGCATCCAGGCTTATGCGCCGGGATTTCAACCGCCGCGCACGGGATCTTGGCTTGAGTAGTGCCCAGTGGGCTGTGCTCAGTTACCTGGCGCGGGAAGAAGGCCTCAGTCAGGTTGCGCTGGCAGATAGTCTGGACCTGCAACCCATATCGCTGGCCCGTCATATTGATCGGTTGGAAGCACGTGGTTGCGTGGTCCGTCGCCCTGACCCAAATGACAGACGCGTACATCGCCTGTTTCTGACGGACGAGGCTCACCCGCTGTTGCAGGAACTCCGCACCCTCGGCCAGCAGACCCGCAACCATGCGCTGAATGGCCTGAGCACCGAACAACAGGAGGCGCTTTACGAGGCGCTCACCCGGATCAGACACAACCTGTCGCAGTGCGGCGGGGAATCCCAGGAGACACCCCAATGAGTTCTTCAGATGACACACAGCAACAGGCTCCGGCAAAGGGCCGCAAACGCTGGCTCAGACGCACATTGTTGATTGGGATACCGGCAACCGTGGCACTGGCCATTTTCCTGTTTTCGGTCTTCAGTGGGCGTTATATCAGTACCGAGAACGCCTATATCCGGGCGCCCATGATCAGCATTTCGCCGGAAGTCAGCGGGCGTATCAGCAGCGTGCTGGTCAAAGAAAATCAGGCGGTCAACACCGGTGACCTGCTGCTTCAGATTGATCCGGCCCCGTACAAAATTGCAGTGGCCCGTGCCGAGGCGCAACTGCGACAGGCGGAAAACGCCATCAGCACCCTCAAGGCGCGTTATGCCACCCGCCAGGAGGAACTCGAACTGGCCAAAGAGAACGTGGCCTTTGCCCGCAAGGAATACAACCGCCAGCAGGCGCTGGCCAAGCGTAACCTGACATCCCAATCAGACCTGGCCCGCTATCACCACGAACTGGCCACAGCCGAACGGCAGCAGGATGCGATCAGTCGCGATCTGAAGCGGATTGAAGTGACGCTGGGTGGCGGTCTTGATCTGCCCTTGGCGGAACACCCGGATTATCAGGCCGCCCAAGCCAGCCTGAATGCAGCGAAGCTGGACCTGGCCCGCACCCGCATCACAGCGCCGTTCGCCGGCATTGCCGCCAAAACACCGGATCCCGGCGCCTACGCCAAAAATGGTGCGGCGATCATGAGCCTGGTGGGCAACCGGGACCTGTGGATCGAGGCTAACTTCAAGGAAACCGAGCTGACTCGCATGGTGCCGGGCCAGAAGGTGGAAATTGAAGTGGACACCTATCCTGACCAAACCTTCGAAGGCACCGTGCAAAGCATTGCCCAGGCCACAGGTTCCGAGTTTTCAGTGCTGCCGGCACAGAACGCGACAGGAAACTGGGTCAAGGTGGTGCAGCGGGTGCCTGTGCGTATCCGGTTCGATTCCACCGATAACGCCCCTGCACTGCGCGCCGGCATGAGTACATCTGTCAGCGTCGATACCGGTTATCCGGAAGGGCATCACATCGCGCTGGTTGACTGGTTGCGCGGTTTCGTCGGCGAAGCGCATGCCGGGGAAGTCACGCCGGAATGACCGCTATTGCGACCAAAGCGCCACGTTCTGCAAAGAATCTGCGAGGCCTGATTACCCTTTCGATCATGCTCGCCACCATTATGCAGGCGCTGGACACCACCATCGCCAACGTTGCCCTGCCGCATATGCAAGGCAGCATGTCGGCCACCTCCGAGCAGATTTCGTGGGTGCTGACGTCCTATATTGTCGCGGCCGCTATCGCCACCCCGCTGACCGGCTTTCTGGCGGCGCGGATTGGCCGGCGTCAGTTGTTTCTGCTCTCCGTTACCGGTTTCACCATCGCATCGGTTCTGTGTGGCATCGCCACCAACCTGAACGAACTGGTGGCTTTCCGTTTGCTGCAGGGTATTTTCGGTGCCGGTCTGGTGCCATTGTCCCAGGCGGTATTGCTGGACACCTACCCCAAAGAACAGCACGGCTCGGCAATGGCCATGTGGGGTGTGGGCGTGATGATAGGCCCCATCCTTGGCCCTACGCTTGGCGGCTATCTGACGGAGGTGCTGGACTGGCGCTGGGTTTTCTTCATTAACCTGCCGGTCGGTATTCTGTCACTGCTGGGCATCTGGGCTTTCGTACCGGAAACCGAGAAAGACAAACGCAGCTTTGACGTTTTCGGCTTCACCCTGCTGGCGATTGCCATCGGCGCACTGCAACTGATGCTCGATCGGGGCCAGAGCCAGGACTGGTTTGCCTCTACTGAAATCATGCTGGAAACCGCCCTTGCCGGCACCGCACTGGCGATGTTCCTGGTGCATATGATGACGGCCAGGGCGCCATTCCTGGAACCCGGGCTTTTCCGCGACCGCAACCTGTCGGTTGGTCTGGTCTTCATCTTTATGGTGGGCATTATTCTACTGGCCACGCTTGCCTTGTTGCCGCCGTTTCTCCAGCAGCTTATGGGTTATCCGGTAATGACCACCGGCTTCGCGCTGGCCCCAAGGGGGCTGGGCAGCATGATCGCGATGATGCTGGTCGGCAGGTTGGTGAATCGGGTGGACATCAGGGCACTGGTGTTTCTGGGGCTGACACTGGTATCGGTCAGCCTGTTCCAGATGGCCGAATTCACCACTGATGTCAGCATGGCAACACTGGTCGGCACCGGCATTATTCAGGGGCTGGGGCTGGGTTTTATCTTTGTGCCCCTGAGTACCATCAGCTTTGCCACTCTGGCGCCCCGTTACCGCAACGAGGCCACTGCGATGTTCAGCCTGATGCGTAATATCGGCAGCTCGATTGGTATTTCGGTAATGGTCACGCTGGTCGCACGTAATACCCAGATAAACCACGCCGTGCTCGGCGAGTTTCTGAACCCGTTCCGACCTGCGTTTGAGGCCATGACGCTGCCCGGCGGCATCCCCACTGACAGCGCCACGGGCATGGCGCTGCTTGACCAGACCCTGAATGCGCAGGCCGCCACCATCTCCTACCTTAACGATTTCAGATTGATGGCCTGGGTAACCGTAGCTTCGATGCCGCTGCTGTTCCTGTTCCGTTCCCAGTCGAAATCCGCACCATAGCGCGCTTGAAGATGGCATAATCAGCGCGCTTTCACCCGACAAGCGCCTGAAGGAAATACCGATGGCCAAGACCACAAAGACCGAACGCCAACTTGCCCTGTCCATGGTGGTCCGCTTTATCGCGCCTTACCGCAAAGCGGTCATCGGTGCCTTGCTGGCGCTGATCTTTACCGCGGGCATTACACTGTCGCTGGGCCAGGGCATTCGCCTGCTGGTGGATCAGGGCTTTGTGACCGGCTCACCAGCACTGCTGAACCAGTCCGTCATGCTCTACTTCGTACTGGTGGCCGGTCTGGCAATCGGCACCTTCGCCCGTTTCTATCTGGTGTCCTGGCTGGGCGAGCGGGTGGTGGCGGATATCCGAACCCAGGTATTCGATCATCTGATCACTCTGCATCCCGGCTTCTTTGAGACCAACCGGGGGCTGGAAATCCAGTCACGGCTGACCACCGACACCACCGTGCTGCAATCCGTCATCGGCTCCACGGTTTCTGTGGCCTTGCGCAATCTGGTGATGCTGGTGGGGGGTATCATTCTCCTGTTTATCACCAACCCGAAATTGACCGGCATTGTGATGCTGGCCGTGCCTTTGGTCGTCGCGCCGATTCTGATTTTTGGCCGGCGGGTACGCAAACTCTCACGCCTGAGCCAGGACCGAATTGCCGACGTTGGCAGCTATGTCGGCGAAATACTGGGCCAGATCAAAACCGTTCAGGCCTATAACCACCAAAGCGAGGATGCGGCCCGTTTTGCAGACGTGACCGACCGAGCCTTCAGCATCGCCAAGATCCGGGTGCGCCAACGGGCCTGGATGATCGCCATCGTGATTCTGCTGATTCTGGGCGCAGTCGGCGCCATGCTCTGGGTCGGTGGACAGGATGTGATCGCCGGTCGCATCACCGGAGGCGAGTTGGCGGCCTTCGTCTTCTATGCCCTGATTGTCGGCTCATCCGCCGGTTCGCTCAGTGAAGTTATCGGCGAACTTCAGCGTGCGGCGGGCGCTGCTGCGCGGATCATCGAGTTGCTGCAAACCGAAAGCGAAATCACCCCTCCCGCCCAACCCGAAAACATGCTCACTCTGCCCCCGACCATCACCGGCAAGATCGAGCTGGAGCAGCTTCGCTTTGCCTATCCCGGTCGCCCCGACGTTACTGTGATAGACGACATCAGCCTGGTGATACGCCCAGGCGAAACACTGGCACTGGTGGGGCCGTCAGGTGCAGGCAAGTCCACTTTGTTCGATCTGTTACTGCGTTTTTTTGATCCGCAATCAGGGCGGATTCTGCTGGAAGGTCTGGATATACGCTCGCTGGACCCGGCCGACCTGCGACGGTGCTTTGCGTTTGTATCGCAGAATCCGGCGCTGTTTTTTGGCACCATTGCCGATAACATTCGCTACGGTCGACCCGATGCCGGGATGGACGCTGTGAAAGCCGCTGCTCGCGTGGCCTACGCCGATGATTTTATCGAAGCTGCACCTCAAGGCTACGACACCCGGCTCGGGGATGCCGGGCTCGGCTTGTCAGGTGGCCAGAAGCAACGCATAGCCATTGCCCGGGCGCTGATGACCGATGCGCCCGTGTTATTACTGGACGAAGCGACCAGCGCCCTGGACGCCGAAAGCGAGCACCTGATCCAACAGGCACTGCCGAAGCTGATGGCCGGCCGCACCACGCTGGTGATTGCTCACCGTCTGGCAACCGTAAAACATGCGGACCGGATCGCGGTGGTGAATCAGGGCCGTATCCAGGCGATTGGCACGCATCAGCAGCTGATCGAAACGGATCCGTTGTATGCGCGCCTGGCCGCATTGCAGTTTCAGGAACCTGAGGCGGAAAACAAAGACATACCGGCGCAATAAAATCCTGTGCCAGCATGGCATTTACACCTAAAAATACTCGAATTGTGCGCTATCCTGACGGGACGCAACGCACTCCGGAATGGACACCTTTTATGGCAGGCTCCAACAAAAAAGTAATCTACGCCGCGCTCGGCGGTAATTTCCTGATCGCCTGCACCAAGTTCGTTGCAGCCGTGATGACCGGCAGTTCGGCCATGTTTTCAGAAGGGGTTCACTCGCTGGTGGATACCGGCAACCAGGTCCTGCTGCTCTACGGCATGAAGAAAAGCGCCCGCCCGGCTGATGAGCGATTCCCGTTTGGTTATGGCAAGGAGATCTATTTCTGGAGTTTTGTGGTCGCCATTCTGATCTTTGCCGTGGGCTCCGGCATCTCGATTTACGAAGGGGTCCGCCACATCATCCATCCCTCCCCAATCGGCGATCCGACGGTAAACTACATCGTACTGGGGCTGGGCATACTGTTTGAAGGGGCCGCCTGGTATTTCGCGTTTACTGAATTCACCAGATCAAAAGGCAAATGGGGGTATTTTGAAGCCGTTCGCCGGGGCAAGGATCCCACCATGTTTGTGGTGTTGTTCGAGGATTCTGCGGCGATGATCGGCCTGCTGGTCGCGATGATCGGTATCTTCCTGGCTGACCAAACCGGCATGTACTGGATGGACGGCGCAGCCTCGGTGATCATCGGTCTGATTCTTGGTGGTACCGCGATCTGGCTGGCATACGAAACCAAAGGCCTGTTGATCGGTGAAGCTGCCAACAAACCGGTGGTAGCCGGTATTCGAAAGATCGCGACTGAAACGCAACAGATCGATAAGGTCAACGAGCTATTGACCATGCACATGGGCCCCGACTTTGTGCTCGTTAACCTGAGCGTGAAATTTACCCGGCAAAACTCGGTGGCCGAACTGGAGCACGTGATCGCAGATCTGGACGGGCGAATCAAGCAGGCGTACCCGCAGGTCAAGCGGGTGTTCGTTGAAGCCGAGTCGCTAAAGGCGCACGCCGCCAGTTCGAAGGTAGACTAACCGTTGAATTCGCATTGCAACACGCCGTCCAGCTTGCTGGGCTTTGATCGACGTCAGCGCCAGCGTTCAGCATGGCTCGCGCTGTTGTCGATGGTGCTGCTTTTTGCCGGCCCCCTGATATCCAATGTTCAGGCTGCATTTGCCAAACCGGCCTACGCCATGTGCCTGGCATCGCCGGCACAGCCTGACCTGCACGACACCCATTCTGGGCATCATGTATCGGCGGATGCATCCGGCCAGCCGCAATTGCTGCATGCATCCTGCGGCTATTGCACACTGCTGTTTCATACGTCATCGATGGCACCCCAGGCGCTGGTTATCGCCACGCCGACAATCTGGGGCGCCATCCATCCGCCTATTCCCACCACGCGCGGCTATTCAACGCCCGCCGCCTACGCACTTGCCCAGGGACGCGCGCCTCCCGGCCTTACCATATAAGCGGGTGTTGAAAGCGTCATACGCGACGTTTTCAACACCCTCGCAACCCGTTGCTTTCACCCAACACAACAACACCTGAGCGCGGCTTATTCGTAAGCCTTCGCCCATTCAGGTGTGTGCTGATTGTGTTGACGCATTCTGTTTTGCATATGGTTCAGAGGCTTTTTATGTCCCAGGAATCCACCCTTTCACACGGGCTCAATGCGGAAGCCCCGGTATCTGCGCAACAAGGCGCCAAGCGCTGGTTCTACCCGTTACTGCTGCGGCTGCACTTCTATATCGGGCTGCTGGCAGGGCCTTTCATCTTTATCGCCGCCCTCTCCGGTGGGCTCTATGCGATCTCGCCGCAAATCGAGAAACTGATGTATGCCGATGCCCTCACCGGCGTCAGCACCGGCACGCCGGCCTCACTGGCACAGCAAATCGCCGTCGCCCGTGAGGTTGTCGGGCCGGATGCATCGCTCGCGGCTGTGCGCCCGGCGCCCGCAACGGGCGACACCACCCGGGTAATGTTTAATGATCCGACATTGGCCCAATACGAGCATCGATCCATTTTTGTTGACCCCATCACCCTTGAGGTCAAAGGTAACCTTGCGGTTTATGGCACCAGCGGCGCGCTGCCGCTAAGAACCTGGATCGATAACCTGCATCGCAGCCTGCATATGGGTGATTTTGGCCGACATTACAGCGAACTGGCGGCATCCTGGTTATGGATCGTCGCGTTGGGTGGCCTGATCCTCTGGATTAACCGGCAGCGCAAGCGCAAGCAAGTCGCCCAGGCGGCAGCTATGAACCCCGCTCGTGAAAACACGCGGCGCAGGCATTCGACGCTTGGCATGGTGCTCTTGATAGGGCTGCTGTTTCTGTCCGTAACAGGGCTTACCTGGTCGCAGTGGGCGGGTGGCAACATTGGTCAAATGCGCGCGGCGCTTGGCTGGGGCACTCCGGGCGTCAACACGGATATCACAGCGACTGCACCGGAAGCGGACGGTCATGCGCATCATCACGGGGATCACGCGCCAGCGGAAACGACGCCCGCAGCCATGAGCGCAAATGATGGTCTTTTCGATTCGGTTCTGGCGACTGCCCGCCAGCACGACATCAAAGCGGGCCTGCTTGAAATTCGCCCGGCGACATCTCCGGATAAAGCCTGGGTCGTGAGGGAAATCAACCGTAGCTGGCCCACCGAAGTGGACTCTGTTGCGGTCAACCCTCACACGATGGAGGTGGTGAGCGAAGCGCGGTTTGCCGATTTCCCGATTGCAGCGAAACTCACCCGCTGGGGCATTGATATTCACATGGGGTCGATGTGGGGCTTACCCAATCAGCTGGCACTGCTGGCGTTTGCGCTGGGCCTGTGCACCCTGATCGTGCTGGGGTACCGGATGTGGTGGACGCGCCGGCCAACGAAACAGAGCAGCTCCGGTCGACTGACCACCCACCTGCTTCGGGTTCCACCCGCTGCACTGGTCGTTCTGATCGCCGTGGCGGCGACGCTGGGCTGGTTCCTGCCGGTGATGGGCGTCAGCCTTGCGGCCTTTCTTATCATTGATGTTGTGCTAATGGCAGCGGGCAGGAAACAGGACGCCATTAACGGCTCCTGACCCGCACGCCCTTTCACGGTTATCCTGCTGATCCTCCGGCGAAAACGGTTTCGCCGGAGGCCTTCAGCCTGCCTTGCGAACTCGCATTTCGTCGCTTTCTCCCTTAACACTCTGTCATTCAGCGCTCTTGCATGCGCGTTTTTCATGCCATACACTCGCCGATGTTACCGGTAACATATGCCGCAAAAACAACAATGCTCAGGAGACCTGATAATGACCCCGCTTAAACTAGTGGCCGGATTTCTCTCTGCTACATTTGCCATGAACCTCATGGCGGCCGATTTTAATTTCAAGTTCCAGTCGTCTGATCCTTCCGGGGTCAAGAACTTCCATATCCAGCAGGAATGGGCCGAACGCGTGGGCAAAATGACCGGCGGTCGTGTCGAGATCACTATTCTGCCGGTGGGGAGTGTCGTCAGCCACACCGAGACACTTGGGGCCATGAAGATGGGCGTGCTCGATGGGCATGTGTCCGTCACCGGCTATTTCTCGGGTCAGGACCCTGCGTTCGGTTTGATTGGTAATACCGTGGGTGCCTGGTCAAGCCCCGACCAGCTGTACACCTATATCAATTACGGTGGCGGCTATGAGCTGATGAACGAGCTGTACAAGCCCTACGGCGTGAAGTTTGTCGGCGGTGGTGGCACTGGCCTTGAATCGTTTGTATCCAAAAAACCGCTGGATGGCGTTGAAGATCTCAAAGGCTTGAAGATGCGGGCGCCTGAAGGTCTGGTGCAGTCTGTATTCGCAGCGGCCGGTGCGTCACCCGTCAACCTGCCGGGCTCTGAGGTCTACACCGGCCTGAGCAAAGGCGTTATTGATGCCGCAGACTACACGGTGTTCTCGACCAACCAGTCAGCGGGCCTGAACGAGATTGCCCCGCACCCGGTCTATCCCGGTTTCCACTCCCTACCATTGCTGGAAATTGCGATGAATCTGAAAGAGTGGAACGAGCTGCCGGAGGATATTCAGGCAATCATGACCACCTCGGCCCGTGATTTTGCCAAGGACATCAGCACCCAATTGGCGATCGCAGACGTGAAAGCCGTGAAGGAAGCGCGTGAAAATCCGAATATCACGATCCACAACTGGTCTGATGAAGAGCGCATGAAGTTCCGCGAGATTGCCCGCAAGCAGTGGAAGACCTATGCCGAGCAATCGCCCAATGCCGAGAAAGTCTATAAATCGGTGACCCAGTTTCTCGAATCCCAGGGGCTCCTGTAAGGCACCCCGGGCTGGGGTTTCCTCTATTCCCGTTTAAACGACCTGTCGATGGTCTGACCGTCATCCTCTGATATGACGGCAGGCCTGGAGGCTGCTGCATGTCTGAAAATCCGTATCCCGATATTCCGGTGCGTGGTGCATCACCGGTTCCCAACGCTGATGACGATCAGGGCTTTTCGGCCCTCGACCGCGGCATTGTCTGGCTGGGCAGGAAACTGAGCCTGATCTTTGCCTTGATTGTGGTGATCTCAGTTTACGAAATCGCACGCCGCTACCTGTTCGATTCCCCTACTCTTTGGGTTCACGAAACCGTCACGTTTCTGGGCGCCTCCCTGTTCGTATTCGGCGGGCTCTACGCACTGGCAACGGACAAACATGTGCGCGTGGTACTGATTTACGACGCGGTGTCTGCCCGCACCCAACGCTGGCTGCGGATTGTCCACCATCTGCTGGGGCTCGCGTTCTGCGGCATGATTGTCTACGCCTCCTGGTTTATGGCGAAAGACGCGGTCGTTGCACCCTGGGGTGCGATGCGGCTGGAGACCTCCGGGTCGGCCTGGAATCCGCCCTTTCCCGCTTATCTGAAAGTCATCATTTTCATCGCGATGATCGTTCTGACCCTGCAGTTTGTGCTGCACCTGATCCGCGACCTGCGTGCCAGCGGGGAGACGCCTGATGTTTGAACTCGCTTCCATTGGCATCGGCTACGGTAGCCTGTTGATGCTGGTATTGCTTATCCTGCTGCTACTGACTGGCATGCAACTGGCCTTCGCCACCGGCCTTGTTGCCCTCACCTTTGCACTGGGCTGGTTTGGTCCCGACGCACTGCCGATTGTCAGTAGCCGGCTTTACAGTTTTATCGGCAATTATGTCTTCCTCGCAGTGCCGATGTTTGTGCTGATGGCCTCGCTGCTGGATCACTCCGGCATCGCCCGTGACCTGTTTGATGCCATGGCCCGGGTCGCGCGCAAACTGCGGGGTGGCGTGGCCATCCAAACGCTGATCGTGGCGGTTATCCTGGCCTCCATGTCCGGCGTCATTGGCGGTGAAACCGTATTGCTGGGCATTCTGGCGCTACCCCAGATGCTACGCCTGGGATACGACCGTAAACTGGCGATCGGCACGACCTGCGCCGGCGGCGCTTTGGGCACCATGCTACCGCCCAGCATCGTACTGATCATTTATGGCCTGACGGCCAACGTGTCGATTGGTGACCTGTTCAAGGGCGCGTTGCTGCCGGCCCTGATTCTGGCGGCGCTCTACATGGGCTACGTACTGATCCGCGTCTGGCTGAATCCGAAGATGGCACCACTGCCGTCTGACAGCGGCGAACCCGA
Organism: Marinobacter sp. BGYM27; assembly: GCA_025153445.1. Taxonomy (GTDB): domain Bacteria; phylum Pseudomonadota; class Gammaproteobacteria; order Pseudomonadales; family Oleiphilaceae; genus Marinobacter_A. Next base: position 113,349 of record JANZNS010000009.1, on the reverse strand, counting down.
AACCCCCGCTCCGAATTTCTTTAAAGCCCTGCTGTTTCCGATTCTGTCGGTGATTACAGTCCTGGGCAGCATCTACGGTGGCGTAGCATCGGTTACCGAGGCTTCGGCACTGGGCGTGCTGGGCATCGCCATCAGCACCCTGATCCGGGGCGAGCTGAACTTCGAAATGGTGAAGAAAGCCACCATCAGCACCTTGCGGATCTGCGGCATGATCATCTGGATCGGCATCGGCGCTACCGCGCTGGTCGGCGTCTATAACCTGATGGGTGGTATCGACTTTGTGCGCGATATGGTCTTCACCGTCAGCGGCGGCGATCCCATGGGCACTATTCTGTTCATGATGCTGATCCTGCTGATTCTGGGCATGTTCCTCGATTGGGTGGGCGTCGCCTTGCTGACCATGCCGATCTTTGTACCGATCGTGACCGAGCTTGGGTTCAGCCCTATCTGGTTCGGCGTGGTGTTCTGCATGAACATGCAGGTGTCGTTCCTGTCTCCACCGTTCGGGCCAGCCGCGTTTTATCTGAAAACAGTAACGCCCAAGGACATCTCGCTGGGTGAGATTTTCCGCTCGTTGATGCCTTTTATCGCCCTGCAACTCGTGGCGCTGGCGTTGCTGATTATCTTCCCGCAACTGGCGTTATGGTGGACATGATATGAGACACCCCAAAATTGTCGTCATGGGCGTCTCTGGCAGTGGCAAAAGCCTCGTAGGTGAGCGCTTGAGCGAAAAACTGGGCGTGCCCTTCTTTGACGCCGATGCTTATCACAGCCCGGACAACGTCGAGAAAATGGCCAGCGGTATTCCGCTGACCGACGACGACCGGCGCGGATGGCTGGATGACCTGGCGGCGCTGATCCGCAACGAGCAAGGCCTGGTGCTGGCCTGCTCGGCTCTGAAACGGATCTACCGTGATCAGCTCCGCAAAGGCGACAGCGCCCTGAGGTTTGTCTATCTCAACGGTGATTTCGAGACCATCTGGTCCCGGCATACCCAGCGGCAGGATCATTACTTCAACGGCCGCAGCATGCTGGAAAGCCAGTTCGAACTGCTGGAAGCACCATCAGCAGAGGAGGCCATCATTGTCGATATTGCCGCCTCTCCGGAGGATGTGCTGAACCGCTGCCTATCAGCACTCACCCTGCCCAATGGCGTATCATAGGCGCCGCACTCAAAGATCTGGCGCACGGATAGACCCAGCATGGTAAAAAAGAGACGACCGACACTGCAGGATATCGCCGATCAGGTAGGGGCCACCAAGATGACGGTGAGCCGCTGCCTGCGCGGCGGCGAGAACGTTTCCGAAAAGATGCGGGAGCGCATATTCGAGGTCGCCGAATCGCTGGGTTATATCCCCAATCGCGGCCCCGATATACTGTCGAAATCCACCAGCCGGGCCATTGGTATCCTGCTGCCCTCCCTGACCAACCAGGTGTTTGCCGACGTGATCAAGGGGATCGAACAGGTCACCGAGCCGGCCGGCTATCACCTGATGCTCTCCCACTACGGCTACAGCCCCGAGGTGGAAGAACGCAGCCTCTCTTCACTGCTTTCTTACAACGTGGATGGCGTTATCCTGTCGGAATCACAGCACACGCCCAAAACCCTGCGGATGCTTGAAACCGCCGGGATCCCCACAATCGAGATCATGGACACACACAGTCAGCCATTCGAACAGGCGGTCGGCTTTAACAACGTGTCCGCGGCCTACGACATGACCAGTGCAATGATTCGGCGGGGACATCGCCACACCGCCTATTTCGCGGCCCGACTGGATGCCCGAACGCTGCAACGGCAGGAGGGCTATACCCGCGCGATGGAAGAGCATGGACTGCCACCGGTTGCCCTGCGAACCAACTTGCGCTCGTCTTACAGCGTCGGCGCCACACTGATGGCCCAACTGCTTGAAGAACACCCGGATGCCGACGCCATATTCTGCACCAACGATGACATCGCCATCGGCGCCTATTTTGAGTGTGTACGGCGAGGTATTCGTGTGCCGGACGATATGGCCATCGCCGGCTTCCATGGCCACGATGTGGGCCAGGTAATGACACCCAGGCTCGCCAGTGTGATCACCCCGAGGGAACAGCTGGGTGAGCGCGCAGCCCGGGAACTGGTTCAGCGAATGAAAGGCGAGCCGGCAACCCAGCAAATGATAGATCTGGGTTACCGGATCGAGACCGGTGAGACACTCTAGTCAGTACCCCGACGGTCGATCTTGCCTACTTGATTACGCCACAGGCTACCCGGTCACCACCGCCGCCGAGAGGCTTGGGTTGATCGGAATAGTTGTCGCCATCGGCATGAATCATCAGGGCGTGCCCTTTGAGATCATCGTCATCAAGTCGCGGTGCAAACACGTCATGAGTTGCATTGCCATCCTCATCCACATACAACGCCGGGAGGTCCCCTTCGTGACCTTCTGCGAATGGCCCGTTGTGGCCACCGTTATCCGGATTGTAGTGCCCGCCTGCGGCTGCAGCGGGCGTCATTTTTCCGTTCTTTTCAGCAGGATCGCAGCTTGGGTTTTCATGCATGTGAAAGCCGTGAAGCCCTGGTTCGAGACCCTTTAAATCGGGCTTGAACAGCACGCCATCTTCATACTCCTGAATATGAATGGTACCGATGGATTCGCCGGACCCTTCATCGTTTACCTCGAACATGCGAACAGCCAAGGTGTCATCATCCCCCATACCGGCATACGCGGCGGCGGGCGAAAGCGCAAGCACTGCAGCAATACCTGTCGCCTTGAGAACATCTGATTTCCACTGATGGATCTTCATAGCAGCAGCTCCTTAACCGGACACTCATTCAAAGCCACGGCAGGCCCTGATAATCGAGCGCCGAAATGTCGATTGCCGTACCTACTTTGGTAGCACACGCCGTCCGGAATACTCAACCAGAACGACCCTGCCGGCACCTTGAAAAAGCCCTGAAACCAGCGGCAACACTGGGCTTAAGAGGTGCGATTACGGTTTGGTTACTCGATACACCATAACCTCCTGCAGCGATGCGACAGGCAGACAGCGCCTGATCAGGGCGCTATGATCATTAGCAACCAACATAAACGGAAAACAACACGTTACTTCGCCTATGCCGATCCACAATCGTCACCGCCTGGTACCCGCCGACTGCCCGGACGATACGCCGCCTCCACAGAAGCCAGGTGCCTGATGTCACAAACGCTGGAACAGCTACAGGCCCGATTTGGCGAACACTATAAATGGCGTGTGATGCTGACCGCGATGATCGGCACCATGACCATGTCGCTGTCATCCACCATCGTGAATGTCGCACTCCCCGATATCATGCGACGCTTCGACGTCAACCACACTGCAGGCCAATGGCTGGTTACCGCATTCCTGTCCAGCATGGCGGTCGGTATGCTGGTGAATGCCTGGGCGGTACACCGGTTCGGCGCACGTAAAACCTACTTCACTACGCTGACCGTATTCGCTGTGTCGTCTCTGATTGGCGGCCTGAGCCCATCATTTGAGGTGCTGATTGGCGTTCGCATTATGCAGGGCTTTCTGGCGGGTATGGTGCAACCGCTGGCGCTTGTCATCATGTACTCGGTGTTTCCAGTGCAACAGCGTGGTCAGGCGATGGGGCTCTATGCCATGGGCGTCGTGCTGGGGCCGACACTCGGGCCGGTGCTTGGCGGGATTCTGGTGGATGTGTTCTCGTGGCGGGCGGTGTTCCTGATTGTGCTGCCCAATTGCCTCTACGCGCTTTGGCTCACCAAAACCTATGTCGCCACAGCGACCATGCCGGAAGACAAGAAAAAGCTGGACCTTACCGGTCTGCTGCTACTGACCGGCTGGCTGGTATCGCTGTTATGGGCGCTATCGCAGGGCTCTCACATGGGCTGGCAAGCACCGCTCATTCTGGGCGCGTTTGGTGCCTCCACTTCTCTGTTTGTGCTTTTCATCCTGTGCCAGCTCAAACGGCGATCGCCCCTGCTTGATATGAGCCTGTTTCGATACGCCGGGATCACGCCAGCCTTCCTGATTGCCATGCTGACTGGCGCAGGGCTGTTCAGCTCGGTTTATCTGCTACCTCTGCTGGTTCAGACGGTCATGGAGAATTCAGCTTCCGCATCCGGCCTTTTGTTGTTACCTGCGGGCATCTGCATGGCACTGACGTTTCCCATTGTCGGCAGACTGACCGACCGGCTGGCGCCAGGTTATCTAGTCGGGATCGGGCTGGTGCTGTTTGCCGGCTCGAGTTTTGTTCTCAGCTTCGCCACCGCCGGTTTCTCGCTGAGCTTGCTCGCCATTATGGCCTCGGTCGGGCGCATCGGGCTGGCCATGACGATGCCACCGGTTGTGGTTCAGGCGCTCAGCGTACTGCCACCAGAACTGACCACCCAGGGCACTGGCCTGGTCAGCTTCGCCCGCCAGTTTGGCGGGGCACTGGGTGTCAGCCTTGCAGCGGTGCTGCTGCAGGAGCACAGTGCGTTTATCGCGCAACTGGGCTACGTTTCCGCCGCCAAAGGCTATCAGGATGCTTTTGCTCTGTTCGCGCTGCTGTTTGCGCTTGGGCTGATACCGCTGATGCGGCTGCCGGGAAAACAGCCGACTACCTGAGCTTCCGCTAGCAGATCTTCAGGCTATGGGATCCGATTTCTGACTCTCGTTAAGCACACAAAAAGCCCGCAGTGTTTCCGTTGCGGGCTTTTTGTTTGGCTATGCGATCACCATCGCGCGATGTCAGAAGACACCCTGGCTGCGAAGGTAATCATCATAGGTGCCGCTGAAGTCCGTCACGCCCGTGGCGCTCAGTTCAATAATGCGCGTGGCCAGTGACGATACAAACTCGCGGTCGTGACTGACGAAAACCAGCGTGCCGGGATAGTTCTCCAGCGCCAGGTTAAGCGACTCGATGGATTCCATGTCCAGGTGGTTGGTAGGTTCGTCCATCAACAACACGTTCGGCCGTTGCAGAATCAGTTTTCCAAACAGCATCCGCCCCTGCTCACCACCGGAAATCACTTTTACCGACTTCTCGATATCATCACCCGAGAACAGCATACGCCCAAGGGTGCCGCGAATCAGTTGTTCGCCGCCGGAGGTCCACTGTGCCATCCAGTCAGTCAGGGTCGCATCCTGGGCGAAATCGGCAGTATGGTCCTGTGCGAAATAACCGACCTGTGCGCTGTCGGTCCATTTCACTTCGCCTTTATCCGGTGTCAGGTTGCCTGCCATGCACTGCAGCAAGGTGGTTTTACCAATACCGTTGGGTCCGATAATCGCCACCCGCTCGCCAGCTTCAACCTGCAGGTTGAGACCCGAGAACAGCTGATTGCCATCAAACCCTTTGCCAAGATCAATCAGGGTGACGGCCTGGCGGTGCAGCTTCTTATCCTGTTCAAACCGGATAAACGGGCTGACACGGCTCGAAGGTTTCACATCCTCAAGCTGGATCTTGTCGATCTGGCGGGCACGGGAGGTGGCCTGCTTGGCTTTTGATGCGTTGGCGGAGAAGCGGCTGACGAAGGTCTGCAACTCGGCAATTTGAGCCTTCTTCTTGGCGTTGTCGGCCATCAGGCGCTCGCGTGCCTGGGTCGCGGCAGTCATGTACTCGTCATAGTTGCCCGGGAAGAGGCGCAATTCGCCGTAATCCAAATCCGCCATGTGGGTACAAACGCTGTTCAGGAAGTGACGGTCGTGGGAAATGATCACCATGGTGCTGTTACGCGCCACGAGCACAGATTCCAGCCAGCGAATCGTGTTGATGTCCAGGTGGTTAGTCGGCTCATCAAGCAGCAGCACATCAGGATCCGAGAACAGGGCCTGGGCCAGCAAAACCCGCAACTTCCAGCCCGGCGCCAACGCGCTCATAGGGCCGAAATGCTGTTCGATCGGGATATCCAGACCCAGCAGCAACTCGCCCGCGCGGGCTTCGGCCGTGTAACCGTCCATCTCGGCAAACTGCACTTCCAGATCAGCGACGGCCATGCCGTCTTCTTCGCTCATTTCCGCCAGCGAATAGATCCGGTCACGTTCGGCTTTCACCTTTGCCAGCTCTTCGTGCCCCATGATCACGGTATCGATCACGGTATGCTCTTCGTAGGCAAACTGATCCTGGCGCAATTTACCCAGACGGGTATTCGGCTCAAGCATCACTTGCCCGACGGAAGGCTCCAGATCACCGCCCATGATTTTCATGAAGGTGGATTTACCGCAACCGTTGGCGCCAATCAAACCGTAGCGGTTGCCGTTGCCGAATTTGACGGAGACGTTTTCGAAGAGGGGCTTGGCCCCGAACTGCATGGTGATGTTAGCTGTAGAAATCAAGAAAGCGACCTGCAAGGAAAAAGGCGCGGCGATAGGCCGGCGCGAAAAGGCGCACATTGTACAGGTTTGCGATCCGGAAGTGGCGTCTGGCTGATGAAAGTTTGATCGTGGATTGCCGCAGCCCGGCCGTTCATGCCCCGCTCGGCAGGGCAGAGTGCCACTATCGTCGAAAGGAGTGGCTCGCTGTATCGGCGCATACTGGGCATAATTGCGTCGCTAACTAATATTTTACCTGGCTCGCTCACCTGCGAGACAGGACATCAGCATTCAACGGAACCTTTTCGATGTTCGCCCAGATTATCTCGACCATGCTGCCAGTGTTTCTGATTGCCGGTTGCGGTGCGCTATACGGGCGGTACCGCACACCGGACATTCAAGGCATGAACACGCTCAACATGGAGCTGTTTGTGCCTATGCTGGTGTTTGCTGTGCTGGCCGACAGACAGGCGCCTTTGCAGGAGTACGCCGACCTGGCACTGGCCGGCGCGGCGGTGGTTTTGGGCTCAGGCCTGTTGCTCTGGCCGCTGGGTCGGGCACTGAAGATTGACCTGCGCACGTTCCTGCCGCCGATGATGTTCAACAACTCGGGCAATATGGGCATACCGTTGATGGTGCTCGCTTTCGGTGAAAAGGCCCTGCCGGCTGCCGTGGTGCTGTTTATCGTTGAGATGTTGCTGCACTTCTCCGTGGGGCTGCACATGCTCGACCGCCACGCCCCGCTCTGGCGACTGCTGAAACTGCCAATCGTGATCGCCAGTATTGCCGGTCTGGCGGTCAACCTGAGCGGCACAACGCTGCCAGAGTGGCTGCTTGCTGCACTCAACATGCTGGGGGAAGTCTGTATTCCACTGATGCTATTCGCGCTCGGCGTGCGCATGCTGGACGTGGATTTCAGTGACTGGAAGCTGGGGATGCTGGGGGCTGTCGCCTGCCCATTGAGCAGCTTATTGCTGGTCTGGCCGATGCTTTACTTGCTGGATTTGCCGCCCCTGCAAGTTGCCGCGCTCTGGGTGTTCGCGGCGCTGCCGCCAGCCGTACTCAACTATATTGTCGCCGAGCAATATCAACAGGAACCGCACAAGGTGGCGTCGCTGGTATTGATCGGCAATCTCGGCAGCCTGATCATTATGCCACTGGTGCTGTGGCTGGTGTTCTCAGCGGGCTATGTCTAAAACCCATCGGACGGCCTGATCGACGTGGATCTGGGTGGTATCAAATAGCGGAACGTCAGTATCTGACGGTTTCACCAACAGGGCGATTTCGGTGCAACCCAGAATCACCCCCTGTGCACCGCGTCCGGCCAGAGCGCTGATGGCGTCCAGAAACACGGACCGCGAAGCGTCGCTGATCACGCCCTGACACAATTCTTCAAAAATAATACGGTGAATAGCGTCCCGCTCGGCCAGGTCGGGCACCAGCACGTCAATCCCGAATTGCTGCTCAATACGATCACGGTAGAACGGCTGTTCCATGGTATAGCGCGTGCCCAGCAATCCAATCTGACGGATACCGGCAGACTTCAGCACTTCACCCGTCGCATCTGCGATATGAAGCAGCGGGATCGAAAGCGCAGCCTGCACTTCCGGTGCGACCTTGTGCATGGTGTTGGTACAGATCAGCAATCCATCCGCACCAGCCCGCTCAACTGACAAACCCGCCTCGACCAGAATGTCAGCCAGCGCCTGCCAGTCGCCTTTGCTTTGCAGCGTTTCAATCTCGGCGAACTCCAGGCTGTTGAGGATAATCCGGGCCGAATGCAGACCGCCTCGCGCTGCCTTTACGCCTTCATTCAATGCACGGTAGTAACTGACCGTGGACTCCCAGCTCATGCCGCCTAACAGACCTATTGTTTTCACCGGTTTACTCCTCTTTCGGGCCCCGCGCCGTCGCTGTCTTCAAGATGGCGTGGGCTCGCTCAAATTCCATTTGGTTGATGTGCTTTGCCATGGCGTCGATATCACTACTCGCCAACCAGATCCCGAGTTCGTCCCGGCAGGTTTCAAACAATGCCTTTGCCTTGAGGTTATGGGAAGCCAGCAACCGGTGCAGTTCGAGAATCCGGTCGGAATAGGCCGCCGAAGGCTCTCCAGACGTTATCGGGGGCGCAGGATCCGCCGAAGCCGGGGTCTCGCTCTCCAACCACGAACGTGCTGCATCCAGTGTCTGAGCCAGTTCGCCCTCCAGCCTGTCCCAGAACGTTTCAAGGGGGTGTTCACCGCCCTCTTTTATCTTGTTCTCCAGTGCCAGGGCAGCCGCCGCAAAACGCTGGGCGCCGATGCTGCCGATGGACCCACGCAGGGTGTGCAAGGCTGTTGCAGCGGCGTCTCTGTCGCCCTCGTTCCACGAGCGGCGCGCCGCCTGAAGCGGCTCAACACCGGTATCGACAAAGCGGCGCACAATTGATGCAACCACTTGCGCACCGGAAGCACTGGCGCGGCTCAACGCTGTCAGAGCGTTCAGGTTCAGGACCTCGCCTCGCTCTTTTTCCGGTTCAGGTAACGGCGCGGCTTGATCTTTCTCCGTTGTCAGAGGCTCGGCAGGCGCTGTCTTGTGCCAGTGCTGCAGGATCGTTCGAATCAGTTCATCTTCATCCAGCGGCTTGGGTATAAAGCCATTCATGCCGGCACTGGCATAGCGTGCCTGCTCCTCGCCAAGCACACCCGCGGTCAACGCCAGAACGGGCAACTGCAGTTTCAATTGTTCACGGATTATTTCGGTCGCGGTAACGCCATCCATTACCGGCATCTGGATATCCATCAGTACCATGTCGTAGCGATGTGCATCCGTGCGCAGATGGTCCACTGCCTGCTGTCCGTCATCGAGCATCGTCAGTTCTGCACCTGCATGCTCCAGAAAGCCGCGGGTAACCACCTGGTTAAGCAGGTTATCCTCGACTACCAGCAAACGCATGCCCTCAAGTTCGCGCGCACTCTGGGGCTTGTTTGGCACAGTCGATTGCCATTTGTCGTCACGGGCCACAAGAATCTCGAGCAGTCGGTCATACAGGTGCGAGCTTGTAACGGGTTTAAGGATGACCGCATCAATCAGCGACGCATCCTGATTGGCCAGTGCACCCGCATGCATGTGGGTGCCCACCATCAGAATAATAATGGCATCTCGGCCACGGGGCAGCCGGCGCACTCGTGCAGCCAGCTCAACCCCGTCAAGGCCTGACGCAGCAAGCCCCATCAGGTAAATGTGTTGCAGGTGCTCCTCCGGCGGATGTGCTTGCACATCGGCCAGAGCCGCATCACCCGAGGCGTAACTGTTCACATGCCAGTGCCAGCCCTGCAGTGTTTTCTTGAGGTAATCCCGGCTGGTGTCGTTGTCATCAACAAGGATCACGTGGTGTTCAATAATTGGCTTTGGAAGGGGTTTTTCAGGCAGCGGTGTAAAGGCGGCCACCTTGAGCGGCAGTGTGACCGCGAATTCGCTGCCTTTACCCGGCTCGCTGCGAACGCCTATCTGACCGCCCATCAGGTAGACCAGCTTTCTGGATATGGAGAGCCCCAACCCGGTGCCACCAAAGCGGCGTGTCATGGACGTGTCGCCCTGGGAAAAAGCCGTGAACAGATTGCGGATCTGATCCTCGGACATGCCGATTCCGGTGTCACGCACGATAAAGCGCAATGTTGAGTCCTGACCACGGCGATCCACCTGTTCGATCAACAGCGAGACCTCGCCCTCTTCGGTAAACTTGATGGCATTGCTGAGCAGATTGACCATAACCTGTCTCAGGCGCAGTTCGTCCCCCACTAGCTGGCGCGGCACTTCCGGATCAACGCCGACCGCCAGTTCGAGGGTCTTATGCCCCGCATCAACGGCCATAATATTGGCGAGACTGGTGGAGAAGTGGTCGATATTGAAATCTACCGGCGCCAGGTCCATCCGGCCGGCCTCGATTTTGGAGAAATCCAGAATATCGTTAAGAATCGCCATCAATGAGTGACCGGCAGAGCGTGCCATCTCGAGGTATCGTTGCTGCTCGACTGAAAGGTCCGTGCGTCCCAGAATGCGGGTCATCCCCAGCACGGCGTTCATCGGGGTGCGAATTTCATGGCTCATATTGGCCACGAAATCAGTTTTGGCCCGACTGGCGTCCTCGGCGGCGGCACGCGCCTGTTCAACCCGCTGCTCGGCAAGGCGCGCCTCCGTCACATCCCTGAGGATAATGCCAAAGTATATCTGCCCGTCACTTTCCCAGCTGGACAGTGAAAACTCTACAGGGAAACGCTGACCGTTTTTGCGACTGCACTCGCCGCCAAAGGTGCGATCCGTAAGATCAGGCAACCCGGCGACCGACATATGTTTCCATTCCGCCAGGCGTTGGTCCCGCGTTGCCGGGGAGACAAGCTCGAGCCATGAATGGCCAATAATTTCGGCTTCCGGGTAACCGAAAATTCTTTCTGCCGCCCGATTCCAGGAATAGATCTTGCCCTCGCTATCAAGCATGAACAGCGCTTCACTGGCACTCTCTGCCAATGATGAAAACTTGGATTCTGACTGGCGTAGAGCGGCCGTCATCTGCTCTGCCAGCGCCAGCGCACGACTTCGCGTTACCACCAGGGCTCGTACGAACGCGAACAACAGCAGACTGATCAGTATCCCGCCCGCCAGCACTATCTGGGCCTTCTGATAATCCACACCATGCTCAAACTCCGGCAACGCCCGAAGCCGCAACAGCCATTGCCTGTCGGCTACTGAAATTCTTCGAACCGTCTCGCGCTTGGCGTGTTCCCGAATATCGCGGGCATCCAGAGACTCACTGCGAAACAGCTGCCGCGCGGGCAACGCTTCAGCACCATCAAACAAGGTGATTCCGATATCCGGATAGGCGCCGGCAAGAATACTGTCAATCAGGTCGTTCATTCTGAACGGGCTGTATACGAACCCGCTCAGTTGCGCGCGCCGTTCCGCTATCGTGTCAGGCACTCGACCGCCGTCATAGATCGGCAAATACATCAGAAAACCGGCCTGCGTGCCCACGTCGGTTTCCTGCACCAGCGTAATTTTTCCGCTCACCGCAGCTTTGCCTGAATCCCGGGCATGCGAGATAGCCATGCGCCGGATGGATTCAGAAAACATGTCATATCCGTGAGCGCGTTGATTTCGCCAGTCATAGGGTTCGAGGTATGTCACCGGGGCCAAAACCGTACGTTCGCCCTGCGGCTTGATCGTAAACTCGGAGAACCCTTCACTCCGCACTTTTTCCACAAAGGCGTTTTTCTCTTCCTCACTATTCAGATAGACCGCGTAACCCACGCCCTGAATACCCGGATAGCTTTCCTCCAGATTAAGCTCCTGCACATAGCGCGACCACTCACGCCAGGTCACCTCGTCGGAGGAATAAAACAGCCCGGCAGCACCTTTTAGCACTTGCTTATAATCTTTCATTCGATCGGATATACGGGCCTGGATCGCACTGACCCGGTGATTGAATTCTTCACTGACAACCCGCTCTGTGCTGACCGTTGCGATACGCCAGGCAAAGGCGGTGAGTCCCAGTGCAATCATCAGCGCCAGCCAGGGCAGCAGCAGCTCCCTGATTTTAAGCGTGGAGGTTAGCGCCCGCTCAGTCACATCCGCCGCCAGTAGTAACCCACATGACACCCACAACAGCAGAAAGCTGTCCAGCGCAACCATCGCGGCATTTGCTGAACCGAAGGCAAAGGGTCCATAACCTTTGAGGGTTGCCGTAACGGCAAGCGCCGTCAGCGCCAACGAGATGCTGGTAACCCCACGCAAGCCATAGCAGTAGGCCGCAATTGCCAGGCAGGGAACGTACAGAAACATCATCAACTGCTTGTCAGTGCGATCACCAAACGCCGGCAGGAAGATCATCGCCGTGACGGTGACAATCAATAACAATAAAATCAGCGCGCCGCCGAATCCCCCGCGAATGGCGCCCGGAGGCGTGTAACGATACCAGGCCACAAACAGCGACGTGAGCACCAGTATCCCGACGACATTACCCAGCCACCAGGTAGTGCTGACATTCAAAACGGCATCCAGGCCAATAAACCCACCCTGAAGCAGCGCAAGCGAGCCCAGAATTGCGCTGACAGCCGCGGCGAGCGCAGCCACGCCCACGAACATAAACACACTGACGACATCCGCAAACACACCACGCTGACGCCAGATTCGACGTATCAGCAGAGCGCCCAGCAGCGCTTCAAGTGTATTGCCGGCCGCAATCATCAAAGAGGTGGTCGCCGCTGCCGGCAACAGCGTGCCCGACTGGACAAATCCGACGACGTTAACCAGCCAGGCTCCAACTGCGATAACCGGCCAATAGCGCGGCCCCATGATCAGCAGAGCGGCAATGGCAATACCAGAAGGAGGCCATACAGGAGAAACATTAGTAGCAGCAAAGGAAAGCTGGAGACTGAGGTGTGCAACGACCCCATAGACAACTAATAGCAGGAGGCCAGAGAACACGCGGTTTATTTTGATTGAAGATGTGTTCGGTGGCTCGATCGTCACATCAGGCATTTCAGGATCCTTTGAAACCACACGGCTCATTGCCTCAGCAGGCTGGCCGGGCTCAATAGCGGTGGATTGCTATCGCAGTCAGACTCTGGTCTGCTGTCTGACGCATAACCCTTCTACTCATTGACCTGTCGATCAAAGCGGTTCACAACAGTTGTATTCCGACCATTGCTCTTGGCCTCGTATAGCGCTGCATCGGCAAACGACGTCAGTTCGCGGGCCGACATACCATTCGGAGGCACGCCAACGGCAAGACCTACACTGGCGGTGAGATGACTATGAATGTCAGAGAAGGCGTGAGGGAGCGCCATGTCGCGAACACCCTGACACACCCACTGGGCAAACCCTTCGGCACTGTCGACGCTCAGGTGCGGTATAACAATAGCAAACTCTTCACCACCATAACGGGCCACCAACTCGCCGGGACGCCGCAGCATGCCGGAAAGACGTTGGGCAAACCGTCGCAGGCAGTCATCCCCCGCAAGGTGACCATAGCCGTCGTTGTAAGCCTTGAAAAAATCGATATCCACCATCGCGAAGCCCAGTGACTGCCCCTGTCGGTGGTGACGACGAATTTCGGTAGTGAGCTGAGTGTCGAGATACCGGCGGTTGTATACACCGGTCAGGCCATCCCTGTCAGCCAGTTGCTGAAGCGCATCCCTGTTGCGTTTAAGCACCAGATGGGTATTGACCCTGGCAATGACCACCGGCGCATTAAACGGCTTGGCAATGAAATCCACCGCGCCTGCCGCAAAGGCATCCACTTCCAGATCTTCGCCGGCATGAGCGGTAACAAATATGATGGCGCAATGGCGGGTTTCATCATTTGCCTTCAGTGCACGGCAGGTCTCGTAGCCATCCATCCCGGGCATTTCCTGATCCAGCAGAATCAGATCGGGTTGATGTTCTTCAGCAAGCTTTATGGCGTCAGCACCGCTGGTCGCCACGATGATGTCACCAAGATCCTTCAACAAGGCACTGAGTATTTCAATACTCGGCACATTGTCATCAACAATCAGTATCAGGCTATCGCGCTCGGAATCTGGCAAAATCATGGACGAACGTGCTCCGGTTCGAATAACAGGTATTCAGGCTCTGCCCAGGTAGGAATCAGCTCATCGCCTGCGTCCCGAGACAGATTTACTTGGTTTTACTGCGGCTTCAGCGGCAACGCCAATGATGGCAGATCTTGGTTATACTCTAGCCCACTGATTCACAGTATGGCTCAAATGCACCAAAAGGTGGCGCAACAACCCCAAATCAACCATTGGCAGAACTCGCCTTCAAGGTACGTGTGGCATCGCCTCGCGGATGCCTGACTTTTGCAACAGACTGTATATTGGTTATTTTTAACAATAAACCAATACAACGCCGTAAGTGGAGATTAACCATTGAAATTATTGAGCGCACTTGTTCTATCGATCGGCGCCGTTATCGCGGCATGGCAGGTTGCCGATGGCTTGCGGGACCTGAAAACCGGTGATCGCTATGTCACCGTAAAAGGGGTCGCAGAGCGGGAAGTGGAAGCCAACCTCGCACTCTGGCCGCTACGATTCGTCGCAACCGGTGACACCTTGGAGCAGGCCCAGACCACTGCCCGCAAAAGCCGGGATTCCATCAGCGCTTTTCTGAAATTGCAGGCGATTGAAGCCGACGCCGTTGAGCTACAGCGGATTGACGTCACCGATACCCAGGCCAACCCTTACAACAGTGGCAATGGTGGCAAGCGGTTCATCGTGAATCAGACACTGATGATCCGCAGCAATGATATCGGCAAGGTAAAACAGGCCGCACAGGCAATGGGAGATCTGGTGGATTCCGGCGTGGTGCTGTCTGGCGATTACGGTGCCAGCGGCCCGACCTATCTGTTTGATGACCTCAACAGTATCAAACCGGCGATGATTGCCGAGGCAACGGCTGCGGCCCGGGATGCTGCGCAGCAGTTCGCCACTGACGCCGGGGCGGAAGTTGGCGGTCTGAGGCGCGCCAATCAGGGCGTCTTCCAGATTCTGCCCAGGGATCAGGCACCGGGGATAACCGAAGCCCAGCAGCCGGTAAAAACCGTGCGGGTCGTGTCAACGATTCAGTACTACCTGAAATAATCCCCGCTGCCTGAAAACGCTATGCCCTGCTCAATCCAGCGTTTTCAGGTAAGCCTCCAGGGCACGCGCATCCTGGACGGTCACATGCCCGTAGCTCAGCACGATCATTTGCTGGGCCTCAAAGGCCTTCAGCACTTTGTGCACGCCCTGTCGTGTCATCCCCATCATGTTGGCAATATGCTCCCGGGTCAGCCTGAAAGTCACCGGTTCTGACAGCGTGTGTCCGCCGCTATGCATCTGGGCCAGGAATAGCAACCGCCGGCCTACTCTCGCCGGCACCCCTCGCAGCGCGTCATCCTCGATCAGCGACATGGACGCCCAAAGCCGGCGGCTGAGCAGGTCCAACACGTTGGGATAGCTCTCGGGATAACGGCGCATCAGCTCGCGAAAAAATTCGCCCTGCATCTCCACAATCACCGCTTCAGTATGGGCTGTCGCTCCGTAAACCCTTGGCGTTCCCGGTGAAAATACGGTGTCGCCAAACCAGGTGCCCTTGTCGAAAATAATCAGCATGGCTTCACGACCGGCAGCATTCACCGAACTGATGCGCACCGTACCTTGTGCGATCACGCTGATCGTTGACTGGCGAGAGCCTTTTTCATAGATCAGCTCATCGATGTTGAAGCGCCGGATGCGGGCATGTGCAGCCGCTTCCTCAATCGCGCGATCGGGGAATCCGGAAAAAATGGGGCATTGGCGAAGTACAGCGACAGAATCGGTCATCCGGCAAGTGTAAACCAATTGACAGTCAACCGGTGCTTGAGAGGCCTACACTCTTGCTGAACGTCAACAAACAGGGGTCTCGGTCAAAACACAGGTGCGTCGCATTGCGCGTAGCCTGCAGTCCTCACGTTACCGGGATGCCCCGCCGAACCAACGCGATGAAGAGAGCACCACTATGAACAGTCCCGCCCATGTGTCCGCCATACCATCCAAAAAAGAACGGGTCAGCGCCGAAGAGTGGCAACTGCGTGTTGATCTCGCTGCAGCCTATCGACTGATCGCAATGTATGGATGGGACGACCTGATATTCACTCATATCTCGGCGCGCATTCCCGGTGACGAGCACCACTTCCTGATCAACCCTTACGGCATGATGTTCGAGGAAATCACCGCATCCAGCCTGGTGCGTATTGATCAGGAAGGTAACAAAATCGATCCTGACGACTACGACATCAACCCGGCGGGTTTCACCATCCATAGCGCCATTCATGCGGTTCGCGAAGATGCGACCTGCGTGATGCACACCCACACAATGGACGGCATCGCCGTTTCTGCGCAGCAGGATGGCTTGCTTCCACTGTCACAACAAAGCCTGTTCCCGCTGGCCGATCTGGCCTATCACGATTATGAGGGCGTTGCCCTACGCGAGGACGAGAAAGCACGGCTGCAGAAAGACCTCGGTATGTCGAAGTTCATGATCCTGCGCAACCACGGCCTGTTGACCGTCGCGCCGACCATCGCTGATGCTTTCCTGAATATGTACACGCTGCAGCGCGCCTGCGAGATCCAGATCCGGGCACTCAGTGGCAACCGGGAAATGGCACCGATTCCGGGCGACATCGTCGGCACCATTAAGCAGCAGGCATCAAAAGTCACCAAGGGTAAAGGCGGCAACCTGGCCTGGCCGGGCCTGCTCCGCAAACTCGACCGGACCGACTCCAGCTTCCGGAACTGAGGAGTTCTCTGGCAAACGTACCCACGACAATAATAAGGGAGACCAGAATGAGCGACATGAACAGCCCACGCGCTGCATTCAGTGACATGCAGAACGGTACAGCCGAAGACTGGCAAACCATAGCCGCGTCATTTGGTGATTTCGCCAAGACGCTGCCCGACCGCATCATGGACCACCTGAAACTGCTGGAAGGCGACTTCGGCGGTTTCAAGGTTGATCGCATGACCCATTGCCTGCAAACCGCCACTCGCGCCCACCGGGACGGCAAGGATAACGAGTATGTCGTGTGCGCTCTGCTGCACGACATCGGCGACACCCTCGGCACTTACAACCACGCTGATGTGGCGGCGGTTCTGCTGGAACCGTTTGTCAGCGAGGCAAACCACTGGATGGTGAAGCACCATGCCATTTTCCAGGGCTACTACTTCTTCCACCACCTGGGTATGGATCGGGATATGCGGGAGCAGTTCAAGGACCACCCCCATTACGCCCACACTCTGGAGTTCGTGACAAAATACGACTCGCCTGCGTTTGATCCGGAGGCAGAAACCCTGCCGCTGGACTACTTCGCGCCCATGGTGCGGGAGGTAATGGCCCGCCCACGAAAATCCCTCTACAAGAAAACGATGAAGGAGAAAGCCTGACTTTCACACATCAACCCGGTTTGATGTGTGTCCTTGTGTTCTGATCAACGTTAATGCGCAGTGCCATGCCGGACCGATCGTGGAGAGTGTTGATGAGTCTTGGGAAGTATTGAGAAGTCTTGATATACGTCATCACCGAAAATGGCGGTGCTGTGACATTGCAGCATTCCCTGACAGATGGCTTTGTATATACTTCAACGCAAGACAATAACGACATGCCAGGGTCAGACCGGCAGCACAAGGAGACGCATGAAACGCGTGAACACACTGGACGCCTCCTGGCTTGCGGTGGAGTCAGAAGACACCCCCATGCAAGTAGGCACACTGCAAATATTTTCGCTGCCTGAAGGCGCGCCTGAAACCTTTCTCCGGGACATGGTCACCCGGATGAAAACCAACTGCGATGTTGCTTCCCCGTGGAACTACAAACTGGCGAACGCCGGCCTGTTCGGCCGCCTGCTGAGCCCTCACTGGAAAGTTGATCGCCATATTGACCTCGACTATCACGTGCGGCACTCCGGCCTGCCGAAACCGGGAAGTGAGCGCGAGCTTGGCATTCTGGTGTCGCGGCTGCATTCCAACCCACTCGATTTCGCGCGCCCGTTGTGGGAGTGCCACATCATCGAGGGGCTGGAGAATAACCGGTTTGCGCTCTACACCAAGATGCATCACTCGCTGATTGATGGCATCAGCGGTGTCCGCCTGATGCAACGTATCCTCTCGACCGATCCGGACGAGATCAACATGCTGGCGCCCTGGTCTGTCAAACCCCAACGCAATCACAAAGTGGCCGGCGACAACGCCGCCACTATTTCGCGCGCCTTCCAGGAAGCGCTACAAGCGTTGAAGATTCAGGCGGATTCAGCACCCCGGTTGATCAGCGCGATTAGCCGGATTGCCAGTGCTGCCCGCCACCCGGAAGATCACCTTACGGCCCCCTTTGCCGGTCCGCGATCGAGCCTCAACCGGCGGGTGACTGGCCAACGCAGGCTGGCCACGCAACACTATGAACTAAGCCGCCTCAAAGCCCTCGCCAAACAGGCCGAGGTGTCGTTAAACGATATCGTACTTTACCTGTGCAGCACGGCCCTGCGCCGCTTCCTGATGGAGCAACACCGCCTGCCCGACACGTCGCTGACGTCAGGCATTCCGGTCAATATCCGTCCTGCGGACGATCAGGACACCGGCACAGCCATCAGTTTCATGATCGCCAACCTCGCGACCAACGTAGCCGATCCGCTAGAACGGCTCGACCATATACGGGCGTCCACCGCCAGCGCCAAGACGCATCTTCAGAGCTTGCCGCGCAGCGCGCTCAACCAGTACACCATGCTGTTGATGTCGCCTTATATTCTGCAACTGATGACAGGGTTGGGCGGGCGCGTCCGCCCGGCGTTCAACGTCACTATCTCGAACGTGCCAGGGCCGGAGCAGACGCTTTATTACGAAGGCGCCAAGCTTGAAGCGATGTATCCGGTGTCGCTCATCACTCACGGCGGAGCGCTGAACATCACCTGCCTGAGCTATGCGGGGTCATTGAACTTCGGTTTTACCGGGTGCAGAGATACCCTGCCCAGCATGCAGAAACTGGCCGTGTACACGGGCGAAGCCCTGGACGAGCTCGAATCGCTGCTACTCCCCAAACCCAAGGCGAAGCCCAAAACACCGCGCAAGCGTGTCAAGAAAGCCGGGTAGCCCCATTTCTGACACGGCCCAAAAACAAAAAAAGCCCCGGGATCGCCGGGGCTTTTTGATCAGCTACGCCGACAGATCGGTCAGCGTGGCGAAATATTCTGAGACGATTACTTGATATCAGCGATCGACTTCAGCGGGTAGTGCGACGGATATGGATGACGCGCTACACCTGAATCTACGGCCGCCTTGGCAACGGCAGCAGGCACAAACTCAAGCAGACGAATATCCATAGGCTTGGGAATGATGTATTCACGACCAAACTCAAAGCTATCGACGCCGTATGCTTCGCAGATTTCTTTGGGTACCGGTTCTTTCGCCAGCTCACGAATCGCATTAACAGCCGCGACTTTCATTTCCTCGTTGATTGCCGTTGCACGCACATCCAGCGCACCACGGAAAATGAACGGGAAGCCCAGTACGTTGTTAACCTGGTTCGGATAGTCTGAACGACCTGTCGCCATGATGATGTCATCACGTGCGGCCAGCGCGACTTCCGGGCTGATCTCGGGATCAGGGTTGGAGCAGGCAAATACAATCGGGTTCGGCGCCATCTTCATCAGCGACTCAACTGGCACCAGATCCGGACCGGATAGGCCCAGGAAAACATCTGCACCGTCCATCGCGTCATCCAGCGTACGAGCATCTGTCTCGTTGGCAAACATGGCTTTGTACTGGTTCAGGTCATCACGACCGGCGTGGATAACGCCCTTACGGTCGAGCATCAGGATGTTTTCTGACTTGATACCACAACTGATCAGCAGCTTCATGCAGGCCACAGCCGCTGCACCAGCACCCAGGCAAACGACTTTTGCTGTCTCCGGCGTTTTGCCCTGCAGCTCAAGTGCGTTCAGCATGCCCGCAGCCGTTACAATCGCAGTACCGTGCTGGTCATCGTGGAAGATAGGTACACTGCACTGCTCTTTCAGCGCCCGTTCGATTTCAAAACACTCGGGTGCCTTGATATCTTCCAGGTTGATTCCACCGAAGGTGTCCGCAATACGCGCAACCGTTTCAATGAATGCCTGCGGGCTTTCCGAGTTCACTTCGATATCAAACACATCGATACCGGCAAAACGCTTGAACAGTACGCCCTTGCCTTCCATTACCGGCTTGCTGGCCAGTGGCCCCAGGTTACCCAACCCCAGAATCGCGGTGCCGTCGGAAATAACAGCCACCAGATTACCCTTCCCGGTGTACTTGTATGCGTTTTCAGGGTCTTTAGCGATCTCGCGGACCGGCTCGGCAACCCCGGGACTATACGCCAGAGAGAGGTCACGGGAAGTCTGAGTCGGTTTGGTAATTTCAACACTCAGCTTACCGGGCCGCGGGTTGGCGTGATAATCAAGGGCCGCTTTCTTCAGATCTTGAGACATTGCCACTGTTCCGTTTGTCACGTTAATAGGGTGGAGATAGGTTGTGCTTGCCGGAGCCCCGTCATCCTTATTCCGGGATGATCATAAGGTGCAATGTGTTATTCATTGCGCCCGACACTACTCTCACTTATACGCCCCACCAGCATCCAGTGCCAGCAGGAGCGCGACATTATGGCGTGAGTGTTCAGCTCAAACAAGAGCTGCTGCGCAAGTTTTGACCAACTCCAGAGCCATTTAAGAGAGGGTGTCAGAAACAAAAAAGGCGCCTGTATAGGCGCCTTTTCCAATACCTGTCAGCACAGGATGCTGACGGGTTAACCGAATCAACCTTTCTTGATACGGCCACCGAAACGCTTCTGGAAACGATCGATACGACCGGCAGTGTCCATAACCTTCTGCTTGCCGGTGTAGAACGGGTGACACTGTGAGCACACGTCCAACTGCATATCGTGACCGATAGTCGAGCGGGTATTGATAACATTACCGCAGCTGCAAGTCGCGGTCATGTCTGTATATTTTGGGTGGATACCTTCTTTCATGGGGGAAACCCTCTTAGGTCATGCCGCCACCTGATCTCGTGCCAGGCACCGCATATTCTGATCAAATGACAAAGCGGGACAACACTGGCCCGCCACAAATAGACGGCGAATGATAGCAGAAAAGATTTGAATCGCAATAGAACCCAAGTGATGAGAGCATAGCGACCTTCCACTATAGTGACTGTTACGGCTACTAGAACCCCTTTGAATACCTCGGGAGCGTTAGTGATTCAGACCGTCCGCATTGCTCTGGCCCGCCCGCTACGCAAACTGTTCGATTACAGTCTGCCCGAAGGTATGGCTGTTTGCCCCGGGCAACGGGTGCGCGTTCCCTTTGGGCGCCAATCACTGATTGGCCTGGTAGTCGAAACCGAGGTTGAGCCACCAGAGGGCATTCAGCTCAAACCCGTTCAGGCGGTTCTTGAAGACTGGCCCCTGCTCCCGGACGAAACCCGCAAGCTGATGCATTGGGCGTCGGCCTACTATCAGCACCCTTTGGGCGAATGCCTGTTTATGGCATTGCCGCCGGCGTTGCGCCGTGGCCGACCCGCCGCATTGCGCAAACAGCCCCACTGGACGATCACCGAAGATGGGCGCCAGGCCAAACTGCCGCCCCAGGCTCACAAACAACAGGCGTTGCTGCACTGGCTTGAAAATCAGGGCAAGCCCTGCTCGCTGAGCGATTTCAAAACCGCCGGTTTCAGTGCCGACCAGGTCAAGCGACTGGCCTCGAAGGCGATGCTTATAGAAGTCGAGGATGACCAACGCGAGGCGGCCAGGGAGACAGCCTCCACGGCCACCCTGCCCGTTCTTACCGCGGCACAGCAGGTCGCCTTTTCTGAACTTCCGCCGATCGAAAACGGTTTTAACTGCAGCCTGCTGTATGGCATTACCGGCAGCGGCAAAACCGAAATCTATCTGCATTATATTCAGCAGTATCTGGGTACCGACCAGCAGGCGCTGGTGATGGTGCCCGAGATTAACCTGACGCCCCAGACCGTCCGACGCTTCCAGCGGTACTTCGGCGCCCGAATAGCCGTCTGGCACTCGGCCCTCAACGACAGCGAACGCCTGCAGAGCTGGCTGCGCGTGCGCAACGGCGAACCGGTAATCGTGATCGGCACCCGGTCTGCCGTCACGCTGCCATTCTCGGATCTCGCGATGATCGTGGTCGACGAAGAACACGACACATCGTTCAAGCAGGGCGAAGGCTTCCGTTATTCAGGCCGGGATATGGCGGTATTCCGGGCCCACCAGAATAATTGCCCGATCATTCTCGGTTCTGCCACACCCTCTATTGAGTCCTATCACAATGCGACCAGCGGCAAGTATCACCTGATACGACTCGAAGAAAGAGCCGGCCCTGCGGTTCTGCCTACTATCCGCCTGCTGGACATCCGCAGCCGACCGCTCGAAGGCGGGCTTTCAGCACCGGCACTCAAAGCTGTCGGCGAACGCATCAACAAGGGCGAGCAGGTTCTGGTTTACGTCAATCGACGCGGGTTTGCGCCGGTGATGATGTGCTTCGACTGCGGCCATATCAGCGAATGCCCTCGCTGTGACTCGCGGCTGACCTACCATCGCCGGGAACGCGCCATGCGCTGCCACCACTGCGATTATCAAACCGCAGCCGTCAACACCTGCCCGAAATGCCAGAGCGAGGCGTACAAGCCTGTCGGCCAGGGCACCGAACGGGCAGAAGATATTCTCAGCACACGCTTCCCGGACACACCGGTTATTCGGGTCGACCGGGACAGCACGCGCACCAAAGGCAGCATCGACAGAATCCTGGGGCAGGTCAATTCCGGCGATCCCTGCATCCTGGTTGGCACCCAGATGCTGGCCAAGGGTCATGATTTCCCCAACGTATCACTGGTGGTCGTAGTCAATGCGGACGGCGGGCTGTTCAGTGTCGATTTCCGCGCCCCGGAGCAGCTGATTCAGACACTGCTGCAAGTCAGTGGCCGGGCCGGACGCGGCACGATCCCTGGCACGGTGCTGATTCAGACCTGTCACAGCGATCATCCGCTACTGCAACAGCTCTGTACCGGGAGCTACCTGGACATGGCGCAAACCCTGCTGGACGAACGTGCAGGCGCTCGCTTTCCGCCTTATCGCGCGATGGCATTACTCAGAGCAGAGGCTGAAACAATGGGCGAGAGCCTCGCCTTTCTCGACGGCGTAAAGCAGGTCATACAGCTGCAACCGCAACAGGCTACACCCCAAACGGACACCGGCATCGAAACATGGGGCCCCCTGCCAGCCGTCATCGCCCGTCGGGCTGATCGACATCGCGCGCACCTGGTTTTCGTAGCGGATCAAAGACGCACCCTGCAACGGGTGCTTGGCCCACTTTGCCAGCAACTGGAAACCCAGCGCCAACCCCGTGGTCTCAAATGGCAGATCGACATTGACCCATTGGAGACGGGATAAGGAAGGCGCTGCGCCGCCGCATTGAGAAAACAGCCCCTTTCCGCGATAATAGCGAGCCCCGACAGCCGGGGGCTTTCACCCCCATCAACGCTCCGATCTGACTGAGTCATCTGCCAGCATGAAAGACACGGTAATCCAGCTACTCGAAGCCGCCATCGCGGCCCTCCAGGCTGAAGGCGTTCTGCCACAGGACCAGGCCTTCAAACTCAACGTGGACAGCACCCGCGACAAAGCCCACGGTGATTTCGCCACCAACATTGCCCTGGTTACTGCTAAAGCCGCCGGCAAACCGCCGCGACAACTGGCCGACTTGCTGATTGAAAAGCTGCCCGAAAGCAGCGCCGTGGCGAAAGTGGAAATTGCAGGTCCCGGCTTTATCAACTTCTTTATGAGCGACGCCAGCAGCTTCGATATTGTGAATACGGTTCGCAGTGCTGCCGACGGATTCGGGCTCAACAATAGTGGCGCCGGTGAATCGGTGCAGATCGAATTTGTATCCGCCAACCCCACCGGCCCCCTGCACGTCGGCCACGGCCGTGGCGCGGCCATTGGCGATTGCCTGGCACGCTTGCTGGAAGCAAACGGCTACAAGGTGACCCGCGAATTCTACTATAACGATGCCGGCGCGCAGATCGACAATCTGGCGCTGTCTGTTCAGGCCCGCATCAAAGGCATATCGCCGGATGATGACCTATGGCCGAAAGACGGTTATCGCGGCGACTATATCCAGGATGCAGCCAACGCCTATCTTGAGAAGGCAACGGTAACAGCCGATGACCGCGAAGTAACAGCCAAAGGTGATGCGGATGACCTGGCCGCAATCAAGGACTTTGCTGTGGCCTACCTGCGCCGCGAACAGGACCTCGACCTGAAGGCCTTTGGCGTCAAATTCGACGTCTACTTCCTTGAGTCTTCACTGTATAACGAAGGCAAGGTCGAGAAGACCGTTGAAGCGCTCAACGCCAATGGCTTCACCTACGAAAAAGATAATGCCCTCTGGCTGAAAACCACCGAGTTCGGCGACGACAAAGATCGCGTGATGCGAAAGTCTGATGGCGGCTACACTTATTTCCTGCCTGATGTGGCCTACCACCTCGACAAGTGGCAACGCGGCTTCAGCACCGTGATCAACGAACAGGGCGCAGATCATCACTCAACAGTGACCCGCGTACGGGCTGGCCTGCAAGCGTTGAAAGCAGGCATTCCCGAAGGCTGGCCGGACTATGTCCTGCATCAAATGGTGCTGGTCACCCGCTCAGGACAGGAAGTCAAACTGTCAAAGCGCGCGGGGAGTTACGTCACCCTCCGCGATCTGATCGACGAAGTAGGCCGCGACGCAACCCGGTTCTTCCTGGCTGCTCGGCGGGTCGACTCACAGTTGACCTTCGATATTGACCTGGCACGCTCCCAGACCAATGAAAACCCGGTCTACTACATCCAGTATGCGCATGCCCGGATTTGCAGCGTCCTTCGCAAGCTTCAGGAGCTGGGCGTCGACATCAACGCAGCGGATTTCGGCAGCGACCTGAGCGGCCTGGCACTGGATGAAGAACGTGAAATTGCCAACCAGCTTGCCCGTTATCCCGAGCTGATTGCCAATGCCGCCCGCCAGCGTGAGCCGCACCACCTGACGCATTACCTGCGTGAGCTTGCGGGTCTGTTCCACACCTATTACAACGCGCACAAGGTATTGATCGACGATACCGCCGTTCGGGACAGTCGCGTCGCACTGTATCTCGCGGTGAAGCAGGTACTGGTCAATGGCCTTGACCTTATCGGCGTCAGCGCACCTGAAGAAATGTAATTCGCAGTTAGCGAGAACCCGAGACCATAACGATGTCCCGCGATTACGCCAAAAAGCCAAGCACCAGCCGTGCCGCGACCTCGCGACCGCCAAGTCGCAAGAAGCCCGCAGCACCGGCCAAAAAGAAAGTAAACCGACAGTCGCCGTCACGCCAGTCCGGCGGCCTGTCTATCCGCTGGATCCTGTCGCTGGCACTGGTTGGCGGCTTTGTCGGGTTTATTGCTTACCTGAACTCGATGCCCAAGCCTGATGCAAGTCAGCCGGTCGCAACGAAAGCACCGGCGAAGTCCGCAACCGCAAACAGCAAAAGCGAGCAGGCGCCGGCAGATAAGCCAGCCAAACAGAAGCAGGCATTTCAGTTTTACGAGATGCTGCCCGAATCCGAAGTCGTGGCACCCAAGGTTGAAGCCTACGATCCGGGCCCGACAGCTGCCCAGCGCAAATACCGCTATGTCATCCAGACCGGGTCATTCCGTGGTCGCGAGGATGCCGAGCGCCAACGGGCCCAGATTGCGTTCCAGGGGCTTCAGGCCAAAATTGACGAAATCAATCTGGAGAGCGGCAGCGTCTGGTATCGCGTCAATATCGGGCCTTACGATTCCCGAAGCAAAATGAACAGTGCGGTCGACAAACTGGTTCGCATCAACATCGCGCCACTGGTCCGCAAGGTCCCCAAAGAGGGCTGATACCCTCAACATCCAGCACTTCTCGAACGCGATAGCCGCCCACCTGATGGCTGTCGCATTCGAGAGTTACAACAGCTTCCCCACCCCAGCCCTTGAATTTCTCCGCTTCGCTGCCATATCTATCAGAATTCTGAAGAACGCTTTGCGCTTTCCATTCAACCGGAGCAAACATGACTACGATTCTTTCAGTTCGACGCGGTGATACGGTCGCCATGGGTGGTGATGGCCAGGTATCCCTGGGCAACACCGTTATGAAAGGCAATGCCCGTAAGGTTCGCCGCCTTTACAACAACAAGGTGCTGGCCGGTTTTGCCGGAGGCACCGCTGACGCATTTACCCTTTTCGAGCGTTTTGAGGCCCAACTCGAAAAACATCAGGGTAATCTGACCCGAGCCGCAGTGGAGCTCGCCAAAGACTGGCGAACGGACAGGGCCCTGCGACGACTTGAAGCACTGCTCGCTGTCGCCGACCACACGGCCTCGCTGATCATTACCGGTAACGGGGACGTAATTGAGCCTGAGAACAGCCTGATTGCTATCGGCTCCGGCGGGCCATTCGCCCAATCCGCTGCCCGCGCATTGCTCGAAAACACCGAGCTGCCGGCCGATCAGATCGTCGACAAGGGCCTCGATATCGCGGCTGACATCTGCATCTACACTAACCACAACCGCACGCTCGAAGTGCTGTCTACCAACGAGTGACAGGAGCTGACATGTCTGGAATGACCCCTCGCGAAATCGTCCACGAGCTCAACAAACACATCGTCGGACAGGAAGATGCCAAGCGTGCCGTTGCGATTGCACTGCGTAACCGCTGGCGTCGCATGCAGCTCGACACCGGGCTGCGCGATGAAATTACCCCCAAGAACATCCTGATGATCGGCCCCACCGGCGTCGGTAAAACCGAGATCGCCCGCCGGTTAGCCAAACTCGCCGATGCACCATTCCTCAAGATTGAGGCCACCAAGTTTACCGAGGTGGGCTACGTCGGCCGCGATGTTGAATCCATCGTTCGGGACCTTGCGGACATGGCGGTCAAAATGCTTCGCGAAAAGGAAATGAAGCGCCACGAGCATCGGGCCATGGATGCTGCGGAAGACCGCATTCTGGACGCCCTGCTGCCCCCGGCCCGAAGCTTTGAGGAAGACAGCAAGCCGGCTGACTCCTCCACTCGCCAATTGTTCCGCAAGAAACTGCGCGAAGGCGAGCTGGACGACAAGGAAATCGAAATAGACCTGAACAATCCGGCTGCCGGCGTGGAAATCATGGCGCCCCCCGGCATGGAAGAAATGACCAATCAGCTTCAGAGCATGTTCTCCAACATGTCGAAGGACCGGCGCAAAACGCGCAAGCTGAAAGTTGCTGATGCGCTCATCGCTGCACGGGATGAAGAAGCCGCCAAATTGGTCAATGAAGAAGAGATCAAGCAGAAGGCGATTCATTCCGTCGAACAGAATGGCATCGTGTTCATTGATGAGATCGACAAGGTAGCGAAGCGCTCTGAAAGCGGTTCGGCCGATGTTTCCCGTGAAGGTGTGCAACGCGATCTTCTGCCACTGATCGAAGGCAGCACCGTTTCGACCAAGTTCGGCATGATCCGCACCGACCACATTCTGTTTATTGCGTCGGGCGCGTTCCACCTGACCAAGCCGTCAGACCTGATTCCCGAACTGCAGGGCCGGCTACCGATCCGCGTTGAGCTGAAGGCACTCACGCCAAACGACTTCAAGCGCATCCTGACTGAACCGGATGCTTCGCTGGTACAACAGTATGAAGCACTGATGGGCACCGAGGGACTTACCCTCAAGTTCGCCGAAGACGCCCTTGATCGACTGGCCCAGATTGCCTGGAAGGTCAACGAGTCCACCGAGAACATCGGTGCTCGGCGTCTGCATACTGTGCTGGAACGGCTGCTGGAAAGCTTGTCGTTCGACGCAGGTGATGCCGTCGACGGTGAATTTGAAATTACCGCAGCCTATGTCGACGAGCGACTTGGCGACCTTGCCGAGGACGAAGACCTGAGTCGGTATATTCTCTGACCAGATGCCCGGGACATGTCCCGGCGCGTGATAAGACCCGAGGGAGTGAATACCTGTTCACTCCCTCGCCGGCCCTCCTTATATATGACTTTTCTGCCCGCGGAGACCGCGACCATGTCATCGCCTGATAATCGACCAACTGATATCCGCATCCGCAAACAAAGCCGTTTACTTGAACTTGAGTACGGCAGCGGCCAGGTAGTCGGACTGCCTTTCGAGCTGCTGCGGGTTTATTCACCCTCGGCTGAAGTACGTGGCCACGGCATGGGGCCCGGCACACTGCAGACAGGCAAGCGGGACGTGTTGATTACCGGCGCAAACATGATTGGTAACTACGCCCTGAAGCTGACGTTCAGCGACGGTCACGATTCCGGGTTGTTTACCTGGGCTTACCTGAAAGATCTGGGTGACAATCAGGACGCTCACTGGGCGCAATACCTGGCGCGGCTGGAAAAGGAAGGTGGGCAGCGGGGCTAGATGCGTACTCACCGGCTCGCCAACGAGTGGAGCCGGTCAAGACTGATGCCCGCCTCTTTAAAGCGCTTTCTGCAGAATATCTGTGACGTTATCCAGCCCCGACGACAACCGCTGACGCGCGGCTTTCTTGCGTCGCCCTTTGGCCACGTACAGCGGCAGCATTTCACCATACAGACTGGTACTGATCGTGCGCTGATCGTCTTCCAGGCGGTCCCGGCGCAGGGTAATGCCATAGGGCGCCAATGTGGCCTCCAGCTCGTCCGCACGCTCGAGAAGGTCACGGCGGGTCATCTGATAGGCGTGCTCACACACCATTCGGCGTGACTGGAAACTGAAGACGTTCGAGAAGTACAGCTTGGCGTCATCCCGGGTGGGCTCAAACAGCACGATATCCTTGTCCGGATAATCACGGGCGTACTGTGCGATACCCGACTGCATTCGCGAATACACCATGGTTCTGAAGGTCTGAGCCAATACATTGGGCATTCCCGACTGGGTCAGCGCGCCTGGTTTCATGGTCCCGGCACGCACCGCTGCACTGGCATCGATTGGCACCTGGGGATTGACCGCAAACACCAGATCCGCACCGTCCTCAAAGGCAACAGAGGCGTGCAGCCCTTTCCTTAAAGTGCCATCAACATAGTAACGACCGTCGATCTCAACCGGAACATAGAGGCCGGGCGATGAGGTACTGGCCTGGATCGCCTTCGAAATCGGCACATGATCGAATCCAGGTGCGCCAAAGCACACTGCTTCAGTGCTCTCCACATCTGCGGCCACAATATAGAGACTGCGACGCAACTGGCGGAAATCATTGCTGCGCCCCAGCATGCTGAATGCACGCTCTAGATATTCATGCAGCCCTTCGTTATCGAATAAGCCAGCCGGCGCGGCCTGCGACAAGATCGTCAGGGCTTCCAGCAGGCTTTGGTCATAAGGATTATCAACAAAACGCCCCAACGCACTGGCCAGCAGCCCAGGCACCGCGAGCAGACGGCGGCCGATTTCGGCAAACGCCGGACGGTAAAAAACTTCGGGATGGAATGGATGCACTTCGGCTTCGTTCTTGACGAAGATCCGGCACAACTGGGCGGTTGTCATCTGGTTGGCCAGATTGGCGGCAACAAATGAGCCGGCATTGACGCCCACATAGACATTCAGATCATTGAAATCAATGCCATCCAGCGCTTCGTCGAGCGCCCTGAGAGCGCCTATTTCATAAATACCGCCCAGTGGTCCGCCACCACCAAGGGCGAGGCCAATTCGCGGCTTTTTATTGCGTTCCGAAGTCTTGGTTACCGTCATCGCATTCCCGGTTTATGGCTGTGATCAACGTTCATTAGGCAAGCTCAGTACAGATAGTGTTGAGCGCTCATGCCCTATACGCTATCAGCGCCTTCTAGAGTAAACACCCTATTGGCGGTATAGCCGCTACTTCAGGAGCTGGCCGGCGCTGCAGCCGGAGCCTCACCCGATAAGCGACCGGGGCGCAGATACCGCCCGAACCCGGCACGGCGCAGCGCAAGATCGACACAGCTTTTTATGACATGTGGCGAGTCCAGATCGAGCACATCGTGCAACAGCTTGACGGCCCATTCCGAATCAATACTTCGAATCACCGACTTCACCTTCGGCAGGCTGGCAGCATTCATCGACAAGGCATCGTAGCCCATTGCCATCAGCAATACGGCGCCACCCGGATCCCCGGCCAGTTCGCCACATATGCTCACGGGTGTTCCCGCATCATGGGCATCGTTGGCAATTTTCACCAACGCGTGCAGTACCGCCGGATGGAATGAGTGATATAAAGACGCCACCCGGGGGTTGTTGCGATCCACTGCCAGCAGATACTGGGTCAGGTCATTCGAGCCCACTGACAGGAAATCGACCCGGTGCGACAGATCTCGCACCTGATACACAGCAGCGGGAATCTCGATCATCACGCCCACCTTGGGCATCTGGATATCGTATCCCTCTTCCCGCACCTCGTGGTAAACCCGGTAAATCAGATGCAGCGACTCTTCTACTTCGGACACGTTGCTGATCATCGGCAACATGATTCGCAGGTTATTCAGGCCATCGCTGGCCTTGAGCATGGCTCGCACCTGCACCAAAAATATCTCGGGATGATCCAGTGTCACCCGGATCCCCCGCCAGCCAAGGAAGGGGTTCTCTTCACTGATCGGAAAATAACTCAACGCCTTGTCGCCACCGATATCCAGCGTTCGCATGGTGACATCGTTGGGAGCAAAGGCCTCCAGCTGCTCGCGATAATAAGCCCGCTGCTCTTGTTCAGACGGAAAGCGCTCGTTAATCATGAAAGGCACTTCGGTGCGATAGAGCCCGATACCTTCAGCACCGTGACTCAGTGATCGCACGACATCAGTCATCAGGCCTGTATTTACCAGCAGCGGCACCCGTCTGCCATCCGTGGTGATGCAGGGTTTATCGCGCAGCTCTTCA
Organism: Marinobacter sp. BGYM27; assembly: GCA_025153445.1. Lineage (GTDB taxonomy): Bacteria > Pseudomonadota > Gammaproteobacteria > Pseudomonadales > Oleiphilaceae > Marinobacter_A. Next base: position 82,625 of record JANZNS010000009.1, on the reverse strand, counting down.
AGTCCGCGGAACAGCGCATCTTCCTCGTCGCAGATTTCCTGGTAAAACAGCCGCAGGTCGGCCGACGGCGAGGCGTAGATCTGACCTTCAAAACCGTCGACCACAAGCTCCCGGCCGTTGAGCTGGTTCACCGGCATATCGATCATGCCCATGACAGTCGGAACCCCCATGGCACGGGCGAGAATGGCGACGTGGGAGTTACTGGACCCGCGCACGGAGACCAGACCAACCAACTGGCCTCTTGGCACTTCGCCCAGCATCGCCGGCGTCAGTTCATCACTGACCAGAACCGTTTCCTGGGGATAGACGAGTTCTTCCTGGTTCCCTTCCTGAAGATGAGCCAGCAGACGCCGTCCGAGATCCCGGATATCCACCGCCCGCTCACTCAGATACAAATCGCCCATCTTTTCAAAGTGGCGTACGTACTGTTGAACCACCTGCTTCAGCGCGCCCTGAGCCCATTGCCCCGCGATAATCCGGGTCATGACTTCGCCCGGCAGGGCGTTGTCGTCAAGCATTCGCAGATAGACTTCAAACAGGGCGAGTTCTTCTGGCCGGAGCTGCGGCGCCAAGCGTTCGGCCACCAGTTCGATGTCTTCGCGCACCGCCATTACTGCGGCCATGAACAGATTCTTTTCCGCTTCGGTGTCGTCTACTTCCTTATCCGGCACCGCTTCAAGATCGGCCGGCGGGTACACCACAACGCCAGTACCAATCGCCACACCGGGCGAGCCCGCTACGCCTTTGAAACCAATATCGTGAGAGGCCTGACCGGTGAGCGACAAACCGCTCATGGCACCCGTCGCTTCACTGTGGGCAATTACGCCAGCCAACTGGGCCGAGATGGTCACCAGAAAAGCCTCTTCCCCCTCATCAAAACAACGCGAACTTTCGCGCTGCTGAACAACAAGCACGCCAAGAACCCGGCGATGGTGAATAATGGGAACACCCAGAAAGGAACGAAAACGCTCTTCACCGGTTTCAGGAAAATAACGGTAGCGGGGATGCGCGGTGGCATCTTCAAGATTGATCGGTTCTTCACGAGAACCGACCAGACCAATCAGACCTTCCGAATGCGCCAGACTCACGTTACCGACAGCCTTTTTGTAAAGACCTTCGGTCGCCATGAGGATATAGCGGTTAGAGTCCGGATCGAGCAGGTAGACCGAGCAGACTTCAGTATTCATGGCACGCTGAACGCGGGATACGATGATTTCCAGGGCTTCATTAAGATCCCTGGCACCATTCACTTCCTGAACAATACTGCGCAGCGTGGTCAACATAGACGCTTAATCCATTCTGTCCGGGAGCACGGTTTTTCCCTGCCGCTGCTCCATGTTGTGAAATAACCTTGGCGCCAGCTCCCTGAGCGCGCGCCGGTATACCTCACGCTTGAAAGACACAACCTGCCCTAGCGGGTACCAATAGCTGACCCACTCCCAACCATCAAATTCGGGCGAGTCCGTACCATCGACACGTACATTCGCATCGGGAGACAACAACCGCAGCAGGAACCATTTCTGTTTTTGCCCGATACACACCGGGTGCGAATGATGACGCACCATACGCCGTGGCAGACGGTATCTCAGCCAGCCTCGAGTGCAGCTGATGATTTCAACATCATGCTGCCCCAATCCAACCTCTTCGCCCAGTTCGCGGTAGAGCGCCTCTTCGGGGGATTCATGAGAATTGATCCCGCCCTGAGGGAACTGCCATGCGTCCTGTCCGATCCGTCGTGCCCAGAGTAATTCTCCCCGATGGTTCGCCAGAATGATTCCGACATTGGGCCTAAAACCGTCGGAGTCGATCACAGTGTTAACCTGTATGAAATGATGAGCAATGGGTGCCGGCCTCTCTATGCTTGTAATACCCGTTAAGTAGACTTGGCCGGACAGCGACAAGATCCGCTCCCGACCGGGTAAAACAACTGCTTTCCGACAATCCGCAATTTGCCTAAGTTGCCTTCATTCTTGCAGAAAGCGTACCGGCGGGCAAACGACAACCCATCATTTGATAGCATGCTAGAATGCGCGACTTACCAGTCACACCCCACACGCCAGAAATGAAGGATCACCAACGTGACACTTGCCATCTTTGACCTCGATAACACCTTAATCAGTGGAGACAGCGACCACGCCTGGGGCGATTTTCTGGTGGCGGAAGGCATCGTCGATGCCGGGGTCTATGAGAAAGCCAACGACCGCTTCTACCAGGAATATCTCGACGGCAGTCTCGATATCCTGAATTATCTGTCGTTTGCGCTTAAACCGCTGGCCGATCACGATGAGGCCACACTGCATCAACTACGCGCCCGCTTCGTCGAGGAACGTATTCAGCCAATCATGCTTGAAAAGGCCCGTCAGCTTCTTGATCACCACCGTCAGCAAGGCCATTACCTGTTAATTATTACCGCGACCAACCGGTTTGTAACCCAGCCCATTGCGGATTTGCTGGGCGTCGATGACCTGATTGCGACGGAAGCCGAAATGAAAGACGGTCGTTACACCGGTCAGGTGGCGGGCATTCCAAGCTTCCAGCAGGGCAAAGTGACCCGCCTGCAGCACTGGCTGGAAGACCGCGAGACACTGCAAAGGGAGACCTGGTTCTACAGCGACTCGCACAACGACCTCCCACTGCTGGAGCAAGTAAACCATCCGGTTGCGGTTGATCCGGATCCAAAGCTCGCTGCAGTTGCACGCGAGCGGGAGTGGCCAATTATGACTCTGAGGGACTAACAAGACATGGCACGGATCGCTACTGTTTTACTACTGGCAATGCTCACCACAGCCTGTTCGGAGCCAACGCCACCGCCCGAGGTGGCGCCAGAATCGTCTTCGACATCTCAAGAGCCCCAAATACCCGACGCCATCCGGCAACAGGTGAATGCCCGCAGCGAAGCAGTCTGCTCCACGACCAGCGCCTTGTCCGACGCGGCGACCGGCTTCGTGGCATCACCGGACCAGACAACTCTGGCCTCGGCCCGCACCGCATGGAAAGACGCGCACCTGGCCTATCGCGCCCTGCACACCCTGTATCTGCTGGCTGACCTGCAGCCACCGCAGATCAAGTCAGATCGCGATTCAGTGGACGCACATCCGATGCTACCGGGGTATCTGGATCAGGTTCCAGGCTACCCCCGCAGTGGGCTGGTTTACTCCGAGGTACCACTGACGCCGGAGTTCTTGCGCAAGGAGCACCAGTCAACCGACTTTTTCTACCTGACACTGGGCTTTCACCCGATTGAGTCACTACTCTGGCCACCCGCCACACCCAAGCCTGAAAAAGTGGTCGCCACCTTTGCCGGTAGCGAAAAGCAGGCAGCGGACCACATCGACGCACCGGAGCGGCGACAGAATCTACTCCGGGTCATTACGCTGGCGCTAAAAAAAGATGCCGCCGCTCTCTGCCAGGCGCCGAATCAGGCTCATCTGATTCAAGGGTTGGCCAAATTGACAGCACACCCCAACAAAGCGATCACGCGGCTTGAGCGGCAACTCGCCGATACCGTCGGTACGACACTTGACGCCTGGACGAAGCATCCAGAAGGCGAGGACCGGAATGGCATGCCGCTGGCACACAGCCCACAAGTATTGACAGACTTTGACGAACTGGCCGCGATAACGTCAGCAATGGGACAGGACTGGCTACCCATGCTGAACCCAGATTCAGGTGAAACAACAAAGACTATCGGGACCAAGCTCGCCACCCTGGCCGATCAGCTGAAAAAAATAGACATAAAAGAGGCGCCGGCAACTGAAAACATTGCGGCGGCGAAGCAGACGCTGGCCGACATCAGCGATGAGGTGACGACCCTGGCGCTTTCAGCAAACTCAACAGATGAGTAAAAGGCGGGTCATTGCCCGGCAAGGGAGGCCTCACCGGATGACGCGTCATCCGGGTCGAACAAGCGCTCGGCGACCCGTCAGATAAAGCCGGTCAACGAGCGAACAAAGCAGCTTTTGATGTAGTCGGTTTCGGGGATGCCCGGAACAACCGGATGATCGGGCGCCTGATGCCCCTGCTCGAGCAACTGCACAAACCGGTCGATTTTCCGGCCGCTCCCCCGAATGATGTCGACCAGCTTTTCGCCAGACAGGTGCATGGAGCAGGAAGCGGATACCAGCAGGCCTTCCCGATCGAGCAGCCGCAATCCCAGCTGGTTCAAGCGCGCATACGCCTGTTCGCCGGTTTTCTGGTCGCGACGCCGGGGGATCAACGCCGGAGGATCCAGCACCACGATGTCGTACTTTTCTTTCTGGTCGCACAGGTCTTTGAGCACGGCAAAGGCATCGCCTTCAAGCGTATCGACATTCGACAGCCCGTTAAGGCTGGCGTTATGCAGGACGCCGTCCAGCGCCTGGCGTGAACTGTCCACACAAGTCACCAACTCGGCCCCCGCAGCTGCGGCCTGTATGCCCCAGCCACCGATATAGCTGAACACATCAAGCACGCGCTTGCCCGGCGCGTAAGCTTGCAGGCGTCGGCGGTTCAGCCGGTGATCATAGAACCAGCCGGTCTTTTGTCCATCCATGAGTGGCGCCTCAAACCGCACGCCGTTTTCTTCAACCTGCAGGGTGTCAACAGCATCCCCGAAAGGCACATCGACATAACTTTCCAGCCCTTCAACGCTGCGCATTTTGCCGTCGTTCTTGAACACGATGCTGCGCGGATGTACCAACTTCTGGACCGCGCGAACAAGCGACTCGCGCAAGCTTTCCATGCCCGCAGTGGAGATCTGAATCACCACCACATCACCATAGCGATCAATGACCAGCCCCGAAAGGCCGTCGCCATCGCCGAACACCCAGCGATAAAACGGCTTGTCGAACAGCGATTCGCGTAATGACAGCGCCAGTTCCAGCCGATGGGACAAGCGCTGCGGCGTCATGCCATGCTCGGGATTACGACTGATCAGACGACCGCAGATCAAGGCGTGCGGATTAACGAAGACAGTTCCCAGCGCCTTGTCGTTTGACGCAACAAGCTGTGCCTGAACACCTGGCTCAAACTCTGTCAGCGGGCTGCGGCGGATATCCACCTCGTTGCTGTAAACCCAGAGATGACCGGACCGGAGGCGGCGTTCGGCGCCCTTGCGCAGATAAAGCTTGGGAAACATAACAGGACTCGCGTTCTTGACTGGAGGGGGCTGAATTATACGGGCCCGAAGGAGTGAAAACCATGAACCGAACACCCCAAAGAGCGTCGCAAACAGGTTAAAACAGGTACTCGGGCAGGCGGCACCTGCCCGGAGATCATCGCTTACTCGGCGTCAGCGACCATGTCAGCGTAGGCATCAGCTTCCATAAGGCCATCGATTTCGCCTGCATCTGACAGACGCACACGGAACAGCCAGCCTTCGCCATACGGGTCTTCGTTCAGTTTTTCCGGCTCGTCCTCAAGACTCTCGTTGATCTCGATAACTTCACCGGTGACAGGGCTGAACACGTCCGAAGCGGACTTGACTGACTCGGCGACTCCCGCCTCTTCACCACCGGTGACGGTAGCGCCCAGCTCTGGCAGCTCCACAAAAACCACATCGCCCAACTGGTCCTGGGCAAAGTCAGTGACACCAACGGTAGCGGTGCCATCATCAGCAACCCTTACCCACTGGTGAGTTTCGATGTATTTGAGATCGGCAGGAATCTGACTCATTGCGCGCACACCCTAAATGAAATTTTCGGCAGTTTAACCTATTTAACCGAGTTCACTGAATAGCGATGCGATATCAGTCGCGGGGCATGAGGGTATCGGGCAAGGGAATACCAAGAAATGCCATGGCGGCAGGCAATACGCGAGGGAAATTCTGAAACCGGTGATCGCCACCGGGCTGAATCCATTGCGAGGCGCTGCTGTAACGACGGCAAGCATCTCGGTAGTCCAGCGTTTCGTCTGCCGTCTGCAGCAACACCATCAGATCAGCCGTATTCAGTGACGCTCCCGGCTCCATCTCTTGCAGCTGCAGCATGTGATCCCGCGTGACCTCGAACGCCTCGCCGGTATACAGATTGGTTTGCGTACCGATATAGCCGTCCAGCAATTGATAAGGCGCAACGGCGGGATTGATCAGCACAGCTCTGAGCCGGTGCCGGGCCGCCACGACGCTGGCGTAGTAGCCCCCAAGAGAGCTCCCCATCAATCCACATGGACGGTCACCGAAACACTCCACGATATCCGACACACGTTGAATCGCCTCTGCAGGTTCGAATCCGAGATCCGGCACATGCAGTTCTACCGGCACCTGATGCGAATCGAGCCACTGGCGCAATTCGGTCACCTTGTCAGACTGCGGCGAACTTCTGAAACCATGCAGATAAATCAGGCCGGGGCGGTTGGATGCTTGCTCGGAATCGGATGCGGACATCGGTGGTTCAATACCCCTGGCTGTTCATATCAATCGAAAACTCGAAATCGGTGGCCCGGCGCACATGGCTGGCAATGTCACCATCTGCAAACAACTCCAGCCAGCGATAGCCCGGTGCCAGCCCATCAACAGAGAAACCGGAGGACTCCGGTGCAAACTGAATACAGGTTGATGGCGTCGCCATCAGCCGGACATTCCCCTGGCAGTTTTCCCACTGTTGATGAATATGCCCCCACAGCACGCCCCTTACCTGGCCATGCTGCGACACTATCTGCATTAGCTCATCCCGGTTGCGCAAGCCAATGTCCGACATCCAGTCACAATCGATATCAACCGGATGATGATGCAGCGCGATCAGCGCCGGCAAGTCCGGATGCTCGTTAAGACTGGCCTCAAGAAAGGCAAGTTCGGATGGTGTCAATTCGCCGTGCACTTTACCAGGCACGGACGAATCCAGAAAAATCAGCTGCCAGCCACCCAGAACCAGACGCTTGCGTGCTGCCCCGGTGTCGCCGATCACACCCTGCATCACCTCGACATTGTCATGATTTCCGGCGAACCAGATCACCGGACAGGAAAATGCCGTCATGCGATCCTGAAATGCGCGATAAGCCGCTTCCGAGCCATCCTGTGCAATATCGCCACTGACCACCACGACATCTGGCTCACCTTCTTCGGCCTGAATCAGGGCGATTACCGCGTCCAGACTATCCCGCGTGTTGACGCCCAGAAGCTCGCCTGCCGGGTCAGCCATCAAATGAGGATCAGTAATTTGCAGCACCCGCAGCCCGGAACGGGGCTCGGTGCCAGCAGCGTTGGATTTGTCAGGTGAATGGCTAAAAGACATGTCTGGCCGTTATCTTTGGCGGGTATGAGTTGGCAAACTATTACAGATGCGCGTCAGGACATATTAGCGAATAGTGCATACGGGTTCCTGAAGACCTGTCACATTAACTCTGCGCAACGTTTGGCATCTGGTATTTAATCGACCACCGGCCAGGCAATGTTCTCGGCCGGCACATGACCAAACCGCAGGCAAAAGCCCAACCAATCAGCCAGAAAAGCATTCACCTGAGCCTTTTCGTCCGGGTGGTGCATAAACTGGTTAGGGTAATTGTTAATCGCCTCGATGCGACGATATCGACGGCAACTGATGACCTCTGCCACTAGAGCGTCATGATAAACCCGCACAGTCAGTTGCGGGTTGTTGAGCCAGCGGCCAGCGTTGTGGACTTGCTCGAGCAATAAAGTCTCGGTGAACCTGGACTCCTGAATCTGCTCAATACGCACCCGACCAAAATAGCGATCACTGTCCTGCAGCTCAAACTCGGCAATATCATTGTGCGGCTTTGCCAAACGGCGCAAGCGCTGCAATCGGCCATAATTGGCCTCGCACAGAGCACCAAACCGTTGAAGGTCGGGCACGTACTGCTTTTTTCTGCGCACTGACATTGCTGTTTTCATCATCAGGACCAGCTTTCTCGAAGTCTTGCACGGTGTATCGTCAGCCATTGCAGCGAAATAATCGCGGCAGCATTATTGATTGTACCGTCCGCCAGCATGGCCAGAGCCTCATCAGCGGTAAACACATGCGCGCGGATATCCTCATTCTCGGCTGCGATACCAAACAGGCCGCCCGCGTTTTCAGTGCTAACCCAGCCAGCGTAAAGGGACACCATTTCAGTTGTGCCACCCGGCGACACCAGATAGTCACAAATTCTCTCGAGCCGCCGGAATTCAAGACCGGCCTCTTCCTCTGCTTCTCGATGGGCGACGTCCTCCGGAGTCTCCCCGGGCTCGTTCATACCCGCGATCAGCTCCAGCAACCAGGGGGACTGATCACGCCAGAGAGCACCGGGTCTGAACTGCTCCAGTAATACGACCTCATCACGCACCGGATCATACGGCAGAACGCAGGTTGCATCCCCTCTGAGGAACATTTCACGATCAATCGTACCGGTGTAACTGCCATCAAAACGGGCATGACTGAGTCGCAACCGATCCATTCGGAAAAAGCCCTGGTACAGGGGTTCCTGTGATTCGATGCGCACATCGTTAGCGTCAAACTGAAACGGTGCTGTTTTCTTCTGTGGCATAACCCAGTCTATTGTGGCGAGTGAAGCAGAACAATAGACGCGCGGAGGCTCGGGTTTCAAGCCCCCGGCATGACAGTCCGCTCACCTTCGGGTCAGCGTGTGCGCGTCATATTTTGTCGTACAACCGGCTACCGGCATTCAGAAACTCCTCCGATTTCAGTTGCATGCCTTCCTTCTTGACCTGATCTTCAGCCAGCCCGTTCGCCTCTGCGTAATCCCGAACTTCCTGGGATATTTTCATGGAACAGAATTTTGGACCGCACATGGAACAAAAGTGCGCCACCTTGGCCGAATCCTTTGGCAGGGTTTCATCGTGAAATGCGCGAGCCGTGTCGGGGTCCAGCCCCAGGTTGAACTGATCCTCCCAACGGAACTCAAAACGCGCACGCGACAGGGCATCATCACGCAACTGGGCTCCGGGATGGCCTTTGGCAAGATCAGCCGCGTGGGCAGCAATTTTGTACGTAATAATGCCGGTTTTGACATCATCCTTGTTAGGCAGCCCAAGATGTTCTTTCGGTGTGACATAACAGAGCATCGCACAACCAAACCAGCCAATCATCGCTGCACCAATACCGGATGTGATGTGGTCATAACCTGGCGCAATATCAGTTGTCAGGGGGCCCAGCGTATAAAATGGCGCTTCATCACAGCACTCGAGCTGCTTGTCCATATTCTCCTTGATGAGATGCATCGGCACGTGGCCCGGCCCTTCGATCATCACCTGCACATCGTGCTTCCATGCAATTTTGGTTAGCTCACCAAGGGTTTCCAGTTCGCCGAACTGCGCCGCATCATTGGCATCGGCAATACAGCCCGGCCGCAGACCATCGCCCAGGCTGAACGACACGTCGTAGGCTTTCATGATTTCGCAGATGTCTTCAAAATGGGTGTACAGAAAACTCTCGGTATGATGCGCCAGACACCATTTGGCCATGATCGAGCCGCCACGGGACACAATGCCGGTGATGCGTTTTGCTGTCATTGGCACATGATGCAAGCGCACACCTGCGTGGATCGTAAAGTAATCAACGCCCTGCTCTGCCTGCTCGATCAGGGTATCGCGGAACACCTCCCAGCTCAGATCCTCGGCGACGCCATTGACCTTCTCAAGCGCCTGATAGATTGGCACCGTGCCGATGGGTACCGGGGAATTGCGAATTATCCACTCCCGGGTTTCGTGGATGTTCTTCCCGGTCGACAGGTCCATCACCGTATCTGAGCCCCAGCGGGTTGCCCAGGTAAGTTTTTCCACTTCTTCCTCAATGGACGAACTGACCGCGGAGTTGCCGATATTGCCATTAATCTTGACCAGAAAGTTACGGCCAATAATCATCGGCTCCAGTTCCGGATGATTAATATTGGCCGGTATAACAGCCCGTCCGCTGGCCACTTCTTCGCGCACAAACTCCGGTGTTATCTGCGCAGGAATCCTCGCCCCCAGTGACTGACCGGGGTGCTGTGTTTCAAGCAATCCTCGCTCTCTGGCGTCCTGTAGCTTCAGGTTCTCGCGGATGGCGATAAACTCCATCTCCGGTGTCACGATACCCTTGCGCGCATAGTGCATCTGACTGACATTCATACCGGGGCGAGCTCGCAATGGCCGGCGCTTGTCGTCAAACCTAAGCACATCAAGCGCAGGATCATTCAGGCGCCGGCGCGTGAACGCCGAGGTGTAGCCCGCCAGCTGTTCGGTATCTCTGCGCTCATCAATCCAGGCATGCCGGACAGGCTTGAGCCCGCGTCGCAAATCGATATCTTCCTGGGGATCGGTATAGGGGCCTGACGTGTCATACACCACCACAGATGGGTTCTGCTCCGGCCCCTTGGCAGTCTGGGTGGCACTGAGGTGAATTTCCCGCATGGGGACGCGAATATCAGGGCGACTGCCGGTGACGTAGATTTTATTGGACCCGGCGAGCGGCGCGATTGCTGCCTTGTCGACCTGGGCAGCGTCTTTCAGAAAGGAAATGGTATCCGTGGCCATCAATACAGCCCTCCACATGTTAATTACGGGTGGGCGCGTTTGACGGAGCACAATATAAAAAATGACACCATGCCGATTGCAGCAATGATGGCATTCCGAATTGCAGGTCAGGTCTCAAATCCCTACGCCGGTACTAACCGGATCAGGTTCGCGGGTTTTGCCATGCAGGAGCGCGCATTCAGCGGTTCCTCCGGGCAATCTCAGCCGGCCAATGCCAGCACCCCGTCAAGACGCGTCAGTAAGATCACCAGTTCAAGCCTGAACCGCGACATGATGCGGCTTACAGGCAATATAAAGGTGACTTTTGCAAGTGTAGAGATCGGATTGATTATTGTCCATAATGTGGATCGCTGATCGCTTAACCCATTTTGCCAGGCAGGAGAATTCATGAAGAAGTCTGTTCTTTCCGGACTTGTTGGGCTGCTGATTGCTCAGCCGACAATGGCCGTCAACCTGATTGACGCCTACGAAAAAGCTCTTGCCTACGACTCCGGCATTGCCTCCGCCAGAGCGTCATATGAATCCCAGCAAGCCAATGTTGATGTCAGCCGCAGTAAACTCCTGCCGCAGATCAACGCATTCGGTAACGCTCAACACACCGATTCCAACGGTGACATTCAGGACGACTCCTACAAGGCATATAGCTACGGAGCAGAACTGACACAACCTATCTTCAGGGCTGATGCCTGGTTCAATTTTGACGCCAGCCAGTTCCAGAGCGATAGCGCCCGGGCCGAATACAGCCTGGCGCAGCAACAGCTCATTCTTGATGTCGCCACAGCGTACTTCAACGTGCTGCGAGCCGAGGATAATCTGACGACTGTTGGCGCAGCGGAAGCGGCCTTTGAACGCCAATACGATCAGGCGCAGGAACGGTACGACGTAGGTCTTATCGCCATTACTGAAGTTTACGAATCCCGTGCGACTTACGACGCCACCAAGAGCGAACGCATCACGGCAGAAAACGATCTGGATATCGCCCGCGAGCAATTGAGCCGCCTGATCGGCGAATATGCAGACGATCTTGACAATCTGCGTCAGGATTTCCCGCTTTCACGCCCCTCGCCGCAAGATCCGGCAGCATGGGAGAACATCGCACTCGAACAGAACTGGCGCATTCAATCTGCGGCGTACACCCTGCAGGCCAATCGCTCACTGCTTGATGTCGCCAAGTCCGGCCATTACCCGACTCTGGACTTTACCGCCAGCTACACCGAAACTGAACTTGACGGTATCGGCGCCACGTCTCCATTGCAGGCAACCCGAGACGGCACAACCGATGAAGGCGTCGTGGCCTTGCAACTGAACGTGCCGCTTTATCAGGGTAACGGGACGGAAGCGAGCATCCGTCAGCAGCGCGCGCAGGTGACAGTTGCTGACCAGAACCTCAACACGGTTCGCCGCGATGTGCGTGTCAACGCGCGCAGCTTCTACCGCACCGTTAACTCGAACCTCGAAACCGTAAAAGCGCAGGACCAGACGATTGTTTCACGGCGCAGCGCACTGGATGCCACCCGTGCGGGCTACGATGTGGGGACACGGAATATCGTGGAAGTACTCGATGCGGAGCGGAACTATTACATTGCGCTGCGGGACTTCGCAAACGCACGCTACGACTATGTGATCAACACACTGAACCTGAAACTGGTCGCAGGCACTCTAAGCCCGCAGGATCTGGTTGACCTGAATCAGTGGCTGAGTGCAGCGGCACCCGGCATTGAAGCCCAGGCCAACGAGAGCAAAACAACGGATCCAATGACCACGCCTTAACTGCGCAGGAACACGCACCTGTCATGAGCCTCAGGTGCGTGTGTTTTCAGTTGGATTCTTTAAGCCGTGCGCTGATGACTTGAAGACGCCCTCTCTATTTAAGCTTTTCAAGGATGCCCTCAACTACTTTGTTGAGGGCGCCTCGGTTCGCATTTACGACTGCCAGCGCATTGTTCCCCAAGGTTTTACCTGCACTCTCACTACCCAAACACTCGAGCACAACGTCAGCCAGTGACCCACTGTCATCTACGGTTTTCAAGGCTTCGCCTTTCCTCAGCCGATCATAAATATCCGAGAAATTGAATACGTGCGGCCCCGAGACAACGCCCGTCTCCCATGCGGCTGGCTCAAGCGGATTGTGGCCACCCCGCTCAATCAGTGATCCACCTACAAAAGCAAGGTCTGCCGCTCCGTAAAGCATCAGCAGTTCACCCATGGTATCGCCGAGATAGACCTGGCAGTCTGCGCCCACCTGACCGGCCGAACGACGGTAACAGGAGAGTTTTTTTCGGTTGATCAGCTCGGCAACATCATCGAACCGTTCGGGATGCCGGGGCACCAGCACGAGCAACGCATCAGGAAAGGTATCCAGTACACGTTGATGTGCATCGAGAATCTGGCTGTCCTCCCCTTCGTGCGTGCTTGCAGCAATCCAGACCGGACGGGCGTCACCCATTTCACGGCGCAATTCGCCGGCCCGACGACGCAGATCGGGGGAAATATCCACATCAAACTTGATACTGCCTGTCACCGAAACCGCCGACGGCAGAGCCCCGATGTCCTCAAAGCGCCGGGCGTCCGAGGCTGCCTGAGCCGCTATCCAGTCAAGATGACGCAACAAATCACGGGAGGCTTTATGCAAGCGAAGATAGCCTTTGGCCGAACGTGCCGACATGCGGGCGTTGATCAGAAATATCGGCGTGCCGGCAGCGGACGTTCGCTCAATCATGTTGGGCCAGATTTCAGTTTCCATAATAACGAGTGCCCGCGGTCTGGCTCGCATAAGAAAACGCCTGACTGATCCCGGTGTGTCATAGGGCGAAAAGGCATAGTCCACACTATCGCCAAACATCGCCTGAGCACGGGCACGGCCTGTGCCGGTCATTGCCGTCATCAGAATACGAACATCCGGGCGCCGTCGTTGCAGCTCGCGAACCAGTGGCGCAGCGGCTATGGTTTCACCCACAGACACCGCATGCACCCAGATCACAGGCTGGGGCTGGCGGGCGATATAACCCAGGCGCTCTCGCCAGTGATCCATGGTGTCTGGGCTTCGACGGCCGTGCCACCACAGACGGATCAGTACAAATGGCAATATCAGGCGGAAAAGCGTTGAGTATAAAAAGTGAAGCATTAACACTCCGTGTCACATCCGTATACAGTCATTCTAACGTATAGATTTCGACGCCACCGGCCGGCAACATGATTCATCGCAACAACGCCCGATAACGTCCAAACGAAACAGATTCCGGCAACCGCCGAACAGGGTTCCAAGCAACAAGATTGCACAGACCGGTACTTATCAAACTAAGATATGCTGATAAACTTGTACGAAATCACAAACATGGACAGATCGTGAGTCAAAACGCGACAAAACGCAGACCCCGGGACACGCAATATTCTCATTATCTGCATCCACGCTGGTGGCCCACCTGGTGCGTAATCGGCATCATCTGGCTGATGGCGCAATTGCCAATGTCAGTGCAATGGCAACTCGGACGCACAATCGGAGCCCTGGCTTACCGCACGCTGGCCCGCAGAAAACACATCACTCGTGTCAACATACGGCTGTGCTTCCCGGATCTATCACCGGAGGAGCAGGAAGCGCTGGTTAAAAAATCCTTTTATTCCAATGGCATCGGCATCATGGAAATAGGACTGGCCTGGTTCCGGGATCCGGAGCAGTTGCGCGACCTGACACAGGTGCACGGTCTGGAACACCTGGAATCAGCACTCGCAAAAGGAAACGGCGTGCTTCTGCTCGGCGGGCACTATAGCACGCTCGACCTCGGCGGTAGCCTGGTATCACTGTTTATAGAAGCCGATGTTATGCAGCGGGACCACAATAACCCGTTGATGAATGCGGTGATGACACGGGCCCGGGAACGCCGCTACGGCATTGCACTGGGAAGCAAGGATCTCAGGGGGTTGTTCCGCCGTTTGAAAGCCAACCGCACCATCTGGTACGCCACCGATCAGGACTACGGCCGCAAGGGTGTCGTGTTTGCACCTTTTTTTGGAGTTCCGGCGTCGAGTATTACGGCAACCGCCCGTATCGCGGAGCGCAGTCAGTGTGCCGTCATTCCGTTCAGCCATTTTCGGCGGGAGAACAGCGTTGGCTATGACATCTATTTTCATCCGGCCTTGAATCACTATCCCTCGGGAGACGATCTCGCCGATGCGACACGGGTTAATCTGACCATTGAAAACGAGATCCGACGCTATCCCGATCAATATCTGTGGATGCACCGCCGCTTCAAGACCCGACCACAGCGGTCAGATCCCGACTTCTATGACCGGGAAAGCGCGTGATCACCGGCCGGGCGCCAATTGTGTGGTTGCTGCATGATGACAAGCCGGGCCACAACACTCAGCTCCGCGGGCTTGCCCACCGCCTGAAAGCGCTCGGCAACGCTCACTGCCACTGGATAGACTGCGGCAATTTGAGCGTGCCGTTCTGGCGCGCGCTGTTCGGTGTGGCTCCGGTTATTGACGCGCTGAGCGCTTTGCCGTCACCGGATATAGTGATCGGGGCAGGCTCACAAACCCATCGGCTACTCTTTGCACTTCGACGCCGCAAGCAGGTGATGACAACGGTGCTCATGCGTCCCTCACTGCCACTGAGCTGGCTCGATACAGCCATCATCCCCGAACACGACACACCAGCATCATCAGATCGAACGCTGATAACCAAAGGCGTACTGAATACCATCACGCCGATGGCGAAACTCACGGCCCGACACAACGGCTTGATGCTTATCGGCGGCCCGTCCAAGCATTTTGAGTGGGACGATGACCAGGTACTCGCCCAGATAGACCAGCTCCGCAAAGCCTTGCCCGGATGGCACTGGACCTTGTCGTCCAGCCGCCGCACCCCGCAAGCGATGCTCTCACGACTGGCGCTGATGGAAGATTCAACCCTGACAGTGACGGACCACAGAAAAACGCACGCCAGCTGGCTGTCCCAGACTTTGGCGGACAGCCGCTGCGTCTGGATTACACCGGATAGTGTTTCGATGGTGTATGAGGGACTGACGAGCGGCCTTCCAACCGGGCTTTTCGATATACCCCCTAAAAGCGATAGCCGGGTTGCCCGGGGCATTGCTCAGCTTCAGGCCGATCAACGGGTTTATTCGCTGTCCGACGCCAGCTCGATCGCCACCGCCACACCGCCCGCGCCCCTGTGGGAAGCAGACCGGGCGGCGCGCTGGCTACTTGATCGCTGGCAGAGCAGGCAAAAAGCAGGAGCCTCCTTACCATGAAAGTACTACAGGTCTTACCTGCACTGGATAGCGGTGGCGTTGAGCGCGGCACTCTGGAGATTGCCGAGGCGCTGGTGCAGGCTGGACATGAATCCTGGGTCGTTTCTGCCGGCGGCCGGCTGGTCAGCCAACTGGAAGCCGCAGGGTCGCGACATGTTCACTGGGATCTCGGTCGAAAATCACCCAAATCGCTGCTACAGGTCAGACCATTCCGGCGCTGGCTCAGTCAAAATGAGTTCGATATTGTCCATGCACGCTCCCGAATGCCGGCATGGATTACCCTGATGGCGTTGAAACGCCTTGCGCCCGGGCAGGCACCACACCTGGTGACCACCGTCCACGGCCTGCACTCTGTAAACCGTTACAGCGCGGTGATGACGCGGGGCGAGCGGATTATTGCCGTATCAGAAACCTGTCGTCGCTATATTCTGGACAACTACCCATCCGCCCGGGCAGAGCACATTCGATTGATTCACCGAGGCATTGATCCGTCGCAGTTCCCTCGCGACTTTCAGCCTTCAACCGAATGGCAAGCCAACTGGCAGCAGGAGTACCCGCAGCTGCAGGGCAAATTTATTGTCACCCTGCCCGGTCGACTGACACGCCTCAAAGGCCATAGAGAATGGCTTCAGGCAATCGCACGCCTTAGCCAGCGCATGCCTGATCTGGCAGGGCTCATTGTAGGCGGTGATGCACCCGGCAAAGCGGATTACGCAGCGGAAGTACGCCAGCAGATCAAGGATAACGGCCTTGAAAACATCGTCACAATGACGGGCCATCGTACTGATATGCGCGAGATCTATGCCGCTTCGAACGTCATCATCTCACTCTCGACCAAACCCGAATCCTTTGGCAGGACGGTACTGGAACCGCTCGCAATGGGTGTTCCAGTAGTCGGCTATGCTCGCGGCGGCGTCGCCGAGATTCTACAGGCGCTTTATCCTGCTGGCGCTGTTGAACCGGGCGATCTGGAAGGCATCGTCGATGCCATCCTTGGCGTCTACAATGGACAGCACACTGACGTAAAGCCAAACGATGTTTTCCTGCTTGAGAAGATGCAGGCTGAAACGCTCAAGGTTTATCAGGAGCTGGTTGCCCCATGATGCTAACCCTCGTCGCCCTGCTGGCTGTCGTCATCTATTTGTCATGGCGCTATGCCTGGTGGCTCCCTGCACAGGATTATCGGGCGCCACGAATCTTGATGTATCACATGATCAGCGATGCCCCTGAAGGGGCCAAATTCAAGGGGCTGCGGGTATCCCCCGGACATTTCGAACGCCAGCTTCAGCACCTGAGTCATCAGGGCTGGCGTTTCGTCACCATGCAGGAACTCACTGATCAAATCGCCAACGGCACGCTGCGGCAAAAAACCGTTGCCCTGACATTTGACGACGGCTACCAGGATAACGTCACCAACGCACTGCCTCTGCTGCGGCAATACAATGCCAAAGCGACACTGTATCTGGTGGTTGATCGCCACGACCGCGACTGGTCAACCTACAAGAAAGCCCACCATAATTCCGGTGAGCTGGCGCGGGAGCCAAAGCTGACTGACGAGCAAGTAAAGGATATGCTCGCTTCCGGACTGATCGAGCTGGGCGGGCACACCTATACCCACGCCAACCTGCTGACAGCTGACGACGCAAGTCGCCAACATGAGATCGCCAGCAGCCGACGCACGCTTGAAGCGCAGTTTGAAACCTCTGTTACCAGCTTCGCCTACCCTTTCGGACTCTACGGCGAGAAGGATGTTGTCGCAGCGCAGGCGGCTGGATACCGTAATGCTGTCACCACCATCGAAGGCATTGAGGACCAGTTTGGCCAACGCCCCTTTGAACTTCGGCGCGTCAAGGTGAGCGGCAAAGACAACTTGCTGGCATTCAAATTGAAAATGCGGCGCGGAATCAGAGGTGTCCGCTGATGCGTATTCTTCACGTGATGGGCGGAAACGAAGAAGGCGGTCTCGAAAAACACGTTATTGAACTGGTCAACACACTGGCCGAATATCCGGACGATCAGGTGATGCTCGCCGCCCACGCCAAATATCAACCGCGTGTCAGCGCACAGGTTACGTTTATCCCCGTTGACCTGTCCCGATCACGGCGCAGCCCACTTGCCCTCTGGGCGCTTTGGCGGTCAGTCAGACAGCACAAGCCAGACGTCATCCATGCGCAGGGCGGCAAGGCAATGGCCATGATCGCCACGCTTGCCAGCCGCTTACACAGACCGTTGGTGGCAACGGTTCACGGCCAAAAGAAAAAGCAACCGGGGCTCGCTGCCTTCTCCGCTATCATCGCTGTCAGCGCCGGACTGGCCCGGCAAATCAATCACCCTTCGGTTCACGTGATTTACAACGGTATTGCGCCGCCGCTTGAACATGATAAGCAGCAGATCGCAGACCTGCGCCAGTCACTACAACCTGTAAGTGGCCAACGCCTGTGGCTTGCCGTCGGTCGGCTGGTGCACGTTAAAGGGTTCGATATCTTGCTTGAGGCAATGACGAAGGTACCCACCGGCCACTTGCTGATCGCCGGCGAGGGACCAGAGGCCGACAGGCTCAAAGCGCTTTGCCGCGACCTGAAGCTGCAACAGCGTGTGAGTTTTCTCGGGAACCGGTCCGATGTCAGCGCCCTGATGAGCGCCTGCGATGCCGTGGTCATATCGTCCCGGCGAGAGGGATTTTCCTATGTTTTCTGTGAAGCAGCCATGCAGGCAACGCCGGTGATATCAACCGATGTCCCGATTCCCAACGAAATGCTACCGTCATCATTGATCTGCCCAACCGACAACCCGGATGCGCTGGCTCTTTTGATGAATACGTTCAACCCCGATGATCCCGGTCACGGGGATAGCCACCGAGCCGCCCGGGAGAAGCTGACCATCGCGGCTATGGCCGGCGCCACCCGGGACCTGTATAACGGAATAACGCCAACGGACCGTCGCGCAAGCTGAGGGAACAGCAGGTTATGATCGATTTAAACGGGATGACACCCTTCGCGGAAGGCGATAATCGGCTGTGCTTCATCCACCCGGATAATCCACGCCACTGCCTGAAAGTCATGAAACCGCACCTGGCCGACCAGCAATACACTGATGCGCCCTGGTACAAAAAACTCCGTGGACGCAAAGCGCTGAACGATAACGAACGGGAAATCAGCGCCTATCACCAGCGCGCAATCGTTCACGGCGGCGATCAGATCTGGCATCACCTGCCCCGCTGGCATGGCGTGACGCCCACAACATTGGGTGATGCCAGTGAGACTGATTTTATCAGCGATGATCAGGGCAACCCGGCCCCCACCCTTGAAAAGCTCCTGAAACAACAAGGTACAGACCCGGTGGTCACTGCCAGCCTGCAACAACTCGAAGCCTGGCTGCGTGAAACACAGGTATTGTCACGCAACCTGCTGCCTCACAATATCGTCGCGAAAACCATCGGCCCCCGCTACCAGCTGTACCTGATCGACGGACTGGGACCACCGACTGTTGCCAGCATCCTGGGCTGGAGCGAGGCATGGCGAAAACATTATATCGAGCGCAGGATTCAACGGATGTGGCTGCGAGCCAACTGGGAGGCCGGTGGACGGGAAGGCCAGTGGTCCGATATTGAACGCGCTGACCGTTAGCAACTGACGTCATTCAGGCCGGGCCGCAACGTGGCAAACCGGCACCATGTCCGCATATTTACCCTCACTGACCCGCATACTGGCCGGATGCGGCTCAACCTGCGAATCCGGCGCGCCAGGCAGCGCCGATTCATAGAAGTAAAGCTGGTAGCGGGCGTCGAACTCGCCCGAAAAATACTCACGAACCTCATCAAAGACATCCCGAAACCGATCCGTGTAATCCAGTCCCGGCTCGTGAAAAAAGCGCCGCCCTTCCGGGTCGACAGTTTTATCCCCCACGATCGGCACCGGCATAATGGCGATACCACCGGGCCTCAGAATGCGCCGCACTTCAGCAATAGCCTTGCGGTCATCCCTGGCATACACCAGCACGTGAGATGCGAACACAAGATCAAAGCTCTCGTCAGCAAACGGAATACTTTCGATGTCGAACCGGCAATCAACATCCTGACGAAACAAGTCCGCAGAAACGTAGCGCCGGGCCCGAGATTTCAGCCACTTTGCCAGTATGCTCTCCGGCGCCACATGCAGTATATCGAGCTCGCCACCGCCCCGGCGGGACAGAACATCCGCCGTCACCAGGTACTGCAATCGCGCCCGCTCGTTGGCGCGACAGCAAGGACATTTAGCGTCCGTGCGCGTGTGATGATACCGACGCGTTGTCTTTTTCTTGAAAGGCCCCCGATAGAGACAGATCGGACAGGTGTAAACCGCTCTGAACGGCCATACCAATCGCAACAGTACGGAGAACAACGCACGCTTTAACCGGTAATTTTCCGCAAAAGCCTTCTGATCCAAATTCAAACGCCGCTCCTCTATCCGGGTTATCGCTGCTGGCTGAACTGAAACTGCCTGCGCCATGAGATCGAATGTACCGCAGCCAGCCGGGAATACACCACCGCAAAAACCGGGTTCTGGAATCCATGCCTCACCGAATTCAGGCGCCGCCGAACCAGATCCGCTTGCCGTACCCGAAAGATGGTGCTAGGTTCGCGCTCAACATTTCCCGACCGACACAAACAGGCTCAATAAGCGAAGATGCACAGCCCCGCAGGGCCAACTATGCTTTAACGGTCATCATGCGCCTTCTGATCATTGAACACGTACCCTCAAGACTATGACCATTTCCAAAACGTCCGTCATTGTTATCCTGCTAAAGCTCGCCGGCAAGCTGCCATTGGGCGTAGCCCAGGCCATCGGTCGTTTTCTGGGGCGTTTGGGTTGGTGGCTTCCAACCAATGCCAAAACCGTTACGAAAACCAATCTGGCCATCTGCTTCCCCGAACTGGACGCGAAGGCGCAACGGGCACTGGGTAAAGCCAGTCTTCGTCATACCGGCGAAACCATTATGGAAATCCCGCTGATATGGGAGTGGCCTGTTGAAAAGTGCCTGTCGCTTGTAAAAGAAATTGAAGGTGAGCACCTGCTGCAAAATGCCATGAATAGCGGTAAGGGCCTGATTCTTCTTGCGCCACATCTCGGCAACTGGGAACTCGCCGGTCTTTATTTTTCATCACGCTATCAAATGGCGGCGCTTTACAGCCCTCCCCATATGCCCGAGTTTGAGGATTACATGATTAACGTGCGTGGTCGCCTGGGGTCAGAGCTGGTTCGTGGCGATCGCCGTGGACTGTCCCGTTTGATGACGCTGCTTCGTGAAGGCGGCGTCGCAGGCATACTCCCTGACCAGTCCCCCAGGGGAGCAGGCAACGCCTACGCGCCATTCTTCGGCATGGAAGTCAGGACCATGACGCTCGTATCCAAATTGGCGCAAAAATCCGGCTCGAACGTGCTGGCGACCTATGCCGAAAGATTGCCTGACGGGCAGGGATTTCGCATTGTTGTTCGCGACGCTGAAGCAGGCATCGACGATCCCGAGCCTGTTATTGCGACCACTGCCCTGAATAAGACGGTGGAGACATGTGTAAGAGCCCTCCCGGAGCAGTACCAATGGGAGTACAAGCGCCTGCGCCACCGCCCGCCGGGACAACCAAACCCCTACTATCCCGACCGCATTTGCCGCTAAGCGCACAGGCAGCGAGCAGCACTCCCTGCCCCACGTTTCGAATGAAAACCTGTATACTGAACACCAGTGTTTTTTCCTAGTGCCTTAACCCAATTAACAGCCTCAGGTTGGCCCATGTCTCCGCAAAAAATCGGGGTCGTCATCACGACCTACAATTCGCCGCTATGGCTGTCCAAAGTACTCACCGGCTATGAGCAGCAGACCGTTAAAGATTTCAGGGTCATTGTTGCCGATGACGGCTCAAGCGAAGAAACACGTGAGGTTATCAACCGCTTTCGCGACAGGGGCCGGCTGAACCTTGATCACGTCTGGCATGAAGACCAGGGCTTTCGAAAGTGCCAAATTCTTAACAAAGCCATTCGGGAAACGGATTGTGATTACCTGATTTTTACGGATGGCGACTGCATCCCCGAGCCAGAATTTGTTGCTACCCACGAGGCCCTCGCACGACCCGGTTACTTCCTGTCAGGCGGTTATATCAAGCTCACGATGCCAGTCTCTGAAGGCATCACTGATGAGCAGATTCGCAGTGCGGAGATATTTTCCCCAGATTGGCTGGTTGCTAATGGGCAGCCGAAAAGTCACAAGCTCAACAAGCTTGCGGCTTCAGATCTGAAGGCAAAGATCATGAATTTCATCACGCCCGCTGCAGCCAGCTGGAACGGTATGAACAGTTCAACCTGGACCAGGGACCTGATCGCGGTTAACGGGTTCAACGAAGACATGCAGTACGGCGGACTGGATCGGGAGCTGGGTGAACGCCTCTGGAATTATGGCCATAAGTCCAAACAGATCAGATACAGCACCGTGTGCCTTCACCTGGATCACGCCAGAGGTTATGCCAAGCCCGAAATCTGGGCAAAAAACAAAGCCATCCGTAAAGACGTAAAAAAGAATGGAACCTTCTGGGCAGTAAATGGCATTGAAAAACGAGAGAACACCCAGTCTTCCTAATGTGTTGAACTCTCAATACTGCTGATGGAGCGAACCATGAAAGTTAAAGAGTACCCACCGTCACTGGCGCGCATGATATATCTAAACTCCCTGAATGCCGCGGAATTACACGGTTCCTCCAGGGAGAACGAGCTTCCTGTCATCGTTTCACTCACATCGATTGAATCGCGACTCAAGTGTGTGCACCTGGCCGTTCGCAGCGTGCTAAGACAATCACAACCGCCGAAGAAAATTATTCTGTGGCTCGGGCACGAATGTGAGAAGAAGATTCCAGAAAAGCTGCATCGCCTGCAGGGACAGCGCTTTGAGATAAGATTCAGACCTGATGTTGGCCCACACACAAAACTAATTTACTGCCTGAAAGAGCATCCATCGGAAACGATCGTAACCTGTGACGATGACCTCATGTACCCCCAGGGGTGGCTGCAATCCCTCTATCATGCTCACAGAAAGAACCCGGATGAAATCGTGGGCCATCAGTGCAGAAGAATTCGCTACTCGGAGGCCAGATCTCCAGCGCCGTATCGCCAATGGACTTATGAGGCCCCGGACTGCTCTGACAAGTACACTATGCCATTAGGCTATGGTGGCGTACTCTATCCTCCGCACTCGCTTTCGGAGATGTCGACGTCGAGTGACCTTTTCCTGAAACTTTCTCCAAAAGCAGATGATCTCTGGTTCAAAGCAATGAGTCTCCTGGCGGGGACCTCTTCTCGAAAAACGATGAAAACAGAACGCAAACCCTACCCGATTCCGTTCTCGCAAGGCGTTGCCCTTAAGAAGTCAAATGTTAGAGAAGACGCTAACAGAGATCAGTGGATGGAGCTCGCAGAGCACTTTGACTTGCACCCTTAACGCAAACAAACATTGATGAAATACTTACTCCATCCAGATTATCAAGCACTCGCCCTATCGGAGCGGACCATTCTGTTTACAAAAGACACAGGCGGTGCTTTCTCAGCGTCGGGAAAATCCTGGCAGCAGGAAATTTGTCGAATGCTCGACGCTGACGAGTCAAAAGCGACAGTATCACTGGCCAGCTATAGCCCTCCGCTATTACTGAAAACCAACACCTTGAAGTATTTCAGCCAAAAGGTACGGGCACGCTTTGGCATTCAGCGTCATGGGCGCTTCGAGTGGGCTACTGCGGAACTCGACACTGCCCTTCGCATGCAAGGCAAACCATACATACCAGAAATATATGCCTATGGTTGGCGGGTTGGTGGTTTTGGGCTCCCAGAGCAGACCTTCTCAGTTACGGAAAACCTGAGTAACTCGATTACATTGGAAGAATACACCCAGCAGCATCCAGATCGCGCTACTGAAGCGATGAAACTGGCATTCGATACGCTCCTCACTGCTATGAAAGATGGCTTGTTGCACCTTGACCCTTGGGCCGGCAATTTTTTGCTTTGCCCCGACCTCACACAATGCTGGCTCATCGATCTGGAATTCTCGAAAATCAACTCCCCTGCTCCACTGGAAAAGCAATTGGGATTTTCCTTTGGCTTTTTCTACCGCAACAAGTTTGAGAAACGCTGGTCACGTGAGAGGTATCTTTCATTCGTTCACAGCTGGTTTGGTGTGGCCGCACCCGAGCTCAATTGCGAAGAGTTCCAAGACCACTTAAAGTTTTATCTGGACAACCATGTGAAGCGGAAAAAGCGCTTTTCAGCTTTTTGAATGTCTGTTTGCAACTTGGGGCAAGTAAACAGATATAACGCGGCTAGCCTTCACTAGTCACCCGGTTTTTAGTTCGCATTTAGGCCGAGCACATTTTTACTATGCCAACATCAATTGACGTTATCATTACCACGAAAAACCGCCCCGTCTATGTCGCGGAGGCTATTGAATCGGCTGTCAATCAGACAAGCCCAGCGAACTCCATTATTGTCGTCGATGATGGAAGCGACACCCCAATTGCAGACCAGCTGGACCCAGAGCTTGCGAAGCGTTGCACGGTAATTCGAAACGAACGTAGCGCTGGTGTATCCGCCGCACGTAATCAAGGAGCCAACATTGCTACTGCGCAGTGGATTGTATTTCTTGATGACGACGACTGGATTGATCGGGATTTCATCCAGTGTATTGAACACACAATTAACGAGCACTCCACTGCAAAGTTCTTCTGGCCTTCCCGGTTAATGGTTCGCGAGACAACAGGCGAAACCAGGACCAGAAAAACACCGGTAGTCGCTGCTGGCACTGAGATGCTGACGACAGAGTTGATGGTCAGCCTGATGGAAACCGGTTGCTCCGGCACGACCGTTCACAAATCTGCGTTTGAAAGCGTGGAAGGTTTCGACGAATCGTTGATTGTTTCCGAAGACCGCGACCTCACATTCCGGCTACTGGCAGCAGGTTACCTGGCACTCCCTGCCCAGAAGGCTGTGATCAACATACGAGTGCATGAAGGCCCCCGTCTCAGCAGTAGCGAAAAAGGTGAACTTCAAGCCAAGTCAGACCTCAAAACGATTGAGAAAAACCTGGATTTCTTGAGAAAGCACCCTGTACTCGCGGAGAAATTCATGGGGAGAGCGGCGAAGCGTCTTTGGGAGCGCAATCACCAACGCGAAGCACAATACGTCATCAAACTATTGGCAGGCATTTGCCCTTTTTCCATTCGCGTGCGTCAAAGGCAGTTAAAGTGGCTGATCGCTTCTGCTTTTTCTTAGAAATTGAAGAGTGAGTCAGATACCGCAAACCTGCTTCAGATGTTATGCATTCCTGCCGTTGCCTTATCGATAGACTTCTTTTGGAAACGATGCCTCAAGCCTTTCTTTATTCTCATTGAATTGTTTTACCGAAGCCAGAGCGCCGATAGATTCCAGGCATACACGCAACTCCTTCTCGTCCGTTATGCGAACAACATCCTCGTCGGGCTGGCAGGTTGTCGAGTAATAATCCGCAAACTTGAATCGCCCCCCCGCAAGTCCGTCTGAGAAAGATGCCCACTTATTGGGCACACCATAAGTATCTGCCAATATCAGCCCATGCAAGGACGACGATAGAATAAACTCACACTCAAGCAGCTCAAGAATAAAGGCCTCCGGACTATTTCGAACGTTGATCACCCGAGTATCCTCTCGGCTTAGCGCATGCAGCATCGACAAGTCTTCATCCACGTAATGCGGAACAATACCAATGCGGTACTTTTTCTCTACCTGAGGATCAAAGTAGCCTTTCATCAGCACGGCCGGATCCCCCAAAGGAATATCGGCGCCATTGCCATCATCGCCATACAGCAATGCCTTGCTAAGATGCCCTCTAAGAGCGTGAACCTTTAAATCAGAGACCGAGATCTTACTCGCAATTTCTGGCCCCAAAGTCCCTGTTCCCCAAATATCGCTGTTGCTTTTGGCCCTGTGCATCATGCTCCCGACGGCCAACATATGCCGAAAATACCGACTCTTCACGTTGTGTGCGGTTCGGCCAGTCAGCTTCTCGATCAAATACGGGGTAAGCAGATCGCCAACATTCTGCTCCGCGCTGAAGTAGTAGACAGGTGCACGATTACGTAGATTGAGGTTGATGAAATCATCAAAAAAATAGAAAAACTTAGCCATCAAACCGATACCTTTGTTCAATACAGCAACTTATGGGCTACCAAGAATCACGGGGCATAAGATCTACTTTTTAGAATAAGAAACTCGATGAATCTGGTAGAATTTCGTATCTATTTTCGTCAGATCAGCGCCCCTAAGAGCCTCATAGAAATCTATGCCCAACGAATCTATTAAACACCACATAGGCAACGCTCTTTGGTTTCTTCCCGTCATCTATGCCATGACAGCCCTGTGGTGGCTTCCTGAGGGCGACAAATATTTTCCAGCGATTGTTTTGCTGACACTCCTTATCTTGGGAGTTCGTAAGATTGCACAGAAACCCGCTAGATCCACCGGCCAAAACCTCCGACAACAAAAGATCGCATTTGCCGGTGCCATTTTGCTAACCACCCTAATCTTTGGGCTAGGCTACCTGCAAAATGACGGTAGCATAACGCAACTGAGGACTCTGGCAGCACTCAGCATTTTTGCCGGACTGTCCGTTAATGCAGCCATTCGACTCAGGATCTTGATCACCACGATACTGATTTCTGGTGCAGCGTTTACCGCCATCTGCTTCTTCCAATATTTTGCAGCTGACATGTCCCGCGCTCATTTGCATTACAATCCCATTCCCTTTGCAACTGGCGTGGCAACGACGCTGGTGAGCGTTCTGTTTTTGGCAATCGCAACCAAGCATAAAGCTGTCAGGACTGCGTCCCTTGTTCTTACTCCTCTTCTGATTATATCCGTTGCTATGACAGGTACCCGAGGTGTCGCTCTTCCGATTTTATTGATCCTGCTCGCCTTGACTCTGCTATTTCTTTACCGACGTGGGCGTTCACACCGTTTCGTTACCGCAGCTATCGTGGCGGCCTTTTGCGTTGTTAGCGCGACAGGCGCGCACTTGCTCCAAAACCGACTAAACGAAACAATGACTAACCTTGAGCAGGTAGAATCTGGACACAACACCGGGTCTATCGGACTGCGCCTCGAGTTCTGGAGTGCCGCGTTAAAATTGTCAAAGCTAGAGCCATTAACGGGCCTCGGTGATCGCCACAAAGAGCAGTTCCAGAAACTTGCACAGCAGGGGAAGGTGAGCAAAGCAGCGGCAAACTACGCCCCGTACCATTATCACAATCAATACCTGGATACGCTGGTGAAGCAGGGCTTCTTGGGCCTTTGCGCATTACTGGCCATCCTGGTGATTCCAGCTTTTCTGGCGTTCAAGTACTATCGAAATAACAAATTCGTTTTCGGCAGCCTTCTTGGCACCACTTTCCTTTATTCGGTTGCCTGCCTCACCGACGTTCCCTTCAACCATCCGGCAACCATCAACATGTTTGCCGTTTCGATGATCGCTTTCCTAAGCGTTCAGCCGGAAATACCAGCTCGCAGTGCTGAATCAGAACAGGATCTTTCGGTAACCACGTAATCTGCACCAGCTTGCACCAGCTCTACGCTTCAGCCTGGTCAGTCGCTTCAACCAAAAGGCCTTAAAGCCTTTATTTTTTTTCGCACTGATGCTGGCTCTACCTAGCTCAATGTGACTGTTGCTGCGATCAACCGGGTGAGCCAAGTCATGACTGAAATACAAAGAAAAGTCGCCACCGCGCGCAAGGAGAGGCCAAGCATCAGCAAGTTTTAACGATCGTTTCTGCGTGGCAACAATCTGCGCGGCACTGTAGCGAGTCACACCATAACAGCACGTTCGAAACACATGATGATGCGAATAGGGCGGAAGCTTGAAGACATCACTAACGCCTGCAGGCTTGCCAAAAATATACTTTCTCGACGGCATCCCCTCCTGGCCACCAAGAATGATGACCGCATCCTCAGGAATCCCCTGCACTATCTCAACCGAACGCTGAAGCCCCTGATCATCCCCGATCACATCGTCCTCCAGGATAATCGCGCGTTCTGCTCCCCCCTCAAGAAACTGCTCCAGAACCTTGAGATGGCTGAGGGTGCATCCCACCTCTGCTGGAGAGAGAATCCGATGATGATTTTCCATGGCACTTGAAATGTATTGAAAGTAGGTTTGTGCAGGCAATTCACGCCCGTCAACGGCGTTGGTCAGAATCATGCCAGGATAGGAATCGGGGAATGCCTGCGATATCTGCTCTCGGCGTGCTGAATCGCTCACCATGGAAACCAGGTAAATGGGAATGTCTGACATCAATCGTACTCACGGTCGGGCGCAGCATCTCGCGCTTCACGTTTAATCCGGAACTGCTCTTTTTGACGGAAAACCTCACGTGCAAAATGGTGCTCATCAAACTCGACGTCTCCCTGGAGATCTTTCCTAGCTTGAATATAGGTGGCTCTCAGCCACAGGGGAAGATCACCACTGGGTAATCTGGCACCGACATTGGCCAGATTGGTCATAGCCGCCCGCCCACTCAAAGCGCTCTTACCCACCCTCACATCGTCTTCGTCGACCATTTTGATATCACCATTGGGACCCAGTAAGAAGTTAGTCAGATTACCGTCTGGCTGCTCAATACCCCTTCGGTGCAGGTCAGCAATACACTCAGCCAGTTTCTTGAGCAGCTGCTTCTGCTCGTCCAGCTCCTCAGAGTCCCGCAGAGCTGCACGCAACGAACGATATCCCTCAAGGAACTCCGTTGCGAACCCGAAGCATCTAAGTTCCGGAACCCATCCCGCATAAATAATAGGGGGCACAGGGCCTCCAGCATTGCGAATTTTATATGCCTTTATGCGCGCTCTTTGCCAGTGAAACAAACCGAAAAGCGGTTTCCGAAAGCATTTAATTGCTGCTGGCTGGTTGTCGATCAGCGCGGCATAAGTGATGCGCGTACGCCGAACATTGGCGTGTAACTCTCTTTGCAGAACAACATTAGCCATGGACTTGGTCACTCATCCCTTTTTGCTTGCGGCAAGACTTTGCTCATACCCACTCAACAACGTCCGCCACCGCAAAGGCAGTGCTCCTTCAGGCAGATCATCGAGTCGCTTTTCCAAAGATCTTTTGAGCCGGTTCAGGTTCCGCCTCTGCCATCCTGCCATGCCCGAATGACGACGATCTCCCCGCAACTTACAACGGTCAAAATCGATAAGATAAATACCGCTAGCAGACACAAGAATGTTGTCACAATTGAGGTCCACATGATCCAGACCTTCAGCGTGAAATCGCCCGATGGTTTCACCCACCTGCCGCCAAATCAGGTCGTCTGTAATCAAATCATGTTCCAGCATCGCAACCGCGCCGGGAATCCGCCGGACAAGAATCGCCGCCTGGTACCGAAAAGCGCCAACTCTCTCTGCAAGCGCTCCCACTGGCTCAGGGACTGGCAGATTCAGCTCGAGAAGTCGAGCAAGCATCCGGAACTCGCGAAAAGACCGCGATCGTTCAAAACCAGTGAAGATATACCGTCGTTTAGACAAACGAGCGACGAGCCCACCCCGGTAATAGTGCCGAAGTACGACATCCTCATCTTCATAACGTATAAACCAGGCACCCCCTCGCCCCCCGGTTCCCACGGGCACGCAACTGCCGCCCCAGAAATCAGGGTCAAACCAACAAGGGCTCAAAGCTTCGAATTTTTCGTTGCGCAGAAAAGCCGTTTCTCCGGACTTCACTGTTTGCCGACTGGCTTTCACTGGCACAGCACCATCAAAACACCTCATGCTTGTTCGATGCAGACAAGACGCATTCCTGCAAGTGGGCTAGAATGCAGCTCAGTTTAGCAATGAGCAACGCGGGGCTCCACACTAAGCGAAAACCAATTGGATAACGTTAAATTGATTAACTCCATCTGTATATTACGCCTATCCGCCATTGGCGACGTCACCCATGTCATTCCAGTGGTACTAAGTCTTCAGGAACAACTACCTGGAACAAAGATCACCTGGGTAATCGGTAAAATTGAAGCGAAGCTGATTGGCGATCTTCCGGGCGTCGAATTCATCATTTTCGACAAGAAGACGGGCCGAAAAGGTTACCAGGAACTGCGTGCGGCGATGAAAAACAGGCAGTTTGATGCCCTTTTACACATGCAGGTGGCGTTCCGGGCCAACCTGGCTGCTGCGATAATCCCTGCAAAATTGAAAGTGGGCTATGACAAGGCCCGCAGCAAAGATCTCCACGGCCTGTTCATTAACAAGCGGATTGCAGCAGCACCACAACAACATGTCCGTGACTGCCTGGCGAGCTTCCTGGAGCCGCTTGGCCTGAAAGCCGCGGAGCCCAAGTGGAATATACCACTAAGCCAGGAAGATCATGACTTTGCCCGCAGCATCCTCTCAAGGGACGGCCGCAATCTGGTCATCAGTCCATGTGCCAGTCACACGCTCCGCAACTGGCCAGCAGCGCGCTACGCCCAGCTGGCCGACTATGCCAGTCGAAACCACGGCATGCATATCATTCTGGCGGGCAGCCCGGCACCATTTGAAGCAGAATTTTGCGCGTCTATTGAAAACGCCATGACGGAAAGAGTCACCAACATTTGTGGTAAAGACACCCTGAAACAGCTTACTGCTCTGCTGTCGGGCGCAGACCTGCTGGTTGCTCCGGACACTGGCCCCGCTCACATCGCGAGCGCCGTTGGAACCGACGTCCTTGGCCTTTACGCCGCGAGCAACCCGTACCGATCAGGCCCCTACAACTCACTCAAATTATGCGCAAACCAATATCCGAAGGCCTTGGAGCAATTCACCGGGAAGTCAGTAGACGCGGCCCGCTGGGGAGCAAAAGCAGAGTTTGAGGGGGCAATGGAGCTGATCACGATCGAGGACGTGACCGGGATACTGGATCGATGGGTTTCGCAGACCCACGCAAAGTGCGAGACGGGGAAAGACCGCATTTAAATCAAGCCCCGTCAGCGACACTCACTTCTTCGCCGTATAATCCTGATACGACTTTTCTTCTACAAAGCGTGAACCAAGCGCAAGATTGATGTCTTTCTTGAGCGCGGCACGCTTGTCATTGGTCACGTACACAGCACGGGCAAGCTCGATGAAGCGCGGACCGAAATCCTGCTCGGCTTCCTGGTCCCGTATATCGTCTTCAATAACCCAGAGCTGCTCATTCACGGCCTTCAGTTGTTCGCGCAGCGAAGCAATCGAAGCCGGGTCGGATACGGCGTCATCCCATACCAAGGACAACTCCTCAAGCTCCAGCCGCACGTTCTTTACCTTTGCGGCATCCTGGATGCGCTCTGATTTGATCTCGAGAATAGTGATCTTGTCGAGGACTTCGCCGAAAGAAACGGGAACCTTGATTACGTCAGTCATTGTGCTGCCCCGGATTGTATTGATTCTGGAGTGTGCGGAGCCTGTTGCAAGCCACGCCAAATATAAAGCTGTCTCTGCAGCAGAATCCCGAAAGCTTCTGCTGCAGTTGTCGGCCTGATCAGTCGCGAACCCGGGTTAACCAGTTGGCGTTTTCCGGGCGCTTGCCTTTGACTGCATCGAAGTACATGGTCTGCAGCTTTTCTGTCAGAGGGCCGCGCTTGCCGGCACCGATGACACGGCCGTCCAGCTCACGGATTGGCAACACTTCTGCCGCAGTGCCGGTAAAGAAGGCTTCATCTGCAATGTACACTTCATCACGGGTGATGCGACGCTCGCGGACCGGTACGTTGAGTTCCTTGCAGAAATCAAGAATGGTCTGACGGGTAATGCCTTCCAGACAGGAGGTCAGCTCCGGTGTGTGCAGCACACCATCCCGCAGGATAAAGATATTCTCGCCGGATCCTTCTGCTACGTATCCTTCGTTATCTAGCAACAACGCCTCTTCACAGCCACTGGCAATGGCTTCGTTCAATGCCAACATCGAATTGATGTAGTTACCGTTCGCCTTTGCCTTACACATGGTGATGTTAACGTGATGACGGGTATACGAAGACGTACGGACCTTGATACCCAGCTCGCGCGCCTCGGGAGACATATAAGAAGGCCAGCTCCAGGCGGCAACCATCAGATGCACCTGCAGGTTGTCTGCACGCAGCCCCATGCCCTCTGAGCCCAGGAACACCATCGGCCGGATATAGGCTTCATCCAGGCTGTTTTCACGCACGGCTTCACGCTGAGCTTCGTTAACCTGCTCTTTGGTGAACGGCATTTTCATGTTGAGAATGTGCGCAGAACGGAACAGACGATCCGTATGATCCTGCAGGCGGAAAATAGCCGGCCCCTGATCGGTATTGTACGCTCGCACACCTTCAAAGCAGCCCAATCCATAGTGCAGGGTATGGGTTAGCACATGAACCTTCGCATCGCGCCAAGGCACCATTTCACCATCCAGCCAGATGAGGCCGTCACGATCCGCCATCGACATCACATTACTCCTGAAAAAAGCAGGTTATAGCGCTCCGGCGACAACACCTCCGGAACGTTCGGGAAACGGCCATTCTAGCAGGAAAATCCGGCCTGACGCAGTAGCGGTTAGCAGCAGTTTCATTAACCTGGGTCAAGCATGATGCGCTGCCACACTTTCCAGATATAGGCGCGTTCATCCGGAAATGCATCGGGCTCAACCTTGCTGTTGAGATTCTGCAATGCGCGTCGGTGAATGGTTGAACGCAGGGTGATATAGGTTTCCCTGAGCTTTTCGGCATCCTCCACCGGGATCACCCCGGCTTCCCCCAAGGCTTCCATCTGCCGAATATTGTCTGACCAGCGCGTCAGCTCGGGATACTCTGAGGAATACGCCAGCATCAGATACTGCACCATGAATTCGATATCCACGATTCCGCCGCGATCGTGCTTGGTATGAAAAGCGTCCGGATCCGCCCCTTCGCGAACGGGCGTACCGAGGCTGGCGCGCATTTTCTCACGCATATCCACAACTGTTTCCCGCAATGTTTCGCGCTCTCTCGGGGTACACAACACCTCATGACGCAGAGATTCAAACGCGGCTATTGCATCGCTGCATCCTGCGACACCGCGAGCACGCGCCAGCGCCTGATGCTCCCAGGTCCAGGCATCTTCCCGTTGATACTTCGCAAATGCGGTAATGCCACTGACAAGCAAACCGGAATTTCCTGAAGGGCGCAGCCGCATGTCCACTTCATATAGTTGCCCTGACGGCGTCTGCGTACTGAGAATGTGCACGATTCGCTGACCGAGGCGGGTATAGAACACGGCGTTATCAATCTGCCGCTCACCATTGGTCGACTGCTGCGGATCGGCAGTATGAATGAAGACCAGATCAAGGTCCGAGGTATAACCCAGCTCAATCCCCCCCAGCTTGCCATACCCTATAATCGCAAAATCACGCTCACAGGCCGACCCGTCCGCCCTGCAGGGAAAGCCATGACGGCTGACCAGATTCGAAAACGCCACCTCGACAACGTGCTCCAGCACGACTTCGGCGATCCAGGTCAGGTAATCGCTCACTTTCATAAGCGGCAAAGTACCCCGCAACTCTGATGCGGCCACGCGCAGCACATGAGCCTTCTTGAAGTGGCGCAGCACTTCCATCTGCTCTTCCAGATCATCCAGTGGAATGCGCAGTAACTGCTGACGCAGGTCATCTTCCAGCTCTGCTTTGGTCGGCGGGTGGTAGAGACTTTCCGCGTTCAGGAGCTCATCCAGCAGAAGCGGGGTCTCGGCCAGCTGACGGGCTATCCAGGGGCTTTCGCTACAAAGCCTGACAAGTTGCTGAAGAGCGCCCGGGTTCTCAAGCAACAGGACCAGATAGGCTGTTCTGCGCAGGACCGAGTCAATGAGCTGGACAACCCGCTCCAGCGTTTTGGAGGGCGCCTCTACCTCACTTAGCGCCTCAAGTAATACCGGCATAAATCGGTTCAGTCGACGGCGCCCTTCCGTCTGCATGACCTGCGCGGTTTTGCTTTTTCGCAGTTTTTGCAACAAATCAAAGCTTTCCCGGGGCGACCCGAACCCGTTTTCAGCCAGGCGCTTTTCCGCCGCGTCCTGATCAAGCTCACCCAACCAGATTTCCTGCCAGCGCTCGCTGGCATCATCCGCCTCAGCGACTTCATCATCCAGAGTAATGATGTCTGAAAAATGGCGAGCGACCTTGTCGCGATGAGCATTCATCGCAGTCATGCACTCGTCCCAGCTATCAAACTCCATGATCAGCGCAACCCGTGCGCGAGATTCCGGATCGTCCGGCAACTCCTGGGTCTGCTGATCCTGCATGCCCTGCAACGCATGCTCCAGATTTCTCAAAAACACATAGGCGTCACCCAGCTCATCAGTTACCTGCTGAGGGAGCAGTTCCAGGTTGACGAGCTCGGGTAAAATCCGCTGCAGCTCACGTTGCTGCAATTCCCGGTCACGGCCACCGCGAATCAACTGAAAGGCCTGAACCACAAACTCGATTTCCCGGATGCCACCACGCCCCAGTTTGATATTGTTCTCCAGCCCTTTGCGCCTGACCTCCCGGCTGATCATCGACTTCATTGAGCGCAAGGATTCGAAAGCGCTGAAGTCGATGTATTTGCGATAAACAAAAGGCCGCAGACTCGTCATCAGCACGTCGCCGGCGGCACTGTCGCCGGCCACAATCCGCGCCTTGACCATGGCATAACGCTCCCAGTCCCTCCCCTGGTCCTGGTAGTAGGATTCCAATGCGGAAAAACTGAGTGCCAGCGCACCGCTTTGACCATAAGGGCGCAACCGCATATCCACCCGGAACACAAAGCCGTCTGCCGTAATCTGATCCAGCGCCTGAATCAAGCGCTGCCCCAGCCGAACAAAAAACTGTTGATTATCAAGTACCCGACTGCCGTCGCGGGTTTCGCCATTGCTGGGGAAAGCAAAAATAAGGTCAATATCAGACGAGACGTTCAGTTCATAGCCGCCGAGCTTGCCCATACCCATTACCAGCATTCGCTGAGGGGCTGGTTTGCCCGTCACCGGATCATCACCCCAGGGCGTGCCCCACTGTTTGCAGGAATCATCATAGAGCCAGTCAAGTGCCCCGCTGATTGCGGTGTCCGCCATAGCGCTCACTGCCGCCATGGTTTCGTCGAGATCCGATAGCCGCAGAAAATCCCGCCAGATGATGCGAAACATCGTCTCACGCCGGAACTGGCGCAAAGCCCTGTGCAGCGAAGGCTCATCGCTCACTTCGTCGAGGTAGTCCTGCGCAATGCTCTTCACCTGCTCGGGCGTCAGGCACTCGGACACGGGCCGCCGAGCCATCCAATCGGCCACCTGGCTCGGGTTCCGCTGCACCACCTCTTTGAGGAAGGGGCTCCGCAGCATGGCTGCAGACGCCTCGTCCGCTGACAGCGGTGACACGGACGCCAGCCACTGCCGACCCTCGGCACCAGCAAGCCAACTCTCCACCTCCTGGGCCTCTGACCTGAGCGAATCGGGAACCTCGTTCCGGGCACGATCATGCGCTGACATAATGCAAATCCTGACTCTCTGATGTAATTTGGTTAGATGCAGCGACCCATTCCTGATGTCGCCACCTCACGTTCCCGATGGGTAATCCAAGAGCATGCTGAATAAAGACCGACGCGCGGTTACCGCCGCTCATCATTTTTCACATCTTCCCATTTCGAGTGCGATACGCCAAAGAATACGACGAATGATACTGGTATTGCTCGGTCTGCTGGCATTCCAGGTCTGCATGCTGATGGTCGTCGAAGGCATGTCGTTTCTTGAAGCCATCTGGCTGACCTTTACCACGCTCGCGACGGTAGGCTATGGCGACATCTCACCTGTCACGCCGTTGGGGCGAGTGCTAACCGTCATCGTGATGTACATTATGGCGATAACGGTGCTCACGCTGCTGGTCAGTGATTATATTGAGTACCGGTTTTATCGGCGCGAACGCATCGTGACAGGACGCTGGAGATACTCAATGAAAGACCATATTGTCATTATCAATACGCCAAAAAACGGCGGTTCGCAGTATTTTATACGCCTTGCCAGCCAGATCCGCGCTGTGCCCGGCTATGAAAGCATTCCGATTCAGGTGCTTACCCGGCAATACCCGGATGGGCTACCCTCTGAAGTCCGCGACGCAGGCATCGTGCACTACCATGGCTCAGGCAGCGATGCCAACGCCATGCGTGCGGTCAACATCATCGATGCGCGCTATATCATCGTACTGGCGCCGGATTCATCTGACGCCGATTCTGATAGCGTGACCTTCGACATCGCGCATCGCCTGTCAGAAATGCAACTGGCGAATCGCGTGACTCTGGAGTGTGTCAACGATGAGAACCGCCAGCGCTTTACGTCGCTGGGCATCCTTACCGTGATACGCCCGGTGCGAACCTACCCCGAGATAATGGTGCGAGCTGTGATCTCACCGGGCTCGGAAAAAGTGCTGGAGGACCTGTTCAACTACCAACACGACCACCCGCATCGTTATGAACTGCCGCTGGACGACCTGAGCTGGGCCGATATCGTAAGCGCACTCATACGTCACGGCATAGGCACAGCTCTCGCCTATATAAACGCCGACAACGAAGTAATCTGCCACCCGGATGCCAACAAGGAAGTCGAAGGTAAGGCGCTGATCGTACTTGTGAAATCCAACAACACACCACCGGTTGACGACCTGATCGATGCGCTGGGCAGGTACCGCGCATTTCTGGAACGGTACAACACGATGAAGTCAGAGCACAGCGAATCAGCAGCGCCGTAGACGACGCTTAAGCGGCGCTGGGTGGCGCTAGCCGCCCTGAAGCTTCCGCAGGCTCACGTCTGCACCGCCACTAAAGCATCGCCTAGAGTGGCTCCGCACTCAAACTCGCACGAGCATTGCACAGAGACCTAAGCGCGAGCAGAACCGTCAATCAGCGCAAGCTGCAGCCGAAGCAGTTCCGGGTCAAACACCCAATCCAGCGGCGGTTCCTGCGCAACCAACTTGCCCTGCAACCACTCCAAGTCACCCTTTATTGCAGGGTCCGTGCTGCCGGCAATCAGGGCACTCACCATAGCCGCTATTGCCGAACGATCAATCCCGTCATAACCTGCCAGCCACAACACGCTCAGCGCTTTCAGCAGCCCCGTCGCCTGATCGGCG
Organism: Marinobacter sp. BGYM27; assembly: GCA_025153445.1. GTDB lineage: Bacteria > Pseudomonadota > Gammaproteobacteria > Pseudomonadales > Oleiphilaceae > Marinobacter_A. The sequence goes on along the minus strand of JANZNS010000009.1, from coordinate 45,800 downwards.
CTCAAATCGTCTGAAACCGGGGTGTATCGTCCCGACAACCAATACCCCTGCTCCGCCTTGCTGACCAAATTCAGGAATAGCGGATACTCGAGAGCTAACTGTCGCGTCCAGTCCAGCAAAGCTTCAGAACGCCCGGATTTTAGCTCGAACTCCACTTCACAAAGCGCTATTTCCTGAACACCTGAGCGGACGACGCCAACGTCGAGCGCGCACTCCGCCATACCGGCATCAGACTCAAGATTACCGGCCAGGCGCTTGAAGTTTGTTTCGAACACAACGGCGAGTTGAGTCAGGTCGACCGCAGTCGCCAGCGGCGTTTCGGCCAGCAGGCCAATTTCAAGCTGATCACGTGGCAGATCCCATTCCCATTCCTCGCGCCGATGTGCGCCATTGACAAATTCACCTTGAGTTTTCAGCGTCTGAATAAAGCGGTTTCCCGCCTGACGCACGCGAAGAGCGGCACGCTGACCGTTCAGCTCAAGCGACGGCGTGTCGTAATAGCGATTAATCAAAAGTCGAGACACCACGCCTTCACCTGCTTTTTGCTCTAACCAGCGGCTGACACCATCAACACAGGACATCGGTAGCGTAAGTTTTATTTCCAGTTCTTCGGCCATGGGAAGCTGCTCTTCGGTGGTTAATCGGGAGGGCGTGACGTTAGCAACAGGTTAATCCAGACACAAAAAAACCGGCGACCCGAAGGTCGCCGGTTTTTCTATACTACAACTCTGATCAGGCCAGGGCCGTATCAGAAGTAGTAGGTGCCACCGAAAGCGATGTCAGAACGCTCGTCCTGATCAGCACCCTGGTAGTCATCACCAGTGCCATAGTAGCCTTCAACGTACACGTACATGTTGTCAGACAGGTTGTGCAGAGCCTGAACAGAGAATACGTCGAAATCTTCATCAGTCTGATCTGGCGAGCCGCGCTCCCAAGATGCAGCGAAGGTGTTAGATCCCATGGAGTAAGCGCCGAAGATACCGTAGGTATCGCCCACATCTTTACGGGTCTGGAACTGGCCTGTTACACGCAGGCTGTCGAGGTTGTAGCTTGCACGCACACCGTAGGTGTTTTCGTTGTTGAAGCTGCTACCGTTAGTGTCGCTGGAGTACTGACGATCGCCGTCGTTAGAGTCCATCGCAACTGCCAGTTCCAGGCCTGCCATTTCATACATAGCCGCCAACTGGTACGGATACGACTTTTCTTTGCCGTCGCCGTCGCCATTGATTTGGACAGCACCACCAAGAGTCAGGCCGCCGAAGGAAGGCGTTTTGTACTGGATCAGATCGCCTTCGCCTGTGTCGTAGATACCGTTGAAGTTGTCGCTACCAGTGCCGATGTTTTGTGATGCAACTTCGTAGTAGTTTGAAATTTCGTCAACAGCCGATTCGTAAGTTGAGTCATCGGAACCCACCCAAACCTGACCAAAGCTATCGCCTTTAACACCAATGTATGCTTCGTCGAAACCGCTCATGCCGCTGTTACCGGCTTTGTCGTCTGCATCGAATTCCAGCTCAGCCTTGAAGAAGCCTTCAACGCCAGGCATGAGTTCGTGGCTGTGCTTGACACCCAGGGTAGAACCGTTGTCAAACAACGCTTCGCTGCCAGAGCCATCAACGTCAGTGTAGGCATATGCCAGCTGGATGTTGCCGTAAAGAGTTGGCAGGTTGACGTCTTGCGCCATCGCTGCACCGGAGAATGTAGCGGCCGCTACAGCTGATGCGATCAGAGTCTTTTTCATGTTGCGTCTTCCTTCTTGAGTTAACTCAGGTTTTAGCCGCGGGTTTAAACCCGTTTTTTAATAGAGAGTTCCATCCGGAACTCATTATGTGAACTCTACATGTCGATTTTGTTACAGGGTTCAGACCACTCCCCAAAACCCTTTACGAACCAACAATGTGTGAACGTTTTCCTCAACGCTTGGGAATCCCGGCCGATCAAACGGCGGCGACTCCACTCACTTGCCTTAAAGGTCAGTCACTTACAGCGCTTTCTTAAAGAGCTGCATAATGACATCGTTTTAATACAAGAATCTAAAATTTGCAAATTTTTTATGACGTTTTTTTAAGTAATTTGGCGCGCCACATTTTCCGCATTTTGATAACAAGTTTCAGGCCAACTCAAAAATAATACGCTATTTCATGACGTTAAACTCAAAGCCACTGAACGCTATAGCCTCAGTCGGTCCATCATGATGCACAAAAAAAATCAGTGCACTTTAATCGCTCTTTCTGCCCCGCCTCACCCGAAACTCCCGCAAATTAGCACAGAGCCCAAACTAAACCATCTCGACTTTCTGCCAGTTGCGGTTTACTTGCGCCGCATTGAATCACGGTAATCATGACGACTTTGTGACAACGGTTTTTTTAAACAGATTGTTCATTTTCGACTCTCGAGCAGAAAAGTCACCGGACCATCATTCACCAGGCTGACCGCCATGTCGGCACCAAATTGCCCGGTTGCCAGCCGCTCACCCGGAACATGCTCCGCAGCCTTTGCAACAAATGCATCAAATAAAGCACGCCCAAGATCGGGATCTGCAGCAGAAGAAAAGCTGGGGCGCTGCCCCTTCCGGGTGTCAGCAGCAAGCGTAAACTGGGGGACAACGAGCAGGTGAGCACCGACATCCAGAAGGCTGCGATTCATGCGACCGGCGTCATCAGGGAAAACACGATAGTGGAGAATGCGTTGGCAAAGATCTGCAGCATCAGAAGTCGTGTCATTCCGTTCGACACCCACGAAGAGCAATACCCCCTTGCCAATTCGACCCACAGATTGACCACCGACATTCACGTCGGCTCGCTCAACCCTTTGAATCAGTCCTTTCAATCAGTGCTCCCGGAGGTTACTTATTGTCATGATTAACTCACCGCAATCACCCGAAGTTTCCGTCTTCGCAGCGAGATTAACGCGTGGCCATTCAATGACAGCGCGTTAATGTTTGCAAGAGTCTAATGACCGATGACGGGAGCGGCAAGTCGAGGTTACATAATTAGACAAAGAAACGAACTAAAGCTGACGCCAACACATCAGAGGATGACATAACCCGTGCGAGTGCAGTGCGATCTAACGCGTCGTTCCACTGCCATAACGGGCTGAAACCGCTTCACAGGCCTGCATCAACGCGTCAACGATTGCGGGTTCTGAAGATGAGTGGCCGGCATCTCGTATAATCGAGAGTTCGGCCTCAGGCCAGACATCGCTCAGCGTCTGGGCATTATCAAGCGGACAGACCATGTCATATCGGCCATGCACGATGTAACCGGGGATACCTTTAAGCCGCCCCGCATTCCGGGTGATCTGATCGGGCTCAAGAAAGGCATTGTTCATAAAGTAGTGGCACTCGATACGTGCCAGTGCGATGGCAACATGCGGGTGACCAAAGCGCTCAACAACCCGGGGATTGGGGTGCAGCGTTGCACAGCGCCCCTCCCATATCGACCAGGCCTTGGCTGCCTGAATCTGCACCAACTCGTTATCACTGGTCAACCGACGGTAGTAGGATGCGACCATATCGCCCCTCTCCTCGGTCGGTATCGGTGCAAGATAGTCACGCCAATAGTCAGGAAAAACCCGGCTGGCGCCTTCCTGATAAAACCACTGAATGTCTCGCGGGCGACACAGAAAAATCCCCCGGAGCACCAAAGCAAGTACACGCTCCGGATGCGTTTCGGCATAAACCAGGCTCAGGGTTGAGCCCCAGCTCCCGCCAAATAGCGCCCACTGCTCCACACCGAGAAACCGGCGAATGGTTTCAAGGTCTTCAACCAGCGCCTGGGTGGTATTGCCTTCCAACTCAGCCAGTGGCGTAGAGCGACCTGCACCACGCTGGTCAAATAGAATGATCCGGAAGCGCTCAGCATCAAAAAAACGACGATAATAATCTTCACAGCCGCCGCCTGGACCTCCATGCACCACGACTACCGGTATGCCATCCGGATTCCCGCTTTCTTCCAGATACAGTTCGTGAGGGGCATCAACCGCAATGCGATGTTGGGCATAGGGTTTGATTTCGGGATACAGGGCAAGCATGGAGAGATTCCGGCGAATGGATTTAACCGGAGTTTAGCTGAAGTGGACAAAAAAAGGGGCAGACTACGAATGATCTGCCCCTCCTGTTACCTGCGAAGCTTCTTACTTCTTGTTCGAACGCTTGCGCTCGCTTTCAGTCAGCAGCTTCTTGCGCAGACGAATCGCCTTGGGCGTTACTTCCACCAGCTCGTCATCATCGATGAACTCAAGCGCTTGCTCGAGGGTGAACTTGATGGGTGGTACCAGGCTAATCACTTCATCCTTGCCAGACGCTCGCATGTTGTCGAGCTTCTTACCCTTGGTCGGGTTGAGCACCATATCGGTTTCACGGCTGTGAATACCACACAACTGGCCTTCGTAAACTTCCTGACCAGGATCAAGGAACAGCTTGCCTCGGCTCTGCAGCGTTTCCAGCGAGTACGTCAACGCAGTGCCGGTTGCCATTGAGACCAATACGCCGTTCTGGCGACTTGTCACATCACCCAGCTTGATCGGTCCGTAATGGCTGAAAGTGGACGTCAGAATACCGGTACCCGACGTCATGGTCAGGAAGGTATTGCGGAAGCCAATCAAGCCACGTGCAGGAATAGTGTAATCAAGACGCATACGCCCCTTACCATCCGGCACCATGTTGGTCAGATCGCCCCGGCGCAGACCCATCTGCTCCATTACTGCGCCCTGATGCTGCTCTTCAATGTCGACGATGACATTTTCATAGGGCTCTTGCTTTTCGCCATCCACTTCGCGAATGACCACTTCCGGCCGACCAACCGCCAACTCGAAATTTTCGCGACGCATGTTTTCGATCAGTACCGACAGGTGCAATTCGCCGCGGCCTGATACCTTGAACTTATCCGCGCTTTCACCATCTTCAACGCGCAGCGCAACGTTGTGCAGCAACTCTTTCTCGAGCCGCTCCTTGATGTTACGACTGGTGACGTACTTGCCTTCCCTGCCAGCAAACGGCGAATCGTTGACCTGGAAGGTCATGGATACAGTCGGCTCATCTACAGTCAGTGCGGGCAGCGCTTCTACATTGGCAGGATCACACAGGGTGTCGGAAATAAACAGCTCGTCCATACCGCTCACACAGACGATATCGCCTGCCTGCGCCTCTTCAACTTCTACGCGATGCAGACCGGAGTGCCCCATAATTTTGAGGATTCGGCCATTACGCTTCTTGCCATCTGCCCCGATAGCTGCGACAGGCATGTTGGTCCGCACCTTACCGCGCGAAATACGACCGATACCGATAACGCCAAGGAAGCTGCTGTAATCCAGCTGGGAAACCTGCATCTGGAATGGGCCTTCAGGATCGACATCCGGTGCAGGCACGTGATCGACGATCGCCTGGAATACGGCATCCATATTATCGTCAAGGTTTTCGTGATCCAGACCTGCAATACCGTTCAGGGCGCTGGCATAGACAATCGGGAAATCCAGCTGCTCATCCGTGGCACCCAGGTTATCGAACAGATCAAACACCTGATCGACAACCCAATCCGGGCGCGCACTCGGACGGTCGATCTTGTTAACGATAACAATCGGACGCAGACCGGCATCAAATGCTTTCTGAGTCACGAAGCGGGTTTGCGGCATCGGGCCGTCGATGGAATCAACCACCAGCAGCACACAATCCACCATGCTCATGACACGCTCTACCTCACCACCGAAATCGGCGTGGCCAGGGGTATCGACAATGTTGATGTCGTAGTCGTTCCACTTCAACGCCGTGTTCTTGGCCAGGATGGTAATGCCGCGCTCTTTTTCCTGGTCATTGGAGTCCATTACGCGCTCGCTTTCGAGCTCTTTCCGGTCCAAAGTGCCAGACTGACGCAGCAGTTTATCTACAAGCGTGGTTTTACCATGGTCGACGTGGGCGATAATGGCGATATTACGAAGCTTCTCAATCACAACAATAGTCCTGCGGCATGCTTTCTTTTGACCTGAGAGGGTCTTAAGGGAGGCCAAGCCTCTCACATGCCATCTCAAATCCGTAAAGTGAACCCATTATCCGATACCGGGCGGTACCTACACCCCCTGAACAACTTTACAGACCAGGGTGCAAATGAGGCGGCGCGTAGTATATCTAAAAGTCCATGCCGTTAATATGAAGAAAAACGCCTACTTCCAAACCTTAAACCGCACCATAAACGAGCATTATGCATCAAAAGCGCACCACATTAGTGCGGATTACCTTCTGCGTTGCACCAAAATATTGCCGTCAGACGTCGAGAGTTGAGCCGGATGCCGCTCCCAGCGGCCTCTGCAGGGCAGCACCAAAAATTGGCAAGGCGATTGCTTTGAAGAAGTCAGGATAAATTTGCAGGTAAGTGGCAGAGGCTTTTGATAAGCTGCGACCTCCTGAAAAAATCGGATATCAGTGACCCTGACCCATCCGGCAATACGAACATGAATGCACCCGCTGAAGCGGGACAACTTTACGGAGCATGCACAATGTCCAAGACGCTTGACCTGATTAAAGAACACGAAGTGAAGTGGGTTGACCTGCGGTTCACTGATACCCGCGGCAAAGAGCAACACGTCACTATGCCGACCTCAGAAATCGATGAAGACTTCTTTACTGACGGCAAGATGTTTGACGGCTCATCTATTGCTGGCTGGAAAGGCATTAACGAATCCGACATGATCCTGATGCCAGATGATTCCACCGGCGTAATCGATCCGTTCACCGAAGAAACCACTCTGAACCTGACTTGCGACATCGTAGAGCCTTCTACCATGCAAGGTTACGAGCGTGACCCGCGCTCTGTTGCCCGTCGCGCAGAAGAGTACCTGAAGTCTACCGGCATCGCCGAAGGCGCACTGTTCGGCCCTGAGCCCGAGTTCTTCGTCTTCGACTCTGTGAAGTGGAAGACTGACATGAACGGCGCAATGTACGAGCTCTACTCCGAGGAAGCGGCCTGGGTTTCTGGCGAAGATTTCGAGCGCAACAACATTGGTCACCGCCCTGGCGTCAAAGGTGGTTACTTCCCTGTTCCACCAGTAGACAGCCTCCACGACCTGCGTGGCGCCATGTGCTCTGCCATGGAATCCATGGGTCTGGAAATTGAGGTTCACCACCACGAAGTCGGTACTGCCGGTCAGTGCGAAATTGGCGTTGGCGCCAACCCGCTGGTCAAAAAGGCTGACGAAGTACAGATCCTGAAGTACTGCGTGCACAACGTTGCACACGCATACGGCAAGACTGCGACCTTTATGCCGAAGCCGGTTGTCGGCGACAACGGTTCAGGCATGCACGTTCACATGTCTCTGAACAAAGATGGCAAGAACCTGTTTGCTGGTGACGGCTACGCTGGCCTGAGCGAAATGGCGCTGTACTACATTGGCGGCATTATCAAGCACTCCAAGGCCATCAACGCCTTCACCAACGCTTCAACCAACAGCTACAAGCGTCTGGTTCCAGGCTACGAAGCACCGGTCATGCTGGCCTACTCGGCTCGTAACCGCTCAGCTTCGATCCGTATTCCATACGTGAACAGCCCGAAAGCGCGCCGTATCGAAGTACGCTTCCCTGATGCATCAGCGAACCCGTACCTCGCATTTGCGTCACTGATGATGGCCGGCCTGGACGGCATTCAGAACAAGATCCACCCTGGCGATGCCATGGACAAGGATCTGTACGACCTGCCAAAAGAAGAAGCGCTGAACATTCCTAAGGTTGCGGAAACCTTCCAGGAAGCGCTGGACTGCCTGGCAGAAGACCACGAGTTCCTGACTCGCGGCGGCGTATTCACCGAAGACATGATCAGTGCTTACATTGATCTGAAGCGCGCTGAAGTTGAGCGCCTGAACATGACCACTCACCCGGTCGAGTTCGAACTGTACTACTCTGTTTAAACACGATATTTCGGATTAACAGACCTGTACACACAGAAAACCCCGCCTAACCGCGGGGTTTTTTTATTTCCGGCCCCGTGCTTTGTTGCTACACCGATAGTGCGCTCCAGTGACGCTGCCAATTACAAAACCTTACCAGCCATTAATACCATTTAGGGTCAGGAAAGTTGCAATCCAATCCCCCTCTTGCCAATAATCCTTACAGGCCTGCTACAACTTGGAGAATTCCCCCAATGGAGGGTTCCGTGAAAAATACAATAAAGCTTCTGACATTCAGCATCGCGATGACAGCCAGCCTTGGCGCCTACGCCGAGGTATACAAGCACACCGATGCCCAGGGCAACGTCAGCTATTCTGACGAGGCCAGCCCCGGCGCAAAAACCATTAAAGTGAAGCCTGTCACGACTGTCACACTGCCAAAGCCGGACGAAGTGCCACAGATGGTGGAAGACTCCAAAAAGAAACAGGAGCAGGATCAGGGCAAGGCATACAACCGGGTTTCATTTGATGCGCCTGAAAATAACAGCGCGTTCCATAGCGGAAACGGTGATGTGACGTTCGCAGTATCAAGCAGCCCTGCCTTGTTGCGCGGCCACGAATTCGAGGTATCACTTGACGGGCAACCAGTCGGCCAGAACGCCTCCGGCCAATTTACCGTCAACAACATCGATCGTGGCACCCACAATGCGTCGGTCAAGATAGTCGACAGCAAAGGCAAAATCATTCAGTCAGGACAAGGTATTTCATTTACCATCCATCGCCCTTCGGTCATCAACTAACCCCTCTTCGCTAATGCGCCCGCCTCCCCGGCCGGGCGCATCTTCGCACCAAAACAATCCCCACCCCATGACCTGCACTATTTTGGTGCGCAAGCACTAATTAAGGTCTAGAATCCGATTACAATCAGGGGCGGGATACCGGCAGTTTCAATGGCGCTTCCCCTCCGACGACCAGGCTGCTCGCCAAAATGACACAGAAAAAGCAGGCGAGCCATGCGAAAAAACGCCAGCTCCGGTCGGCAGACCGCCCCCTTCAGCAAGTGCCTTTACAGGTCGTTATCAGCATTTTCGCCGATTTTAGCGGCAGTTACTGAATGCCATTCAGGCCTTGCGCCCCTCAGCGAGGGAAAGCAATGGAGCGAATCTCTACTGATTCATTAAACAGTGCCACCGAACAGGACCAAAAACGCGCACTCGCTTGTGGCGAGCTCACAACTGGTTCGCTTTTTGCAGTTACTGGCATGTCACGAGGAATCCTATGCCACACACTAATGTTTACAAGCAGATTTTCGATCACCTCACCACGGCAACGCTGGTGCTGGATGCGGAGCTGAATGTGCAGTTCATCAATGGTGCAGCAGAGTATCTGCTGGAGGCCAGCGGTTCGCGCATTATAGGCACGCATTTCTACGATCTGTTTGTAGAGTCCACCGAGGCATTCCAGACACTCTCTGATGCCGCCGAGTCTGGCCAGCCCTTCACCAAGCGCGAAGCCGAATTTACGCTGCTATCCGGTTCGAGATTTACAGTCGATTATTCTGTGTCCCATATTGGCGCAGACGGTTCGACCATGTTGCTCGAATTGCAGCCACGTGATCGCCTTATTCGCATCACACGCGAAGAGGATATGCTGAGCCAGCAGGAAACCACGCGCATCCTGGTTCGGGGTATGGCCCACGAAATCAAGAACCCGCTCGGCGGTATTCGCGGCGCAGCGCAATTGTTGGACCGCGAACTGACGGACAACGGGCAGAAAGAATATACCCGCGTCATCATCGACGAAGCGGACCGCCTGCGTGGCCTGGTTGACCGGATGCTCGGCCCCAACAAGGCATTTCAGCTTACTCCGACCAACATCCACGAAGTGATTGAGCGGGTTCGCACGCTACTTGAGGCCGAAACCAAAGGCCGGGTTCGACTGGAACGGGACTACGACCCAAGCCTGCCAGAATTCCCAGGCGACAAGGAACAACTCATCCAGGCGGTGCTCAATATCGCCCGCAACGCGATGGAGGCCGCAGCCGACAACCCATCGACGGATGTGCCCTGCATTACTTTCCGCACCCGAGCCCTGCGCCAATTTACGATCGGACATAGGCGTCACCGTCTCGTATGCCGTCTGGATGTAATTGACAACGGGCCCGGTATTCCACCGGATCTTTTACAGAACATTTTCTATCCCATGATCAGTGGCCGAGCCAACGGCACGGGTCTTGGGCTTTCTATTACCCAAAGCATCATCGGGCAGCACCATGGACTTGTTGAATGCGAGAGTTCACCCGGCCTGACCGATTTCATCATTTTTCTGCCTCTGGAGCTGACAGCATGAGCCAATCGGCCAACGTCTGGATAATTGACGATGATCGGAGTATTCGATGGGTCCTGGAACGTGCACTGACACAGGCCGACATCCAGACTCGCGTATTCGAGAGCGGCGAAGGCATTATGATGCGCCTCGACCGGGAACAACCGGATGCCATAATCAGCGACATCAGAATGCCCGGCATCGACGGTATTGCGCTATTGGGGCAAATCACCCACGACCATCCCGACATTCCGGTCATCATCATGACCGCCCACTCGGACCTGGAAAGCGCGGTTGCGAGTTATCAGACAGGGGCTTTTGAATACCTGCCCAAACCCTTTGATGTCGATGATGCAGTTGAACTCGCCAAGCGGGCCATCGCCCACAGCCGCGAACGCAGAGCCAGCACCGAACCCCAGCCGGATAGCACGACTCGCCACACCGAAATCATTGGTGAAGCGCCTGCCATGCAGGAAGTTTTCAGGGCAATAGGTCGACTCTCCCACTCAAACATCACGGTGTTGATCAATGGGGAAAGCGGCACCGGCAAGGAGCTGGTCGCGCAGGCATTGCATAATCACAGCCCTCGTGCCAGCCATTCGTTCATCGCGCTGAATATGGCCGCAATTCCCAAAGATCTGATTGAGTCAGAATTGTTTGGCCATGAAAAAGGCGCCTTTACAGGAGCCGCTGCCGCCCGTCAGGGACGTTTTGAACAATCCAACGGCGGCACCCTGTTCCTCGATGAAATTGGCGATATGCCCGCTGATACCCAAACGCGCTTGCTGCGGGTGCTGGCCGATGGCGAATTTTATCGGGTAGGTGGCACAACGCCGATCAAGGTCGATGTGCGCATCATCGCCGCCACGCACCAGAATCTTGAAAAGCTGGTTCAGGCCGGCACCTTCCGGGAAGACCTGTTCCATCGCCTGAATGTTATCCGTGTTCATTTGCCAAAACTGGCTGAACGGCGTGAGGATATTCCGCGGCTGATGCAACACTTCCTGAAACGTGCGGCTCTGGAACTCTCGGTTGAACCCAAACTGCTGCGGGCCGAAGCTGAAGAATACCTGACCACGCTGCCCTGGCCCGGGAATGTCCGCCAGCTCGAAAACACCTGTCGCTGGTTGACGGTCATGGCGAGCGGGCGCGAGATTCATGTCAGCGACCTGCCGCCAGAATTACTCGACCAGGCCGACACACCACCGACCGGACAAACCTGGCAGGAAGGCTTGCGCGCCTGGGCCGAACAGGAACTGAAACGGGGCAAACAGGCAATCCTTGATGTCGCTGTACCCGAGTTTGAACAGGTGATGATCGAAACCTCCCTCAAACACACCGGTGGTCGCCGACGGGATGCGGCGATTCTGCTGGGCTGGGGCCGAAACACCTTGACCCGGAAAATCAAAGAGCTGGGCATGGCGGATGGCCCGGGGGAAGACGACGAAGACTAACCCCTCGCCAATGCCAACCCTGAGGTGAGCGACTACCCGTTCACCTCAGGCCCTCGCTCAGCACGTTTTACAAACCACCTGAGGGCACCACGTCCCGAACCCCAGACCATCAGATTATTGCCTGTTGCTCATCAGTGTCGGGCTGTCGGGGAATAGAGCGCCACCGTTTTTCTCTCCAGTAGCTGCCCTTGTGGGCTATAGCGAAAAAATCCAAAAAAACTCTGCTCCACCATCCATGCATCAAAACCGGCTACAAGGTTCCTGTTTTCATCAATCAGATTGAAATAGCGCGCCGTGCAACTCGCCGCATGGTGCTCACGCGCCTTTTCAATTTCTACCAGTCGATAGTTGTGAGGCACCTGTAATGCATTACGAAGATACTGTTCAATCATGGAACACCCTCCCGTCTGCAGCTTTTACTACAAAAAAGGTGACACTGCGCCAGATGGCCCACTGCCCCGGATATACCAGACTGTCAGCCGGCAATGACATCGAGATGACAAGGTGATGTTGTTCGAGGAATAACAGGGCAACAAAAGCAGATATGTGCCGGCCCGAAACTTGCGCTCCGCCAGAACAAAATCATCTACCGATGATTCCATGCCCCCGTGCCACAGGTAAAATTGCCACACAAAAGCATTCATTCCAGACTCAAGGCAGGCAGGAATGTGCCCAAGGATGATCCAGCAAGGCGTGTGGAGAGCATCGTGGTGAGAAAACACTGGACAAGCGTCTGCATTCTGGTCGCGACGACCATCTTCCTGGCTCGGCCCGCAATGCCTGATGCACTCGATGCGGCGGCACAAGCAAACATTTCAGAAACGATAACGACGTCCATGCTCCTTACCAACGGTGAAGCGGTTCGCTTTGGCCTCTGGAACTTCAATCCCAACGATTATTTCGAGATTGACAATGACCAGTTCGGGAGCGCTGATTCAGCTCAACTGCGTCAGGAAATTTCAGTCGTCAGCCTGCCCTATCAATGGCAAACTCACCTCCCCGACTCAGACGATGAATTGCTGGTACTGGCTAAGCTGGCCTATCTCGACATCGATCAGGATATCCAGGTCGTGGCGAGCGATAATCCGGGTCAGGACGAGTTGCGCGACACCGTCATATCTGGGGAGCTCGGGGGGGGGGGCCTGGCGGCATCACATTGATCAGCACTGGCGAGTCACGCTCGGGCTCTACTCACACCTGCTGCACTATAAAAATCGCACGAGATACAAAACGGAAGCCTCCAAGCCGTTTGCTCCCGTTTTGGACGGTGTTCTCACGAACATTTCGGTAAACGCCCTGGTGGCCGAGCCTACCTTGACCGTCAATTATCTGCTGGACGCACAGGGAGCCCGGTGGAACTTTTTCTCTGATTATCACTATATAGCAGGCACCACTTATGGCGCCCATATTGAAGCCCACAAGGCAAAGCCAGAGGCCTTCTTCTGGTCCAACGGGCTCCGGGTGAAAGTGCCCACCAAAGCGGCGTTTTTGCCTGCACAGGATTTATGGCTGCGGGCAGCACGGGTCGACGTGGGCGGGGACATGAGCCATGCACTTGGCAGCACACACTATTATGAGGCAGGCGTTGCATGGCTGGTGGAAACCAACGACTTCATGGGGATACTGGACAACATCGGGATTGGAATTAATTTCAACTACGGCAGCGTTCTACGGGGGGGCAGCATCATTTTCATGTTTAACGAGAAGTAGCGCCCGGGCGGCAGTGCCCGGACAGGAAAACTAACGCACTCAGGTGAACCCTTTAGTGTGCGTGTTCTTTTGAATGTCCCCCCATGGAGTGGCCGTCCATTTCAGGCTCATCACCCACCTGAATCTCAACCTGCTCAGTAAGCCCCCCCTGGAATTCAAGAGTGATCGGGAAATGGCTTCCAGCAACCAGTGGTTCATCCATATCCATCAGCATGACATGATAGCCACCGGGTGCGAACTTAACCGTCTGGCCCGGTTCAATTTCCAGCCCCCCTTTCAGCTTTTCCATTCGCATGTTGCCGTCCACTTTCTGAGTCTCATGGATGCTGGCTTTGTCAGTCACCGGTGTCGTAACGCCTTCCAACACTACTGCCTCATCTGACGTATTGGTCAGCGTCAGATAAGCGGCGCCATGCACCGGCTTGACCGGCGGTGTTGCACGCGCCCATGGATGACTGACCTCGACCACAGCGCCGTGATCATGTGCAAATGCAACGTTGCTGCCCAACACGCCAACTACCAGCGCAGCCCATGCGAATTTTTTTATGGTCACTACTGTTCTCCTTATCGCCTCAATCTGTAAAGAGGCAAGGTCGCATCAAACAAACATCAACCGAAATGAAAAAAGGCCATTTTATTGCCATCAGTATCGCGCACGTAGGCACCGTAGAACTGATCGGGAATACGCTGCCCCGGCTCGCCATCGCACGTCGCCCCCAACGAAATCGCCTTGGCGTACAGACCGTCAACCGCCTCTTTGGAACCCGGACTAATAGCAAACATGTTGCCGTTACCCTGGTTACACGACTCATCATTGTAAGGCGTGCACACCGCTAGCATCGGCGCTTTCATGCTGGTGCCAATAAACGCGATTCGCCCCATATCCAAAAGTACTTTCGCGCCAACATCCTGCAGCAGTTCACTGTAGAACGCCTTGGCCTTCGACATATCACTGACACCAATCGTCACGTAACCAATCATCCGTTGCCTCCTGTTGGGTGTGCGCCCATACTGACGCTGCTTTTTGCCTTTACAACAATGGATCAGGCTCCCGTGTTGCGCAACAACTTCTATCGCCTCGCGATATTCGAGTGAGTTGGCGATACCCGGGTAGGTAAAACTACTGATCCATTCCAAACCCTGTTACGGATAATTATTACCGGCAATTGAATCACCGCTATTGATACCAACCTTCCGTGCTCGTCCTCTTATAAACGGCTTTAGCGGGATATTGTGTTGTATAGCAGGCTATTCTTTCCGCTATAATCTGGCGCTTATCCGCATTCACGTGACAAAAAATTCAGGATTTCTTCATGCGCACAGCATCACGCTTTGTCGTTGTCATTGTTTTTCTGGCTGTCGTTCTCGGCGGCATCTTTGGCTACAAGTTTTATCAGTTCGGCCAAATGAAGGAAAAGTTCTCACAGCCTCAGCCGCCCGCGGTTATTGAAGCAACCACTGCCCAGAGTGTTCAGTGGCAACCATCACTAAAAGCCGTTGGCAGCATCGAAGCCGTTAACGGCATCCAGATTGCCAACGAAGTCCCGGGGGTGATCAAAGACATCCTGTTCGAATCCGGTGACAAGGTTAAAAAAGGTGACGTGCTACTGCGACTGGACAGCCAGACTGATGAGGCCGCATTAACCACACGCCGCGCAGAAGAAAGACAGGCCAGCCGCGAGTTCAAACGACTCGAGGATCTGTTGCCCCGCAAGGCCGTATCCCAGTCTCAGTACGATGAAGCCGAAGCGAATCTCGAAGCCGCACGCGCACGCTCAATTGAAGCTCAGGCTCAGTTGAACAAGAAAGAGCTGAAAGCGCCTTTCGCCGGCACCCTCGGCATTCGTCTGGTAGACCAGGGTGAATACCTGGCAACCGGTACGCCGATCGTTGAAATCAACATGCTCGATCCAATCTACGCCGACTACACCATCTCTGAGAAAGAACTCGCCAACGTCACGGTTGGTAATCAGGTCGATGTCACAGTTGCCGCCATTCCGGATCAGACCTTCTCCGGTAAAATCAGCGCCATCAACAGTTCGGTCAATGCTGAAACCCGCACTGTGCGTATCCGCGCCACGCTGAAAAATCCGGAGCAAAAACTGCAACCGGGTATGTTTGCCACCATTCAGACGCTGCGTCCCAAAATGCGGGATATCGTTGCCATTCCCAACACCGCTATCTCTTTCAATACATACGGCGATTTTGTTTACGTCATCAAGGAAAACGACGAAGGCGCGCTGATAACTGAACGTCGCAGTATTGAAACCGGCGGCACCCGTGACGGCATGGTCGAGGTCACCAAAAATCTCGAAGCCGGCGAGCGTGTCGTCGCGACCGGCCTGCTCCGCCTGAGAGCGGGTCAGACGGTAGAAATCGAGAAAAAAGGCGCAGACTCAGGAGACTCCGCCGATAGTGGCAAGCCCGCCTCCGAAGCCAGTGAGGAGGGCGCCAACTAATGCGCTTCACCGATATTTTCGTAAACCGTCCGGTACTGGCGACGGTTGTCAGCTTGCTGATACTGCTTTTGGGTGTGCGCGCCGCCATGGAATTGGAAGTGCGCGAATACCCGCTGCTGGAAAGCACAACCGTCACCGTGACAACCGCCTACCCGGGCGCAAGTTCGGAGCTTATCAAGGGGTTTATCACCACTCCCTTACAGCAGGCCATTGCTGAAGCCAGCGGTATCGACTACCTGAGCTCCACCAGCTCACAAGGCGTGTCGACCATTCAGGCCAAGATGGAGCTGAACTACGACGCCAACGCCGCGTTGGCCGAAATTCAGGCCAAGGTTGCCAGTCAGCGCAACGTGCTGCCGGCCGAAGCGCAGGATCCGGTCATTTCATCAGAAACCGGTGATAGCACTGCGTTGATGTACATCGCGTTCTACAGCGAAACCATGCCGGTACCCCAGATTACGGACTACCTCACGCGGGTGGTTCAGCCTAAATTGCAGGCGCTGCCCGGAGTAGGTAAGGCCGAATTGCTGGGGCGCACGTTTGCCCTGCGTGTCTGGCTGGACCCTGAGCGTCTGGCAGCGGTGGACATGACGGCCCCGGATGTCATCCAGTTTCTGTTGCAGAACAACTACCAGGCCGCTGTCGGCAACACCAAAGGCGATCTGGTACAAATCAGCCTGACCAGTGACACCGATATCGGCAGCCTGGACCAGTTCCGGGAACTGGTGATCAAGGAATCCAAGGGGTCACTGATCCGCCTGAAAGACATCGCGCGAGTGGAGCTGGGGTCCGAGAGCTATGAAAATCTGGCGCTGTACAAAGGCCAGCCCTCTACCTATGTCGCTATCGAACTGTCGCCCGGCGCCAACCCCCTGACTGTCGCAGAGCTGGTCAAAGGCGAACTGCCCGATATCAAGGCCCAACTGCCGGACGAGCTCAAAGTCGAACTGCCCTACGACTCCTCGGAGTTCATTGAAGACTCCATCAAGGAGGTCATCAAGACGCTGTTCGAAGCCATCGTCATCGTTCTGGTGGTGGTATTCCTGTGCCTTGGATCGCTGCGTGCTGCAGTCATTCCATCGGTCGCGGTCCCGCTATCGATCGTCGGTGGTGCATTCGTCATGCTTGCACTGGGCTACTCCCTGAACCTGCTGACACTGTTGTCGCTGGTACTGGCCATCGGGCTGGTGGTCGACGATGCCATCATTATTGTCGAGAACGTTCACCGTCATATCGAGGAAGGCGAATCGAGATTCGACGCAGCGCTAAACGGCGCTCGGGAGATGGCAACGCCCATTATCGCGATGACCACTACACTGGTCGCCGTCTATGCCCCGATCGGGTTTATGGGCGGACTGGTCGGCTCGCTGTTTACCGAATTTGCCTTCACGCTCGCCGGTACCGTCGTTATCTCGGGCATTGTCGCTCTGACGCTGTCTCCCATGCTGGCAGGTAAGGTGCTGAAGCCGCACGGCAACCCGACCCGATTTGAAACCAAGGTTGAGAACACCTTCACTGCGCTTTCAAACGGATACAAGTCGATGCTGACATCATCGCTGCAGACAATTTCGGTGATCGTCTTCTTTGCTGCCATCGTGCTGGCATCGATTTACTTCATGGTTGCGATGAGCCAGAACGAACTCGCACCAAACGAAGATCAGGGCATTCTGCTTTTCCAGGGAACCGCTCCCCAGACCGCAACCCTGGAATACCTGCAGAAATACGGCGCCGAAATGCAGGACAGTTTCGAGCAGCTACCTGGCTACGACGAGACGTTCATGCTGCTGGGCATCACCAGTCCCAACGCGGCCTTTGGTGGCTTCAAAATGAAGCCCTGGAGCGAGCGGGACGTGTCCCAGTTTGAAGTGCAGCCGATCCTGCAGCAGGAAATGTCTAAAATCACCGGTCTGCAAACAGCGGTGTTCCCGATTCCGTCGTTGCCCGGCTCCAGCGGTGGTCTGCCGTTCCAGTTTGTCATCACCACTGGCAATGACTACGAGCAATTGAACAGCGTCGCCGATGAGCTGATGGGCAAAGCCATGCAGAGCGGCCAGTTCATGTTCCTGCAGAAGTCGATCGAGTTTGACCGCCCCATCACCACCATCAAAGTCGATCGCGACCGTGTGGCTGATCTGGGGCTGTCGATGAGCGATGTCGGTCAGGCAATGTCCAGCATGCTGGGTGGTGGCTATATCAACCGCTTCAACATGGAAGGCCGCTCCTATCAGGTGATTCCTCAGGTTGAGCGTGCAGCCCGTGCCGACGTTGACAAACTGAACGACTATTACGTACGCGCTGACTCTGGCGAACTGGTGCCACTGAGCAGTGTGGTGAGCTTCGAGAAGGGCGTTGAGCCGTCCCAGCGGACCCAGTTCAACCAGCAAAACTCGTTGACGCTACAAGGCATCGCAACGCCGGGCGTATCCGCAGGCGATGCGATCAATTTCATGACCAAGACTGCCGACGAGATTTTTCCGCAAGGCTTCACCTATGACTTCACTGGCGATTCCCGTCAGTTCGTCAATCAGGGTAGCGCGCTGGCCGTGACGTTCTTCCTGTCGCTGCTGGTCATCTACCTGGTGCTTGCGGCCCAGTTCGAAAGCTGGCGTGATCCGCTGATCATTCTGATCTCGGTTCCCATGTCCGTCGCCGGAGCCATGGCGTTCATCGTGCTTGGATTCACCACAATGAACATCTACTCGCAGGTAGGGCTGATTACATTGATCGGGGTCGTCTCGAAGAACGGCATACTGATTGTCGAATTCGCCAATCAACTGCAACACGATAAGGGTTACCGCAAAGCCAAAGCGGTGATTGAAGCCGCCGCGATTCGTCTGCGGCCGATCATCATGACCTCGCTCGCACTGATCGTGGCGATGGTGCCCCTGTTGATCGCGGTAGGCCCTGGCGCACAGAGCCGCTTCGCAATCGGCCTGACCATCGCGACGGGGCTTGGCATCGGCACCCTGTTTACGCTGTTCGTGTTACCAGCGTTCTACGTGCTGCTGGCGAAGGATCACAATGCTGAAAATGATGAGGCCCAAAAGGCACACGCCTGAGGTAATCAGAAGGTAAAACAAAAGGGCCCCAAGGGGCCCTTTTTTATTGATCAGGATTGGCGTAATAACGAGCGACCTCGGTTTGAGCGTCACTCGCTATCAGGCGATGTAACCACTGTTAACCGCAGGGGGCTCCGACGTGGATTGCAGCGGCCTCCATGCCGGGCACCGCAACCGTGAGCTGGCCACCCGACACAGTGACACAGGCGTTATTACCTGCCACATTCCGATAGCGGCCATCCGGCATCCCGGTGCTAAAGGTACGGTTCAGCGCATTCGATTGCCGGTTGATGATGACAAAGCCCTGACCACCCCGGCCAAACGCAATCTGGTTGTTACCATTGTCCCACCAATGATCGACACCCGTGCCATCCGTGTTATTGCGGAATGCCACCATGTTGGCGATTGAAGACCAACGGTGCTCGCATATCCAGGCACCGCCGCACTGTGCAACGCCGTTCTGGTAAACACTGGATGATGGCGGCCCCTGATCCGCATTATTAAAGGCGTAGCTCGACATGACTTTGGGATAACCATAGGGCCAGGCCAGCATAAAGACGTTAGCCAGGTTATAAAGCGAGCCATCCTTGAATGTCAGTACATTGGCGCCACCGGCACCGTGGCCGCGCTGGTTGTCGTGGTTGTCGGTAAACACGACCGCGGACCCGCCGCCCAGAAACCCCCAGCTTTCGCCAAAGTTGTTCAGGTAGCTCAACTGCTGGTTCTTGAAAACATTGCCGATCGAGGCGCTGTAACGAAATTCTGTCACCGCTGCAGTACCGGTATACTCGTTCGCGCTGACCGCCTCGCCTCCAAGATCAATCACCTCCTGGAACACATAGGGCGAGCCGTTCACACGACTCAGAATACCGCTGATATCACCAGGCGCGATATGTTTGGCCGCATCAATCCGGAAGCCTTTAACACCGAGATTAATCAACTGATTGAGGTATCCGGCGACGGTGGACTGGACGTAGTTGTCAGCCGTGTTGAGATCCGGCAATCCAACCAGGCGACAGTTGCGCACACGCCCGGCGTTACCTCCATAATCGCCACTGTTGATATCACATGCCGAGTGAAAATCCGGCCCGCTATATTGAGGATAGGACAGACTACCACTGCTATATGACGACCCTGCACTCCCGGTACCGCTGCCGTTGGCCATGTGGTTGACCACCGCATCGGCGTAGACATCGACACCCACTGCGTTACACCGGGATACCATGTTGGCGAAATCAGCGGCATTGCCGCCGCGACTTTGTAGTTGGTAACTGACAGGTTGGTAGCGAGTCCACCACGCATTTCCCTGAATATGCTCCTGGGGTGGCGATACCTGCACCGCGCTGAAGCCTTTGGGGCCGAGGAAGTTTTCGCACTCCTGTGCGACATCATTCCACTTCCACTCAAACAGCTGAACAAAGGCGCCTGCGTGAGATTGCGCAGCACCCCCGGTCAGCATCAGTCCGACTGCTGAGCATTGCAGTACATGCTTCATTTTTTTCATGTTTGCGCTCCAAATGTTGTATTTGTTTTCAGAGCATCCGATTAGCTGGGAACTGCGTCATCCAAACCCGGATGTCCACAGATTGACAGTGCGCCGGGTCAGACTCGACCAGAACATCCGGATATCAGAAAAATGGGGCGTAGAGAGAGGGATGAGCAGCAAAACAAGACAGGATAAAACAGGCGGGCAAGCCGACAGCATGGGTTTTCACACCCATGCTGTCGATTCGGTTTCAGTCTTTAAGCTTGTTCAGATTGAGTGTTGAAAGCGTGCGACTGCGCACCTCATTCAGCAATGCTTCATTTTCGACAAGTGACTGACCGTAGGACGGAATCAGTTCACGCATCCGCTCCTGCCATTCAGGTGTCTTGATGCGGTCCGAGAAGCAACGCTCAATCACATCAATCATCGCCTTAACAGCGGTCGAGGCGCCAGGAGAAGCCCCCAGAAGCGCCGCCAGCGAGCCATCTTTGGCCGCGACGATCTCGGTGCCGAACTCGAGCTTGCCCCGACCCTCTGCCGATTTCTTGATGATCTGCACGCGCTGACCGGCATCCTGCAGACGCCAGTTCTTCTCCTGGGCATCCGGGAAGAAGTTACGCAATGACGCCACCCGCTCGGAGTGCGACTGGAAGGCCTCCTTGATCAGATAGCGGGTCAGATCCATATTGACGCGCCCGACCTGCATCATAGGCAGAAGGTTCCCGCCTTTTACAGATGAGAACAGATCAAACACAGAACCCTGCTTGAGGAATTTGGTCGTGAAACCCGCAAAAGGCCCAAACAGCAAGGCCGGCTCACCGTTGATGATGCGGGTATCCAGGTGCGGCACAGACATCGGAGGCGCGCCAATCGGCGCCTTGCCATAGACTTTGGAGTAATGGCGCTTGATCACGTCAGGGTTTTTGCACACCAGCCACTGACCGCTCACCGGGAAACCGCCGTACCCTTTGCTCTCGGCTATATCGGACTTCTGCAGCAGTGGCAACGCGCCGCCGCCCGCGCCAAGGAATACGAAACCGGCTTCAAGTTTCTT
Organism: Marinobacter sp. BGYM27; assembly: GCA_025153445.1. Classification (GTDB taxonomy): domain Bacteria; phylum Pseudomonadota; class Gammaproteobacteria; order Pseudomonadales; family Oleiphilaceae; genus Marinobacter_A. Next base: position 24,381 of record JANZNS010000009.1, on the reverse strand, counting down.
GGTAACACCGGTCTGCTCATCACGCACCCGTACCTTCCAGCGGCCATTTTCCCGCTGCGCCAGGGAGCGAACCGAATGCCCGAGCATGAGTTCGAAGTTGGGCTGATTAGCCAAATGGTCGATCATGCTGCGGGTCAGCGAGCCGAAATCGACATCCGAACCATGCTTGATGCGGGTCGCTGCGACCGCCTGCATCGGATCACGATGACTGACAATCAGCGGCATCCATTCTTTTAGTGTTTCAGGAGACTCGGTAAATTCCATCTCCCGGAACAGGTGGTGCTTGCTCAGCATTTCGTGCCGCTTGCGCAGGAAGGCCACATCTTTTTCGCCCCAGACGAAGCTCTGGTGCGGCGTTGCATTGATGAACTTGCCGGGCTCCGGCAAAATTTTGTTTTCAACGAGATGGGACCAGAACTGCAGAGACAGTTCAAACGCCGCATTGATGTTCAGCGCGCGATCAATCTCAATGCCACCATCCGGGGTCTCGGGCGTGTAATTTAGCTCGCAGTAGCCGGCGTGGCCGGTACCTGCATTGTTCCATCCGTCAGTGCTCTCATGGGCGACGTGATCAAGACGCTCCACCATGATGATGTCCAGGGACGGATCAAGCTGCTTGAGCATCATGCCGAGGGTGGCGCTCATGACGCCACCACCGACCAGCACGACATCTGCCTGTCTTGCAGTCATTAGCCTGTTACCTTCAGTTCAGTATTCGAAAGGGGTTCAGAATTATCGGAATCCGATTATCCGTTTTTTCGATGCAATTTGAAATTGCCGATCTTACGTAAAGTCGCGATTTGCATGATCAAGGCAATGATCCCGGTGGCGCGGCACAAGCCGTCGGAGTAAACTTCGGCGCTCAATTTTGCCTTGCTGTCAGCGCCGGCAGCTTTCCACCAACGGTTCACCTCATATGGTCTGGTTAGATAGTGTTCTGGTCAGCTTTGCTGTCCTTGCCCTGCTGGGTGTCATTTTTGAAGAAGTCACCCACGTCAACAAAGCAAAAGTGACACTGTTTTTCGGAACACTCTCCTGGTTACTCCTGTTTATAGCCTCAGACTCGGAAACACAAACCCGGACCATATCCGCCGGCCTATCTGAAAGCATCGCCGAAATCGCTGGTCTCTGGCTCTTTCTTGTCGCCGCCATGACCTTCGTTGCCTACCTGAACAAGAAAGGCATGATTGAAAACCTGATCTATCTGATCATGCCCAAACGCATCAAGGAAAAGCATCTCCTGTTGCTAACGGGGGCATTCTGCTTCGTATTTTCTTCCCTGGCCGACAACATCACCGCCACACTGGTCTCCTGTGCGCTAATTCTGTCGCTGAAGCTCGATAAAAAGAAGCAAATCCGCTTCATTACCCTGGTGGTCTTTGCAGTGAACTCAGGCGGGGTAGCGCTCATCACCGGTGACGTTACCACGTTGATGATCTTCCTCGCCCACAAGGTCGAAATCCTGACTCTGCTGGCGCTGTCGATTCCGGCCGCCTGCGGCGTTCTGCTGCTGGCACTGCTGCTTTCACGCGGCATGCACGGCGAAGTACAACTGGTGCACGCCCGCAATGAAGTGCGGCGCGTAGACGTCATCATCAGTGTGCTGTTTCTGACCACGATTATCATGACCATCGTGTCCAACGTGCTGTTCAGCGTGCCGCCGGTACTGATGTTCCTCTTCGGGCTTTCGGTCATGTTCCTGGTATCCCGGTTCTTCAGTTCAGATTCGGAACTGGACCCGATTATGGAATATGTCCGAACGATCGAATTCGAAACCCTGCTGTTCTTCCTGGGCATTCTGCTTTTGGTGGGCATGCTGAAGGAAATTCACGCCCTTGGCAGCTTCGTCGCTGTCTATGACGTATTGCCACCGCTGGTCGCCAATTACCTAATGGGCATCTTCTCGGCCGTGATCGACAACGTCCCGCTTACCGCTGCGTTGCTCAAGGCAGGTATCACCATGTCGCCTGGCGAATGGATGGGGCTGACCTACGCCGTTGGCGTTGGCGGCTCGCTGCTGGTCATCGGTTCAGCCGCAGGTATCGTGGCGATGAGCAAAATAGACGGCCTCACCTTCGGCAGCTACCTGCGCTACAGCTTCTTTCTGCTGATTGCCTACACGCTGGGCTATGCCGGTGTGTACGTGGTTGGGAACTTCATCTGAGGTTCTGGTTTCTGCAGACTCAAACCCGATCAGCATCACACAGGTTGATCGGGAGCGTTCAGGTTTCGGGGGTTACAAAACGCGGAGAGGAGACTTACGAGTACGTTAAAAAGCGTCATCCCTGACGCGGTGAGAACATCCCTGCTCTGATCTGGCGAAACGCCACAATGCAGTTTTGTATTGCCACAACAAATGCACTGCCCATAGCTTGTCACGCCAGCATGACAAACATGTGACAGACATCTGCCGTTGCACCCGCCCTCGCTATTTCCTCCAGCCGACTCCATACGCTAGGCTTTCCGTTCCATTTACCAGGGCGGATATGTGATGAAACTGATGATACTCGGTGCCACCGGCGCAGTCGGACACCAGGTGCTGACCCAAGCGGTCGCCAGCGGGCGCTATTCGTCTATTGTGGCGCCAACGCGCAGACCACTGAAGCAAAACGACCTGCCTGAGACGACGCTCAACCCGGTGACTGATTTCTCGCTACCGCTGCCCGATGCCGATTGGTGGTCGGTCGATGCAGTCGTGTGCTGTCTCGGCACGACACTCAAACAAGCGGGCAGCAAACAGGCCTTTTACGCCATTGACCATGATCTGGTGATCGCCTGCGCCAACAAGGCGCTGGAGTCAGGCGCCCATGCCTTCGCATTGAATTCGTCACTCGGCGCCAATGCGAATAGCCGCAGCTTTTACCTGAGCACCAAAGGCGAAGCCGAGCAGCACTTGCAGGCACTGGGTTTCAGTCGGTTGACGCTGGTTCGGCCCTCACTGATTGAGGCCGAGCGGACCGAATCGAGGATTGGCGAACAAGCCGGGCTGATCGCAAGTCGATTGTTCAAGCCGCTGATCCCCAAGCGATACAGATCCGTTCCGGCCAGCGATATTGCGGCCACCCTGCTCGACTCGCTCTCGGGCCCGGATGGCTGCAACATCATTGAATCGGAAAGCATTCAATCTGCTTAGGCTTTCGCAGAAGACACAAAAAAGCCCGGCGGACCGGGCTTTTTTCGTACATCTTGGGCACCTTCACGCGCCTGCCTGAAACACCATCGCGATGGAGTTGAGGCAATAGCGCTGCCCGCTGGGCGGCGGACCATCCGGAAACACGTGGCCCAGGTGACTGTCGCAGCGCGGACAGCGGATTTCGGTCCGGGTCATCCCCATACTGGTGTCTTCGATATAGCGGATATGATCCGGATCATAAGGCGCGAAAAAACTGGGCCAACCAGTGCCCGACTCAAACTTGTGCTGCGAACTGAACAGCGGTAAATCGCAAAGACGGCACATGTAGGCGCCATCCTGATTGTTATCCAGCAAAGTCCCGCAAAAGGGATGCTCGGTACCGTGATCAAGCAGTACACGCCGCTCATCGGCTGTCAGCCCTGCGGCCCGCTTTTCGATTTCTGCCGCCGTCAGAGGCGTCAGGTCATAACCGGATTCAGACTGCGTCATTATTCACCTCGTTTAGGCCAGATCATCCCTGAATGATGGCTTCAATTGATCCCCGTAGCTATTGCGCAGCTTTTCAAGCTTCGGCGCTGCGACCGCCATGATGTACGGCTGGTGGGGATTCCGTTCTGCAAAGTTCTGATGGTATTCCTCAGCAGGATAGAAGGCATCCAGCGGCTCTACAGTGGTGGCCAGCGTATCACTGTATACACCGGACGCATCGATTTGCCGAATATACGCCTCTACCATGTCTTTCTGCTGTGGTGTTTCGTAAAACACAGCAGAGCGATACTGGGTACCCCGGTCATTGCCCTGTCGGTTCAGCTGTGTGGGATCGTGGGCAACGGAAAAGAAAATCCGCAACAGTTCACCATAACTGGTTCGCGCAGGGTCGTAGCGCACCTCGATCACTTCTGCATGACCTGTCTGACCACTGCACACGCTGTCATAATTGGCCGTTTCGGCAGCGCCACCGGCGTAGCCGGAAACCACGGAGGTGACACCATCCACCGCCTGATACACGGCTTCAACGCACCAGAAGCAGCCGCCACCCAAGATCGCGCGTTGCTCGCCTGCGCCTTCCGGCAGGTCCAGACTTATTTCGGGCATGGGGAATCGGCTTCTGGCGACATTCATTCCGGGTATATCACAGGCTCTGGTCATGACTCCTCCTATCGCAATCAGGCATCAATGCTCATTCTGTCCCCTATTGTCCTGTATTACCAATCTGACAGGTCATCAGATCACCGGTTCCCACATTTACTGATGAGAACGGAGAGACCATACTGATGTATTTCGCTTGACCAGAGGAGTATCTGATGACGCATCCCGCCTCCGACATGCGGCATGATGATGACCTTCTCGACTACCGTCTATCGCTCCGGCTTGGCGCCACCCATGCACGTCAGCGTTTGGGGATTGAACGGGAGTATGAAGGCGCCATGATTGGTCCTGATGGCCACTTCGTCTACTTCGAAAAGTGGTACTCCTTCCACCGCCTGGTCGAAACCTGCCTGCGCCTGTCCGGCATGCTGAATCGGGCCCGCCAGAATGCCCGCAGGATCAATACTATTGACCGGCGTATCGTCTTGCCCAACCTGCCGGAAGATTTTGAAGGCTTCCGCATTCTGCAGCTCACCGACCTGCATGTAGACATGGACCAGCAGGCGCTCGATGCGCTGATCCGACACGTCAGCGAAATGGATTACGATCTGTGCGTGCTGACCGGGGATTACCGAAAGCTGACCTGGGGGCCGATCGATGCCTGCCTGCAGGGCATGCGGGAGCTACGCCCCGCGCTCAAAGGTACACCGCTTGCGGTGCTGGGCAATCATGACAGCATTCGAATGCTGCCCGGGCTGGAAGACATGGGGTACCAATTGCTGGTGAATGAGAATATCGCTATTGACCGAGGTGCATCCCGGCTATACATCGCCGGTGTCGACGATGCCCACTTCTACAAGGTCGATAACCTGCAACAAGCGGCTGACGGAATACCCGCCGGCGCCGTCACAGTCCTATTGAGTCACACGCCTGAAATTTTTCGCCAGGCGGCCCATGCAGGCTACGACGTTTTCCTGTGTGGCCACACCCACGGCGGCCAGATCTGCCTGCCGGGCGGCATTCCTGTATTGCTCGATGCCGACTGCCCGCGCTTCGTCGGTAAGGGAGCCTGGCAACATGCCGGCATGCAGGGATACACCTCGTGCGGATCCGGCACCTCTGTCGTCCAGGCGCGCCTGAATTGCCCGCCGGAAGTGACGCTGCATACGTTGACTCGCGGCCCTCAGTAAACACCACGTCTGAACGCAGTACCTGTCGCAATCCAAAGGGTTAATGGGGCTGTTTACGTATACCGAGGCGATAGAGCAGCGGCGACATCATGATATTGGCCAACATGAACAGCGCCACCGTCACGACGAGCGTCAACCAGCCGTAACCCAACCAGAAATGGCCGAACAAAACAGGCAGAAAGGATTCGGGGAATTGGTCCAGGCCGGTTGAGCGCGAGCTTGGGGCCAGCCTACGGCGGCGCTTGATAAAGCTACTGATCAGATCGCCCAGCAAAGCAAGCGCACCAAATACTGCGCCAAACGCCACGCCCAGCCCTAACAGCGCGCTGAGTAAAGCACAGCTGGCGGTGCCGACGATAAAGCCGCGCCAGGTCTTGCTTCCCCCCAGCAGGCGCACGCCGTCACTCCACTTAATTCCGCCGTCGATAGGGGCGTTACCAACCCGCCCCATCAGGCGACTACCCAACACCGGAGCGCCATTGGCGGCCAGCAAAAGCAACAGCAATTCCAGAATCAACACAAACGAGCTCCCGTTGTGTCAGCTGAATGAAAGACGCCGCTGCGGACCCTTTGGGTCAGGGAGACGCTGATCAATTCCCCAGCCAGTCTGGAACGCCTAACCAACCCCTCCGCGGGTCAGTTTGAGTGGATCAAGAATGCCCTCCAGCTGTGCCCTCGAAAAATCCGTTTGTTCAACAGCAACATCGATAATGGGTCTACCGGTTTTGTAGGCTTCTTTTGCAATATCCGCGGCCCGGCTATAACCGATTTCCGGGTTAAGCGCGGTGACCAATACGGGATTGCGACCAACTGCGTCCGCCAGATGGTCGGCATTCACAGTAAACCCGGCAATGGCCTTATCCGCCAGCACTCGCGCGCTATTGCCAAGCAGGTTGATCATCTCGACCAGGTTGGCGCCGATCAGCGGTAGCATGACATTGAGCTGAAAATTGCCGGATTGTCCGGCGATTGCCACTGCACTATCCAGCCCCATTACCTGAGTGGCCACCATCGCGGTTGATTCCGGAATTACCGGGTTGACCTTGCCCGGCATAATGCTGCTCCCCGGCTGCAGCGCCGGCAGGCTGATTTCCGCCAGCCCGTGTATCGGACCGCTATTCATCCAGCGCAGGTCGTTGGCCATTTTCATCAACACCACCGCCACACCGCGTAATTGCGCCGACATATTAACGGGCGCGTCGACGGCACTCTGGCCGACAAACTTGTGCTCAAGCGATGTAAACCGGAGTTCGGTGAAGGCATTCAGCGATGAGACAAAACGATCCGCAAACTGGTTGTGCGCATTCACCCCCGTGCCGACTGCAGTGCCGCCCTGAGGCAGGGCCAACAAATCTTCACAGGCGCTCTGAAGGCGTCTTTCTGCGCCGTTCAGCTGCTCGCGCCAGGTCTGCAGCTCCTGCCCGACCGTTACCGGCATCGCATCCATCAAGTGCGTGCGCCCCGTCTTGACGGTCTCCTTCAGCTCGGCTTCACGCTCATAAAGTGTCCCGCGCAAATGTGACAATGCCGGTATCAAAACCGTTTGCACCAGCATCACGGCGCTGACATGGATAGCAGTGGGAATGACGTCGTTAGAGCTCTGGCTCATATTGACGTGATCATTGGGATGCACGTCGGTGCCCGCAGCCGTTGCAAGGTGCGCGATCACCTCGTTCACATTCATGTTGGTGCTGGTGCCGGAGCCGGTCTGATAGACATCGATCGGAAACTGATCCCGATGCTCGCCCCGCAACAAGGTGTCGCAGGCACTGACAATGGCATCCCGGACGCCGCCCTCCAACAGGGACAAGTCGGCGTTCGCCTGGGCCGCGGCCCGCTTGACGGTTACGACTGCATCAATAAACGCGGGCGGCATCTGCCTGCCACTGACCGGGAAATTATCGACAGCACGCTGGGTCTGGGCTCCCCAGAGAGCGTCTTTCGGCACATTCACATCACCCAGGCTGTCTTTCTCAACACGATATTCAGTCATTGGAGCCTCCTTATTCCGTTAGATGGTGATCTCCGCTGATCGTTCACATCAAGGCCGCATCAGTTATCCGGATTATGCTTCAGCCTGACATGATCACAGATGCCGGTCACCTTGGAGAAATTGACGATCAGTGTGTGCACCGTATTGGTATAGGTGTCATGCAGGTGAAACTTGTAACGCTTTTGCGGCTCTCCCTGCAGGAAGGCGTCGTATTCCCGCGCCAGCTCGCGGACGTCGCTGCCGGTATCCACACTCCAGGTGGCATTAAAGGGGCCCAGCACGGCACCACCTTCCAGACAGATCGTGACTTCATGATTCGTCAGTGCATTTTCTGAAGATTGCATGTTTCTACCTCCGGTATCGTTGTTGTACTGGAACTGTGCATGGCAGAGCGAGACCGTTCAGGCCGCCAGCCAAGTCAGTTCGGGAACCGTATCAAACCATTCCGAGTGTAGCGTTCTTTTCAAAGGTGCAGAATAGATTGTGGCTGACGATTGCCAGCCACGAAGGGAGACGATGATCTAGCTCATGCTCAAACGCATGAATCAAGACGTGTTATTGATCGAAGTGGATCACGCTGCGAATGCTTTTGCCTTCATGCATCAAGTCAAACGCTTCGTTGATCTCCTCCAATTCCATGGTGTGGGTAATAAAGTCATCCAACTTGAATTCACCCTGAAGGTAGCGCTCGACGTATTCAGGTAATTCCGAACGACCTTTAACACCACCGAAAGCAGAGCCACGCCATACTCGGCCAGTCACCAGTTGAAATGGCCGTGTCGTGATTTCCTGGCCGGCACCGGCAACTCCGATCACAACTGACTCGCCCCAACCTTTATGGCAACACTCCAGAGCGGAGCGCATGACATTCACGTTGCCAATACATTCGAACGAATAATCAACGCCGCCGTCCGTCATCTCGACTATGACGTCCTGAATCGGCTTGTCATAGTCCTTTGGGTTAATGCAGTCGGTTGCACCCAGCTTACGTGCCAGCTCAAATTTGCTCTCGTTAATATCGACCGCGATGATGCGACTCGCCTTAGCCATCGTCGCACCTATGATGGCAGACAGGCCAATTCCACCGAGGCCGAAGATGGCAACAGTTGCACCCTCTTCCACTTTGGCAGTATTCATCACCGCCCCCATCCCGGTCGTCACGCCACACCCCAGCAAACACACCTCTTCCAGAGGCGCGGCCGGGTTTACTTTCGCCAGGGAAATCTCTGGCAAAACAGTATATTCAGAGAATGTAGAGCAGCCCATATAGTGATGGATCGGCTGACCGTCTTTGTAAAAGCGGGTGGTCCCGTCCGGCATCAGGCCTTTGCCCTGGGTTTCACGGATTTTTTGACAGAGATTGGTTTTGCCGGACGTGCAGAATTTACATTCGCCACACTCTGGCGTGTAAAGCGGAATCACATGGTCACCCACTGCGACGCTAGTGACGCCCTCACCAATAGACTCGACAACACCACCACCTTCGTGGCCAAGGATCGCAGGAAAAACACCTTCAGGATCATCTCCTGACAATGTAAACGCATCGGTATGGCAGACGCCGGTCGCAATAATCCGAACCCGTACTTCGCCTTTCTGTGGTGGCATTACATCGACTTCTTCAATCGACAGTGGCTGACCAGCCCCCCATGCAACGGCTGCTTTTGATTTAATCACGTTGTCACTCACTTTGAACCCTCACTCTTTGTCGCCCAGAGGGCGTTGTATCCATCAATTATTTGCACATTCTATTTGTTTATCAAAGAATGATAATCGGTCTATTTGTGAAATCATTTTTGCGAGATGGTAATAATGGGGAATTGGGAAGGCGTTACAGAGTTCGTCGCGGTGGCAGAAACGGGCAGCTTTACAGTGGCCTCAAAACAGCTGGGGATATCCACAGCCCAAGTCAGCCGCCAAGTCAGCGCTTTGGAGAAGCGGCTAGCGACCAGGCTTTTCTATCGCACCACGCGCAAAGTATCCGTCACCGATGCAGGGCAAACGTATTATCAGCATTGTCGCCCGGTACTCGACGGGCTTGAAGAAGCAGAGCGCGCCCTGAGTCAACTACAGAGCGAACCTCGAGGCAAACTCAAAATCACGGCCCCGACCCTCTACGGCGAAAGCAGGATAGCGCCCCTCTTAAATAACTTTGTCGCCCGATTTCCCGAACTGGACGTTCAATTCAGCTTAACAAACCAGAAAGTGGACTTGGTTGAGGGCGGTTTCGACTTGGCAATCCGGCTCGGCAAGCTCGAAAGCTCCAGCATGATGGCGAAGCGCCTGGCTTCTCGTCATCAGTATGTCTGCGCCGCGCCTGATTATATCGCCACTCACGGAAAGCCACGCACTCTTACAGACCTGGCCCACCACAATTGCCTGCTGGGCACTTTGGATTACTGGCGATTTCAGGAGAATGGACATGAGCGGGTTATCAGGGTCCATGGCAACATTCGCTGTAACAGCGGCCAGGTGTTACTGGACGCGGCCCTGAAAGGCCTGGGGATCGTCCAGCTACCTGACACCTATATTGAACCTTACATTTCAAAGGGAACACTGATCTCGTTACTGCAGGATTTTCAGCCATCAGACGAAGGCGTGTGGGCTATTTACCCCCACAACCGTCACCTTTCACCAAAGGTACGACTGTTGGTGGACTATCTTGGCGAAAGCTTGCAAAGCCTCTGAGTACAGGGCCTATGCCAACTCAAGGGCCATGGATAACAATCACAAAGCCATTGACGAGATGAGCGTACCGCCTGTTCCAACCCGACTGAACCCTCTTATATTCGACAGCAGATGCTGCAACACTATGCTCATGCCACAATATCCAGCTAACCATTTCGGGAGCTTCTGAAGCGCATGCTGACGCGCCGTCGCACGAGTGCCTTGCTACTGGCGATATTCATCACCGTCGTTGCCGCAATAGTGCTGGCTGCCCGGCACCTTTGGCTTGAGTTGCTGCAAACCCACAACATCAGGCAACTGGACTGGCAGGGGCTGGACCTGTCGACCACATCGCTATCGATGGACCGTTTTACCCTTCGTCAACAACAGGCAGAACGAGAAGTCAGCGCTCAGGGCGTGCAGCTCATTCTGAGCTGGTCCTGGGACGGGTTTATGCCTCGGGTTGATAGCCTGTCACTGAACGGACTTCAGGTTGATGTGCGCCAGACCGCTGAAACTGAAGACCACACGACGCCAACACCCCGGTTTCAATTTCCGGACACCTTGCCCGACTGGCTCCCCGAGCAGGTAGACGTCCGTTCATTCCGCGTCACCTTGCCATGCGCCGATGGCACCTGCCCGCTTGAGGGGTCGCTGTCAGCCAGCCGCAAGCCGGAGGGGTTGCCACTCGCACTCAATCTGGCGCTTACGCGGCATGACCATTACATCGATATTAACGGTGCCCTTGATCAACTCGACGCCCGCCGCCTCAACTTGACAGCCAGTATAAGCATCGATGGCAACCCGACATTGTCGATGAACACCGACTACGTTCATGCCGACAGCGACGCCCACCCCCACTGGTCCGGCAAACTGGATATGCCCAACCTTCCGAGAGCGGACTGGCTTCTGACATGGATTCAGCAGTGGTACCCCATGACGATACCGGATCTGCCCCCGCAACCGGATGCCGGTATGGTCAGCGCACAATGGAGTTTCAGCCTGCCAACTTCCGGAAGCTTCACCAGCCCCCAGTCCGGAACTGCGACTGTCAAAGCCGAGATACCCCGGCCCTGGCCACTACCAACGATTGCGACGGTGCAGGGCAACGTTGAGTTGTCACTCGCGGTCGATCAGGGCCAATGGCGAGTCAGCACCGGGCAAGCGGACGTTCAACTGGAAGCCCTGGGCGATTGGGTTCTGAAGCTGCCGCAAGTTCTCCGCCCGAAAGCACTCGACGTCAGCATCCGGCCTGCCGAGGCCATCCCTGCAGCCGATGGTCAGCCAACCTTGCCACTTCAGATCGCCATTGCCAGCCGCGGCGCAGCAAAAGCTGATATTCAGGCCCATGTCGCGATCCCTATTGAGGCGCCGTGGATCGTCTATTTTGGACAGTCCCGTCTCCAGGGTGCATTTCCGCAGATGAGCGCCGGTGGCTGGTCCGTCTCCCGCCCGAAACTGGATCTGCGCTTTACCGGCCAGGCCGACAAAAACACCCTGACGCTCACTTCAGCAGCACCCTCATCACTGACGATCCCGGAACTCAGCAATGCCGGATCAGACCAGTGGCCCCTATTGAAAGGTCTGGCCGCCAACCTGAGGTCGCTCCAGTTAACGGCCAACTATGACACCGCGGACAAGACATTAAGCAGCCTCACCCTGAAGGGCCCCGCACACCTGACGGTGGCGCAACTTGAACAACCACAACTGAAACCGCAAAGCTGGCAGTTTGATGGTGATGTCTCGGCGCAACTCGATGGCCTCACTGCAAACGGCATATTGAAAGCGAAATCCGGCGCGCAGGCCCGGCTCGACCTGAACGCTCCCTTTGCCGGCACCATCACCGCAGACGCCAGCACCCGAATATCGGGTAAAACCGGCAGCAAGGTCTGGTCGAAAACCCTCAACCAATGGCCGGCATTGCTGGACATCACCGAGGGCACAGCCACGCTTGACGCCCATCTCACTCAACGCAAAAACAAACCGCTACAACTGAAAGGAACGCTCAATTTCGAGAATATTTCGGGCATCTACAACCGCATGGCGTGGACCAGGTTGAACGGCCCGGTAAATGTCGGGCTGAGCGACAAACACCTGATCACCCGCTTTCCCGCACTCACGCTGGAAAGCCTTAACCCGGGCATCCCCGTCGGTCCGATCACAACGGGTGGCACCTATGAAACGAATACAACGCAGCTGACGCGGGGCCAACTGACACTTGCCCCCACAACATCAGACCTGCTGGGCGGGACTATCAGACTGGGACCGGGCAACTGGGACCTGAGCGCACCGCCGATCCGGCTGCCACTGGAGGCTCACAACCTTGATCTTTCCCAGTTAATGCAGCTCTATCCGGCGCGAAACCTGTCCGGAACCGGCACTCTCAGCGGGCAAATTCCCGTTTGGCTAGAGCCTGAAGGCGTGCATGTGGAATCAGGTGCACTGAACGCAGAAGCGCCCGGGGGAAGGCTAACCTTGCCCGGCGACCGATTCCAAGCCATTGCCCAGGGCAATCAGGCGATGGCACTGGTCGCCGAAGCCATGAAAGACTTCCACTATTCGGTTCTGGATAGCACCATAGACTATGATCGGGAAGGCACCCTACAGCTTGGATTGCATATCGAGGGCAACAACCCCAAAGTCAGCCAGGGGCAGCCCGTCGTGCTGAATATCAATATCGAGGAGAATATCCCGGCGCTGCTGACAAGCTTGCAGCTCAGCGGCCGGGTTAACGATGCGGTCACCGAACGCGTTAAAAAGTGGCTGGAAGAGCAACAATCAGCCCCGTAAATCAGGCCACCGCTTAAGGTCGCCGGCACCCATTCAACAGGAGTCCGCCGTATGGCAACACCCGAATTACGACACAGGCCGCTCACCGGCTTGCGCCTGGCGCTGACAGGCCTCATCTTCGGGGTCTTCACCGTCGCGTGCACACCAACGGTTCAGATGGCCGCCCCCAAAGAGCCCATTACGGTCAATCTGAACGTTAAAATCCAGCATGAGATCTATGTCAAAGTCGATAAAGACGTAGATGCGCTGTTCAGCGAAAAAGGCTTGTTCTGATCATCAGGTGATTTGGAGAAAAAACATGACACGATTTGCACGCATCAGCGCACTTTTCATCGCGCTTTGCCTTAGCCTGCCGGCACTTGGAATGGGGCTGGACGAAGCCAAGGGAAAACTGGAATCAGCCAAAACCCAGGGACTGATCGGCGAAACGCCGACCGGATACCTTGAAACAGTCAAAGCGGACAGTCAGGCTCAGGCCATCGTCGATGCTATCAACAAGGCACGCCGTGACGAGTACGCCCGGATTGCAGAAAAGCATGATATTGCCGTGACCAAAGTGGAAACCGTTGCCGGCCAGAAAGCGATCGAAAAAACCCCGACCGGTCAGTACATCCAGCAGGATGGCAATTGGGTTAAAAAGTAGTGTAGGCAAAGCGTCAGCTGTAATCGTTAAGCGCCATCAGACAATCATTCAGAAACGCCTGAGGTTCAGGTAACACCGCCTCGTCGGCAACCACGCCGAACTGAACCTGTCCGGCGTAACTGACAATACTGACCCCCAGTCCGATGTCACCGGACTGGGGCACCCAGAACATCTGCTCCTTCACCCGACAGCCCGCCAGATAGCGAACATCCCGGCTACCCGGAACATTCGACACAACCGCCGAGGCCTTGCGGCAGAACAGATCAGCAATCGGTTGCTGGACGTTTACAGGCAACAGGCCAGCAGCGCACATCAGCCCCCACGACACGCCGGGCTGCACCGACTTCTTGAGTCGGCGCGTTTCATGTTTGACGCGAAACAACCGCTCCAGCGGACTATTGCCATCTACCGGCAAAGGCACGAATACCGTACCAAACAGATTGGCCACCTCACCCGGCGCCGGCTGGAGCTGGTCCGGAAGCAACCCCCTGATATCCACCGGCACGGCGGCATGGAGTGTCACATCATCAAGGTCGTCTTGGTCAATTTTAAGCTGCCGGCGCAACGCGAGGGTGACGCAAGCCAACAACACGTCGTTTATCTTGCAGCCAGTGGCATCTGCCACACTCCGGAAGCGGGACAAAGGCAAGGGCGAGGACCATCGACATACCCGACGCCCCAGCAATCCGGGTTTAAGTCGGGACGGTGTGTCTTCCGGCTCCAAAAGGTAATCACCTATGCCGTGGGCCACCCGCAGAGCCGACATGGCCATTTTCTCCAGCTGACGATGCGAACCGGCAACACCGGCCTGACCTTCCGCAGCCGTCTGGCTGGCCTGAGATTGAAACCACTGCCACCCCGCCTCAAGCCAACGCGCAGCAGCACGAGTATCGGCACTTGCCGGGCAGCCGGCTGGCAGGGCATCCGGTGCGCCCGTTGTCAGCCCATTGAACACGCCCACCAGAGAGAGCCCATCGGCATAACAGTGGTGCATGCGCAACAACAATGCAGCTCCGCCTTCGGCATTGGGAAGCAGCCAGAAACACCAGCGCGGCCGGTAATCAGGGAGCGGCTGGTTGAGGCGCTGGGAGATCCATTGCTGCAACTGCTCCTCGTCTGGCGCGTCAGAGGATACTTTCAGGTGGTGCCGCACACGGAATACCGGGTCTTCTTCCCAGCGCCATATCGTGCCACGGCGCACCGGCATCGCCCGGAAACGGGAAATACTCAACCAATGGTTCTCGAGGAAGCGCTTGAAGACTGAAGCCGTCAGACCTTCAACGCGCAATAGCACGGTGATGGTCATGGGATTGGCGGGTGATTCCATGGAAAGCCAGGCGGCGTCAACCGGTGACAATAAGCTGGATTCCGCGTGGCTCAAGTCCAAATTCCCCTTCTGACAATATGGCGGTCTGCAATCTGAATCGGACAGTGTGGCATTCTGGTGACAAGCCAAGCATTGTGCCAGACATATTTAGGCCGCTCCACTTGGCGATATTACAAAAATTTACAGCCCGGGATGCGCTACTCCCTATACTCGAGACGTACAACACATAGAAACTTAACTTGTCATTTCAGGCACAAAGACTTTTTATACTTTAGTCTGATTCAGAGGATAAACGCCTGATTTATCGTAGAATCAAAGGTAGTGACTCAAATGGCAGTAACGCGAGGGTAATCCGCGCCAATACCGAAACGGGTTATTCGCGATAGAACGGATCAGGTCTGCAGCGCATTCAGGAGATGTTGTCTCCACGCTAAAACAAAATAACCGCAGGCGCCGATACGGGAGAACCGATCATGAAAGCTAGCCACGTTCGCAAGTTGATCAAACCGATCGACAATGTCTACTCGGAGATGTTCTCCGGGCGCGTTTATCGCGTCGGCAAAGGCGCGGTCTCTGTTCGCAACCACAGTGGTGAGGCGGAACAGACAGTTATTGGCGTGCATGGCTTTCTGGAAAATCACTGTTACTTCACACAAGCCTACGAAGCCCCGACTACCGAGCTCATCCTGCTGACCTGCAGTAACTACCACATCCCCGTCAATGGCGTGACACCTGAAACCCCTGACTGGGAAGTGCAGATTAAATACCTTGAAGCGACCATCGAATATGACGCCTGCATCCTGACACAGGCGCTGGCGAACCTGCCGACAACCAACAGGGTGCGACTGCATGGTCATTCCCGCGGCGGCGCCGTGATTCTGGAGGCTTTGAGGCAGCGCCCAGAGCTTTTTGAGAATGTGGAAATCATTCTGGAGGCACCGGTATTGCCCCAGGGCAAGTTGCATGCACTGGTCACCACGCTGCTGGAGCCTGTCAGCCACGGCATGTGGCCCTGGCTTATCCGCCTGATCAACTCGGCGCCCTCATCGGCCTACGGTCAGACCTTCTTCGGCAAGATGAATCCCCGCAAAAAGCAGCTGCTGGGGCATTTGTTCTCGGCAACCCGTGATCATCTGACCATTGTGCGGAACATCGAAAACATCATGGAATGGATGGAACGCACGCCTACGGATATCTACAGCGAAGTCCGCCACGGCACCTTTCTGATACCACAGGTCGATCGTATTCTTGACCGCAGCGCCATGCTGGCAAGTGCTCGCCAGAGCCCGACAACCATGCGCATCATCGAAACCGAGGCGCCGAGCCACTTCATAACTCTGGACAGCAAAGAATGGGTGCCATCGCTGGAGAGTTTGTTGCAGGCATCAGCTCAGGGCTGATGCCGCTGGCCGCTGGTAGGTGCGTCAGGCCTTGCCGGTCAGATTATCCAGCTGCGAGTTGATTTCAGATTCAATCCGCGAACGGAACGGACGCAGCATCAGCCCCAGCTCCAGGTGCACCTGCAACTCCTCCGGCAAGACATTCAGGTGGCCTTTCACCCCTGAGCGCTTGAACCGCAGCACATCACCGTCCCAGTTGTAATCAACGTCAAACTGTTTTGACAGATCCTTCGCCAGTGTTTCTGCCGCGTTCCGCGCGTGATCGTGATCGAGTGAATGGCGGCGGTTGATATCAATTGAAGACATGAAAGATCCCGAATAATCAGAAAACGGCCAAATGGAACCGGCACAATGCGCGCTCCGTACCGTATTCTGGTGAAGTGATCTGAAGAAGTTTAAGAAAATAAACGACCGGTGCAAGCACGCCAGAGAATCTCCTCTAAAGTTCATCGGCAGTAAAGCAAGTCGAGAGTACCTCTCCGCAAGGGCTTTACGTGAGTCTCTGAATCGCCAATAGACCGAATCAGGGGCGCCTAAATTCACGCTTGCACGACTTGCTGCTTGTAGCCTGCGGCCTGGCCGTTAGAATACAGGTTTGAACAAGGGAAATGCTGATCAATTCCCCGGCACCTCTGACAGGAAACCGACCATGACTGACCCTCAGACACATCAATCCGCACCCGCCCCTCAGGGTAACGATGGCGACACGACCCATTTCGGATTCCGTCAGGTCAACAAGCAGGAAAAGGCCGGGCAAGTTGCCGAGGTGTTCCATTCGGTCGCAGGCAAATACGATGTCATGAACGATCTGATGTCGATGGGGATTCATCGGCTGTGGAAACGCTTCACCATCGAGCTGAGCGGCGTGCGTCCGGGCCACCGCGTGCTCGATATCGCCGGTGGCACGGGCGATCTGACCATGAAATTTTCAGATCTGGTGGGCAAGGATGGCCAGGTCGTACTTGCGGACATCAACGCGTCCATGCTGCAGGTTGGCCGCAGCCGTCTAACGGATCGGGGCTATGTTGGTAATATTGAATACGTGCAGGCTGATGCCGAGCACCTGCCATTCCCGGACAACAGCTTCAACGCCGTCAGCATCGCGTTTGGCCTGCGTAACGTGACGGACAAGGATCAGGCCCTGCGCGATATGGCACGGGTACTCAAGCCAGGCGGCAAGCTGATGGTGCTGGAATTCTCCAAGCCCACCAACCCGCTGCTGAACAAGGCTTATGACCTGTACTCCTTCAACGCACTGCCACTGATGGGCCAGCTCATTGCCGGCGATTCCGAAAGCTACAAGTATCTAGCCGAATCGATTCGCATGCACCCGGATCAGGACACCCTGAAATCCATGATGGACGAGGCCGGTTTTGTAAACACCCGCTATCACAACATGACCGGCGGCGTCGTCGCCCTTCATGTGGGCACCAAGCCCTGATGTTTCCGGGCCCCACGCTGCAAGCGGCGATTACGCAGGTTATTGAGCAGGCGCTGAATCGAACGCTGCAACTCGATCCGGCCGGACGCGACATGCTGCTGGCAGCGCTTGCGCGACCCGTCGCATTCAGAATTGAAACCACTGGCATGGTGCTCTCGCTGCAGCAGGTCAAGGACCGGGTTCAGGTGGGCAGTATCGAGCCGGAGGCCCCCGCTGTTACCGTTAGCGGGCGACCCTTTGCATTTGCCGCGCTGGCACAGGGTGATGACCGGGTCTTCAGCGATGGCAGGCTGACCGTGCAGGGCGATGTCGGTAGCGCCCACGCCCTGCAACGGGCCATGGCAGACCTCAACCCTGATTGGGAGGCCGCATTGGCCGGCCACATAGGTGATATCCCGGCGCACTTCATTGGCCAACGAGTACGCGGCGCACTGGGCTGGCAGCGGCAGGCCTTTCGTTCACTGAGTGCCAGCGTGGAAGAATACATCCACGAAGAATCCGGCAGCCTGCCCGGACGCAACGAACTATCCGCAACCTTTGAAGATATTGATCAGCTGAACCTGCAATCAGACCGTCTTGCTGCCCGCATTCAATATCTGGAAAACCGGCTAAAAGCCGCCTCTGAACCGACGGAGCCGTCGTGACCCGCATTAAACGCCTGTTTCGCATTGCCTGGGTGTTCAGCAAATATCGCCTGGACGAATTCATTCCCCTTAGCGATTTACCGCCGTTCCTGCGCGTGTTGCTGGCTCTGGCACCCTGGCATTTCTTTCCACAGCCCAAGCACTCCCGCGGTGACCGGCTCAGACTCGCACTGGAAGAACTGGGCCCGATTTTCATCAAGTTCGGCCAGATCCTGTCCACCCGCCGCGACTTGCTGCCCGACGACATGGCGCTGGCGCTGGCGCATCTTCAGGATCGGGTGCCGCCTTTCCCTGGCAGCCAGGCCCAGGCGATTATCGAGCGCTCCCTCGGACAACCCGTCGGCACGCTGTTCCAGACTTTTGACAGCAACCCGATGGCTTCCGCTTCCGTTGCCCAGGTACATGCCGCCACTCTGCTCAGCGGGCAGTCAGTGGTCGTCAAAGTGATTCGACCGGGCATCGAAAAGGTGATTAATCAGGACATTTCCCTGATGCGCATGATGGCCTCAGCGCTGCAACGCTACTGGTCTGAAGGTCGCCGACTGCGCCCGATGGACGTTGTGGAAGACTACGAGCAAACCATCCACGATGAACTGGACATGCAGCGCGAAGCGGCCAACGCCAGCCAGCTGCGCCGCAACTTTGACGGCTCCTCGCTGATCTATATTCCGGAGATATTCTGGGATTACACCAAGCAGTCCGTGCTGGTGATGGAGCGGATTCAGGGCATTCCCGTCGCCGACACGGACGCCCTGCGGGCTGCGGGTGTCGATATGAAAGTGCTGGCCGAGAAAGGCGTCGAGATTTTCTTTACTCAGGTGTTCCGCGACAGCTTCTTCCACGCCGACATGCACCCCGGCAACATTTTCGTTGACGCCAGCAACCCGCAGGACCCGCGCTACATCGCAATAGACTTCGGCATCGTCGGTACGTTGGCGCCGGAAGACCAAAGCTATCTTGCGCGCAACCTGCTCGCCTTCTTCCGGCGGGATTACCGTCAGGTGGCGGAGCTGCACGTGCAATCCGGCTGGGTGCCGGCCCACACCCGCGTCAACGAATTCGAAGCCGCGATCCGTACCGTGTGCGAACCCATCTTCGAGCGGCCCCTGAAAGAAATCTCCTTCGGCCACTTCCTGTTACGCCTGTTCCAGACGGCCCGGCGCTTTGAAATGGAAGTTCAGCCGCAGCTCGTCCTGCTGCAAAAAACCCTGCTAAACGTCGAAGGCCTGGGACGCCAGCTGTATCCTGATCTCGATCTGTGGAGTACCGCGCAGCCCTATCTTGAAGCCTGGATGCGCAAGCGCATCGGGCCACCGGGCATGTTTAAAGCCTTGAAAGAGCACCTTCCGTCCTGGCTTGAACAGTCTCCGGAAATGCCGCAACTGGTGCACGACGCCCTGCTGCAAATTCGCGACCTGAATCGCCCGACAGGCCCGGATCAGGCTACACTGGACGCTTTACAGCGAGCCGAACGCTCACGCCAGCGCAACCTTCGCCGCACGGTGCTGGCCGTCGCCTGCATTGGCGGCGCCTGGCTGACCACCCAACAGGTCGACTGGCAATCGCTTCAGACGATACCAGTACAAGGGTGGATCTTGCTCGCTGCAGGCGGCTGGCTGCTGCTTGGCCGCAGCCGCTCTGAACTTTGACCGATCAGACCTGACTGGATAGATGTGATGGATTTTCTGAAGCCCGACGCCACTGACGCAACAACAGACACCGCGCCCACCGACTGGCTTGATGCCATCAAATGGGACGACCAGGGCCTGATACCTGCTATCGCGCAGGATCAGGCCAATGGCGATATTCTGATGATGGCCTGGATGAACCGCGAAGCCCTGGAACTGACCGCTCGCGAACAGCGTGCAATCTACTGGTCACGTTCACGGAATAAACTCTGGCGCAAAGGCGAGTCATCCGGGCACGTTCAGCATGTCTCGGAAATACGCCTGGATTGCGATGCTGACGTGATCGTGCTCAAAGTCGACCAGGTCGGCGGCATCGCCTGCCATACCGGCCGCCGCAGCTGCTTTTTCAGCAAACTGGAGGCCGGACACTGGGTCGCCGTCGAACCGGTTCTAAAAGATCCTGATGCTATCTACGGACACAGCGGAGACTCGCCGTCATGACCCAACAGACACCGCAAGATGTGCTTGTTGCGCTTGCCGAAGTGCTTGAGGCTCGCAAATCTGCCAGTCCTGACAGCTCTTATGTCGCCAGTCTTCATCACAAGGGCCTGAACAAGATCCTTGAGAAGGTCGGCGAAGAGTGCACCGAAACGCTGATCGCAGCCAAAGATGCCGAACGTTCTGGCGACACCCGGGAACTGATCGGAGAGACCACCGACCTGTGGTTTCACTCGCTGATCATGCTGTCGCACCTGAATCTGGGACCGCAGGACATTCTGGATGAACTGGCCCGGCGCTTCGATCTGTCCGGACTTGAAGAAAAGGCATCACGAACCTCGGAATAGTGTCCACGAAGCGCTTATGTGAATGCTCTAAAGTTGGCGTACAATGAACGCCATCAAAACCTGAATGACACGAGGAACCCGACATGGGTATCAGTATCTGGCAACTTCTTATTGTTCTCGGCATTGTCGTGCTGTTATTCGGAACGAAAAAACTGCGCAACATCGGCACAGACCTGGGCGGCGCCGTACGTGGGTTCAAAAAATCCATGAGTGATGAAGACGAGAAAAAGGATGACGACGCGCTCGATAGCGAAAAAAAGAGCAACGTCTATGAATCCAAAGCCGAAACCACGGAAGACAAGACCAAGACCCACAGCTGAGTCGTTGCTGAATGTTCGATATAGGCTTTCTTGAAGTCCTCATTTGCGGGGTCATCGCCTTGCTGGTTCTCGGCCCCGAGCGCCTGCCAGGTGCCGCGCGTACCGCCGGTCATTGGGTCGGGCGGGCGCGTCGGATGATGCGCCAGTTCACCTCGGAGCTGGATCGTCAGATCAAGGCTGAGGACCTCAAAGAGCAGCTCCGCAAGGAAGGCGGTATTGATCTCGAGGGCGTCCAGGACAATGTGCGGAAAGGACTCGCGGAAGCGCGCAGCTACGAGCACCTGATTATGCCCCAGGACAAAGGCACCTCTTCTGTTTCACCGGAGCCCAGTGACCCGCACCATGCCGATGCACAAAGCCCGGCTGACAAGCCAACCGAATCAACACCCGATGCCCGCAAGTGACGCCAAAGCCCGCTGGAGATACCGTGTCTTCGTCTGAAACAGAGCGCCCTGAAGGCGATCAGGACATTCATCAGGAAATGTCATTGATAGATCACCTGCTGGAGCTGCGCAACCGGCTTCTGCGAGTTGTACTGGCGGTTCTGATTTGCTTTGCCGCCGTCTACCCGTTTGCCAACGAGCTTTACCTCTGGCTCTCCCAACCCCTGCGCGACTTGCTGCCCGAAGGGCAGATGATGATCGCGACAGACGTGACCTCGCCGTTCTTCGCCCCATTGAAACTGGCGCTGGTGGTCGCTGTCTTTATCGCCATTCCGTACATTCTGTACCAGATCTGGAGCTTCATCGCGCCCGGCCTGTACAAGCACGAGAAGAAGCTGGCCTTCCCGCTGCTCGCTTCGTCCGTGTTGTTATTCTATCTCGGCGCCGTGTTTGCCTATTTCGTGGTGTTTCCGCTGGTATTCGGTTTCTTCACTTCGGTGGGGCCGGAAGGTATATCCGAGCTACCCGACATCAACAGCTACCTCAATTTCGTGCTGAAGATGTTCTTTGCCTTCGGCGTTGCCTTTGAAATCCCCATCGCCACCATCCTGATGGTGCTGTCCGGCATCACAACACCGGCAGATCTCGCCGCCAAGAGACCTTACGTGGTCGTCGGCTGTTTTATTGTCGGCATGCTGCTGACCCCGCCGGACATCATTTCCCAAACGCTTCTTGCTGTGCCGATGTGGCTCCTGTTCGAAATCGGCATCCTGTTCAGCCGATTCGCCACGCGCCGCAGGGACATTGAAGAAGATTCACCCGAACAATGAACCTCGGTTTACTGTTTGATGAGGACTTTATTGCCCCGGATCGCGTGCGCCTGACAGGCCGCCGCCGGGAGCACCTCGAATCCGTACTCAAGTCGTCAGTTGGTGACACCGTTCCGGTCGGCAGGGTAAACGACCGAATAGGCACCGGCATTGTCGAAAGCCTGTCCGCCGATGCCATCGAGTTGAGCGTGAGCTTCACGGAACAGCCGCCGGCATCGCTGCCATTGACCCTGATACTGGCCATGCCACGCCCGAAAATGTTCCGCCGGGTGCTACAAACCTGTGCCGCGCTCGGCGTTAAGGACATCTGGCTGATCCATGCCTACAAGGTGGAAAAAAGCTTCTGGCAAACGCCCTGGCTCTCAGACGCCCACCTCAGGGAAAACCTGACACTCGGGCTTGAACAGGCCCGAGACACCCGGATGCCGACCGTACAGATCCGCAAACGCTTCAAGCCGTTCGTTGAAGATGAACTTCCCGCCTTGATGGCCGGCAGGCGAGGCATTGTCGCCCACCCCGGCATGTCAAAGCCCTGCCCGACTCATATCAACGAACCAACCACTCTCTGCATCGGCCCCGAAGGCGGCTTTATTCCTTATGAAGTCGACAAGCTGATAGAAGCTGGCGCCGAAGCGGTTCACCTCGGCCCCCGCATCCTGCGAGTCGAAACCGCTGTGCCGGTGCTGGTCAGTCGGCTATTCGACAGCTGCCAGTAATCCCTCTCGCCCCGACTTGATCAAGATCACTTATTAAACAACCCCGTTTCCATTGCACCAAAATAGCGCGTATGATCCGCGGCCGTTAGGGAATCTCTGATCAAGTCTATTGGCGATTCTGCAAATCTTGAGAGCCTTCCTGGCAAGGCGCGGATCGCCGGCAATGGCCCTAGCCCTTGCCAAGGTTCGCAACGCAGCCAGGAAGGCTCTCAAGACTTGCCCAAAGGGGCTTTCCCTGAAAGCCGGAATCGCCAATAGACTTAATCAGAGGTTCCGCTGGGAAAATCAGGTTACCGAGGGATCAATGGGGATCAGGAACGAAAGACTGCGCTGGCAATTAGTGTCCGGCGTGCTTCGAAAGTTGCATCTTGAGCGGCTGACCGAACGTTATAGCCACCGCGCCGTCATGGCAGGCTTCAGTTTCGTTAACGGCACCATCAGCATCGCACTGATCTCGTTTCTCGCACTGCTGACGCAGGAAGCCTTCATCTTCCCGTCACTGGGCGCCACCGCCTTTATCCTGTTTCACGTACCGATGGCTCAAGCCGCCTCACCTCGCAATACACTCTGTGGTCACTTGATCGGCGCCCTGATGGGCTTTGCCAGCCTGTACCTGTTCGGCCTCTACGATGCCCCCTCAGCCATGGCAGACGGCGTGAATCTCGCTCGAGTAGGTGCAGCCGCTGTATCACTCGGCGCGACCGGTTTTCTGATGGTCTGGTTTCGGGTGCCCCATCCACCGGCCGGCGCCACTGCACTGATCGTTTCACTGGGGTTGATGCATCAGATAGAGCAACTGCCGGTGCTGATGGCAGGTGTACTGCTTCTGCTGATCAAGGCCTTTGTCTTCAATCGCCTGGCTGGACTGGCTTATCCGGTTTGGAGTGGCCGTAGTAGCAGAGCAACCCCAGTAAGTACGCCCGACCCGGCCTAGCCAACAATATAGCCATTCACGCACCCTATCATGGACATGTGAGCGGCCTGAGGGTTTGTCCCCCGAGCCAAGCCGCTTAAACGCCCACAACAAGCTCGGGCAAAGTTCAGCGTCCAACGGCACCAACGCCGCGCCTACTAAGAACTTCTCGCCGCTCTCCACAGCCTGCACCGACCTGCCAAACACGCCTTCAACAGACACCATAGAAGCCCCGCACTTGGCAGTATGGGGCGGCCGTCGCTATGCCATGTTGGTTCAGCTTGATGAGGCGCGGATGGATAAGTGGGCTTGTAAACATCCCTGTTTCAGTTGCACCGCTGATTAGAGTTTTCCGCCCGTTGGTGTTTCGCCAGGTATTCCCATGGCGTCAGGTCTTCCAGTGAATCGTGGGGACGTTCATCGTTGTACTCC
>JANZNS010000008.1 GCA_025153445.1 Marinobacter sp. BGYM27 | reverse complement strand
ACCCGAAGTAAGTGGCCACTGCCGCCGAATAAACCCATGCATCCGTCGATGACGGATGAACAAAAGAACAACTGAAATGGCGGGTGAGAATGGCTCAAAATGGGTTTTTCTACAGCCTCGTTATGCCCTAAAGGAGATGTCATGAGGTCATTCAGTGAGTTTCTTGATGAGGAGGGGGTGGATTACTTCATTATTGAGGTACCTGATGACATTCTCCCTTCAGAGTTGTTGATAAATGAGGGTCGATGGGTGGACTCGGGAAAGAAAGGCTATATGCATCGGGTTGACGCAGAAGATCCCTCAATAAAACAACAGCGTCACGTTCATGTTGCGAAGTCCAAACATATCAATAGCAAAACCATGCAGGCATCTTGGAACCAGGATGGAACTAAGCATGACAAGAAGTCATTTAATAGCAATGTGGGGTCTCTGAATGTGGTCCAATCAATTGCAAGAGATGCCCTGGGATTGTCGTCGAGCGTAAGACTCGAAGAGGCATCTAAATCAGCGCAGCTTTTGTGCAAGATTAATGAATCAGCTAACCAATCAAATGTCACCCCAGTGCTGTACCGTGCAACTTGGGCATAACCATGCCAGGCACGGCGACGCCTTTTTCGTTGCGGCTTCGCCTTCACTACAAAGCCGCGCATGCTGGCGGCGTTAGGACTACATGAGCTTTATTCTGGAAGGAGATTCTTGAATGCGTGGTATCGCCAAGACGATTCTTAAGGCCGTTGAGAAAGAAGGCGAAATCACGCTTGCCAAGGCGTTGTCTTTGGCTAGTCCGAAGCTATCTGGTCACAGGCGGCAGTATCCATTGGCTTTACTCCTGCAAGAAGGTTATGTCGGTGCCACTGTCCACGATGACCCATCTAATGGCACCGATCATTCTCCCGAGTTTCATAACGCACGATTTCTTCACATGCTTACGCTACCGAAGAATGAGAACGGAGAGACCCGTTACTTGGGTATTCGTGCTACGGGAAGCATTGATCCCGATAAAGACTTGGTGTTTATCTCAGCCAAAGGAATGCTGTACCTAGAAGAGCAATCTTCTAAGGTTAAAGAGCGAGTATATTCATTCGTGGTTGCAGTGGCGGTAGGTATTTTGGTGGCGGCAGTATCGACATGGTTTATTGGTAAGCCAGCTTGTCCTAACCAGGCCAGCCACGGCGACGCCTTTTCCATTGCGGCTTCGCCTTCATTCCAAAGCCGCGCGTGCTGAACGGCGTTAAGTGTCAAAGGATTGCTCAATGAAAGGTGAATGTCTCTGCGGAAACGTGAAGTTCGAAATTGAAGAGGAGATTCGAAACCTCTATCAATGTCACTGTTCGTTGTGCCGCAAAGCTACTGGAGCGGCAGCTAATGCTGCTACCTTTGTGCAGGCCACTGCCTTTCGCTGGGTGTCAGGTGAAAGTGATATTAAGTCTTACAAAAAGCCCAGCGGTTTTCGAAGCGATTTTTGTTCAGTGTGTGGGAGTCCGGTTCCCAACAGCCTGAGAGACAGTGGAATGGTTTGGATTCCTGCCGGCTTGTTTGATGAACCAGTCGCATCGCGGATTTCTGTTCATCTCCATACAAAGTCCGCTGCCCTTTGGGAGCAAGAGTCTACTGAGTGTGTTCGACTGGATGGTGGGCCTGAGAGCCTGGAATCACTTAACAAGTTGTTGTAGTTCGTTCCGGCCTACGGCCTACACCGGACGCCCCTGTCGGGGCACCGCTAAACAAAGGCGTTAGCGCGTAGGAGTTTACATGCCTGAACATGGGTCGTATTTGGAATTAGAACGGTGTCCCCATTGCTCGGTCGATAAACCACATCTACAGAGCACTCGAGGCTATGAGACTGCGGATCACACGGGGAATGTCTGTAGGCATTGGGTTATGTATGCGTGTGGTCGGTGCGGCGGCGTGGTGACAGCTTGGTCGTACAAAGGTGATAGATTAATCCAAGAGATGTACCCGGAACCGATGTCCGTCGAAGAGGCTATCCCGGAGAGGGCGAGGGCATACTTGGAGCAGGCAATAGCGAGCATTAATGCCCCAGCTGGAGCCGCGATGCTTGCAGCCAGCTCTGTTGATGCAATGCTCAAAGCAAAAGGTCTCGAAGAAGGCAGTCTGTTTAGTAGGATTAAGCAGGCCGTTGAAGATAACTTGCTGACAGAGGGCATGTCGCAGTGGGCACACGAAGTACGACTTGAAGCAAACGACCAACGCCACGCGGACAACGGAGCCTCGCTTCCGACTTCAGAGGACGCACGCAAGCTTATTGAATTTGTTCAAGCGCTAGGAACCTTTTTATTCGTTCTTCCGGCTAAGGTCCAGCGTGGTATCGCTCATGCGAAAAGTGGCTAACAATTCGCGTCACTCGGACGCACTAAAGTGCGCCGGTGCGCGCAGTCGTTAAATGCCGGTGACCGCGAAATCGAGGGCGCCTACAATCTGATCTCGAAAATGGGTTAGTGAGCCGACCGCGCCGTTAAGCCGCTTTGTAGGTATCGAAGAAATTTGAGGTGTCAGCAACAGTAGCTTCTCGTCTTCGAAATCGATTTCGGGAGTAAGGCCTTGCATCGCGTTATCTCGAAATGACGAGCGGTTGCCAAGCGGAATCACGATGCGTGTTGCCAGTTCTGAAAGGTGCGGGCTCTGGATGTCCACCAAGTAAGGATAGAACGATTTGCTGGTTTTGCTTGGGTTGGCATAGACGTCGAACTGGGCCATTAAAACTCCCGGAATTCGTCGCCGAAGCAACCGTGTTGCTCAACGAATTCGTTGTAGCTTTTGATGGCGGCTTGGTTCTCTTCCGCCCATTGAGAAGCTCTGCGTTTTCCAAGCTCCTCTTTCAAGGCCTTTTCAAGGGTAGCTGAGAGGTTAATATTCAGCGCTCGGGTTTTTGTAAGCAGGTCGCTATTTACAGATAGATTGGTTGCTTTTCTGGGGGCGGCTGTATCGTAAAGCTCTGGCATATTGGTCTCCATAGGAGGCTTGCAGGTTTCATACATGCTATGCGCATATCGATGCGCATTCAAGAGCATTTAACAAGTCAATCAAGTACGTTTCGGCCCTTCGGGCCTCCACCGGACGCGCTTACGCGCGCCGCTTATTTTGGCGTTAAAGGTAAGAGCCAAATGTACGAGTGCCCGCATTGTGAGAGGCAGACCATTAAGGGGAGCAAAAAGCTCCTAGCGGGTAAGTCGGCACCTGTGGTTTGTCCTTTATGCGGCGGAAAGTCCTATCCCGATATGAAGTCAGCGCTCACCGGACTCTTAGTTCTAAACCTTGTCGGTCTTGGAATAGCGGTTCCAGCTGTATTTCTTGATGCGCTCTGGTTACTAACAGGTGTGTTCGTATTGGCAGTTGCTTCAGTCAAGATTTTTGTCCTCAATAAACCGATGACTAAGGCGGGGTAGAGATGCATCGTTCTGGCATCAAGACCTTTAACAAGGCGGTCAACCGGACGCCAAAAGCGTGGCGCTTTTGGTTCCCTCCGCTGGCGCTCCGGCGCCGGTTACCTCAGCGTTATGCCTTTCCGGGCTAGGATATTGAGTATGCGCTACGTTCCGATCGGCCCGTCCTCGGATAGGCCGGGAAGCGAGGGGCACCAAGTCCCATCCGAGACTGAGTACAGAGAGTTCTACGTTGCCTACGGCGAGGCAATGGCGGCGTGGGCTATAGTAGAGCAGAATCTCCTGGCAGTATTCCACTTTCATACTGCACCTCGGGAGTATGCGGTGGGATCGGGAATTTATTGGAAGCTGCAAGGATTTCGAGCGCGTCTCGATGTGACGGACGCAGCGGTTGAAGCTTCAGGTAGGTCAGCTGCCGAACTCAAAGAATGGAAGCGAATATCGGAGAAGCTTGGACGGAAATCAAAATCGAGGAACAAGCTTGCCCACTACACGCCCTGCTATGGAAGAGAGCGTGAAGGGCTGGAGCGCCAAATGTTCTTGGGCGATCCGAAGAGTCCTTTTTCGAACTCAGTTATCAAAAAACGCGACCTTGAGGAGTGGGCGGCATCATTCGACTCGCTTGCGAAAGAGACTATTGAGTTCTTCCTGAGGGCGGCTGATGAAAGGTCAAGCCAGCCATAACAATCGGCTGCACAGCGACCGATTTTCCGCCGCTTTGCGGCTCCAACCCGGCGCGTGAGCCGGGCGTTATGTGTAGAAAACAATGCAAGCACTAAATAGAAAGCTGGCCTTAGTTCTCTGGGCTGAAGACGAGAAAGGAGAAGAAGATGTTGCAATCTTTTCCGGTACTCTCGTTGCCAAAGGCGGGCGGTATTTTCTTGAGCGCGATCGAGAGCAAGCCTCCGAAATTCTGGAGGAGTGGCTTGAACGAATACAGCCAGTCCCGGATCACTTGCGTGAAACCCTTTTGCATTGTGATTTTCAGTTGCCTTTATCTGTCGGTAAGGCTGAGAGTGGCGCAAGCATGGAGAGTTTCGGAGGGCTTGAGTGGCCACGATAAATGCACATAACAATCGCAGGCACGGCGACGGCTTTTCCATTGCGGCTTCGCCTTCATTCCAAAGCCGCGCATGCTGCGGGCGTTAAAGCTGGAAAGCCGAGTCGTGGCACCAGATACCCATCCGTGTCAAAATTGAGCGATACGCGAACGAGAGGTTTCTTCTATGAATCTCCAGAAAATTGAAGACGAGGCGCTCCATCTTCTTCCCAAATCGGAGCGAGCCCAATTGATCCAGCGACTGGTATTGAGTCTGGAGTCTCCCTCAGAAGAAGAACTCAGGTCCGATTGGTTGCTTGAGGCCCGCCGTAGAGGCGAAGAACTCGATAATGGTTCAGTTCAGGCCGTGTCCGGTGAAGATGTCATGAGGAAGGCTAGAGCACTGATCAAATGAACTATTCTTTTCACCCGGCAGCGGAAGCCGAATTCCTGGAATCAGTTGGCTATTACGAATCAAAAGTTCCGGGATTGGGTGGTGCCTTCATAGAGGAATTTGAGGCCCTGGCCAATTTAGTTGGCGAGTCACCAAAAGCCTGGCGAGTTGAGTTGCAGCCAGATATTCGTAGAGCGCCCCTTCACTGATTTCCGCTATCCATCGTTTACCGAGAGAAACCTGACGGTTTTCAAGTTCTGGCGGTTGCCCATGACCGGCGACGTCCGCAGTACTGGCTTGGCAGGCTTTAACAATCGGCTGCACAGCGACCGTTTTTCCGCCGCTTCGTAGCTCCAAATCGGCGCGTGAGCCGGGCGTTGAGGCTTTAGAAAAAGGTCAGAGATCTTTCTTGATCTGAACTTGATCAATAAACCCTGAATCCAAGACAATCTAAAAATAGCGCCTACTCTTGAAATCTGGAGCGGTCATCCATCGAAAACACACCCAGATTTAATGTAGAAACGCGATCAAAAAAGGCTTGGGGATTTTTCTACAGCCTCGTTAACCATATTGAAGGCATGGATGGCAAAGTCATTGCTGTTGAAGGGAGTCTTAATCACCGCACTAGTTTTGGTGCTCGTTCACGTCTTCTCAGCAAGTTACTTTCTTGCGCTGATTATCGTCGCTACTCTCGGAGTCTTCGGCGAGATCTGGACTTACCCCGATAGACATGACGCACCCCAGCCTCAAACGGAGGCCATTTCAAAGTCCCCGTTTGTCCACCGGAATGACGATACGGGTTGCGAGATCTGTTAGCCGAGGGCGTTGAACATCCACCAGGTAAGGGTAATGCGTTTGGGCGGTTGATGCCGTTGTTCCGGAAACCGATGAGAATGAGTTCAATGAAACTGCTTTTAAACTGTTTTATCAGTCTTTTTCTTACTTTATTACCCTCAATCGCACTTGCTGACGGCAATAGCGCGCTTATAGCCACTGTGGATCGAACCGCGAACGAGCTTCAAGCGAATGTGGGTTTCGCTGCATATGATCTCGAATCAGGCCAGCGCTGGGAGTACCAGGCCGACCAGCGGTTTCCGTTGTCCAGTACGTTTAAAACTCTGGCTTGTGCCGCTTTGCTGCACCGGGTTGATGCAGGAGACGAGAATCTTGACAGGGAGGTGAGCGTCTCAAAGTCGGATATCGTGACCTACTCCCCGGTCACCGAAACATTCGCTGGCGGCCAGGCCATGACCCTTGCGGCGTTATGTGAGGCTGCGCTGACAATGAGCGACAACACCGCAGCGAACCTGATATTGCGAGCTTTAGGCGGGCCTGCGGAAGTGACGGCCTTCGCCAGGTTCTTGAAGGATGATGTCACTCGGCTTGATCGCTGGGAAACGGAGCTTAATGACGTGGCACCGGGCGATCAGCGCGATACAACAACTCCCAATGCGATGGTGAAGAACCTTCAGAGCTTGCTGTTAGGCGACGTGTTATCCACAGAATCCCGAGCTCAGTTACGCGATTGGCTTGAGCGAAACCGGGTCGCGGATGGGCTTTTCCGTGCTGTTGTACCTGAAGGCTGGGTTGTGGCTGACCGAACCGGGGCTGGCGGTTTTGGATCACGATCGATAACCGCCATCATTTGGCCGCCGGAGCGCCAGCCTATCATTGTCGCTTTATATATAACGCAAACGGATGCTTCTTTCCCGTCGAGGAATGAGGCGATTGCTGAGATAGGCAAGGCCATAGTGGTGGCGGTGAAATCAGGCCGATAAAGCATTACCGCTGACTATCGTGAGAGTATGCTAGAGGATCGGTTATCCCGAGAGCCTCGCTTCGATACCGTGCATGCTGAGTCACAGGGACGTTCACTCATGAATATGGACTATTTGTTTTTTGCCGGGTGTTTCAGCTTCTTGGCGGCGGCCTTACATATCGGCGTTATTCTCGGCGGTCCCAGCTGGTACCGTCTGTTCGGGGCCGGAGAAGCGATGGCTCAGATGGCGGAACGTGGTTCACCAAAACCGGCAATTATTACCTTTTGCATTGCCGTGGTGCTGGTGGTCTGGGGCGGTTATGCATGGTCTGGAGCAGGCATATTGCCTGGCATGCCTTTGCTCAAGCTGGCTTTAGTTGGCATCACGACGGTTTATCTGGCGCGGGGATTAGGCGGGTTGATTGCCCCTTTCATATCTGACCATCCTCATATTGTGCAAAACAGCACGCGCTTCTGGCTCTGGAGTTCTGCGGTTTGTCTGGTCATTGGCGTGTGCCACCTGATCGGTACGGTGAGCGCATGGGCTACGCTATGACGCTCCCCCGAAACCGTGTAGCAGGCTGCTGATCTTGTGAAGGTGAGCACTATTGCAGCTACGCTTGCGTCTGAGTTTGTTTATCGATGTTTATCCATTAATTGAGATAAATTTATCAATATGCAGTAAAGTTGCGGCTGTCTGGCGGCTGATCGTCGCCGCTGAATGTTTTTATTATCAGGTTTATCTATGCCCGTGGAAAAACAAAAATCACCCGTCCGGCCTGCTTCAAGTACCACTCTGGCAAAGGCGTCGTTGCTGCTGCGAACCGTTGCCAACGTCTTTCCTACCGGCGGAACCCTGTCGCGTATTGCCCGCGAGATTGACATGAATACGGCGACCACGCACAGGTTGCTGACCGCACTGGCCCATGAAGGTTTACTGACCTTTGATCCCTATGCGAAAACCTATCATGTGGGGTTCGAGTTGTTGCAAATTGCCGAATCTGCCCAGGCGGTTGCTCCGGATTTGCAACTACGCCATCGGTTGCGGCCGATGATTCTTGCGATTGCCCGTCGTTCCGAGGAGTCGACCTATCTGTCGATTCGTTCCAGCCGGGATTCTCTGTGCATCGATGTTGCTGAAGGCAGTTATCCGGTCAGTGCCAATACGCTGACTGCTGGCGCGCGCAGGCCGTTGGGTATTGGTGCGGGTGCAATGGCATTGCTGGCCGCGTTGCCGGTTGCGGAAGGTGACCGGATGGTAAACACCAATGACGGCCGTTATGAACAATATTCAGGCATAACCCGGGATGAGGTTGCTGAAGGTCTGGCGCTGAGCCGGCGTCAGGGGTTCGTCTTCAATAATGGCCGTATCGTGCCGGAAGTTGCGGCTCTGGGCATCGCGTTTCAGGTTCCGGATATCCAGCATCACGTGGCGATCAGCGTGGCGTCGGTCGCCTCACGCATGAGCGCAGATCGCAGAGAGTTGGTGGTCAATGTGATCCGGGAAGAGATCAGTCGCTGGTTATCCCGGGAAGTCTCGCCCGCCTGACCACTGAATCGGGTTCTGGTGGCCTGCCTTTCGGTGGGTCACGACTGAGCTCCCCCGCACGTTTTCCCATCTGTTTTCTGTTTTGTTATTCTGCACAGCGAAACGCTGGTATTTTTTTGCGAACCCTTATTTCTCTACCTTAAATGCCTTCCTGTTCATCTTAAAAATAATAAATTACTGTTTTATATGAAGTAAATTGCTAAAAATAAGGTTTTTCGGCTTAGTTGTTTAATCTAATTTTCTCGATATGCAGTAAAATAATTGTGTAATTTGGGAAAAATGGATTGACGTGGGTAGGTGTTTGGCACTAATTTTCTCCAAGGCGCGGCTAGGGAGGTTTCAATTTATTCCTCGGGCCGTGGGTTTTTTGTCGTTCAGCGATGGGGCGTTGAGGTCGAACACGCGACCGCAACGCAGCGCCCGTTGGTCTGAACATACAGCCAAAATAAAAACAGCCCGGAGAAAGACCATGTTTCGCACGTCCACCTCTTTTCGTTCAGCCGCCTCTGCTGTGACTGCAGCACTCGCACTGGGCTTCAGCTCTGCCGCTCTGGCAGACGACACCGAACTGCCGCGCTCCATGACCTGGTCATCCTATGACGTGGGCTCGGCGGGTTACGCTGAGGCATCCGCGATCGCCGATGCCTTTGGTAAAAAGTTTGGTACCCGTATTCGTATCCAGCCTTCAGGTTCTGCTATTGGTCGTCTGCAGCCGCTGATCAGCAAGCGGGCTGATTTCAGCTTCCTGGCAACAGAGACTTTCTTCGCGTCCGAAGGCGTTTATGACTTTGCGACCCGTCGCTGGGGGCCTCAGGACTTGCGGGTTATCGCCGGTCGACCGTCGTCATTTGGTGTATTCACTGCGGCGGATGCCAACATCAAATCTCTGGAAGACCTCAAGGGACAGCGTTTTGCGTACGTCGCGGGTAACGATTCGATTAACGTGAAATGCGATGCCTTTCTGGCATTTGCCGGTCTGACCCGGGATGACGTTGACGCGATCATGTTCCCGACTTACGCCAGCACCATGAGCTCGCTGACCCGCAACGAAGCGGATGCCAGCTGCACCTCTACTACACCGAGCCATCTGTACGAGCTGGACCAGTCGCCACGCGGTATTCACTGGCTTGAAGTGCCGGCCGACAACAAAGAAGGCTGGAAGCGTCTGAAAGAAGTGGCGCCTTTCTTTCAGCCGTACAAGGAAACCATCGGTGCGGGTATCAGTGAAGAAAACCCGGTCGATATTCTGGCTTATCGCTATCCGATGATTGTTGTGCGCGCGGATATGAATGATGACCAGGTGTACGCCTTCATCAAGGCGCTGGACGAAACCTACGATATCTACAAGGACGCAACGTCGGTAATGAAGCGCTGGCGTCTGGACAAGTCGGGCACCCCGGCTGCAGATGTTCCCTTCCATCCTGGTGCTATCCGCTACCTGAAGGAAAAAGGCATCTGGACTGACCAGTTCGATACCTGGAACAACGAGCGTCTGGCGCGCCTGAAAGCGCTGCGCGATGCCTGGCCCAAAGCCGTTGCTGAAGGTGAAGGCAAAAGCGACGAAGAGTTTGCCAAAATCTGGGAGAAGTACCGCACCCAGGCTCTTCAGTCGCTCTGATCTTTCCGATCCTGATTTGACCCCATTGCTATACACGCGAGCCTTCTGGCCCCGTGTATGGCTTTTTTTTCGGAGCTCCCTTGTCATGAATCCTGCTCAGGACTCTTCCCCTAAACAAACGTCGCCCGAGAGCGAAGCCAGTAGCCGCTTGACCGGTTTTGCATACTGGAGCGTGATCGCGCTGGGCTGTCTGGGCCTGTTGATGGCGATTAACCAGACGTTCAACTTGTCGTTGCTGGGCTTTCAGCCATTGGGCAATGCCTATCTCTACTATCTGATTGGCATTTTTCTGGCTGCGGCATTGATTGTTTTTCCGGCCTGGTCGGGTGCGAAAAGCCGGGTCTCCTGGTATGACTGGCCGCTGGCATTGCTGGCGCTGGGGTCCTGTGCGTACCTGGGCTATCACGGGCTGGTGATGATCCAGCAGGGCTGGGATTTCATGGCACCCACCGAAGCGACGGTAGCGGCGTCCATTTTGCTGGTGCTGGTGCTTGAAGGCGTTCGCCGTTGTGGCGGCTGGCCATTGCTCGGGGTGGCTTTGTTGTTTGGCTGCTATCCGCTGTTTGCGGATTCAATGCCGGGCTTCCTCTGGGGCAACGAGTACAGCCTGGGTGAAACCGTTCGCGCCCACGTGATGGGGGTCGAAAGTATCATCGGCATTCCGATGCAGGTGGTGGCGCAACTGGTCATCGGCTTTGTGGTGTTCGGTTGCGCGCTCACCGCCACTGGCGGTGGCGACTTCTTTATGCAGTTTGCCACGTCGCTGATGGGCAAGAGCCGTGGTGGTCCTGCCAAGGTATCCGTACTCTCAAGCGGTATTCTCGGCAGCCTGTCGGGCAGTGTTATCTCGAACATTCTGACCACGGGGCCGATCACGATCCCGACCATGAAAAAGACCGGCTATCCGGCTCACTACGCCGGTGCGGTTGAAGCCTGCGCCTCAACCGGGGGTACGTTGATGCCGCCGATCATGGGGGCTGTGGCGTTTATCATGGCGTCATTCCTGGGTGTGCCTTACTCGGAAATCATGATTGCGGCCTTTTTGCCGGCTCTGTTGTTCTACCTTGCCCTGCTGTTCCAGGTGGATATCTATGCCGCCAAGAATGGCCTGAAGGGGATGGATCCTGAAGAGATCCCGAACCTCAAAGCGACGCTGAAAGACGGCTGGCCGTACCTGTTCAGCCTGTTCATGCTCATCTACATGTTGCTGTTCATGCGGCTTGAAGCCTACGCCCCTTACTATGCCACGCTGGTGCTGCTGGGTATCTCGCTGTTCAAGCGTAAGTACCGCATGAACTTCAAACGTCTGTTGTCGTTCATGCAGGAACTGACAACGAACGTCGCCAATCTTGTTGCGATACTGGCGGGTATTGGCCTGGTCGTCGGTGGTTTGTCCTATACCGGCGTGGCGGGTGCATTTTCCCGTGAGTTGTTGCTCTACGCTGATGGCAGCATCCCCCTGATGCTCGCGGCCGGTGCGATCACCAGCTTTGTGCTGGGCATGGGGATGACCGTAAGTGCGTGTTACATCTTCCTGTCGATTCTGCTGGCGCCGGCGCTGGTCAGTGCGGGTCTTAATCCGCTGGCGAGCCATTTGTTCATTCTCTACTGGGGCATGATGTCTTACATCACGCCGCCGGTCGCTCTGGCTGCGATCACGGCGTCGGGTATTGCCGGTTCCAGCGCATCCAAGACCGGTGTCTACGCCATGCGACTGGGCGGCATTCTGTTCATATTGCCATTCCTGTTTGTGCTAAATCCGGCGCTGATTCTGCAGGGCGATCCGGTCCACATTCTGATTTCCGCCTTCACCGCCGTCACCGCGATCTGGCTGCTGGCTTCGGGTATGGAAGGTTACCTGTATCGGGTTGGCACGCTGAACTGGCCGCTGCGGATGCTGGTGATGGTGGCTGGCGCGATTCTTATTTATCCCGAGTGGATCAGTGATCTGGTGGGCTTCTCTCTGGTGGTCGTGATTTACCTTGGCAACCGGATGCTGAACTCGCCAGGCGCGATTAAATCCGGCTCACAAGTGCGTTCCTGATGGTGGCTCAACGTGATTAATAAAGTATGTGACTCATTGAAATCTGCCGTGGCCGATGTCCACGACGGCGCTGTCGTGATGATCGGCGGCTTTGGCAACTCCGGTATTCCGCTGCAGCTGATCGAGGCGCTGCGCCAACACGGTGCCCGTGACCTGACGATCATCTCCAACAATTCGGGTGTGAGGGAAGAAGGCATCGCCTCGCTGCTGCGTGATGGTCTGGTACGCAAGATCGTGTGTTCATTTCCCCGGTCAGCCGGTTCTGTCTGGTTTGAGCGGCTATACGAAAAAGGCGAGCTGGAGCTGGAACTGGTGCCACAGGGCACGCTGAGCGAGCGCATTCGCGCTGCAGGGGCAGGTCTGGGCGGCGTTTACACACCGACCGCCTACGGCACCCTGCTGGCGGAAGGCAAGGACACCCGCATTATTGATGGCAAAGGCTATGTGCTGGAGACCGCGCTGCATGCCGATTTTGCCTTTATCAAGGCGTTGACGGCGGATACCTGGGGCAATCTGATCTACAACACCGCCGGGCGTAACTTCAATCCGGTGATGGCATCAGCTGCCAGAATCACGGTCGCCGAAGTCGCGTCGATCGTAGAGGCGGGCGGGTTGAATCCGGAGCACGTGGTAACGCCGGGTATTTTTGTGAACCGTGTGGTGGCCCAGGAGGAACAGCAACATGATGCGGCTTAGCAACGAAGACATGGCGCGTCGTGTCGCGCAGGATATTCCCGATGGCGCCTACGTTAATCTGGGTATCGGTATGCCGACGCAGGTGGCGAACTTCGTCTCTGCCGACCGGCAGGTGATCTACCACAGCGAGAACGGCATTTTGGGTGTCGGACCTGCGCCGGAGCCGGACAAGATCGATCCGGATCTGATCAATGCGGGCAAGCAATACGTCACCCTGATTCCCGGTGGCTGCTATTTCGATAACTCCGAATCCTTCGCCATGATGCGCGGCGGTCATCTTGATATCGCCGTGCTGGGCGCCTTTCAGGTGTCGGCGACCGGCGATCTGGCTAATTGGGCCACCCTGAGCCAAACCCTGCCACCGGCAGTTGGCGGGGCGATGGATCTGGCAGTGGGTGCACGCCAGCTGTTTGTGCTAATGCGGCATAACGCCAAGGATAATGCGCCTAAAATCCTCGAAAAGTGCGTATATCCATTAACCGGTGCAGGTGTGGTCAAGCGTATTTACACCGATCTGGCGGTCATTGATGTGACTGACGAAGGCCTGCGGGTACGGGAACTCTACGGTGACAATACGCTTGAAGAAGTACAGGCGCTGACCGGCGCCAAGCTGCTGCCACCTTTGCAAGAGCCGTCGGCGCACTGATGTCATTCGCTGCTTGCCCCTGCAGGAGTGTTCGGCCATGACGTCGAACGCTGCCCGGATGCTGACGGTTCGATCGGCACTGGCGTACCTCGCCTTGCTGGCCGGCGTGGCGTTCTTCGTGCCCAATGCCGGTATTCTTGGGGCGGCAGCTGTTATCCTGGCGATCATCCTCGGTTGGCGGGATTTGCGCCGGGTGTCGCGCATCATCTTCAGTTTGCTGATTGCCGCTTTCGTGGCGGCCATCTTCATTGAGCCGACGGCGCTGCTGACGGCTGCCAACAACATGACCCGGCTGACCACGCTGATCATCTCGGTGATGCTGCTGTCGTCCATGCTGGGGCACTCCAAAGACCTGGATACGATCTCCCGCAGTCTTTTTGCCGGCAAACCCCTGGCGCGTTATTACAGTATTGCATTTGGTACCGCGTTTCTGTCGGTGCCGCTCAACTTCGGTTCTGTTGGCGTGGTGGCGACCATGATCCGTGGCGAAATCACCCGTCGCGGCGATACCGCCATGACCCAGAACGCCTCCCGTGGTGCTTTGCGTGGCTTCGGGGCATCGCCCATCAGTTCGCCCCTGTCGATCTCCATTGTACTGACAGTGACGCTGTTACCGGGCCTCCACAGTTGGCAGCTGATTGCCGTCAGCTTTCCTGTTGCGGTGCTGTATCTGCTGAGTGGTGCACTGTTCCGGACGCCGGAACCTGCACTGGCGCGGCCGGACGATTTCAAACCCTCAGGTCCGATGCCATGGCTGCGCTTCGCCGGCATTATCGGCGCAATCTGCATCAGCACCATGCTGCTGAGCACGCTGGCGGGTCTCAGCTATTCGCGCGCGGTGGCGTTCAGTTGTCTCGGCGCGGTGGCTGTTGGTCTGGTTATGCGTCGGCTTGAGGGAAGCAAAATCAGTCTTCCGACTATGGCACCGGTGACCAACGAACTGGTGATCGTCGGCGGTTCCGCTTTTCTTGGTGCGCTAATCAGTGCCTTTGCTCTGCAATTGATGGGCGAGGATTTTACGCTCCACGGCTGGGCTTATCCCGTGACGGCGTTCTGTGTGCCTTTCGTGTTTTACCTCGGTGGCATGGTGGGGCTGAATCCGATTGTGATCGGCACCCTGACCGGTGGCGTGCTGGCGCCAATCTGGCCCTCAGAAGCTTTGCTGGGGCTGGGTGTCGGTATGGTGTCCGGTTGGGGGATTACCACGGCGGGCACACCGCACACCGCCAACTCACTGCTGCTGGAGCGGATTACCGGCTACAGCGCCCATCTGGCGGCGATCCGCTGGAACCTGGTGTTGTCACTGACGTCACTGACCTGCACGGGGCTTCTGGCGGCGGGGCTCACCGCCGGGCTGCGGATGCTCTAAAGACTCTCTTCGCGTAACAGGCAGGAGAGGGCCCGGTACTCGGGCTGCTCCAGGTCAGGTTACGAGGCGCCAACTCGCTGTTCGCTTTGCTACTATCGAAGGAACCGGACGCGTCGCTGATGTTCACCATCGCGACTCAAGCGATCCTGCCGAATGTGCCCGTAAAGGAACAGCGAACAATGGACGATATGGAATACGCCGGTTTCGGCGTTCGTTTTGGTGCCGTGATTATCGATACGGTGATTCTGCTGGTGGTGATGGCGGTGTCCTTGTCACTGATCTACGGCGAGGATTACTGGATGGGAACCCAGGTCGTGCACGGGGTCTGGGATGTGCTGCTGAGCTATGTGCTGCCGGTCGTTGCGACCATCTGGTTCTGGCGCCGGTTTCTGGGCACCCCGGGCAAGATGATGCTCAAGTTGCGGGTGGTGGATGCCCGCACCGGCGACCGGATGTCAGTTGGACAGTCGATCGGTCGCTACCTTGCCTATTTCGTGTCGACGATTCCGTTCTGCCTGGGCTTTATCTGGGTGGCTTTCGACAGCCGCAAGCAGGGCTGGCATGACAAGCTGGCGGGCACGGTGGTGGTGCGTGACAAACGGGTTCAGCCTGTTCAGTTTGAGCAAAAGCCGTAACCGTCTGAACTACTGGTCGCTCAGGCGCACCAGCACGTAAAAATTGTCCGCGGTGCCTTGGCCGTCGTCATGACTGATCATGCCGACCGTCAGCCACTGATTCAGTGGCGCGGTGATTGCGGTATCGAAGCTGTTACTGCCATCGGGTGTTTCCCGGGAAAAGTTGAAATCCAGCCGATGAGGCTCGTCG
The DNA here is from genome assembly GCA_025153445.1 of Marinobacter sp. BGYM27. Lineage (GTDB taxonomy): Bacteria > Pseudomonadota > Gammaproteobacteria > Pseudomonadales > Oleiphilaceae > Marinobacter_A. The sequence goes on along the minus strand of JANZNS010000008.1, from coordinate 180,620 downwards.
TTGGACGGCTTCAGGGAGTAGGTGATTTGCTCGCTGCCGCTACGGACAATACCCGAATCGTCGGCCGCCACGGCGATATCAATCGCCTGGGCGCTGTCCAGAAAAACCGGTGACGGGGTTGGTTGATTTGCTGAGATAGGCGATGTTGAAAGCCCATAGCGGATCTCGAGTGTCAGGGGCTTCGCTTTGCGCAGGTTTTGTTCCAGCTCACTTGCCTGCTGGGCAAATGCGGGCTCGCTTGCAGCAACACCGGTGACCAGACAGCCTGCCATCATGGCGATGGCCGCGATCATACTTTTCCTTTTCACAGATCGTCCTCCCTGAACTCTGTTTTTCACTATTTTAGGTTCGTCCGGTGCGCTCCAGCCGCCGCAACACCCACGTTCGGTAGAGCCACGACAATACTGGCCGGATCACCGGCAGACTGATCAGCCAGGCCAGCGGTTTCAGGCGGGGCACGCGGGCCATCAGCAGAATATAGGCATCCAGCTCCCGATGAATTCTGCCTTGCCGATCCTGCACGTGCAGTTCCCTGAGCGCAGCGTCCGGGTCAATGCCGATGTCACGAAGGTGATCGTCCTGACCGGTGATGTCGAACCAGGACACCGCATCGCGCCGGTCGCCGGCCCACTGCTCGTAACGCCGACGGTCCGCTCTGCAGCGCGGGCAGGCGCCATCATAGAAAACGGTAATTGGGCTATCTGCCGACATCATCCCACCTCCTTCACAATCCAGTGAAACCGGTTAGATATTGGCAGTATGGAACGAACGCGCTCAGGCCATCAAGCTGAACGACGACGCCGAAGCAGTATCACCAACGCCAGTGCCGCCAGCGAACCGACGCAAATCGAGAAGATGATGCCGGTGGTTTGCAGGCTGGTCAGGCTGGCCATCACACCGATACCCACCACTGGTAGCGAGATGGCGACATAGACCACGATGAAGAACGTTGAGGTAACAGCCGCCCGCTCGTTTGCCGGGCTGGCGCTGGCAATTGCCCCCATCCCGGCACGGAAGGATATCCCGTGACCCATGCCGGCGATGATGGCCCCCACCATGAAAGCCGGTAGCGACTGAAGGTAGATGCCCAAAGCGACGGGCAGCATACCAACCACCAGTGTGGCGCAGCCCAACGGCAGGCGCAGGGCGATGGGCAGTTTGTCCTGCAGGAACTGACCGATAGTGGAGGCAATGAAAATACTACCGGCCACGACGCCGATCAGCAGCCGGTTATCGTAGCCCAGCACCTTACCCATCATCGCCGGTGCAATGGACGTGAAAAACCCGCACACCGCGAAACCGGCAAAACCCGCAATTGCCGCCGGAATAAACACACTGCGGACTTCCGGCGGTACGTTAAGGCGCTGCAGTGACAGTTTCGGGCGGGCCGGTTTCGCAACGGTTTCCGGAGCGAGCCAGACGCAGGTAGTGGCGAGTACAGCCAATCCCATATGCACCAGATAGGACAGGATCAATGGTGCCGGCAGGTACTGAGACAAGGCGCCGGCCAGCATCGGGCCCAGGCCCAGCCCGCCCATATTGGCGGCAGTCGCAAAAAAGGTCGCCCGCTGACGCCAGTGGGGTGGTGCCAGTTCGATCACCGCAACCGTGGCAGTGCCGGTAAATATTCCGGCGGAAATGCCGGACAGCACCCGACCCACCAGAATCATCGTCAGCCCGTCTGCCTGCCAGAATACGATGTCGCTGATGACCGAACACACCAGTCCGGCGAGCAGCAGCGGCCGACGGCCCAGCTGATCGGACCAGCGCCCAGTGACGATCAGTGCGCCGATAACCCCTACCGCATAAGCCGCGAAGATGATCGTAATCATCAATTGGGAGAAACCGAACCTGTCCTGATAAATCGGGTACAGCGGTGTCGGCATGGTGGTGCCGATCATGGTGACGCTGAAGGCGAGCGCAACACCGAAGAAGAGCAGGAGCGCCGGTAAGCGGCGCGAGTCGGATGACGGCATAATCAGATCCAGTAAGCAGTGCAGACGAAAAGGCGGACGACGCAAATGATCACGCGCCATCCTAAAGCCTGTACTCGGTGAGACCCAGCGAAGAATTGCCCGGGGTCATGTCGCCCGTTGCCCTAGCCTGGAGTTTCCTCGCTACCGATAGCCTGATCCGGCGTTTCCCTTGGCGGGACCGGCGCAAAGTAGCCCACCACCAAAAGCAGGCCACCTACTGTCAGAAACGCGATGATGCGGGCGATGGTGCCGGTGCCGGACATATCGACGGTGAATAGTTTCAGCACCACCACAGCCATCAGTGCGCCGCCGACCAGCCACAGGGGCCGCCAGCCGCGGCGTGTGGCCAGCAGCATGGTGACAAGACCGATCACACTCCACAGGATGCTCAGCCCGCTCTGAACGGCGAACGAAGCCAGCATCGGCTCGAACCGGAAGGGAATATCCAGCGTGAAGTGAAACGCTCGCAGCAGGGCCGCATTGATCCACAAGAACGCCAGTGCTCCCGGCAGGCCGTAGGCCAGTTGACGATCGGTGATCAGCGTTGGGTCATGCCGGTGCAGCCAGCGGAAGATCAACCAGATAGCTGCGAGGTTGGTCAGGTCCAGCGGGTTCAGCAGTGGCAGATAAGGTATCGCGCCGGACGACCCCGGTGCCTGCAGATTGCTGATCACCATCCAGAGCGCCAGCAAACCCACCAGAATACGGGGCAGCAGGGTGTTCATTGCTGCGGCGTGACGCTGGAACGGCCAACTCAGATGCTTCAGCCGCTGGATGGCCTCGAGCGCCAGCGCGAAGGTCAAGCCCCAGGCTGAGATGGCCCAGAGACCGGCACTGAGAGGTTGGCTGAGTTGCCAGCCGATGGACACCGTCAATAGCAGCGCACTGGCAACATGGAGAGCGCCGAGCGGGTAACCTGGCTGTCTGTCGAGATAGCGCAAAGCACCGTACCAACCCGCCCAGGCGGCGGGGAATATCAGCCAGCCATAATGCGCCAGCAATGGTTCGTCACGTATCACATAAACCACCAGCGTGAAGCCGATGATGGGCAGCAGTAACAGCACCGGCTGGGTCAGCGGCGCCCAATTCACGCGACGGTGAAGGGCAATCAGCGGTAACAGCACAACCAGCGCCAGCAGCAGCGACAGGCTGCCTTTCAGACCCTCTGCGACAAAGTGATCAATCTCGCCAAATCCGAATCCCAATAACGTCAGGGTTGCCGCCCATAGCAACATCCGCTGTGCCACGGGCGCGACAGCGATGCTGTCACTGAAACGATTCCGGTGGGCTGATATCGCCATCCACAAACACAACCCGGCGACGATAAGGGCCGACAGCATGTTGAAGTTGATCAGCAGGGTGTTCGCAAGAGAGTACCTGTGGAGCAGCAACATCAGGAGCAGACCAGCCCCTGCCGTGACCAGTCCGAGAATGAACGGCGCTATTGCGCGGTAACGTTTCACCGCCAGCCAGCAGGCAATGCCGGTGAGTGCGACCAGCACTTCCACCAGCAGCAACTCCGCCAATCCGTTGAAGTGATTGTCGATATCCCGCAGCCCACCGCCCAACCACCAGATATAGCCCCACACCAGCAGCGCACGGGCGCCAAATTTTTGTTCCGGCAGCGTCAGCTTGTCCCGGTGGCGGTGATACAGATGCGCGGCATAACACGCGGCGCCTGCCAGCAGCACTGAGCCGATAAAGTCGGCGTTGAACACAAACGTTGTGGGCCAGCTGGCGGGTGACTCATCCCAATAGAAGACGGCCGCGACCAGCATCAACCCGAGCCCGCTCAGCCGCGGTAACAGATGGCCCTGACGCAGCCCGACCCAGATCAGCGCGGCACCTTCTGCTGCCCAGACGGCGGACGTTACGCGACCGTCAAAGGCCAGCGGAATCGCCAGGGTCAGAAAGGCAATCGCCAGCGCAATGTAGGATTCGCACAGCAGCCCAAGCCCGGCGCGATGACGGACGAACCGGGCCAGCGCCAGATAGATCGCACCCACGGCCGCACTGGACCAGGCCATCATGTAGGGCACTGAGGTGTAATCGTCGAGCAATTGCGATTGCAACCCCATAAAGGCCACGGGTGTGCCGAACACCAGCGTGCCGTCCACCAGACCCTTGAGCGCTGGCGGTTGTTTCATCGCAAACAGCAGGGCGATCAGGGTGTAAAGCAAAAAGAAGCCTACCAGGAAGGGCTCCACCGAATTGAAAAATGCGGCCTGATAAAACTGCGCGCCCCAGACCGTGCCAATGCCGAAGGTGAAGACGAAACCCAACCAGTTGAGAAAGCGCCAGCTCCGGTAAAAGGCGATCAGCGCGATGCCCAGGTTCAGCACCAGATAATAGGAAAACAGGCTGATGTAATCGCCGGAACCGGACGACGCCAGCACCGGTGCCAGAAAGCCCCCGGTGACGCCCACGGCGGCGAGCCAGACGGCGTTCTGAATCACCGCCAGCGCAGCCGTGCTCACGACGACTAGCAACAATAGGCTGAAGGCTGTTGTGGGTGTCAGCAGCTGATGGAGTTGGAAGGCTGCAAAGATGGCCAGGTAGATCAGCCCGGTCGCGCCGCCTTGCATCACCAGCCCATAAGCTGCATTTTTGCGCCTGAGCCGCCAGCCGAGAACCAGCATCACCAGCGCAGCAGCCAGTATGCCGGCATAGCGAAGTTCCAGCGGCACCACCACCTTTTCGGCGGCGTACTTCAGCAGAAAAGCCACGCCGAAGAACAGAATGAGGATACCGACCCGCACCATCAGGTTGCCGCCGGTGAAGTAACTAACCACCCATTGGCGGGCCTTGTCGAACACCGTATCCAGCCAGCCTTCAACAGCCGATTTTGGCGCCGGCTTCAGGGGCTCGGGTGTAGCTCTCCAGGCGTTTTCGACCGGTTCCGGATGAAGTTCCAGCTCGAGCGACACGTCTTCTGCTTCTACTTCTGCTTCGGCGCTGGCGGCGGGCGGGCTCTCGGCAGCGGGCGTGGCTTCCCGTGTTGCCAGCGTCTCGGGTGCCGGCGCCGCAGCAGATGCGGTTTCAATCGGAGTGGTGTCAGCCTGTCGGGCGCTTGCCAACTCGGTCGTCAGCGCCTGAATCTGATCGTTCTGGCGGCTGACTTTCTGTTGCAGGCGGACGACTGACGCCGCAATCCAACCCAGTGCACCACCTGTGACAAGGCCTGAAACTGACTCGGCTATTCCGCCGAGAATGATGGCGCCGGCCACCGTAAAGAGAACATAAAGCATCAATGGAGAATCCTGCCTTCCTTGACATGGGGAGAGAGTATCGAGCGGAGGCGCGGGCATGCCGGGCGCCCGCTAACCGGGTCATCATTTGTGGCCGAGCGTTTGTCTCATGATACCAGCAGCGAGCCGGTTCCCATCTTGATCACATTGCCGCCGATGCGGCAGGCCACTTCGCGGCTGGCATGTTTGTCGAATTCCACATGTAGCACGCTCTTGCGGGTGTTAAGGCTACCGCGATCGATAGAAAAGGTATGGGTGCCTTCAGCAGTGTGCTGTTGTTCTGCCAGGTAGGCGATGAACTCTGGCATCACGTTGCCGATTGGCGGGAAGACGTCCCGGGCAAGATCGGGGCTCACCAGCCGACCATGAAAATCCGATGACCCGGTGATCGAGCCAGGTGCAAACAGCAACAAGTGGGTCGCGTAAATTTCGGACATCAACTCTTTCCAGTGCTCCGCATGCAGGCTGGCGTCGAGCACGTGCTGGGCTTTGGTAAACGGCACAACAAGCGTCGGCTGATCAACACTGACCATCAGGGGTTTGTATTTGCTGAATGTGATGTGCTTTTCGTCAACGCTGAGCGCTTTGGCAATGCGGCTCACATCCGGTGTGTATCGATCAACCGTGGGGGTCAGGATGCGAGAGAACTGGATGGTACTCGGAGCGGTGTCGGACTTGTCGATAAAGCTGTGAATCAGCTGGTCGTTCTGGGCGATATCGAAGGATAAATAGCTGCCCCTGTCCGTCACCAGCCCCATTTCAGTGGCAACGTATGAGGCGGCCAGAATGGTATGGGCTCCGAACAGGGTTTTACCTTTGGCGTTGTAGACGCTGACAGCGCTTTTGCCCTGATCATCGGCGTCGACAAAAACGGTCTCGGTTTGCTGAAACTCGCCGGCTATTGACAATTTGTCATCATCAGACAGCCCATTGCGGCCATCCACAACCGGAATCTGCGTGCCCTGAAAAGGGGCGTCAGCAAACACATCCAAAAGAGAATAATCCAGCGCCATGACACATCACCTTTGTTGTTTCTGTTTTCAGCGGTTCAATCGAAAAGCGAGATAGGACTTTACCGCAATATACGATGATTGCAGGGCTTTTACACGCCTGAACACGCTCGCAGCCGCAGGGGCGATGATCGGGTTAAGGAACCTTCATCCGGGTTTAATCTGCCCAGGGTTGAATGCAGCGCCGAACCCTTCATATTTAAAGGTATAAGCCAGAAGGAGAAGTCGTATGAAACCGAAAGCACTTATCCTGTCTATCGCGCTGGCCTCATCGTTGGCCTCCCCGTTGGTCCTGGCCGGTGATTATGGCGGCGGCAGTGTGACGCCTCAGGCCGAGCGTGAGAGCAACACCCACAATCCGGGGACAGCCCAAAAGCAGGGCTCCCTCAGTTCTTCCCTGTTTGAACAGCTGGATACAGACGGCAATGGTGTACTTAGTGGCGACGAGCTGAATGCCTACGGCGATACTGCTGCAGGCCAGCAGAAGGACAAGAATCAGTCCCTGCTGAACGCTCACGACGCCAACGACGACGGCACCATCACCCGTAAAGAATTTGAACAGACGCGAGAGGCCGATCACTAACCGGCGCCTCAGCCAAGCGTTCAGATGCCGGTATTATTCGGCGCAAAAGCAAGGCTACCGGACCTGAAGAGGAGCCGGGCATTTAGCACATTCAACATCGCAACCGACTTTATTTATACGTCAACCATTAGCGAGGTAGCAGAATGTCGAGCCAAGAGCATAAACAGAAAATCTGGAACCTGATCAAACCCATCAAGACGGGCATGTTGGCCACACTGCACGGCGAAGAACTGCGTGCCCGTCCCATGCACTTGGTGCAGGACAGGTATGACGGCACCCTGTGGTTTTTCACCGATCTGGAATCTGAGAAGGCCTTTGAAGTCGAACAGGACCGGGATGTCTGTATTACCTTTGCGGATTCCCACAAAGACACCTATGTCTCAATGACTGGTGTCGCCCGCCTGACGTCTGACAAGGCATTGGTCGAGGAATTCTGGAATCCGTTTGTTGCCGCCTGGTTTCCCGAGGGCAAAGGGGCGCCCAACGTTGGCCTGATCGAGGTGAAGATCAACAAGGGCGAACACTGGAACAGCGACAGCAGTCAAATGGTCCAGTTCTTCAAAATGGCCAAAGCTAACGCAAAAGATGAAACGCCGGATATCGGCGAGCATGAGAAGTTCGGTACCTGAGGCAAGGCCGAACGACCTCAGATAGAGATAACCGGGAAGATCAAAGGAGTAGCCAGTTTGGCTGCTCCTTTTTTATGCGCTTGCAGTCAGTGCGGGACGGTTTTCAGGCCAGCACACCGTGGTAATATAGCGCCTCTGGCAGATTAACACGCAAGTCACTGTCATGGCCCTGAAACCCGGGGAGACGCTGATCCGGCTCTCCCCTCAGTGCATGGCGTGTCTGCATCGCCGTGCAAAGGAGCATAGCGATGACAAACGTCTGGATACGCCAGCCTCTGGCGATTTACACCGGTAACGAGCAGGATGCCCGCGGCGGCATCGTAATCAGCGACAACCGCATTGTGGAGCTGGTACCCGACCGTGGCCACCCACAAACTCCGGTGGATCTGTTATTTGATGCCAGCCAGCAGGTACTCATTCCCGGCCTGATCAATACCCATCACCACTTCTACCAGACCCTGACTCGCGCCTGCCCCCCGGCCCTGAACAAGAAGCTGTTTCCCTGGTTACAGACCCTTTATCCGATCTGGGCAAAACTGACGCCGGAGGCACTGCGGGCGGCAACCGAGCTGGCCATGGTTGAGCTGCTGCTATCGGGCTGCACAACGGTGTCGGATCATCACTATTTGTTTCCTGGCGGGCTCGAAGATGCCATTGATATTCAGGCCGATGTGGCGCTGAAGCTGGGCATGCGGGCGACGCTGACGCGCGGTTCCATGAGTTTGAGTACGGATGATGGCGGGCTGCCGCCGCCCAGTGTCGTACAGACCGAAAAGGCCATTCTGGAGGACAGCGAACGGCTGATTCGCCGCTACCATCAAAGGGATGCTCATGGCCTTCTGGAAGTGGCGCTGGCGCCCTGCTCGCCGTTTTCAGTGACGCCGGGCATCATGCGAGCGAGCGCCGAACTAGCCGGCCGCTACGATGTCGGGCTTCACACCCATCTTGCCGAGACCAATGACGAGAATGCCTTCTGCTTGAAGCAGTTTGGCCAGCGCCCGCTGGATTATCTCGAGAGTGTCGGCTGGCTGCACGATCGCACCTGGCTGGCCCACGGTATCCATTTCAATGACGAGGAGGTGGCGCGGTTGGGGCAGGCGGGTACCGGTATTTGCCATTGCCCGTCCTCCAACATGGTATTGGCGTCGGGCATTTGCCGGGTCAGGGAGTTGCAGCAAGCCGGCGCGCCGGTGGGGCTGGGTGTCGATGGCAGTGCCTCCAACGATCACAGCAACCTGATGCAGGAAGTGCGTCAGGCGATGCTGATCCAGCGGCTGCGTTATGAAGCTGACGAATTCACCCATACCGATGCCCTGTCGATGGCCACCAAAGGCTCGGCACAATTGCTCAGACGTCCGGATATCGGCGAGCTGGCGGTCGGTAAACGGGCTGACCTGGCCTTGTTCAAACTGGATGAACCCCGCTTCAGCGGCGCCCATGATCCGCTGGCGGCGCTGGTGCTCTGCGGTGCCAGCCAGGCGGATGCAGTAATGGTAAACGGCGAGTGGAGAGTGCGGGACAAACGATGGCTGGGCGGTGATCTCAATGAACTCATGGCCCGCCACCGTGAAGCCTCGAAAACACTCTACAGCGCGTGAAAGCGGTGCACCGGCCGAGGCTTTATTCCGGGAACGCGTCGAATCGCTCAGCCTCTTGCGCCTGGTCATACCAGGCGGCGCGCTCGGGCCAGAAAATATGACTCCGGGGTGTCATATCCGGTGTCTGGTTGAGGGATCCGGCGGGCACCACCAGAGCCTGACCACTTTGTGATACATAAGGCACAGGCGAGCCACATTTCGTGCAAAAGGCGTTCGATATAGTGCGGCCGGGCAAGTCGTATCGCACGATATGCGCCTGGCCGCTCAACCACTCAATATTGTCTGGAGCGGTAAACAGGTTGGATGCGTGTGCCGAGCCTGTGGCCTTCTGGCATTGGCTGCAATGGCACAGATGGAACTGCTGAAAGTCATTGGCGAGCTTGAATGTCACCTCACCGCAAAGACAGTTGCCGGTTATTTCCGCCATCGAACACCTCCTTGAATGAATCCGGGGCATAAAGAAACACTAGCGCCGGATTGGGTCGGTGTGAAGTCCCTTTCGACAGAGCCTGTATCGAGCCCGCGACCGCACTTTAGCGATCGCGAACCAAAAAAAGCCCCGGTAACCATCTTGGTTTCCGGGGCTTTTGTTTTCAGGCGATGGCGTTAATCAGGCCGCCGCTTCTTCGTCTTCTGATACCGAGTTGCGGATCAGGAAGTCGAAGGCACTCAGTGATGCTTTGGAGCCTTCGCCCATGGCAATCACGATCTGCTTGTATGGCACTGTGGTCGCGTCACCGGCTGCAAATACGCCGGGGATGGAGGTTTCGCCGCGGGCATCGATTTCGATTTCGCCGCGGGGGCTCAGTGCCAGGTCGCTGTCCTTCAACCACTCGGTGTTGGGTACCAGGCCGATCTGCACGAACACACCTTCCAGCTCGACATGCTTGATCTCGTCGTTGGTCCGGTCTTTGTACGTCAGGCCGTTTACCCGTCCGTCAGCACCGGTCACCTCGGTGGTCTGGGCCGACACGATGATGTCGACGTTCTTCAGGCTGCGTAACTTCTTCTGCAGCACTGCATCGGCACGCATCTGGCTGTCGAATTCAACCAGCGTGACGTGGCTGACGATACCGGCCAGATCGATCGCGGCTTCAACACCTGAGTTACCGCCGCCGATGACCGCAACGCGTTTGCCCTTGAACAGCGGACCGTCGCAGTGCGGGCAGTAGGCGACGCCTTTGTTGCGGTATTCTTCTTCCCCGGGCACGCCCATCTGGCGCCAGCGTGCACCGGTCGACAGGATCAGGCTGCGGGCTTTTAGCGAGGCACCGTTGGCCAGCTGGATCTCGTGCGGCAGACCGGGTTTGGACGCCGGGATCAGCTTCTCGGCGCGCTGGAGGTTCATGATGTCCACGCCGTACTCCTTGACGTGCTCCTCAAGCGCCGCTGTCAGTTTGGGGCCTTCGGTGTAGGGCACTGAGATAAAGTTCTCGATACCCATAGTGTCGACCACCTGACCACCAAAACGCTCGGCAGCGACACCGGTGCTGATGCCTTTACGGGCTGCGTAGATCGCGGCCGAGGCGCCGGCAGGGCCACCGCCAACAACCAGCACGTCGAACACGTCTTTGGTTTTCAGCTTTTCGGCTTCCCGGGCTTCAGCGCCGGTATCCACTTTGGCAAGAATTTGTTCAAGGCTCATGCGGCCCTGGGCGAAAGGCTTGCCATTAAGGAAGACACTGGGAACCGCCATGACTTCACGCTGTTCGACTTCGTCCTGAAACAATGCGCCGTCGATGGCAACGTGCTTGATGTTGGAGTTCAGCACGCTCATCAGGTTCAGGGCCTGCACCACGTCCGGGCAGTTCTGGCACGACAGCGAGAAGAAGGTTTCAAACGTGAACTCGCCTTCCAGATCTTCGATCTGTTTGATGACGTCCTGGGCTGCTTTGGACGGGTGACCGCCAACCTGCAGCAGGGCGAGCACCAGCGAGGTGAACTCGTGTCCCATGGGAATACCGGCGAAACGTACACCGATATCCGTACCTGTGCGCTGGATAGCAAAAGAAGGCCTGCGCACATCGGAGTCATCATCACGGCGCAGCGTAATGTGCGCCGACAGGGACGCGATCTCTTGCAGCAGCTCATCCAGCTCCTGTGACTTCTCCCGGTCATCCAGTGCCGCGACCAGTTCGATCGGCTGCGTCACCTTTTCGAGATAAGCTTTTAGTTGATCCTTAAGATTGGCGTCCAACATGATAATGATTCCCCTGCGACTAAATTTGGGTCGAGCGTCACCCTGAGCCCGGCAAAGCCGAACACGGAGTGACAGTCAAATAAGAGGGTGTTGCAGCGAACCCGGGATTCCGGGTTCGCGATGCCGGCTTAGATTTTGCCGACAAGGTCCAGAGAAGGAGACAGTGTTTTCTCGCCTTCCTTCCACTTGGCTGGGCAAACTTCACCCGGGTGAGCAGCAACGTACTGGGCTGCTTTTACTTTGCGCAGCAGTTCGCTTGCATCACGGCCGATACCACCGGCGTTCACTTCAACGATCTGAATTTTGCCTTCAGGATCGATAACGAAGGTGCCGCGATCAGCAACGCCGTCTTCTTCGATCATCACGTCAAAGTTGCGGCTGATAGTGCCAGTCGGGTCGCCTACCATGGTGTAGTTGATCTTGCCGATGGCCTCTGAAGTGTCGTGCCATGCCTTGTGTGCAAAGTGAGTGTCGGTAGACACACTGTAGATTTCCACGCCCAGCTTCTGGAATTCGTCGTAGTTGTCGGCCAGGTCTTCCAGCTCGGTCGGGCACACGAAGGTGAAGTCAGCAGGATAGAAGAAAACAACAGACCACTTGCCTTTCAGGCTGGCATCGGTCACTTCCAGGAAATCACCTGCTTTGAATGCTTGCGCTTTAAATGGCTTAACTTCTGTGTTGATCAGGGACATTCGCAATGACTCCTTACAAGTTGGTTGAGGCACTCAAGATAATGCCTTTCGATCGTTTGTTTAAATTGATTATTCATAACCAATCAATAGGTGCTGCCTATTTGTTGCCAGACACCACCCAGGTGCCCGTTTAACGGGACTTTCAGAGCGTGTTGCACGGACCTGCGGCCCTGTGGCGCTCAGCAATCGCGAGTCAGCATAAAGCTGATTGATGACGCGCGGGTGTCGGTAAATCAATAGCCTTTTCCAAAGGCTCTCTATGATATGGGTCGCGGGTGTCGGTTTATCAAGAGCCGTTGCCCATAAGGAGGTGATCGACCCGCAGCCTGCCGATACACTGTGCTTCGCTTTGTCTCTCACCAGGAGAAATTCATGCCTTTGCGCCTGCTGCGCTGGACCCGAGCTGTCGTGACTGAAACGACGTTGGTATACCTGACACTGCTAAAAATTCTGGTGCCTGCGCTGATTGTCGTGAAGGCACTGGAGATGGCGGGTTTTACCCAATGGCTGGGTACGCTGCTTGCGCCCGTCATGGGGTTGATGGGGTTACCCGAGGCGCTCAGCATTGTCTGGGCGGCAACCCTGCTGACCAACATCTACACCGGGATGGTGGTGTTCTTCAGTGTGGCAGCAGACCAGCCGCTGACCGTTGCCCAGATCACCATTCTGGGCACCTTGATGGTGATCGGTCACTCCCTGCCGGTCGAAGGTGCGGTGGCGCGCAAAGCGGGTGTGCCCTGGTGGCTGACGATCGTCTTGCGGATTGGCGGGGGCTTGTTGGTCGGTTGGACGCTCAGCCTGATTTATACGTCAACAAACTGGTTACAGCAGCCGAACGCCATGTTGTGGCAACCCGAGCCTCAGCAAAGTGGCCTGGTGGCGTGGGGGCTTGAGCAGCTGAAAATGCTGATCACGATTTACCTGGTGATCCTGTCGCTGATTGCCCTATTGAAAATTTTGCGAACACTGGGGATCGAGCGGCTGCTGCACATAGTGCTGTTTCCGTTACTGCGCCTGTTGGGGATTGGTCGCAAGGCGGCGAATACCACCATAATCGGGATTACCCTTGGCCTTAGCTTCGGTGCAGGTCTGCTGATTCGGGATATTGAATCCGGAACGATGAGCCGCCGCGATGCGATGTTGACGCTCTGTTTTCTCGGGCTGTGCCACAGCCTGATCGAAGACACGCTGCTGGTGATGCTGCTGGGGGCCGATCTTTCCGGGATTCTCTGGGCAAGGCTTCTGTTTGCATTCATTGCCGTTGGCCTGCTGGCACGTCTGCCACTGGCAATCAACGCGCCGGGCGAGAAGGCGTCGGCTGAGGCTTCGTCTGGCTCGAAACGCTAATCACCTCGCATGATTTCGAACGCGCGGACCACATAGCCTGACAGGGCTTCCACTACCTCGTTACGATGCGCCCCGCTGCGCATCTCGATCTGATAGTGACCCAGCGATGGCAGCCCCGCTGATGTCGCCACCTGGCGGATAGGTTTGCGGATCAGCCCCAGCGGAAAGGGTGCTATAGCCAGATCCGCTTCCATTGCAGCCTGCTGCCCGGCGCAGTGCTCGCTGGTATAGGCGATCCGGTACGCCAGCCCCGCCCGATCCAATGCTGCCAGTGCCGTACTGCGCCAGGCACAACCGGGGCTGGCAAATGCAATCGGCAGGGGGTGACGCTCCAGAGCGGTGCCTCCATCCCGCTCGGCCCAGACCAGCGGCTCGGTATGCACCACAGTGCCGTCAGCGGTCTTGTCGTCAGCGCTACCGGCGGTGATCAGCACCAGATCCAGTTCGCCATCATCAAGCCGCTTGAGCAGTGTCTGGCTGCTACTGACCACGACATCTACCTCCACAGCGGGGTAGGAGCGGGCAAAGTCTGCCAACACGCCCGGCAGGATGCGCGTACCGATGTCGTCAGGTGTGCCGAACCGGACGGTGCCCGCCAGGCTGGGCTTCAGAAACTCCGACACCGCCTCATCATTCAGTTTCAGCAAGCGGCGGCTGTACCGCAGCAGCGTCTCGCCCGCCGGGGTCAGGGTCACACGCCTTGCCTCCCGCAGGAAAAGCGGTTGGCCCAGCATCTCCTCCAGTTTCTTGATCTGCATACTCACCGCTGATGTGGTGCGGAAAACCTGCCGCGCAGCGCGACTGAAGCTGGCGGTCTCGGCGATCGCCACAAAGGTGCGCAGCACGTCAGTCTCCAGAAGCGGCAGTGATTGCGGTGGAATAAGGGGTGCGGTTGAGCCCATAGCGTTGCAGTCAGTTAAGTAAAATTGAACAGTAAGTGTAGTTTATTTCGTTTGAATGAACAAAGAGAGCGGCGCAACCTGCAAGTCGAGGTCAGTAATGACGCTGACCTGCAACGTCCAGATTCAGGAGACTTGCGATGACCAGGCACTCGCTCGATCAATCAGAACGTCACGGGTCCCCACATGAACCCCGTAATTCCCGGGACAGGCCTGAACCGGCCATGCCCGACTTCTTTATGCCCGCAATGCCACCACTCCAGCTGACCGAAGCACTGGATCGCTGGTTGAAACGGTGGCTTCGCCGTCGCCGGTTTCGTCGACTGCTGGCGCTTGAGGATTGGCAGTTGAAAGTGCTCGGCGTGGCGAGAGGCGATTTGATCTGGGCGGCTCGCCAACCGTTGAAAGAAGATGCATTCGATGTGCTGCGGTCACGTCGGCAGAAAGAGCGTGAGCCGACGGCTAATCAATCCTGACGTCGTGGCTGTTTGGCTTAATTAACGAACGAGGACATCGGGTTGCGCCGGGTTACGTGATGATAATTTTATATTCAGGTGATAAATATTGGCCACGAAACGCGTCTGACCGGTAATCGTCATCGTCGCTGTAGGCCTTGCTGTTGCTGGATCAGGTGTTCGCCACAGGTTTTTACCTGAACGCAGTTACGGATACTTTGCTGTCGTTGGCGGCTGTTCACTCCAGGGGCTGGCTGGACTAATCGCTTCTCGAGGCATACAACATATAAGGCAGTATTGACGATCAACTGCCGCATACCCCGCTACCCAGTGTTCTGGATCACGCGCCCGTTTCGCGGGAGGGGATGTTGTATCGCCGTTGATCACGCATTCGAGAAAGATAGCTCCGAACTGACAACAAGGAGATCTGACGATGACGAGTAAAGATCGCAAGCCAACCACGACCGATGCCGGTATTCCGGTAGCCAGTGACGAACACTCACTCTCCGTCGGCCCGAATGGTCCACTTCTGCTGCACGATCATTATCTGATTGAGCAGATGGCGACATTCAACCGGGAGCGCATTCCCGAGCGCCAGCCCCACGCGAAGGGCGGCGGTGCGTTTGGTCACTTCGAAGTGACCGACGATGTCAGCCAGTACACCAAAGCCAAGGTGTTTCAGCCCGGTACCAAAACCGATGTACTGATGCGCTTTTCAACCGTTGCCGGTGAACGGGGCAGCCCTGACACCTGGCGCGATCCGCGGGGTTTTTCTGTCAAGTTCTACACCAGTGAAGGCAACTACGACATGGTGGGGAACAACACGCCGGTATTCTTCATCCGTGACCCGATGAAGTTCCAGCACTTCATTCGCTCGCAAAAGCGCCGGGCTGATACCAACTTGCGCGATCACGACATGCAGTGGGATTTCTGGTCGCTGTCACCGGAATCGTCGCATCAGGTGACCTGGCTGATGGGGGATCGGGGCATTCCGAAAACCTGGCGCCACATGAACGGCTATTCCAGCCATACCTACATGTGGGTGAATGCGCAGGGCGAGAAATTCTGGGTTAAATACCACTTCCATACTGACCAGGGTATTGAGTGCCTTACCCAAGCCGAAGCGGACAAGCTGGCGGGCGAAGACGGCGATTATCATACCCGGGATCTTTATGAGGCGCTTAAGCGTGGGGATCATCCGAGCTGGACCCTGTACATGCAGATCATGCCGTTCCAGGATGCCGAAACCTATCGGTTTAACCCGTTTGATCTCACCAAAGTCTGGCCACACAGCGATTACCCGCTGATCAAAGTCGGCAAGCTGACGCTTGATCGCAACCCCACCGACTACCACACCGAGATCGAGCAGGCCGCATTCGAGCCCAACAATCTGGTGCCCGGTATTGGCATTAGTCCGGACAAAATGCTGATCGGCCGAGTGTTCTCCTATGCCGATGCGCACCGTGCGAGGTTGGGGGTGAACTACAAGCAGATCCCGGTTAACCGGCCGCAGTCACCGGTGCATAGCTACAGCAAAGACGGCGCGATGCGGATGGATAATGTCACCGACCCGGTCTATGCGCCCAATTCCAAAGGCGGCCCAAGTGCGGATGGTGAGCGCTATCCCACCGATTCTACCTGGGAAGCCAGCGGCGATATGGTGAGGGCAGCCTATTCGCTGCACAAGGAAGATGACGACTTCGGACAGGCCAACACCCTGATCAACGAGGTGATGGATGATGCTGCCCGCGATCGCCTGGTCGATAACATCGTTGGCCATGTCAAAGGCGGTGTTGAAGAGCCGGTGTTGTCACGGGTATTCGAATACTGGAAGAACATCGACAAAACCATCGGTGACCGCGTTGAGAAAGGAGTAAAAGGCGGCTAAGTACCCATTCCGCGACCCAACCGCAGTGTGCTTGTCCGGTGACTATCAAGGTCGCTGGGCAGGCCCTGCGGTTTTTTTGGCTCTGGAATCTTTGACTGCTGGTACGTGCTAATCCCTTTTATTCAGCTTGTTCAAGGCCTGTGACAAACTGTTGAGCAGTGACTGGTTTTCGGTGACGACATTGTTGATCTCGCGGGCGGAATCGCTGGCTTTTGATGCCAGATTGCGCACTTCATCGGCAACGACTGAGAAACCGCGACCGGCTTCTCCTGCCCGCGCCGCTTCAATGGCGGCATTAAGTGCCAGCAGATTGGTCTGTTCTGCGATAGCGTTGATGCTGGATACCATTTTGTTGATGTTCTCACCCGATGTGATCAGTTCACCCATGACCTTGTCGCTGGTCTGAACGACTGCCAGCCGTTCGGTGATGTCTGCGCCATACATGATCACTTTCTGCAACTCGCCATAGGGGTCGCGAATGGAGGCAAAGGTTGCCGCAATGCCAATATCGCGGCCGTGCACCGGAATCAGGATATCGCGAACAATACTCTCGCCTTTGATCAGACTCTCGCGCTGCTCGGCACTTAAATAGGTATCCCAGCGTTTTATCGCGGTCTTGAAATCCTGTGTCGGAACTTTGAGCTCCCGGTCCGGATAATCGTTGATCTCGATAAGGGCTCCATTTTTGTCCCACTCGACATGCAGGTTGGAATGGCTGATGGTTGCGAACCGGGTTTCGAACTCAAGCGCCGTCGTTTTAACCCGGGTGATATCCGCGAGAATCGCAATAAAGCCCTGGTGCTCGCCGCCAGGCCCGGTAACCGGGTTGCTGGTGATTGACACCCAGATTGATGAGTCGTCCTTGCGGTGAATCTGGATCTCATCATAGAAGGCTCTTGGGGCATCAAGTTCAGCTTCGATTCGCTGCCGGGTTTCTGGATTGGTATGGGGGCCGACCAGAAAATCACGGGTGCGCCCCCCGAGTACCTCATCCATATGAAAACCGGTCATCAGCGTGAAGCCCCTGTTGACGTACTGGACTTCCCGCTGGGGGTTGGTGATGACAACGGCGTTGTCGGTTTCATTTGCCACCATGGATAGCAGCCGGAACTCGGCCCGCTGAGTCACTTCATTGGTAATGTCGCTGGCAAATTTGACGATCTTCAGCACTTTGCCATCGGGGCTTTTGATGGGATTGTAAGTGGCATGAATCCACACCTCCTTGCCTCCCTTCGCCAGCCGTTTGTACTCGGCCGTCTGATACTCACCACGCCGTAACCGTTCCCAGAAGACACGGTAAGCGTCGTTGTTGGCATCGGCTCTGGTCACGAATAGTCGGTGATGCTGGCCCACCACTTCATCCAGCCGGTAGCCCATTAACCCGAGGAAGTTATCGTTGGCATAGAGAATGCGGCCTTCCAGATCAAACTCGATGACCGCCTCGGCACGGTGAATCGCCTGTAGCTGGGACTCAATATCGGCTTTGGCCAGAACCTGTTCGGTCACATCGGATGCGAACTTGATAATGCGCTGTACCTTGCCGCGCTCGACGATGGGGGTGTAAGACGCCTGAATCCAGATTTCCCGACCGTCTTTGCCGATACGTTTAAACTCGGCGGTTTGTGGCGTGCCCTGTCGCAAACTCTCCCAGAACTTTTTGTAGCGCTCGCTGTCGGCTTCGCCGGGTTCAACGAACATTCTGTGGTGCTTGCCGACAACCTCGTGCAGCTGATAGCCCAGCAGGTTCAGGAAGTTTGCGTTGGCCGTTTGAATCGTGCCGTCCAGCGCAAACTGAATAACCGCCTGGGTTTCATTGATGGCACGCACAATGCTGTCAGAACTCGAACTCTTTCCGAACATGGGCTTGATTCTCCGTCCCGGATACAACACTTCCCTGTCACTGTAGCCAATATCCTCGAAGCCGCTAGGGTTAGGGGATTAGTGTGGGTTGCGCAGCTTGTTGCCGGTTTTATAGAACCTGATACAAATGTAAACTTGTGATCGGTTGATACCGTACGACAAGGCCTGCTCAAGCTATTAGTTATCTATCTATACTTGTTCAGTCTTTGCGATTCCGCCACTGCGTTCTGTTATTTCCTGTCAAATATCGCGGCGGGTTTGTGCAGACAGTGTTTCCGGATTACTGAATAGTAAATCATCAATACGTTGTTCCTGGGAGCCGTCTCCGTGCATGTGTATCTCCTTTTTCTGCTCATGGCTGGCGCCACTGTCCTGAGTCCTGGCCCCGGGGTTGTGATGACCCTGTCCAACGCGCTGCAATTCGGCGCGAGGGGCACGATGGGCGGTGTGTTGGGAATCGCGACCGGCGCATTGGTAGTGGCGGTGATTTCAGCGACCAGTCTGGGCGTTTTGCTGGCGACGTCGGCGGCGGCATTTACAACGTTGAAGTTTATCGGGGCGGCTTATCTGGTGTATTTGGGTATCCGGCTTTGGCGGGCGCCGCCGCTGCAGTTGGAGATCTCGGCAGCAGGCGATGATGGCGGCTTCGGCAAGCGGTTTGTAGAGGGGATCACGATGCAGCTCACCAACCCCAAGGTTGTGCTGTTTTTCCTGTCGATCTTTCCGCAGTTTATTGATCCGTCTGCGAGCTATGCGGCACAGTTTGCCGTGCTCGTGCTTACCTACTGCGTGCTGGTGGTAGGGATTCACCTGATGTATGCGGTGTTCGCCAGGCGCGCCAAACGCTGGCTGACCTCGGCCCGGGGCGGCCGGATCATGAACCGGGCCGCGGGCACGACGTTTTTCTTTTTTGGCGGAGTGCTGGCAACGGCATCGCGTTAACGAGCCGTGGTGGCGGGGCTATTCTTCAGCCGGACAGGTCGCGACGGTCGGGCAGTTTTCAGCGTATACGCTGATGCCGCTGCTCTGCTGTGATGCACTGAAACGATCACTGTCCAGCTTTGCCGCGCAAGCGCTCGCTTCGGCGGCGGCATCAGGGCAGTTGGCCTCCTGCAACGCGTGAGCAAAGTTATTCCAGCCGGCGGCGATGCGTGGAAACTCAGTCGTCAGCTTGTTGTAGTGACTGACCGCATCAGGCCAGTCTTCATTGGCAAAGGCGATATTACCCATACCCAGCAGGGCCGCGGGTTGGTCCGGCCACTTGGCGTTCGCTGTCGCATAAGCGGTGTAGGCGGCCTCTGTATGATCGGTTGTTTCCAGATCATTGGCCGCCCGCAGGAACGGCAGAGGTTCCGCGGATACCGGCAGCTGATCGGGTGGCAGCATGGTGACGGCCCAGTTGTCTGATCGCGCCCAGGTGGCGCTGAAGACGGAGAGCGGCTCCTCTGCCGCTTCCTGGGTGCCGGTATGCAGGGTGATAGTCTTATCATTCGAATCAAAACCGATCACCACGGCAAAATGCCATTGTGGCCACCAGTCAAATCGAAGGTTTTGCAGCACCAGCACAGGATGCCCTGCGGCCACTTCGGCGAGCAGCGATTCGAGCGATCCATCCAGCGGGTACACCAGCAAGTCATGATTGCGTGCCGCTGCGACCATCTCCACCTGAAGTGAGCCTTCCCGTCCGGGGATATAGACCTGTGATTTCAGTGCTTCAGGATCCGTTTCAATATGCTGTGCGTTCAACATCATGGCCAGTGAGGCCGGGCCGCACTGGTATTGCTCCTGCGGATAGAAGGGCACGTTGTCGATCTGATGTCGGCCCTGCAGGCGCAGTTCCGGTGCGCCGTCCGCGTAGGTGGGCCAGTCGGGCGTTGCTGCGCAGCCTGCCATGACCAGAGCCAGCAGAATCACGGGGACCGCCCTTGATAGGGCGGTCGTTGAGTTCAGCGTCATCACGTGGTGATTTACCGGATACAGTTAATGAACGGGAAAATGTTGGTGGCACACAGCATGTCGGTGATGATAAAGATCACCAGAAACAACACGATAATACCGACTACACCTTCACCGGCGGGGGCTTCCGCCAATTGCTGCTTGAAAGACGCCAGTTCAGCAGGGGTCAAGCTGTTGATGCGGTCTTTGACTTCACTCTCGCTGACGCCGAGCGTGGCCAGCTTGTCTTTCACATCCTGGCGTTCCAGCATGTTCAGCAGTGTTTGTTGATCAAGGTCTGCCTGTTGTTCAGTCAGCAGCTCGCCGGTGCCGACAATGCCGGTGTTGGCAGACGCCAGCGAGGGAATGGTCCAGAGCGCGGTCAGCATCATGACCAGTGTCATAACGGATGAGATCTGACGAAGGTAGGTTCTTGTTGTACGCAAAATGTCGACTCCTGATGCTTGAGTGAATCAGCCTTAAAGTTTGATTGCGCCAAACGCGGTTGCTCAGCATTTGGTCAGCTCAATATGGTTATTATGCCGACATAAGCATACACCGTTACACATGAGCGACAGACTTCCGACAAATGAAAAGGGTTTAATAAACGTCAGGTGCTGAGCGGTTTGTCTGGTATGAACCTTTCCACTCATGTGTCATCCTGACCTTTCTGCCCCGTTGCATTAACTGCAGCAGACGCCATTTCTCCATGCGCCGCCCGGCGCAAACAAGCGATCCTCTCATGAAAAAAAGTAGCCGCTCGAGCTCCAGACCGGCGTGGCACCCGGTATTCTGGACAACCTGGGTCGCGATTTTTGGGCTCTACCTGCTTTCTCGCCTGCCGATGCGGACCAAACAACGATGGGGTAAAGGCATTGGTTTGTTTCTGCGCAAACGCCTGAAGTCCAGGGCAAAAGTGGCACGCACCAATATCGCGGCCTGCATGCCGGAACTGGACGAGCAGGAGCGCGAGCAGTTGATAGACGACAGCTTTGTTGCCTGCGCCCGGGGATTTCTGGAAACCACCCATGCCTGGTGGAATGACATGGCGCCTTATCAGGCCAGTGCTACCGTTACGGGCCTTGAGCATCTGCAGGAAGCAGTGAGTCGTGGTCGGGGGGTATTTCTGATTGGTGGTCATTACAGCATTTTCGATTTCGCGCTGCCGCTGATCGCCTGTCAGCTCACCAAACCCGGCTATGTGTATCGTCCCAACAATAACCCGGTACTCGATGGCGTTATCGAGAAAGGTCGCTGCCGGCACTTTGGTATCCGGTCATTCAACAAACGCCAGATCCCGGACATGATCGACTTTCTGAAGGGTGGCGGGCAGGTCTGGTATGCCTGTGACCAGGACTTTGGCGGGAAAACTCAGTTGTTTGTGCCGTTTTTCGGCGTTGAAACAGGCTGTATCACCAAACCTTCGCAGATTGCGCGGGAATCGGGCGCTTCGGTGATTTGTGTCAGTCACCTGAGGACGCCGGATGGCGGATACGCGCTGGATTTTTCGCCAATTATCGAGGACTTCGGTGATGATATGGCAGAGGATGCTGCGACCTGGAACCAGTTTATCGAAACCACGATTCGAGAGTTTCCAGACCAGTATCTATGGTTGCACAAGCGTTTCAAAACACGACCGGAAGGTGCCGCCAAGCTCTATTGAACTCGAGCCCCTGGCCACCTCCCGCACCTTCTGAGGCTGCTGCAGTCGCCTGCTCAGCCCTGGCGGGGTGCAAACATGATGATTGCCATTCCCAGCAGGGCAATCAATGATCCCGCAATATCCCATGCGGTGGGCCTGATGCCATCCACCAGCCATAACCAGAGTATGGCTACCGAAATGTAGACACCACCATAGGCGGCGTAGACTCTGCCCGCCGCCGTTGGGTGTAGCGACAACAGCCACGCAAACGCCACCAGACTCAGTGCCCCAGGTAGCAAAAGCCAGGCTGACTTGCCTTCCCGAAGCCAGAGATAGGGCAGGTAGCAGCCAATAATTTCCGCAACGGCAGTGATAATAAACAACCCAATGGTTTTGAGTTCCGGCACGTGCTCTCCTGCTTCTGATCAATGTGATACCCGAACCTGCGTCCGCACTTTGGGAACGAGCTTAACGCGGCTGTTGCCGGCTGTCCCCCTGACTGATTAACTTCGAATGCGGCACCGCCCTGTCAATTGGGGTAGGGTATGCGCTTTCAGGATCTGCCGCGGGGAACAGAACGGGGTGTTCGATTGAGTGAGACAGGCGAAAAACGACTGAACAAATTTATCAGCGAATCGGGCTTTTGCTCGCGCCGGGAGGCGGATGCGCTGATAGCCGAGAACCGCGTATCGATCAACGGGAAGGTGCCGGAACTGGGCACCCGGGTTGGCCCCGGCGATGTTGTCTACGTCGATGGCAAGCGGATCAAGGCAAGTGCGGCCAACAAATCAGACCGTATTTATATCGCCTACAACAAACCGGTCGGCATCACCTGCACCACCGAGCATCAGGTGAAGGGCAATATTGTCGATGCCATTGGTCACAAGGAGCGAATCTTTCCTATCGGGCGCCTGGATAAGCCATCTGAAGGGCTGATTTTTCTCACCAGTGACGGTGATATCGTCAACAAAATCCTGCGTGCTGAAAATGCCCACGATAAAGAGTATGTGGTCACGGTTGATAAGCCGCTCACCGAGAAATTCGCAACGCAGATGGCTGCCGGCGTGCCGATTCTCGGAACGGTCACCAAACCCTGTGAAGTGACCATTGTAAGCCGGTTTGTCTTCAAGATTATTCTGACCCAGGGACTCAACCGGCAGATTCGCCGCATGTGCGAGTACTTTGGCTATGAGGTTACCCGTCTGCGGCGCACCCGCATCATGATGGTGTCGTTAGGTAACCTGAAGGCGGGTCAATGGCGAAATCTGACAGACAGTGAAGTGACGGCGCTGGATCGTGCCGTGGCTGATTCACGCAAGACGTCGGCCGCAACCGACCAGGCCAAACCGAAATCAGAAACCAAACCGAAACCCGCCACACCAGCTGGCGGGCGAAAGGCTCCGGGAGCCGGCCGCTCAGGAACCGGTGGTCATCCTGCTGGCAAAGCCGGTCAGAAAATCTCGCGAAAATCCCCTAAAAAATCGGGTAAGAAGCCAGCCAAACGCGGCCGCCCGGGTAAGTCCGCGCGTTAGTACCGGTTTGTGGTTTGCCTTGCGTTCCGACATAAAAAAGCTCGCAGGCCGTGAACGCGTGCGAGCTTTCGGTCAGTACGACAGGTGCCTGCCAGTGACCTATTTCGGCTTCTGCCGCCGGGCCAGCACGTAGCCGATAATGCAGCCGATGCCAATCAGGATCATGACCCAGCCGGCGTTGCCGCCCATATCAGTTTCCCCGGAGCCGGGCCCCAACATCACGACAATGCCAATGATCAGGGTAAACAGCCCGGCTGCCAGCAAGATAAACAGGCTTTTCCGGGGCTCCTTCTTCATTACGGTTTTGGGATCGTCCATTGTTGCCTCCGTTCCTTATCCAAGGGCATTTGCCCTAATGATCTGAACAAAAAACAACCAGATCTATTCACCAGTATGATCGTTAAGTCACGTCCTTCAAGTGGCTTTTTCAGGCATGGCCCGATCAGGCAGCGGCCAGTACTTCGACAATTTTGGCGCTGAAGGCATCCAGATCATCCGGATTGCGGCTGGTGATCAGCCCGTCTTCATAGTGCACTTCCTCGTCGACCCAGTGACCGCCGGCATTGGTAATATCCGTTTTCAGGCTGGGCCAGGATGTGAGGGTGCGGTTTTTCACAGCATCCGCTTCGATCAACGTCCAGGGCGCGTGGCAAATGGCGGCTACGGTTTTGCCCTTGTTGAAGAACTGCTTCACCAGTTTGACGGCGTCATGGTCCATTCGCAGTGCGTCAGGGTTGGCAACGCCTCCGGGTAGCACGAGGCAGTCGTAGTCGTGCACGTCAACGTGCTGGACGGTTTTGTCGACCGGGAAGCTGTGAGCCTTATCCAGATGGTGATAGCCATCGATCTCACCTTCAGACAGCGACACCAGTTCGAGATGGGCGCCGGCGCCCTGCAGGTCTTTCCAGGGGCGCGTCAGTTCGATTTGCTCCACGCCGTCTGTGGCGAGAAACGCGATTGTTTTACCATGCAGTGGTGCATCCATTTCGGGAACTCCTGTGCTGGTTTGAGTGAAAACAATACCGTTTCACCATAACGCATAAATCGCCGTTTAACGGGGGGATGAAGGAATTGAAATGTTTCACATTGCTTTTTGCAGCAGTGTCTGCCCAACTAAACAAAGGTTATGCCACTTTTATTCACACTAGCGAATAATGAGCCGCCAATCACCATCAACGCACCATAGGAGGGTAATGCCAATCATGGAAAACCAGCGACACACCGGGGGTAATTCAACGGAGAGCGAGAACGCTCCCGAACAGGTAGCCCTGATTGATGCGGTCAATATCCGCAGCCTGTCGTTGGTTATACTCACCAGTATGGCCTCATTGGTCTTTATCGATTGGGCCCAACCCGTATTGCTGCCGCTGATCGTTGCGGTGCTGATCAGTTATGCGCTGGATCCTTTGGTGTCAGGTCTGGACCGTTTGCATTTCCCCCGGCCCTTGAGCGCCGCTGTGGTTTTGGTGGCCCTTGTGTGCATTGTTGCAGCAGCCAGCGTACCGCTCAAAAATGAAACAATGGAAATGCTTGATAAGGTGCCGCAGGCCGTCAAGCAGTTTCAGCAGCGAGATGCCAAAGCGCCAAAGGACGAAGAGAGCATAGTGGACAAGGCGCAATTCGCCGCCAAGCAGATCGAGAAGAGCGCCGCATCAGACAAAAATGGAGACACGAGTCGATCGGGCATTACTCCGGTCCGGATAATCGAAAAGCCTGTGGACGTTCAGGAATACATACTCCAAGGCTCTCCCGCTGCGTTGGTGCTGATTTCCCAGTGCTTTTCTGTCTTGCTGCTGGTGTATTTTTTATTGGCAGTGGGCTCGCTCTACAAGCGCAAGGTGGTCAAGCTCTCGGGGCCCTCATTTGGCAGTATGCGAAACGCCGCGCGAATCATGAACGATTTCCATCATCAGGTCCGGCGCTTTCTGTTCGTGATGATGCTCGGCGCCTTGTTTGTCGGCGTGCTGACCTGGCTGGCCTTTATGGCATTGGGGGTCGAGCAGGCGGGCCTTTGGGGTGTGGTGGCAGGTGTCGCCAGCGGCATTCCCTATCTTGGCCCGTTTCTGGTGCTGATTGCGACAAGCATGGCCGCGTTTCTGCAGTTTGGTGAAATGGATATGGCGTTTATTGTCGGCGGCACGTCCCTGGCTATCACCAGCGTTCAGGGGTATCTGCTGACGCCCTGGCTGACCAGCCATGTTTCGAGCCTGAATGCGGTGGCCATCTTTATCGGACTGCTATTCTGGGGTTGGTTGTGGGGGCCGATCGGCCTGATTGTGGCCACGCCGATGCTGATGATCGTCAAGTCCCTGTGTGATCACGTTGTTAACTTGCGCCCGGTAGGTGAGCTACTGGGTAAATAGACGTCGGAAAACCCGGCCGGGAAAACAGCCTGGCCGAGAAAACAAAAAGAAAGATCGGAGGTGCGTTGTGTGGGATAGCGAAATTCCATTACTCGATATGTTCATTCGGTTATCGGTAGCCGCAGGCCTGGCGTTGATGCTCGGGCTTGAACGCGAATTGCGTGGCAAGGCGGCGGGCTTGCGTTCGCATATGCTGGTGTCACTGGGGGCGTCCGCTTTCATCATGATGGGCATGCACATTCTGTTCGCCACTGCAGAAGGCGATCCATCTGCACGGATTGATCCTACCCGGATTGTTGAAGGCGTGATCGGCGGCATCGGCTTTCTCGGTGCGGGGAGTATTATCCAGAGCCGCGGCAACATTCAGGGCATCACGACCGGTGCATCAATCTGGATGGCGGGTGCGATAGGCGTGGCCTGCGGTATCGGCAATATTGCGCTGGCCTGCATGGTGACGGCGATGGCGCTGGTCATTATGGTGGTGCTGGGCCGGTTTGAGCACGAAGTCATTAATGGCAGGTCGGGCAAATCAGGCGATACAAGCTCGGACTGATTCTTCCACAGCCGGGTATTGGCGAGCGGGGACAGGCGGTGATGGCAAAGGCGAGAGGCAAATGGTTGGTCATGGCTCTATTGGCAGGTGTGACGGCTCAAGGATGCTCATCGCGTGGTATGTACGAGTCCACGCAGCAACGCCGGGTAGACGATTGCAGCCGGATCATCAATACCAGCGAACGGGCCCAATGCGAAGAGCGGGCCCGAATGCCTTATGATCAGTACAAGCGAGAAACGCTGGATGAGGCGACGCGAGGGGCAGACTGACCCGCTGTTTCAGGCCTGCGCAGCAGCGGACTGCTGTGCGCTTCGCAACTTGACCACGTTCGCCCGAGGAGACTCGCCAAACAGCCGGCTGTATTCCCGACTGAAGTGGGAAGGACTTTCATAGCCTACCCGATAGCTCGCCGTCGCAGCCTCCAGACCTTCCGATAACATCAAGCGTTGTGCCTCGTGAAGTCGCAGTTTCTTCTGAAACTGC
Organism: Marinobacter sp. BGYM27; assembly: GCA_025153445.1. Lineage (GTDB taxonomy): Bacteria > Pseudomonadota > Gammaproteobacteria > Pseudomonadales > Oleiphilaceae > Marinobacter_A. The sequence continues at coordinate 153,727 of JANZNS010000008.1, read as the reverse complement.
AGTGGCGACATCCGGGTGACTTCCTTGAAACTGTGGAACAGCGATGATTCGCTCATGTTCACTTCTTCAGCCAGCTCACCTATGCGCAAGGGTTCCGAAAAGCGGTTCTTGAGTAGCGCAATCACTTTGGCGATTCGGTGGGCCTGAGTATTCGATGCTGCAAACTTGCGCATCCGGGGGCCCATCTCGCCAATCAGGGCGCGATACAGAATTTCCCGGCGAGCAAGGGGAGCCAGCACTCGCTGGTCGCCAGGGGAATCGAGCAGGCTGATCAGGCGACTAAAGGCACCGAGCATGGCATCGTCACTCTGGGCCATGCACATACCGCACGCCGCCTCAGGGCAGGCGTCCTCTCCTTGCGCCTGCGTGCCCATTTCCAGCACCAGGCTTGATACTTCGTGCGGATCAACGTCAAGCCTTACGGCAAGATAAGGCTCTTCTGGAGTGGCTTCCGTGACTTGGCCGGTAATGGGCAGATCGACGGACGATGCCAGATAGCTGAGTGGCCCGTAAACGATCTTGCGATCCCCCAGCCAAACGGTCTTGCTGCCCTGCACCAGTATGCACAGCGAGGGACGATACACAGACGAGAAGCAAGTAGTCGTGGTGTTGCTACGAATCAAATCAACGCCATCAATTGCCGAGGGCTGCAGGCCTTCTTCAGGTGTCCATTTAATGATTGTTCGCGCCAGTTGCTCGCGTAGTCTTTCAGTATTCGAATATGGCTCGAACACGCTGATTGCGCTGAAATCCACCTTGCGTTCCTCCCCCGTCGTGACCTCAGAAGTATACGCCCTGCCACTTGTATAATAAGTTGCGAATCCGAAGTTTTGCAGGATTAGGCAATTAAGCTGCAGGAATGCGCAATGTTTTGTAATAACCTCGATGCAGGTGGTCTAGACCTGTTCATCAAGGTGTCATGCTGGATGCAGAAATAGGCAAGCACCGCGCAGAAACCGAATACCTCCCCCTTGTCGTTATTCCCTAAAGTGGCTGTCATCGGTAGCCCAGTATCCAGACGCGCGGCTGCCTGCTGCTGAACGTCCGAGTGACTGATTCGGCGGCGTCCCCTACCAGATCTGATTGAATCACGGGAGTGACAGACTCATGGAATTGATCAATAAACCCGGCATACGACGCTGTGCCGTTGCGGCGATGCTGACGCTGACCAGTACATTGTGGCTGTCCGGTTGTGATGCCCATGGCGAAGAAGAAACCGCCCAGCAACAACCGGCACCGCCGTCGGTTGAAGTGGCGGAAGTGGTTAGTAGTGATGTGACCTTGTGGAATGACTTCTCGGGGCGCGTCGTCGCGCCGGAGACTGTGGCCTTGCGGCCCAGGGTCAGCGGTTATATCGACAGTGTCAGCTTTGAAGAAGGCGAAATGGTCGCCAAGGGCGATGTGCTCTTCTCAATTGACCCACGGCCTTACAAGGCTCGCGAGCGAGTGGCGGAGGCCAATCTGGCACAAGCCCGCAGCCATCTTGAACTTGCACGGAGTGAAGCCAAACGAGCCGAGCGATTGGTAAAAGGAAGAGCGATTTCCCAGGAGGAGTATGACCAGCGTGCGTCAGCGCTCGCCTCCGCCCGCGCTGCCGTGGGGTCCGCCCAGGCCACGCTGGATACTGCCCGGCTGGATCTGGAATACACCCAGGTGAAATCACCAATCGCAGGCCGTGCCGGTCGTGCAGGCGTTACGCGCGGCAATCTGGCGAGCGCAGACACCACGATTCTCACCAGTATCGTGTCGGTTGATCCGGTTTACGTGTACTTCGAGAGCAATGAAGAAACGTTTCTGGGCGGCCGGAAACTGCTGCAGAACGATCAGGGCCCACGGGTTGAAGTCGGGCTTGCCGGTGAATCCGGTTTCACCCATCCCGGGGTGGTGGATTTTATCGACAACCAGCTGAATGCCAATACCGGCACCCTGCAGTACCGGGCAGTGCTGCCTAACCCTGAAGGCATGCTCAAACCGGGTCAGTTCGCTCGAGTGCGGATGCCGACGTCGAACCTGGATAAGGCGCTACTGGTAGATCAGAAAGCCGTCGTCACCGATCAGGATCGGCGCTTCGTGTACGTGGTGAAAGCCGACAACACGATTGATCGCCGGCAAGTGGTGCCAGGAGGTCGGGCGGACGGTTTGATGGTGATTGCCGATGGTCTGGCAGCAGGCGACCGGGTGGTGGTCAGCGGTCTGCACAAGATCTTTGGCGCCGGCATGCCAGTCACCCCGCAACCGGTCGATATGCAGCGCAAAGAGGTTGCAGGCTCAGTCGCGATTATCCCCTGATTGCAGGCGAGCCTTCGCCCAGCCTTAACCCGACCTAACACAAGCAGTTCATTATTCGGCGCTATTCGGCATCTCCCTTCGGGGAGGTGCCTGAGGGACTATTGTCATGAATATTTCTCGGTTTTTCGTCGACCGACCGATTTTTGCATCGGTGCTGTCGATCATCATCTTTGTGGTGGGGTTGATCAGTATTCCGCTGCTGCCGGTGAGCGAGTACCCGGAGGTTGTGCCTCCGAGCGTGCAGGTCACCGCGAACTACCCCGGGGCTAACCCGAAAACCATTTCCGAAACTGTTGCCACGCCGCTGGAAGAGTCCATCAACGGTGTGGAAAACATGATCTACATGAAATCCGTGGCTGGCAGTGATGGCCGGTTGATGTTGACGGTGACCTTTGAACTGGGCACCGATCCGGACCAGGCCCAAGTGCAGGTCCAGAACCGCGTCACCCAGGCCTTGCCCCGGTTGCCGGAAGACGTGCGTCGCCAGGGCGTGACCACGCGCAAGCAGTCGCCCAACCTGATGATGGCGGTGCATCTGGTCAGCCCGGACGACAGCTTTGACGCTACCTATATCCGCAACTATGCCGTGCTGCATATTCGCGATGAGCTGGCCCGCATTCCCGGCGTCGGTGAGGCGGGGCTGTTTGGCTCCGGCGACTATGCCATGCGGATCTGGGTTGACCCGCAACGGGCCGCTGCGCTCGGTGTAACGGCTGGCGATATTGCGGCTGCGGTGCAGGAACAGAACGTGCAGGTATCGGCCGGCCAGATCGGCGCGCCGCCGATGCCCGATGGCTCTGATTTTCTGATTTCCATTAATGCCCAGGGGCGCCTGAGCAGCCCTGAAGAGTTTCGCGATGTCGTGCTGAAAACCGGCGATAACGGTGAAGTCACCCGTCTGGGAGATGTCGCGCGTGTTGAGCTGGCATCATCGCAGGATGCATTGCGGGCGCTGCTGGACGGTAAGCAAGCCGTCGCGCTGCCGATCTTCCAGGCGCCCGGCTCCAATGCGCTGGAAGTCTCCCGCGCTGTACGCGCCAAGATGGCCGAGTTGGATGATCAGTTCCCGGATGGCCTGGCATGGGAAGTCGCTTACGACCCCACGGTATTTGTCAGCACCTCGATTGAGTCGGTTATCACGACGCTGCTGGAAGCGGTGGCGCTGGTGGTACTGGTTGTGGTGTTGTTCCTGCAGACCTGGCGTGCGTCGCTGATTCCGTTGCTGGCGGTGCCCGTATCGATTATCGGTACCTTCTCAATCCTGCTGTTACTGGGTTTCTCAATCAATACGCTGACGCTGTTCGGCATGGTGCTGGCGATCGGTATTGTGGTGGATGACGCCATCGTGGTGGTGGAAAACGTCGAGCGTAATATCGAAGAAGGGCTGGCGCCGATTGCTGCAGCCCATCAGGCGATGCGGGAAGTGAGCGGACCGATTATTGCGATCAGTCTGGTGCTCTGCGCGGTGTTTATCCCGATGGCGTTCCTTGACGGCATTACCGGCCAGTTCTACCGCCAGTTCGCCATGGCGATTGCCATCGCGACCGTGATTTCTGCGATTAACTCGCTGACCCTGTCACCGGCGTTGGCGGCAACCCTGCTCAAGCCTCATGGTGCCAAACCGGATCTTTTCGCGCGGATTATCGAGCGCTTGTTTGGCTGGATATTCCGCCCATTCAACCGGTTCTTCCAGCGCAATGCCGATCGCTATCAAGGGTTTGTCGGCCATAGCCTGAATCGTCGTGGCGCGGTATTCATGGTGTATCTCCTGCTCCTGGGCGGCACCGCCTTCATGTTTAATCAGGTGCCGGGCGGGTTTATACCCACCCAGGATAAAACCTACCTGGTCGGCAGCATCCGCTTGCCTGAAGGGGCGTCGCTGGATCGCACCGAAGCCGTGGCACGACGGGTCAGCGATATCGCGCTGGAAACCGAGGGCGTCGCCAACGCCGCTGCATTTGTTGGCTTCAATGCACTGCAGGGCAGCAATACCCCGAACGTGGGCACGGTTTTCATCCTGTTTGATGATTTCAGTGTGCGGGATAAAACAGCACAGGCGATTGCGGCTGAGATCAACGGCAAGCTGGGTGATGTGAACGAAGGGTTTGCGATTACCTTTATGCCGCCACCGATCTTTGGTCTGGGTGCGGGCTCTGGTTATTCGATGTACATCCAGGATCGCTCCGGTGCCGGCTATGGTGAGCTGCAGACCGTCACCAATCAGCTCGCCGGTGCGCTCAGTGGTACCGAAGGCCTGGGCTATCCGATCAGTTCCTATCAGGCCAACGTGCCCCAGCTTGATGCCATTATCGATCGGCAAAAGGCGAAGGCCCAGGGGGTGCGGATGGACGATCTGTTCACCACCTTGCAGCTTTATTTCGGGTCGCTTTATATCAACGACTTCAACCTGTTCGGGCGCACCTACCGGGTAATGGCGCAGGCGGATGCTCCTTATCGAGACGATCCTGACGATCTGAACTCGCTCTATACCCGCAATCGCGGCGGCGACATGGTGCCGCTGAACACCATGGTGACACTGGAGCGTTCATTCGGGCCGGACCCGGTGATCCGGTACAACGGCTATCCGGCCGCCGACATCATCGGCCAGTCTGATCCAGCCGTGCTGTCATCAGCCGAAAGCCTGGAAGTGGTGGCTGGCGTCGCCGGGAAGGTGCTGCCTTCGGGCATGACTTTCGAATGGACCGACCTCAGCTTCCAGCAGGTGACGCAAGGGAACGCGGCGATGGTGGTATTCCCGCTCGCGCTTCTGCTGGTGTTCCTGGTGCTGGCTGCGCTTTACGAGAGCTGGGTGTTGCCTCTGGCGGTCATCCTGATAGTGCCCATGTGTCTGCTGGCAGCGCTGTTTGGCGTCTGGCTGACCGGCGGCGATAACAACATCTTCGTCCAGGTCGGACTGGTGGTGTTGATGGGGCTGGCGTGCAAGAACGCCATCCTGATTGTCGAATTCGCTCGTGAGCTGGAAATGCAGGGTAAGTCGGTGATGGATGCGGCGCTGGAAGCCTGCCGCCTGCGGTTGCGGCCGATCATCATGACCTCCGTGGCATTTATTGCAGGCGTTGTACCACTGGTTCTGGCAACGGGCGCAGGCAGTGAAGTGCGTGCGGTGATGGGCATTACCGTGTTCACCGGCATGCTGGGCGTGACCCTGTTCGGGCTCCTGTTGACCCCCGTGTTCTACGTAGCCCTGAGCACCTTTGCCAACCGGCATCGCGCCAACAAAGACGATTCGGCGCCATCGCCGGATGAATCCAACCGGACGGAGGTTTCACATGGCTAGGTCATCATTGCCACTAACTGCGCTGATCGCACTCATGCTGGCCGGTTGTGCCGTGGGGCCTGATTACCAGGTCCCACAAACGACGGATGCGCCGGACCGTTTTAACGAAGTCCGTAACCCTGATCCGTTTGATGCGCAGGCAGAGCGGCGCTTCTGGCAGGGGTTTGATGATCCGATGCTGGCGGACCTGATCCGCCAGAGCCTCAGTGCCAACTATAACCTGCAGGTCGCAGTGGCCCGGTACGAGCGGGCGCAGGCGTTGTTGCGGGGTGCTGAGCGCAACCAGTTGCCGAGTGTTACGGCGTCCGGCTCGGTTTCGGAGAACCATCTTGCGGAAGTGGAGCGCACCGGTTCGGCGGATGACGTCACGCTGTATCAGGTGGGGGCGGTGGCGCACTGGGAGCTGGACCTGTTTGGTCGTCTGCGTCGCATCACCGAGGCTCAAAGCGCGGAGCTGGAGGCTGCCGGAGCGGATCTGAATGCGGTCCAGGTCGCGTTGGTGGGGCAGCTTGCCAGCAGTTACTTCGAGTTGCGGGGGCTTCAGCAGCAGTTGCTGGTGGCCCGACGAAACCTGGATAACCAGCAGCAGACACTGGATATCGTTACCTCTCGACTGGAAGCCGGACGCGGAACCAATTTTGATACCGTGCGCGCCCAGACCCAGCTTGAAACGGTGCGCTCGACGATTCCTGCACTGGAGGCCGGCATACGCGCCCGAATGCACAGGATTGCAGTGCTGACAGGTCAGCAGCCGACTGCCCTGATTGCAACGCTGTCGGAAGCGAAGTCGTTGCCTGAAGTTGTGCCGGCTATTCCGGTTGGCAGCCCCGGAGGCGTTCTGCGCCGCCGACCGGATGTGCGTGCTGCGGAGCGTCGATTGGCGGCAGCCACTGCGGGTATCGGCGTCGCGACGGCGGATCTGTTCCCGCGCTTCAGCCTCAATGCGCTGATCGGCTCGGTTGCAGACAGCTCTGGCGACCTGTTTACCGGCGGTGCGGCATCACGTCGTGTGACGCTTGGAATCGACTGGACGTTCCTCGACTTCGAGCGGGTGCGGGCCCGTATCGATGTGGCCGACGCTGACGCTCGCGGTGCCCTCGCGAACTATCGCCAGACCGTATTGAACGTGCTGGAAGAAACCGAAACCCTGATGGTTGAATACCACCGCGCCCAGACCCGTACCGACTATCTGTCGCGGGCAACAGCGGCAGCCAATGAAGCGGCGAGGCTGGCGAGGCAACGCTATCGCGAAGGGCTGATCGGCTATTTCGAAGTGCTGGATGCCGAACAGGAACTGATTGATACCCGCGACTCGTTGATCCGGAGCAGAACGTCAGTGACGCTGGGGATGGTCAATCTCTATCGGGCTTTGGCGGGTGCGCCTCAGGCTGCCGAGGAAACGGCAATGCAGTAATCGGAGAAAGAGAAGGGAAAGGAAAACGTCGGGCAGGGTGCAGCGTGAGAGTGTCACCCTGCCCGATATCGCATCACATCAAATCAGGTTGTAAACAAACACGATCGCAACCGCAATCGGCGTAAAGTAACGCAGGGTGTTGTACCAGAGGCTGAACGAGCCTGATGACAGGGCCAGTTCGTTTTCCAGCGCCTGGCGCGACATGAACCAGCCAGTAAACACTGCGATAAGCAGGCCACCCAGCGGCAACAGAATGTTGGCGGTCAGGAAGTCGAGCAGGTCGAAGATGGTCTTGCCTTCAAACATGCTGAACATCCCCAGCGGCGTGACATCAGCCCACAGGTTCAGCGACAGGATCGATGCAATACCCAGCAGCCAGCACGTCAGGCCTGCAGCCAGTGTACTGGTGCGGCGGGTCATGCCTTTCTGCTCTTCCAGCCATTCAACCAGCGGTTCCAGCAGGGAAATACCTGAGGTCCAGGCTGCGAAAATCAGCAGTACGAAGAACAAAGTGCCGAACAGGCTGCCCATCGGCATCTGACCGAACGCCAGTGGCAGGGTCTGGAAAATCAGGCCCGGGCCGGCGCCGGGCTCAAGGCCGTTGGCAAACACGATCGGGAAGATCGCAAGGCCGGCCAGCAGCGCCACGACGGTATCCATGATCGAGACCAGAATAGAGGTTTTGGCGATCGAGATACCCTTTGGCAGATACGAACCATAGGCCACCATGACGGCCATACCCAGGCTCAGGGTGAAGAACGCGTGGCCCAGTGCCACCAGCACACCCTTGGTGGTGAGCTTGGAGAAGTCGGGCTGGAACAGGAAAGAAACAGCTTCGCCAAAGTGACCGGTTGTCATCGCATAACCAACCACAACCAGCAGTAGTACAAACAGCGCCGGCATCAATATGCTGACGGCTTTCTCAAGGCCTGAGCGCACGCCCCGAGCTACAACAAACATAACCAGCGCCATAAACACCGAGTGCCAGAGCAGCAGGGTGCCGGGGCTTGCCAGCAATCCCGAGAAGATGGCGCCGATAGCGTCAGCATCCTGGTTCGTTAGTGCGCCACTGGCCGCGGTGCCGACATAGGAAATCGCCCAGCCGCCAATAACCGAGTAGAACGACAGAATCAGGAAGGCCGCCAGTACACCGATGGCCGCGACAAGACGCCAGCCGGGATTCAGGCCTTCCGCCTGAGTGATGTTACGGATACTTTTAACCGGGCTGTTGCCGCCCCGACGACCAATCATGACTTCCGCCATCATGATGGGGAGGCCGACCGCTGCGATACACAGCAGGTAAACCAGTACGAATGCGCCACCGCCATTTTCACCGGTGATGTAGGGAAACTTCCAGATATTGCCCAGGCCCACCGCAGAGCCGGTGGCGGCCAGAATGAACGCCAGGCGCGAAGACCAGAGGCCCCGCTTGCCTGACTGGCCACCGGCACTGCCGCGGGTGGCAGAGGTTGATTCGCTCATATTTGTCTCCTGCTTGCTGTTTTTGTTTTCGGGGGACAGACGCTGGCGGTTTATTCCGTCAGCATCAGCTGTGCCCTTTAGGGTAAGATGATGCTGCAAACCGGCCCTGGTGCGCGTCGTTTTACAGCATCATCGAAAGCGTCATCACGTCCCCGGAAAATTCCGGGGCGCAGTTTACCGTTATCTTGAAAGATGTTGAAAACGTTCCTCTGCCAGTTGGTTGGCGATCTCACCGGTTGGCAGGTTATCCCGGTCTGCCCGGGTGAAGATTTCGTCCAGCGTCTGGCCGATGGTCTCTACATGCCGGCGCACGGCTTCCGGGTTGGGGCCGTTACGCTCGTAACACACGTCGATAATGCCGCCGGCGTTGATCACAAAGTCAGGTGCGTAAAGAATGCCGCGCTCACGCAGCGCACGGTCATGACGGGATTCCGCCAGTTGGTTGTTTGCCGCACCTGCAACCACACTGGCTTGCAGGCGTGCAATTGACTGGTCGTTCAGCACCGCGCCCATGGCGCAGGGCGCAACGACATCTACAGGCAGGTAAAGGATGTCTTCAGCGCTGGCAGGCGTTGCGCCCAGCTCGGCCACTGCACGATCCATGTTGTCCTGATGAATATCGTAGACCCATAATTGCGCGCCCGCTTCCTTGAGGTGCTTCGCCAGGCGGTAGCCGACATTACCGATGCCCTGAATCGCGACCCGGACACCTTCCAGATCATGCCGCCCCATCTGATGTTTTACCGCTGCCTTCAGGCCCACAAAGGTGCCGTAAGCCGTGGCGGGCGACGGATCGCCGTTGCTGGGTTTGCCATCAAAGCCGGGCCGGTCAGCAATACCTGCCACGTGAGCGGTATGGCGGCTCATGATTTTCAGGTCAGCGACGCTGGTGCCCGAATCCTCGGCTGCAATGTAAAGGCCGCCGAGCTTCTCGAGACAGCGCCCCATGGCCTCCATCAGCTGTTCAGTTTTGTACTTGCGCGGGTCGCCGATAATCACAGATTTGCCGCCACCAAGATCGAGATTCGCCAGCGCCGACTTGTAGGTCATGCCGCGGGATAGCCGCAGTACGTCGGTCAGTGCTTCCTCATCGGAGGCATAGGGAAACATACGGCAACCGCCAAGCGCAGGGCCGCGGTTGGTGTTGTGCACGGCGACAATGGCGCGCAAGCCCGTTTCCGGATCACAGAAGAAGGAGAGGTGTTCGTGATTATCAAATTCAGGATGTGTAAATACAGTCATGGCCAGGGTCCGCTAGAAATAAAGGTAAGGTGGCGTCACAAACGCGGGTAAGGCATACCGCGCAGCGCGACAAGCGATCGAAAAGAAAAGGTCAGGGCGCTGTCAGCCGCTGAATAATGAGAGCGGAGAGAGTGAGCGTATCGATCGTTGCAGGGTGTCGGGCCTGGACCGGCCGGGTAAAACAGAAGTGCGGGAGTGTAACGGATGAGATGCTCGGGCGGTGCTGGCCGGCATCGGGTAATACAGGTGAGCTAACATTCTGAAATCCTCTCCATCGGGCCGGATCACGGCAATGGGTCGTCTTGTTTTTGTAAGCCGGCTTGTGACCGGCCAAGGAACCGCCGATAGACTTGATCAGAGGTTCCCAACCGCCGCGCCCTTTTGGGGCAAGACAAGCCGAGACTAGATCTAATTGACGTTAACGTCAACGGTCAATATCCGGACAGTTCACATTTACACCTAATTTCTCGATCTCTCGTGTCCGTAGGTTGCGGATTGTGCTGACAAATGCGCTTCAACCGCGAATGTCGTTCGTTATTTGACCTGTGCTCTGTTAGACTGCGCGCCTTCCTGCCTCGAAGGATCTCGCCAGTTAAGTAAGGCGAACCTCTCCAATACGACCTTTCAGAGGGCGGCGCCGTTTTTAGACGGGCGCTAGCAGTCGTTTTTTTCAAGACCTGTGGTCATTACCGCTGATGCCTGGCGCTGCTGTGCCTGGTGCATGGGTGTGACATGTTCGGGTCACAAGAGATTGTGTATATGGCTTTTTCTGCACTCGGTTTGTCCGAGAAGCTGGTTCGTGCAACCCAGGACCAGGGATATGAAACACCTTCACCGATTCAGGCGCAGGCGATTCCTGCGGTACTTTCCGGTAAAGATGTCATGGCCGCAGCCCAGACGGGCACCGGTAAAACCGCAGGCTTTACACTGCCGCTGCTGCAGCGCCTGTCCGAAACCCAGCGCAACGGCAAAGGCGTGCGCGCACTGATCCTCACGCCAACCCGTGAGCTTGCCGCGCAAGTGGGCGAAAGCGTCGCCCTGTACGGCCGCTACATGAACATGTCCTCTACCGTTGTTTTCGGTGGTGTGAAGATTAACCCCCAGATGATGAAGCTGCGCGGTGGCGTCGATGTACTGGTTGCCACGCCAGGTCGTCTGATGGACCTTTACCAGCAGAATGCCGTGCGTTTTGACGCGCTGGAAGTGCTGGTACTCGACGAAGCCGATCGCATGCTCGATATGGGCTTTATCCGCGATATCCGCAAGATTCTGGCGTTGCTGCCAGCCAAGCGTCAGAACCTGCTGTTCTCCGCGACCTTCTCCGGTGAAATCCGTACACTGGCCGCTGGCCTGCTGAATGATCCGGTTCAGGTGGAAGTGGCGACCCGCAACACCACTGCTGACAACGTCCAGCAAACCGTGCATCCGGTCGATCCAAGCCGCAAATCAGCGCTGCTGAGCCAGCTGGTCAGTACCAACGACTGGCAACAGGTGCTGGTCTTCACCCGTACCAAGCACGGCGCCAACCGCTTGACCCAGAAACTGGAAAAAGACGGTATCACTGCCGCTGCGATTCACGGCAACAAGTCCCAGGGCGCGCGTACCCGTGCGCTGGCGAACTTCAAGCAGGGTGAAGTGCGGGTGCTGGTGGCGACTGATATTGCCGCCCGTGGTCTCGATATCAAGCAGTTGCCGCAGGTTGTGAACTTCGAGCTGCCCAACGTACCGGAAGACTACGTTCACCGCATCGGCCGTACCGGACGGGCGGGCGAAAGTGGTCATGCGCTGTCGCTGGTGAGTGCTGACGAAGGCAAGTTGCTGGCAGGTATTGAACGCCTGATCAAGAAGCAGCTGCCCAAGGAAGTCGTCGCAGGCTTTGAGCCAACCGGCGAAATCATCGCCAAGCCCAAATCGAACCCGGGTCAGAACCGTGGCCGTGGTCGCGGTGGTAACGGTGGTGGCAACGGTCGTCCGGCCGGTGCCCAGAGTCGTGGCCGTGGCGGTAACAGCCAGGGTAACGGCCGTTCATCAGGTGGCCAGGGCCGCGGTGGACAGGCACGTCGTCAAGACTGATTGATATGCTGATCGCATAAAAAATGCCGGGCTTGTCCCGGCATTTTTGTGTTTGCAGAAAACGGGCTTTAGCCCATGTTCTTTTGCTTCTTTCCCGCCTCGGCGGAATCTTGCAGCGGCGTCTCAATATCGTCTTCCGGCACAAACACCTCTCGTACCGTTAGCGGTTTGCCGTCAGCGCTCCGCACCGCCATAGGCTCAATGGGCTGGCCGGTTTCACGATCCCGCAGATTCAACGGCGCGCCATTCGGTGCCGGATTCCATTTATCACCCCATTGGCGCAGCGCGATAACCACTGGAAACAGCTCGCGGCCCTTGTCGGTGAGGCGATACTCCTGCCGCGAGCCATGTTCGCCGACCTCTTCCTTACGCAATACGTCGTTTTCCACCAGCCGTGCCAGCCGGTCGCAGAGGATATTGCGAGCGATCCCCAGCTCTTTCTGAAAATCCACGAAACGACGGGTGCCGTACATAGCGTGCAGCACAATCAGCAGCGACCACCAGTCCCCGACCTCATTAAGGGCGCGGGCGACGGAGCAATTGGAATCATCAAAACGTTTTCTGGCCATATCAGTGAGTCTACCTAATAGAGTTGCATTATAAAACCAGATTCAATATGGTCTCGTTATGAAACCAAACTGACCACTATCTGAGTCAGCGTCTTTCCGCCTTTTTAATGAGGATTCCATCATGACCATGAACTTGGGCCCGCTATTCGAGCCGTTTGAACTCCAGTCTCTGTCACTGCGTAACCGTGTCGCGATGGCGCCCATGACCCGCAACTTCTCGCCGGGCAATGTACCGGGCGAAAACGTGGTGGATTACTACCGCCGCCGCGCTGAAGGCGGCATCGGCCTGCTGATCACCGAAGGCACCACCGTGAACCATCCGGCTGCAAACGGTTATGAGAACGTGCCTGCATTCCACGGTACCGAAGCACTGGCCGGCTGGAAGAAAGTGGTGGATGCCGTTCACGAAGCTGGTGGCAAGATCTTCCCGCAGCTGTGGCACGTGGGCGCAGTCCGTAAAGAAGGCATGGAACCTGATCCCAGCGTGCCGGGTTACAGCCCCTCAGGCCTGTATGCGCCGGGCAAGGCCAACGGCAAGGCGATGAGCAAAGAAGATATCGCAGATGTAGTGAATGCGTTTGCCGACGCCGCTCAGGATGCCAAGGCACTGGGCTTCGACGGTGTTGAAATCCACGGCGCCCACGGCTACATCATCGACCAGTTCTTCTGGGAAGGTACCAACCAGCGCGACGACGAATACGGCGGCTCAATGCTCAACCGTCAGCGCTTCGCGATTGAAATCATCGAAGCGGTACGTCAGCGGGTCGGCCCGGATTTCCCCATCATGCTGCGTTTCTCCCAGTGGAAGATGCAGGATTACGACGCCAAACTGGCGAATACACCGGAAGAGCTCGAAGCCTTCCTCAAGCCGTTGGTTGAAGCCGGTGTTGATATCTTCCACGCCTCGACCCGTCGTTTCTGGGAAACCGAGTTTGAAGGCTCCAACCTCAACCTGGCCGGCTGGACCCAAAAGCTCAGCGGCAAGCCGACCATGTCCGTTGGCAGCGTTGGCCTGACCGAAGACTTCATCAGCGGTACCTTCGCCAGCAAGAAAGAAGCGGTTGAACAATCCGGCATCGATGAACTGGTCGAGCGGATGAACAACAACGAGTTTGATCTGGTCGCCGTAGGCCGTGCCCTGCTGCAAGACCCGGATTGGCTGGTAAAAGTGAAGGAAGGCCGCATCGGAGAAGTTGAGCCGTTCGCGAAGAAATCACTGAAAGAGCTGTATTGATCGCTCCGAAGTGAGTCGAAGTAAAGTGAGTTAAAAAGGGGCGCTTAGCCCGCCCGAAAAAGCCGCGCAGCGTCATGCTTCGCGGCTTTTTTATGGCGCCTCGATTACGCATGTGTAATCGATAACTGCATGTGGATCGGTATGATAATCCTATCAAGCGTTCTCAAACCCCATCCTCAGGAGAGGTCGATATGCAACGTATGAAGTCGCTGTTAGGCGCCAGCATTCTGGCAAGTGTCGTACTGGCTGCAGGTTGCGCCACCGTCGGCAAGGATTTCGCCACCCACAACGTCGATCAGATCAAAATCGACAAAACCACCCGTGCAGACGTTCAGGAAATGTTCGGCGAGCCCTGGCGCACCGGCATGGAAGACGGCAAGCGCACCTGGACCTACGGCAAGTACCGCTGGTCAGCCTTCAGCGATGCCGAAACCACGGATCTTGTCGTGCGGTTCAATGAAGACGGCACAGTCGATTCCTACGTATACAACTCTACCGGGGAATAACACCTCGGATTGTTGTGCATGAACCGGTAGCGTTCAGGCTGTGGTGTGTATTTGCAGTCTGAACGCTGTTTCTCTCTTCCTCGTACATTTCCCTTCCAGTTATCGGCTTTCCCTGCACATCGGGTTGCCAGCCTTCACCGTCACAGAAAACGTGAACTGCTCGAATAGCCTTGCTCAATGATGCAAAACCGGTCGCAGTGATTGTGATTTTTGAGACGCCCGCCGGCGAAAGCCATTTCTTCATGTGGCTCAATCACTTGGATTGCACGATGAAAATCGGGGATATGGGTCGCAGTGACCATTTTGTCAGAGGCTTTGGTTACCCTGAACGTGTCGGGAACGTTGACGTATCAAGGCCTCCCAGCTAGTTTGAAGCGAAATCCCAAAATGAGATATCGGGCGCGGGGATATTGGTCTTTGGGACTCATATACAAATGTTAGGCAAATAGCATGGACATACAGTATTTCGCATTAAGTAGAGTAGAGTTCATATTGGGGTTTTATGAGAAGGCACTATCTCCCTTCGTCGAGACAAAACGCCTTATCGAAGAACAAAAACCACCGTATGAGCCAGAATACTCCGAGAGTGATGAACCCCCATTCCTTTCTGAGTGGCTTGATGCAGACCAGGCAGTTGATGTTCTGGGCATCCAATGCGCGTCACTGTTGTGCTCGACGCTGAAGCTGTTCTTAGAAGAAAGTCTTAAAAACGTGTTTAGAAGAAACGCACACAAAATTACAAAAACCATAAAAACTGAGAGCGCATACAAGACAGAATTCAAAAAAGGCTGGCTAAATGGTTATCGCGAACTGTTTGAAAAAGAGTTTAATCTGGATTGGCAAACTTCAGGTGTCAATTTGACTCTTATAGAAGAACTAATATTGATACGGAATCGCGGTCAGCATCCTGAGCATATTACGATGATGAGTAATAGTTTCTCAGAAAATGACCTAAAAAAGATCCCGTCTCCTTTCTTCATTGACGAAGCCCATGGAAACAAAGATCTATATGATTTCCTCCCGCCAACCATAAAGCCAAAACCAGAGAAGATGAAAAATGCATTCGAGGAATCAACTAAGCTAATTAATTGGCTAGAAAATAGTTTAGAGAAATGGGGGCAAGATCAAATTGCCTAACAATGCCAAGCACCGCGACGGCTTTTCCGTTACGGCTTCGCCTCCACTACAAAGCCGCGCGTGTTGGCGGCGTTAAGCATCAGGGAGAGAGCTTGTGCATTACGCAAAATCCAAGCGAGAGAAAAAATCTATATGTAATCTCTGTCGTGAAGAAAAGGCGCTCTCTTGGGACCATGTTCCACCGAAAGGTGGAATTGATATTGGCCCTGTTGAGATGGAAACGATGTTCGAGATTATGGTTGGAGATCGCGAGAAACCGAAGTTGAGGGAGTCACAGAATGGTGTCAAATACAGGACCATTTGCAGCGACTGCAACTCACTTTTGGGACGTGAGTATGACCCCACCATTAATGATTTTGCCAAGTCAGTTGGTCGTTACCTAAAGTCAGGCATCGCGCTTCCTGAAGAGGTTTCCCACAGGGTTAAGCCGCAAAGGCTAATGAAGGCGTTACTCGGGCACATAATCGCTGCCAAGGTCGAGATAGAAGATACCGTCTTTGATCAGACGGCAAGGGCATATGTGCTCGATCCTAATATGCCACTGCCGGAAGATATTCATATTTTCTATTGGGTTTATCCCTACGCTACATCGGTAGCGATCAGAGATTTCGGCATGGTTGTTCCCCAAGGAACAGTCAATGACCCCGCTGTGTTTCAGTTGCTCAAGTACTATCCAATAGCGTATCTGTGTAGCACCAAAGCTGAATACGCCGGACTTCCAGCCCTATCTTGGTATCGAGATGCTGAGTTAGATTTTGAGATTGAGATTCCAATAAATTTGAAGCGAGTAGAAGATCCCTACTGGCCAGAAGCGCCGAATGATAAAGACAACAGAATATTCTTTGGCGGGCAAAGTGCCGCAGCAGCAGTCCACGCCAGGCCCAGAGGGCACAATGCTTAACAAGGTGGTCAACGGGACGCCAACTGCGCGTTGCTCCGTTGGCGCCCATTACCACGGCGTTAAGTTGCAAGTAGGAATAAGGAGTAAAGTTGATATATTTCACAAGAAAAAGGATTAAGAAAGAAGCTTTAGAGCTCCTTGATGAAATTCAAGCGTGCTCTTTATCTGCTTCCGATGAGGAATTACAAAAGGAGCTTGGTCAACTAATAAATCATGTTTCCTACATCGCAAGAAAAGGTGATGATTTTCTCTTAAAAAGCGCCAAGATTGCGCTTTCATCGTTACTCAGCTCCCCCCCGCACGTAGTTGTTGCCAAAGAAGTAAATTCGAATCTGGCTCATAGAAAAAAACCTCCGTATGACAAGATGACTCCTTCAACAAAAGTTATTCTCGGTTTGTGTTTTTGCTTCTATTTTGCTTTTTCGCTTTTGATTGTAGGTGGAACAGGATTCAAAATTCCAGAGCATTTCTTTGGAGTAAGCAGTTCACTAATACTTCTGGCTGCAGGAAGTGGTGCCATTGGAAGTATTGTTAGCATTATGAGTCGAGTGGGAGAGTTCTCTGATATGGAAACAAAAGACAATATGGTCTATTTCTTCACAGGTTTGTTTAAGCCTGTAATTGGTACTGCTTTCGCTGTTTTCATATTTTGCTTAATTAAAGCAGGAATAGTTCCGATTGATTTGGGGAATGAAACTCGCGAAGTTTTAGTGATAAGTGCTATTGCATTTCTATCAGGTTTTAGTGAGCGTTTTGCAAGTGATTTTACAAAAAAAGCGGAGAGTACAATTGGTGCTAAAGCAACTTAACAAACAACTGCATCGGATCAATTTACGCTACGCTCCAATTGCCCGCTGAGTTGGGCATTAGATTACTTTCAAGATCCAACCAAGGAATAAGAATGACGGAAGAAGTGCAACAAAACTGGATAGCAAATTTTTGGAGGAGAATCGGAGCACTTTTTATCGACACTCTGATTCTTGGATTAGTGGGTTTTTTATTGGGGTTAGCCATTGAGGCTACGTTTGTTCAAATCGGTGGCTGGGGGCGCTTAATAGGTTTTGGTATTGCTTTAGCCTATTTCGGGTTAATGAACAGCAAGCTGTGTAATGGACAAACTATTGGAAAAAGGCTTTTAAATCTAAGAGTTGTTGATTTAGATAACCATACAATACCTTTGATTAAGTCTGTGCTTCGATACATTGTTTTGGCTGCTCCTTTGTATTTAAATGGGGCCCAGTTTTCAAATAAAGCGTTACTTTCGTATTTAATGTACCCGCTCTCTATGATCGTTTTCGGCGGGTTATTTTCTATAATTTATTTGTACATATTTAACAGAGTAACCAGGCAGTCACTCCATGACCTTGCAGCTGGCACCTTGGTGGTCAATGCCAACATTGAAAAGCAAGAGGTTGGCAAAGTCTGGAAGCCCCATCTAGTAATAGTTGCAGTATTTTTTGTCGCTGCTGCAGTAGCCCCTGCCCTTACTGGGAAACTGGCACAGAATGAACCATTTAAAGACATGCTTGCGGTTCAGTCGGCTCTCTCAAATGAGCAAGAGGTAACTTATGCTACGGTTACTACCAGTACGACGACTTTCAGCTCTGTAAATGAGGGGAGCAAAACAACAACATATGTAACTGCTCAAGCCGTTCTTTCATCCAATAAAGTTAGTGATGTTGAGCTTGCTCGAAAATTGGCCGCTATTGTTATCCAAAATTTCCCCGAAGCCGTGAACAAAGATGCTCTTAGAATTACTCTAACATACGGCTATAACATAGGTATTTGGTCTCAGTGGTCAAACTATACACATATTTTCAATCCTGGTGAGTTTGCAGGTTCGGAGTAAGCGTAATCTAACAACCGGTTGTTGTCGGACGTGCCTGCGCTCCGCTTCGGCACGCCGCAAAGCGGGCGTTATGGGTATTAGGAGAGCTGGATTTTGGCGATAGATAGAATAGATTGGCACAGTGGGGCTGAAAATTTTCCGAATGATCTTCCGCCTGAAGCTGGCGGAACTCATATCGGTATGTTTATCGCTTGGGTAATTAACAACAACCTTGAAAGTGACCTACACAAAACCGACTCTATTGAATCCGTTGGTAAAGTTAAATCTCGGAAAATCACTGGTACGAAATTTCTGATCAAAGAATGTGATGAAAAGTTCTGGGAGGACGACTTAAATCCTGAAGGCTTAGAATTTGCTAAGCATTACTATGAGTCAAATGCATACTATGGAGATTACGAGGTAGCCTTAGTTACAACCGAGCCCACGCTTTATCATGTTCAAGATACTTGGGAAAATTACGATAAGCTTGCAAGGTACATTGATTCTGCATTCAAAAAGTGGAACAAATCTAAAACCAAAAAGTGGTGGCAGTTTTGGTGGTAAATACCCATAACAAGCACATTAAAAATCGCTCCACTACGTTGCGCTGGACGTCGCTGACGCTCCGCCTTTTATGTGGGCATTAACGAGCAAGGAGTTATTGTTTGGAAGGGAGTACCGAAATTGTTGCTTGGTGGGGTGCTATCGTCGCGACGCTGGTATTAGCCTGGGACGTGACCAAGTGGTTGAGAACGGGCCCTAATATTCGGGGATCGGTAACTCTCGATGTCACATATGGTGACGGTGAGCTTCTCTCCACCGAGAGCACTCAGCATGGTCGTGTTAGCAAATACCAAGACTATTGCAATATTGAGGTCGCGAACACTGGGTCCCAACCAACTACGATACTCGACATTTCTGCTACACATAAAAAACATAAGGATGGCTTCAAATTCGGCGCTACCGGCATTGCTTTCAAGGAGCATTTCGGGAAAACACTTCCTCACGTTCTTGGGCCGGGAGAAGTCTGGAGCTGTAGGCTAAGCATGGATAGATATAGAAATATTGCAGAGCATGGACAACCCGAAATCCACCTGAATTTTGCGCATTTAAAGAAGCCAATGCTGCTAAGAGCATCGAAGAGTCGTTAACAAGGCCAGGCACGGCGACGCCTTTTTCGTTGCGGCTTCGCCTTCACTACAAAGCCGCGCATGCTGGCGGCGTTAAATCAGTAGTGATAACGGAGTTGGGCGATAAGCAAAGCATCATCCGTAACTTTGTAAACTATTCGGTGTTCTTCATTGATCCGGCGAGACCAGTACCCTGCGAGGCTGTGTTTGAGCGGCTCTGGTTTGCCAACACCTTCGAACGGTTCTCGCTTGGTTTCTTTGATCAGCTTGTTGATTCGGTTAAGAATCTTTTTGTCGGTTTTCTGCCAGTACAAATAGTCTTCCCAGGCGTTCTCGGAGAAGATGAGTTTCATTCAAGAAGTTCCTTTTCTTGACCGCCGCCTTGTTCTAGCTCGGCAACGGATTCTAGCAAACGCCGTGCGTTTTTTGGTGCGCGCAGAAGGTATGCGGTTTCTTGCAGCGCCTCGTAGTCCTCTAGGGAGATCATTACCACGGACTGGGACTTGCTCCGCGTGATGATCACAGGGGAATGGTCTTCACAGACCTGCTCCATGGTTTTTGCTAGATTGGTTCTAGCGGCTGTGTAGCTAATGGCATCCATGAGATTGCTCCTGTACAGGATATTGTCCATGGACAGAATACCGTACGTAAAAGGATTTAACAATCGGCTGCACAGCGACCGATTTTCCGCCGCTTCGCGGCTCCAAACCGGCGCGTGAGAGCCGGGCGTTATGTGTGAATGATGATGGATTGGAGAGAAATGCCAGTTTTTGAAGGTGTCGATTTGAACGATTCCTTCATCCTTGGCTGGACTCAAGATGGTGGGAGGTTGGCATTTTATATCGAAGCCAGCATTTGGCCTGAGTCAAAGTATTACTCCACGCCAAAAGCAGGTGAGTACACTTGTTATCGCAGTGCAGTCTTAGAGTTCGTTAGGGCAATTGAAATAACAGGTTTGCGGCCTATTGAGCTTACGCCGCCATCAATAGACCCAGACGGATCCAAGGATTATGGCAATATCGATTTACTAGTGACATCGGAAAGTGGGTTCAGCCTAGCTGGTGATTTTGGTGATGTAAGTATCAGGGGCGGGGAGCTGCGGTTTGATATTCACGCATAACAAGTCACTATGGCGACATGACGCTAGCCAAGACCTTTGTAATCAGCGTCCACCCTTCATCTCAGCAAGCGCCTCCGGCGAAAAAGCCTCCACCAACGCCCCCTTGAACTGCCGGTTAATAAACCGCTCCGTCTCCTGCTGAATCTGTGTCCGTTGTTCGGGCTTTTCGATGTAGTCCATGGCCCGGAACAGGATGTAGCGGATGGTCATGTTGGAGATTTCGTGGATAACTTCGTTGCTGAGCCCCGGCACCAGTTTGCGATCGATCAGGTCTTCTGCCATTTCCCGGGCGCTGGCATCCAGTTGGGCTTCAAGTGCTCGCCTCAGGACAGGCGAGGGGCCATGCAGTTCTCTTACCGCGACGGTCGTGGCGGCCGGGTTGCTGAGGAAGTAGCCGTACACGAACGCCACGGTTTCCCGTGCCGCCTGGTCGGAGTTCTCCGCCATGCGCCGCAAATCCCGCACGCCGCTTTTCATTTCTTCTGCGATGTAACCCAGTACGTTCAGACCAAACTCATCAAGGCTGCTGAAGTGGCGGTAGAAGGTGTTGGGGTTGAGACCGGCCTCGCGGGCCAGCTCCCGCAGCCCCAGCGATGTGAGGCTTCGGCTCTCGGTGATCAGGCGCAGTGCGGCCTGAATTAGTTTGTGTTTACCGCCGGTGATGACGCTCACGGGGAGGGCTCCTTGTTGCGCTTTTGGATTGTCTGATTGGGCCAAGCGCGGCGTTTTCGAATTCAAAAAGTATACAGGTGTCTACCTTGGGGTGTATACATCTGTATACCGATCAAGCAAGACAACACTATCAGGCTCAGCGCGAGCCAGTGCAGCAACGAGGTGAGTATGAGCAAGACAACCCCAATCGCGATTATCGGCACCGGCTTTGCCGGCCTGGGGATGGCGATCAAGCTGAAGGAAGCAGGCTTTGAGGATTTTGTGATTCTCGAGCAGGGCAATGACGTCGGCGGTACCTGGCGTGACAATCACTATCCGGGATGTGCCTGCGATGTGCAGTCGGCGCTCTATTCATTCTCGTTCGAGCAGAACCCGAACTGGTCGCGTATGTACGCCCAGCAGAGTGAGATTCTCGATTACCTGCGTCACTGCGCCGAGAAATACGATCTCAAACGCCATATCCGGTTTAACACTCATGTTGCGGGTGCTCATTTTGACGAGAAACGTAACCAGTGGACGGTCGAGACAACCAGTAGCCCCGAGATGTGGGCCTACATGCAAAAGCATGATCTCAAGCCGGGCGAAGCGCTTGATCGGGATGATCCTGAGTTGCCCGCATTCAATACCCTGACCGCGAGAGTGCTGATTTCAGGCATGGGCGGGCTCAGCACGCCGGCCTATCCGAATTTGCCGGGGCTTGATGCGTTTGAGGGCAAGCGCTTCCACTCCCAGGACTGGGACCATCAATATGATCTCAAGGGTAAGCGAGTGGCGGTGATTGGCACCGGCGCCAGTGCCATTCAGTTTGTGCCGGAGCTTGCGAAAGATGTGGCGCGGCTGGATCTTTACCAGCGCACACCGCCGTGGATCATGCCCAAGCCGGATCGGGAAATGAAAAGCTGGGAGAAGGCCGTGTTCCGCCGTGTGCCTGCGGCTCAGTCTGCTTTGCGCAACAAGATTTACTGGCAGCTCGAATCCCGCGTGCTGGCGCTGGCGCTTAATCCGCGGCTGATGAAAATTGCCGAGCTGGAAGCTCGCCGGCATATTCGCAGCCAGATTCCGGGCAAGGCGCTGCGCAAGGCCGTGACGCCGGATTACACCATTGGCTGCAAGCGGATTCTGCTGTCGAACAACTACTACCCGGCACTGGCCCAGAGCAATGTGGACGTGCTGACGGATGGCATTGGCGAAATACGCGCTCACAGCATCGTGGATAGCAACGGCGTTGAGCGGGAAGTGGATGCGATTATCTTTGGAACTGGCTTCAAGGCTCAGGAACCGGTCCCGGCGCGAATGATCTTTGGTCGCAATGGCGAAGATCTGCTGGATGCCTGGAAAGAGGGCGCTGAGGCCTACAAGGGCACAACCGTTAATGGCTTCCCGAATTTCTTTATGCTGGTGGGGCCGAATACCGGTCTGGGCCACAGTTCGATGGTGTATATGATCGAATCCCAGATCCAGTATGTGATGAGCGCGCTGACCCGCATGAAGCAGGAAGGTTGGGAGGCTGTTGAAGTCGCCGAAAAAGCGCAATCAAAATACAACGCGATGCTTCAGTCCAAGTCAGGCGACTCGGTGTGGCAGAGTGGCTGTAACAGCTGGTATATCAACGAAAACGGCAAGAACACGACGCTCTGGCCAAGCTTTACCTGGGCCTTCCGGCAGCAGACCAGTCAGTTTGATGCCGAGCACTATCACTGCGAAACTTCCTCAACCTTGAAGGCGGTGGCGGGAGAGGCGTTGCCGGCGTGATTCAGGCTTGAGTATCTGAGCTGCCCATAGCAAAAGGGCCCGAAGGTTATCGCCTCCGGGCCCTTTTGCGCTTTGCTTGAGGCATGAACGGCCTCAGGTCACGATGGTCCCGCCATCTACCGCCAGACACTGGCCGGTAATATGCCGTCCGGCTTCAGAGGCCAGCAGCACCGCTGCGCCCTTGAGGTCTTCGTCACCCCCGAAGCGATTCAGCGGAATACGATCGAGCATGCTGTCGCCCTGGGCCTCGAGCAGGCCTTGGGACATCTTCGATGGGAAAAAGCCCGGGCAGATCGCATTCACGTTGATATTGTGATGCCCCCACTCCGCCGCCAGCGCGCGAGTGAAATTCACCACTGCGCCTTTACTTGTGTTGTAGGCGATGGTTTTCATCGCTTCCGGATTACCGGACAGGCCGGCGATTGAGGCGATGTTGACCACCTTGCCGCTGTTGCGGGGAATAAAGCACTTTTTCGCCACCGTCTGGGTCAGAAAGAACACCGCATTCACGTTCAGGTTCATGACCTTCATCCATCCTTCCGGCGGGTAGTCTTCAGCGGGTGCGCCCCAGGTGGCGCCCGCGTTGTTCACCAGTATGTCGATCGGGCCGAGGCCGCTGACCACCTGATCCACAGTGGCAGGAATGCCTTCGAGGTTGGACAGGTCTGCCGCCAGTGTCATCACTTCGATGCCCTGGGATTTCAGGTGGGCTTCGGCCTCATCCAGCTCATGCTGCTTACGGGCAGTGATGGCGACTTTGGCGCCCATTTCACCCAGTGCTTCGGCCATTTGCAGACCCAGCCCGCGGGAACCACCGGTGATCAGGGCGACTTTGCCCGACAGGTCGAATAATTGTTTAACGCTCATTGTTTGCTCCTCAGGCCGATTCGGCCAGCAGTTGATCGCTGACCTGGGCCAGGTGGTGATCCGCATCGCCAAACAACAGATTGATCAGTGTCAGGCGCTTGAATAGATGTGCGGCGAACATTTCGTCGGTAACGCCCATGCCGCCGTGTAACTGAACCGCTTGCTGACCCACATAGCGGGCTGACTGGCCGACCAGGGTTTTCGCCATCGAGATGGCTTCGCGGCGGGTTGCGCGGTCATCGGAATCCGCTTCGCTGGCGGCCAGAATCGACATGGATTTAGCCTGCTCGGCGGCGATGAACATATCGGCCATGCGATGCTGCAGCACCTGGAATTTGCCGATCGCCACACCAAACTGCTTGCGAGTTTTGATGTATTCCAGCGTCGTCGCGTTGAGGGCTTCCATCGCACCCACAGCTTCAGCACAGAGCGCTGCGATAGCCAGGTCGACGGCCTTTTCAATGTGCGGTGCGGCCTTATTCGCTTCACCCAGCAGGGCATCAGCGCTGACTTTTACATCGGTTAGGGTGACTTCGGCGGTGCGGTGTCCGTCATGGGTGGCAAAGTCCTGTACCTGAACACCGTCCGTCGCCCGGTCCACGATAAACAGCGACAGGCCTTCGGCATCCGCCGTTGCGCCGCCAGTGCGGGCAGAGACGATCAGTTGATCCGCTTGCGCGCCGTGCAATACGGCGGTTTTATGGCCGTTCAGCCTATAGCTGTCGCCGTCTGCTGTGGCGGTCGTTTTGACATGGTTCAGGTTGTAACGGGCTCCTGATTCGCTGTGGGCGAAGGCCATCATGTGCTCGCCGCTTGCGATATGGGGCAGAATTGATGATTTCTGGCTTGGGGTTCCGGCATCCCGTACAAGGCCGCCGCAAAGCACCACGGTCGACAGGTAAGGCTCGACAACCAGTGCATGACCAAAGCTTTCCATCACCAGCATGGTATCGATGGCGTTGCCGCCGAGGCCGTCAACGTCTTCGGGGAAGGTGAACCCCAGCAGGCCCATGTCGGCGAAGGCTTTCCAGGTGGCATCATCGAAGCCCTGGCCGGACTCTATGATTGTCCCGCGCTTTTCAAAACCGTATTCGTTGGTCAGGAAGCGGCGCAGGGAATCCTGCAGCATTTGCTGCTCTTCGGTGAGATTGAAGTTCATAACGCGCCTCCTTAAAGCCCGAGCACAAGCTGGGAAATGATGTTGCGCTGGATCTCGTTGGACCCGCCAAAGATCGACAGCTTGCGCATGTTGAAGTAGTCACCCGCTGCCGGCGTTGCATCGGCAGAGCCGACCCGTGGGCCGTCATAATCCAGTTCGAGGGCGTCAGGGATATGGGCGATGGCGTCCTGACCGGTCGCTTCCATCAACAGCTCAAACAGGGCCTGACCGATTTCGGTGCCCCGGATCTTGAGAATGGAGGCTTGCGGGCCCGGCCCGGCTTCGTTGGTCAGTACGCGCAGCACGGTGAGGTCCAGTGCTTTGAGTTCGACATCAAGCTGCGCCAGGCGATCGCGGAAGCGCGTATTCTCGATAAGCGGGCGCGCGCCGTCCTGCTCTTCGCGGGCAACCTTTTTGAGCTGCTTCATCAGCGCTTTCCACTGGCCCACATTAGCCAGACCGGTGCGCTCATGGCCGAGCAGGAACTTGGCGTAGGTCCAGCCCTGATTCTCTTCTCCGACCCGGTTTTCAACCGGGACTTCCACATTGTCGAAGTAGACTTCGTTAATCTCGTGCTCGCCGTCGAGCATGATAATCGGGCGCACTTCGATGCCCGGGGTGTTCATGTCGATCAGCAGAAAGGAAATGCCTTGCTGCGGCTTGCCTTCGGTGCCGGTGCGTACCAGGCAGAAAATCCAGTCTGCATGCTGACCGAGGGTGGTCCAGGTCTTCTGGCCATTGACGATGTACTTGTCGCCATCAAGGCGAGCGCTGGTGCGCAGTGAGGCCAGGTCTGAGCCTGCGCCAGGCTCGGAATAGCCCTGACACCACCAGTCTTCACCGCTGAGAATACCGGGCAGGAAACGCGCTTTCTGCTCGTCGTTGGCGAATTTCATGATCACCGGAGCGACCATGCGCAAGCCAAAATCGAGCTGGCGAGGTGCGCCGGCGAGGGCGCATTCTTCTTCGAAGATCAGCTGCTCGATGGGGCTCCAGCCGGTGCCGCCGTGCTTTTTCGGCCAGGTGGACGCGCCCCAGCCCTGATCAAACAGGATTTTCTGCCAGCGCTGGGTCATGGCCTTGTCCGGGCGCAGATGCCCTTTTACGCGGTCGCGGATATCGTCGGGTAGATGAGTCTGCAGAAATTGCCGGACCTCCGCACGGAAGGCCTCTTGTTCGGGGGTATAGTTCAGGTCCATGGGCTCTCGCTCCACACAGGTTAGGAAAGAGCCGCCCGGCAAGGCGTGGGGGCCAGCGCCGGGCGGAACTGCGAGGTGGTGTCAGGCGGATTCAGGGCAGCGGTTACGCCACCTCGAACAACCCGGCAGCACCCATGCCTGTGCCGACACACATGGTGACGACCACATACTTCACACCCCGGCGCTTGCCTTCAATCAGGGCGTGGCCAGTAAGACGCGAACCGGTTGTGCCGTAAGGGTGACCCACGGCAATCGAACCGCCGTTCACGTTCATGCGCTCCATCGGAATGCCCAGCTTGTCGCGGCAGTAGAGCACCTGTACGGCGAAGGCTTCGTTCAGCTCCCACAACCCGATATCGTCGACGGTCAGGCCGTGACGTTTGAGCAGTTTGGGTACCGCGAAGACCGGGCCGATGCCCATTTCGTCAGGCTCGCAGCCGGCGACGGCAAAGCCGCGGAAGATCCCCAGTGGTTCGATATTGCGCTGCTGGGCGAGCTTGCCGTCCATCAATACGCAAGCGGATGCGCCGTCGGAAAACTGGCTGGCGTTGCCTGCTGTGACCACGCCGCCTTCAACCGCTGAACGGATCTTGCTGACGCCTTCCAGGTTGGTATCCGGGCGGATGCCTTCGTCCTGCGAGATGGTCACTTCTTTGGTGCTGAGCTGGCCGGTGGCCTTGTCGGCAACGCCCATGGTGGTGGTCATGGGGACGATTTCATCGTCGAACTTGCCTTCTTCACGGGCCTTGGCGGCCAGCTGCTGGCTACGCACGCCGTATTCGTCCATGTCTTCTTTCTTGATGCCATAGCGCTTGGCGACGGTTTCTGCGGTCTGCAGCATCGACCAGTACAGCTCGGGCTTGTTCTCGGCCAGCCAGGGTTCCATGAAGTAGTTCTGGTTGACGTTCGCCTGCACAGTGGAAATCGACTCGACACCGCCGGCGACCATTACGGGTACTTTATCGACCGCAATATGCTGGGCGGCCATCGCGATGGATTGCAGGCCCGACGAGCAGAAGCGGTTGATGGTGGCGCCGCTGACCGAAACTGGCAGGCCAGCACGGATAGCGCCCATACGGGCCACATCGTTACCGGTGGAGCCTTCGGGCAGGCCGCAGCCCATCAGTACATCTTCGATTTCGTTCGGGTCGACCTTGGAGCGCTCGACCGCGTGCTTGATCGCATGACCGGCCAGTGTCGCGCCGTGGGTCATGTTGAATGCACCGCGCCAGGATTTCGCCAGCGGCGTGCGGGCAGTGGATACAATGACGACATCATTGGACATATCAATTCTCCTCATACCGGCGGCGGTTTGGTTGGCGCCACCGGAGATTATTCGTTTGCGTGAAGCGGCAATACTGTTTACTTACTTGCCGTCAAAACCGGTACCTTCTGCAGCGCGCTTGACCAGTAATGGCGCGGGCTCCCAGAAACCTGGCTGGGTGTTCGGGTTGGCGGCAAACGGCTCCATCGCACGGACCACGTTGGGCAGGCCGACCTGTTCGGCGTAGTGCATCGGGCCACCGCGGAATACCGGGAAGCCGTAGCCGGTCAGGTACACCATGTCGATGTCGGATGCGCGCTGGGCGATGCCTTCTTCAAGCAGGCGTGCGCCTTCATTTACCAGGGCGTAGACACAGCGCTCGACAATTTCCTGGTTGCTGATCTTGCGCGGGGTGATGCCCAGCTCCTTGCGGACGTCATCGATGACCTTATCCACTTCTGGGTCGTGCAGGGCATTGCGGTTGCCCGCTTCGTAGCGGTAGAAGCCGGAACCGGTCTTCTGACCGTAGCGGCCCATTTCGCACAGGCGATCGGCAACCACAACTTTCTTCATGTCGGGGTTTTCTTTGTACTGACGCTTGCGGATGGCCCAGCCAATATCACCGCCGGCCAGATCCGCCATACGCAGCGGGCCCATCGCAAAGCCGAACTTTTCGATGGCCTTGTCGATCTGCTGCACGGTGGCGCCTTCTTCCAGCATCAGCAGGGCTTCACGCTGATAGGGGCTGACCATCCGGTTGCCGATAAAGCCATCGCAAACGCCAGAGACAACGGCTGTCTTGCGAATGGTTTTGGCCAGTTTCATGGCCGTCGCCAGCACGTCTTTGGCGGTTTTCTCGCCACGCACGACTTCCAGCAGTTTCATGATGTTGGCCGGGCTGAAGAAGTGCAGGCCGATCACGTCTTCCGGACGCTTGGTGAAGCTGGCGATCTTGTCCAGATCCAGGGTGGAGGTATTGGACGCGAGGATGGCGCCCGGCTTGCAGACTTCGTCCAGCTTCTGGAATACGGATTCTTTCACGCCCAGCTCTTCGAATACGGCTTCGATTACCAGATCCACATCGCCGAGGTCGTCATAACTCAGGGACGGTGTGAGCAAATCAACGCAGGCTTTGGCCTTGTCTTCGCTCATCTTGCCTTTCTTAACGCGGCCTTCGTACACCTTCTGGATCGCGGCAACGCCACGGTCGAGGCCTTCCTGTTTCATCTCGACCAAAGTCACCGGAATACCGGCATTAAGGAAATTGATGCTGATGCCGGTGCCCATGGTGCCACCACCAATCACGCCGACGGACTTGATGTCACGGGTTGGGGTATCAGACGGCACATCCTTGATTTTGCTGGTCAGGCGCTCGGCAAAAAAGGCGTGGCGCAGGGCGCTGGATTCGGGAGTTTGCAGCAGCTCAACGAAGGCTTTGCGCTCGACTTCCATGCCCTTGTCGAACGGCATGGTGACGGCGGCTTCGACGGCATCGACACACTTCAGCGGTGCCGGATAGTTCTTGGCGACGGCGCCGACGGTGTTGCGGGCAAACATGAAGAAGCCGGCCGGATTGGGATGCTTGGCCTTCAGGTCACGTACCCGCTTGAGCGGCATCTTTTCGCTGACAACTTTGCTGGCGAATGCCTGGGCGCTTTCGAGCAGATCACCTTCGACAATATCGTCAAACAGGGCGCTGCCCTTGAACTGCTTGGCCGGCATGATGGCGCCGGAGACGATCATGTTGAGGGCGTGCTCAGCACCAATCACGCGTGGCAGTCGCTGGGTGCCGCCTGCGCCGGGCAGAATACCGAGTTTCACTTCAGGCAGCGCAATCTGGGCATCGGGCTTGGCAATGCGGTAGTGGCAACCCAGCGCCAGTTCCAGACCGCCGCCCATGCAGGCGCCGCTGATGGCTGCGACAACCGGTTTGCTGGCGGTCTCAAGAAAGTTGATGACGGTGGTGAGGTTCGGTTCTGCCGTCGCCTTGGGGGTGCCGAACTCGGTTATGTCGGCGCCGCCGGAGAAGGCACGGTCAGACCCGATGATCACCACAGCATTCACATTGCTGTCTTCTTCGGCTTGCTTGATGCCGGCCACAATACCCTGGCGCAGGGCATGGCCCAGCCCGTTAACTGGTGGGTTATCTAGCCGAATAACGGCGATATCGCCGTTTACGTCGTAATGCGCGGTACTCATTGAGTCGCTCCTTGTGGGCACTGGCGAGGCAAATGCAAGAAGTGGCGGCCCCGCATGAAACTGAGTGGCGGAAACCGAAAAGACGCTTCCGTACACTGGTGTATTGTTTGTCCATACACTAATGTATGTTGTGGAGGTGGTCAACGCCGCGATCAATGATTCGGCGCATGATGTAGAATCCTTCACCCTCAGTTTAATCAGGACAGCGTGTTTCACGATGAATGACCCCAAGACGCCCGCACGCCGCGGCCGGAAGACAGCCGAAAAACCGCAGCTCACTCGCGACAACTGGCTTGATGCGGCAGCCGGCGAGATTGCTGCAGGTGGCTTCGGACACGTGCGGGTACTGACGCTCGCCAAACAGTTGGGCGTGACCCGCGGTAGCTTTTACTGGCACTTCAAGGACCATGAGGATCTGGTGATCAGCTTCCTGAATCGCTGGCGCGAGCGGCGGTTAAAGGAGATGGAGTACTGGAAGCCCCAGGGCGGGGAAGTTGAGGAGGAGTTGCGACGGATTCTCGAAGTGCTGCTCACGGACGCCTCGCGACACATGCGTCGATTGAAGGTCGAGTTGGCCGTGCGGGACTTTGCCCGCCGTCACGATTATGCGGCCGAGATTGTCGCGGAGGTGGATGCTGCCCGTGTCAGCCAGAACTGTACGCTGTTCCAACGCCTGTCCAGCGATCCGCAAAAGACAAAGGATCTGGCACTGCTGATGTATGTGGCGACGATTGGTTCGCAAGTGGTGCTGACCGGCAGAGGCGGTGACGATGACGCCATTCGCCGGATTGAAGACCTGATGGAGCGGGTAGTGCTGGGCTTGCGGGACGATCAGTAAGTCTTTCTGACGCTCGCCAGCCGTTGCCGTCACCAGAGTAAGCCCTACAGTTTCGTAACGCCTCCGATGGAGCGGGCGTGGTAGCGTGACGGCAATGAAATGGTGCCGTCACAGGAGAGTCTATGCGCCCACGATTATTGATGATTTCGCTCGTGTTGCTCTGCGCGTCTGGAGTGACCTATGGATCTCCGGGGAAGTCTGATCAATTGCCGCCCGGTTTGCAGAAAAAAGTGGACCGGGGTGAAGCCTTGCCGCCAGGCTGGGCCAAGAAGCTATCCCGGGGAGATCGTTTCCCGGAGGAATATTATCGCTACGGAGAAGTCTACCGGGTTGACGACCGTTATGACCGAATTCGCCTGGAAGACCGGATTTACCGGGTGATTCGTGATACCCGGGAAATTGTGGATATCCTCAACAATTAGCCGTAGTTGTATCATCCCCGCGATAGCGTCTGGCTGCTATCACGGGGACTGAAAGGTTATCTCACCGGACCCTGAAATTATCAATAATCAACTGGGTAGCCGGCTTCGGCCCAATCACATGCAGTTGTAGCTGGGTGACTGCGCCATTGGCGTTGATGTTTACCGGCGCACTGATGGTCTGCCAGCCGTGGGTGGCGATGGTCTGACCGCCCATTTTTTGCCAGTGGGCACCGCTATCGTCTACGAAGTAGGCCCAGATCTGTGCGCTGTCGCTGGCACTGGATGCATTGTTGAGATAGACATCCACGCTGGCCTGATAGCTCTGGCCCACACGAACAACGCCCCGCACATCAAACCCCGGACCGGAATACCATTGCTGACGGTTACTCGAACGCAGTCCATAGTTGCCGGTCTTGGCGGTGCGTGAATACGACAGTGTTGTGCCGAAGTAACCGCCCCAGCCTTTGGCGCCATTCTCGAAGCCTTGATCGACCAGCCATGCAGGGGTTGGCGTTTCTTCTGCTTCATCGACCCGCACCAGTTTGACCTCATCAACATAGAAATCGACGCCCGCCTGTGGGCCGTATATCAACAGCTGCGCGTCGCTCAGTGACGCATCGCTTTCCAGGGTAAAGGTCTGGTCGTAGGTGCTGAGCTCGCTGCTCGTGAATGACGCCTGAGGCAAGTACTGGTAGCGGGTGCCGTTGCTATCGCGGAGCTGAATCGCCGCGCGAATGGTGTCTCGCTCCGCACCCGCTGCAATGCCGAGCCTGGCGGTCAGGCGATATTGCGCGCCGCTCTCGACGGCATTGGATATCGACTGCACCGGGCCGCCGTAGAACTGGCTGCGATCACTGACTCGCAGCAGGTTATCGCGACCACAATCAGCCGTGATGGTGGTTTGCTGCAGATTGGCGGCATTGGCAAAGCTGCTCCAGGCGGAGAGCGTGTTGAAATCGCCGTCTTCGAGCAGGTTACCTTCGAGTTCCGGTTTGTTGCAGATGGGGAGATCGCCGGTGCCGCCGTCATCGCCACCGTCGTCACCGCCATCATCACCGCCGCCGTTGCCGGGGTCGACCGTGGCTACAAAGTCCGCTACCTGGCTGGCAACGGTCATCAGGTTGCTGACCGCATCAGCGCCGTCGGCCTGATTCCGGTCCACGCCGCAAGGCTGACCTTCGCACTTGCGTTGTGACGGGCTCGAGAACTGCTGAACCTGATTACGGGTACCGAACGCTTGCGGGTACGCCATGATGGTGCTGAAAAGGCCATTGACGCCATACCCACGGGCCCAGGGAAAGATGCCACCTTCGGAGTTTTGGGCGTAGGAATGGCCAAGGCTCATGTTGTGTCCGAGTTCATGAGCGAAGGTGGTGTAACCGCAGTTCACCCCCACCAGGCTGAACCCGAGGCTTGGGGCATTGCTGTAAAACTTGCCGGTGCCGGCCTGTCCCGGGGGGACGTACCCGATGCCGCAAACATAACCGCCATTCATGGGCTTACGGAGATTAATCAGGGTTACAAGGTCGGCGCCGTATTCCTGCCGAAGCCTCGCAACATCTTCGTTGGTGCGCAGGGCGTCCAGATTATTGCCTTCCACATAGGTATAGGGCTCATTCAGCTGTTCAGCGCCGACCAACCGCAGCTGCATGTCGACGTTGCTGTTCTGGTAGGCCTGATTGCTGTACTCGATGTAGGAGACGATCCGTGCGTCTATGTCGCTGCCAGCGCTGGTCTGTGTGGCATCGTCTGTGTAGAGCACCAGGACATCCACGATCTGCGTCGCGGCCTGGGTGCTGAGGGTTGTCAGTAAAAAGCCGAGTGCGGCGAGCCATTGCCTTGTTGTTTTCATGCGTCCTTTCTCTTGGTCGAGTGAATTCCGGGAAACTTCCGTTTTCCCTGGGTTGAATCAGCTTGCTTCGGGCACCGGCATCTCAATGCCGGGTACGGTCATGGTGTCGTCACCGGTATCGATCCTGCCGTTGATATCGCCCTCATCAGTCAGCGTCGCGCTGCCAGTGCGATTGTCGATAGTGGCCGAAAACACACCCTCCCGGGTGGCGACAATCACGTGGGTGTTGGTCTTGCCACGGGTGATGATGACGTTGTCCTTGTCATTGCCGTCAGTGATCGGGCCCTTGAAGACTTCGACATTGTTGATCTGGTTGTGGGTCGATGTAAGCGTGGCGGTCACGGAGCGGTTGAGTGCCGGTATGGGCAGCGTCACTTCCTGGCCTACATGCATACTGCTGAGCAACTCGGGCTCGACCGTCATTTTGGAGGCGGGAATGCCGTCTACCGTCGTATCCGGATCTGCAGCATCCACCTGCCAGAGCTCAACCCGCTGTTGCGGTGGCCATTTGGGGTGGTGAACCGGTTCCGGTAACGGCATGGTCGTACTGCTTCCGGTGGTTTGGGCCGCTGTTGTTGCGGGGGGCCGGGCAGGCGCCCCCGATGGGCCGGCGGTTTTTGCAGTCGCAGCCGATGGCGCAGGTCGGGGAGCCTGGCTGGCTGCCAGCGGCTCTGGCTGATCTGCGGTTTGCACCGTATCAGGCAAATCAGGGGACCCGGATCGGGATAGCCAGAAGAAACCGACGGCGATGATGACCAGACCGCCGGCGAGAAAAAGCAAACTGCCGGACCGCTTTTGCATGGCGCACTCCTTGCGCGAATTTCAGGGGATGGAGATTGACGCTATGTTGGCCCAACCCACCGCACGCGGCCAGTTGCGAAGATTACGTGTTTTTCATTGTGGAGTGAGTGCTTCAGGCGGGGCAGGACGATTGCAGCGAGGTCTTTCCGGCGAATGGTTTATGCGCCCGAGTACGTTTTAAATTAAATAATGGCAATGTCGTAAATATATCGGGGAATTATTGCGTCGCTTATATGTAAGTATCTATTTTATCGATATATTTTAGCTTGTTTTGCTGGCGCGATAGGCCGAAGGGGTAATGCCGAAACGCTTGCGGAAGGCCCGGGTAAATTGACTGTGATCGCCAAAGCCACAGGTCAGCGCAATGGTGGTGATTTTGTGATGGCGCTGGCGCAACAGCTCCCGGGCGCGCGTCAGGCGTTGTTCCTGCACGTACTGGTAGGGCGCACAGCCAAAGCTTGCCCGGAACAGGCGAGCGAAATGATAAGGGCTTAGATTAACCCAGCCTGCCATGGTCTCCAGGGTAAGAGGCTGATCCAGTGACGCGTGAATCCGCTCCTGAAGACGCTGCCGCTGCGGTCGTGCGAGCTGGCCTGTCACCTCGGGGGGCGGCGCGTTTACAGCTGAGTGGCGGCTGACAATCTGAATCATCAGCCACTGGGTCAGATGATCCAGTGCGAGGGCCTGCTCCGGAGCCTGCCAATCGGTCAGGTCGAGCATCTGCCCGGCCTGGGCCATAAGGGGGTCTTCAATCTGGTAGCGCTCGGACAGTTGTACAGTGTCTGGCTCACGATCCCAGGTCTGACCGGCGATGCGGCGGATATCCAGATCATTGAAGTACAGATGAATGAATTCAAATGGCCCGGTAATGCGCCAGGACGACTGGCTGCCCTCCGGGAACAGACAAACCGCACCGGGAAACCCCTTGCTCACCGCGTGGCCGTTTACTTGTCGTGAGGTGTGCTCGCCGGCCCGGGTATAGATACTGAGGGCATGATGACGCGGCCGCTCGTAACGGGCTTCACCCTGCTGGTTGTGCCACAGTGCGAGGGCGCGCCCCTGACTGAGTTCGAGCATGCGCCGGGGTGCCGCTCCGGCAGCGCGGAGGGCGTCAATAATATCGCTGTGCCGGTCGGGGTCGTGCGCCGACGGAGCAGGGTTCCGGGGTTCATGGGCCATAATCGTCCTCCGCAAGAATGATCCACTGATGCGCAGGATCTGACAAGTCTGTCTTTCCGGGTGAAGTTAAAGTGATGCTCGATTCTCCGGAATGTTTCGGGAGGGGCGCTCACAAGGACCACGCGATGCCGATCAGTATTCATTATGTTTTAACCGTGTTGATCTGGGGACTGACCTGGACGGCGATCCGTCTGCAGGTAGAGTCTGCTCCTGTCGATCTGTCGGTGTTCTACCGTTTCGTGATGGCCTCGGCGACGGCGCTGATCGTGCTGGGGGCTGCCCGCAAACTGCCAAAACTGTCGCTGAAACAGCATGGCTGGCTGGTGTTGCAGGGCCTGACGCTTTACAGCGTCAACTTCCTGTTTATCTATCGCGCGGCTGAATCCATGACGTCAGGCTTGCTGGCGGTGGTGTTTTCGCTGGCGGCGCTGTTTAACGCGTTTAACGGCTGGGCCTGGATGCGATTGCGCCCGAGCCCTCGAATTTACCCTGCGGTCGCGCTGGGGGTGACGGGCGTGGCATTGCTGTTCTGGCATGACCTGAATCTCGGGGGCGCGACCTTGCCGGCCATTCTGTTCGCGCTGGCGGGCACCTATTGGTTTTCGCTGGGTAACCTGATCAGTCTTCGCGTGCGCGAGGCGGAGATTCCGCTGCTGGGTGGCAACGCCTGGGCCATGTTTTACGGGGCTGTACTGCTCGGAGGCTGGTGCCTGTTTCAGGGCGTGGACTGGTACCTGCCCGGCGAAACCTCGTTTTGGGGCGCGACCCTGTTTCTGGCGATTCCCGGTTCGATCATCGCCTTCTACAGCTACATCACCGTGATTCGCACGGTCGGGGCTGACAAGGCGGGCTATGCCACGGTGCTGTTTCCGGTCGTCGCGCTTTCTGTGTCGACCTGGCTGGAAGGGTTTGAATGGACCAGCACGGCGGTGATCGGTGCCACGTTGGCGCTATTGGGCAACTACGTGTTGTTCCGCAAACCGTCGACAAGACCCGCTGCCGCCGTTACTGATCAATAGCACCGCCATGCCGGCGGGGTGATTCATACGGATAGCCATTGGCATCAAACTGCAGGTCGAGAAAGGCAAAGGCATAGGGGCCGGCGTACTTCGGCGCGAGTCGCCACTGGTTGCCGCGCCCGAATAGAAGGGCGTCTTTCATGACAGTAAAGTCCAGACGCCACTTACCGTCCTCACGTTTGAAGAAATAAGGTGGGCAGGTGCGGTCATCAATGGGTGGCCGCAACACCGCATACTCGTCGCGGATAAAGCGGCGTGCAATGGTGCAGTTATTCAGGCTGGAAGCGACATTGTCCATCTGGGCGGGTGTCACGACCCGAAGTGCCAGCATGTCACGGGTCGCTTCTGTGTAAAAAGCCAGCCGCGGGTTGTTGTTATGGTTGGTCATGGCTCTGCGGTAGCTTTCCAGCACGGTCTGGGGTGTTTCGACGATGGCAATGGCCGAGATAAGTTGCCCGGCTTTGGGTGTCTCGCTGGCGGGTTCGCTCCTGGCTTGTGCCATCCACTCTTCGTTTTCCTGACTGAGGCCCATGGCCTCGTGGTCGGCGCGGGTCACCATCATTTCGGTTGTTGTCATCAGGCCTTTGGCCACCTGGTCACCGGCAAAGTAGCCCGTCATTTGCTGTTCGCCGATGTAGGCGCTGAAGGCGTCGGTAAAGACCGTTTTCAGTGCTTCGCCCACCTCGAGGTGAACCCGGTCGGCGGCGATGTCGACCACCAGCAGCGCGCCTTTGCCGCTTTCGCTGGCTGTACCTATGCTGTGATCTTCGTAGTATTGGCGAGCATATTGGCGGATATCACCAAGATCTTCGTCGATCACGATTCGATAATCGATGTCGTAGTCAGTTCGCAGCAACCCGTGATAGCGGGAAATGAAACGCAGCTCTTCACCTGAAAGCAGTCCGGTCTCATCGTCGACCAGCAGTGGGTAGCGGGGCCAGACACTCCAGGTGGGCAGCAGCGCCAGACCTGTAACCATGATCAGCACCAGCATTTGCCATTCCACGGGGCCATTTGGACTCTCACCCTTGAGTATCGCGCGGGTAGACGGCAGCAGCAGTGCTGTCAGGGTAGCGACGGCGCTGGCCAGGATGGCGGCGTTAATCAGCAGCAGATAGCGGGGGGAGTCGGTGAACAGCCACCAGTCTGACATTTCCCCGGAGATGACGGCCAGCAGCGCCAGAACCGTATACATGATAGCCAGCACTACCGACACCAGCCAGGCCCCGCGGCGTTGCTGGAACAGGGCGATGGCCACAGTCACCAGCACCAGGCTGCGGATATAGAGCGAGAAGGGGACAGCCTCGAACGTCGTCAGCCCGGTCAGTATAAGCGTGAACGGTAACAGGGCGATTAGCACCAGTCCCGCCATTGCGACAGTCAGAAATATCATGGGTTCAGCTAGCTCAAAATAAACAGGTTTTCAGATCGTTGTGGCAAACAACGCAGGCAGGCAGCGACAGACAACAAGGCAAAAATACGGTGTGCCCGGCAACAGCATCACGCGCGACTCTGTGGTCACGTCGTGTTTTATTATAGGTATGCCGGTGCCGTTGTGGAAACAGCGTATCGGACTAATCGACGATTTGATGGGCGGGGAAGCAAAAAGGCCCGGTCTGCCAGCCTGAGTATCAGGGTCACGGAGCGGCAGACCGGCGCAGGTTCAGTTCGCTTGTAAAAAGTCGTTCATATGGCCGGCCACCTTTTCAGGCTGCTCCTCCTGCAGAAAGTGGGCGGCTTCGATCTGAACCACGTCGATCTGCTCGAAGCAGTCCTCAATATGATTGAGATACGCGGGAATGATGACCGTGTCCTTGTTGCCGTAGATATACAGCGACGGCATGGGCCAGTGGTGTCCGGCCAGACTGGCCCAGCGCTTGGCATCGTCGTTGAATGTGCGGTAGTAATTGGCACTCGCGCCGGGCGTATCCGCGATTTTAAAGGTGCGGACATATTCTGCGATCGCATCCTCCGGGAAGCCCTTGTCGCTCCAGGTGCGCAGGAAATGCCGCAGCCAGGGCTCTTCGGCACCGGGAATCATGGCTTCGGGTAAGCCCGGGGTTTGCAGGAAATGCTGATACCAGTAGGCACTTGAGCTGCCGGCCCGTACCTTTTCGATCACCTCCAGGTTGCCCTTCAGGTTGTTGATGATCGCAATGTTCATGATCACCATCTGGCTGACCCGTGCCGGTATTGCCAGCGCAACCTCCTGCGCCACGATACCGCCCCAGTCGTGCCCTACCAGCTGGAAGCGCTCAAGCTCCAGCGCATCAAGCATGGCAATCACGTCTTGCGCCAGCTCTGCCTTGTGGTAATGGTTTTTGCCGGGCGTGCGCTCGCTGTCACCCAGGCCGCGCAGATCCGGCGCAATAATGCGCAATCCGGCTTTGAGATAGCCGGCCACGTGTTCCCAGCAGTAAGAGCTCTCCGGCCAGCCGTGGATCATCACGACCGGTGCGCCTTCGGGATCGCCTCCCTCGCGCCAGGCAAAACGGCCTCTTGGTGTGGTCAGAAACCGGGGATCACTCAGGTGCATAGCGCGCCTCCATTGTGGGTGAATCGCCGTTTTGGATAACCTGATCGGCGACGAGTCAGATGGGTAATGATTGAGCGTCCGTTACCTTCCCACAATGTGCGGCTGCATTCCAGACACCTGTGTATGGTTTGGCTGATCGATTCATCTAGCCGGAACTACGCATAGAGCACGAAGCCGGACTAGGCTAGTGTCCCGCCCCTCTGAAAAGCGCCGTAATGAAGGGCGTAACAGATCATCCTTTTCGTTATCCGGGACTCACATGCTGACAACGTTTTTAAGCACCTACCTGAGCAGTGCCATCCGCTTTCTGTTTCTGCTGGCGCCATTTTTTGTGGTGACCATGTTTCTGGCGCTGACCCGGGGTGAGAGTGCGGCGGAGAAAAGCAAAACCATCCGTCGCGCCTGTCTGTCGGCATTGATTCTGGGGCTGGTGTTGTTTTTTGTTGGGCCGGTGTTGTTCAACGCCATAGGCATCACCCTTAACTCGTTTCGCATCGGTGCCGGGTCGCTTCTGTTTTTGACGGCCATCAGCCTGGTCAACAGCGGTACCCGTAATCACGCCACCGGCTTGCCGGAGGAAAACCGGGATGACATCGCGGTGGTGCCACTGGCGATCCCCATCATGATTGGTCCGGCCACTATCGGTGCGATACTGGTTTACGGTGCCGAGCTGAAAACCGTGCCTGAAATGGCGGGCGGAGTGTTGGGATTGGTGACGGGCCTGCTGAGCCTGGCCGTACTGCTGTATCTGTCGGGTTACCTGGAGCGCTGGTTGGGCAAGACCGGCCTCAATATCATGTCCAAAATCAGCGGCCTGATCCTGTCAGCGATGGCAGCCGAGATCGTACTGTCGGGTATTACAGGCTATATCCAGAGCGTCGGGTTGGCGGCGTAAAGTCATCGGGCCCGGCGGCCGGGTTATGTCGGCGGATGCTGGGTATCATTCGATAGGGGTGTCGGTTACGATTTCAGGAGCGATTCTGCAACAGGATCTCTGACGGAGCCTGCTTATGGATCTTGATAATCCTGCCGCCATTCACCGGATGGTGCAGTTGTTCTACGCCAGCCTGCTGGATGATCCCACCATGCGCCCGGTATTTGTGGAAGTGGCCGGCGTACACCTGGCGGACCATCTGCCGCTGATAGAGGGGTACTGGTGCAAGATGCTGCTGGGCAAGGACACCTACCATCGCAACATGGTGTACCGTCACGAACAGCTGCACGACAAGTTACCCCTGAGTCCGGAACACTTTGAACTCTGGTTTGACCATTTCAACCACACGCTGGATCACTACTTCGAAGGCCCTTACACCGAAAAAGCCCGCAAGCTGGCGCGCCGTATTCTGCGCAACCTGGCCCGATGGCTGGCGGCGCGCGATGCTCAACTCGAGGCTGAAAAAGCCGCTAAACCCTGACGTCTGGGGGCGAAAGCCAGCTCACTGGCCGGCGCAATCTGTCTCCAGTTTCCGCCAGTGCGGTGGCATGGCGACACCCGGCATATCACCGTTACTCGGCCGGATCGCCTTATAGAGGTGGCCTTCGTGGCGAACGGTCGTGCCCACTTCATAGGCTTTCGAGAAAACCCATTGGGGTGAATCTTGGCAAACGGTGTCTGCGGTCATACTGGATACTCCCCCTGCTGGTGCCTGTTCATTTGACGTCTCTGGCGAGTCTTTTGCGGGTGCATCGGAACGCGGTTGTGCTGCAGCGGTTTCAGGTTTGGCATTTGCCGCCCGGGCTTCGCAGTCCGGTGTTTCTGATACAGCTTCCCAGGCAAACTCGCCGCGCCCTGGCTGGTGGCCTTCGTGTAGCTCCCGGGAGCGGTACCATTGGTCGTTGTAGTGCACCAGTTCGCCGGGATGATAGTAGCGGGTGGGAACCCACTCGTGCTGGCTCTGATCGCAGGTTGCGGCCTGTGCGATGGCAGGAAGGGAAAATAAAACGGTGATCAGGCAGAGCAGGGCAAAAAGCTGGCGCATGTTGAGTTCCGGCGTTGAGTGACTGGAAAAAGGTCCTTGATTCCATCTTTACAGAGCGTGCCGTGTGACCCTGATGGAATCAAGTCGGGGTCGGGGCGCGGTTGTCTTCCGGTGTGGCCCGGCACTGCAGCGACAGGTTATGCTCCCGGTTTGTTCAATTTCAGGCGCTTTAACGGAGCGCCGCGGCAAGGATAAGGCGTTATGCAACACTGGCTGTTTTTGGCTGCCGCTATCTGTTTTGAAGTGCTCGCAACGTCGGCACTGAAAGCATCAGACGGGTTTTCCCGGTTATGGCCTTCGCTGCTTGTGGTTGGCGGCTACGCCCTGGCGTTCTATTTTCTGTCACTGACCCTGCGGGTTATTCCGGTCGGCATTGCGTATGCGGTTTGGGCCGGCACCGGTGTGGCCCTGATCACGTTGATCGGCTGGCTGGTCTTCAAACAAACACTGGATGCCGCCGGGGTTATCGGCATCCTGTTTATTGTGGCCGGTGTGCTGATCCTGAACGTGTTTTCAAAAGTATCGGTTCACTGACCCCCATTCGGCGCACTAGCGCTCTTCGGGCCCTCGTGCCTCAGAACCGAGGTGGTAGGTGGCAAACCCCGCCATGACCACCTGATCAACCGCCATGCCGATGATCCGGCCGCTTCGCTCGGCCTTGATGGGGTGCTGGGCGTTGGTGATCGGGTCAGTCACGATGCCCAACACTTCACCTGCCGCAACCTCGTCACCCAGTTCCACATCACTGACCAGAATGCCGCCGACGTTGGTGCGAATCCAGCTGGAATTATAGTAGACCGGCTCCGGCTTACCCCAGACAAACAATCGCGAGATCATCCCCTGCTTTTCCAGCAGGCTGTTGATGCTGTTGACCCCTGCCTCGATCTGGTTTTCCTGGATCCGCAGCGATTCCCCGGCCTCCATCGTGACGGCCACAATGTCGTTGTCGGTCGCGGCGCTGCGCAGCATGCCGATGGTGCCCTGGCTGTGAACCACGGCCATTTTGTCAAAGCCGCGGGTGAACTCGGCGACTTCGGGAATGTGCATGTCGGCCCGCAACTGCGCCAGATTCGAGCGTTTGAGCGATCCGGTATGTATGTCGACCAGCATGTCGCAATGGCGGATCACGTCATTAAACAGAGAATACGCGATGCGCCCGGCGAGGCTGCCGTTCGGGTCGCCCGGGAAATTGCGGTTGAGGTCACGGCGATCCGGCAGATAGCGGGACCCGCGCTGGAACCCCTGCACATTGACGATGGGTACTCCGATCACCCGGCCGCTGAGTTCGTCCGGTTCGATGTCATACATGACCCGGCGAATGATTTCGATGCCATTGAGTTCATCGCCATGCACAGCGCCGGTCATGCACAGGTTTGGACCCGGCTGGGCGCCATTGATCACCAGCACCGGTGTGGGGCTCGCCAGCCCCGAAATCGAGATGTCCGGGGTCCAGGCCAGCCGGGTTGAGGTGCCGGGACGAACTTCGGCGCCCAGGATCACCAGAGGCTCCGCCTTGGGTGCAGGCTTTGCGGGGGCGGGAGTGGGCGTGGCGGTTTCCGCAGGCGCCTTGTCATCGGGCGTAGCCGGGCTTGCGGGTTTTTCAGGGCTGGTTGTTTCTGGCGTCGGCTGTTGTGTATCGGGAGCAGTGGATGTCTCGGCAGGAGTGCCAGTCTGGTCTGTTGCGTCAGTGCCCGGCGCATCCGGTTTGGCGGCGCTTTCAGGATCATGTGCCACGGGCGGGCTGCTGTCTTCCGGCAAGGATACTGTCGGAATCCGCTGGTTTTCGGGGAGCAGGTCGGTATCCGGTGACGATTCGGTGACCGGCGCTGCCTGGGGCGGTGGTGCCACCTCTTTCAGGTCCACGTCCGGCGCGACCATGGTGGCGGTCTCTTTGGGCTTGTTCGCGTTCTCCGGTGGCCC
Organism: Marinobacter sp. BGYM27; assembly: GCA_025153445.1. GTDB lineage: Bacteria > Pseudomonadota > Gammaproteobacteria > Pseudomonadales > Oleiphilaceae > Marinobacter_A. Next base: position 111,846 of record JANZNS010000008.1, on the reverse strand, counting down.
GGCCACTGGGTCACTACCTGAGGTTTCCGGGGCTGATTTCGACTCAGCTGCACCCGCGTCTGCTTTGGGCTCGAGCTGGCTGGCGTCGATATCTTCAACGCTTTCGTCTTCAGACAGCTCGACCGGGTAGGGGCGTTCTGTTTTGGCGGGCTCGGCTGACGCCGCCGGAACGTATAGCAACAGGCCGGATGACAAAGAAAATAGCAGCGCTAAAAGACGTGTCGATGAGACAGAAGCGTGGAACCTGCGTGTCGGTTGATATGGCATGTTGGCGTCGTCATTCCCCGGAAAAGTATAAGCGTCAGTCTAGTCGTAATTCACCGGCACTGTCATGAGGGCAACGGCGGATTCGTGCTGGCCGACAGGATGAAAGGCTGCCGCCGCCGTGGCTGAGCGTATTGTGCCTGCCCCAATGTATCGGGAACATTAAGATAATGTTGGGAGGACGGCGTTCTAGCGATGTTTTCGGTGTGCCCACAGCCAGCTGTAGATGCCAATATTCAGCGCCGCCACTGTGCCGCCAAGCAGTATCTGCACGCCACGGGTCAGGCCCGGCGGATAGATCAGGGGTAACAGGTAATGAGCGATAAAGCTGCCGCTGTAGCCCACATCACCGGCTTGCTGCCTGAGTGATACCTCAAGCGGTGTCAGTGGGCAGATCCAGCCATTGAACATCACCAGTGATGCCCAGATAACCGCCGGCAGGTGGAGCCAGACCAGTTTGCGGTAGCGCAGGGCAAGGAGGCCGCCGGCAACAGCGAACAGAATGAACAGCAAGTGGAACAACAACAGGGCATCCGCGGCCAGCCGCCAGAGCATGGGTGGAGTCTCCTGCGTTACCGGGGGCCAAACAAAAGGCCGGTCTGTCGTTGACAGAACCGGCCTTGCACTATGTCCCGGTCAGGTTGACCCGGGACTGCTGAAGGGCTCAGCGGGTTTTGATATCGCCCTTTTCGTCAGAGATGACGATTTCGACCCGACGGTTTTGCTGACGACCGCTGTTGGTGTCATTGCTCGCGACGGGATAAGCCTCACCGAAGCCTTGCACATCGACGCGTGAAGAATCGATGCCGTCCAGAATCAGGGCGTTACGCACTGCTTCAGCGCGACGCTCTGACAACTTCTGGTTGTAGGCTTCAGCGCCCGTGCTGTCGGTATAACCTTCAACCCGGACTCGACGGTCGGTGTACTCGTTCATGAAGTCCGCCAGGCGCTGAACCGTGCGTTCGCCCGAGGGCTTGAGCTCGGCCTTGTTCAAATCGAACAGGACATCACCCAGAGTCAGCACCATGCCGCGATCAGTTTTCTCGGCCTGCAGGGCTTCCATCTGAGCTCGCAGACGATCTGCCTCAGATTTCGCTGATTGCAGGTTCAGTTGCTCCCGGCGATCCTCTGCTTTTTTGATTTCTTCCTGCAGCTGCGCCCGCTTGCCCTGTTGGGTTGCGATCAGCGCATGCTGGTTTGCTAGGTAGGCCGAGTGTTCAACCATTTCGGTCGATTTCTCGTCCGCGAGCAACCGCTCAGCCTTGTTCAACGATTGTTCAGCATCCCTCAGCTGCACAGCACCTGAGCGTGCAACGTAAGGGTCGTTGGCAATCGCTTCATAGTTGGCTTTTGCTTCATCCACCATGTCATTCTGGGGCGGCGTACTTGCACACGCAGTCAGCAGTGCGGACAGGCCAATGGCAGTGCCTGATAAAAGAATCCGTTTAGTCATGATAGCCTCCTGACGATCCGCTTACTGTTGCTCAGCGTTGATGCGCTGACGCATCTGCTCGATGTTCCTGTTAATTTCGTCAACCGCATTCTGAGCCTTTTGGGTCTCGGATTTGGCGGCTGCGAGTTGCGCATCGACGGTTGCTTTCTCCAACATCATCTCGGCGTCGTCGTACTTCTTGGCGTCGATCAACTCCTGCGCATCGGAAATCTTGTTCTGAGCGTTATTCAGCATCACCGGCTCGAAATCCCGGGCATCTGCTGCCTCGGCTTGTTGAACCGCTGATTTTGCTGCTGTCAGATCTTCCGACGGCATTTTCCCTGAGCTGGCACAGGCTGACAGCACTAGCGCTGAGCCGACCACCACACAGAGACGTCCTACTTTAGGATGCCTGTTCATGCATCTTCTCCTGTTTGTGCCATTGTCGAAATCATGTTCACTTCCCTGTTCAGAAAGTCCCTTGAGAGCGAAACGCAAAGTTTTTGGTAACGAAACATTACGCAAATACAAACAATGCTTACGTTTAAAGATAGCAGGTCGGTTCAGTTTTAGTATGAAAAACAGGCAATTTTGCACATTGCAGGGCGGGAGGCGGCACCTGTCGCTAAAGACGGCGGGCCTGTCTTGGCGGGATTTGCCGGAATCTCATGGATTTACAGAATGTTCATAAAGATCGTGCGCTGATTTTGAAATAGGGAGGCCGCACGCCTCACCTGATCAACTGCCAGGTGCCGTCACTCTCGGCTGCGCGTCCATCCTTTTGCAGCTTGATCAGATGTGCCAGCAATGAGCGACTGGCGACCGGATGCAATGCAGGTGAGACGTCGGCATAGGCGTGGGGTGTGAGATCGGCAAGCGTGCCGGGGCCGTTGTTTTTCAGCGCATCGACCACCTTGCGCTCACGGCCCAGCCGGTGACTGACCAGAAAATCCACCACCATGTCGGGATAGGCCATCAGGAAACCGTGCCCCGGGGCGATCCACTCGATGGTTTCGCCCAGCAGACGGTTGAGGGAAGTCAGGTAATCCGCCATGTCGCCATCCGGCGGGTTAATGACAACGGTTGAGCCTTGCATAATGTGATCGCCGGAAAACAGGATGTTGTCCTGTTCATGCAGAAAACACAGGTGGTTGGAAGCGTGCCCCGGGGTATGCAGCGCTTTGAGCGAGACAGTGCCGAGTTGCAGGCGTTCACCATCAACCGGAATCTGCTCGGGACTGAAGTCGGTATCCTGAAGGCCATCCGCCGGTGCCGGTATACCCCACAGCGTTGCACCGGTAGCGGCTTTCAGTGCCCGGGCTCCGGGGCTGTGATCCTTGTGGGTATGAGTGACCAGTATATAGCGCAAAGTCTGGCCTTCGAGCCGTTCGAGCAGCGCTGGCAAGTGGTCACTGTGATCCGGGCCGGGATCAATCGCGATGGCCCCTTCATCGGTTTCGATCAGATAGGTGTTGGTGCCGGGGCCGGTCATCATGCCTGGGTTTGGCACTGTCAGGCGTGAAACCGTATCGCTGAGCTGCACCCAGTGCCCGGGTCGGATCTCGGCATGGGCGGTTCCCTGTGCCCTGGGGTCAAGTTTGCGGACTTCGCTATAGGCCGGTTGCCCTGGTGCCACGGATACGATATCCCCTTGCCGTTGAGCCGGCCAGGGTTCGGTGGGGAAGGGCGTGGGGGTCTGCTGCATCGCATCGGCGAGGATCTCGTCGCAATTGCGGAACCTGGCGAGTCGGCGCAATACGCTCAGGGTCGGCGCGCCGAACAGCCGCTCACCGCTTTGATGATCCGCCAAAGCCTGCGCGGGGCTGAGCCAGCAGTGATCAATGGTTTCCTCGCCATCGTGGCTGGCAGTCTGGCCATCGGGTGCAGCCGCGACAAAAAAGCGGGTATCGAAACGTCTGGGTGGGCCGGGAGGCGTGACCCAATGATCGATATACCCGATGCGGTCCAGTGGCAGCTTCAGGTCGTGTTCGCGGCACAATGCCAGCAGATCGGTGTCGCCATTGGCAATGGGCAGACGGGCATTGGCGAGCAGGGGATGGCTCGGGCTCACCGGCTCGCCCTGAGATGTTTGGGCGAGCAGGATTCCGGCTTCTTCAAAGCTCTCGCGAATAGCCGCCACCAGATAACCGATGCCATTGTGGTCGATGCCCATCAAGGCGCTGGCTGAGGTGTCGTTGTGACCGGTAATCACCTCGTCAAGTTCCGGGTGTTGATCTGAGGGGTCGACTGCGCCACCGGGAAAGACATAAAAGCCGGGTAGAAAAGCGGCCTGATGGGTGCGTTGCAGCATCAGCACTTCAACGCCATCGAGGGTATTGCGCACCAGCGCCAGAGTGGAAGCGGGTCTTGGGGTCATCTCATCGTTATTGTTAGCTGCCATAATGCCCTGAAGATACCCCGTCAGCAGCGGGAATACGACTGCGTTATGCAACCATTTGCGGTATGATCGCGGGCCATTTTCCCTGTCGCAGAGTGTAATCATGGCGCGAGTCAGCTTGTCGTTTCCGGATGATGTGTTTATTTTTTCCACCGAAATGCCGGTGCGTATTACTGACATTAATGGCGCTAATCATCTGGGTAACGATGCGCTGATTTCGATGTTGTCGGAAGCGCGGGCGCAGCTGTTGGTGAAGTACGGTGTGCAGGAAGTTGACCGCGATGGTGCCGGCATCATTGTGACGGATCTTGCGACCATGTATCAGTCGGAGTCGTTCTTTCCCGAAGTGCTGAGGTTTGAGATCGGGCTGACTGACTTCAACCGCTACGGTGGTGATTTCGTGTTCAGGGTCACCAAGGCCGATAGCGGACAGCCAGTGGCGCTGGCCAAGTACGGGTTTGTGTTCTTCAACTACACCGAAAAGAAAGTGGTGCCCATGCCGGAGCGGTTTCGCTCCAGGTTTGCTGCCTGACCAAGCGTCCTTTCAGCCGGCGGCGGTCAGCCGCCGCATGCCTTGCCGGTAAAACAGATACGCCTGAACGCCAGCAAGCAGGTTGCCGATAAGGGCACCGGTGAGCAGCCCTGGCATACCGGCAATCTGGGCGCCCGCCCAGAGAAACGGCAGAAAGCACAAAAACAGCCGTAACACCGAAATCAGCAGCGCCCGCATTGACAGGCCCAGCGCATTGCAGACTGACACCATCAGCATACAGACACCCAATCCGCTGTAGCTCAGCGGTACCCGCAACAGGTAGTCATGCAGAATGCCGGTGACGGCAGGGTCGGTAGTAAACAGTTTGGATACCACCCCAGACAGCGCCAACCAGACAATCCCGATGACCAGTTGCCAGATGACAACGAAGCGCACTCCCAGCCTCACCAGCTTGCGGATCTGGCCGATATCCCCGGCCCCCAGCATGCGGCCTATCATCGGCGGCATCGACATCGTGAGCGCCAGCACCACAACGATCGAGAAAAACTCCAGCCGCGTGCCCAGCCCCCAGGCACCGACAGCAGCGGTACCGAAACCGGCAACCAGCGCGGTTGCAAGGCTGGCCGCCAACGGCGGCATCAACTGGCTCATCATCGCGGGCGCCATGATGCCGCTGAGCTGGCGGATGGCTTTCATCAACGCCAGTTCAGCCAGATCAAATCTCAGCCAGCGTCGTCTCAGCAATTTGGGATAGACCACCAGGCAACCCGCGCTGAATGCGGTAATGGTGGCCAGCGCGGCTCCGGGCAGTCCCCAGTCGAAAACGAAGATATACAGGGGGTCGAGGGCGATATTGAGCAGGCTGGTGGCCACCATCATATAGCCCGGCAACCTGGTGTCGCCGTGTGACCTGCAGATGCTATAGCCGAAGTACAGCATGGCGCCCAGCCAGGCCGCCCCGAGCCAGGGTACCCAGTAATCGGTAATCAGCGGTATCAGGGCGGGTTCTGCACCCAGCAGGTCGAGTATGGTTTCGCGCAGCAACCACACCATCGCCAGCAGTAAAAAGACAAGGGTGCCGCCAATCATGACCACCAGTGCGGCCAATCGTTCGGCACGGGCATTGTTGCCGGCACCAAGCGTGCGGGATATGACGGCTGTGGTGGCAATGCCCAGCCCGACCTGCAAACCGATGACCAGTTGTTGCATCGGCACGGTAAAGCCCAGCGCCGCAAGAGGATCACGGCCTAGCTGGCCGATAAAGATGCTGTCTGCCAGCTGGAAACTCATCAGCGACAACACGCCAAAGAGCATTGGCCACGTCATCCGGACCAATTGGCGGCCCAGGGATGGAGAGACGGAGTCAGAGGTTGTCACAGAGGGCGGCACCGCATTGAATCAGCGAGTAAATGGCGCGCTAAGTCTAGCAGCCTGGAAGGGAATGAGCAGGTCAGTGAAAGCCGGGACACGAGATCCCGGCTTTCAACGCATTACAGTACAGCTAGCGCGCTGTCGTAATCCGGTTCGTTCTTGGTCTCGCTGACCAGTTCACTGTGAATGACCGAGTTGTGCTCGTCCAGCACCACGACTGCGCGAGCGCATAGGCCACGCAGCGGGCCATTCTCGATGGCGACGCCATAGTCCTGACGGAAGCTGTCGCTGCGGAAGGTGGACAGGGTGACGACGTTCTCGAGCCCTTCGGCACCGCAGAAGCGAGCGGCGGCAAATGGCAGATCCGCAGAAATAACCAGAACCACCGTGTTATCCAGGCCGCTGGCCTTTTCGTTGAATTTGCGCGTGGACGCGGCGCAAACGCCGGTGTCGACACTGGGGATAATGTTGAGAATCTTGCGTTTGCCATCCCAGGCGCTTAGCGGCTTGTCGTCGAGACCGGCGCCGGTGAGTACGAACGGCTTGGCTGCTTCGCCCTTGCCGGGAAAGCTGCCCGCGACATCGATCGGGTTGCCATCAAGTGTGACTGTGCTCATCGTGTGCTCCTTGTCGATTTTGCCTGATATCAGGCCGATTGGGGTTTCATATACGCTGCCCCCGTTCGTTAGGATCCTACGACGTTTGTCGATGTTACGCCACAAGGCGTCAGGCAGGGCTTGCTGCGGGTTCGAACCCGGCAGCGGGATAGCGGGTCGTGCGCAGCCAGTAGACAAGACCGGCGGTAATTGCGCTTACCGCGATTGCGGTCGCCATTACCTGACTGGTGCCGTTGTGCAAATGACCCACCAGTATGCCGGCGCCTGCGGCCAGCGCCATCTGGATAAAGCCGAACAGAGCCGAGGCGGAGCCCGCCATTTGCGGAAAGGGTGCGAGTGCACCGGCCATGGTTTGAGGCAAAATCATCCCCACGCCAATCATGAACAGCATTTGCGGACCAATCACTGCTGCCGTCGTGAAGACTTCAGCCCAGGCCAGCCCGGCCATCAGCACACTCGCGCTGATACTGATCGCCAGACCCTGCCGCAACAGCTGATCAGGCAGCCGGGTGCGGCTGAGTCTGGCCGACAGGATACTTCCGGTGATGTAACCCGCGACCATCACTGAAAAATAGGCGCCGAATGCAGAAGGGCTGACCCCCAGGAAATCGATAAGCACAAACGATGAGCCGGACAGAAACGAAAACAGGCCTGAGAAAATCAGCGCATTGGTCAGTGCATAGCCCTGAAATGACCGGTTTGAAATGACCGTGCGATAGTTGCGCAGCAGATTGGCTGGCCGCAGTGTCTGGCGATAGTGTGGTGGCAGAGGTTCCGGTAAGCGAAAAGCGATCACCGCGCTGAGCACAATGGCGTAGCCGGCAAGTGCGATAAAAATGGCCTGCCAGCCGAAGCCCACCAGCAAGCCGCCGCCAAGCGTGGGGGCAATAGCGGGCGCAATCGCCATGATGCCGGCCATTATCGACATGATACGGGCCGCTTCCCGGGGGCTGTGTATGTCACGCACTGCCGCTCGGCCGAGAACCGGGCCGGCAGAGCCACCCAGTGCCTGCAGAAAGCGACACAAGATCAGCCCCTCAATTGAACTGGCAAGGGCGCAACCGAGGCTGGCGATCGCAAACAACAGCAGCCCGCCAAGCATGATCGGCTTGCGCCCGAAGCGATCCGCCAGGGGGCCACAGACCAGTTGTGCCAGGGCGAAACCGATCATATAGATGCTCAGCGTCAACTGGACCTGCCCGGTATCTGCGAGCAGTGTCGCGCCCAGCGTGGGCATGGCGGGCAGATACATATCGGTTGCCAGCGGCCCGAGGGCGACAGCGGCTGCCAGCAATATGGTGGTCGACAGGCTCGTCAGTCTGAACATGACGGCAGGGCTCCGGAAAAGGGTGAATCAGAGCCTGCAGGATACGGATCTGGCCGCTGTAAAAAACGCCCGTTGCCTTCATCATATTCATGAACAAAAGTGATGAATGAGTCAGGCGTCCATTTTGTTAGCGATAGTGAGTAGCTGTTGTCGAATCCAGCGGTGGCCCGGATCCTTTTGGTGGCGCTGGTGCCAGAGCATAAACAGTGTGAACGGCTTGATGGGGACGGGCAGCGGTGATGCGGCAAATTCACGCAGTATGCCGCCGTGCAACCGGGCAGGTGCTGTCGCCAGTAGCGCCGTGCCCCGCAGAAATGCCGGTAGTCCGGAGAAGTTGGATACCGTGACAGGCGCATTTCGGCGTATGCCTTGCGCCTCAAGTGATTCATCCAGCCCCAGCCGGGCGCCGGTATTGAAGATGATCGAAATGTGCCGGCTGTGAAGATAATCCTCCAGATCCAGTGGCGCCTCTCGCTGGGAGGCGTCATGGAACACGGTCATTCGATCATCCAGCAGGCGTTGCTGCATGATGTCGTTTGCTGGTGGCGGATGTGGCGAAATAATCAGATCGCACAGGTCTTTGCGCAGCATGTCAGGTGTCGGAATGCCGGACGGGATGATATGCAGCTCGATGCCCGGTGCCTGCTCCCGCAGTATGCGGGCGAATGCGGGCAGTAGCAGATCGCGCTGGTAGTCGTTGGCCGCAATCGTAAAGGTGAACTCCGCCCGCTCCGGCGTGAAGGGCGGTCCCAGCGACAGACCGCGCAACTCGTCCAGGAGATGCCGGATATGCGGGCCGGTCTGGATCGCGTAGCGGGTGGGGGTAATGCCCCTGCCGGCTTTTACAAATAGCGGATCACCCAGGGTGTGCCGCAGCCGGTCCAGGGTATGGCTGACGGCAGACTGGCTGACGCCAAGGCGCACAGCTGCTGCCGATACGCTGCGTTCGTCCAGCACCGCAAGAAACACGGAAAGCGCCCGGGTATCGAGATTAAAATCATCAATTGAATTCATGAATGGCAGTGTAAGCGCAAAGCCGCACAGCGGCCAGTGCTGGCAGGAGCTCTCCCCGATGTTACCGAGTGTTGATGATCGAAACCCGGTAACAGGCGTATGGTATCGGAAACACTCAAACAGGAGTTGTCATGACAATGCACCTGGCTTTTGATGTCTACGGAACGCTGGTTAATCCTCAGGGTATGGCGGCCCATCTGCAGCAGGACGCGGGTCCGGCCGCTGCTGAGGTGAGCCAGCTGTGGCGGCAGAAACAGCTGGAATTCTCTTTTCGCAGGGGGTTGATGCGGGTATACGAGGATTTCGGTGTCTGCACGCGCCAGGCATTGCGCCATGCCATGGCCAGCAGCGGCTTCTCGATCTCTGCTGACCGCGAAGATGAATTGATGGACGCTTACCTGACCCTGCCGGCATTTGACGATGCGGCACCGGTGCTGGAGCAGCTGGGTGACCGGTACCCGCGTTTTGCGTTCTCCAACGGTAGTTACCCGGCGCTTGAGAAGGTGCTGGGCCACAATCATTTGCTGGAGCATCTGGACGGGCTGGTATCGGTTGACGATATCCGCAGCTTCAAGCCCGATCCTGCGGTCTATGCGCACGCCCGCCGCGCCACCGGGGCCATGGATCAACCCCTGTGTCTGGTGTCCTGCAATGGCTGGGACGTGATTGGCGCAAGGGCGTCGGGGTTGCTGGCGGTATGGGTGCAGCGGGACCCCGAGGTTGTGTTTGAGGACTGGGGACTGGCGCCGTCAGCGGTGATTCCCGATCTTCACGGGCTTCCGGAGGCACTGGCAACGCTGGATGCTCGCTAGAGCCCTAATCTGACCGTTCGGCGAGCCAGTCGGCAATGGCAATCCAGCTGGCTCTGGGGGCCTTGCTGCCGGCAAGAATGCCCATGTGTCCGCCGGGCGTGACCCTGAAGGTTTTGTCGGTAGAACTGACGTGATCCATTACCCGTTTGGCCGCGCCCGGTGTCACCATGGTATCGGTGGCACCGGCAATGGCCAGCAGGTTGGCGCTGACATTTTCCAGTCGCGCGAAGTCTTCGCCGATCTGGATAGCGCCTTCTGAAAGCTGATTATCAATCCAGATCCGCACCACTGTGTCCTGAATGATCCCGCCGGGGTAAGCGACCATCCGATCGAGAAAGGCGGAGGTGGTGGCGTGGCTGGTCACGAACTCCCGGTCGCCCAACCTTGCCAGCAACTCCCAGTAGCCCATGACGCTGCCCACCGGGTTGGTCAGTTTAAACCCGATGGTGTTGGCCCAGCCCGGCGTATGAAACCAGTGCGGCTTCAGGTTATGGATACGAAACCCGGTGCGCTCCCGCACCCATTCCGCGACTTCGCTGAATCGCTGGTACATCACGCCGATCAGGCCAGATGCGTGGCTGTCGATGGGCGCGCCCAGAATGACGGTATTGCGGATATGCGGGTCCCGGCTCAGGGCCGCATGGAACAGGGTGAACATGCCGCCCATGCTCCAGCCGTGCAGTGACAGATCCTGCTGACCGCTGTGGGCACGTACTTTGTCCAGATAGTGGGGCAGGAATTCGGCGACATAGGTGTGGAGATTGAAGTGGGTATGGGCCCGGGTAGGGCGGCCCCAGTCAATCAGGTACACCTCGAACCCCCGTGCGCGCAGATAGCGAACCAGACTGCGCTCGGGAAACAGATCATAGATCAGCATGTTGACGGCCAGAGGCGGCACGATCACCACGGGGGTGCGATGAGCGCTTTGTTCTACCGGGATCACTTCACCATCAAAGGTTATGGTGTCTTCGGTCAGTGGCGGGTAATAACGCAGGCTGACTAACCCGTCGTCCTCCAGCACTGCAAATGGCGTCTGTCCTGCCTGCACCAGTGACGCTGCCCGGAAAACCCGGTCAAATGCATTGTCTGCGTAATGTTTAGCCTGCCGGCGAAGAGAGGCACTGCGCTTCATGGCGGCCTTGAGTGGTTTTGCCATAGTCATCTCACAGAAAAAGTCCTCTTCAGTCTACGCAAAGGTCGGGGCGGGTCAGTGGCGGGATGGGCGCAGGAGTCAGGCATTTTGGCCAGTATTTATGACCTGACCGTCATCGGACTCGGGCAGATGATCACTGCGCACCTTTCGGCGACTTGCTATGATGTGCGCCTGTATTCGCTGGCTGACGACGGATAAAAACAATGCTGAGTTTTCTACCGGCACCCGTAAGGGGTGTGATTGCTGCTGTACTGCTCGCCATCAACACAGTGTTCTGGTGTGTGCTGCTTTATATTCCGGCGCTGCTCAAGCTGCTGATTCCGATCAAGCCGTGGCGGGTCGCCTGTACGCGGTTGATCATCATGATTTCCGAAGCCTGGGCTGCCTGTAACACTGGCTGGATGAAATTGACGCAGCCGACACGGTGGGATGTGGAAGGGGCTGACAAGCTCCGCCGTCAGGGGTGGTATCTGGTATTGAGCAACCATCAGAGCTGGGTCGATATACTGGCGATGCAGCGGGTGTTCAACCGGCGAGCGCCGTTTCTCAAGTTTTTTCTGAAGAAAGAACTGGTCTGGGTGCCGGTCATTGGCATTGCCTGGTGGGGCCTCGATTTCCCGTTCATGAAACGCTACTCCCGTGAATATCTGATCAAGCATCCTGAAAAGCGCGGGCAGGACATGGTCGCGACTCGCAAAGCCTGCGAAAAATTCCGTTTCGCGCCGGTTTCGGTGATGAACTTTGTTGAAGGCACCCGCTTCACGCCGGCCAAGCACGCCAAAGCGAAATCGCCGTACGAGAATCTGCTTCCGCCCAAGGCCGGTGGAGCCGGATTTGTACTGGACGCCATGGGGGATGCCATCGAAACCCTGGTCAATGTCACCATCGCCTATCCGCATGGCGCCCCGACCTTCTGGGAGTTCCTGTGCGGCAAGGTGCCGGTGATTCGCATGCGGATCGATACCCTGCCAGTGCCTGAGGGGCTCAAGGGCAAGGATTACAGTGCGGATGCTGAACAGCGCCGGAACATGAAAAACTGGCTGGGCGGCATCTGGCAGGAGAAGGATGCGCTACTGAAGGAACTCAACAAAGCGGACTGACGGCTAACCGCAGTCTTACATGCTATTGCCTGTTAGTTGATCGCCTGCATAAGGCCAATGGCCGGGACCTGCTCAAGCAGGTCTTCTATCGTCTGGGGGCGGCTGAACAGGTAGCCCTGCCCAATCTGTGCGCCCATTCCGAGCACACAGCTCAACTCCATTTCAGTTTCAATCCCCTCTGCGACCACCGTCAGGTCAAGCCGCTCGCAGAGGGTCAGAATCATCTCCAGGATGGCGCGTTTCTCGGCGTCGTGATCAAGCCCGGATATCAGGCTGCGGTCGATTTTGAGCTGGTCCAGCGGCAAGCTGCGGATATAGCCCAGCGATGAATAACCGGCTCCGAAATCATCCAGTGAAATCGCAACACCCTGCTTGCGCAACCGGTGAATCAGGTGCACTGCGACGTTTGGGTCCGCCATCACCGCGGTTTCGGTCAGCTCAACCTTGAGTCGATCCGGCGACACTGATTCACGGGCCAGCACGTCAAGGATCTGATCAGCCAGATTGGGATCGTGCATCTCGGCCGGTGACAGGTTGATGCTGAGTGTGAAGTCGTTACCGTACCGTTCCAGCAGCCTCTCGTCGTGCAACATCGGAACCGCCAGTTCCAGCATGCGCCCCGTCAGTTGGCGTATCAGACCGGTGCGCTCGGCCACCGGGACGAACAGCATCGGGGAGATCAGCCCACGCTCAGGATGACGGATGCGGGCCAGCACCTCGAATCCGGTGACGCGACCTTCCTGCAGATCCACAAGCGGCTGCAGAAACGCTTCAAGCCAGCCATGGCGCAGGGCTGAACGCAGCGTCTGTTCCATATCGAGTCGGCCGTGGGTTTCCGTGCGCATGGTATCTTCGAACAACACGAAGTTGCCGGTGCCTTTTTCCCTGGCTTCTCCCAGCGCGGTGCGTCCGGCCTGGATCAGACCCTGGGCTGTAACCGGGCTGTCCTCGGCCACCTGGGCGGCGGCCATTACGGCTGATAGCCAGACTTGTCGCTCACCCAGACTGAACGGGTCATCCATTGCATTCATGATGTGCTCGGCACGTTCGTAGAGTGCCGATTCATCCGTGGTATGAAAGACAAAGGCCAGCGTGCCGTCTGGCAGGCTTGCGATCAGTTCCCGGGGTTGGAGTGTCCGGGTGAGGCGCTGGCGGAGTGCAAGCCTGAGTTGCCGGTTTTCCTGGGCATCCAGTGTGGCCGCAATAAGCGGGCAGTTCGGGATGTTCAACAAGGCCAGGGTCAGCGGTGAATGAGGCTCAGCGCCAAGCGCAGTAGACAGGTGCCGCTCGAGGTAATCAACATTGGCAAAACCGGTGTCGGCGTCGATATATTGCGGGTCGTGCAGGGACTGGTCCAGATGGCTCAGCAGCGCATTGGCAGCATTCGCCAGAGCCTGGAGGTCGGCGTCATCATCGGGTAAGGGCAGCGGTGAAGTGGTGCCTCCCGATAATCGGGATTCAAGCTGTTGGGTCAGCGCCCTGATGTGGCGACGGAGTTGGTCCATGTCAGATGACGACACTGAGGCTATCCCGATTGAGGGTTAGGGAAAGTTTGAACGGCTGTAAAAATCCACGTAACGGATAATCGGGTTCGCGCATACGTCCCTGCCTGCCAGTAACATCAGTGGCTGGTATTGCTCTCATTAAGACTATGACGATGGCTGCAGCACATATCAAGTGATAACCGGCACGATGGACACCTGCGATCCTCGTGCCGGCTAAAATCAGGCAGGCTGTTGCGGTGCTGCCATAGAAAACTGGATTTGCTTGCGGGCGTCGTCCACCCCGGCAAACGTGACGGTCACCGGCTGGTCCAGCATATATGTCTGCTCCGGGCCGGTCAGCGTGAGGGTGATCGGGTCGAAGCTGTACTTGCCCGCCATATCCTTGGTACTGACAAAGCCTTCAATACCATTGCAATCGAGCTTCACAAAAAAGCCGGATGCGGTGGAGCGACTGATAACGCCTGCCATCGGTTGATCGCCCAGTTGCGGTGCGTACAGGCATTTCAGCCATTGTTCCAGGCTGTTGGCCGCACGGCGGGCATCAAACTGGGTTTGCTGCAGCGCGGCCAGCTGGTTTTCGGTGAAGCTGACATCCGGGCCGCCCCAGAGTGCTGCGCGCAGTATACGGTGAACATGGAAGTCACTGTATTTGCGCAACGGCGAGGTAAAGGTGGTGTAGGCAGGTAAACCCATACCCTGATGCGGTGCGGGCGTGAACGACAGCTCCGCACGGGTCAGTTGTCGCGACAGGATAGTTTTGACGGGCACGTCGCTGGTGAGCCCTTCGGTTTCACGCATCAGCGTTTTAAAGCCATCCGGGCTGGCCGGATCCACATCTGCCAGAGTGGGCGCATGGGTCTTCAGCAGTGTACGGATGTTCTCGTGGCGATCATCGCGCAGACCGCTGTGGGTAATGTACAAACCCTGTTTGCTGTGGTCGGTCAATGCCTGTGCGGCGCATCGGTTGGCGGCAATCATGCATTCTTCGACCAGCCGGTGCGCTTCATTCTGCATCGCAGGCTCGATCGTCCGGATGTGACGGTGCTCATCGAGTCGTAGCCTGAATTCGGGGCGATCAGCACTCAGCAGTGCGTGCTGGTCGCGCCAGCGACGCAATGCCTGGGCCGCCTGGTGCAACTGGTCCAGACTGCCGGAAACGGCATCCGGTAACGCGCCGGTCTCATCGTCTGAGCGGCCACTGATGACGGCATCGACCCGGTCGTAACTGAGTTTGCCGTGGGAGCGGATGATCGCCTGCTGCAGCGAGAACTCTCCCAATGAGCCGTCGTTGTTGACCTGAACATCACACACCACCGCCAGCCGTGGGCTATCGGGCACCAGCGAACACAGCTGGGTGCTGATGGCATCGTGCAACATGGGACGCGGTTCGCCGGGGAAATAGATCGCGGTGGCCCGTGCGCGGGCCTCCTGCTCAACCGGGCCGTTCACAGCCAGTAATGCTGTTGGATCAGCTATGGCAACCGACAAGGTCCAGCCTGTGGCGTTGGGGACGGCGTAGAGCGCGTCGTCCATGTCCTGGGTGCTGGGACTGTCGATGGTGACAAAAGGATCATTTGTTCGATCATGCCGATCAGCGGCCTGCTCTGAAACAAGCGCTTCGCTGAGTTGATCCAGCTCTTTGCGGGCCGGCTCGGACCATTCCTCGTTCAGATCGAACTGGGCCATGGTAAACGCGCGCTCGATACCGGGCTGATCCGGTTTGCCCAACACCCTGATAACGGCGGCCTGGCCTTTACCGTCCTTGACCGGGTGGCGATTAATGCGGCAATAGATGAAGTCGCCGGGCTCTGCGCCATCGCGTAGTTTGGGTGGAATAAACAGCCAGTGATTGAGCCCCGGTGTTTCCGGCGCCACAAAATGACCCTTGCCCCGCACCTTGTATTGACCGACGAATGTCTTGAGCGGTGATTCGAGCAGCTTGTCGATTTCCGCGTAGGCTTTGCCTTTTTCGCCTTCCTGCTCGATCACCTCGACGCGGTCACCGGGCAGTACCCGCTGCATCTGCTCTTGTGGCAGATACAGGTCCCGTCCATCGTCGAGAGCGACAAAGCCGAATCGGCCACTGGTGGCTTTAACGGTGCCTGGCAACACGACCTTGGTGGCTTCGATATCCGTTTTTAGCTGGCGCAACTGCGAAAGGGCGTCGGCATTTAGCATGCAATGGAACCTGAATGGCGGGGATTTGAAAATGGATTAAGGTATCTCGCAACAAGGCGATTGGCGATGCCAGCGCTTCCTGTTATCCGGAATCAAGGCTGGCAGGTGCTCAAAAGGGCTTATCGAGATGCTCGCAAACAGTATACCGATTATATCGTTTCGCGTCAGACAGAGGATTACCATCCAAGCCCGAAATTCGGGTCCGCCCAAAACATAAAGCCAACGTAGAGGCCGACAACCGCGACACTGGCGACAAAGCCACGGAAGCTCCAGCGATAGGCCTGCTGGTCATCCTTGCGCACCACAATCTGAACCAGTGCGCAGGCCGACAGCCCCAGCGACAGCACTGCCAGCACCATCGCGACATAGCTGCCGCTGCGCACCACCTTGACCTGCCGGGCATCCGCAGCGCTGACACCCTGGTCGATCACGTTGACGCCATGCATCGAGCCATGGGCCGGCGCCTCGACGGTGTAGCGGTAAAATGGCCAGAAGCGCCCACAGCGCAGGTTCACCGGGTCACCGGTATTGGCGACTGTAATGCCGCCGGCGCCCATCAACTGGCTGCCGCAATCGCTGACCGCCTGGCTGAGCTGGTTTTCGCTGATCTGGGTGTAGGTCTGACTGGTACCGAAAATGGCCGTGCCAGTGGTCTGGAACAGGGTGTACTCGATCATGCTGAGGCTGTAACTGATGCCACCGTAGAGAAACAGGCCGATCATCATGAAGCGGAGTATTTTGGGACGACTGTCGGTTTTTTCGCTGCTGTTCACTGCTGATTCCTGTTGTTTTTCGGTGTTGACGGGATCCATGACAGGCGTGAGTCCAAATTCTTGACCATACTGTCAGCGAGCCCGTCTCATCATTTGTGCACGATGATCCGGGTTCCCAAGCATAGACCGATACGCGGTCTGGTTTCGATACCCTGGAGGATTGAAATGGTAACGCCAAGAATGCATGGAGTGATTGTAGCGGCTATTTCGGTGGTGTTGGCGGCGTGCAGCACCACCGGCGACAAGGCTTCGCACGCGACGCATCAGGGCGCCGCGACTTCAACGCCCAAGGCGCAGTTCGAGTGTGCAGACCGAAACGGCAATGAATATATTGACCGTGCGGAGCTGGTTTACCTCGAAGAATGCGGCATCGGCGAAAATCTGTCATGTGGCAGTGTTGCGGCTGCGGATCCTAAAGACCAGCAAGGGGCGGCAGGCACCCGGGAAGACAAGCGGGCGAACTTTGAAGACGGGCGCCGTCAGCTGGAAGTCATGGATGCCGATCGCGACAACCGCATCAGCAAATTGGAATTCCGTGCGCACTGCAGCAACACCGCGGCGGACAAATAATCCGGGTGTTACTGCAGCCGGGTGACAGTCAGGGGTATTGGGCGAACGGCTGGGTCTGGCCCTGTTCGTTAAACAGTACAACCGTGTAGGCGTCCTGACGGTCGCCCATTTCCATACCCGGGGAGCCGACCGGCATGCCCGGTACGGCGAGCCCTTTCGCTTTCGGCGCCTCGGCAAGCAGCTTGTGGATGTCGCTGGCGGGTACGTGGCCTTCAATCACATAGTCGCCCGCGAAAGCCGTGTGGCAACTCGCCAGCTCGCGGGTCAGGCCTGCATCCATTTTGATGGCGTTGATGTTGTCTGTTTCATTCACGGTGACATCGAAGCCGTTGTCTTTCAGGTGCGAAACCCATTCTGTGCAGCAACCGCAACTCGGTGACTTATAGACAGTGATGGCTTCTCCTGCCGCAGCAAAAGTACTTGCAGCAGCCAGCAGCAGAGTACTGACACTTCGGGCTAGCAGATTCATGGTGTGATCCTCAGTGATTGTGGGTGTTGTTGGATGGGTCGTCCTGCGCGGCGGGGCCGCTAAGCCAGAACCAGCTGACGACAAATGCGGCCAGCAATATGCCGGCACCATTGACCATTAGTGCGCTCATTGGTCGTCCTCCTTCTGTCGTTGTTGGCGGGCACCGGGCGGTTTGAATAAGCGCAGCCGGTTGGCATTGGTCACCACGGTGACAGACGACAATGACATGGCCGCGCCAGCCAGCACCGGGCTCATCAGAATGCCCCAGACCGGAAACAGAATACCGGCTGCGACAGGCACGCCAAGGCTGTTATAAACAAACGCACCGAACAGGTTCTGGCGGATATTGCGAACCGTCGCCCGGGAGATGGCGATGGCGTCGGCGACCCCGTGCAGCGAGTTACGCATCAGCGTGATCGAGGCGCTTTCAATCGCGACGTCGGTGCCGGCGCCGATCGCGAAGCCGACATCGGCTGCGGCCAGTGCCGGCGCATCGTTGATACCGTCGCCAACCATGGCTACGGTACGGCCTTCGCGGCGCAGATCCTCAACGATGCGGGCCTTGTCCTCCGGCAGAATGTTGGCGTGAAACTCGTCGATACCGGCTTCTGCCGCAATTGCAGCAGCGCTGGCTTCCACATCGCCTGTCAGCATCAC
This sequence comes from Marinobacter sp. BGYM27, assembly GCA_025153445.1. GTDB lineage: Bacteria > Pseudomonadota > Gammaproteobacteria > Pseudomonadales > Oleiphilaceae > Marinobacter_A. The sequence continues at coordinate 93,713 of JANZNS010000008.1, read as the reverse complement.
TACCCGAATGCCCTGATGTACCAAATCAGCTATTGCGGCTTTCGAGTCAGGTTTGATCTTGTCCGCCACGCCAATCACGCCGACAGCAACCCGATCACGGGCGAGAAACAGCGGCGTGCCCGCAGCATTGGAGATGGTGGTCGCGGCCTCGTCCAGCGCAGACAGATCGACGCCCTCAGCTTCCAGCCAGCGGCGATTGCCCAGCCGCAGGGTGGCATCACCGCTCTTGCCGCTGACGCCCTTGCCGTTGACTGCATCAAACCCGTCGATTTCAGCCGGTGTTACGTCCTGTGCTTTGGCTTCGGCCATGATGGCTTGTGCCAGTGGATGTTCAGAATGTTGTTCAAGCCCCGCCGCGAGCGACAGCAACGCCTGTTTCTCCCTGTTGTTCACGGCCACGCTATGGGTCACCCGCGGCTTGCCTTCGGTAATGGTGCCGGTTTTATCCAGCACCACGGTATCCAGCTGGCCGGCCTGCTGCAGTGCGTCGCCCTGACGAATCAGAATGCCGTATTCCGCCGCCTTGCCGACGCCCACCATCACTGACATGGGGGTTGCCAGCCCCAGTGCGCAGGGGCAGGCGATGATCAGTACCGTGGTGGCCGCCACAATCATGTGAGCCGCCACCGGATCCGGGCCAAAGTTGTACCAGGCCAGCGCCGCGGCGATCGCAATCAGAATGATCGAGGGTACGAAGACCGCAGAAATGCGATCCGCCAGTTTGCCGATCGGCGGCTTGGATCCTTGGGCCTTTTTGACCAGCTGGATGATCTGGGCCAGCGCGGTATCCCGGCCCACCCGGGTGGCCTCGCAGACCAGCGAACCACTGGTGTTGAGGGTGCCGGCGGAGACCTCATCGCCTGCAGCCTTGGCGACGGGCATGGGTTCGCCCGTGAGCATGCTTTCATCGATGCGGCTGTTGCCCTCGATCACCTGACCGTCGACCGGCATCTTCTCGCCGGGCCGGACACGAAACTGATCACCGGCTCGCACTTCATCAATCGGAATGTCCTGTTCTTCGCCGTTGCGGATTACCCGGGCTGTTTTGGCGCGTAGATCAAGCAGCCGCCGAATAGCCTGAGAGGTGCGTCCCTTGGCCCGCAATTCCAGCGCCTGGCCCAGGTTGATCAGACCGATGATCATCGCGGACGCTTCAAAGTACACGTGCCGGGCCATTTCCGGGAGGGCGTCGGGCAGTAACACCACTACCATCGAATAAAGCCAGGCGGTGCCGGTCCCGAGTGCGATCAGGGTGTCCATGTTGGCGTTGTGATGACGAAAGGCTTTCCAGGCGCCGGTAAAGTAATGGCCTCCGGCCAGCACCAGCACGGCCAGTGTGACCAGGCCTACCAGCAGCCAGCCGGTCTGGTTGGCAGGGGTAACGGTCATGGCGCCGCCCAGCAACCCCCAGGCCATCAGGGGAACACCCAGCGCCAGCCCTACGGTCATCTTGATGAGACGCTGGCGGTATTCCCGCTGTTCGGATTCTACGCGCTGGTCGTCGGCAGCATCGGGATCTTCAATCTCGGATGCGCCATAGCCTGCGCTTTCTATTGCGCGGATCAGTGCTGAGGCATCCGGGGTGCCCTCTGCAGTGGCGGTGAGGTCGGCCAGATTCATGTGGGCTGAGCTGACGCCTGATACCCGCTGCATTGCGCCTTCAATAGTGCTGACGCAGGAGGCGCAGGTGGCACCGGTGATGGACAGGGTGATGGTGCTGCCGTTTTTTGAAGCGGATGCAGGCTGATCATCGCTTTCATTTGCCGGTGCGGAGGGTTTGGCCTCCGGTTTGGGCGCGCTGCAGCAACCGGGTTCGGAGTTTGCCTCAGGGTCGTCCTTCTCTGCGCTCTCAATGGGCTGTGCCGGATAGCCCGCCTCGGTGATCAGACGCGCGGCCTCGCGGCTATCGACGCCGTCGGGCAGGGCAACTTGCTGCTTCTCGAGATTGACCCTGATCAAATCCGTATCGCTCACCAGCGAAGCCATTGATTTGCGGATATTACGCACGCAACCCTGACAGGATGCGCCGGAGATAGACAAAGCCGGGTTGAAGGCTTCACTCATCGTCTTGGCCTCCTTTTGCTGAAAGAGTTTCTGTTTGCCGCTCCGGGCTGTCGTCCCAGTGTTCGATCAGCCGGCAAATGGTATGACCATCGGGCGTGCCGTCGGGCATAGTCGACCACGCCGCCATGGCATCACGCATTCGATCGCGCAGTGCCTCGAGTTCTGCAAGCCTGGTCTCTACTTCGGCCAGGCGATGTTCAAATACGTCGCGGACCATGGGGCAGGGGGAGTTGTCATGATCAGCCTGATCAAGAATGGACTGTATTTCGGCGAGACTGAATCCCAGTTGCCGGGCTTTGCGGGCGAACTGCAGCCGTGTCAGATCTTCGCTGCCGTAATGTTTGTAGCCGTTGTCCGGATTGCGTTGCGGATGCAGCAGGCCTTCCCGGGTATAAAAACGCACAGTATCCGGATTCACGCTGGCGGCTTTGGCAATTTCGCTGACTTTCACAAGACCTCTCCCGTCTAAATCCTGTTCAAAGGATAGCGGTAGTTTAAAACCTTTGAGCAGGTCACAGGTCAAGGGTTATTGTTAGCCGCGAGGGGAAGCAGCTCGTTAAGCGCCGGTCAGCGGGCTCGAAGGAAGGTGTGGCAGTGGCGGCACTGGTCCGGCGCCATCATTTTGGCTTGCCAGCCGATACGTTCGCCGCAGGCCGGGCAGGCCAGCCGCAGCTGTAACACGATGATGGGGATAACGAGCAGCGCAATGATGATACCCAGACCGCTCCAGTCGTTTCCATCGGAAAGCCCCAACTGACTGCTGAACACCAGCAGGGTCAGCAGTGTGATAAAGGCGACTACAAAGTAACCCATGTTCCACGCTTCCCAGCGGCGGATCCGGCGGGCCTGATCGGGAGACAGGTAGTGTGGTGATGGTGTCATGGAGGCAACCTCAATCCCGTTGCAAATAGAAGCGGCAAGGCCTGTGAGGGCCTGAACCGCTGCAATCTTACGATCTTCTATCTGTTTTTACGAGCAGGCAGCCGAAACCGGATGACTCCCGGGATCAGCGCACAGTACCGGTATCACGGCTTGATTTGGCATGGCGTGTGATCATCGCTTCGACTTCTGCAGCCGGCATGGGGCGGCCGATCAGATAGCCTTGCGCCAGATCGCAGCGGTGTGTCTGGAGGAAGCTGAGCTGGGCATCGGTTTCAATCCCTTCTGCACAGACCTGGATACCCAGGTTATGGGCAAGATTAATAACGGCTCGGGTAATGACCGCATCATCATGGCGTTCTGCGACCCGCGTAATGAAGGAGCGGTCAATCTTCAGCAGATCTACCGGAAAATCACGCAGATAAGCCAGTGATGAATAGCCCGTACCAAAGTCATCAATCGCCAGGTGTACTCCCAACTGATTCAGCCGTTTTAGCTGGTCCAGGTTGCGCTCGAGGTTTTCGATAAATATTTCTTCAGTCAGCTCGACTTCGAGTTGTTCAGCACTGACGTCATTGGCGCGCAAGGCGTTTTCGATATTGGACACCAGATCGCTGTCTTCCAGTTCGCGCCCGGAGAGATTGATTGCGATGCGCAAGTGCCCGAGTGGTCCGCCCCGCCATGCGGCCAGTTGTCGACAGGCGGCCAGTGCCACCCAGCGTCCTATATCGGCAATACGCCCGCTTTCCTCGGCCAGCGGAATGAAGTCGACCGGCGGCAGGAGCCCCCGGGTCGGGTGCTGCCAGCGCACCAGTGCTTCGACGCTGCCAATCTGCTGGGTTGCCAGATCCAGCTGTGGCTGGAAATGCAGGACGAACTGATTTTCGCTGAGGGCCCGGTTCAGATCTTTATCCAGCTCCAGTCGCAGCACTTCCCGTTCCTGCATGCCCTCGGTATAGAACTGGTAGTGATTGCGGCCGTTCTCCTTGGCCCGGTATAGCGCAACATCTGCATTGCGCAGCAGCAGGTCGGCATCGAGGCCGCTCTGGGGGTATACGGCAACGCCCATGGTGGCGGTCAGGTTGTGGGCTTGTCCCTGCACCAGGAACGGCTCAACAAAGCAGTGTTTGATCTGGCCGAGCAGCGCGATTACATCGTCGATATCATCGATATGCTGCTGGCAGATCATGAACTCGTCGCCACTGGAATAGGCGACCAGTACCCGCTCGTCACTGAGCTTGTTGAGGCGCTGTGCAACCTTGATCAGCAGTTCATCGCCAAACTGATGACCCAGGGTGTCGTTGAGTATCTGGAAGCGGTCGAGATCGATCATGATCATCGCTGCCTGACGGTGCAGTCGATCGGCCAGGGCCAGCGTATGGCTCAGGTCTTCCATGAAAAAGCGGCGGTTGGCGAGCCCGGTCAGGCTGTCGGTCGACTCAATACGGGCCAGGTCCTGCTGCACGGATTCCCGTTGATAGACCTCTTCTTCCAGCATCGCCCGGGTCTGGGTCAGCACGCGGTTGCGGCGTGTCACCAGTTGAGTCAGCCATACCAAAAGGCTGATCATCAGCCCGAGGAGAGACAAACTGAACAGCGCCATCCACGGCTCTGCCCCTTGATGCTGCTCTACCCATTTAACGGTTGGCGTGATCCTCAGAACCCAGTTCAGACCGGGTACCGTGAGCGCTCCCTCGGCGCTGAACTCAGCCTGCATTGGCAGATCGGGTGTCTGTTTGAAACGAATATCGTCGCGCTCAATGATTTCGATCTGGAAATCATTGTGAATCCGGGGTGTGATGAGGGCTTCAACCAGACCTTCCAGCCGGAAGACGCCCGCAATGAAGCCCATTGGCCTTTCCTGAGGTGCAATGGGGGCATAGGCGACGATACCGGTGCCGCCCTGTTTCAGTTCGACGATGCCTGAAAAATCGACCCTGCCGGTTTCGGTGGCCTGATCAAGGCTGTCTTTGCGTTGCTCGTTGAAGGCGACGTTAAAGCCCAGCGCATTGTCGTTGCCGTCGAGAGGCTCTATCCATTGAATTCGGTAATCTGGCCCGATCCACTCGATTGCCTGGTAGTGGGTGAAGTGACGAAGATAGCTACGAGCGTCCATACGCCAGGTGTCAACGCCAAGGTCGGGCGTTACCGAGCGTCGCTCCGCCATACGCTCAAGTGCGCGCACGTGGCTGTGGAAATCGCTGTTCAGTTCTCGTACTAAAGCGCTGATCTCGGTGTTCAGGTTGAACTGAATCTGGTGCTGGTTCTGTTTACTGATGCCTGCACAAAGAAAACCTGCCAGTACGGTGAAGGTCAGCATCAGTATCACAGGGATAGCCGGGCTTAGCAGTGCCCGTGCTAATCCCGGGTTCCGGTCTGATGTCGATTGATCTGGCATGAAGGGCCTGTAGGGAATGAGTATAAGGAGCTACGCGTAACCACTACTAGATTTTCGGCGAGTAGCCCAATTACTTCACTATACTTTACAAGTATTTACAAAGTAATGTCTCGTGACATGGCACACGTCTCATAAATCCCTTTTATATCAACGCCAGGCTCCGCAGCAGATAGATGCCGATGCTCAGGGTGATCGGTGCCAGCAAGGTGGATAATGCAACGATGTTGGCGGCAAGTTGGTGATTGCCGCCCATGCTGCGGGCCATCACATAGCTGACAGTTGCGGTGGGCGCGGCAAACATGGCAAACAAGGTGCCCAGCTCCGTTGCATTGAAATCGAACCCGAACGCGATCGCGCCCCCCGTCAGAATCACCGGAAGCAGGACCAGTTTTACCAGAACCGCGATCAGTGCCGGTATCGAACCGTGGCGCAGCGCACCAAGCGTCAGCGTGGCCCCGACGCAGAGCAGTGCGAGTGGCAGGGTCATCTGGCCAAAATAGGCGGCACTGGTCAGCAACAGCTTGGGGACCGGTATTTTCAGGGCGGCAATCACCAGTCCGCTCAGAATGCTGATAATCAGCGGGTTTTTGATGATGCCAAGCGTGACATGGCGCCAGGAGGTTTGGCCCCGGCCGGAGGCGGCTTGTAGCGCAAAAACTGACAGGATGTTGTAGAACAGCGTCATACCCGCCAACAGAATGGAGCCCATCGCGAGCCCTGACTTGCCATAAAGGCTGGCACAGACCGCGAGGCCAATAATCCCCAGATTGCCGCGAAATGCGCCTTGAACAAAGACGCCGCGATCCGGACCCGATCCGGGCCACCAGGCGCTGATAAACCAGAGCGCGAAAAAGCTGGCCAGGGTGGCGGCGACGCCGTATCCCAGATGCTGGGCGTTCATTGTGCTGGACAGGTCAAGGTCTACCAGACTGGTCAGAATCAGTGCCGGCAGCGCCAGTTTGAACACCAGCCGGGAACCGACCTCTTCGAAATCCTCGGTAATCCAGCCGATACGACGCAACAGCCAGCCCGTGCCCATCACCAGGAAGATGGGGGCGGTGACGGAAAGGGCAAATAACAGGTTGTCTAGATAACTCACGAAATACTCTGGTTACGGATCATGTCACGCACGCGCCTGGACAGCGAGATGTCGTAGGCGCCGTCTGGCAGTGGTGCGGCGATGGTGTAGATGTGGCCATTATCATCGGTAGGTTCGTCTTTCAGATCAACCAGACGTTGGGCTATAGGCTGTTTGTCGCCGTTCAGCAGAATCTCGATGCGTGGTCGCAGCTTGTATGAAGGATGGGTACCAATCACCACAGCGATCTCGCCGTTGGTCATCTCGACCAGGCTGCCCGGTGGGTAGATGCCGATCATACGGATAAAGGCTTCAATCAATTCGGGGTCGAACTGTTTGTTGCGCTCCCGGAACAGAATGCGCATGGCATCTGAAGCCGACAGCCCGGCCCGGTAGCAGCGGTCGCTTGTAATCGCGTCGTAGGCATCAACAATTGAAATCAGGCGGGCGAAACGGCTGATTTGCCAGGCTTCGAGCCCGCGGGGATAACCTCTGCCGTCCAGCCGCTCGTGATGATCCCGACAGACTGCAGCGACGATAGGATCGAGCGTGTGGTGCGATTGCAACAAACTGAATCCGTATTCGGTATGGCGCTTCATTTCGGCCATTTCTTCACTATTCAGAGCGCCCGGTTTGTTGAGGATGGTTTTCGGGACGTGCATTTTGCCAATGTCATGCAACAGCCCGCACAGGCCGATTACTTCCATATCCTGTTTGGGGAAATCCAGAAAGCGGGCAAAGGCAACCGCAAATATCGCCACCCGTAGGCAATGCTCTGCTGTGTAGGCATCCTGATGCTTGATGCGGTTCATCCAGAACATGGCGTTGGGATTGGCGCTTATGCTGGTCACGCAGGCTGCAATGACAGGCCGGGAATCTGTCAGGTCCAGCATATTGCCGGCTTCGATATCCGCCAGCATGCGACTGACAAATCGCTGGCCGGCCGCGTAAGCCCGGCTGGCTCCCGGCAGCTCGCTTTCCAGCGAGCGGGATTCTGGCATCGGCTGCTCACGGCGGCGCCGGCGGGCTTCGATTTTTGACATCAGTGGGGCGAGGGTGCGGGTTTCGGCTTCCACCAAAACCCAATCACAGTAATGTCGAAGCAGGCTTAGCTGGTCCGCATTATCAATAGTGAAGCCCTGGAACAACACGGGGACTTCAGTCCAGGGGCGGTCCAGTTTGACTATCCGCATGCCTGGCGCCAACAGATCAACAGGCAGGCGTGTACGAGTCAGGGCAACAGAAGCGCGTTGGTTCGATAGCTTCGGGTTATCAGGCGGACGACGAAACCACATGATGTGTCCAATCCGTTGAGCATATGGCCTGTATTATGGCACGGCATGCTCACTTGCACATGCTATCGGCACTTCAACGCAGATCAGAACCCGAAGCCAACACCGCCGGAATAGGCCGATGCCAGCACAAACAACATTGTGACCGCTGAGATTTTGGCGAACGAAATCAACTCACTGACCATGATGCACCTCCGGTTGTGACATGCAGGCGGGAATGTGTCGTCAGCGACAATAGCTGGCGGCTCATTCAGTTGTTCCGGTTAGTCTCTCGCAAGTTTGAGTCCGTTTGATGAAAACCGGAGTCTTTTATATGAGTTGCCGAAGGGTGTTCAGAAGGGCGGTCAGGTTGTGGTTGGTCGTGGTGTAAAGTTAGGTGACATCAGCGGGCAGCGAAGTGACAGACGTTGCACTGCCCGCAAGCCGTTTTACCCTTAGGTCAGGCGAGAAGTGACCGCAATTTTAAGGGGATGCGAGGTGACCCGTTCCATCATCAGGATGTGACCGCCAGCGGGACGCCCAGGCGCGGAATTTCCTGTTTCGGACAGCGGTCCATCACGACCTGCAGGCCAGCACGCTCGGCTTTTTCTGCCGCGCTTTCATCGATCACGCCAATCTGCATCCAGACGATACCAATGCCTTTGTTGATTACTTCGTCGACTACCGGGGCTACCCGGTGAGAGGCCAGAAACAGGTCCGCCATATCAACTTTATCGGGAATGCTGCTGACAGAGGGGTAGACGGTTTCGCCCAGCAGTTGGCCGCCCGCAAGCCGGGGGTTGACCGGGATCACCCGGTAGCCACGCCCCTGCAAAAACGCCATAACCTGATGGCTGTCACGGTGGTGTTTTTCGCTGGCACCGACCAGGGCGATGGTGCGCACGTTTTCCAGAATAACGCGTAACTGATCGGGGCTGTTTACGGGCATGAAAGGTTCCTCAAAGACTGTCCCGGTGCGCCTCAAGTGACACCGATACCGATTCGGCATAGCGTAGCGCGTGGGGCTTATCAATTTCTACCCTTGCCCACTGCACCATGCCATGGGCCATCACAATCATCAGCACTTCGTGGGTCATGCGTTCGAGCAGCGCAAAGCGGTTGCCGTCCACATGGTGGATGATTTCCTTGGTGATGGTGCGATAGTTCAGGGCGGACGCAATGTCATTATTGCTCACAGCAGCGGATGCGTCATAGCGGAGTTTGACGTTAATCCGCACATCCTGCTGATTGTTGATTTCTTCTTCTTTGATACCGATATAGGTACGCAGCAGCAAATCCTTGATGCGCACGGTGGCCTGACGATCGACATTGGGTGTCGGCATAGCGGGTCTCATATCTGGGAATTTAGGGGCTTCAGCGCTGGCTGATCAGAGTCAGGAATTCAGTCCGGGTTGCCTGGGATTTGCGGAAGCTGCCGAGCATAACGCTGGTCTTCATCAGCGAGTTCTGTTTTTCGACACCGCGCATCATCATACACATGTGCTGTGCCTCGATGACGACACCGACGCCGTCAGCTTGCGTGACCTGACGGATCGCTTCGGCAATTTCCCGTGTCAGGTTCTCCTGAATTTGCAGTCTACGGGCATACATATCAACGATACGGGCCAGTTTCGAAAGTCCGAGCACCTTGCCTTTGGGGATGTAGGCAATGTGGCACTTGCCGATAAACGGCAACAGGTGGTGTTCGCACAGGCTGTAGAGCTCAATATCCTGAACCACGACCATCTCGTCCATGTCGGACTCGAAAACCGCATTATTGACGATGCTGGCCAGATCCTGGCTATACCCATGGGTCAGGAATTCCATGGCTTTGGCTGCCCGCATGGGCGTGTCCTGCAAGCCCTCCCGGTCTGTATCCTCGCCCAGAGACCGGATGATTTCCGCGTAGTGCTGGGCAATGCTGCTGGTGTTGTCGCTCATTGTTCGCTCTCTCTGGCGTCCGGTTTGCGTCGGTTACTGTCACCATGACGTCGCCGTAGTGTCCATCCGTCACCATCAGTGACGATCGCCAAAATACTGACGACGCGTCACCTGGCGTCATGTCGGATAACAAGATACGCCGGAACGGGCCGAACGGATGGGCCGGATCGTGACGGGTATGACTGGCGCTATCGGGGCGGCTGGTATCGTGAGTTCCGGCCTGTATGAGGGAAGATTAAGCTATTTTTGCAGCAAAACCCAAATAGCGAGGCTGCAGACTGGGCGTGCGCGGGACGTTATTCAGAATTACCCTGGGCGTCCTTATCCCGGTTCAGGCGCAGCGCAACATCAATCGCATCGGCCTCGGCTGCCAGTACCTGACACAGCAGGCTGTCGGCACGTGAGCCGGACGCTCTTAACAGCTGTTGCTGTTTTAGTTGGTAAAGCCGGTCCAGACGGTTCTGATCGTGATGTGTCTGGGACAATGTTGGAATGCCTCGCATGATGCTACCTCTTAACATCCAGTACGCCAGAAGAGGGAAGGGTCGGCGCCTGGTTGAGACTTCAATGAAAAACTATGCGTAAACTATGCCAGAGCACCGACACGCCGCACTTTTATTCTTGTTGCCCTACTAACATATTGTTCTATATTGATTTGTTAGATATCTGGTGATGTGTCGTTGTCAGGCAGCAGAAAACAGGGATGGTCCACAGATGCCGCAAAACGGCAGGTGTAAACTGGGCTTTACATACCCAATTGAAAGGGCAGTCGGCAGGCTGCGGATAAAGGCCTATGGAACGGGTGGTTTCTCTCAATGTGTCGCAACTGGACGCGACAGCGGATATGACGTTGCCGCGCTGGCAGCAGGGTGGCAAATGGTTTTGCTATGGTGAGCACGCCATCTTCAGCCGGATTGGTGGTGCCGGCGATGCGGTATTGCTGTTACATGGCTTTCCCACTGCATCTTGGGACTGGAGCCGCATTTGGGCGGCTTTGTGCCGGCAGCATCAGGTCTTGGTGGCGGACATGCTGGGGTTTGGCTTCTCTGACAAGCCGAAGCACTATCCTTACAGCATTGTCGATCAGACCGATATGCAGCAGGGTTGGCTCGAGGCTTTGGGTATTCGCCGCGTTCATCTGCTGGCCCACGATTACGGTTGCAGCGTTGCCCAGGAGTTGCTGGCCAGAGATCAGGAGGGGACGCTAACATTTTCTGTTGCCAGCGCCTGTTTTCTCAACGGTGGGCTTTTCCCTGAAGTGCATCAGCCCCTGCTGATCCAGAAACTGCTGTGCGGTCCTCTGGGCGGGCTGGTCAGTCGGGCGCTGACGCGTCAGGTATTTGACTACAATATCTCGAAAATTTTCGGGCCTGCCCACCGGCCGAGTGCGGCCGAGCTGGACGATTTCTGGCAGTTGTTACTCTACGACAATGGGCGGGGAATCCTGCACCGTCTGATTCGGTTTCAGGAAGAACGACGATGCCACCGTCATCGCTGGGTCGGCGCGATGCAGACTGCCCCGCAACCATTACGGATGATTTGCGGAACAAGTGACCCGGTTTCCGGGCTGGCGATGGCTGAGCGATACCGCACACTTGTGCCCGACCCTGACGTGGTGACGTTAGAGGGGGTTGGCCACTACCCTCATTATGAGACGCCGCAAAAGGTGTGCGAGGCCGTTACGGCGTTTTGGGCGTCGATCTGACTCAGGCGGCGCCGTTCGTCGGTGACTCGGGTTCCTCAAAATCCGGGTTTTCCCGGGCGGAGCCGCGCACGCTGATCATCCGGTTGCGCCCGGCATCCTTGGCGGCGTAGAGCGCCTGGTCAGCCCGGTTCAGCCAGGTGGACCAGGTTTCGCCTTTGATTACTTCCGTGACACCCGCGCTGGCGGTGATCTGGATGTCGTCCCGCACCGGCGTCGCGCGAATGGTCGACAGCAACTGATTCGCCAGTTCCTCCGCTTGCTGATGGCGGGTTTCCGGCAATATCACCATGAACTCCTCGCCACCAATCCGAAACAGCTGATCGGCATCGCGCAGCCTGCGTTTCAGTCTCGCCGCCAACGCCGTCAGGACCTCGTCACCGGCTGCGTGGCCCCAGCGATCATTAATCGCCTTGAAATGGTCAATATCAATCAGGACCAGGGTGGCGACACGCTCGTAACGCTCCCGCAGCTGGATCTGGGTATTGAGCAGATCCGCCAGCTGGGAGCGGTTCAGGCAGCCGGTCAGAGGGTCGGTAGTGGCCAGCTCAGTGAGCTCTTTCTGCATACGCCCCACGAGCCAGGCAAAAACTCCCACGAAAATACCGGTAAGACTGAGAGAAAATGCGATACGCCAAAACTCCTGCTCCGGAAAGCGCATAAACGAGACGGTGGACATCACCACAATAAAGATGACGTTCACGCTCAGCGCTTCTCTCAGGGAGAGCAGGAAAAAAATGGCGGCGATGGCGGAATAGGCCCAGAACAAACCGTTATGGCCATTGATGACGGTGGAGTACACCGTGCAGGCAATGGCAAAGAGCGCGAAAAAACGCCCCTTGAACAGGTAGCGGTTCCGGGTGCGCAAAAAGAGGATGACCAGTACCAGGTTCAGGCAAAACAGGGCCAGCAAAAGGCTGAGTAACGCATGCCCGTTGGCCCACTGCACTATAACAAGAGGGGCAACGGCAATCAGCGACCAGAAATGGACGTGGTAGACGATTTGACGTTGGTACCCGAGCACCGTTTCGGTGGGGTTGGTCGATAAATCCAGGGAATACCGCTTGTTCACTCCGCGCTCCTGCCTGCATTTGGTGAAGGGCGTATTCCGGTCACCATGCGTAATTTCACTGAGTCTAGCACGTCGTTGTGAAGTCGAAAGGGTCTGTCACGATTCAGGTTGGGACGGTTCAAAAGGGTGGTGATTTACGAGGGGTCAGCGACCAACAGGATTGGCAGAAAGGCCGCCTTCCACGTAATCGACGAAGCAGTTGAACAGCGTATTGTTATCGGGCCGGATATTGCCGAAGGGGGTGTTCGACAGCATGTCGATCTCGGCGGCGCCATGAATAAGGTTAACGAAAGTGATGGCGAGTCTTATCCGCAAAATGTCCCGGGGAACGTCGGGCAGCACCCGGTGCAGCTGCAGCTCAATGCGCTCAACGTCGGGGCGGAAGTGCTTATTCATCAGCTGCACAACGTCAGGTGTGTTATCGGCATTGAGGTGCGCCATAAACCGCAGTGCAGCGGGGCCCCAGTCAGGTGTTACGGCGAGCGAGAGGTAGGGCGTCGCCATCGCTTCCACTACCGCACGAAGGCTGGGGTGGGCATCCGCTTCGGTGGCGTCCAGGCCGGCCTTGAATGCCGGGCGCGTATAGTCGGTTATAAACGTGACCACTGCTTCGAGCACGCCAAGCCGGCTGCCGAAGTGGTAATGGGCTGCGGCGGAGTTCCGGGTGCCGGATTCCGCGCTGATCGTGCGCAGTGATACGCCGTCCAGGCCACGCTCCGCGTAGAGCGCCAGGGCGGTCATGATGATGTTGTGACGGGTTGTATCGCCGTGACTCGAACGGGCCATTCTCAGCACTCGGAAAAATTCACGCGCAGTATACACTGGATAGCCTGACGCAGTCCTTCTGGCTGAGGGCGCATGAGTTCGGTAGACTTCTGCAGCTTTACTGGCGTGATTCGGGACGATCCATGACCACACGAAATTCCAGCTCACCGGCACTGACGATTCTGGCCGGCCGCCGCGCGTATCAACGCATTCGTGAACGCGGCCTCCAGCCTGAGGATGTCCACGTGATTCCGGGCGCCGCAGGCGGCCCAAAGGCATTGGGGATTTCAGGCCTTGATAAGGCTATCTTCGGCCATTGGCTGCCGCAGGTACAACAGGTGCGTTCGCTGATTGGCGCCTCCATCGGCAGCTGGCGGTTTGCCGCGATCGCTTCGGGTGACCCGGTCGAGCAACTGAACCGTCTTTGCGAGCTTTACACCAGTCAACGGTTTCCCAAGGGTGTCAGTATGGCGGAAGTGACCCGCCGTAGTGTGCTGTTTCTGGAGGAACTGTTGGCAGGGCGCGAAGACGCCATTCTCAATCATCCGGATTACCGTCTGAGCATCGTGGTGGTGCGCAGCCTCGGCATGTTGCAGCATGATACCCGTGGCCGCCTGGTATTGGGGCTAATGACGGCTATCAGCGCCAACATGGTGAGCCGGCGTCATCTGGGCCGCTTTCTTGAGCGAGGGATTATCCATGATCCGCGCAGCAAGACCCCTTTGGGCGACCTGATTGATTTTCGCAGCCACCAGGTGCCACTGAATCGCGATAACCTGATGCCGGCGCTGCTGGCGTCAGCGGCCATACCCATGATCATGTCGGGTGTTCCAGGGATTGCGGGTGCCCCCGAGGGCGTATACCGCGACGGCGGGCTGCTCGACTACCATCTGGATCTACCCTACGAGCAGCCGGGTGTTGTGCTGTATCCCCATTTTACCGACCGGGTAGTGCCGGGCTGGTTTGATAAGAGCATGCCCTGGCGCCGGGGTGATGCCACCCGGTTGCAGGATGTGGTGCTGATTGCGCCGTCGCGGGACTACCTGCAAACCCTGCCGGACCGGAAACTGCCCGACCGCAAGGATTTTGAACGCTATATGGGTGCTGACGACAAGCGCGAATCCGTCTGGCGTCAGGCGATAGCAGAAAGTGACCGTCTCGGTGACGAGTTTATGGAGCTGATCGAAAAAGGCCGGATTGGCGAGGTCGTCCGGCCCTTGTGATGGGCGGTGAATAAAGCGCGAGTTGGACGGCGATTGAGCGCTGTTCGGCGGTTCTACAATGGTTCTTCCGGTTGGCCTGGGCGTGAGATGCCTGAAAGCCGGAAACCTGCATACCCATTGAGCGTGTCGATCAGGGGCTTTATCCGCAGGGTCACCGGCACCGGGTAGTTGTCGGTATGCTGCAGTATCAGATCAATCCGGGTCAGCTGTTTGTCGCGTCTGCATTCCGCCAGCGCTTGCCGGAGGCGCTCCTGATCCGCTGCAATGACGACCTCTGTTATCAGGTGCTGGGTCAGGCTGCCTGGGGGTTGTCCGATTAAGGCCAGAATCTGGGGAGAGATATAGCCGAAGCGGCCGGCCTCATCCAGATCAGCAATGAATCCACCTGCCAGCTCCACCAGGTCACGGCTGCGCTGCTCGCTGTCGTTCAGCGCCCGTTTGAGGGCATCTTTCTCAATTCGCGCGTTTTCATTGGTACGCCGTGCGGTCGACAGGTGTTTCCGTACTTCTGCCCTGGCCGCCATTTCAAACCGGATCCGTTTACCCAGCCACCACGCCAACGCCGCCATCAGAAGCGATCCGGCGGCGCCAATTAGCCAGATAAGCTCCCGTATCCTGCGGGATTCGCCATAAATCAGGTTGCTGTTCGGCGTAGAGGTGAGAATCCATTCACGGTCCGCGACTGATAATGCAGATCGGATCGCCAGGCCTGGCAAGGGGTGCTCGATTTTTGATGAGGCGAACAGGGGCAGCTTGAGGTGTTGGTCCAGGTCGAACACCGTGGCCTGCATATCGTCGCTGATATTTCCCGGCACAATATCCTGAATCAGATTTTGGGGTGAAAGGGCGAGGCTGACGATTTCACGAGGTTGATCCGGCGCTATCTGCGGGCATGCCCTGAACAGGCGGACACTGGTTTGTTGCGAGCCGTTGCGCTGAAGATAGGTTTGCGCGGTAGCCGATGTCTTTTCGTGCAGCAATGCGGTTTCGAGTGGCTGACGCCAATGAGGAACAGTGTTAACGACCAGCCCCAGAGTAATGGCGGTTGGCATACGCTCCGCAACCTGAACGACCACCTGATAGTCGTCATCGTTTGCTGCGGTGACCGTTTCGCCGTCGGCGTGCCAGGCGCCAAACGTGATGTACTGGTTATTCTCCGAAGACAGCTGCTGCTCAACAAAACTCCGTTCGGTGGCAGGAACAGTGGCAATCCGGTCGAGGGTCAGCACATCCGGAAAGCGTCTGAGCAGCAAACCGGACTGCTGATTGAACATCTGCTGTCGGTTGATGCCAGGCTGCATGGCGCTGGCGACCATGTTGAGCAGGTTGAGTCGCTGGTTGATCGCGCTCTGGATTTCTTCCGCCAGTTCGAGATGCTGGTCTTCAAAGAGTTCACGGCTGTTGTTATCCAGCTGTTGCTTGATCAGCCAGCTCACCAGTCCGGTGGCCAACAGCCCTGCAGCCAGAACCGCAGCGGGTAACCAGACCAATATCCATCGTCCCGTTGGCGGGGTCATAGGGGCTCTCCATCGCCATCAACTCGGTAATACCGTCCTCAATACTTTAGGTGGTTGCAGGGTAAAGCGTCCAGTGTCGCGTTTGTATGTCCTGGTTAGCCGGCACGGCGATCGCTGACCAGCCCATAGACCAGCAGGAACAACAGGAACGCCGACACCACGATGGACGGGCCGGCCGGACTGTTCAGGTACCATGACATCGAAAGCCCGCCACTGACAGCAACCATGCCCAGAATGATCGCCACAATCACCATGCGCTCCGGACTGCTGGCCAGCCTTCGGGCGGTGGCGGCGGGAATAATCAGCAAAGCGGTGATGAGTAGTACCCCAACGATTTTCATCGCCACCGCAATGACCAGTGAAAACATCAGCATTAATGTCAGTCGCAGCCACTCCACCGGCAGGCCTTCCACCTTGGCCAGCTCTTCGTGGATGGTGCTCATCAGCAGGCCTCGCCAGAGCCACACCAGCAGGCCCAGTACGACGGCCGCCCCGCCATAGATCCAGCCGAGATCGGCACGACTCATCGCCAACAGGTCACCGAACAGATAACCGGTCAGATCAACCCGGACGTCGGGCATGAAGCTCAGCGTAACCAGGCCTATGGCCAGCGCGCTATGGGCCAGAATGCCGAGCAGGGTATCGGTGGCCAGTGCGCGGTTACGTGACAGCATCACCAGCACCAGGGCCAGTCCAACGCAGACCAGCGCGATACTCAGGTTGAGCTGAATCTGGAACAGTGTACCCAATGCCACTCCGAGCAGCGCCGAGTGTGACAGGGTATCCCCGAAATAGGCCATTCTGCGCCACACCACGAAGCAACCGAGGGGGCCGGCCACAATGGCCACCCCGAGGCCCCCGATCAATGCCCGCCAGAAAAAATCGCCAAGGATCGAATCAATGAGGGGCATGGTGGTCTCGGGCCTTGGCGTCGTGGGAGGGATGGTCGTGGTGATGGTCGCCGTGGCCGTGATGGTGGCCGACCACATCGCCGTGAAGATCATGACGATGATTGTGATGGTGGTGGTAAACCGCCACGCTTTCAGCCACATGGCGCCCGAACAGCTCAACAAAAGCCGGATCGTTGGAAACCTGCTCGGGATATCCGCTGCAGCACACATGCTGATTGAGGCACAGCACCTTGTCCGTCGCGGCCATAACCAGATGCAGATCGTGGGAAATCATGATGACGCCGCAGTTGAGGGTGTCACGTAATGTGCGGATCAGATCATAGAGTGCCGCCTGGCCGTTGACGTCGACGCCCTGTGCCGGCTCATCCAGTACCAGCAAATCCGGTTCGCGTACCAGCGCACGGGCAATCAGCAACCGTTGCATTTCGCCGCCGGACAGGTGATGGATGGACGCGTTATAAAGATGCGCCACTGAGGTTCGCTCCAGTGCCTCGCGGCAGGCGGCTGGAGCGGCACCGGTCAGCGACATGAAGCGTTTGACGGTGAGCGGCAGCGTGGGCTGGAACTGGATGTGCTGCGGCACATAGCCGGTCCGCAGTCCCGGAGCCCGGGTGAGGGTGCCGGTTGAGATAGGCTGAAGCCCCAGCACGGCCTTGATCAGGGTGGTTTTGCCTGCGCCGTTCGGACCGATCACCGTGACGATATCGCCGCGGCTGACGGTCAGATTAATCGCGTCGACAATCACCAGATCGCCGAATCGGACCGAAGCATCGGTCAGTGTCACCAGCGCTTCACTCATGGCAATGGGTCCCCTCGGGCGGCGTGCCTGACTGGCAGGCCGGACAGAGTCCGGCAATTTCAATCGTGCTCTTTTCTACCGCAAACTTCTGAGCCTGGGCGGCCTGCTCCACGGCACCGTCGAGATCCGGCGAGGCCAACTCGAGAACGTTATGGCACTGGCGACAAATCAGGAAAAATCCGGTGTGGTGGTCGCCGGCGTGGGTGCATCCGGTAAAGGCATTCAATGATGCTATCCGGTGTACCAGGCCATGCTGCTGAAGAAAATCGAGCGCCCGGTACACGGTCGGCGGTGCCGCGTTGTGTCCGTCAAGGGTCAGTGCCGCCAGCAAATCGTACGCACCGAGCGGTTTGTGGGATTGCCATATCAGCTCAAGCACCCGCTCACGAGTAGGTGTTAGCCGGGCACTGGCATCCGTGCAGATACGGCGGGCATCGGCCAGGGCCTGTTCGACACAAGCCGCGTGATTATGGGGGCGATAGGGTAAAGGCGTGGAGACCATGACGGGATCCGGCAGCAAATTAGTGAAACATTATAACATCGCTAATTGCTGGCGGAAACCGGAACTGATGGGAGGTAATGTCAGGCCGCAGTGGAACCGACGGCAAGGGATTCCAGGTATTCCAGGTTAGGGATGTAGGCTGTATGGCCGTCAACATCCACAACCATCAAATCGGCGGGGCCTGTTTCCCCCTCGCTACGGTTGACCTGTTCTTCGATCAGCTTGGTCTGGCTGGGGATGCCTTGGGTAATCAACGCCATAAAAGGCATGGTGCCGTGGCCATCGCCGATCGTGTTCAGTACCGCTACCCGACCGCGGGCATTATCGGGTACCGATGTGGCGAGTCCGTTAGCGGCGTCGTAGGAAATCACGGGTAATCGAAGGCCACGCCAGTTGAGGAAGCCCGCGAGCCAGTCAGGGCTGTCAGGAGATAGCTCGGGCTCGGCGTAGTCCACGATTTCGGCGATGGATACGTTGGGGAGCAGTAGCTGTCGGTCGGAGACCGGAATCAGCACACAGGGAAGGACTTTTGAATTATCAGCCATGGTGTCGTCCTCAGGCGGAATCACGTTGCTGTTTGCGCTTGAGCAAACAGGATTCTTCAATGGTCTGGGTGAGCTTTCGCGCCAGTTGCACGGGATCACCGACAAAACTGGTACAGCCCGTCGCTGCGACTGAATCGGGCATCGAACTGTTGCCGCAGCTATCGCTGTTTTGTACCCATATTTTGCTGCCATAGGCCCGTAACAAGGGGGCGGCTATGGCACCGTCGTTACCCATTCCGGAAAACAGAATGGCATGGCAACGGTCTTTATAATGATCCGCGACGTTCAGCAGCACCTGATCGATTGAGGGCCCATAGGGGCCGGGCCAGGCGGTATCTTTTTGCTGCAGGCGGCCACGGCTGTCCAGATACCATTCGTGATCGACCGGCATCAGCACTACATCGCCATTGCGAACCTGGTAATCGGGTTCGGCCTGCTTCAGCGCATAATGCGCGTGACGCCCCAGTACGCGGGTCAGTACATCAGTGAAGTTGCCGTCGATGTGCTGGGCGTAAACAAAACCAACCGGCAATCCCTGCGGCAGCCCATCAAGAAACGCTTTGACTGCTGCCGGACCGCCGAGCGACGCGCCCAGAACCCATACTTCCTCGGCCAGCTGGTCACGGGTCGCTTCCGGAATCCAGGTCGGGCGTCGCGGGCTTTCGGCAACCGGGGGATCCTGGTTCAATGCCTCAAGGCTGACCGGGTCATCCAGTTGCTCCAATGTGCCCAGCTGCTTCTCCAGCTTGTCCTGCAGGCGTCGTTCCCAACGGAAAAAGTCAGTACTGCCGGGATTGGGAGCTTCATCTACGCCGAACAGAATCGGGGCTTCGGTATTTTCCAGTAAAAAATCAAACAGACTGGGATGGTCTGCTTCGTCCTCAAGCGCCACCAGCCAGAGCTGCACATCGGGTACGGTCGGGTATCCGATGAGCCGGGCCGGGTCGCCGGTGAAGCAAACCTCAAGCCCGAATCTGGCAACTGCATCCTGCAGCCGCCGGCGCTGCAGCGCGCTATCCGAAACAATAGCAACGCTGAAAGGCCTGACCTCAGCGGTCATCACTGATTACCGGTGAGCCGCTCAATGGTTTCAAGCAACTCGGTTTCCTGGAAGGGCTTACCGAGATACTCGTTTACACCGATAGAGAGCGCACGTTCGCGGTGCTTCTGACCTGTCCGCGAGGTGATCATACAGATCGGTGTTTCACTCAGGTTCTCATCGTGGCGAACGAAGCTGGCGACTTCAAAGCCGTCCATCCGCGGCATCTCGATATCCAGCAGGATAATATCCGGCCGGTGATCCTGTAGTTGCGCGACGGCATCCAGGCCGTCTTTGGCGGTGATGACGACCATGCCATTTCGCTCCAGCAGGCGCGAGGTGACCTTGCGCACCGTCACCGAGTCATCCACCACCATCACGACGGTGGCACGCTCTTCGCGACGGGAATGCTCAGCTGCGGCCTCGAGGCCGGCGATGCGCTGGCGCTCGGACAGAATGTCGGAACGGATCATGGCCGGCAGGTCGAGGATCACAACCACGTTACCATCACCCAGAATGGTTGCACCGGAAACACCCCGGACCGAGGTAAACTGGGGACCAAGGGATTTGACCACGATTTCCCGGCTACCCATCAGGCTATCAACCTGCAATGCCATGGGTTGTTCCGCGCCGCGCACCAGAATGACCGGCAGCGGCAGAGCCTGTCCCTGCAACTTCGGATGGTGCTCACTGTGCAGCAGACCACCCAGATACTGCAGGCGGTACTGTTGACCGGCGTATTCGTACATCGGCGCATCCGGCTTGTAGTATTCCTCAAGCTCGTAGGTGCTGACCCGCACAATCCCTTCGATGGTGTTCAGAGGGATGGCGTAGAAATCTTCGCCGGTGGAGACCATCAATGCGCGGTTGACCGATACGGTGAACGGCAAGCGCACAGTGAATGTCGAGCCCTGACCCAACACCGAATCGATGTCGAGGCTGCCGCCCAATTGTTTGATCTCGCTGGCGACCACGTCCATGCCGACGCCGCGGCCGGAAATCTGGGTGACCTTCTGTGCGGTCGAGAAGCCGGGCTGCAGAATGAACTGGAGTATCTCCCGATCTGAAAGCTCTTCATCCGGCCGCAACATGCCCTGCTTGATAGCCTTGTCCCGAATGACGTTGATCGGGATACCGGCGCCGTCATCGATCATCCGCAGTACCACTTCGCCGCCTTCACGGGTTAGTGACAGGGTGATTTCACCGGTGTCCGGCTTGCCAGCTTTCTTCCGGTCTGCAGGTGACTCGATGCCATGGTCAAGCGCATTACGCAGCATGTGTTCAAGTGGTGCGATCATGCGTTCAAGGATGTTGCGGTCCATTTCGCCTTCGGCGTTACGGACGTCAAACTCGACTTTCTTGCCCAGCTCACCGCTGATCTGACGCACAATCCTGCGCAGACGCGGCACCATTGATGAGAACGGATTCATCCGCGTCTTCATCAGGCCTTCTTGCAGTTCGGTATTGATCCGTGACTGCTGGACCAGCAGGGTTTCAGTATCACGGGTTCGATCGCCCATGGTTTCCCGAAGGTCTGCAAGGTCCGAGGCTGACTCGCTGAGTGCGCGCGAGAGCTGCTGAATGGAGGAATAGCGGTCCATTTCCAGCGGGTCGAAGTCTTCGCCGTATTCAGGGCCGTGATCGCGCTCTGCACGGAACAGGATCTGGGCTTCAGTTTCGATGTCCATTCGCCGCAACTGCTCGCGCAGACGTTCGATCGTGGCGCCCATTTCATCCAGGGTATGGCTGAAATCGCTCGACTGCTGTTCCAGGCGGCTACGGGTGATACTGGTTTCACCGGCAAGGTTGACCAGCTCATCCAGCAACGGCGCGGAAACCCGAATGGACTCCTGGGCTGCCCGGGCAGCATCCCGCCGTGGCTTGGCGGGTACCGGTGCCTTTTTAGGTGCTTTGGCTGCCGGTTTGGGCTGAGGTGCTTCTTCAGCTACCGCGACAGCCGGTTCCGGCGCTGGCGCAACGGCGTCCTGCACGTCATCAATGGTGGGCAACGTGACTGTGCCGGCGCTTGAGGCGTTGAAGCGTTTACGAATTTCGCTGACCAGCGCGTTCAGGGTGTCCTGATCGTGGGTGATCGCCTGCCAGGCTGCTGCGTCAGGCTCATTGCCACCGAGGTCAATCAAGCGTGTTTCGAGCTCGTGTGACTTGTCGCCCAACTCCACCAGCCGTGCCAGTCGGGCACCCCCTTTGAGAGTGTGGAGCGCGCGCTGAATTTCCTGATTGAAGTGGCTGTTGGCTGGCTCCTTGCGCCAGTCGTCAAGCAGGTTTTCCAGCTGGTCCAGCAGTTCGCCCGCTTCCTCGAGGAAAATCTCCAGCACCTCGGCATCAACTTCTTCCGGTGCTGCGTCGGTCTGCGGTGCATCAGTGCCCTGGGCTGCGCTGTCATCCGCAGGCTGCATGCGGGCGATCAGTGCTTTGTCTGCCTCCGGCATGGCGCCATTTTCCAGAACCGTCAGCATGCGGCCCAGATCCGCCACCGCTTCGTCACTCAAAGCCAGGGCTGCGGCACTGTTGGCCGGATCCGCCAGCACTTCTTCGAGGCGGTCGTGCCATGCATCGGCCAGATCAGCAACGGGGTCAACATCCGACAGCCGGGCGCCGCCCTTCAGGGTATGCAGTTCCTGCTGAAGTGAGGTGATGCCGGAAAGTACTTCCGGGTCTTCACGCCACTGTGCGAGACACTCTTTGATGGCCTCGTGAATTTCCATGCCTTCGTCGAGGAAGATGCCGACCAGATCGTCGTCGCGGTCGCTTGCCACAGCTTCGGACGACGTTGTTTCGATGGCGTCTTCCTGTGGCGAAACGGTCTCGCTGTGCTCCTCAACCGGTGCCTGGCCCTTAAGAATTGCGTCAACCTGGGCAATAAGATCATCAGCCGGGGTGTTCGGTTTCTGGGCTGCGACCTGTTCCACCATTTGCGCCAGGCGGTCGTGGCAGGCAAACAGCACGTCGTTCATGTCCGGTGTTGCTTCGCGCTTGCCTTCAGCGAGGTCTTCAAACAGATCTTCGAGCACGTGGGTCAGGTCGCCGATCGCATCGGCACCAGCCATGCGCGCGCCGCCTTTTAGCGTGTGCACATCCCGCTGCAATTGAGCTGCGAGTGCCTGATCGCGAGGGTTCTCGGTCCAGCTGTGAAGCGCGCTGCCGGTGGAATTGATGAGGTCGTAGGCTTCTTCAAGGAAAATGCCGACCAGTTCAGGATCAAAATCCGCTAGCGCATTCGAATGTTCGGGCTCATCATTTTCGGCTCCGGCTCCGGCTCCGGCTCCGGCTCCGGCTCCGGCTTCGTGCTCGGTTGCAGGCAGGTCGGCCTGAACTTCGGTAGATTCGGTCTCTTCGTCGTCGCCCGCTTCTTCGCTCACGTCGGCAGCTGCCGACGGGTTGTCCAACAAAGCGGCTTTCAAGGCTTCGAGGACATCAGGCGCGGCCGAGCATTGGCCGGTTTCAGCGATGGCATCAACCATCGTGGCCAACTGATCATGCGCCCGCAAAGCGATTTCGGTGCGTGCCGGTGTGGCTTCAAGGCGACCGTCGACGATGTATTCGAACAGGGTTTCCATTTCATGGGCGATATCGGCAATGGGGCCAATCTCGGCCATGCGTGCGCCGCCCTTGAGGGTATGCAGTTCGCGCTGGAGCTCTTTTACCAGTTCTGGCTGGTGCGGATCAGACTGCCACTGATGTAACTGGTCAGCGGTGGTATCAATGATTTCACCAGCCTCTTCCATGAAGATTTCGGCCAGTTCCGGATCCAATGGTTCGGATTCCGAGTCATCGTCTTCAGACTCAAGGACTTCGGCTTCAGGTAGCGTCAGCTCGAGGTCATCTTCGTCTTCCGTTTCCAGCGTCGCTTCGGGGGCGCCGGGTACGCCAGCGTTCATGCTGATGTAGGTCTGAATTTCGTTGATCAGGTCCGGCGCGGGTCGTGGTGGCTGCTCCAGGCTGATCGCCTCGATCATGATGGCCAGACGGTCGTGGCTGCGCAGCAACAGGTCGCTGAGTGCGTCGCTGGTCGCCAGATGGTTATCCGTCAGCGCCTCAAACAGGGTCTCCAGTTCATGAGACAAATCACCAATAGGGCTGATGTCGGCCAGTCGTGCACCGCCTTTGAGGGTGTGAAGATCACGCAACAGATGCCGCAACAGGTCGTTGTTGTCCGGCTGTTCAACCCACTGATGCAGACGCTCGCCGGTACCTTCGATCAGGTCCGTTGCTTCCTCGAGGAAAATCTCTGTCAGCTCCGGATCGAAATCCTCTGACGGGGTTTCCTCAAGTTCGAGTGTTTCGGGCTCGTCCGTCTGGACTTCCGGCAAGGTTGCGCTCAGGTCGAGCTCTTCCTCGAACCCGGTATCGATTTCATCCAGGTTGGTGGCAAAAGCGTCATCCGCTTCGCTGCGGAAGTGCGCGAGCTTTTCCTGCAGCCTGGCCAGAAGCTCGGCATCGCCTCTTGTCGACAGACCGGCAGCAACCTGATCCATCATGTTGATTACAGCTTCATGGCCCGCGCGGGCGACGGCAAAAAAGTCATCGTCCGGGTGAATACTGGAGGTCATGACAGCGGCGTAGGTGCGTTCCAGCAAATCGGCGAGTTCGGAAACGTCAGGCAGATTTGCGATTTCCGCGCCCCGTGCCAACTGGCGTAATTCCAGTACCAGCTTGTCGAGTTGCTCGTTTTCGTCAGGCGCGTTTGCCCAGGCATCCAGGATCGCATCCGCATCCAGCAGAATGTCCAGCCCCTCATTGAGGAACAACTGGATCAGCTGAGGGTCCTGTTGCGTGTCTTTTTCAGACTCGCCGCCAACAGAACTCGACGTCAGGGTTCGCTCGGCCAACATTTCCAGTCGGCCGAGGAATGCATCGGTTCCCTGCAGAGGCTTTTGTGGAGCCGTGTGAATCTGTTGAAGGCCAGTCTCGATAAAGCCGCAGGCGTCTTCGATCAATACCAGTGCGTCGCGATCTGCGCGGTGATTTTCAGCGCGCGCGGTTTTAACAAACTTTTCCAGCGGCGAGATAATAGAGGCCAAGGGCTCTATGCCGGCTGTATGCGCAGAGCCTTTCAGCGTATGCAGCGCGCGGGACAGATTGTCGGTATAGGCGGTTGTGTCCCGACCTTCCGACTCTGCCAGGAACTGGCGCAATGCCTGCAGGTGGGTCTCGGTCTCGCTTTCAAAAATATCGAGCAGTACCGGATCGACCAGCTGGTCGCTTTCATTGTCTGCGCTATCGTCATTGCTGCCGGTCGCTGTGATCTCAGAGCTGGCGGACTCGTCCTCTTTGAGCGCGCTGACCTGAGTGTCGTCCGGCATCGTGCTGGTTTCGAGGATTTCGCCATTGGCCAGCGCGTTGGCGCGCGCTTCAAGTGGGGCGGTATCCAGCGACGGTGGGCGGCGGGCTTCGAAATCGCCGACCAGATCAGGCGTGATTGCAACCACATCCTGAAGCAGTTGACCGGCGTCGTCGCTCATGAAAACGCTGCCGTCGATGATCCGGTTCAACAGGTTTTCAACGGCCCAGGCCACTTCGCCCACCGCCGTAGCACCCACCATGCGGCCGCTGCCTTTGAGCGTGTGGAATGCCCGGCGCACTTCAGACAATGCGGAGCGGTCGTCGTACTGGCGCAGTAGCATGGGTAAATACTCGTTGATGGTATCGAGTACTTCGCCTGCTTCCTCTATAAATATTTCCAGGATTTCGTCGTCGATCAGGTCGTCGTTGAAATCTGTTTCTGTGGCCGATTCGCTATCCTCGACGACAGCTTCTTCGTCGATCGGGAATGGTTCGATCTCGTCAACCTGCTCAGGCTCAGGCGTTACGACCTGCTCTTCGGCTCCACCCGTTTTGCGGGTTGTTGAAAGCGCTTCTGTCTGAGCGATCAAATCCGCGACATCGCCAGCAACATTGCCGTTGCGGAATTCATTGATGAGGCCCGGAATTCTTGAAATAACAGTGTCAATCAGGCCGAACATCTCATCTGTTGGCTTGATGCTCTGGTCGATGACCCGGTTCAGCAGATTTTCAACAGCCCAGGCCAGCTCACCAATACTGGTCGCGCCTACCAGGCGGCCGCTGCCTTTGAGCGTGTGGAATGCCCGGCGGACTTCGGCCAATGCTTCGCGATCATCGTGGTTCTGGTGCAGGCGCGGGTAGAACGTCTGAATGGTTGTCAGGACTTCTTCGGCTTCCTCGACGAAGATCTCGAGAATTTCGTCATCAACCAAGTCAGCATCGGACTGCTTTGGCTGCGCGGTGGTGTCCGGCGCAGTGATATCGAGATCCAGATCCAATGATTCATCTTCGTCAGATGTCGCGTCCGCAGCATCGGCATTCCAGGTCGGCTCCTGGCCGACGGGGAAGCCGAGAGTCTGGAGGCTGTCTTCAGCAATCTTGAGAACGGCGTCGTTATCTTCGATGCCCTCAGCAAGGCGCTCAAGGTAGTACTCGATACTGGTGACCATATCGGCCAGGGTGTCGAGTTGCTTCCAGTCGGGTACGCGCTTGCCCTGAAGCAGAACGTCGGTAACGTAACGCTCTGCGGACAGCAGCATCGCTGACACCCGCTCCAGCGGGATCAACATCAGGCCACCACGAATGCTGTGCAGCAGGCCCGGGACGTGCTCGATTTCCCGAGGTTCCCACTGCGCCGCAATGAAGTTCACAATCGCGGTTTTGACCTGCTCCAGCGAGTTACGTGACTCGCGCAGCAAGGCGTGGTTCGCTTCCGATAATTCCTGGCTGCCATAGGTGATGGCCTGGCCGGTATCTTCTTCGCTATGCGCGTTATGGTCTTTTTCAAGGCCAGCGAGTGTGGCTTCAACGTAAAGCAGGGCGCCGGCGATATCCATCAGAGTGCCGTCGTCGGCAGTTTCTGATGCAGCACTCAGGCGCTCGACGATTTCGACCTGCTCGGTCACCACGCGGCGAGGAATACCCAGGCCCAGAACCGCGAGGGTATTGGACACCTGTTTCAGGCCGGGGAGCAGCTCTTCCAGTTCGTCGTTCTGACGAAACTCGGCGCGAACGAAAAGATCGAGCTGATCCTTCAGGCGGGCCAGCTCTTCATTCAGCGCACTGACCACAGAATGAATGGCTTCGCGGCCGGGGCCTGACACCTTGCTGCGGGCAGCGTCTACAGCTTGCTCCGAGGGCAGGGCAGCGGTGAGTCGATAGCGCTCCCGCAGTGTGCGTACGTTTTCGGTTTCCAGTTCCCAGGCACGGGCAACGTAATACAGCAGGTGTTTGAAAAGGGCTTCAGGCACCGGCTGCTGAAGAATATCAACATGCTCGTCAATCAGGCGCTTGAGTTCTGCGTCCAGCTGACGAAGCAGGGATTTGACGGCGGAGTTTACCGGGTTGTCACGACTCTTCAGGGTGTCGACAAAACCGGCGGCTGCCAGCCATAACTCGGCGCGCGGCGTGCGCTGGCAGAGTTTGACGACACGCTGGATAACCTTGTCGAGGTAATCAAAATGCGCATTCAGATCAGCCTCGCGGACGATACCCGCCAGCGCGAACTGATACATCTGGCGCAGTTTGCGAATGTGACCCAGAACCTTGGGATCCTGCAACCGCTGTGACGCACCAGGTGCCGCTTTGATGCGGGCAGCCGAGAGGTCGGGCTTGAACAGCGAGGTATCCGACAGCAGGGTTTCGCCACGGGCTGCACGCAGATCATTGAGCAGTGGCAACAGCACCATCGGGAAATCGTCTTTGCAGCTATCGAGATGCTCGAGATACTGCGGCAGCTGGAGGATAGCCTCCATCAGGACTTCGATTGCTTCGTCAACATGGGCGACGGTCTCGTTGAGTACCGCCTGTGCCAGCTTTTCCATTTCTTCGGTAAGCAAGGCGGCCCCATACAGCTCAACCATCTGCAGGGTGCCGTGCACCTGATGCAAATAATTAAGACAGAAGCGCAGACGGGCAGTGTCATCGCGATTGTCGACAAATGACTCAAGCGCCTGCTGGCCCTGTTTCAGGGTGTCCTGTATCTCGCCCCTGACCCAGTCGAGGGCGATGCTGTCATGGTGATTTCCCATAACCACTCCGGTTATTCTTCGTCGGTCTGGCGGCGAATCCACGCCAGAACATTATCCGATGGCACGCGTTGCAGAGACGGGTGCTGCCAGTCTGTTAGCTCGCCCTGGCCTAGCACCAACAAACCTCCCGGCGCGAGCCTTTCGGTCAGTCTTTTAACGATCTCCCGACGTCGCCATCGGCGGAAGTAAATCAGCAGGTTCTGGCAGAATATAATGTCCATGCCATGCATCGGTGCCTGATTCAGGTCCAGCACGTTAAGCCGCGTGAAACATACCCGCTGCTTGATTGCCGGGCTGATGGCCCACTGGTTACGTTCTTCCGGCAGAAAATAAAGATCTCTGACGGCAGGGTCGGTCGTGACCAGCTTGCCTGCACCAAAAATGCCTTTCTGAGCTTTCTCGATGGCCGGTTTGCTGATATCGGATCCGGTGACACCGAAAAGGGGGTTCAGCCCCAGATGCTTCATGCCCTGGTCCAGCAACATCGCCAGGGTGTAGGGTTCTTCGCCGGTTGAGCAGCCCACACTCCAGGCTTCCAGAGGATGCCGTTTCAGGTGTTCCAGCGGCCGGGTCATGATGTAATCAGACACCAGCCGGAACGCGTCAGTATCACGGAAGAAGCGGGTTTCCTGAACGGTGAGTCGGTCGACCAGCGTTGCCCACTCGATGACCGCACTCGGTCCGGAAACGACTTTCTCGTAGTACGACTGATATGTTTCGCAGCCGATTTCGCGCATACGGATACCCAGATTGGTCTGAAGAAAGGAGAGTCTGTCAGACGTCAGGGTCATGCCGGTTCGGCTTTCCAGCAGCGCTTGCCACTGTTTGAACTGGCCCTCATCCATTGCGGGAAGAGGGCGCAGTGTCCAGATACCGGCAGATTTATCGTTGCGCGTTTCAGCCATTATCATGAGTCAGCCGCACATCCGGCGCTGTCATCAGCTCACCACGGGAACGTCGCTGTCTTCCTCTTCGTCCTCAGGCAGCTCTTCCTCTGGCAAGGTGAAACCGGCAACCGAAGAGCGAAGCTCGGCGGCCATCTCTGCCAGGTTACCGATCGACTTGGCGGTCGCATTGGTACCGGATGAGGTCTGTGAGGTGATCTCCTGGATAACGTTCATCGTGTTGGAGATGTGTGCCGCGGAGGACGCCTGCTGGCGTGCCGCGTTGGAGATGTTCTGGATCAGTTCCGCTAGGTTCATCGAAACGTTTTCGATTTCTTCCAGTGCAACACCCGCATCCTGTGCCAGGCGGGCACCACGCACTACCTCGGCAGTGGTGTGTTCCATCGAAATAACGGCTTCGTTGGTGTCAGACTGGATCGTCTTAACCAGTGCCTCGATCTGCTTGGTTGCCGCAGAAGAACGTTCCGCAAGACGCTGTACTTCGTCCGCAACAACCGCGAAGCCCCGGCCGGCGTCGCCCGCCATGCTCGCCTGGATTGCAGCGTTAAGAGACAGAATGTTGGTCTGGTCGGCAATGTCGTTGATCAGGGATACGATGTCGCCGATTTCCTGGGACGATTCACCCAGACGCTTGATCCGCTTGGACGTTTCCTGGATCTGCTCCCGGATGTTGTCCATGCCGCGGATGGTGTTCTGTACGACTTCGGCACCTTTCTTCGCGATCGCAACCGACCGCTCCGCAACCGCAGAAGATTCAGCAGCGTTCGACGATACCTGGTCGATGGACACCGCCATTTCGTTAACCGCCGCAGAGGCGCCGGCGATTTCCTGCGCCTGGTGCTCGGACGCATCCGCAAGGTGCATCGCTGTAGCCTGTGTTTCCTGGGCCGCAGAGGATACCCGGACCGCTGTACCACGGATGGCTTGTACCAGTCCGCGCATCTGGTCGATCGCGTAGTTGATGGAGTCAGCGATGGCGCCGGTGAAGTCCTCGGTTACCGTGGCCTCGGTTGTCAGGTCACCATCCGCAAGGTCAGCGAGTTCGTCGAGCAGTCGCAGGATCGCGTTCTGGTTTTGCTCGTTCTGTTCCTGGGTTTGTTCAAGACGTTCCTGAGATGCGCGGTAGATCGTCAGACCGATCATCACGACCACGGCGGCCAGTGCGGCCAGCAGGATGTAAGCCAGTGTCGGGCTGATCAGGCGAGATTCAGACTGAACCCGGAACTGCTCGGCCAGTGCTGAGGTTTCATTCAGCAGGGCTTGTGAGCTCTGGAAGATTTCATTGGATGCGCGACGGACAGTAAACAGGTCGGGAGAGGCCTCAAGAATCGCGTCAACGTTCTGGGAGACGAACTTGAACAGTTCGGAAACCGCTTCAAGGCCGTAGATCGCGTCTTCGTCCTGAACCTTGGTGATGCCCATGGCGACGTTGCCGTCTTTCTGGCCGGCCAGTACGCGTCCGAACAGGGCGGCGTCACGACCGAAACGGTCAGCTGCGATAACCGCGTCTTCGTCGCCAGACAGTACGTTGTTGACTGACCGCACGATCCGCTCTGCAAGCAGTGACTGCCGCTGGGCCAGTGCCACCTGTTCCGCCGGTGCGCCGTTGTCCAGCAGGATCTGTACGATGTCATCGTACTCGACCTGCAGTTGGGGGATGTTCTCGTTCAGGGTAAGGGCAACTTCGTGAAGGCCAAGTACCGCGTCACGGGTAGAGATGATGGTGTCCGCACGATCCCGAACTGTGTTCCAGTTGGCTTCTACGCCACTGTCTGCGGCAAGGTCGCTCGCAGGCAAGCCGGTTTCGTCGTTACCGTCGACAATGTAACCCCAAAGGACGGCAAACTCGTCACGCGAACGCTGCAGTTCGTCGAATGCCTCGGGGGTGCCGCCGGCAGCCTCAGAAGCGTTCTTGGCAATCTCCTGAGAGAGTACCCGCAGTTCACTCGCGTGAGCGATGTATTCCTGGTCATGCTGGCTGTCGCGGTTAACAATAAACAGCACCGCAACGAGCAGGACGGTTAGTACGATCAATGCTGAGATCAGCGTGGCGACCAGTTTGTTGGCGCCCTGTCCCGCATTGAATCTTCCGGCTCTATTTTTCATTTTCTGGCTCCCGGCCTTTTCGTTGGCAAGTTATTCCGTCGAGTCTTTCGATCATCAGTGAGCAGGCCCTGCCGTCCTGATCACCACTGGGCAACATCTTGAAAACGCTCGTCTTCCAGCAACGCAAAGGTAGAGAACACTTTCCAGATTTCATCATTACGTCGGTAGCCTCCGGTTACGAAAGGCTCGACAATCTCGGGTGTTTCTGCGGGATCGCCCACAAAATTTTCCACCGCGAAATACTGCATACCTGAGACGCTGTCGACGACCAGTCCACTGAAAATGTCGTCCTTTTCAATAACCAGCACACGACGATCCCGCTGGCTGCGGGAACTGCGACCCAGATCAAAAAATTGTGCGA
Organism: Marinobacter sp. BGYM27; assembly: GCA_025153445.1. Classification (GTDB taxonomy): domain Bacteria; phylum Pseudomonadota; class Gammaproteobacteria; order Pseudomonadales; family Oleiphilaceae; genus Marinobacter_A. The sequence continues at coordinate 62,581 of JANZNS010000008.1, read as the reverse complement.
GATCAATCAGTGGCAATAACCGGCCACGGACGTTTGCAGCACCAAGCATAAACGAACGAACCCCCGGTACATGGGTGTAGCGGGGGACGTGTAGAATTTCGACAACTTCGCCCATGGGTGCAACATAGCGCTGGCCGGCCAGTGTGAAGCCGATACCGTTCCATAGCTCAACAGCCTCCTGTTGAGCCGGCAGACCAGACGCAAGGGATTTGCTTCGCTGGGCGATATCCGTCAGTACAGCAAAAGGGGCAGCCTGTGCGGACATGCTTACTCCAAAAGGGGATCAGGCAATCAGACTATTGATCGTTTTGATCAGTTCGTCTTCGTTGACAGGCTTCACCAGGTAACCTTTTGCACCTTGGCGGGTGCCCCAGACACGGTCGGTTTCCTGATCTTTGGTGGTCACAATCACAACAGGAATGGACGCAGTATCAGGTGAGCGCGTGAGCTGACGTGTTGCCTGGAAACCATTGAGCCCCGGCATAACGACGTCCATCAGGACCAGATCAGGGTTTTCTGCACGAGCTTTGGCTACGCCATCAGCGCCGTTGTCAGCAGAAAGAACCTCGTGCTGGTGCTTTTCCAGAATACTGGAAATTTTCTTAACCTCGGTCGGAGAGTCATCGACAATCAGGATGCGGGCCATGAGTTCCTCGGTAAAATCAATGCATCGGTCGGGTTTACTGTTCCGGTGTTGGAACATACTGACGAATAGTGTTTAGAAGCTCGTCTTTGCTGAACGGCTTCGTAAGGTACTGATCGGAGCCAACTATACGACCCTTGGCCTTATCGAAAAGTCCGTCTTTGCTTGAAAGCATGATGACGGGCGTTTTCTTGAAAGCGGAATTGTTCTTGATCAGGGCGCAGGTTTGATACCCGTCCAGGCGCGGCATCATGATATCGACAAATACGATGTCAGGCTGGGAATCCGCGATTTTGGCCAGAGCGTCGAATCCATCGGTTGCGGTGATGACTTCACAGCCTACCTTTTTAAGAAGGGTTTCGGCGGTGCGACGAATCGTCTTGCTATCGTCAATCACCATAATCTTCAGGTTTTCGAAGTTGTCATCCATTGTCCAACAGCCTTGCGCTCTACAGGATCGTTATTGTTTAGCTCCGAAAATACCCGCCTGTACTACTGAGCAAGACGACGGCTCGGAGACCGGCTTTAATGTTCGCCCGATACTTTGATGGTCCGTGCAGCCGAATCATGAGACCAGCGGGTAATTTGACGGGCCTTTTTAACATACATTCAAAGGGCGTTCTATAAAGCCTGACTATTTATAGATTATAGGGGGTCAGAGAAAAAGCATAAGTTTGTGACCAAATGTACCCCTGTGTAGGTTTAGCAGATTTCAGGTGCCCTTGTAGGCCTCTTTACGGATGCAAAGCGCGCCCGGGTGAAATACCATCTGTAAAACCGAAAGGAACCCGTCCACAGGTTCCTTAACCCCCAGCATAGCACTAATTCGGAGCACCGCTTTGTAGAGCGGTTCCCGTTTTGAAATAACAGGTTAGGCGGGGATCGAATCGAGGCAAGGAAACGTTATGACAGTCAGACTCGGCATCGTTATGGATCCGATTGAGGATATCCATTTCAAGAAAGACACTTCTCTGGCGATGCTCTGGGCGGCGCAGCAGCGCGGCTGGGAGCTGTTTTACATGGAGCAGCCGGATCTTTATCTGGATGGCAGTACCGCCATGGCCAGCGTTTGCGCGCTAACCGTCAGGATGGATCCTGAAGACTGGTTTGATCGTGGCGAGCCTCAGGAAATGGCGCTGGGTGATCTGGATGTGATTTTGATGCGCAAGGATCCGCCGGTCGATCGCGAGTTCATGATGGCGACCTATATTCTGGATGCGGCCGCCGATCAGGGGGCGTTGATCGTCAACCCGCCGGCTGCTCTGCGCGATTGTAACGAGAAGCTGTTTGCGACCCGTTTCAGTGATTGCACGCCACCGTTGGTCGTGACCCGCTCGGCTGCGCGCCTTCGCGAATTTTATGCGCGCCACGGCGATGTCATTCTGAAACCGGTGGATGGCATGGGTGGCAAATCCATCTTCCGGGTGAAAGAGGGGGACGCCAACCTCGGCGTCATCATCGAGACGCTGACCAATGACGGCAATCATCAGATCATGGCGCAGAAATTTTTGCCTGCCATCAAGGAAGGCGACAAACGTATTCTGCTGATTGATGGTGAACCAGTGCCTTATGCATTGGCCCGTATCCCATCCCAGGGTGAGAACCGAGGCAATCTGGCGGCCGGTGGTCGCGGTGAGGGGCGCGAGCTGACTGACCGGGATCGCGAGATCTGCGCGCGCATCGCACCGGCGATCAAGGCGAAGGGATTGATTTTTGTCGGTATTGACGTGATTGGTGATTACCTTACCGAGATTAACGTCACCAGCCCGACCTGCGTGCGGGAGCTGGACAGCGCCTTCGGTCTGGATATCTCGGCCCAGTTGCTGGACGCCATTGAAAGCCGTCTGCGTTGAGTAGAATGTCGGTTTAAAGAAAACGGCCTCAGGATGGACAACTGATGAGGAAGCCCCCAAACTGTGGCTTCCTTTTTTTCAGGGTTTTTCCCTTCAACGTCCGTGAATGTGCCTCAAGGCGCATTTTTGTTGTGATTAATTCAAGTGGCGAGCATGGCTGTTCAGGTCAGTGATTTCGATCGTTTTTCCTTCACGTTATTTATAGCGTTAGCCTTACATGCGTTTATCGTGCTGATGGTGAGCTTTGCGCCGGAAGAACCCGTGCCTGCAGCAGAAACCCTCGAAATTACGCTCTCCCAGTTTGATGACGATGATGCGCCGGACGACGCAGACTTCCTGGCCGCCACCAGTCAGAAGGGCAGTGGCACCGAGGAAGAAAAGCAGGAACCGACCACAACTCAGCAGGCGCCGGTCCAGTCCGCCCAGATTCAGGAAGTGCAACCCGAACCGGTGGTTCAGCAGGAGGCCGCAGAAGACGCCCCCAAACCAGAGAAATCGGTGGTAACCACGACGGCAAAGTCGCGGCCGGTTAGCGAGCCTGAAGACGAAATAGAACCCAAAGAAGAAGCCCCAAAGCAGAAAAAGAGCCTGATGGACCGCAGTCTGGAGATTGCCAGTCTGGAGGCACGGCTTGATCAGCAAAAGCGGGCCTACGCCAAAAAGCCCCGTATCCTGCGGGTGACGGCGGCATCGACTCTCAAATCTGATAATGCCTGGTATGTTCAGAACTGGGTCAGCAAGGTCACCCGGGTTGGCAATATCAACTATCCACCGGAAGCACGGCGCTCGGGCCTTTACGGCTCGTTGCGAATGGTGGTGGTGATTGAGCGGGATGGCAGCGTCAAGGATGTGGAGATACTCAATTCCTCCGGCAGCAAGGTGCTGGATGATGCCGCGATTCGCATTGTCAGACTGTCCGCTCCCTTTGCGCCGTTCCCACCGGAGATGCGTGAAGATGTTGATCAGCTCGAAATTATTCGCACCTGGTCATTCGAACGGCGCGGCCTGAGTTCCGGCTGACCCGGCCTTCCTTTTTAACCGGTGGCAGTCCTTGCCAAGGCTGCCCTGGACACGAATACTAGGTCTATGACACATAACCTCGATGCTTCATTACGTAACCGCCTGCTGGTGGCCTCACCCTACCTTCAGGATCCGGGTTTTCACGGCGCCGTCATCTATCTGTGCGAACACACGTCGGAAGGCGCAATGGGCCTGGTCATCAATCGGCCGCTGGATATCAGTGTTGGCGAGGTGCTCGAGCAGCTTGATCTTGATGGCGATGAGGTGACCGAGCCGGTGTACTCCGGTGGTCCGGTTCAGCCGGAGCGGGGTTTCGTTTTGCACCGGCCCTTTGGGGATTGGCAGAGCTCGCTTTCGGTCACCGACCAACTTTCAATGACCACCTCGCGGGATATTCTCGAGGCTATCGGGTGTGGTGATGGTCCTTCCGAATTTCTGATGGCGCTGGGGTATTCCGGCTGGTCTGAAGGGCAGCTGGAAGAGGAGTTGTCCGGCAGCAGTTGGCTGGTGTGCAACGCGAATCACGATCTGCTGTTTCGGGTGGCCAGTGAACAACGCTACGCCGAAGCCCTTAAACTGATGGGTATTAACCTGAACCAGCTGACGAGCACGGTGGGTCATGCCTGAGGCTGGCCAGCGCCGGGTGATGGCGTTTGATTTCGGTACCCGGCGTATTGGTGTCGCCGTGGGCCAGGAAATGCTGGGCAAGGCGCAGCCGGTAGGGATGATCCTGGCGCGTGATGGTGTGCCCGACTGGAATGACATCACGGCGTTGATCGAAGAATGGCAGCCCCATCTGTTCGTGGTGGGTTTACCGCTTAACATGGACGGCAGCGAGAGCGAAATGTGCCTGCGGGCGCGCAAGTTCGGCAAGCGCCTTCACGGTCGTTACCACCACCCCTATGAAATGATGGATGAGCGCCTGAGTAGCTACGAGGCGAAAGGGGAGGTCCTGTCGGGCGGCGGTTCTCGCGACTTCGGCAAGCACGGCGTGGATGATCTTGCGGCCGTGCTGATCCTGGAAAGCTGGTTCTCCTCCTGACGGAAGCCAGACGACTATGCTCGTGACGTTTTGCAACGCCCTCTGACGGTCGTGGCTCTGCCCTGTTTCCTACCTGCATGCTAGACTACGCCCGCTGTTCGGACGAGGGGTTTCAATGACTGCTTTATTGAATGTTGACGTGTTGCTGGATGACCTTGAGCGCAATCTGCGTCGGGTGTTGCAAGAGCGTGAAGTTGATCGGCCTGCCCTGATCGGGATTCGCACCGGTGGTGTCTGGCTCGCTGATATCCTGCACAAGCGACTGGGGCTCGATGAGCCGTTCGGTGAGCTGGATATTTCGTTCTACCGGGATGACTTCTCCCGCATTGGTCTGAACCCGAAAGTCCGCCCATCCCATCTGCCTTTTGAAACCGAAGACCGCCACATTGTCCTGATCGACGACGTCATCATGAGCGGGCGTACGATTCGTGCTGCGATGAACGAGATATTCGATTACGGCCGTCCGGCCAGCGTTATCCTCGCCACCCTGATTGATCTTGGGGCCCGGGAACTCCCGATTCAGCCTGATGTGGTGGGCCAGTCGCTTGCGCTCAAGGCCAGCGAGCGGGTCAAGCTGCAGGGGCCGGATCCATTGAGTGTTGAAGTTCGCAAGGCCGATGTCACCTCAGAAGGAGCCTGAATCGTATGATGACCACTGAAGAATCGGCCCGCGCACTGCAGCTGACACCAGATGGCCAGCTTCGTCATTTCCTGACGCTCGATGGGCTGGATCAATCCCTGCTGACGCAGATTCTCGATACTGCAGACTCGTTTATTGAAGTAGGCGAGCGGCGTATCAAGAAAGTGCCACTTTTGCGTGGCCGTACCGTTGTGAACCTTTTTTTCGAATCCAGTACCCGCACCCGCAGTACCTTTGAGCTGGCTGCCAAGCGACTCTCTGCAGACGTGTTGAACCTGGACATCAGCACCTCGGCAACATCCAAAGGCGAATCACTGTCCGATACCCTGCTGAATCTTGAGGCGATGGCCAGCGACATGTTTGTGGTGCGTCATTCCCGCAGCGGCGCCCCTCATTTTATTGCTGAATCCGTGACGCCGGGCGTGGCGATTATCAATGCTGGCGACGGCCGCCATGCGCACCCCACCCAGGCGATGCTGGACATGCTGACGATTCGACAGCACAAGCAGCGTTTTGATGGGCTCAAGGTCGCGATTGTGGGGGATATCCTGCATTCACGGGTGGCTCGCTCACAAATCCGCGCGCTCAATACACTCGGTGCAGAAGAAGTGCGGGTGATCGGCCCCAGTACGCTGTTGCCCCGTGATGTTGAGAGCCTGGGGTGCAGAGTCGAGTACGACCTCAAGGCCGGACTGAAAGATATTGATGTGATTATCATGCTGCGCCTGCAGCGAGAGCGTATGGAAGGGGCGTTACTGCCCAGCGAGCGCGAGTTTTACAAGGTTTACGGCCTCAACACTGACAAGCTGGCCTACGCTAAACCGGATGCGATCGTGATGCATCCGGGGCCGATAAACCGGGGCGTGGAAATTGAATCGGCGGTGGCCGACGGGCCCCAATCGGTCATTCTTAACCAGGTCACCAACGGCATAGCGATCCGGATGGCTGTTATGTCGATGGCCATGAGCGGACAACTTGCACAGCGTGCAGCGACAGAGGCGGAGGCCCGGGTATGAGTGCTGAGAATCCGATGATACGGATTGAGAATGCGCGCCTGCTGGATCCTGTCAGCGGCAAGGAAACACAGGCCTCTGTGCTGGTGGAGAATGGCAGGATCAGTGGCATCGGAGCTGCAGCGGATCAGGCGACACCGGACCAGATCGTCGATGCAGCAGGCGCAGTTCTGTCGCCGGGGTTTATTGATCTTTACTGCAACCTCCGCGAACCAGGCAACGGCCAGAAAGGCTCGATTGCCACTGAAACCCGTGCCGCCGCCAAGGGCGGTTACACAACGGTTTGTGCCGCACCGGACTCGTCACCGGTGAATGACTCCACCGCGATTACTCACTTGATTCTTGACGTAGCCGAGCGCGACTCTGCGATTCGGGTGCTGCCGCTGGGCGCCGCGACCAAAGGGTTGGCTGGTGAGCACCTGAGCGACATGGTGGGATTGACTACTGCCGGCTGCGTGGCGTTAAGCAATGGCTCAGCGCCGCTGGTGAATGCCCGCGTGCTGCGCCGCTGCATGGCATACGCCCGCACTTTCAATGTTGCCCTGATGCTGCAGCCGCAAAACCGGTCGTTGGCCGCTGATGGTTTTGCCCATGATGGCCTGATCACCACGCGGCTTGGTCTGATGGGCATTCCCGAAGTGGCGGAAACGGCGGCTGTTATGGAGATGATCCTGCTGGCGGAGGAAACCGGTGTGCGCCTGCACCTCAGCCAGCTGTCATCGGCCCGCAGTGTCACCATGATTGCAGAAGCGCAGCAGCGCGGGGTGTCAGTGACTGCGGATGTTGCGATTCACCATCTGCTGTTTACCGAAGCGGCGCTGGCAGGCTTTGACAGTCGCTTCCATGTTCAGCCCCCGCTGCGTTCAGAAGCGGATCGACTGGGACTGATTGAGGGTGTGCGTACCGGTGTGGTCAGTGCGATTGTGAGCCAGCACCAGCCTCATGACCCTGCGGCGAAGCGTGCGCCGCTGGGGGATTCCGAACCGGGTCTGTCCACCATCGAAAGCGTACTGTCGCTGGGCCTGATGCTGGTCGAGCGGGATGAAATGAGTCTGTCCCAGTTGCTGAGAGCACTGACTGTCGGGCCCGCAAGTGTACTTGGCCTGAGTGAGCCGGCGATTGAAGTCGGCGCTGCCGCTGATTTTTGCCTGATTGATCCGAGGGCTGAATGGCAGCCGTCCGAGGCCGCCCTGCTATCCATCGGCAAGCATGCGCCGGTGCTGAATCAGCCGTTGAAGGGAGGTGTCGTCAGTACCTGGTGCGAGGGGCGGCAGGTATTCCCCGCCAAGGCTTCCTGAAAGCAGAGAATCCAGAGCCTGCTAAACTGAGGAAAACAAGAGGTAATCGGTAGCCTGAACTTAAAGCAGGTCGCCGGGCCGCGTATCTGAATCAGGAGAACAACTCATGGGGTTTCTTTCTTTTCTCGCTTTGCTGGCCATCATCTGGATGCTGTGGACAATCTCCCGCAACGCAACCGATGCGCTGGACAAGCAAACCGCCCTGCAGCATCAGATGATGGCACTTGAAAAGCAGATCGAGGGACTGGCCCGGCAGCTGGCTGAACAACAGGCCACTGCCAAAGCCAAACCGACGTCGCGTGCGCGAAGCACTGCAGCCAAAAGTGGAACTGGTTCAAAATCCCGGACAAAAGCTGCTCCGGCCACCAAACCGAAAACTGCTGACAAGGAATAGCGCCGCGTACGCCTGAAGAGGGCCTGTGTTGATCTGGCGCGTTTTCTCTCTTTCTCTGACATTAATGCCCGTCCAGTGCGGGCGCTCCTGCCAACGCAATTTGTCCGTCTGCGCTCCTACTCTGGCCGCTTCATAGCATCAGAATAACAAGTAGGAGTGCCGCACCATGTTCACCCAGTCACCGGTCCGCCGGATTCTTGGCCGTGTTGCCCTGTGTCTGGCAGCATCGCTGTCAGCAGGAATACAGGCGGCCGAGCAGGGCGTTATCAAACGCAGCTTTTGTGTCTTTGATCCGGTCGGGGCCAACGGTCCCTTGTTCGCCATATCCAAGTCATTCAAGCCGGTCGCCCTGCGCGAAGGGGTCGAGCTGAATATGCGGGCCTATACCGATGAGAAAGTGGCGGCAGAAGACTTCAAGGCAGGTCAGTGCGATGCGGTGTTGTTGACGGGCACGCGGGCACGGGAGTTTAACAAGTTTACCGGCAGTCTCGAGGCTATGGGGGCGATTCCGGGCGAAAAGGAAATGCGCCTGCTGTTCAATACCCTGAGCCAGCCCAAAGCAAAGCCGTTCCTGGTTAACGACCGCTATGAAGTGGCGGGTATTTTCCCGGGTGGTGCGGTCTATCTGTTCACCCGAGATCGCAACATCGACACGGTTGCTGAGCTGCAAGGCAAAAAAATAGCCACACTGGATTACGATACTGCGTCACTGACGATGGTGCGCCATGTCGGCGCTTCCGTAGTGGGAGCCAACTCCGCAAACTTCGCCGGTAAATTCAACAACGGCAGCGTGGACCTGGCCTATGCACCGGCAGTGGCCTATACCCCGCTTGAACTCTACAAGGGTGTACAGCCCAATGGTGGTGTCTTCAAGTACGCCGTTGCCTACATGAATTTCCAGGTTATTTTGCACCGTGACCGCTTCCCCGAAGATGCGGGGCAGATGGTGAGGGATGAGTCTGTGAAGCGCATCGAAGAGGCTTATCAGATTATTGAGCAGGCCGAAGCCGAGATTCCAGCCGAAGTATGGATGCATCCGCCGAGTGATGACGTTGCGGATTACAATCAGATGCTGCGGGACGTGCGACTGTCACTGCTCGAAGAAGGCGTCTATGACGAACGGGCGATCCGTCTGATGAAAGCGATTCGCTGTCGGGTAGATGGTGTGCGTGCGGAGTGCGCGTCAAGCTGAACAGGGAAGGGGCTATGTGAAGCGGGGGGCATCAGCGACCCGCTTCTGAGCTGGTCGCTGATAGCGGACAGGTTACTTGGCGACGGCGTCTTTCAGAGCCTTGCCTGCTTTGAACCCGACAGTTTTGCTGGCTGCAATCTGCATGGTTGCACCGGTTTGCGGGTTGCGGCCGGTACGGGCATCGCGCTTGCGGATGCTGAAGGTGCCGAAGCCGATCAGAGAAACATCGTCACCTTTGGCGGCTGCAGCAGCAACCTGGTCAGTAAAGGCGGTGATCACTTCGTTTGCTTTCTCTTTGGTCAGACCGGTTTCTTCTGCGATTGCACTGGCAAGTTCGGGTTTGCGCATGAATGTCTCCTTGATTAAAAAAACAGGCGATCAGCCCCGTATGGGCCATGTTCGCCGGTAACGGTCGGCATGTTATCCGGCCATAGCCTACAGGTATAGCGTTTCATGCACTGGTGTCAATCGTAAGTACGGGGTTGCTAAGGCTAAAGTCGTAGGCGATGGCTGCTTTGAGGCACTGGTCTCACAAAATCGTCGTCGAGTTAAGGATAATGCTTGCTCTGTAACAAAGGGTTACAGGTGGGGCTTTGCGACGGTTCAAATCACAACAAAACAAGAACCAAAGGATGATGGGTAGTATGAATACCAGGATCGACTCAACCCGGGCCGTTTTCTCCCGCTTGTCGGGTGTGCCTATGTCAGGACTCAGAGCGTTGTTGATGGCGGCACTCGCCGGCATGTCACTCAGTGGCTGCAGCATGATCTACAAAACCACCGGCGATGTTATGCAGGGGTTCTCCAAGGATCATACTGTGCCTTATCTGCTCCAATCGAATGATCTCGCTATGGCCTGCGCCATGAGTGAGGCCGTGCAGCCGCTGTTACTGTCGTTTGGTCGGGTGACCACGCCGCCAGACCAGTTGGCGGTCATGATGAGCCTGCAAGCCGGCGGATGTGCCGAAGGCCGGGCGCGTGAAGCCGAGCTGGAAGGTATCGCGGCGCTTCGTGCCCGGGCGCCGGAGGCTGCAGAAGACGCCATTATTCGTCAGAAGCGCTATTACGCGTTGGCCGCCCAACGGTATTTTTCTGGCTGGAAGCATGAAATCGAGTACTACGGCGACCCTGAAAGTGGTGAATGCCCTGACTTCGACGAAGATCTGGACGAATTTATCTACCTCGGCGGTCTGCTGTCCGGGCTTCAGGCCTTGAATGCCGAAATTCAGTCGACAGCCCCTATCGGTGTTCCCAAGAACATAGGCTCGGTCGTTGCACGGGCCACCAGTTGCCTTGATAACAGCAAATGGTGGGGCGCACCTATGGCCCTGCGGGCAACCGTATGGGCCATGATCCCGGGCGCTCAGCCCAATGGTGAGGACGCGTTTGAGCGACTGCGGGCTTCGGATGCCCTTGGTGAGGCAGCAGGCGTTCGTCTGAGCCACGTTTTCCATGCCATCGCGGCTCAGAACAAAGGGGATACCGAGCAATTAAAGGCCGTCATTCGCGCTCATGCGGAAGCCATTGATTCGGTCCCTTCAGACAAAGACTGGGCAATGGTTGACCAGTTGGCGACCCATAATATTCTCGCGATTTCCGATCGACTGTGGATGGAGAATACCGGGCACAGAACGCCTGTCGGTGGTTTAGGCACGTTCTGGGATGATGAAGCGCCGGAAGCAGAAGTGATCGATCTCGATTCCCTGCTGTGATCACAGCAGGCATCGCCTGGATGAGGGTTTGCAGCGAAGCGATCAGATGCTGCGATTGGGAATACAGGCCGTTATTGGCGGAGTAATCCGTCAGAGCGGCTTTTTTGCGGCGCGAATACCCGTCCAGGCGCATCGCCTTTACTACACGGATACCCGATAACAATAAGGCTGCGCTAATGACGCAGGCGGTAGTGATAAAAACGATAAAAACGGAAAGCAACGGAGACACTCAACATGCACCTCTGCAAACGGATTTTTTGCGGTTTTGGCTTGCTTGCGCTGCTGGCATCCGCCAGCGCCTCAGCCGCTGACGATGTTTTAAAGCGATCCTTCTGTGTATTCGACCCGGTGGGGGCGAATGGGCCGCTGTTCAACGTCATGAAATCGATTCGACCCACCGCTATGGGGTGGGGAGTGGACCTGGATCTCCGTGCCTATACCGATGAAAAAATTGCCGCCGAGGATTTTAAAGCCGGACAGTGTGATTCGGTTTTGCTGACCGGGACCCGTGCCCGGGAGTTCAATGAATTCACCGGCAGCATCGAAGCCCTGGGCGCGCTGACCAGCGAATCACAGATGCGAATGTTGCTCCGGACACTGGCTCAGCCGAACGCCGCAAGCCTGTTGCGTCGCGACAATTATGAAATTGTCGGCATCCTGCCAGCCGGGTCGATTTACCTGTTTATCCGCGATCGTAAAAACGATGCCGTCGACAAACTCCAGGGTAAAAAGATCGCCACGCTCGACTACGACAATGCGGCGGTCACTATGGTGCGCCATGTCGGAGCCTCTGTCGTGGGCGCCAACTCGGCCAACTTTGCTGGCAAGTTCAATAACGGCAGTGTCGATATGGCCTATGCGCCGGCGGTTGCCTACACGCCACTGGAACTCTACAAGGGCGTGGAGCCCGATGGCGGTATTTACAGCTACAAGCTGGGGCAGATGACTTTCCAGATCATCAACCGTTCCGATCGGTTCCCGGATGGCTACGGCGACAAGTCCCGGGCTCATGCGTTTTCACGGGTGGATGACGCCTATGAGTTGATTCGCACTGCAGAAGCCGAAATTCCTGCCGCAGTCTGGATGCATCCGACGGATGTGCAGGTTAAAGAGTATGACCGCATGTTGCGGGATGTGCGGTTGAGCCTGAAAGATGCAGGCACCTACGACGCGCGGGCGCTCAAGCTGATGAGAGCGATCCGCTGCAAAGATGAACCAACCCGGGCGGAATGTGCACTTGCCGCTGAGTAAGTGGGTCTGAACGGAACGTTCGAAAAAAAACAGAGCGCTTTACATGTCTCATAGAAGGATGACCCGTTCGGGTCTGGAGTGGTTTTCTTCTTTTCCGGCCTGCATTTTGTTGCTACTGGTGGTGGTTTTTTCCACCAGTAGCGATATCCATAATCAGATGCTCCGTGCCGGTGAGCAGATGTGGAGCGGTTACTACAAGCTGCGTGTTGATCCCGTTGCGCCGACCTGTAATCCGGATCGGGATATCGAGGCGGAGGTCCGCCAGCGGGTGGCACAGCAAAGTGAGGCTGCTGACGATCCGCTGACAGCGCTGCTGGGGGAAACCGAGGTCAATCCTGACGATGTGCGCTCTGCGGTTCAAAACGCCCTGGCTCAGTGCCGGGAAAAACATCAGGAGTTCGCAAGCCTGCAAGGCAAAGTCACCCCCGCGCTGGAAGTCTATCGTGCGATAGAGGGCTTCATTTCGGATCTGATTGCCCTTGGGCTCACATCCCAGCGTTATATCCTGGTTATTCTTGTCATGCTGTGCGCGGCCACTGCCTCGCTGACCCGTCATCATATTGCGATGCGGGCGATTGAAACCCGTCTCGACTATAACCTGTCCTATTTCCTTCAAACCGTTGCCAACGCGATGTTGCTGGGGTCCAGCGTGCTGTTCCGGCAGACCTCCCATGATGCCGGCGCCGATATCTCATTTGAGCGAGAGTTGCTTCATGATCTCTGGATCATCGGTTTTGCCTGCCTGACGCTGGTCAGTCTCTATCGCCTGGTTCGCCCGCCGGCAGATTTAAAGCCCGGTGGTGATTTGATGAAAGCCGGCCTGGCGGTGCCGCTGTATACCGGCATGTGTCTGGTATCGGGCACCTATTTCGCGCTTTTGGGGCATGCTTCGGGTATCGGGGTCTATCTCGACAAAATGATGGAGTTGTCGGATATGTTCCTCAATGTCGGCCTGTACGTCTGGGTCGGCATGATGCTCAAGCAAACGCGGCTGGCACCACTGGTGTTTGATGTTTTCCGTCCCTGGCGAATGCCGCCGGAAATGCTGGCGGTTGTGGCTGTCATCGTTGCCGCAGTACCGACAGCTTATACCGGCGCATCAGGTATATTCGTCATCGCCGCAGGTGCGGTGATTTACAGTGAACTGCGGGCCGCAGGCGCTCGCCGTCATCTGGCGCTGGCGGCGACGGCAATGTCGGGCTCACTGGGTGTCGTGTTACGACCCTGCCTGCTGGTGGTGATTATTGCCTATCTGAACCGTGAGGTAACCACGGATGATCTGTTCGGCTGGGGCATCTGGGTGTTCTTGCTGACGGCTGTGCTGTTTATGGTCGTCGCGCTGAGTGTTAATCGTCAGAGTCGGTTTGAGTTGGCGCCCGCCGCTGAAGCGGTTCCGGTCATGATGAAAGCGCTGATGGCGTTGGTGCCCTACGTTCTGGTCATTGTTGCGGTTGTTGTGTTCTATTTCTGGGCACTTGATGTGACGATGGACGAGTTCTCCGCGCCCCGGATTCTGCCGGTTATCATGTTATCCATTCTGGTATACGAGCACTTCGCGCTTCGATTGGGTCGTCGCAGTGCCGCAGATGACCCTGATGCGGTCCGTCACCAGGGCATCGAAAACAGCATCCGCGGCGCGACTAACGATACCACTTCTGAAATTGGTGCCTTGCTGCTGCTGTTGGGACTGTCGGTCAGTGTCGGGGGCGTAATCGAGCGTGCAGAGATCATGTCGATGTTCCCGCAGGCATTCGATAGCCCCTGGATGGCGATGCTGCTGATGGTCGTGGTTTTGGTGGTGTTGGGCATGATTATGGACGCGTTCGGCGCGGTTATTCTGGTCAGTGCCACGGTCGCCACGATTGCCTACAGCAGTGGCATTGATCCTATCCACTTCTGGATGGTGACGCTGGTCGCATTTGAACTGGGCTATCTGAGCCCGCCGGTAGCGCTTAATCACCTGCTGACCCGTCAGGTTGTCGGTGAGGAAGAAGTGGCTGCAGCGCTTGCCGAAGACGGCACCTTCTACCAGCGCCATGAGCGGATCATCATGCCTTTGATCGTTATGGGCATTGCGCTGGTGCTGGTGGCCTTTGTGCCGCTACTGTTCTACGTGTGATGTCGCCAGGCTTGCCGCAACAGGCGACAGGCAACGGGTACAAACAAAAACGGCGTCCAAGATGGACGCCGTTTTCAGTGTTGCTGCCAGTGTGTGATCAGAGCTTGGGGCCGGCGGCAACAATCGCGTCGGAGACGTCGAACTTGGTAAAGTTCTCAACGAACTGTTTGATCAGCTCCTGAGCCTTTTCGTCATAGGCCGCAGGGTCGGACCAGGTGTTGCGCGGATTCAGCAACTTGCTGTCGACACCGGGCACGTTCACGGGTACATCCAAGTTCAGCTTGTCCAGGTGCTCGGTTTCCGCATCGTCCAGCGCGCCGTTCTGGATGGCGCTGATAATGGCACGGGTTGTCGGAATGCTGAAACGCTCGCCTTCACCATAGGATCCGCCGGTCCAGCCGGTGTTTACCAGGAAGACCTTGCTGCCAAATTCTTCCATCCGCTTCATCAGCAGTTCGGCGTATACGCCGGCTGGGCGCGGGAAGAAGGGAGCACCAAAGCAGGTAGAGAAAGTGGACTTGAGCTTGGACGATGAGCCCATCTCGGTTGAACCAACCAGCGCGGTGTAGCCACTCAGAAAGTGGTAAGCAGCTGATTCCTTGGTAAGTACGGAAACTGGCGGCAGAACGCCCGTCATATCGCAGGTCAGGAACACAACCGCTGAGGGTTCACCGGCCCGGTTTTCCAGTACACGCTTTTCGACATGCTCCAGCGGATAGGCGCAGCGGGAGTTCTCTGTCAGCGATACATCGTTGTAATCCGGCTCGCGGGTTTCTTCGTCGATGGTGACGTTTTCAACGATGGCACCAAAGCGAATGGCGTCCCAGATGATCGGTTCATTCTTCTGGCTAAGATCGATGCACTTGGCGTAACAGCCACCTTCAATATTGAAGACTGTGCCCGGGCCCCAGCCATGCTCATCGTCACCGATGAGGTAGCGATCAGGATCTGCAGACAGGGTGGTTTTACCGGTGCCGGAAAGGCCGAAGAACAGGCAGGTTTCGCCGTCATCGCCTACGTTTGCCGAGCAATGCATCGGCAGAACGTCTTTCTCGGGAAGCAGGAAGTTTTGAACCGAGAACATGGCTTTTTTCATTTCGCCGGCGTAGCGCATACCCGCCAGCAGCACTTTGCGCTTGGCAAAGTTAATCATCACGGTGCCGTCGCTGTTGGTCCCGTCGCGTTCAGGGTCACAGGCGAAGTTGGCTGCGTTCAGGATCTGCCACTCCTGCTTGTCAGCAGGATTGAAGCTATCAGGCCGGATAAACAGATTGCGGCCGAACAGGTTTTGCCACGCAGTTTCGGTGGTCATCCGGACCGGCAGGTAATGCTCGGGATCGGAACCGACGTGGACGTTGGATACGAACTGGGTCTTGTCCGCCATATAAGCTTCAACGCGGTCCCAGAGGGCATCGAATTTGTCAGCGTCAAACGGGCGGTTGATCGGGCCCCAGTGAATCGCGTCCGAGGTGCTCGGCTCATCAATGATGTAGCGGTCCATCGGTGAGCGACCTGTGCGCTTGCCGGTTTTGACTACCAGGGAACCATTTGAGGCAAGTTCGCCTTCGCTACGTTCCAGCGCCAGTTCAACCAATCGCGCTGAACTCAAATCCGTGTAAGTGTTACTCACTTCGACCTCGCCCTAAATATGTATTCGGTATTGTCCACCCGAAACAGCAAAACCCGGCGCATGTGCCCCGGGTCAAAGCTGACGATTTTATGAACAATTTGATAAGCTCAGGCGCGCTATTATGCCAGAGACGCCTGAAAAAAACGATATCCCCCGAAGCCGCGTGGTTGTCGGCTTCAGAGCGGTTTTGCACGGTTCTTTACTGGCTGTTAATGAAGCGAGTGGCCGTGGAATAACTGATCGATATCGTTGCGGTCAAACTGGTAGCTTTGATGACAGAACTGACAGTCCATATCAATGGTCTGTTGCTCATCGAGAATGCTGTAGCACTCTTCTTTGCCAATGGATTCCAGAGCCGCAAGCGTGCGTTCGCGGGAGCAACTGCAGCGGAAAACGACCGGCTCCGGCTCAAACAGGCGCAGGGTTTCCTCATGATAAAGCCGGTGCAGCAGGGTTTCGCTGTCGAGCGAGAGGATTTCCTCCGGCTTCAGCGTCGATGCAAGATGACCGACTCGGCGCCACAGGTCCTCATCCAGAGCCTTGTCTCCGGGCAGCCGCTGTAGCATCAATCCGGCGGCATGCTCGCCATCAGCGAACAGGAACAGGCGGGTATCGATCTGTTCGGAACGCTCGAAATAGTCTTCCAGGCAGCCTGAGAGGGTAGGTTCTTCACGGGGCACAACGCCCTGATAGCGCTGACCCTGATCAGGCGTGATGGTGATGGCCATGCTGCCGCTGCCCAGCAATTCGTCCAGAGTTTCTCCGCTGGCTGACTCGTCGAAACTGGCCAGCCCGCGAATGGCGCGATCATGGCTGCATTCGGTCATTAGCGTGCGTACCGGCCCGTTGCCCTGAGCCTGGATAGACAGGCTGCCTTCAAACTTCAGTGTGCCGCTGAGCAGGACACTGGCGGCCAGCGACTCGCCCAGTAATTGCTGAATGACAGCCGGGTAAGCGGCCTGTGACATGATGTCCTGATAACTGGTGCTGAGCCGCACCCACTCTCCCCGAATCTGGCTGTCGTCGAAGAGAAAGCGTTGAAACTGATCGTCCAGAGCCATGACGGGACCTCTTGGTGGAATAGAAAAAGTTGGATACTGGTTAGTGAGCGCGCGGTAGCCGTATTGCTTAAATCCCGTTCTGGTCCTTGAACCGGATGATTTCCCGCCGTGCCTTTTTGCTTGGTCGGCGGGCGGGAGGTAGCTGGGCGGCTTGCATGTGTTTGCGCTGCCAGGCGTGTTCTTCCCGACGTTTCTCGCTGTCCGGGGTTTCGTGGTACAGCATCTGTGCTTCTGGCGCTCCCCGCCTGCGTTCGCTGATTTGGTCGATGACGACCACTTTGTCATCGCTGCCGAACCGGAGTTTGACGCTGGCGCCAATCTCGACGGTTTTGCCGGGCTTGGTGCGCTGGCTATTGTAGTGCACCTTGCCCCCTTCGATCGCTTGCTTGGCGAGGGTGCGGGTCTTGTAAAAGCGGGCGGCCCAGAGCCACTTGTCGAGCCGGACCCGATTATCTGTTTCGGCTGAAGTCATGGTTCTCCATCTGGGAAATCAGCAACCACAGGGCGACGAGCGCATCACCGTGTTGAGTCTGATGTTGATACACCTTCATATTAATAGAAGTAGTATAACGCGATCACACGGTTGTGGGGATGGGCTGAATCTGGGCCAGCACTTCATCAAAGTGTGCAATGCCCGGCATATCAAATCTCTGCTCGCGAACCGGTGCCTGGCTGTCCGGGGCCAGAATCGTCAGCAAGTGCGCGATTCCCGCCCGGCGTGCGCTGTCCAGAACGGGCAGGCTATCGTCGACCATCAGGGTACGGCTGGGCTCGAAGGGCTCGACCCCGTTCAGCTCATGCCAGAACTGGATGTCTTCTTTGGGGCGGCCGAAGTCGTGGGTCGACAGCACCCGGTCGACATGGCGATCCAGCCCGGTACGCTCGAGTTTCAGCGCCAGTGGCTTGGGATGGCAATTGGTCACGATGACGCTGCGCCGGCCGCTCGCGCGGATTGCTGCCATAAAGGATTCGGCGTGAGGGCGATAGGCAATGCGTTCGGCGACTTCCGTTTTCAGCGCGGTGATATCAACATCCAGTCGATCGCTCCAGTAATCCACGCAGTACCACTGCAGGGAACCTTTCTCGGACTCGATCATCGGAATAATGTGAGCGCGCGCCTCGTCATGGCTCAAGGATTTGAGCTCGGCATATCGAAGCGGAAGGTGTGTCAGCCAGAAGTGGCTGTCAAAATGCAGGTCCAGCAGTGTTCCGTCCATATCAAGGAACACGGTGTCCAGAGATGACCAGTCAATCATTGAAGCAAGCCCGAAAACGTCGAATCAGAACGCTCAGGCTGCCTCTTTCCCTGTAAACGTGCAACTTGCTGATGTCACGTATACAGGGAAGGGCTGTTGCAATTGTATTGCAGGAAATTACTCGGCCGCGTGGGCAGGTTCTTGCTTACGGCCTGACTGGGTGCAGCCCAGGCAGCGAACAAAAGTGGCTTTGGCCGGGCCGACAAACAGGGTTTCGCCAGCTTCAGCGGCATTGCCGCCCAGCAACGAGAATGGCAGTGAAACCAGATAAACCACGCCGCCCACAATAGTCGTGGCGAACAGTACCGGGCGTGCGAACAGTGCGTCGCCGGTCATGGCCAGTGCAGATGGCTCTTCGTCTAGTGTCTTGGTATGGCCAACTGAAGCGAATGCCATCAGGCAGATCGCAACGGTCATGGTCAGCACACGAAAAATTTTGGATGACATAACTCTCTCCTGGATCTAAATACCATCCCGAATTGCTGGCGCTCAGAGAAAACGGCGTTATTGGCCGCGTCCAGACAGGCGATCAGCAGGAATAAGGATGAACAAGCATAGCGTACTTTATTAACTATGAATCATATTGACGTATTTTCAAACGAAATTTCGTGTAGTTATGTGCCAAAAATCCGTTTATCTCTGGCAGTTCACACAAAAAACAGTAGTGCGCTGGCCCAGGCGGATTTCTTTCAGTGATGACGCGCAGTTACGGCAAGGTGCGCCGCCCCTGCCGTAGACGTTCAGGGACTGGGTAAAGTAGCCCGGCTTACCATCGCTGTTTACAAAATCCCGAAGGGTGGTGCCGCCCATTAGAATGGCGGCGGCAAGCACTTCCTTGATTGCGCCGGTCAGGCGGTTCATTCGGTCCTGGCCGACTCGTCCTGCAGCGCGGCGGGGATCAATGCCGGCCATAAACAGTGCCTCGTTGGCATAGATATTCCCCACACCCACTACAACCCGGCTATCCATAATGAAGGACTTGATCGCCGTGCTTTTGCCCCGGGACTGGCGGTACAGGCGTTGGCCGCTGAAATCTTCGCTCAGTGGCTCCGGGCCCAGGTGTTGGATCAGGGGGTGGTGATCCGGGTCGTCGGTCCAGAGCCAGGCGCCGAACCGGCGTGGATCGTTGTAACGCAGGAGAGTGTCGTCGCCCAGATCAAGCTCAACATGGTCGTGCGTCAGGCGAGGGCTGCGATCGGTGATAATCCTCAGGCTGCCCGACATGCCAAGGTGGACCATCAGCGTACCTTCAGGAAAGCGGATCAGCAGGTATTTGGCCCGGCGGTCGACGGCGGTGGCGGTTGCGCCGGTCAGCTTTTCAGCCAGATCGGCGGGGATTGGCCAGCGCAGACTGTGATTGTAAATGGTTGCGGCCCGGATCGGACGCTGTTCCAGGAAGGGTGCGATTCCCTGTCGGGTCGTTTCAACTTCAGGTAACTCGGGCACCTGCGGGCTCCTGCAATAGTGTCGGACTGGCAGAGGCTCTGTGGCCCGACGGGCATGTCAATGTATGTGTACAAGCTGATATAATTGTATCTTGCAACCGGATTATTATGCGTACAGCAAAACAGCGCATTGAGTTGCCAACGTGATGTCACAAAATCTAAATATCATCCAGATCAGTCTTGTTGTAGCTTACAGCTGTACGCTAATATCGAAAGATTGAATGTCAGGGTACTGAAAGCGGAAGAAATAGGACTTTCTCTTCGCCTGCGTCTTGTTTCTTTGAGGGTTCTGTTTATGTGGTACAACGGTCTTCTAGACCTCCCGGTATGGCAGCTTATTCTGGTTGCCCTGGCACTCACTCATGTGACGATTGTCAGTGTAACACTCTACCTGCACCGCCATTCTGCTCATAACTCACTGGATCTGAATCCGGTGTTGTCGCATTTTTTCCGTTTCTGGCTGTGGCTGACAACCAGCATTGTCACTAAGGAATGGACTGCCATTCATCGCAAGCACCACGCGATGTGTGAAACCGAGAACGATCCGCACAGCCCGGTCGTCAAAGGTCTGAAAAAAGTACTGACCGAAGGTTCCGAGCTCTACGCTGAAGCAGCGACACCGGAAACTCTGGAGCGTTACGGGCAACGCACACCCCAGGACTGGGTTGAGCGCAACGTTTACACCCGTCACCGCACCTGGGGTATTACGCTGATGGCGGTGATCGATCTGCTTTTGTTTGGCGTGAACGGCATCTGGATCTGGGCGGTGCAGATGATGTGGAGCCCGGTATGGGCTGCCGGGGTCATTAACGGCATTGGCCATTATTTTGGCTACCGCAACTTCGAGTGTGCCGACAATGCCCGCAACATTGTGCCCTGGGGTATTCTGGTGGGCGGTGAAGAGCTGCACAACAATCATCACACCTACCCGAACTCATCCAAGCTGTCTCGCCGCTGGTATGAAATTGACATCGGCTGGGGTTATATCCGCCTGTTCCAGTTGTTCGGGCTCGCCAAGCCAAAAGGTTATCGCCCGATTGCCCATCGCGTTCCTGGCAAGCTGGCGGTTGACGTTGAAACCGTGCAAGCCATTGCCAACAACCGATTCGACATCATGCGCCAGTATCGCAAGCGCGTACTGGAGCCGGTTCTGCGCCAGCAAAAGCAGGTCGTCGAAAAAGATATCAAGCCGGCGTACAGCCGGGCGCGTAAATTGTTGTTCCGGGAAACGTCGCTGATCAAGCCGCATGACCAGAAGCATCTCGATTCGCTGCTGGATAACAATGCGGTTCTGCGACAGATCTACGATAAAAGTCAGGAGCTGCAGGAGTTGTGGCGTCGTCGTGGACTCAAGTCCAACGAAAAGATGCAGGCATTGGTCGAATGGTGCCGGGAGGCCGAGGATAGCGGTATTCGCTACCTTGAGGAATTCGCTGCGCACCTGAAATCTTACGCGCTGCGTCCAGCCTGAGGCTGACGAAAACAATACGCCCCTGCTGAGTGATCAGACAGGGGCGTTTTTGTTTGTGGCGAATGAGTGCGGCGCTTTGTCAGGCGTCAGTCGCCATGACGCGATAGAGGCGATAGCAGACCTGGCCGGCTGTCTTTTCACGATGCAACTGCCAGTTTTCAGGTGCCGGTACTGATTGCAATTCGCTCTCGTGCTCAATATAAACCCAGCTGTCAGAACTGACCCAGCCGTTGTCGCGAATAAGCGGGAGCAGGCGGCTCAGCCAGTTCTGCCTGAAGGGCGGGTCCATCATCACAATGTCGGCGGCCTGCGCTGGCTTTTGTCCCAGATAGGCCAGAATGTCCTGGCATTTAACGCTGGCATCAGTGCAACGAAGGGTTTTCAGATTGGCGCTCAGGGCATCGGTGAGCGGTCGCGTATGATCGACAAATTCGACCTGTTCTGCACCCCGGGACAAGGCTTCAAGACCCAGCACGCCGCTACCCGCAAACAGGTCAATGCAGCGGGCGCCAGGCACCACGGGCATGAGCCAGTTAAAAAGCGTTTCGCGTACCCGTGAGGGTGTCGGGCGCACGCCGCCAACGGCGGGGAATGTCAGGGTTCTGCTGCGCCATTGACCACCGATAATCCGCAATTCACCGGAGTCAGCCTGGCCTGCGGTTGGGCGACGAGACGATGTTTTTGACGGGCGAGAGAGCGATTTGCGCGGCATGTTCAACCTGTTCTTACTGTGTTTATGCTTTCAGTGGTGCGTCGATTACTGGCGTAACGTCGTGCGCCAGATGTTTGGCAGACGGGGTTGCAGTGTATCGAAAAGCAGCGGCATTTGGACGATCTTTGTGTGGGTGGATAGAATACGTTTCTTTATGAGCCTGGTGATGGTTCGCCGCACGCGAGCTTGGGCACCTTGATGTCTGTGCATCAGTGACTCGGCCTGACATACTGCACCACGATTTTTCTCCTTATCGACGGAAACGAAATGATGATGTCTGAATGGATAATGATGGGGCTGCTGGCCTTACTGGTTCTGCTGTTTGTAGTGGAGCTGGTTGGGCGACATCGTAGTCTGCCCAAACCCAAGCCGGTGCCCCAGCGCCAGCCAGAGACTCAGGCGGGTGCCCGTCCCGTCACGCGTGAGGCGCCACCATCCGCGCCGGAAGAAACCGGTGACAGTGCGGTCGCTGAACCCGTTGCCCCGCCGTCGTCCGGGACAGAGTCTGCATCGACACCTGAAACGGTGACAGATAGTGTTCCAGAGCCAGAGCCAGAGCCAGAGCCAGAGCCAGAGCCAGAGCCAGAGCCAGAGCCAGAGCCAGAGCCAGAGCCACAGGTCAGCGTTTTTCAGCGTATTAAAAGTGGCCTTGGGAAGACGCGTGCAAACTTCTCCTCCGGTCTTGCTGATCTGTTCAATACCGGCAAATCGGTCGATGACGATTTGCTGGAAGAAATCGAAACCACGCTGCTCACCGCCGATGTAGGGATTACCGCAACCACAGAAATCATCGATGCGTTGACTGAAAAGCTGGAACGTAAGCAGCTCAAGGATGGCGAAGCTGTCCGGCAGGCCCTTAAAGAGCAGCTGCGTGGACTTCTGACAGAAAGCACCGCACCGTTGACGATCAAGTCCGATAAAGGGCCGTTCGTTATTCTGATGGTGGGCGTCAACGGGGTGGGTAAAACCACAACCATCGGCAAGCTGGCACGCCAGTTCAAGAACGAAGGCAAATCAGTAATGCTGGCAGCGGGTGATACCTTCCGTGCGGCGGCGGTGGAACAGTTGCAGGTGTGGGGCGAACGCAACGATGTACCGGTTGTGGCACAACACACGGGTGCTGACAGCGCCTCGGTTATTTTCGACGCCGTGCAGTCTGCCCAGGCCCGGGGAGTGGATGTTGTGATTGCCGACACTGCCGGTCGCTTGCAGAACAAAGACAACCTCATGAGCGAGCTTGAGAAAGTTGTTCGCGTGATGAAGAAGCTGGACGACAGCGCGCCCCATGAAGTCATGCTGGTACTGGATGCCGGCACGGGTCAGAACGCCCTGAGTCAGGCCGAGGTGTTCCAGCGGGCTGTGGGTGTCACGGGTATCACCCTGACCAAACTCGACGGTACCGCCAAGGGCGGCATCATCTTCGCCATCGCGCGTCAGCTGAAATTGCCTATTCGCTATATTGGCGTCGGTGAACAGGTCGAGGATCTGCGCCCCTTCGAATCGGAAGCTTTCGTGGAAGCGTTGTTTGACGAATAACATACGCCAGCGCAGCCGGGAGTTCGCCAGGTGATCCAGTTCGAGAAGGTCAGCAAGCGCTATGAGGGTGGTCATACGGCACTGCAGGGTGTCGATTTTGAGCTCAGCCGGGGCGAGCTTGCCTTTCTGACCGGCCACTCCGGGGCGGGTAAAAGTACGCTGCTGAAGCTGATCATGTTGATGGAGCGCCCCAGTGCGGGGCATGTCATTGTCGGTGGGCAGCGGCTGGACCAGTTGCCCCGGCGACAGATTCCCTTTATTCGCCGGCATATCGGGGTTGTGTTCCAGAATCACCAACTGTTGTTTGATCGTTCTGTGTTTGACAACGTCGCCATGCCCCTCGAGGTCACCGGCGTGCCGCATCGGGATATCGGCCGGCGTGTGCGGGCGGCGCTCGACAAGGTGGGGCTGCTCAGCAAAGAGCGTATGAATCCGATTCAGCTCTCCGGCGGCGAGCAGCAGCGTGTCGGTATTGCTCGGGCCGTGGTGAACAAGCCCCCGCTGCTGCTGGCGGATGAGCCGACCGGTAACCTTGACCCCGGGCTGTCAGCCGACATCATGCATTTGTTCGAGCAATTCAGTCAGGTGGGTGTGACTGTGCTGATCGCGAGTCACGATATTGCTTTGATCCGGCATATGGAGCGGCGCGTGTTGACTCTCCGGCAGGGGCGGTTGACCTCCGGTGACAGCATGCCCGATGAAGAGGTGTTGTATGGCCGCTAATCGGGGGGTAAGTCGACCATCGCAAAAGCCGCCCGCCAAAGGCAAAGAACGGCCGGCGCCAGGTCGGGGGGCTGCCAGGTCCCGGACGCCGCTGCAAGAGCTGCTTGGCAGCTATCTGTCACATCATCGTAAAACGGCAAAGGACAGTGCGCAGCGGTTGTGGCGTTCGCCGGTCGCCAGTCTCATGACCTGGATGGTAATGGGCATAGCCCTGGCTCTGCCGGTAGGTATGTTGCTGCTGCTGGGTAGTTTGCAAGGGGTGAGTGCAGGTTGGGACAGCACAGCGCGGGTCACGTTATACCTCGAACAGAATGCCGGTGGGGACACGCTGGATCGTATGCGTATCCAGCTTGCCAGCCGAAAGGATATTACAGATGTGACCGTGATTACCCGGGAAGAGGCGCTAGCCGAATTCCGGGCGTCATCCGGTCTGGCTGATGCGCTGGACTATCTGGACGAAAACCCGCTGCCCGACACCCTGTTGCTGACGCCGAGCGCTGATATTCGCAACAAGCAAGGAATGGAGGCGCTGGTCGATGAGCTTGAGCAGGTTGATGCGGTGGCGAGGGTGCAGGTGGATCTTGGCTGGCTGCAGCGGCTGAATACCATTACCGATTTGCTGGGCCGCGGTGTATGGGCGCTGGCGTTGTTGCTTGGAGCAGCGGTGGTGCTGGTCATTGGCAATACTATCCGGTTAGCCATTGAAAACCGGCGCGATGAAATACTGGTCGCCAAACTTGTCGGCGGCACCGATGCTTTTGTGCGGCGCCCCTTTCTTTACACGGGCATCTGGTATGGTCTGGGCGGCGGCATTATCGCCTTCGTGCTGCTTGAGTTGACCTTGTGGTGGATGAGTGGGCCGGTGGAGCATCTGGCGAGCCTTTATCGTAGCCAGTTCGAGTTGTCAGGATTAACCTTTGAGGGCACGTTCGCCCTGCTTCTGGCATCGGTGTTGCTGGGGTGGCTGGGTGCCTGGCTGGCAGTGAAGCGGCATCTTGACGCTATTGAACCCAACCAGATTGAAGCCGGGCACGCATGAGCCGTGTTCGGCGGTGATCGACGATTTCGGAATCACCGTATAGCTAGGCTCCGGCCGATGTAGTACTACTGGTAATGGATGAACGTTGATGAGACGGACTTGATTAAACAATCGTCACAGTCGGCAATTTACTATTCCAACGTTCGATAATTCGAGGTTCTATATACAGTCTGTATGGAACTTCAAGCCCAGTTGGCGATCCTATCTTCCCGTTGCTATAGTATCGGGTCGCCACGTAGCGGAGGACAGAGATGGGTACCAGCTTACAGCTGACAGACAAAATGGTGCCAGGCGCCAACCTTGAAGCCTATATTCAGGCTGCAGGTAAAATCCCAATGCTCACTGTTGCCGAAGAGCAGGAGCTGGCGGAGCGTCTGTATTATGACAATGATCTTGAGGCAGCACGCCGGTTGGTCATGTCACACCTGCGGTTTGTGGTTCATATTGCCCGCAGTTATTCCGGTTACGGTCTGGCACAGTCTGATCTGGTTCAGGAAGGTAACGTTGGCCTGATGAAGGCCGTTAAGCGATTTAATCCTGAATACGGTGTGCGTCTGGTGTCATTTGCCGTGCACTGGATCAAGGCCGAGATACACGAATTTATCCTGCGCAACTGGCGGATCGTCAAAGTGGCGACCACCAAGGCCCAGCGCAAGCTGTTCTTCAATCTGCGCAGCCAGAAAAAGCGTCTGGCGTGGTTGTCCCATGCCGAGCTCAATGCAGTGGCGGCTGATCTGGGTGTCGAACCCAAAGTGGTGCGTGAAATGGAAGGTCGTCTGGCATCCCATGACACGGCATTCGATGGCCCGATGGATGATGACGACGATTCAGCGTACCAGGCGCCCGCGCATTATCTGGAAGATCGTCGCGGCGATCCGGCAGTTCAGCTGGAGAATACGGATTGGACAGAAGACAGCAACAGCCGTCTGCTTACTGCCATGTCCAGTCTGGATGAGCGTAGTCAGGACATCCTGCGCGAGCGCTGGCTGACTGAAAGCAAGTCAACGCTACACGAGCTTGCCGACAAGTATGGTGTTTCCGCTGAGCGTATCCGTCAGCTTGAGAAGAACGCCATGAAGAAGATTCGCCTGCATATGGGTGAAGCGGAAGCCGCGTAAGCGCCTGCCATCTGCTTCTTGCGGTGATTCAGATAACGCCACTGAGCTTCGGCCAGTGGCGTTTTTCGTTTCAGACATTTGATTCGGCGCCAGGCGGCTTATCAGACAGATCGGTGTCTCGGTAGGGCTGTATTCGCTATTATCGGGTTTTGACCAGATTCAAAGGCCCGCATTCCATGTCTTATCCCTGTATTTCCTTTATCGGTATCGGCCTGATGGGCGCACCCATGGCAGAGAACCTGATAGCTGCCGGTTATCCGCTGACTGTGTGGAACCGCACCGCTGCCAAGTGTGCTCCGTTTGCTGAGCGGGCGACGATTGCCGCCAGCGTGGAGCAAGCTGCGAAGGCGGCCGATATTGTGATCGTCATGTTGGAGAACGGCGCCGCAGTTGAGCAAGTGCTGGTAGAGCAGGGTCTGATCGCGAACCTGGCTCCGGGCAGTGTGGTGATCGATATGAGCTCGGCGCCACCCACAATGGCTCGAGCGCATGCCGCGCTCTGTGCTGCGCGTGATATTGGCTATCTGGATGCGCCGGTTTCCGGCGGTACGGTTGGTGCCGCAGAGGCCGCATTGAGCATCATGGCAGGCGGGGATGGTGACACGCTGGAGCAGGTCAGAGCAGTGCTCGAAACTCTGGGGCGTGTTACCCATATTGGCCCGGTTGGGGCCGGGCAGTTAGCAAAACTGGCCAATCAGGCGATTGTCGGCATTACCATCGGAGCAGTGTCAGAGGCGCTGTTGCTGGCGGCAAAAGGTGGCGCCGACCCTGTCGCTGTGCGGGAAGCCTTGATGGGCGGTTTTGCCAGCAGCCGTATTCTGGAGCTCCACGGTCAGCGCATGATTGACCGCAATTTTGAGCCGGGTGCACCTGCGCGCATTCAGCTCAAGGATATGCGGATGATTCTCGATGAAGCGCGAAATGAGCAGCTGACCCTGCCGCTGGCGCAGCGGGTGCATGATGAATACCTCGCATTATCGGCCAATGGGCAGGGTGAAGCGGATCATAGCGGACTGTTGCTTGCCCTTGAACATATAAACGGCGTGCGCCTGGGTGAGCCGTCACTGCCCTCGCGGGCACAGCCTCGAAAGGACTGATCATGCCCCGATTTGCTGCCAATCTGTCGATGCTCTTCACAGAGCTACCGTTCCTTGAGCGGTTTTCCGCAGCTCGTGCCGCGGGCTTTTCCGGTGTCGAATATCTTTTTCCCTATGAGTGGCCGCCGCAAGAGCTGGCCGCATTGTTGAAAGAGAACGATCTGGTGCAGGTTTTGTTTAATCTGCCACCGGGTGACTGGGATGCCGGCGAGCGCGGTATCGCTTGCCTGCCGGATAGAGTTGACGAGTTTCGTCAGGGCGTGGAAAAGGCTATAGCCTATGCGAAGGCCCTGGGATGTCACCAGCTCAATTGTCTGGCCGGGTTGAAGCCTGCGACAGTCTCTGATGAGCAAGCCCGGGATACGCTGATCGCCAATCTGGTATGGGCTGCTGACCGGTTAGAGCCGCACGGCATTACCCTGATGGTGGAAGCGATCAATAGTCGGATTGATATGCCGGGCTTCTTTATGGACACGTCACGCCGGGTTCTGGACGTCATTCGCGCCACCCGGCGAGACAATATAAAGCTGCAGTATGATCTCTACCACATGCAAATCATGGAAGGCGATCTTATCCGGACGCTTACCGCAGCGCTTGAAAGCGTCGGCCACATCCAGATTGCCGATAATCCCGGGCGTCACGAGCCGGGCACAGGAGAAATTGCTTTTGCTAATATTTTCAAAGTACTGGATGATCTTGGCTATGCAGGATGGGTGAGTGCAGAGTACCGTCCCAGCGGCCTGACACGGGACAGTCTGGACTGGATGCGTCCGTCGCTTTATGTTGACCGTCGCTGATTGCGACACCCTCTTACAATATGTTAACTGGTTGTTTAAGGTATGACTTCGTACCCTGTCCAAGTCTAATCAAAGCATAGCGGGAGGCTAACCGGTGAGAGCGCTGGTCATTGAAGACGATCACGATGTAGCAACGTATCTCGTTAAAGGTCTGAGAGAATCGGACTTTGTCGTCGATCATGCGGCGGACGGGAAAGATGGACTCATGCTGGCTGCCAGCGAAGAATACGACATCATGATTGTCGACCGGATGTTACCGGGCATGGATGGTCTGAATATCATCAAGACCGTGCGTGCGACGGGCAACAGCGTACCCGTGCTGATTCTGAGTGCACTGGGCGATGTTGATGACCGGGTTGAAGGTCTTCGTGGCGGTGGTGATGATTATCTCACCAAGCCTTTCTCGTTTACCGAGTTGCTGGCGCGACTGGATGCGCTGGTGCGTCGCAACCGTCAGGCGCCGGAAACGGAGACAGTGTTGCGGGTCGCCGATCTGGAAATGGATCTGCTGGCGCGCACGGTCAAGCGGGCAGGGCAAAACATTGATGTTCAGCCTCGCGAATTCCGGCTGCTGGAATATCTGATGCGCAATGCCGGTCAGGTGGTCACCCGTACCATGCTGCTGGAGAAAGTCTGGGATTATCACTTTGATCCTCAGACCAACGTGATTGATGTTCACATCAGTCGTCTGCGTGCAAAGATCGACAAGGAGTTCGAGACGCCTTTGCTGCAGACTGTCCGGGGTGCAGGATACATGTTGCGTGAAGATACTTAGTCAGCTCAAAACGTCTACCTTCCAGCTGGCTCTTCTCTACATGGTGGTTTTTGCCACCTCCGTATTTTTGTTGCTGGCGTTTATCTACTGGCGAACTGCCGGTTTCATGACCGAACAAACGGATGAAACCATCGAGGCGGAAATCGCCGGTCTTGCTGAACAGTATCGGGGGCGAGGCATCAACGGCCTCGTCACCGTGATCCGGGAGCGTGTCTCCCGGGATCCCAATGCCAAATCAATTTACCTGCTGGCGACTGACGACTACCTCAAGCTGGCCGGCAACCTGTCTACGTGGCCCGGTGAAGCGGGCTCCCAGAATGGCTGGATCAATTTTTCGCTCAACGAAGCCGTGGGCTGGAAAGGTCCGGTCAGGCTGGCGCGTGCGCGGGTATTTGAAGTCCAGGGCGGCTTGCGCCTGTTGGTCGGCCGTGACGTCCAGGAGCTGACCACGCTGAAGCGTCTGATCGAGCGTGCCATAAACTGGGGCATGGGGATCACGCTGGCACTGGCGTTGCTGGGTGGTTTTATGATGAGTCGCAGTACCACCCGTCGTATTGAAGTGATTAACAAGATTTCCCGCCGGATTATGAACGGCCACCTGTCGCTGCGTATTCCTACCCGCGGCACCAGCGACGATTTTGACCAGCTTGCCGAAAACCTGAATCAGATGCTCGACCGCATTGTGTATCTGATGGAAGGGATTCGTCACGTCTCCGACAGTATTGCCCACGATTTGCGCACCCCGCTCACACGGTTGCGCAACCAGCTCGAAACCACGCTGCTCGCGGTTGATAACGACGAAGCCCGGGAGCCAGCGGCCAAAGCGGTTGCCGAGGCGGATCAGTTGCTTGCGACCTTCAATGCTTTGCTACGTATCGCGCGCCTTGAAACCCGGGGTAACGCGGCGGATAAAACCGTGGTCATGCTGGGCGAACTGGTTGCCGATGCCTGCGAACTCTACGAAGCCGTAGCCGAGGATAAAGAACAGACCTTTGAGCAAGCCATCAGCAGCGATGTGAAGATCGAGGGTGACCGGGACTTGTTGTTCCAGATGGTCAGCAACCTGATCGACAACGCCATCAAATACACACCAGAATCCGGAGACATCCGCGTTGCAGTCGACAGCATTGCCGGAGAAGCGGTGCTGGAGGTCAGTGACAGCGGAATCGGCATTCCGGACAGTGAGAAGAGCAACGTTTTCCAGCGGTTTTACCGGGTCGGTAAAAGTCGTTCATTGCCCGGTAATGGACTGGGTCTGAGCCTGGTGAGTGCCGTCACAGAAATCCATCAAGGGCGCATCGAGCTTAGCGACCGGCGCAAGGGCGCTGAAAATCCCGGGTTGAAGGTGCAGGTTTACCTGCCGTTGTATCAGCCAATCAAGCGTCGGGTAATGCGAGGACAGCAACAGGGCGCCGCGGACGACAACGCAGACGACAAGACTGTTGCTGGTGGCGATGCCGACCTGGGCGCCCGATCACAAAGCTGAAGGCAGATCAGTCAGCGCCCGGGGAGTAGTCTGAAATCGGGTTCAGCTGCGAGCGGCGTTGCCGCGAAAACGGTTTACAATTTTTTCAACGCGCTGAATCTGGCTGCCGTAACGAGCCTGCAAGCTGTCCCATTCGCCTTCAAGATGCTTCTGTTCAGCCATGGCGTACGCAATCAGCGTGTGGCGGTTGATTTTGCTGGTAATGCCCAGGCTATCAAGCTGATAACCAACCGAGTCCAGCCCCTTCAGAGCAACATCTAGCAATGCCTTGCTGTTCATTTTCAACACCTCAGTATGGAGAGTTTGCGCGCTCCGGACGGTATGACATGACAGAGCGAATGCGCATCAGTTTGAGGGGCACTCTAGGTTGCCTGTCTAGAATGCTCAACCTAATTATCGCGCGTTCAGCGGAAAACAGATACCTGAATAAAGTGTAATTGGATGGCCACTATCAGGTAACGCCATGTGTGGAGAATAGGTATTGTCGAGTAAGACAATGATCTGACGCGGCAACACTGCCGGTTAAATCATTGTTCCCTCCAGCACAGCGCTAGCCTTAACCCCGCCTTTGCGGGGTTTTTTTATGTCTGCAGAAAACGTGGGCGTCAGGAGATGTATTCGATAGTGGTGATTAACCAGGTAACCTGACCGTTCGGGGTCTCAACGACGGCTTCATCGTCCACTTCCTTGCGTAGTAAAGCCCGGGCCATCGGCGTATCGATGGAGATATAGTCTTTGCGGTCGAAGATTTCGTCGTAACCCACGATACGGAAGCGCCGGCTTTCGCCCGCATCGTTTTCGACCTCCACCCAGGCGCCGAAAAATACGCGGCCTTCCTGTTCCGATCCGTAGTCCACAACTTTCAGGTCAGCAAGGCAGCGGCGCAGATAGCGTACTCGCCTATCAATTTCACGTAGCAGCTTCTTGTTGTACTGGTAGTCGGCATTTTCGCTTCGGTCGCCCAGGCTGGCGGCCCATTGCACCTTTTTTGTGACCTCGGGGCGATGTTCCCGCCAAAGATAGTCCAGTTCTTTCTGCAGGGCGTTAAACCCTTCCCGGGTGATCAGCTTTGCTCGCATGCGAATCCGGTTCCTGAGTGTCAGGTGAAATAAAGGGGCTCAGTCTATCAGATGAGCCGTTTACTTCCGCTGGCATGCTGTGCAGACGGGGTTCGGGACGGGTTCTGGGGTGTAGTGATGAGCGTCACAACTCTGGAGAATAGTTAAAACTACTGCTTTAATTGGCGATAAACTGTTCAATAACGGCTGCATTTGCAGCGTTATTTCAATCGGCGTTATTTAAACCGAAAAGTTTCCAGGGATCCGGCCATGTATTCTTCGCCCACTGAACGTGTGTATCACAAGCATCTGCTCTGTCTTGCATTGAGCTTGGGGCTTGTGTCCGGTGGCGCGTGGGCGCAGTCAGCTGACGGCGACAAACAGGCTGTGTTCAGCTACGACGAGCGTTCGACCATGCACACCATTCCCTTCGAGGCGATGGATCAGGATGCCCTGGCGAATACTGTCATTGAAGGCGGTCTGGCAGCCCCGGCCGCTGGGGTGCCGGCTCGCCCCGTGACCCAGCCGGATGATGATTACTACCTGGATCCGCTGGCGCTTCAGCCTCGTGATGAGCGCACTGACCTTGGCCGCAATGAGATACCTGTTGAAATCAAGTTCAGCTCACCGAGAAGCGTGCCGGGCCAGACCTTTGGCAACAACTATGTAATCCGGCCGCCTGAAAATCGCACCTACGAAGCCCAGGCGACCAGTCTAAGGGATCGCTGAATCCCGGCAAGCCTTCCAAAAACCTCGATGCATCAACTGGTCGCCGTGCTATCGGCGCGCCGCTCCAGCACATCCTCGTATAAAAAGTGCAGGGCCTGCCTGGCCTGATTCATCCGCGCCCGCGAGACGCGCAGGCGGGTCTGCAGATAACCGAAAAATTGCACCGTATCTTCCGTTCCCAGATTGTCCGGATCCTTCAGGTCATGAAAAACCAGAAAGCGACTGATCCAGTGAAGATAGGTTTGCTCGGTACGCTGGTTGAGTTTACGCGAATGGATAGCGTGATAGACACGCGATAACAGGCCGGACTGGCTCTGCTCCAGTGCTTCGGTCATGCTCATGGGACGTCTTTCCTGTGGATTTCTTGTTATTAGAGTGGCGGCATTCTATGACAAACGTTTGAAGGAGGCACTATAAAGCGGCAAAAGTGTGGGATTTCGTCAAAGAGCGGGTCCGGAGGCGCAGGTGCCAGGCCGGACCCTGGGCCGGAGTTACTGGTTCTTCAGTCCTTCCAGTTTGTCGATGTAACGCTGCATCGCGTCATCGTTAGACAGGCCCTTATACGACTCCCAGGCGCTGTATTTTGCGCGGTTGACGAAGTCCATCATGCCCGGCTTCTTGCCGCTGACATCGCCTTCGGTAGCCTGTTTGTAGAGGCCGTAGAACTCCAGCTTGAGCTCGTTTGAAGGCTGGAAATCGCCTTCCGCTGTCTGGATGTAATTCACGGCTTCGTCGAAGCGAGTCTTCAGATCACTCATGGTTATTCCCTGTGGTTGCTTTGATTTGCAAAAAAATAACGTGCGCCCAGTATACCGTCCCGCGCAGAAATACGTCATGCCAGACTGGGCCAGTCGTCGGCTTTCCTATTCCTGTGGAGATCCTATATTCTTGCCGCTTCCAACTACTTCGGAGATTTAAAATGCCTGCCAATAACCGGCTTCACGGTATCGTAAACCGGATCAACCAGTTGCCTGACTTTGCTCGTTCCCGTGCGCTATCGCTGTTTTTCGGAAAGGCTGTACCTTTCACCGGTACCACGGGCATCCGGATCGAGGCGCTGGACGAGCACCACAGTGTAATCAGTATCGCGAATAAGCGCCGGGTACAGAATCACATTGGCGGTGTTCACGCGGTGGCGTCATTGCTGCTGGCCGAATCGGCCACCGGTTTCCTGGTTGGCCTGAATGTGCCGGATGACAAGGTGCCGGTGATCAAAACCATGCGTGCTGATTATACGCGCCGTGCCCGCGGTGACATGCGGGTTGAAGCCTCGGTAACGCCTGAGCAGCAAGCCCGGATGAAAACAGAAGACAAAGGCGAGGCCGCAATTCAGGTGAAGATCCACGATGCTGATAACCAGGAACCGATCGAAATCGAGATGATCTGGGCGTGGACTCCGAAGCGTCGATAAGCTCTCGGAAACTACTTAAAGGATACTACGGAGCCGGTATTTACCTAGTTGCTGGCAAGGTTTTGATTTGTTGGAATAATAATGGTGCCAGCTGGCAATAATTCGCCCACAGATTGAAAAATGATCAAAAATTGGCGATTTTTTGCTTGAGAGCACTTGAGCTCGTGTGTAAAGTTGCTCGGGTTGAATGGCGTATCAGGATGATGCGCTCAAAGGATTGAACAACGTTAAACTGGGATTAAGGGAGTAATCATGTCTAAGGACGGCTCTGTCGCGCCTAAAGAGCGCATCAATATCAAGTATGTTCCCGCCACAGGCGATCAGCAGGCAGAAATGGAATTGCCGCTGAAGATGTTCGTCGTTGGTGACTTTAAGGGACAAGCTGAAGAAACCCCCCTCGAAGACCGCAAAAGTATTTCCGTTGACAAGAACAACTTCAAATCGGTGATGAAAGAAGCCGGTCTGAGTCTGTCTACAACGGTTTCCAATCGTCTGGAAGATAACGCAGATGATTTGCCGGTCAATCTCGAATTCAAAGGTCTCGAAGATTTCGCTCCGGACAGTGTGGCCCGTCAGGTGCCTGAGCTGCGCAAGCTGATTGAGCTGCGTGAAGCCCTGGTTGCCTTGAAAGGTCCGCTGGGCAACGTGCCGTCTTTCCGTTCGAAACTCCAGGAAATGCTCGATAACGACGATGCGCGCGAAAAATTGCTCGCAGAACTGGATCTGGTCAGCAGTGGCGACGAGCCCTCGAAAGACTGATCACGAGCTGGATTTCGCCTGACTGACTGCATGAAGCGGTGAGTCCGGGACGCCTTTAACCGAAAACACAAACGTACTGAAGGGATGTGGTATGTCTGATACAGCCGTGCAGCAATCTGCTGCCTCTGAATCTACTGCTGAGGGTTCGCTACTCGACCAGGTTATGGCCAACAGCCGGATGAAACCGGCCGACGAAGGCTATGATGTTGCGCGTCGTGGTGTGGCAACTTTCATCTCCAATCTGCTGAACAGCGACGAGAAAGGCCAGCCGGTCAACAAGGCGCTGGTCGACCAGATGGTGGTCGAACTTGACCGCAAAATCAGCGCTCAAATGGACGAGGTGCTCCACGCACCCGAACTGCAGGAGCTGGAATCTTCCTGGCGCGGCCTCAAGCTGATGGTCGATCGCACTGATTTCCGCGAGAACATCAAAGTGGATATCCTGCATGCCACCAAGGCAGAGTTGCTGGAAGATTTCGAATTTGCGCCGGATGTCACCCAGAGTGGCTTCTACAAGCACATCTACGCCACCGGTTACGGCCAGTTTGGTGGTGAGCCCGTTGGCGCCATCGTCGGCAACTATGCGTTTACGCCATCCACGCCTGACATGAAACTGCTGCAGTACGTGTCATCAGTTGGTGCCATGGCGCACGCGCCTTTCCTGTCATCAGTTGCGCCTACCTTCTTTGGTGTCGATAGCTTCCAGGAGCTGCCTGCCATCAAGGAGCTCAAGGCCGTCTTTGAAGGCCCGCGTTACGCCAAGTGGCGTTCATTGCGCGAGTCCGAAGATGCGCGCTACCTGGGCCTGACCGCACCTCGCTTCCTGTTGCGTACCCCATATGATCCGGTCGAAAACCCGGTGCGGGCGTTCAACTACAAGGAAGATGTCAGCGGTGATCACTCCAATTACCTTTGGGGCAACACAGCCTACCTGCTGGCCACGCGCCTGACTGACAGCTTTGCCAAGTACCGCTGGTGCCCGAACATTATCGGCCCGCAAAGTGGTGGCGCGGTTGAAGATCTGCCGGTTCACATGTTCGAGTCGTTCGGTCAGCTGGAAGCCAAGATTCCGACAGAAGTGCTGGTCACTGACCGTCGCGAATTTGAAATGGCTGACGAAGGCTTCATTGCACTGACCATGCGTAAAGACAGCGACAACGCCGCTTTCTTCTCGGCCAACTCGGTGCAAAAGCCCAAGCAGTTCCCGAATACCAAAGAAGGCAAAGAGGCCGAGACGAACTACAAGCTGGGTACCCAGCTGCCGTATATGTTTATCGTCAACCGACTGGCCCACTACATCAAGGTACTGCAGCGCGAACAGATCGGTTCATGGAAAGAACGCCAGGATCTGGAACGCGAGCTCAATACCTGGATCAAGCAGTATGTGGCCGATCAGGAAAACCCGCCGGCAGACGTCCGTAGCCGTCGCCCACTGCGCGCTGCGCAGGTGACCGTCTCTGAAGTCGAGGGCGATCCGGGCTGGTATCAGGTGTCGCTTGCGGTCCGTCCGCACTTCAAATACATGGGTGCCAACTTCGAGCTTTCGCTGGTCGGTCGTCTGGACAAGGAGTAACGCGTGGACTGGGATGCCGTCGACGACGGTGTTCAGGTCAACGGGGGCAGTCTGTTCGAGCGACTCGAACGGGCTGCCCAGCCCGCAGGGACAGCGATGGGCGAGTTCACCAATGTAGTGGATTCCATCAAGCGGCATCTGGTCAGACTGCTCAATACCCATCCGGGTAGCAGTCCCAGTGCACCGGCTTTAGGGCTGGTGGACTTCAACGATGCCACCCTCGGGACCCAGGATCTGAACATCAGGATTCGCAGCGCGATCCGGCAATGCATTGAAAACTACGAACCCCGGGTAAAAAGGGTGGATGTAGTGGCATTGCCAGAGGGGCCAGACCCTTTGCAGCTGCGCTTCCAGGTGACGGTACACCTGCGCGTAGACTCCTCGGAAGACCGAGCCACGATTGACCTTCTGTTGGACGACAGACGCTATTATCGCGTGGTGTAACGTCGTGAAGTTAAACAGATTCTATCGAGACGAACTGAACTTTCTTCGTCTGCAGGGGCGTGAGTTTGCTGAGGCACATCCTCAGCTGACGCGCTTCCTGTCAGAGCAGAGTACCGATCCGGATGTGGAGCGCCTGTTGGAAGGCTTCGCGTTCCTGACCGGTAAATTGCGGGAGAAAGTCGAGGACGAATTTCCGGAGCTGACGCATTCGTTGCTGAACATGCTCTGGCCCAACTATTTGCGGCCGGTGCCCAGCACAACGATTATGCGATTTGATCCCCAGTTACATGCCATCAGTGAGCGCCAGACCATTGCGCGTCACACTGAGGTTCGTAGCCGGCCGGTGGGTGACCGCCGGGGCGCCACCCAATGCCGTTTTCGTACATGCCGTGATATCGAAATGTACCCGATGACCATGGCCGAGGCCAGTGCCGAGCATTCCCGCGAAGTATCGACGGTCACGCTGACATTGGCACTGCATACGGATCAGCCGTTGTCCGAGCTTGGGCTGGACAGCCTGCGTCTGTACCTGGGAGGTGATGCCTATACCGCCCAGACGCTTTACCTGTGGCTCAATCATTGCCTGACCCGTGCCGAAATGGAAGTCAACGGCGTAACCCTGTCGCTGCCAAAAGACTGCCTCAAGCCGGTCGGTTTCGGTAAGGATGAAGGCTTGCTGCCTTACCCCAAGAACGCCTACCCGGGCTACCGGATTTTGCAGGAATACCTCAGCTTTCCCGAGGCATTCCACTTTATTGATCTGACCGGTCTCGGTCGGTTGCTGCCGAATGTGCAGGCTGACGAGCTGAAGATCAAATTCCGTTTTAACCGGACATTACCGCCGGATGCCAAGGTGCGTGAAGACAGCTTTCAATTGTACTGCGCGCCGGCGATCAACCTGTTCGAGCATGAGGCGGATCCCATTGATCTCAATGGCCGTCAGACCGAATACCGGATGCAGCCGTCGAGCCGGTTTGCGTCTCACTATGAAATTTTCAGCGTGGATCAGGTAGAAGGCTGGCTGGACAGCAGTCCCGGCCGACCGCGTGGCGAACCGCGCATCTACAACGCATTCGAGAGTTTTCAACACCAGATCGAGCGCGATCACGACCGTACGGCGCTGTATTACCGCATGCGGGTGAAAGACAGTGTGCGCGGTGATGGCTTTGATCACTTCATTTCGTTTGTACGCGGGGATGAAAGCACCTGCCTCAACCAGAATGAAGCGATCTCGCTGACATTGACCTGCACCAACCGGCAACTGCCGGCACAGCTGGCGGTGGGCGATATTTGTGAAGCAACCCAGAGTACGCCAGCGTTTGCCTCGTTCCGGAACGTAACCCGGCCGACGCCGACATTGCGCCCGACGCTGGATGGCAGTTTACAGTGGACACTGGTGTCGAACCTGTCACTGAACTATCTCTCGTTGCTGGATGTGGACGCGTTGCGCTCTGTGCTGCGGGTCTATGACTTCAAGGCACTGGTGGATCGCCAGGCCGAACGGGTATCCCAGCAGCGGCTTGCCGGCATATCCGGGATTGAGACCAAACCGGTTGATCGGATGTATCGCGGTCTGCCGGTGCGCGGTATTCAATCGACACTGACACTGGATCAATCAGCGTTTGCCTCGGAAGGCGATCTCTACCTGTTTGGCACGGTGCTCAGTCAGTTTTTTGCGCTATACGCCAGCATCAATGCATTTCACCTACTGGATGTGGTGAATTCTGAAAACCAGGAACGGTATACATGGACGTTGCAGACCGGGCAGCAGCCCCTGATGTAGTCGGCCTGCAGCCCGTTCTAGGGGATGCGCGCCGCTACAGTTTTTTTCAGCTGGTTGATCTTATCCATCGCCTGCACGGGGACGACCTCGAGCGATCGACGGATGAAGCACCGCAGAATGAGCGTATCCGCTTCTCATCGACGGCGAGCCTTGGCTTTCCCGGTAGCGAT
Source organism: Marinobacter sp. BGYM27 (assembly GCA_025153445.1). GTDB lineage: Bacteria > Pseudomonadota > Gammaproteobacteria > Pseudomonadales > Oleiphilaceae > Marinobacter_A. The sequence goes on along the minus strand of JANZNS010000008.1, from coordinate 24,331 downwards.
GTGCTGTCAGCGGTGTTGCCAGAGCACGAATACGCGCCTTATCAGATGGAAGTCAGCTTCCTCGGGCTGCACGGCTCGCAGTCGCCTCTGCCGGGTTACTACCTGGAAGATCTGGCCTGGGAGCAAGGTCAGAACACCGGTATTCGCCGCTACTTCCTGGACTTCTTCAATCACCGGTTGGTCACGCTGTTTCATCGGGTATGGCGCAAGTATCGCTATTACGTGCGGTTTCAGCCGGGTGCGACAGATGCGTTCTCGGAACACATCTTTTCGCTGGTAGGTCTGGGCGACCGTGACCTGCGGGGCGACACCCCAATCAACTGGTCGAAGATGATGGCCTATGCCGGGCTGATGGCCGGCCGCAGCCGGTCGCCGGAAGTGGTCAGCGGTATTGTCGCGCACTGTTTCGATCTTGCTGACGTGGAAATCGAACCTTGGGTGCTGCGCAAAGTGGATATCCCGGAAGACCAGCAAACCCGTTTGGGCGGCAACAATGCCCGATTGGGGGAAGACACCTTGATTGGCTCACGTATCCGTGACCGCAGCGGCAAATTCATCCTCCGGTTGAAGGAGCTGACCCGTGAGCGCTTTGCTGATTTTCTGCCCAATGGCCGAGATCACAGCAAGCTGGTCAAGTTGGTGGAATTCACCATGCGCGAACAACTCGCTTACGACCTTGAGCTGGTCATTCGGCCGGAGGACGTCTTCCCGATTCAGTTGGGCGCAGACGTGCGTCTCGGTTGGAACTCATTCGTAAATCCAGTAGCGGGTGAGCCTCAACAACCCGTTCGCATTCAGATCAGGCGGTAATCATCATGTCGGCAGCCCAGCAACACAGTCTGAAACTGACCATCAGCAATCCCCGGGAAGTCTCCGGTGGTGCTGACATCCAGTGTGAATTCAGCACCAGGGGCGGCTCCATCGGCTCGGCTGCGAGCGATACCTGGAAGCTGTCGCCGCACCGCACCGGCGTGGTCTCCGGCCATGCAGAAATTCGCTTTATCGACGGCGAGTACTGCCTGATTGACCGCTCCGGACGTACCTATATCAACAGTGCCAGCCTGCCGGTTGGTCGTGGGCGCCGGGCCCGCCTGTCAGAAGGTGACATTATCCGGCTCGGCCGCTATCAGGTGCAGGCGCGGATGTTTTCGGCCACAGATGCCGGTTCATCTCAGCTTGCAGGCGAGCAAGACGATCATTCGATGATGCACCTGAGCGAAGGCGAGCTGCATCAGGGTAATACCGATGGCATTGTGCGTACCGATCCGCTGACCGGCCTGCAGCCGGCTATCAGTGAGCGGGAACAGCGTGATCCGCTGGAAGGCATTGATCCACGTCCGGTTAAACCGGAACAAAAGGAAGACGAAACCAGCCGCCTGCTCGCGGACAACCCGCAGTGGCGCGGCGGTAAACCGGCGTCCCGGGAAGACGGTCGCGACGACCGTGATGTGGCGCTGGGATTGCCAGTTCTAAACGGAGGGAAAAAACCCATGTCGGAGCATCAGGGAACGATGGCGTCTGTACCGGCAGATCATGAATACGACGAGCATAGCCGCAAGCACATCAGTGGCGCGCCGCTGCTGCGGGGGATGGAGACCGATCTGAGCTTTCAGGATAGCGATGATATGCGGCTGTTTCTGGAAGAAGCGGGCCAGACGCTGAAAGCGACAGTGGCGGGCCTGCTCGACCTGCATCAGAACGAAGATACCCGGCACCAGGCATTGCGTACACGCCTGCAGCCGATTGAAGACAACCCGTTACGACTGGGTCAGGACTACGAAGCCGCTATGCAGACCCTGTTTGCCAGCGAGCGTAGCCCGGTGCATCTGTCTGCCCCTGCGGCAGTCACCGAAAGCCTGACCGGGTTGCGACATCACCAACAGGCCACCCAGGCCGCCATCAGCGAGGCATTGGATGCCATTCTGAGGGCCTTTTCACCGGACAACCTGCTGCGCCGTTTCCACGGTTACCGCCGCGGGCTGCAAACCGGCGAAAGCGAACCTGCCTGGGCCTGGGCAATGTATCAACACTACTACGACGAGCTGAGTTCCAGTCGCCAACGCGGCTTTGAGCGGCTCTTCGAGGAAGTGTTTGAACAGGCCTACGATCATCATTTACGTCAGCTACAAAGGGAGTCGATGCTGTGAATTATCGCAAATGGATCTTGCTGTGTGTTGTGCTGGGCCTTGCCGGCTGCAGTACGCCTTACAACGCTGTCACCAAGACTGCGAAAGTACTCTGGAACCCTGATATTCCGGTCGGTGAGCCGGAGGATCTGCCGAGCACCATGGACCTTACCATTCTGGCAGAGCCGGATGTGAACCCTAACGAAGCCATGCAGCCCACACCGATCAACTTCCAGGTGATCGAGATGGAAGACAGTTCGCGGATCATGGCGGCGGATTTCGATCAGCTGTTGACCGAGTTGGAAGACTCGCTGGGTAACAACTACATCGACCACAGCGACTACACCATGCTGCCGGGCCAGTATAAATATATCGAGTCAGCCGAGCTGGATTCCGATACCCGTTATGTTGGTGTCATCGCCTTTTACGCCTATCCCAACCAGTCCCAGTGGAAAAAAGTGGTCAAGGTCGATCCGATCGGCGGCCGGTATCACATCCTGATTAACCTGCGTGATCGCGATGTGATCATGCAGAAGGCGGATGAATAATCATGTCAGTACATAACCGCGTGGTGTGGAGTGATGGCCTGTTCATCAAGCCGCAGCACTTTCAGCAGCAGCAGCGTTATCTGGAGCACCAGATCAACGAGCGCGCCCAGGCCGTGTCTGATTTTCTCTATGGCTTCAGCGATCTGCAGTTGAACGAAGAGTATCTGACCTTCGGGCGGATCGGTCTGGTTCGGGCGCACGGGTTGTTCCCCGACGGCACCCGTTTCAGCCTGCCGGAAGAAGATGTCATGCCGGCGCCGATGGAAATCACTGATGCCTCGGTTGCCAATCAGGTGGTCTACCTGGCACTGCCGTTGGGCACCGAGAGTCTGGCGGAAGTCGAGTGGCCGGAATCCGGCGTATCAGGCCGCTTCCGTTCGCAAACGGCAGAAATTCGCGATCTGCATTCAATCGACGGCGATGCCCATGCGATTGATGTCGCCAAGGTCAATCCTCGGCTGATGCTGGAGCGGGATGATCGCAGCGCCTACGCCACGTTAGCCATCGGTCGGATTCTGGAGAAGCGTCCGGACGGCAGTCTGGTCATGGATCCGAGCTTTATTCCAACCATGGTCAGCGTCCGCGCAGCACCCAAGCTTCAGCGGTTTGTCGGTGAAATGGCCGGCTTGATGCGTGAACGTGCCCGCAATATTGCCGAGCGTGTCGGCTCCCCCAATCAGGGCGGTGTCGCGGACGTATCGGATTTCATGTTGCTGCAAATGCTCAACCGCGCGCATCCGCGATTCATGCATTTGGCCCGTCTGCGGCAGCTGCATCCGGAGCGCCTGTACGAAGCGCTGCTGGAACTGTGTGGCGAGCTGGTGACCTTTACCGACGAAAACCGTTTGCCGCAGGAATACACCGCCTACGATCACGATCTGCCGGAGGCGTCATTCGCGCCCCTGATGCAGGTACTGCGCCAGTCACTGAGCACAGTACTGGAGCCACGGGCAATGGCGATCCAGTTACAGCAGCGCCAGTACGGCCTCACGGTCGCGCCGATCCAGGATACCCAGCTGATTGGTCAGGCGGAGTTCATTCTTGCGGTGCGCGCCGACATGCCGACCGACGATCTGCGCAAGCAGTTTACCCAGCAGTGCAAGGTGGCATCGGTCGAGAAGATTCGCGATCTGATCAGCCTGCAGCTGCCGGGTATCCCGTTGGTGGCGCTGCCGGTGGCACCGCGTCAGTTGCCTTATCACGCCGGATTTACCTACTTCCAGCTTGATGCCCGCAGTCAGGCATGGCAGATGCTGGAAAATGGCAGCGGTTTCGCCTTCCACGTGGCCGGTGAGTTCCCGGGCATTGAAATGCAATTCTGGGCAATCAGGAGCTAGAACATGGCAGAGGCAAGCGTAATGGAAGCGCCACGGAATGAGGATGCATTCAGCCAATACCTGTTTGATGAGCCTGCGGAAGCATCACGGGGTACCGCCGATGAAACCTTCCAGCTGCGAGGCTTCGAAGGCAATCGTCTGGTAGACGCCGCAACGCCGTTACTGGGTCTGGTGATCCGTGTGCGTCGGCTGGCGGATTTCAATCAGGTGATGTCGCTCTATCAGCAGGTTGTCGATGAAATCACCGATATTGACCGGGAGCTGATCGAGCAGGGCTATGAACGCCCAACGGTTGTGGCCTACCGGTACGTGTTGTGTGCGTTCATTGATGAAGCCGTGCTGGGCACCGATTGGGGCGCCCACAGCATCTGGTCACAGACCTCGCTGCTGTCCCGCTTCCACAATGAAACCTGGGGTGGTGAAAAGGTATTCGCCATCCTGTCACGGATGGAGCAGGAGCCCGAGCGTTACAGGGACATGCTTGAGTTCATCTACTTGGCGCTGTGCCTCGGCTTTGAGGGTCGTTACAAGGTGATGGATAACGGACGTGACGAATACGAACGGATTATCGCCGGCCTTTACAGCCAGATCGAACATTTCCGGGGCGAGCCTGACAGTAACACCCTTGGCCACGCACTGGACAACGTCACCCCGGCTCGCAACCGGTTCCGCAACGGGCTGCCCCTGTGGGGAATGTTTGGTCTGTTTGTCGGCGCAATGGCGACGATTTACACGCTTTACTCAATAGCGCTGGATGACCGCATCAGGGATGTGCTCAGCGTACTGGATCAACTCCCGAAATAAGGAGATCACTGTGCTTCGGGTCGAACTACCTGCGCTGATTGGGCGCCTCAATGAAGTCTGTCGCGAGGGCATGGAAGCCTCGGCGGCATTGTGCATATCCCGCCAGGGTGCCGAAATCACACCGGCGCACCTGCTCTTTAAACTGCTGGAAACGCCTTACTCGGATATTCGCCAGATGCTGGATAATGCGGGTGTTGATCCGTTTCAGTTGCAGCCGGTGCTGGGTGAACGCCTGAACGGCGAGCTGCAGAGTGCGGAGCCGTATCCGTCATTTTCGCCGCTGCTGATTGAGCTGATTCAGGATGCCTGGCTGCTGGCGTCTGCCGAGTTTGGTCACCGCGAATTGCGCTCCGGGGTCATTTTCCTTGCTCTGTTGATGAATGTGGATCGTTACCTGATGCCGCAAGTCAGCCGGTTGCTGGTTGAGCTGAATCGCGAGCACCTGCGCAAAGCCTTCGACAGCGTGACTCGCGGCTCGCTGGAAACCCCGGTTGAGAGCGCCAGCCAGAGTGCGCCACAGGCAGCCAATGCCGGTGAAGGTTCGATGCTGACCCGTTACGCAACGGATTTCACCCGTCTGGCACGGGAAGAGAAATTTGATCCGGTACTGTGCCGCGATCCGGAAATCGACCAGATGATCGATATCCTATGCCGTCGCCGCAAAAATAACCCGATCGTCGTCGGCGATGCCGGTGTTGGCAAAAGTGCCGTTGTTGAAGGGCTGGCCCTGCGCATTGTCGCCGGTGATGTGCCGGAACGGCTGCAAAGTGTTGAGCTTTGGGCGCTGGATCTGGGCGCCCTGCAGGCTGGCGCTTCCGTGAAAGGCGAATTCGAGAAGCGCCTTAAAGGCGTGATTGAAGCGGTGAAAGACTCACCAACGCCAATTATTCTGTTTATTGACGAAGCCCATACCCTGATCGGTGCCGGCAACAGCGAAGGTGGTTCCGATGCGGCCAACCTGCTGAAGCCAGCACTGGCTCGCGGCGAGCTGCGCACAATTGCCGCCACTACCTGGCGCGAATACAAAAAGTATTTCGAGAAAGATCCGGCCCTGAGCCGTCGCTTCCAGCCCGTTGCCCTGGGCGAGCCGACCACCGAACAGGCGGTTCATATCCTGCGCGGTCTGCGCCCGGTATACGAGAATGCCCATCAGGTACTGATTGATGATACTGCACTTAAAGCGGCCGCCGAACTGTCTGCACGCTATATCGCCGGTCGTCAGCTACCGGACAAGGCGATCGACGTGCTCGATACCGCTTCAGCACGGGTCAGCCTTAACCTGACTACACCGCCACGCCGGCTGAGTCACGTTCGCAGCGAATTGCACCAGCTAAAAATGGAGCAGGACCTGCTCAGCCGTCAGCAGCAACTCGGGCAGGGCGCTGATGATGAACGCTTGCAAGCCGTTGCCGGCAAGGTGGATATGCTTCAGGAAGAAGCCGAGGCACTGGAAGAGCGCTGGGAAACTCAGCGGGAACTGGTGGCAAAACTGATTGCCGTTCGCGAGCAATTGCTGGCGCCGGAAGACGCACAACCCTCGCTGTTCGACGGCGCGGAAGACGTCATTGCTGACGACAGCGAAACCGCGACAGCTGACAGTGAAGACGCTCCGAAAGATGCTGAAACACTGCGCGCAGAAGCCGGTGCACTGGCGCAAGAGCTTGAGCAGTTGCAAGCCGATGAGCCGCTGGTCCATGCGTTGGTGGATACCCGTCAGATCGCCGAGGTTATCGCTGACTGGACCGGTATTCCGGTCAATCGCATGACCGCCGATGAGCTGCAGAAAATCACTCATCTGCCGACGCATCTGCAGGCCCATATCAAAGGTCAGGATCCGGCTATTCATGCCCTGCATCAGCATCTGCTGACCGCTCGCGCCGACCTGCGTCGTCCGGGCCGGCCAATGGGCGCTTTCCTGCTGGTAGGCCCCAGCGGTGTCGGCAAGACCGAAACCGTGGTGCAACTGGCTGAGCTGCTGTACGGCGGTCGCCAGTTCCTGACCACCATCAATATGTCGGAGTATCAGGAGAAGCATACCGTCTCGCGCCTGATCGGTTCACCGCCGGGCTACGTGGGCTTTGGTGAAGGCGGCATCCTGACCGAAGCGATCCGTCAGAAGCCGTATTCCATCGTGCTGCTGGATGAAGTGGAAAAGGCGCATCCGGAAGTACTCAACCTGTTCTATCAGGCGTTCGACAAGGGCGAACTGGCGGACGGCGAAGGCCGGCTGATCAACTGCCAGAACGTGGTCTTCTTCATGACCTCCAATCTTGGCTACCAGGCCATCGTGCATCACGCGGAACAGGAAGGCGAATTCGACGCCGCCGCGCTGGACGATGATCTCTATCCGATACTGGCAGATTTCTTCAAACCGGCACTGCTGGCCCGTATGGAAACGGTGCCTTATCTGCCGCTGGGCGAAGACACGCTGAACCGTATCGTGGGTGACAAGCTCGAACGGCTGGCGGACCAGATCCGTGACCGCTACCGCACAGTGGTCACGCTGGAAGACGGTCTGGTGGAAGCCATTCGCAGCCGCGCAACCCGCAGTGAAAACGGGGCGCGGATGCTGGAGTCCATTATCGAAGGGGAGCTGTTGCCTCCCGTATCGCTCGCGCTTCTGGAGAAGCTGGCTGCACGGCAACCCGTGGCAAGCGTCAGCCTGGGTGTTACAGAAGGTCGTTTCACCGGAACAGTCAGCTAAGGAAAAGGACATGGGACGGATGCAGATGGAACTGCACACCGGAGTAGAATTGGCAGTTGAGCTGATCAGGCAACCCGACAGGGCTGCCCTGCTGCAGTGCGCCAGCCTTCAGATGGAACGGGTTTTCGGTGTCGACAGGTGTTGGCTGCTGGAACTCGATAGCAGCGGCCGTTCGCTGGTATGCCCGCGCCTGAGTGACACGCTGAGCTTCGAGTGCGATGACTTCTCGCATCCGTTTGCCCATGTTCTGCGCGAGGCACGCCCCCGCGGGTTGTCGCAAGAGGCCTGTGCGCGACTTGAGCACAAGGGGCTGAACAGCTTGTTTGAAGCCAGCGGTCATTCTGAATCGCTCTGGCTTCAGCCACTGCTGCAGGGCCAGAAGAAGACGCTGGGCGTGTTGGTGATGTGCGGTTCCGGCGATGCCTGGGAAGGCATCGTGGGTCAGCCGCTGTACGAAGGCTTGCTGAGCCTGCTGTGTCATCAATGGGATGCCCAGCGTGAGCGTCACGATCGGGTGTGGCAGCAACGCATGCTCAAGCGGTCGCTGGATCACCTTAAAGATACCGAAACCGAGCGCCAGAAAAACGAAACCCTGGCATCAACCCTGGTCGGGCTTTCACGGAGCATGGCAGATCTGCGCTCCCAGGTGATTCGCGCAGCGGGCAGTCAGCTGTCGGTTCTGGTGCAGGGTGAGACTGGCTGCGGCAAGGATCTTGTGGCGCGGGGTATTCACCAGTTCTCGTCCCGCAGCGAAGGGCCTTTTGTGGTGGTCAACTGTGCCGCGATCCCAGACAGCCTGCTGGAAAACGAGCTGTTCGGGCATACCAAAGGCGCCTTCTCCGGTGCGGATGCGGCCAAGCAGGGGTTACTGGCCCAGGCGGACGGCGGCACGCTGTTTCTGGATGAAATCGGTGACATGCCACTGGCGCTCCAATCCAAGCTTTTGCGCGTGCTGGAGACCCGCCAGTTCCGCCCGTTGGGCGCGCAGGAAGAGTCACATTCGGATTTCCGTCTGGTTGCAGCAACTCACCAACCCCTGCAAACCCGGATTCGGGACGGGGCCTTCCGCCGCGATCTGTTCTACCGGCTCAGCCAGTTTCCGATTCGAGTGATTCCGTTGCGCGATCGTGAAGAGGACCTTGAGCAGTTGTGCCGTCACTTTATTCGCGGCTTCAAGGAGCGCGAAGGCAGCGGACCACTGGGCATCAGCAGCCAGGCCCTGCAATTTCTCGGGCAGTACAGCTTCCCGGGCAATGTGCGCGAACTGCGTAACGTGATCGAATTTGCCTGCCTGCAAACCGTGGCAGGTGACGATATTCAGGCTGAGGATCTGCGCCTTGATGAGATTGCGCAGGACGAACCGGAAAGTGATGGCGCCGACAGTGGCGTTGCCATGGCAATTCAACCGGGCGTCCCTTCGCTCCACGAGATTGACGATCTCCGGGCGGCATCCCAGGCCTTCGAGGCGGCGATTATCGGCGCCCGTTTGCGCCAGTACCGGGGTAACCGGGCCCAGGCAGCTGAGAGTCTGGGTTTGCCCAAGCGAACGCTGGCCCACAAATGCCAGAAATTCAACGTGTCGGAGGCAGGATGACGCGGTATCGATTACAAGGTCATATCAGCGCGACGCTGGTGCTGTTGGGCTTGATGGTGTCGGGGCTGGTTCACGCCGCGCCAGCCACTCCGGTAGCCGCCGCAATGCGCTGCACCCAGGAACCGGCAAGGCTCGAGCGGTTGGCCTGCTTTGATGCAGTGTTCAACACGCCATTGCACAAGGCAGAGAATGCCACCCAGACCATGCCCGGGCGTCAGCCAGTGCAGTGGATTGCGGCCTATTCCCAGGAAAATCGCCGGGCACCGCAGGACGGCGCGCTTCAGGCCAATGGTGACGCCGGCCAGATGGTGACGGTGGCGGCTTTGGGTGCAGTACCGCCGCGCCCGTTGCTGACCGTACGCTGCCATAACAAGATCACCCAACTTGCCCTGATGATGCCCAAGCCGATGTCTGCCGAACGTGTGCGGCTGACCATGGCGACTAACAACCGCCAACAACAGCAGGTCTGGCGGGTCAGGGATGACGGGTACGTCCTCAGCGGCGGTCGCGGTTTGCCGGCTATCGATACCATCCGCAATTTGCTGGGAGCCGAAAGGCTGACCCTGAGTGCCGATCAGTCGGCACTCGATGGTCTGGTCTTTGATCTTGCGGGTATGAAGGATGCACTCAATCCGCTGCGCGAAATGTGTCGCTGGTAAGCGGCCGGACGGGGCGAAAGGTAGAGCGTTATGCAGGCAGTAGAACAACATCCCTATGTGGAACAGGTCATTGAACCTCTGGCCGGCGATACGCCGATGGGCGATGCGCTGGGCGAAGATGCTGCGCTGGAGTTTCTTGAAAACGAAATCATGAAGATCGGCTCGTTGTCTCATATGGAGATCGACTGGCAGAAAGTCGAGCGCGAGGCGGTGCGTTTGCTGAGCGATCAGGCCAAGGATCTCAAGGTGCTTGGTTTTCTGTTGCTGGCGTTACAGCGTGGCGGTGATGGTGAGCGTTTTGCGCTCTCTGTACACCTGTTGTGCCTGGCAATGGAAAACTGGTGGGTACATGCATGGCCTTACCCCGGCGACAAGGGGCATCGGCCGCGGCGCCTGATGTTCGGGCAAATCATGCAGCGGGCCCAGGCTGAAGTCACCAAGGTCTCGTTTAACAGCGCGATGGGGGATGGCCGCAAGTTTTGCCTTGAAGCGCTGGATAAGCTTCACGCTCTTGTCGAAAGTCATTCGATTCCGCCAGACCCGGTAGTCGATCTGCGCCGCAGTATCGAGCGCTTGCCGGCAGCGAATGAAGAGCAGCAAAAACCAGCGGCGAGTGCGGCTCCGGCTGCCTCGCAGTCACGGGAAGCTGCGTCCGGTTCGTCAACGTCTTCGGCCTCTTCAGCGGCAGCATCACTGGCGGGAATGAATCTTGATCCCGGCAATGATCGCGCTACCCGCCAGAGTCTGCTGAAAGTCGCCGACATGCTGACGGAGGTTTCGCCTACAGAGCCACTCGGTTATCAGCTACGCCGGTTTGCCATATGGCACAGCATCAGCACCCTCCCGCCCGCCCGGGACGGCGTGCGCAGTGATCTTGCGGCTGTCAGCCCCGATCGGGTAGCAGAATATCAGGAGAGCCTGGCACGAGGTGCAGACCTCGCGCTCTGGGGGCGTATCGAACAGAGCCTGGCGGTCAGCCCTTTCTGGCTCGAAGGGCATCACCTGAGCGCCCAGGCAGCAGAACAACTGGGGCATGGCGCCTGCGCAGAGGCGATCCGCCAGTCATTGAAAGCGTTTGTGGATCGTCTACCCAAACTGACAGGGATGACCTTCTCAGACAGCTCGCCGTTTCTGCCGGAAACGGTCAAAAGCTGGCTTCAGAGCAGCGGTGGCAGCGGACGCACCGGTTCCGGTGAGCGCTGGGAAGAGGCCTTCGAGACGGCAAAAGGCGTGCTCGCCGAAAAAGGACTGGCACCGGCCATGCAGATTCTGGAAGACGGCCTCGCAGAAGCCGACGAGCCCCGGTCGCAGTTTTACTGGCGGCTGATGTGCGCTGATTTACTGCGCGAGGCGGGGATGAAAACGCTTGCCAAACAGCAAGTTGTCGATCTGCGGGAACAGAACCGAAATATGAACTTGGCTGAGTGGGAGCCGTCGCTAATGGCTCATCTCGATCAGTTGTCGTAATCGTTTTTTAAGCATTTTCCGGCAATCACGCTGTGAGAGCCGGTCGGGAAGTAACAGGGTAGCCACAAAGGTGGGTGTTTTGGCCCATCGCCAGGGAAAGCAGCAGGAAGTACAGATATGGAAGTCATCGCTCGCAAACTGATGTATATCGGTAAAAAAGTCTGGCCCTTCATCCGCGTTGGAGGGCCGATTGTCATTGCCCTTGGGCTGGGGCTGTTGTTGGCCGCCACCTGGTGGCTGGGGCCGCAGTGGGAGTTCCGTGGCGAACGACCGCTGGCCAGTTGGGAAAGCCGTACAGTGGTGACTCTGGGTATCGTACTGCTGATTGCGGTGATCTGGGGCCTGGTGATGGCTCGTCGACTGAAAAAGGTCGACCGTGCCCGTGCTGATGAGCAGCGTCAGGAAGAAGACCCAATCCTGGTCTATGAGCGCCGCCAGACCCGCCTGCTGGACCTTGGCCTGTCAGCACTCAAAGACAATATTCCGGGCCGCAACCGGTTGTACAAGCTGCCGTGGTATCTGGTGATGGGGCTGGAAGATGCAGGCAAATCGAGCCTGATCCAGCGCTCCGGCCAGACCTTCACCCTGACCAACGTCGTCAAGAATCGCCGGACTGAAAAGAATCCGTTCGGGTTCGAATGGTGGGTGGGTGACGATGCCGTCCTGATCGACCCTGATGGCGAGTTGCTGAGCCAGCGTGAAATCAACAACTCCGGCGCAGCCCTGCAGGAGCGCCTGTGGAACCACTTTGTTCACTGGCTCGAAAAGAACCGCCCCCGCCGCCCGCTGAACGGCGTCATCCTGACGGTCGACCTGGCGCAGCTCAGCCGTCTGGGCGATGGCGAACGCAAGGCGCAGGCCGTGCTGCTACGTACCCGTTTGCGGGAATTGATGGAGCATCTCGGTTCGCGCCTGCCGGTGTACATCAGCTTCACCAAAATGGACCTGTTGCATGGCTTTGGTGCCTACTTCCGCAAGCTGTCAAAAGCAGAACGGGAACAGCCGCTCGGTTTCACCTTTGAACTGGAATCACTGCAGGATCCGGATCAGTGGCTGGAGCAGTTCGATGCCCAGTATCAGGACCTGATCGAGCAGGTGAATCAGCGTTTGCCGCGCCTGCTGGCGGATACCCGTGATCAGGAAGAGCGCGCCGCAATCTATTCATTCAGCCGTCAGTTGGCGGGCCTGTTTCCGGTGACCCAGCAGTTCCTGGCCGAAATGCTGGCGGCCGATGCCTTCTCGACGCCGGCGCTGGTGCGCGGCGTCTACTTCACCTCGGTGTTTCAGGAAGGCGTGCCGGAAGATGCCTTCATTGGCGCCGCTGCCCGTCACTATGGTCTCGCGGAAGCGATCCAGCCGGCGCAACGAGGCGGTCAGTCAGTGACGTATTTCAGTGAGCGCCTGTTCCCTGAAGTGATTTACCAGGAAGCCGGGCTGGCCGGCGATAACGTGCGGGTGACGCGCCAGCGCCGGCGTATGCTGGCGACTGCCGCAGTACTGTTCATCGCCTCAGGCATCGCCATGACGGCGGGCTGGCAGCATTACTTTGTGCAGAACGCCGAAGCGGCGCAGCAGGTAGAGAACCGGGTGCGTGGCTTTATCGACAACTGGCGCCCGATCGGCAGCGAGATGGACCCATCCGGCCGCAACCTGCTGGAACCGCTCGACGACCTCCGCGAAGCGACGCTGGCCTATGGCAATTATCGTGACGAGTGGCCGCTGGTGGCCGACATGGGCCTCTATCAAGGCGACCGCATCGGGCCTGAAGTCGAGAAATCCTATCTCAACATGCTGGCCTATCAGTTCCTGCCTTCGTTGATGGTGGGCGTGATGGATGAGATGAACCAGGCGCCGGATGATGGTTCTTCAAGGCTTCCGCACTTGCGTGTCTTGCGCATGCTCTACGATGGTAGCGGCCGTCGTAACGACATTGTCGATAGCTACATGGAGGCCTACTGGCAACAGCGCTATCCGGGACAGCGCTCGGTACAGGAACGCCTCAGCCAGCATCTCACCTACGCCATGGCATATACCGATCTGGGTAAGTGGCAGCAATCTGGTGACCGTGCGGCGGATATGGCTCTGGCGCCATTCCAGAGCAGTGTGCAGTGGTCGCAGCGCGAGCTGGGCCGTCTGGCCACGCCGGACCGGGTCTATCGTGACCTGAAATCCAAAGGCATTCACGATCTGACTTCGCCTCTGAATCTGGAGGCCAAGAGTGGCCCTGCTTTTGATGCTGTCTTCGTCCGCATCGATAGCGATGGCCGCCCACTGGAGAATTTGCCACCGGTTGATCAGGATCCGATGCGGATTCCCCGCATGCTCACCCGCGAAGGGCTACAGGGTTACTTCACTCGCAAGTCGTCGTCGGTGACCGAACTGGCCCTGGTTGATGCCTGGGTGCTGGGGCGTCGGGATAACGTGGATTTCAGCGAGTCAGACGAAGCCGAGTTGCAAGCCGAATTGCGAGACCAGTATGCAGAGGATTACGTCAAAACCTGGCGTAGCGCTTTGAGCCATCTGGATGTTCGCTCTTTCCGCGACATCAATGATGGCGTCCGGGTGCTGGATAATCTGACGGGCGGACACAAGCCAATGGTGCAGTTGCTGGCGTCGGTACGGGACAACACCCTGATCTTCCCGGCCAGTGAAGGCCAGACCGATGCCGCCGCGGAGGCGCTGCGTCAGTCCGCCAACTATCGTCTGGCCGAGAACATCGAACAGCAGTTTGCGGGCCTACAGGGCCTGCTGCGCAAGGATGGCGATCAGCCCTCGCAGATGGATAACATCCAGGAAGTGTTGCGCACGCTGCACGACTACCTGCGCAGTATTCAGGAGTCGCCTGATTCTGGCAAAGCGGCATTGGCTGCAGCCAGAGCACGGCTGACATTGGAAGGTGCAGATCCGATCTTCACCCTGCAGCGGCTGGCGCGTAATCAGCCTGCACCGGTCAACCGCATGCTGGACAAGCTTGCGACCGAGAGCTGGCGGGTGGTGCTCGATCAGGCGGTGGCGCAGCTTGAGCGCAAGTGGTATCAGGAGGTTTACCAGCCCTTCCAGCAAGGTCTGGCGCGTCATTATCCGTTCAACTCGGGTGCCGGTCGCGATGCGGCATTGCAGGACTTCGAACGCTTCTTCGCACCACAAGGTACGCTGGACAGCTTCTATAAGGAAAACCTGAAACTGTTCCTGGAAGATCATCCGGAGCACGTGGTGATGAGCAAGCGCGCGACGCTGGTTCGTCGGGATGTGATGGCAGCGCTGGAACAGGCTGAACAGATTCGCCAGGCGTTTTTCACCCGCAGCGGTACGCTGGATCTGGAGTTTGCGCTGGAGCCGCTGAACCTGTCGTCCAACAAGCGTCGCAGTGTGGTGAACGTGGATGGGCAATTGGTTGAATTCAGCCACGGACCGCGGCAAAGTATTCCGCTAATATGGCCGAATACATTGCGTGACTCGGTCGAAAGCGAAATCACGCTGGTGCCGATCGAAGTGAACCGCTCACCCCGCAGCGAAATCGCCCGCGGGCCCTGGGCCTTCTTCCGCCTGCTGGATAAAGCCGATATTACCGGCGTCAGCAGCAGCGCGATTGATGTGAAGTTCACTCTGGATGGTGGCAGCGCACGATACAGGCTCCATGCCGCTGGCAACGTGAACCCGTTTACCCAGAAATTGCTGGCGGGTTACCAGGTGCCGCGCAGCCTGTATTAGTATCCGTAGGAAGACCTATTGTCAGCCTGCACCGCGCAGGCGACACTTTGAACCCGGCAGCTGGATTGTTGCCGGGTTATCGAACACATGAGTTCAGGGAACAGACGCGTCACGCATTGACCGGCATCAGGATGTCCGGTTTTGTAAACGTCAGGCGGGCGCGAACAGGGAGCGTTAACATGGGTAAGAAAGTCGTATTACTGGGCGATATCGGAACCGATCACGAAGGTTTTCCGCCCACCCCCGTCATTGCTGCCAGCAGCACCGTTCTTATGGACGGCAAACCGGTTGCCCGCATGGGCGATCCGTTGGCGATTCACTCCAAGCCCCACCATGGCCCTCACCCCCGACAAATTGCAGCGGGTAATCCCACTGTATTGGTTGAAGGTAAACCGATCGCATTGACCGGTGATGCCGTCAGTTGCGGTGGTGTGGTGATTGGCAGCGGCTCTGGCGTTGGCGGTTAACACTAGCCACTATTACTTCTCTGCAGATTTTCGCCAGAGCGAGTGGTTTGCGTAATTAAAGTACTGAGCGTTTGACGTATAAAGAGCTTCCGGGCGGGATTGCCCGGGAATGCAGGATGCACTGATCAGGAATCAAGGACGACACCATGCCCCAGCCCACCGGCCTGCAGTTCACGGCCCGTCTCGGGTCTTTGCCGGATGACACCTTCTCGGTGGTGGAATTCGAGCTGACCGAAAGCCTCTCCGACCTGTTCCATCTCAAACTGGATCTGGCCAGTGCCTTTGATGATCTGGCAGTGACCGATGTGTTGGATCAGGATGCTGAACTGGTGCTGTATCAGGACGGTGACGTTCTGCGCCGTTTCCACGGCGTGGTGTCCTCTTTCAGCCGGGGCGATACCGGCCATCGCCGTACCCAGTACTCGGCCGTCATCCAGCCCGCCCTCTGGCGTTTGGGGCTGATGCACAACAGCCGCATCTTCCAGCAGCAGACCACGGAAACCATCGTCCAGACCCTGCTGGACGAACGGGGTGTCGTCGACCGTACACTCAATCTCAAACGCCCTTCAGAAGAACGGGAATACTGCGTCCAGCACCGGGAATCCGATCTGGCCTTCGCCACCCGTTTAGCCGCCGAAGAAGGCTGGCACTACCGCTTTGAACACCGTCAGGGCGGTCACACTCTGATCCTGGCCGATCATCACCGGGAAGCGCCAGAGCTGCCTGAGGCCGGCTACAACGCCACCGCAGGCGGCAGCAGCCGCCAACCGGCGGTGTTCAGCTTCACACCTCAGGATACGGTCTCCGTCGCCAGCGTGGCGCTGAAGGACTACACCTTCAAGAACCCGGCCTATGCCCTGATGCACGAAACCAGTGGCGCTGATTTACCCCATCGGGACGACTACCAGCATTACGACTACCCGGGCCGGTTCAAACAGGATGCCAGTGGCCAACCTTTTACCGAGGCCACCCTCGACAGCCTGCGCAACCAGAGCCGCACCGCATCCGGCACCAGTAACCGGGCGGACTTCACCAGCGGCGCCAAATTCACGCTGAGTGAACACAGTGCTGACTCCCTCAACCGGGACTGGTTGATTACCAGTGTCACCCACAAGGGCACACAACCCCAGGCACTGGAAGAAGACGGCGGCAGTGGGTCCACCACCTACAACAACCGCTTCAGCGTCATTCCGGCCGACCGCACCTGGCGGCCCCAGTTAAAAGACAGCCAGCGTCCCCGTATGGATGGCCCGCAAGTCGCCATCGTCACTGGCCCCCCGGGGGAAGAAATCCATTGTGATGCACACGGCCGGGTTAAAGTTCGGTTCCCCTGGGACCGCTATTCCAAGAACGACGACAACAGCAGTGCCTGGCTACGCGTCTCCCAGGGCTGGGCCGGCGGCAGCTATGGGTTTATGGCCCTCCCGAGAATCGGCCATGAAGTCATTGTGTCCTTCCTGGACGGCGATCCGGATCAGCCGATCATTACCGGGCGCACCTACCACGCCACCAACACTCCGCCGTATGAATTACCGGCCCACAAAACAAGAACAACTTTAAAGACCCAAACCCACAAGGGCGAAGGCAGTAACGAACTGCGCTTTGAAGACGAAGCCGATAAAGAACAGATCTACGTCCACGCCCAGAAAGACCTGGACCTGCTGACCGAAAACGACCGCACTGAGGTGATTCACCACAACAGCCACCTCACCGTGGACAACGACCGGGTCAGTCACATCAAGGCCAATGATCACCATACGGTGGATGGCGAGAAGCGGGAAAAAACCGGCAGAGACTTCAGCTTCGACGTCACCGGCACCGTCCACATCAAAGCCGGCACCGCCTGGCTCAGCGACTCCGGCCAGGAGCTCCACATCAAAGCCGGCCAAAAAGCCGTGATCGAAGCGGGTGCTGAAATCACCCTCAAAGCCGGCGGCAGCTTTGTGAAGATTGATCCGAGTGGCGTGGCACTGAGTGGTCCGGCGATTAATCTGAATGCGGGTGGTTCAGCTGGGAGTGGGTCTGGGCAAGCAGTTCAGGTGCCTGAAATGCCGGGATTGGTGGAGAAGGCTGGGGTTGTCAGCGTGGCGCCTGAAAAATTGCCTGAGGCTCCCCAAAGGCCGATGGCCAAGCCAGACCAGATACGTGCCATCAAGAATGCAGCAAATCAGGGTAAGGGAATCTGTCAGGTCTGCTCACCAGAATCACAAGGTGCAGTCTGATGAATAGTCGGGCCAGCCTTCCTGACTCAGGGAAAACGTTCCTCCTCATTGATGGGGCTAAAGTGAACGATTTATCTCAGGTCATATACCGTGAAGAAGAACGCCCACATTGTGATGCGTTATACCGACAGACCGAGCTCTCTGGTCTATCTGAAATATCACCGTGGTTGGTCGAGACCGGTATCAATAGCGCCTTGGCCCGGAAATGTTTCGATGAGTGGAAACAGCTGGGGGCTGCCATCGTATTGCAGGCCGACTGCCCGTTTGAAGAAGTGATGGATCACCTGCGCGGGCTACTGATGGCTCGGCTGGTCACAGGTGATGAGGTGGTTTTCCGGTTTTACGACCCTGAAATCGCCCGGAACTTGTTGAGACGGGATTCGAAGGGTGAGGGTAAGAGTCGGCTGATGGGACCATGTAGTGCAATCGCCATTCAGGACCGCCGAGTGGGAGAGTGGGAGTGCTTTTACAATGAGCAGCCATCAGGTGAAAAGCAGAAAGAGATGTTCAATATTCGCGAGGAGCATCAGGTTGCCATGGAAAAAGCAGCGGAACGCACCGCCCTGAGAAAACTTGAGCTCCATACTGAGACTTACTTTCCTCATTTGCTTCAACAGCCCGGCTCAACTGGGCGGGATTGGGGTTTGGTTTCTGCGTTGACCGCCGCAGCGAAAAATCGAGGACTCGGCAGTACGCGGGATATTGCCTTATACATCAACACTATCGGCTGGCTTGGGCATAATGCGTTTAAGGACAGGGATGTCCAAAACCTGTGGGAAGAAAATTCTGCAACCCTGAGCAAAGCCATAGCGCGAATTGCAGAATTCGCTGAGAAAAAGTCAACGGAGGGACTGGTTCATGGGTAGCGCTAACAGCTCAGCGTTTTTACAGGGTGCTGATAGCACCGAATCAGCGGCACAGATGTGCCCGCTCAAGCTTAAAACTGTCGCGTTGTATCCGGTGCGCTGGGCGATCAGTCAGGAAGAAACCGCGCTGCCTGCCAATTTTCGCCCTCCGGCCGTTGCCATTGGAAACACTCATTACTGTGTTCGAAAACTGACACCCGGTTGGGTTTACATGTTTTCGGAAGTCTTCGGGACGCTCCACGAGTATAGAGTTAACGAGCAAGGTGCAATAACGGAAGTGCAACCCGGGTGGAACTCTGTGTTACTTCCGGATGTCGATGCCCAAAGCGCTTTACCCTGTATCCACCACCCTGCAGAAGGGACGGTTTTATTGAAGTTCGTACATCATCGATGGACGGCTCGTTTGCAGGAATTGGTAAAAACGGATGCGCAAGCCCGCGAAGAGCACCTGCAATCATTCGACCTGAATGGACTCCCCGAAAAAGGCGAAGGCGTTAATATTGGCGAAACCGAGGCTTTAAATGGAGTGGTTGAAGATTTTCGACCGAATCCAGTGGACTTCGAGTGGAGCCTGACAGACTTCGCGCAGGGCGTCAGTGAGCCGGATTTGCAGGGGCAGTGCAAAAAGGAAACAGAATTTTCTTACTGCGTTGCCCTTGACGACGAAATCGGTATCGCCTCCGAATTGGGGCAACTGCATGCGTTGTATGTAAACCTGATCATGAATCACGCGGAGGAGAACGCATACGCCTACACCACCTCCCAGATGGTGGACGCGCTCATTGACCGTGAGGCCAGCAAGAAGGAATCGGAAGACGACCAACAAGAAGTCACCGAGGAACTGAAAGAGCGCATTCGTTCAGGGGAAAAAGCCGCGTTTGTTGAAAACTATCACAAACAGCTTGAAGAGTATGACCAGGGCCGGGCATTGGTATTTGATGACTGGAAGCGGTGGATTGACTCCGGCCAGATAGCCAGGAAACTGGAGTTCAACGACTGTTACTGTGCTGAGGGGTTTGAGGCAGTCGAGCAGGAACTGGCCGATATACTGGATGGCTATGTCGGTGCGGAAAAGGGCAAGGAAGACGCCGAAAAGTGGCTGGCTGCGGACGAAGGCGAAGCCGGCACGGTCGGGAACACGCTAAAAACTGCGTTGTTCCTAGCATCTGCCACCAATAGTATCGCCCAGAAACTGAAAAACCTCCCCGGCTTTGACTATGGCAGCCTGAAGATAGTGGACAGTATCTTCGACATGCCGGCTTATGTGCGTGTGACCACTTCTACAGAGACGTTGATGCTGGAGTTTGCCGCCCCTGCCGCGAAAATGGGGACTTGGGCGAAAGACCCTAAAACCTGGCCACAGTGGAAAAAATGGACCAAGGCCGTCCAGAAACGCTATGGCATTGACGTCCACCGGAATGGGATATCGCTGAATACTGCGGCGGACCTGCTCCAGGCGGTGCACCGTAAATCACTGGAAGCAGCGGGTCATAACCTGTCCGAACTATCAATGACCCCGTTGGCTGCCGGCATGGCCGACGCAAGAATCAGAAACTACCTGAACAGAACCCTGATTGACGTGTTCCACTTGACCCCGGACTTCAAGGACAACCCCTTTGGCTGGCTTCATACCCGCCTGGACCCGGTGGTTGAAAGCATCAAACAGAACCGGGGCAAGTTCATTGGGGCCGTGACCTTCTTTCATGCGGTTAATATGGCAAGCTTGTTCTCCGGCCTGGATAAAACCCAACAGGATGTAATGCTGGGTGATCGGTCTACCCTCGACCGTTGGGGGTACTTTGTATCCGGAGTGTGGAGCATCGGCGAAGGGGTGACCAACCTCAGCGGGCTGTTGGTCAAGGAGGAATACGCCAAGGCGCTGGGGGCGAACCTGTCGAAGGCTGGGATCAAGGTGTCGGTGGTTTTTAATGGATTCAGGTTTGTTGGCAGGGTTGCAGATCTCACAGCGAGTCTTGCGAGAATCACCGTAAAGGCTCTTCCCTATGTCGGTGTTTTACTGTCAATAGGTCTTGAAGGGTGGAGGGGCTCTAAGGCCTTGGGCACCGGCCATTACACGATGGTGGCCCTTTCCGGGGTTCAGATAGGGCTGAGTATAGGTATTACTTACCTGGCTTCTCTGGCGGTGGCGGGTGCGGTTACCGGGGCGGGTGTGGCCGTTGTGCTCGTGGTGGGCGCGGTTCTGGTTGCGGTCTCCTTCGTCATTAGCATGGTACAGCTATACATCGCCCGGTCCCGGATCGAGGATTTCCTGTCATTGTCATTCTGGGGGAATGCGCCCACGCTGCGCTACTGGGATGAGCAGTCCCGGCCCTCGAGCGGAGAACTACTGGAGCAAAGCCGAACCGTTGTTTCCCAAGAGGAAGGCGCTGAAGTCAGGCGCTATTTCGAAGCGGAACTGGATGCGTTCTATTACATGTTGTTTTCTCCTGTTGTGCGGATAATCGAGTACATGCCCAATCATCCGGCTATAACCCAGCAGGGGGAATATAAGGTCCTGTCTGAATTCACGAGTTTCATAGTGTATTTCCCGGGTTTTATTGAGGGAACTTGCGCGGTTTCCATCAAGCTATTCGAGGCGAATATCAACTGGTTCTCTGACGACGATTCGAACGAAATTACCCATCTTTTTGATAATAGAAAGAGAATAGAGGCTACTTCCCATGAGGTCATGTACCGGTTTACCCACTACAACCACGGAAAGTGGGAACAGCTTGAAATGTTGATTGAGTACGAGAAGGACGGCCGCAAAGTCACAGGTGAGAATGGGCTTCGTGTGATTCTGGATGGTAACGACGTGGAGGAACTGGGTGTCGATGAAAGACTCGCCTTTGAAGTGTGATTTTCCAGATACAGACCTGGAACAACAGCTGGAAAAGAAGCTGTACCGCACGCATGGTGCGCGGCTTGCCAGTCCCCCGCCCCGGAAAGTGACTGGAGTGTCCGATTCCTCGGAAAAGATGGAACACAGTTTTGCCTACATAGGTGAACGGTTCATGGACGTTCGCACGGCCTTCTTATCTCTTCGTTCAGGCCTGCCGACCATCATAAATCTATTCATGTTTATTGTATTAGTATTGGGCTGGATTATTAGCCTGTTTTATTCAAAGGCGCTGCTGGCTATGTTGGTTGCTTTTGGGCCAGTCTGGGTGGCCGTCTATCTGTTCGAAATTTTTTTCCCGCTCACACTGCCTGTTCGGATCGACCGGAAGGAGGGATTCGTGTACGTGGGGCACCGGGGCACCTTCTACCGGATTCCCTGGGACGAGTTGGAGGTGACCTTTTCCTACAACTGGCAGTATCTGGGTTCCGGTGTTGTGTGGGAGCGGCAGTATTACGCCCACCTGTTTATGCGGGAAAGGCATTACTTTTGCGGGAAGCGCCCCAAGATGCCCTTGCAGCGCAAGAAGATATCTTCTGGTTTTAAAGAGGAGGATATGTATCGAAAATGGAATTTCATTGTTAGGTATTTCAACGAAGGGGTCATTGAAGAGGATGCCGATAATCTCGCTTGGATTAATTATAATTCGTATAAAGAAGATCTGAAAAAAAAACCACTAGGAATCTCAATTATTGAGTGTGTGGGAGTTGTTTTGTTTATTCCAAGTATTATTTGGTGGAATTTCACCCCTTTCAAGTATAAGTGGCCGAAAGAAATTGAGGAGGTTTTTGGGAAGGCTAACAATTACTGATCCCGAGCTGAGGACTTCCTGTCGTGGCAGAACATGACCAAAAAACCAACCGATCTCCGCGTTATTGGCGTGATCTGGATCTGGAAAATTGAAATCGAATGAAGGTGCAGCGCTTGCGCGTGCAAAGGTCCAATGCCCATGGGGCCCACGCAGTTGTAGGCTAGCGCCGAAGCTTGGCCAGCTAGAAATGGCTGATTATAGGAATAGTCGACCGAAAACTGGGGTAGTGATTTAGTTCGCCTGATAAAATCGCACTTTTTTGTTCAGTGGCATATGGTTATAGTTCGGGCGGTAAAGCAGGGGTGTAATATGCGCTATATTTATAAATTGACGATGGTCAGCTGACCACTTGAAAGCGCTTGTATTTTTGTCATTCTTGTCAATTAATGTACACGTCGAATTAACAACTAAAAAGATTTTTTAGGTGCAGATTGATCTTTAGCTTTCAATAATGCTAATTTTGCTAGTAATTAAAATTTTGGTCTTATAGTCGCATTGGATCATTGGATCATTGGATCATTGGATCATTGGATCATTGGATCATTGGATCGCGACATAAATAATATCAACATATTTTGTGCTGATATTGACTGAACTCAAGGATAGAGCATGCTTGTTCAAGGTGATTTTTTTTGCTTAGCTAGTTTCTCAATTAGATACCAGTGCATGGTGCTGCTTGTGTTTGCCTTGTTGACCATTGGGACACCAGTCTTAGCCGATAATGTCTGTTTGTTAAGATCTTGTGGTTCCCTATGTACGAGACTGGGGTATTTTCCTTCCCCTGTTGAAGCATGTAGTCCAGATACCCCCAAACGTTCCAGTGGCAACTCATATTATTGCTACCGATATGCTTATTTTGACAAAAGAGTGTCTTGCGATGCGTCTCGCTGCCCAACAGGCAGTAAGTTTAATAACGATATAGGCGAATGCGTTACTGACGAGAAGCCAACGTGCGCCTCGACGGTCGGCGATCCGATTGATGTTCGCAATGGCAACAACTACCAGACGGAAGATGATGCCTCCGGCGGCGGGCTAAACCTGCAGCGTCACTACCTCTACACCGTTGGCCCCAATCCTGAAGCCCTCGGCCAGGGCCAGTGGTTGTTCCCCTATACCCAATCCATTGAAACACGCACCACGACAAACGGCGACAACCCCCAAACCAGCTATGCGGTGAACTGGACCGGAGGAGTCCGCTACCTTTTTAAAGGCAATCAAGCTATCGGCTATGCCTTTACCTCCTGGCAACAACCGCCATTTGAGTCTGTGGAAGCCATGGTTAATGCCTCAGGCGAACCTTCCGGCTGGCGCCTCCTCGCCAAGTCTGGTGTTGAATACACCTTCGATAGCAATGGGCAACTCACCGAAATCGATGAACTCCACGGAAAGGTTTTCGCTATTGAGACGACGATTGATAGCGAAGGTAATCCCATCCAGCGTCAGATCAACAATCTTGCAAGCCAAGCGTCTCTGACCTACAGCTACAACACGGTGAACCAAACCATAGAGACTGCGGTCCTGGCGCGTAATGGCACATCGCTGACGTTCGACTACACCTATAACACAGACGGCATGCTATCCCAGATTACCTATCCTGACGGCTCCGCTCGAACGTACCTCTATGAGGATGCACGGTATCCTCAGGCCCTGACCGGCATCAGCGACAACGGCAACAGCAACACTCTGGCCTCCTGGGAATACGACGCCCAGGGGCGCACCAATCGCAACACCCTCGGCGACGGCAAGGACGAAACGAGTCTTCAATTCAATAATGACGGCACCACCACGGTCACGAATGCCTTGGGCAAAGAATCAATCTTCAGCTTTACCTCCGTTAACGGCTCAACCCTGGTAGCGAAAGTGGATGGACAGGCGTCTCAGAACTGTGCGGCCGCTAATCAGTCGTTTACTTATACCGCCAGTGGTCGCATCGAGACTGCCACGGATTGGAGCGGCCACATAACCCGCTACGAATATAATGACCGTGGGCAAGTAACGAGGCTGTAGAAAAACCCATTTTGAGCCATTCTCACCCGCCATTTCAGTTGTTCTTTTGTTCATCCGTCATCGACGGATGCATGGGTTTATTCGGCGGCAGTGGCCACTTACTTCGGGT
>JANZNS010000007.1 GCA_025153445.1 Marinobacter sp. BGYM27 | reverse complement strand
GTGTTCTTTGAGGTGGTGCTGAATCAGACGTCGTAACTTGGTGCGCTTCTCGCCCAGTTCCTTGAAGGTGCCGGACCACTCTTTGGCGGCGTTGGAGGACATTTTGCAGCCGTCGATGGCGAATAGTTCGTTGCCTAGCAAACCCTGTTCGTGGCACACCAGCAGCACCTGCTCGAACAGTGCTTCGATCTCGTCGGCATGGCGGCTCACGAACGCAGCCAGGGTGGTGAAGTGCGGCACCGTATCGCAGGACAGGGCTTTGAAGATGATATTGGTCTCGCAACACCACTGGATCTCGCGACTGGAGGTGATGCCTTTGGAATAGGCGAACAGGATGATCTTCAGCAGGATGGCGGGATCGTAGGCAACGCGACCCGTGGCGTCGTTGTTGTACTTCGGGTCGAAAATGGTCAGGTCCAGCTTGTGTTCGATCAGATAATGCACCGCGTGTTCAAAGGTGCCGGGCTGGAGCTGTTCCTGGTAGTTGATCACGACCATGGCGTCCTGGTCGTAGTTGTAGTGCTTGAAACGAGGCATGCCGACGGCTCCTTGTCTGTTTGCCCAATGCTACCAAAACCAGTCTGATTTGGGGTTTTTCTACAGCCTCAACGTTGCCAGCAGCGGCCGAGTGAAACGAGGTCCAGCCCCAACTTGTTGGGGCGAGGCTGACTGGCCTGGTTATGTTTTTGTTTCATCGAGAAATGCCTCGAACCGACCAGCAATTTGCTGACCGTAAAGTTCATCAACTCTTTTGATATTTTCAATCGCTTTGTAGACATCAAAATCTTCCGAGCGACCCTCTATTATTGCCAACGCCTCATTGTGTAACGCATAGGCTATATGTGCAGAAACCGTTTCACAAAGCATTTCTTTATTTGAACTTCCAAGGTGATCGCTTAACAAGAGGCGCAATTCATATACTGCTTGTGCCAGAATTTTTATTTGAGCATCTCTTTTATCCATGACTTACTCGTTTACGGAACATGACATTTGTATATGAGTCGCAGAGACCGATATCCCCGCGACCGATATCTCATTTTAAGATTTGGCTTCAAACTAGCTCTCAAGCCCCGGTACGTCAATAATCACGACATGCTCAATGAGACCGGGCATTCTGAAAAAACGGTCACTGCGACCGATATCCCCGGTGTTGAGCAGGTGGGTCAACTGATTGATATTGGAATAAAAAAGCAGTGAATTATTACGGCACCTGGAAATCACGGTCACTGCGATCGATTTTGCTTTGTGGGGGGGCGGTAAGTCGTTGGGTCCAGATGTCGGGCCATGTTGATTTGTTTTTGATCGATATGATGGGTGTTAAATCGCAACGGCGAGATGGGCAGGGCGAATCGGCAGGACGACAGGGTAGCCTTCGGCGAGCGTGATAACTCTGGCGTCCAGGCCGTAGATCTGCATCAGGTTGTCGGCTGTCAGTACTGCTTCCGGCGATCCTTCAACGGCGACTTTGCCATGGTTCATCAGGATTAGCCGATCGGCCCACTGGGCTGCCAGGTTGAGGTCGTGCACGGCAACCAGCAGACCATTGCCGCTGTTGGCGAGTTGCCGCAAGCGGTTGAATACCAATTGCTGGTGGGCGGGGTCGAGCGCTGAAGTACACTCGTCCAGCAGAAAGAGACCGGGGTGAGGTTGTTCCCAAAGTTGGGCAAGCACACGGGCAAGCTGAACTCGTTGTTGTTCGCCACCGGATAATGTGGGGACCCGCCGTTGGGCAAGGTCAGCGACATCCATCAGCGCCAGTAACTCGGTCACGATACGCTGGCGTTGCGCCATTGGCTCTCGGGGCCTGCCGAGGGCAACGACCTCGTAGGCGGTCAGCGGAAACTGCATGTCGATTTTCTGCGGCATCACCGCACGATGGCGGGCGAGTTCAGCGCGGGGCCATTGACTGAGTGGCCTGCCGTTAATCGCTATCCCTCCACTGGCGGCTTCAACTTCGCCCGCCACGGCTTTCACCAGTGTCGATTTGCCGGCGCCATTGGGGCCGAGCAATGCCACCAGTTCGCCAGCGCGGACATGGGCTGTCAGACCGTCAAGAATGGTGCGGCCTTCCAGTTTGAGTGAAAGCGATTCGACGTTGAGCAGCGGGTTGTCGGTTAACGTGTTCAGCATGGTGATCTCGGGTTTATGATTGCTTGTCGAATCAGCAAAACCGGTTCCTCAGACAAACCGGTTCCGCAACAGCAGAATCAGGAAGACCGGCCCGCCCAGCAGGGCCATTACCAGTCCGATTGGCAATTCGGCGGGGGTGACGACTATGCGGGCAACGCAATCTGCCGCAACCAGCAGTGTTGCACCGGCCAGCGCACAGGCGGGCAACAGGGCGCGATGGCCTGCGCCCAGCAGTTGCCGCAGGAAGTGGGGCACCACCAGACCTACGAAGCCGATCAGGCCGGATACCGCAACCGCAGCGCCAACGCCCAGTGCCACCAGCAGAATCACGCCGCGTTTGACCCAGTCTGTCGAATAACCAAGGTGCCCTGCGACCGGTTCGCCCAACAAAAAAGCGTCCAGCGGTCGGGCCAGTAGTGGCGCCGCGATCAGAGTCAGCAGCATAAAGGGAGCGGATATCCAGACGTCATCCCAGCTGGCGTGGGCGAGGCTGCCCATGGTCCAGAACGTTAGCGAACGGAGTGCGTTGTCATCGGCATAGAAGGTCAGCACACCGGTACCGGCGCCGGCGACGGCATTGATCGCAATGCCCGCCAAAAGCAGCAGGGCAACACTGGTCTGGCCCTGTCGTCTGGCAATTCGCCAGGCCAGCAGAGTGGTGGCGGCGCCGCCGAGAAAGGCGGCAAATGGCAGCGCCCAGCGGCCGGTCAGTGCGCTCCAGCCGGCCAGTCCTGTGCCGCCCAGAACAATCACAGCGACGGCGGCAAGAGCCGCACCACTTGAGACCCCGATCAGGCCGGGATCGGCTAGCGGGTTACGGAACAATCCCTGCAACAGTGCGCCCGCAACTGCGAGCACCGCGCCGGTAAGCAAGCCCAGCACCAGCCTTGGCAGGCGGATGTCCCAGAGCACCAGACTCGCGGTGGCATCGGCCGCTTCTGCTCCGGTGAACAGGCGCAGGATATCGTCCAGCGCTACCGGGTAGGCGCCGCTGGTGAGCGCAAACCCACCAGCGGCGACAAGGGCGATCAGTAGCGCAAAGTAGCCTGTTTTTGGCGCCAGGCGGCGGGCTTCAGCGGGCATCGGCCGTGGTCTCGCCAGCGGGTACGATGTCCGCAATCGCTTTCATGGCATCAGCCAGCCTCGGCCCGAATCCCAGCAGGAACATTGCATTGGTGGTCAGCCTGTGGCCGTTTTGCCATGCCGGTAACCGGGTAAGCGCAGGCCAGTCCTGTTCCCGGAACTGGCCCGGTCGTGCTTCGGCAACCACGATCGCATCCGGGTTTGAGACAAGCAGCGCTTCGCGGCTTGCGGGCTTGTAACCGCTGGCTTCGGGGACCGCATTGACGAGCCCTAGCGATGTCAGCAGCGCATCAGCGGATGTGCCGGTGCCGGCCAGCATGACGCCGTGGTCTCCGGCTGCGAGCAGGAACAGGACTCGAGCGCCCGATTTGCCGTGCATTTGCAGTTTCACCTGGTCGATCTGGTCACGCAGGGTGGCGACCAGTTTCTCCGATGCTGCTTCTCTATGCACAAGCTGACCAACGTTGGTGATGCGCTCCAGCGCCGAATCGGCGGAGAGCGCAACCGGGAGTTGCACGACCTGCACGCCGGCATCACGAATACGCTCGATTGTTTTAGCCGGACCGGCTTCGGTCGTGGTAATCAGTCGAGTTGGCTGCAGTGACAATACGCCCTCCAGCGGCAGGGCACGCAGGTAGCCCACCTTTGGCAACGCGGCAACACCATCCGGTGGATAGTGGCTGGTGGTATCCACTCCAGCCAGCTGATCATCCGCATCAAGCGCGAATATGATTTCGGTAATAGCGCCATCGGCACTTACGATGCGCTCCTGTGCAGCGGCTGAAGCCGCCACCAGAGAGAGCAGCACACCGAAAACCGCTGTCAGGGCGGTGCTGATCAGGGGCATAGCGCACGCTCCAGCTTTCTGCATTCTTCCCGCCAGCCTTCGTTTTCAACCTGACCGGGCTTACGCTCACCGAATACCGTAAGTACGAGTTCACCGGTGGCGCTATAACCTTCCACCGATGTGACGATCCCATCTGTGCTGGGTCGGCGGGCGCACCACCAGTCGGTTATGGACGGGATATTGACGTGCAGGTTGAACTTCGGATCGAGAATGTTCAGCCATTCGCCCGTTGGCACGACTTTCTGAATCGGTCCGGAGTAGATCTGCACAATGCCGGGATTGCCAACGAAGATCATCAGCGAACATTGGCTTTCCCGAACCTGTTCAAACAACAGATCCAGTGGCGAGGAACCCACTGTGCCAGCAGATCCAAGGCGTGTAGCGTAAGTTGGTCCGATAAGCTCCAGTGCGGTCAGGCGATCGACCTTGTGGCGCTTCAGCAAAGCATTGAAATGATGAACGTCTTTCAGCGACGCCCAATCCTGACGCAGGGATTCAGCGTCAATAGACCCTGGATCAACGCGTTCCAGTGGCTTGCGAGCGGGCAACAGATTCAGCGGTTCAGTGGGCTTATCCGCAAGAAAGTCGGAAACCAGTGCGTTCCATGCTTCAGTATCCGTGGCGTCGGTGCGGTAGATCTTCTGGATAGCCTGACCGTGGGCATCGAAGAACTGCAAGCTCTCACGCAGGCCGGAACGGACTTCTTCGCGCACCCTGAAACCGTGATGCCACTGGCCGAAGAACACGCGGACGTCGATGGCACCCAGCGCCAGCCCCATTGAGCCGGAACCGGCCGTTCGGAACTCTTTGAAAGTGCCCGTCACTTCATGGACGACGGCGTCGTTGCGGCTGAGAATCATCACTTCGCCAACCGAATCCATGGCTTCGAGCAAGCTTGAAAACGCGGGCTTCAGAGCCTGCACATTGTCGTCTTCACGCAGCAGTACCAGCGCCAGCTCGGACACACCGAGCTGATTCGCCGCGTTCCGGATGCGCAGGTTCGGCTGGGCTTCGCGCAACGCCTGCCAGCGCTGTTTCAGATCGCTATGGCTAGGGTTCGCAACCGGTTCAGCAATAGAGGTTGTCATATTCCAGGGCTCCATCAAGGTGTTGTCGTGGCGGTCAGGTCGGCAGTTGTCCAGCGAATAGTAGGCTGGCCGCTGCCGCCGCTTGCGCCGTAATAGCTGGTAACCTGGAGTGCATAGACGGGTGCCTGTGCATCAGTGCTGTCGGTATCAATCAGGTAGACACGGTAGTTCGGCCACAACTGGTGGGCGCCTTGGAGGTCGTAGGCATACCAGGATGAGGTGGTGAAAATGCCGCTGCTGGCATCTGCGGTATAGCGGGCACTGATGTTGTTGCTGTCGGGATCGCTGGTGGCACTGGTGTAGGTTGAAAGGTCGGACCATTCAAACGGGCCGAATACACCGCCGTTTCCGTCACCGGACGGGCCGCTGTTGCTGCGCAGGATAATATCCCGACCCTGAAATCCGATCTGCAGATCCCATACGTCTGACGTTTCACAGTCAACGGTGGTATCTGTATCAAAGTCAAAACAGGCCAAGCCACCAGTGGCTGGAATGGACCCTGTAAAGGTCAGTGTGGGGCCTGCAAACTGAACGGTGCCGGCGGCCTGTACATTCAAGCTGAACTCGAAATTCCTGATGCCATCGCCGGTGCGTGTCGGGAAGTCGAAGTCAGTGGTCCGGACCCTGGCATAGCTGTCCCCTTCAGCAGAGCGCAAGAGGAAGCCGTTGTTTGCATTTTCGGTGACGTTACCGTTGGAATGGTCATAAACATACCAATCGCTGCCGAACAGGCTGGTCAGTGCATCTCCGGTCCAGCTTGAAGGCTCACTCATGGCGGCCAGAAGATGTTCAAGTTCGCTGTTAGCGGTGGCGTTCAGAAAAACGCTGGCGTTTGGGTTGCCGCTGGCGTCATAGAAATCCGCCTGGTCTGCGCCCACGGCGCCCACAACATTGCCCGGCCCGGAAGCACCACCGTTCAGCTGAATGTTGGTGCGACTGAATGCCAGATGCCAGGCGGTTGATGCCGCTGCTTCCGCGGCAGTCATGTCGATCATTTGGCCGGTATCGAGATTCAGGTAAACGTATCGGCTGCTGTCTGAAGCATCAATGGTTTTGCTGGTAACGCCTGACGTGTCATCGCCGCCGGATGAGTCGTCTGAACCGCTGATCTTATTATCACTGCCTCCGCCGCCGCAGCCCGAAAGCAGGGTGAGTGCGATCGCGAGTGCCAGGGGTGTTGTTGTCATCTGCATGTCAGTTCCTCTTGGTTTTCGTTATTAGTCACGGGTGTTAGTGCCGAACCCAACCTCAATACCGGCATAGATATAGCGTCCGGATACCGGGCCGAAATCACTGGCGTTATCGAAATTGCGCTGCTCGTCAGTGACGTTGTTGACGCCACCAAACAGTCGCATCGAATCGGTAATGTCCTGATTCAGTTTGAAGTCGTAGGTTGTGAATCCCGGTGATACGGCGTTGGTTGCCGCGTCCACCGTCTCGTCGCTCTGGCTGCGAATGCGCACCAGCCAACTCAGCCCGGGTACAGGGGTGAGTCCGTCAAAGCCTGCACGCATGTCATGTCGGGGGCGGCGGGTCAGTGGTTGGTTGTTGGTGAGATCTTCGGCTTCGAGGTAGGTGTAGCCGGCGGTGACTTTCCAGCCCTCGCGGAATTGCCAGCCCACGGTTAGTTCCGCGCCCTGGGTGCGGGCTTTTTCAACGTTGGCGTATTGGTAGACCTGTATGCCGTCATTACGGGCGGCCGTGGCCGCGGCATTCAGTTCGGTCTGAATCAACTGGTCGAAATCGTTATAGAAGCCGTTGACCTCGACCCAGGCGATATTGCGATAACGTAGCCCGCCGCCGAACTGGTAGCTGTCGGACTCTTCCGGCTGCAGGTCTGGCGTACCGTTTACGATATAACCGAGTTGGCTATGGTCGAACAGGTAGTGGCGTTCTTTCAGGTTGGGCACCCGATAGCCTGATCCCCAGCCTCCACGAAGGTAAATATCGACGTCCGGCGAACTGTACAGTCCGTAGCGTGCGTTGATTTTCGGTGCGACGTGGTCGCCGAAATCCGAGTCATGCTGGTAGCGGACCCCGGGCACGATTTCCCAGCGATCGCTCGGCATCCAGGTATCCTGCAGCCAGATTTCCTTGCTGTTCTGACTGAACTTGCCGGGACCATCCAGTTCGGAGGCTCCATCCAGTGTTTGTTCAAGCCCGTTGCGGCGATAGTCCGCTCCCACCTGCAGGTAGTGTGTCTCTGTCAGGTCAAGGCCGGTCCAGCCGGAGGCCTGCGAAAGCGTGACGTTGGCATCGCGATAGTCGAACCGACTGCCCGCCGTGTACTTGTCGGTGACGTCGTCCAGATTCTCGTGCATCAGATCCCAATGCCATTCAGGGCCATCAGCAGGTTGATGACGCCCCCCGATAGATGCTCGCCAGCGATCGACGGTTTCGTCTTTACCAGCGTTAACCGGGGCACCGGGACGGTCCAGCAAGTAGTGGGACACGATATCTTCTCGGAACAGGCCGACCTGAGCGTAAAGCCGGTGAGCATCAGACGGCAGCCATTCCAGGCGGTTGGACACGTCGGTGTGCTCAACGGCATCACCGGGGCGCGCCCAGGTGTCTGGTTCGGGATCAATGCCGTCGGTCTCCCGCCGGGAAGCGGCTATCCGCCAGCGGAGTTGTTCGTTTCCAAGACTAAGGCCCGCCTGGGCGTTGCGGCGGGAAAAGTCATAGCGCTCTCCACCGGGGTTTTGATCCCCGTAACTGCCGCCGTCAACCGTCAGCTTGCCGTGGGCGCCCTCGGGAATCGGTCGGGTAATAACGTTGACGACACCGCCCATTGCAGAGCTGCCGTATTGTGCCGAAACCGCGCCCTTGACGATTTCGATGCGCTCAATGTCGAGAGTGGCGATCTGGGTGACGTCAACTGAAGAGCCGGTGGTGGCGGTGACGGGTAGGCCGTCAATCAGGATCAGCACCCGGTCGGCATTAACACCCTGCATCCAGACCTCGTAACCGGATTTGCCGTGGATCTGGCGCAGTTGCAAGCCCTGGACATTTTCAAGGGCGTCTTTGAGATCGCGAGCGTGGGTGTTCTCGATTTCTTCCTGTGTGACGACCTCGGTGCGTACCGGAGTATCACTGACGGTTCGTGGGGTTCGTGTTCCCGTGACCACGACCTCATCAAGATACAGGCGCGATAGCATTGAGGGGTTCTCAGGCGTCGCGTCTGCCGCACTGCTCACAAGCGGCACGAAGCCTGCTCCTGCCACCAGCGCAATTAATCCCGGGCGCCACTGCAAGCCAGGTAACAACATAGGGGGATCCTGCTAATAAATGCTAACAATAATGCGAACGATTATCATTAAGATTGGTGAGTGTGTCAACTATGACAACAGACTGATGCAGGGCGAGGGTGGATCTTAAAAAGGTGAGAGCGCAGGCAGAGGCGAGTTACCACGCCGAAATGGCCGTCCTGCCCGAGCGCCGGGCTGCTCGGCAGGAGGTTAGGTAAGCTGGTCAGGCGCAGTCAGATCGCCTCTGAAATGAGCTGTTTTCGGTGGCTATGCCAGTGGAAGCTTGTGTCCGACGGGCTTGGCGTGACCACAATTTCTCGTGGAAGAAATAGGCGACGGTGTTAATGGCTGGTTCAACCATTGCTATCAAACTACCCACAATGATGTCGCCGGTGAGCAGGTATGCGACAGTAAACGCGACCGTAAAGTGGGTAATGGCAAATGTGATCGTTTTCAGTAGCGATTGATCCATCCCATTGCCGTGGTTATGGATAAAGTGACTTAGTACGCTCATGAGACTCCCCGGGTTAATGATGATAGCGGTCGCAGATTGCGGTTAAACCTTGAGAGTCATTAGATAGTGAATGAGAATCATTTTTAAATTTATTGATTGTTTTGAATCTATAGCTTCAGGCTATTTTAAAAAAATCTGGATGCACGGTCTCAGGATAGGGTTTTGCTATTGGAATTATGTTGACAATAAATTATGTTTTTATCGCTGTTAATCCTAAGATTTCCTTCAAGATAATTTAAAGTTCACTTATCGGTGAGCGTCTAAAGGAGTAAACGTATGAGCACCAATCTGATTGGCCTGGACACCGGCAAAACACAGCAATTGGCGAATGATCTCAACGATCTTCTGGCGAACTACCAGATTTTTTACATGAATGTTCGCGGTTATCACTGGAACATCAAGGGCTCCAATTTTTTCGAGCTGCATGTGAAGTTTGAAGAACAGTACGACGACTTGCTGCTGAAAATTGACGAAGTGGCTGAGCGCATCCTGACACTGGGCCATCGCCCTGCTCACGCCTACAGCACTTACATTGAGCGCTCTGATGTGGAAGAGCGGAAGGACGTCAGCGACGGCAAGACTGCTGTGGAGCATATCGTCGAAAGTTTTGCCAAGCTGATCAAGAAGCAGCGGGAAATTCTGAACACAGCTGGAGAGGCCCAGGATGAGGGGACGGTAGCGCTGATGAGCGATTACATCTCCCAGCAGGAAAAAACAGTCTGGATGTATCGCAGTTACCTCGGCGAGTAACGTCTCAAGGGTGATAGCCGCTCGGCGGTGATAAGCAATTTGGGCTTCTGTTGAGCGACTCCTGAGCACTGAAACACATAAAAGCCACCCCGGGCGCCCGGCGGTGGCTTTTTTAATTGTCCGTGTCACGTTTTGTCTGTGTGTCACTTGGTTGTCACGATACTGAAACCTGTCGTCTATAGCGTCCTGTGAGCACTTTGTTGGCGCTTACCTTCTTTCAGACGAGGCATTATCGTAATGATGAAACGGACGTTATTTTCCCTGGCAATTGCTGCTGCAACTTTTGCTCTGACCGCTTGTAATGACAGTAGCGACGATGCACCGGGCGGTGGTTCAACTTTGCCCGCGACTGAAGCACACCGTTCGGTGGGTATCGAGCTGTCAGTGCTGAGCAGCTATCGCACAGGGCTGGTCGCGGGTGGAGATTCGGCTGCGGAGATTGTCTCGTACGATCCGGTCAATCATCGACTGTTTGTGATTAATGCCGCGAATGTGTCTGTCGATGTGCTGGACATGAAAGATCCCGCCGCACTGTCAAAAATGAGCACCATTGATGCAAGCATTGAGGGTGGCTCGGCAAACAGCGTTGCGGTGCAGGGTAATCTGGTTGCGGTCGCCATCGAAGCTAACGTCAAGCAGGCCAACGGCAAGGTCGTTTTTTATAACCTCACAGACCTGCAGAAAGTGGGCGAAGTTGAAGTGGGCGCGCTGCCGGATATGGTGGTCTTTACGCCGGATGGCAACAAGGTGCTGGTGGCCAATGAAGGTGAGCCCAATTCCGACTACACGGTTGATCCGCAAGGCTCCGTCA
This sequence comes from Marinobacter sp. BGYM27, assembly GCA_025153445.1. Classification (GTDB taxonomy): domain Bacteria; phylum Pseudomonadota; class Gammaproteobacteria; order Pseudomonadales; family Oleiphilaceae; genus Marinobacter_A. Next base: position 225,242 of record JANZNS010000007.1, on the reverse strand, counting down.
GCGTGATTGATCTGTCTGCCGGTGTTGCAGGTGCCACGGTAAAAACGGCTGACTTTACGGCATACAACGGTCAGGAGACGCAGTTGCGTGCTAACGGCATCCGGATCTTCGGACCGGGCGCCAGTGCGGCTGAAGACTTTGAACCGGAGTATATCGCGGTCGCGCCAGACGGCTCTCAAGCCTGGGTGACCCTGCAGGAGAATAACGCGGTAGCCGTGCTGGATCTGGCGACCGATACCATCACACAGGTTCTGCCGCTGGGGTACAAGGATCATATGCTGGCCGGCAATGAGCTGGATCCGAGTGACCGTGACCTGAACGCCTCAGACAAGGACGGTGCCATTCATATTGCGAACTGGCCTGTGCTGGGGATGTACCAGCCAGATTCAATCTACAGCTACAGCGTAGCGGGCAAGACCTACTATGTGACTGCCAATGAAGGCGATTCCCGCGATTACGACGGCTTTACAGAAGAGTTTCGGGTCAAGCATCTGACACTCAAAGCTGGCAGCTTTGCCGCCTTACCCGATTTGCAGGAAGACCATGAATTGGGTCGCTTGCGTGTCACGGCGACACTGGGAGTCAGTAACGGGTGTGACCCCTCATCGGTGACAACCGATATCGAAGCGGACTGTGAATACGACACACTGTATGCCTATGGCGCCCGGTCATTTTCCATCTGGTCGGATGATGGTGCCCAGGTTTTTGACAGTGGATCGGATTTCGAGCGCATTACTGCCGAAAAAATTCCCGATAACTTCAACAGCACCAACGACGAAAACGACAGCTTTGACAGTCGCTCCGACGACAAGGGGCCTGAACCGGAAGGGCTGGTATTAGGGCAGATCGAAGACCAGACGTTTGCGTTCATCGGTCTTGAACGGGTTGGTGGCATTATGGTGTATGACATCACCGATCCCGTCTCCCCGGTCTTTGTTCAATACATCAACAACCGTGATTTCGGCGCCAGCGAAACTGATCTGCTGAGCGATATGGCAGGGGATCTGGGGCCGGAAGGTTTGTACTTCATCGCCGCTGATAAAAGCCCGACGGGTGAGCCATTGCTGGCGGTGGGGAACGAAGTCAGCGGTTCAACCACTCTCTACCGCATTGCGGTCACCGAGCTGGCTGGCGAAGCCGATACGGCGACAGAATAGAACTGCGCTGGAACGCGCGAGTATCTGTACGTAAGTCGTTGATACGGAAAAGGAGCCGGGAAGCGCCTTTTCCGTTCAATTCCTGCTGTTTCAGTGCCCGGATCACACCGCGGCTTTTAGCGCCGGCACATCGGTATGCAGAAACCACTTTTCAGTGACCACTTTGCGGGTAAACCAGTGTGAGCGCATCAGGCCGCTGGCAACTGAGGATTTGACCCAATCGGGTAGCTGCCAGCCGTTACCATGATCAAGAGCCCTGCGGCCAAACCTGTCTGCAATGGCCTCGCCGTAGCGCTGGAGATTCTGGGCGCTGAAGTCCGGTGCCCGACGAATCGTCCCGGCAGCCAGCAGTGCGGATTCTATGGCCGGGCGGATACCTTCGCCGCTCTGGGTGTAGGCGAGCCCGGCGGCATCGCCGATCAGCATAATGCCATCGTCCACCAACTGCCGGTCGGCGTGAGCATAGAGCAGATAAGCGTGACCCTTGAATCGGCCGGGAAGATCGTCAGGAATACGGCCCTGTTGTTTCATGTCGTCGACAAAAGCATTGAGATGGTCGCTGAGCTTGTGGTTGTCTTCGCGGCCCAGTCCGATGTTGAGGAAATTGCCTTTGCGGAATACCCAGGCATAACCTTTCAGGTCACGGCAAAACCACAACTCCGGTTGCTCGCCCTGAGCCCGGCAGAGAGAAGCCTGGGCATCGGTCATTTCAAATTCGATTTCCTTGGCGGTGACGGCGGTTTCGTGAGAGCCGGGGCCTTCGCCGAGCTCGCGCGCAACCGGGCAGAAATGCCCGCCGGCGCCCACCAGCAGCGGGGCTTGCCATTGCCCGTTGATCGTCCAGTTATCGCCATCACGGGTTATGGTTTTCACCGGGGTGTCGAGCACCTTGTCCACGTCAACCCGGCTGAGCAAGTAGTCGTCAAACTCGCAACGGCGAATGCCGTAGCTGACAGGCGACGTGCCATGGTTATTGTCCACGGCGGGTTGGCCCATCATGCCAATACGAAAGCCGGTGATCGGTTGCAGTATCCGGTCTTTGCGATAGTCCTCGATATCAAGGCCGAGACTCTCGATCACTGCGGGTGTAACCCAGCCGGCACAGGTTTTGTCTCTCGGAAAGCGTGCCTTGTCGATAATCAGAATCCGTTTGCCGCTGTTTCTGAGCCCCCAGGCCAGGGTGGCCCCCGCCGGTCCACCGCCAACGATAATCAGATCATAGTGATTGTCAGTCTGTTGCATGTCACAGCGCCTCCGGTGCGGCCGGCTTGTCGTAGAGGTGTTTGCGGTTACGCGGGACACTGTTGTTCTCGCCGTGAGCAAACACCACCTGAAACAGCTGCAGTGAACTGGCGTGAAAAGCAGCGATGGAGCCCGCCAGATACATCCGCCACGCCCGGGTAAAGTGTTCGTCGTACATCGCGGATACCTCAGCGCTGTGGGCTTCGAAGCGTTTAAGCCAGTCTTCGAGGGTGTGGGCGTAATGCAATCGCAGGTTTTCGACATCCAGCACTGAGAAGCCGCCATTTTCACACAGGGTCATGAACTCGGCGATGCTGGGGGGGTAGGCGCCGGGGAAGATGCGTTTCTCAATCCAGGCATTCATCTGCATCGGCCGGTTGCGGCCAATACTGTGCAGTAGTGCCAAACCTTCAGGCTTCAGTGCACGACTGATAACGTCAGACATGTCGGCGTAATGGCTCTTGCCCACGTGCTCCAGCATACCGACGGACACAAAGGCATCGTACTGGCCGCTGATATTGCGGTAGTCGTCTTCGATATAGTCAATCAGGTGATCAAGCTGCTGGCGCTTGGCTTCGGCACGGGCGTAGGCCAGTTGCTCCCGGGAAATGTTGTAGGCGTGCACTTTAACGCCGTAATGACGCGCCATATAACGCGCCAGCCCGCCCCAACCGCAACCTGCTTCGACTACTGTTTGGCCCGGCTTCAGGCGGAGCTTTCGGCAGACGTGCTCGAGTTTGGCGAGCTGGGCCTGCTCCAGCGTCAGGTCATCGGACTCATAGTAGGCGCAGGTATATTGCATGGCTTCGGTGTCGAGCCACATCTGGTAAAACTCATTCCCGAGATCATAGTGGTGGTGAATGTTCTCACGGGCTTCGCTAAGGCCGGTGGAGCGGGGTGCATGATTGGCCCACAGCCGTTCCAGCCAGCGTGGCCAGTTATCGCGTGCGCTATGTGTTGAGCGATAAAGCAGTATCATCAGTTCTGGCAGATCACCTGTTACTTCCAGCCTGCCACTGCTGTAAAGGTCGCCAAAGGCGAGATTGGGATTCGCCAGCAGTTGCATCAGGGCCTTGGGATCACGCAGGGTGAGCGTGAACTGCGTCAGCTGATTTTCCAGCTTGACCGAAGCGCCATCCCAGAGTTCAAACCGTAAGGGCGGACTTCCGGCAAGCTTGAGCAGCTTGCGCAGTAACATGCGCTCGAAGGCATTGGATGCCCTGCTGACATCATGCTCCGAAAGGGGAATGGATAGCGCGTTACTTTGACGAGACCCTGGCAGATCTGCCGTCGGAGCATCGTCGCTCGATGGACTGTTCTGGTAAGCCATTCGTACTCTCCCTGCGGTGTCGATCTTTAGCCGACTCCCCGCCCGGAACCTCATCTTCGGACGGCGTTTTTAACAGTATAGAAATTAACCAGTTAAAGTCACAACCCAATGTGGCTATTTCGTAGCTATCGCACTCATAGACTGCTCAAATAGCGTTTCGACCTGTCATGATTCGATAGTGTGACATCGGCATGCGTCGCAGCCTTTGCTAGCCATGATGCGCAGGTCCGGCATAACCTGTGCCAAGTGAAGGCCGAACGGGCCACCTGATAGAAAACTTCAAACGGACATCGCCATGACAGAGAAAACGCCCCGGGAAAATGATCTCAACTCGAATGAGAAACGGGATGCGCGCCAGCGTGAGGCGCCAAGTGCTGCGGTAGTTTACGAGGCTATCCGCAGGGAAGCCGAGTCCGAGCTGAGCCGACCGCTGGTGGGGCTGGGCTGGTCTGCGCTGGCGGCCGGGTTGTCGATGGGGTTCTCGCTGGTGGCTCAGGCGTTGCTATACAGCTACACCCCTGAGGCGACCTGGCGACCGATTATCAGCAGCTTTGGTTATTCCATCGGCTTTCTGTTTGTCATTCTTGGTCGCCAGCAACTGTTTACCGAAAACACGCTGACACCGGTGCTCGAGGTATTGCGGGTTCGCAAGTGGGTGACGGTGGCAGGCACGCTCAAGCTGTGGCTGGTGGTGTTGCTGTGTAATATGATCGGAACGGCAATCTTTGCCATCGCGTTGTCATATTTTGATGTACTTGATCCGAAGATTAACGACGCCCTCAGTGCCATTGCGGCCCGGGAGTATGAGTTTCCATTCGGCACCATGTTTGTGCGGGCGATTTTTGCGGGTTGGCTGGTGGCACTGATGTTGTGGCTGATGCCCTTTGCCGAAACAGCCCGGGTAGGTGTGATTATTCTGGTGACCTACGTCATCGGGCTGGCGCACTTTCCCCATATTGTGGCGGGGTCGGTGGCGGCCCTTTATGGCGTGTTCCAGGGTGATTTCAGCATGACAGAATTCTTCACGCTGTTTTTTACGCCCACCCTGCTGGGGAATATGGTAGGTGGCATTATGCTGGTGGCAGCGGTTAACTATGCGCAGGTGGCTTATAGTGGGTCTGACAAGGCCACAGGCAAAGCCTGAGCGAATTCTGAAGATCGCACTCTGACAGGCGACGACCGGAGACGGGCGGCTGGTAATGGAGCGAAGATGAAAGCGGCAGTACGTCTTACTCGATTATGTATCGGTGGCTGCCTTCTCCTGTTGTGCAGTCTGGGGTCAGCAGCGTCAGCGCAGACCCTTCGTATTGTGACCGAAGCCTGGCCACCGCTGATCAAGGTTAATGATGGCGTGTCCGGTGGTCTGATTTGGGAGATGACAAGCGCAGTACTGGCGCAGATGGATGTTGAGGTGACACTGGAGTTCGTTCCCTGGCGCCGGGCACTTTACCTGGTGGAGCGGGGGCAGCGTGATGCGGTGCTGGCGGCGGGTCGATCGCCGGAGCGTGACGCGGTGATGCGCTTCCCAAACGAGCCGCTGCTGCTGAGTGAAACTGTGATTTTCTCGCGGGCAGACCATCCGGTTCAGTTCGAGGGTGTTGAAAGCCTTAATGGCATGACGGTAGGGCTTTCGGCCGGCTACAGTTACTCCAGAGAGATTAGCGAGGCGTCCGGTTTTGAGCGGATTGCGGCGCCCAATGTAGCGGCCGGGCTTGAACTTCTGATGCGTGGCCGGGTAGACGCGTTTATCGTGAACCGCGAAGTGGGCTGGTATGAAGCGCGGCAACGGGGGATCGCGTCGCAGCTGGCGACGTCAGATCAGCCCGTTAGCGGCGGCCCGGTTTATCTGGCTTTTGCCCTGGATGTGCCCCAGTCATTCGTCGATGAGTTTGATAGCGCACTGCGCGCATATCACCAAACGACAGGGTATCGATTGATGATGGGGCAATACGAGGCGCCGAAGTAACGTTGGTCTGGCGTTTGTCTGGAAAGGGGCGTGAGTATGTCGGTTATAGCGTTTACAAAAGACGAAAAGGCACTGCTGGTACAAAAGCTGAAAGATTATTTTGAGCAGTCGCTGGATCAGGAGATCAGACAATTTGATGCTGAATTCCTGCTCGATTTTATTGGCGATGAAGTGGGTGTCTATTTCTATAACCGGGGTCTGTACGACGCTCAGGCGTTACTGGAACAGAAAATCGAAACCATTACCGATGGTTTCACCGAGCTTGAGAAACCGACAGCCTTTGTCAGGTAAGTCTCGGGTTTGCGGATGGAAATAGACGCCTGACGTTCGCCGGTCAGCGGTTTGAGCCAGACTGTTCGATCGAATCAACCAGGGTTTCAATTGTCCTCATGGCGCGTTGCTTCCACGCTGACATATCGGCCAGCAATGAAACCGCATGATTCTTCAGGCTGACGAAGCCATGCACCACAGACCAGATCTGAATCGCCGCATCCTGTTTTTCCGCTTGAGTCGCTGACGCTGGCAGCAGCGACCCGACAAGCCGGGTCAGCTGGTTAAAGGCGTGCTCGCCGGCATCCCGGGCCTCGGCTGATGGCATATAGCTGCCGTCAAGTTCGCTGAAAATCAGGCTGTAGTAGGCCTCGTAGCGCTCCGCATTATCCAGATAGTTCTGTGAGGCTTCGAGCACGGCTTCCCGCGGGGGCCGGCCCTCTGTCTCCACGTCCATTGCCCGCGATACCGATTGAAACCCCTCGATATAAAGCGCATCCAGAATCCCCTGCTTACCCTGAAAGTAGCTGTAGATCCCGATAGTCGAAACACCGCCCCGTTTGGCGATTTCGCGAACACTGAGCGCCCGGGTGCCTCCTTCGAGAAAAAGTGCGGAGGCAGCGGCGAGGATATTGGCTTTTGCATCGTTCATTTCACTATTGTACTTGACGCAGCATAACAATGTTATATTCTCATGGCATATAACACTGTTATGGCGCAAAACAGGGGGGAAGGGTATGAAAGAGCAGATGCTGGAAGCGGATTATCTGATTGTGGGCAGCGGGGCCGTCGGTATGGCGTTTGCCGATACGCTACTGACTGAAACAGATGCCACCATCATTATTGTCGACAAGTATCAGAAACCGGGTGGCCACTGGAACGTCGCTTACCCTTTTGTCACCCTGCATCAGCCTTCCGCCTACTATGGTGTGAGTTCAAAAGAGTTGAGCAAGGGCCTGCGGGATGAAGTGGGTTTGAACAAGGGGCTCAACGACCTGGCCTCCGGCGCTGAGGTCTGCGCTTATTATGATGACGTGATGCGCCATCAGTTTTTGCCGTCAGGCCGGGTACAGTATTTTCCCATGTGCGAGTATCAGGGCGAGGGGCGGTTTGTTTCGATGCTGACGGGTGAGTCCTGGCAGGTGTCGGTGAACAGGAAAACCGTAGATGCAACCTATCTGAAAACATCCGTGCCATCCACGCATACGCCGGGATTTTCAATCGCAGACGGCGTGCGCTTTATGCCGCTGAATGATCTGCCCAAAATAGACAGGCCGCCGTCCGGATACGTGGTCATCGGTGGCGGTAAAACGGGTATTGATGCCTGCCTTTGGTTGCTCGAAAACAGAGTCGATCCTGATCATATCCGCTGGATTGTTTCGCGGGATGCCTGGTTGCTGGATCGACAGAATACCCAGCCGACCGACGATTTCTTTGCCTCGACCATAGGCTCAATGGCAGCCCAGTTTGAGGCCCTTGCAAAGGCGGAATCTATTGCTGGCCTGTTTGATAACCTGGAGGCGGCTGGCGTATTGCTGCGGCTGGATCCCGAGGTGCGGCCTTCCATGTTTCATGGGGCAACGGTGAGCCGGCAGGAATTGAACGAGTTGCGGCGTATCCGGAATGTTATCCGGCTCGGTCGGGTTGAGCGCCTGGAAAAGGACGCCATCATCCTTGAACAGGGGCGCGTGCCGACTGACACTGGCCAGGTTCATATTGACTGCTCGGCAAGTGCCATCACCAACCTTGAAGTGAAGCCCGTATTCGCCGGTGATGTTATCACGCCACAAACCGTGCGCTCCTATCAGCCCGTGTTCAGTGCTGCGTTTATTGCCCACGTTGAGGCCAGCTATGAAGGGGAAGCGAAAAAGAATCAGCTGTGTCATGTTGTGCCGCTACCGAATCACGATACCGACTGGATCAAGATGATGGCCGGCCTGATGATGAATCAGTACCAGTGGTCACAGGACAAAACCCTGCGCCAGTGGCTGACGGAGAATCGGCTGGATGGTATGAGCCGCATGATCCGGGATGCCAGCAAGGATGACGCTGAAAAACAGGCGATCATCAAACGCATGAAAAACAACGCGATGCCGGCGGTAGCCAAGCTTCATCGCTTTATGGCTGAGCTAGGTTAGTCTTCAAGGGGAATCCGATATGCCTGAGTTTCAAATACGCAAAGACCATTTTCTGACAAACCGGCTGATTGAGACACCCGAAACGGAGCAGATACCGGCGATTGTTGAGGGTGAAGTGGTGGTCAAAATTGATCGCTTTTCATTTACCGCCAACAACATTACCTATGCTGCTGCCGGTGATCAGTTGGGGTACTGGCAGTTTTTCCCGCCGTCGGGTGAAAACACGACAGGCTGGGGCGTTATCCCCGTTTGGGGCTTTGCCGATGTCGTGGAGTCCAGGGCAGAGGGTGTTCCGGTTGGCGAGCGATTATTCGGTTATTTTCCGCCGGCGAGTTACCTGAAGATGTTGCCTGTAGGCGTATCCGAACAGCGCTTGATTGACGGCGCGCCTCACCGCTCGACATTACCTCCGGGCTATAACAGCTACAGCCGGGTGGCAGCAGAACCGGGCTATGACAGCAGCATGGACAATGAGCGTATGTTGCTGTGGCCGTTGCATATCACGTCATTCTGTCTGTGGGATGCATTGCAGGAAAAGGATTGGTATGGCGCCCGTCAGGTCGTCATTCTGAGCGCCTCAAGCAAGACCAGCATCGGTCTTGCCTATGCGCTGGATGCTGACCCTGATGCGCCACCAGTGATTGCTGTGACATCAGAGCGCAATCTCGATTTTGTCGGCAAGCTAGGGTTGTACCGGCAGTGTGTCAGCTATGACGATCTCGCCGCCATAGATGCGGATGTGCCGACTGTGATCGTCGATATGTCGGGCAATGGCGAGGTTCTGGGTCGCCTGCACTCCCGTTTGGACGACAACATGATGTTTTGCATCAATGTCGGTCTGACTCACTGGGATGAAGCTGCACCCGGTGAAGGTGTGAACAAACAGCGTAGCGAGTTTTTCTTTGCGCCGGGTCATATCCAGAAGCGAATGAAAGAATGGGGGCCGGCAGGATTTGCCAGCAGGTCGTCGACGTTCATGCGCGAAACGACCCTCAAGTGCCGCAGCTGGCTGCGACTCAAAGATGTTGAAGGGCTCGATGGACTGGCCGGCGTTTATCCGGATGTCTGTGAGGGACGGGTAGCGCCGGATGAAGGTATTATCGTCAAACTCTAGCCCGTGAGTCCTGAAGCCGGAGCGCGATTGCCTGCTCCGGCTTCAGGTGCTTGAGAGGTTACCACCACACCTCGGCTTGTGCGCCAAAGGTCAGGCCATCACCCTCGTCGGGGCCAATGGAGTCGCTGGCGGCGTTATAGGCATCTTCGTTCCAGTTGGCATAAGTCGCGAACAGTCTGAGTTGCGGTCGAGCGAAGAACTTGGCGCTGGGCGACCACTGTTGCGCAATGGTCAGTTTCTGCAGGTCCCGGTCATCTTCTCCGGCGGCCTCCGGCGATACACGATCCAGGCCAATCTCCACTGCTGTGCTCATCCGCTGTGACCAGTAATACGTAGGGCGCGCACCGAGCGACATCCAGGTCGCGCCCGTGTCGTTTTTCATGCTGGTATCCTGGTAAATGCCGACATAGAACATGTCCATGCTGCTGCCCATCGGAATCACGCCATGGTCGATGACCCGGAACATGTCGCCATCATTGAGGGCGTTGCTGTTGGCGACCCCTTTGCTGCCATTCAGGCCTGCAGAGAGATTGCGAACCAGTGAGTCGGTGGCGTATTGGAATGTCAGTTTATTAAAGCCACCAAAGAAATCCGTCTGATGGTGCTCGGTTGTCACCATGAAGCCGTCCTGATCATCGATGCCCTTGTCTTCCTGGGCGTCGTTCAGGTTCGCCTGGCCATAGTCCACGCCGATTTCCAGGGTGCCGTTTGGGTTCACGGGAAGATCGGTCCAGCGTATATCGATAATGTCATTGGTAACGGTATTGATGTCATTTGGATCCAGCACTACTTCGTCACTGGTTTCGTCATTGGCTGAGCGGGTCCAGGCGACGTGCAACAGGCCCGTTCCCACATCAATGTCCTGCAGGCCGGCACCGGGGCCGGAGACATCCCAGTAGTAAAAGTCATTGATATGGATATCGTGACGCTTGTAGTAGCGTTTACCAATCCACAGCATCGAGCCGGGAAGCGACTCAATGACATTGGTGCCTTGCACGTTGAACTGGCGCACACCGATATTTGCATCATCCCCGCCGGTAAATTCCTCGTCATTCTCCTGATTCGTCACATAGGCGATCATCGAATCCACATAAAAACTGGTGTCACCCTCACTAAACACCTCGTCACCTAATTGAATTTCTGCATAGGTCTCGCACTCGTTCCCCAAGCGGTATTTCGAAACGCCGGGGGCGGAGAAGCACGCCTGGTCGCCACCGCCTACGGTGGAGCCGATTCCTGACCTGAAATACCCTTTGAAATCAACGGCTAAAGCTGTGCTGGAAATGAGTGCTGTCGCGATGGCGACAGAGAGTTTTGTGTGATTGCGAATGGCACGTTTGTTGTTCTGGCTCATGATTGCTGTCCTGCTTTTGTTGTTAGATAGACTTCGGACGCCGCGGCAGGCTCGTTTCACCAGTGAACTCGGGTTCCCTCTTCAACGAGCGGATACGGGCGTTTTCTCATTCTTCAGCGATCCCTCGGGGGAGTACCTTGAGGGCGTACTTTGAAGAATTGAAAGTAAAACTACATATAAAAACCGTATAAATAAAGAAAACCTGGGTAAAAAATACTCAAAATAACGTAGTTTTATTTTTGGAAAGGGGCTGGTGCCGTTACTTAAGCCCGCGGTAGCGGGTGCTGGGCGTCAGTTTTGAAGCCGGTTCGAGAATCAAAACAGTGGCGCGAAACCTGCGATTTTTATTATCGCCGGCCGGCGTAACCCGAAGCGGTGCGGGTCAGTTGCATTTGCCTGCGTAAGCATCTGACGGCGTCTATATTGGAGGGGGAAATGGCAGTTTCGTTATTCGTCGTTTCAAACAAGTAGCGATCGCAGGAGGGTGGAATGGAAAACCTTGAGCGTATGGAGGGGCAGTGTCTGTGTGGCAAAGTTACAGTGACGGCGGGGCGCCGGGATGCGGTTGAAGCATGCCATTGCGGCATGTGTCGGCAATGGGGCGGCGGGCCCTACCTGGCGGTGCACTGTGACAGCGACGTGCAGTTTGTCGGCCTGGAAAATATCACTGTCTACAATTCGTCAGATTGGGCGGAGCGTGGTTTTTGCAGCGAGTGTGGTACCCATCTGTTCTATAAATTGAAGGGTGCTGAAGAGTACGCCATTCCGGCGGGGCTGTTTCAAAGTGGTTCCGATTTTTCGATGACATCGCAGATCTTTATTGATCGTAAACCCGGATATTACAGCTTCGCCAATATCACCCCGGAGATGACCGAAGGTGAGGTGTTTGCGCGGTACACGCCCTGATCAGGGCTGCAGCAGCAAGGGCAGCAACCTCCACCTATCGCGCTGTTACAGTGGATAGTTGCTGCCAAAAGAGCCTCTTTATCAGCCCTGCTTCATCTTGTCCGTATACGGCGGCCAGCCCAGAGGTTTGCCGGCCAACAGGTGCAGGTGAATATGGAAAACAGTCTGGCCGGCCTGCTCGTTGCAATTCATCACCACGCGGTAGCCGTCGTCGGCAAAGCCCATGTCTTTGGCGAGCTTGTTGGCCACCACAAACAGATGCCCAACGAGTTCGCGATCGCCGGATTCAATGTCGTTGATAGTGGCGATCTGCTTTTTGGGAATAATCAGCAGATGTACCGGTGCCTGCGGATTGATATCGCGGAACGCGAGACTGATGTCGTCTTCGTAAACGATATCTGCAGGAATTTCGCGATTGATGATCTTGTCGAAAATGGTTTCCGCCATACTGAAAAGCTCCTTGTGATACGGCTGGTATCAGTCGTTGAATTATCGCCTATGGTCCGGGAACGCTGAGGGGACCAGGTGTTTCTGTTTGCCGCGTCCGCTCTTATTGGCTAGCCGCGATTCATAAAGGGTAGTCGTGGCGCACGGTCGATCAGTTGGCGGATCGGCAGCGGCAGTTGGGCATCAATACCCATTGCGTAGCGCGTCACCTGTTGCTTGGCGAATGGCAGCGAGTTGGCGAGTGCCAGGCCGATGTTGCGGGCCAGATGGAGTGGCGGTGTCTGATTGCTGAACGCGTGATAGAACAGGTCCATCGCCAGCATCATGCGCCGGTTCGCCGGCTTGCGTACTGACTGATAATGCGCCAGCCCGGAAGCAGTGGCCAGTGGTTGTCCGGCCCGGCGAGCTTCCACCAGCGTCTGTTGCAGGGCTTCTGCGTCCTGGAACCCCAGGTTCACGCCCTGACCGGCCAGCGGGTTAATGGTATGAGCTGCATCGCCTGCCAGCACCACGCGATTCACGAAATAGGATTTTGCGTGCTGACGAGCCAGCGGAAAACTGGCGCGGCCGGCCACCTTGACCAGTGGTGGCAAATCCTGTGGGAAGGCGCGCTGAATATCGCTGATCAAGGCGTCCTCCGGCAAGGCTTTCAGTTCGCTGAGGCGTGCAGGGGTGTCGTACCACACCAGCGACCCCCAGCTGTGTTCTGCTGCACCATCGGGCTCTACGCTATGGAGCGGCAAAAATGCGCGAGGCCCGCTGGGATGAAATGCCTGCCAGGTGATGTCCTGTGGTGAACCGGCGTATTGAACGCTGATCACCATCGCCTGTTGCGCGTACTGATCGCTGGTGGTGCCGATACCGGCCAGTTGGCGGATCTGGGATCGGGCACCGTCTGCACCGACCAGCACCTCTGCGGTCAGTGTTCGCCCGTCGGTCAATGTCAGTGTGGCGGCATCTGCACCATTGTCGATCGCACTCACGGTAACATCTGTAAGCCGTGTGATCCGTTCATCGCTGCCGGCCTGATCCCAGAGTGCGCGCTGGGTGACCCGGTTTTCGACGATATGCCCCAGATGCCTCCGACCGAGATCGGCTGCATCGAATGTGGTTCTGGCAAGTGGTTTTGTTATCAGGTTGGACAGCGGATGGTGGCTGGCGTCCCATACTGAGAGTCGGCGATAGGGCGTGAGCCGCATGGCACTGATGCGGGACCAGACGCCAAGGCGGCTCAGATAGGTTTCGGTGCCGGCACTGAGCGCCGATACCCGAAGGTCTGGCGGATCTTCGGGCGCGAATGGTGCGGGGGTTTCGCGGTCAAGCAGGGCGACGGTCAGTCCCGCCTGAGCGAGGCCGTTAGCCAGCGCCGCGCCGACCATGCCGGCCCCTACGATGATCACGTCAAAACTTTGCGTCATGTCCCGTTCCCCGTTCGAATGGCCTCATATTAGAGGCCGCGGGGGTCGGTCGCAAACCCTGTTGCCGGTTCTTTTGTCCGTGCCGGTCGATGTTTCAGGACACTTTGCGCAGCCAGGCCGGGCAGGGAGCATCCGGGCGCTTGAAGCCCTTGTTGATGACCATCGGTGAAACCAGACGCAGGAAATCCCGGGTGGCCATGCGCATGGATTCGCCATGGCTGCCGGCAGGGAATGCCAATTGAGGCTGAGTGGTCAGGGCTTCGCAACAGTAGACGGTCATCCCGAACAGGTTGCCGAAGGGCGGCATCGCGCCCACCTCGCAATTCGGAAAGCGATCCTTGAACTCATCTTCATCCGCAAGTTGCACGAAGTCGGTGTCAAGCACGCGGCTGAGCTGGTCCCAGCGTATCCGCCAGGTAGCAGGCATCACCACCATCGCCATTTTGCCATCCAGTTCAATGATGACGGTTTTGACGACTTCGCCACTGCCAAGACCGGCGTGCTGCGACAGTTCCTGCGCAGTGAACGCAGGGGAGTGGGACAGGCAGGTATAGTTGACTGCCTGACTATCAAGAAATTCCTTTAATTGCTGTACCGGCATAAGACACCCTCCTACCAGCAGCGACAGCACTTACCCCTGCACAATATCGACCACAATTTCTGGTTACAGGAGCCGTTGAGCAGGGAGCCACCTGTTTCATTGGCAAGCATAGTAGAGGCAGGGCGGAAGACGAAATTACAATTTGGTGAATGGCGACTGGTGCGGGATGCCCGGTATCGCAACGCCGCGTCCGGGTAGGTTTGAACGGATGTAAGTCTATGAAATAAATGGCCCGGCGGGGTGCCGGGCCATTTCGTATTAATCCTGTTTTGTTTCGTAAACGTGGATGTCGCGTTGCGGGAACGGAATGGATACGCCCTCGGCATCGAATGCCTTTTTCACGCGCTCGTGCATGTCCCAGTAAAACGGCCAGAGATCCCCGGCTTTGACCCAGGCACGTACGATCAGGTCAACCGAGCTGTCGCCCAGTGCGCCGACAACGATCAGCGGTTCGGGATCTTTCAGCGAACGGGGATCTTCTTCGATCAGGCGCTTGCAGATTGCCTTTGCCTTGTCGATGTCGTCGCCGTAGCCGATCCCGAACGTCATGTCGCAGCGACGGTTTTCATAGGCGCTCAGGTTCGTCAGGCTGGAGTTCGAAAGGTCGCCATTGGGAATTACGATACGGCGGTTATCGAAGGTGTTGATGATGGTGTAGAGAATCTGGATTTCGACGACTGACCCCAGAAAGCCCTGAGCTTCGATCGTGTCACCGACTTTGAACGGCTTGAAGATAAGAATCAGCACGCCGCCGGCAAAGTTGCCAAGGCTGCCCTGCAATGCCAGGCCGATGGCCAGGCCGGCAGCACCGATCACCGCGATAAATGAAGTCGTTTCAATACCGACCATCGAAGCGACCGAGATCAGCAGCATGATCTTGAGGATGGCGCTGATCAGGCCGCACATGAATTTGTTCAGCGTCGGGTCTTTGGCTCCGAGCTTTCTGTCCAATACGCCGATCACCCGCTTTATAAGCCACAGACCGACTATCAGTGTGATGATGGCCAGCAGCACTTTCGGGGCGTAAGCGATAACCATGGCGTAAGCCATTTGAACCAGTTCGGCGATCTGTCCGTCGCCTTGCATGAGGTTTTCCATGAGGACTCCTTGTAAGGGGGGGTTCCTGGTTTTAAAAGCGCCTGAGGCAGATGATTCCTCATCGCACTCTGACGTTGCTTTCGGTATTGAGTGGGTTGTTACAAATGTCTACTTCGTTATAGCAGATAAAGATGACTGAAGCGCGACGCCAATTCAATCAGTTAGGGGCACTCCATCCATTCTCCGATTCGTCGGGCGTTCCTTCAAGCCGAAGCTCGGGAAGCTCAGGCGAAAGCCGGCTGGTCGTTGTTTCCCTGCCGGACGTATACGGTTCAACGAGCATTTGGATGCATTCGGTCAGGATGTTGAGCGCATGGGGCCCGGCATGTTGTTCGCCCAGTTCCGCAAGCTGGCCAGGTCTCCGCGCATGGCAATGCGCCCCTCTTTATGGCTGAGCTGGTAGTCGTACATGGGGTCGTAGTAGTCCCGTAGCAGGATTTCGATCCACTCGTCGTGGCCGTCCAGCGAGTCACCCTGCTGCTGGGCATCGAGTGCGTTGGTCATCACCGCGCGTAATTCCTGGTGACGTTCGCCTCCGAGCCTGCGCCGGATGCGGTCCAGTGCGCTGGTCAGGTATTCGCGAAAATTATGCCAGCCGGCGACTTCGCCATCCCGCTGGAGATAGGCCTCCAGCATGTCCGTGACGTAATCCTGCTTGATAATATCGATGCGCTCTTTGATTGTGCTTTCAAGAATCAGTAGCGGGGCTTTGAGCATCTGTTCCCTGAGATGTTCCGGGACAGCACACTGGCCCACCAAACGGCTTTCATCTTCAACGAAGATGGGGCCGGCACGACGATAACGGGCTTTTAACAGGTCGATAGCGACGCGGTTTTCAAAATCGATCTGGGTAGGTTGGGGGATCAGGGTGCGACCAAAACTTGAACCCCTGTGGTTGGCTATTCCTTCAAGATCGAGTGGGTTGGGGGTATCCAGCAGGAGTCGGGTTTTACCGGTGCCGGTCCGACCGCTGATGACGAACATCGGCAATTGCGCCGGCAGGGTTTCGAGCTGTTCTATGAGGAATCGGCGCAGCGCCTTGTAGCCCCCCTTCACCAAGGGATAATCGATGCCGGCTTCCTTCATCCACTGCTGTGTCAGGCGCGATCGCAGGCCGCCACGAAAGCAGAATAGATAGCCGTCCGGGTGCTGGGTGGCGAACCGGGTCCAATGAGCGATGCGCTCGCTTTTGGTGTCCCCCTGAACCAGCTGATGCCCGAGTTCAATGGCCGAATCCTGCCCCTTCTCCTTGTAGCGAATGCCGACCTTGTGGCGTTCTTCGTCCGTCATCAGCGGTGCGTTCTCGGCCAGTGGGAAGGCACCTTTACGGTGCTCCACAGGGGCACGCACATCCATCAGAGGAACGTCGTCAAGGAAAAGCTTGAGGTAGTCGTCAGTGTCCGGGCGCGTCATAGAAGGTCTGTTTGCCAGTAAGTGTGGCGGCAGTATAACTGATGCCCCGCATCTCTTCAGTCCAGCCAGGGCTTTCAGAATACGGCTGTGTTTGGCCTGGCCGCGGCTCGCGACGTTTTGCATTAACCTTGTGCGGTTTGGCGGTTAGAATGCGGCATGACTAAAACTCACGACGATTTGAACGCTCGCATGGGGCGCACCCTCAGTCGGGGCCGGGTGGCCGCCAACCGACCGGCTGCCTGCCCATCCATTGAACTCTTTCTGTTTGATCCTGCGGTCCTGGAAGGGCCGTTAAGTCACGATGAAGCCCAGGCTGTTGTCGCAGAGCCGGCTTACTGGTCGTTTTGCTGGGCGAGCGGGCAGATCCTTTCACAGTACATTCTGGACAACCCGGCCTTGGTTGCAGGCAAGCGGGTGGTCGATTTCGGCGCGGGTTCAGGTGTCGTGGCCATTGCCTGCGCGCTGGCAGGCGCGGCTGAAGTCGTCGCCTGTGATATCGACGGTGACGCGTTGGCGGCGGTTGTTGCAAATGCCAGGCTCAATCAGGTCGAGGTGAAATGTTGCGATAACTGGGATGCCCGTGCTGGCGAGTTTGATCTGGTCACTGCTGCAGATGTGCTATATGACCCGGATAATCGTCCGCTACTGGACAGTTTTTGCAGGGCAGCGCCTTCAGTATTGCTGGCGGATTCCCGGGTGCGCGATCTTGGTGATGAGCGCTATCAGCTGCAAACGGTGAAAGAGGGGCGCACCTGGCCGGATCTGCACGAATTTGAGGAGTTCAATCGGGTGCGTATCTATCGCGTGTCCGGCTCATAAATTTACCCGGGCAGGTACGCGCCACGCAAGATCAGGAAAAACAGGCAAAAAAAAGGGCAACATCTGTTGCCCTTTTGTCGGAACGGGTATTCGCCTCCGTGCGAATTTGCGACATCCTGTCGCTTTGCTCCCTGATCCGGTCCCTGGATCCGTCTTTATATATGCTTTTTCTCGCCAGCATCCTAGCCAGCGATACTAATCGATCCCTTAAGCAGGAAATCCGTTTGGTCCATGCTTCCCCTCGCTTCCTGCGAGGAACCACTCCGTGTGTCGTCCTTTCCCTGTCGTCCTGACACGACCACTATACCAAGCTCAGTATTTTCTTCTTGTGACGGTGGTCTTGAAAATTGTGCGTTTAATGAGCGGCAAAGTTGAAAGGTCTTATTTTTTAACGGGTTAAATTTCAGCTCCTCTGACATAACCCCGATGCTCACGGGATTAAATCGTGTTTTCGCACATGTGTGTAGGAAATATCTCACACCGAGATGGGCGAATGTCGTTAGTTGGCGAGTTTGGGTTCCGGTCGGAACCACAGCATCAGGATGAGGCCAATGATGACCCCGATACCATCTGCGACAAGATCAAGCAGGGAAAATTCCCGGTACGCCAGCGGAGCCTGGATTATTTCTATCGTCAGACCATACGCCAGCATGGCAAGGCCGGCATAGACAGGGCGCAGTTGTGGCCAGCTCAGGCGGGCGAGAATGGTCAGTTCGATGAATGCCGCCAGATGATTGAGTTTGTCCCAGCTTGATGAGGGGATTGGATAATCGAGCCGGGTCGTCGCAAGCCAGAGAATGATCAGCATTGAGCCGAACAGCGCGAGGCGCCAGAGAGCCGTCATACGGGTGAAGCGATGGAACAGTTGCGTCATTGAAAGCGGTCCGGGTTTGTTGCGAAGAATAGCGGGCGGTATGGTCTGATGGCCTGCCATGGTATGCTCTGCGGCCACATTCTGCCAGCACAAGGCTGGTCGGGATCAGCCTGGAAACCGGGGAGGCGCATATGCTTAAAGGCAATTTCTTTCATGGGCTGGGTTACCTCGGTGAGGGGTTCCGGTTGATTCGCCAGCCCGGTTTGCGGCTTTTCGTGATTATTCCCCTTGTTATCAATATTTTCCTGTTCGGGTTGCTGTTCTATTTTCTCGCCGGCGCTTTTGGTTCGATGATTGATGCCGCTATGGGATGGCTGCCTGACTGGCAATGGCTGCAGTCGCTGGATTGGCTGTTCTGGTTGCTCTACGGTCTGGTGATCCTGCTGATGCTGGCCTATGGCTTTGTCATTGTTGCCAACCTTATTGGTTCGCCTTTCTACGGCTATCTTGCAGAGCTCACCGAAAAGCATCTCACCGGTCAGGAAGTCGCATCGGATGAGGGCTGGATGCAGCTTGTGCGGGATATTCCGCGCTCGCTGGGGCGCGAAGTGCGCAAGATCATCTATTATCTTCCAAGAGCGCTTTTTCTCCTTATCATTGGCCTGATTCCGGTGGTGAATCTGGTCGCAGCTGCGCTCTGGTTCCTGTTCAACAGCTGGATGATGTCGCTTCAGTATGTTGATTATCCCGCAGACAATCACAAGGTGAGTTTCGATACGTTACGCAGTGGGCTGGCGTCGCGTCGTTTGTCTGCCTTGGGTTTTGGATTGCCGGTCGCATTGGCGGCCATGGTGCCGATCCTGAACCTGTTTGTTGTGCCGGCGGCAGTCTGTGGTGCAACGGCCTACTGGGTGCGGGAACAATCGTCTTTCACTGAGCTCCCCGCGGTGCGCCGGGGTCGCTAGTTTTCAGTTTTCTGTTCAAAGGTAATGCGAAGCATGAATTTTGTAATTGGTCAGCGTTGGGTAAGTCATAGTGATGCCTCTCTCGGGCTCGGTATCGTCACCGATGTTTCCGGTCGCCGTGTCACCCTGGGGTTCCCTGCGGTAGAGGAAGAGCGCACCTATGCCACGGACAACGCGCCGCTGGCGCGAGTACAGTTCCAGATAGGCGACGAAATCGAGACGTTTGATGACGAAACGCTGACGGTACGTGCTGTCGAAGAGCTTGATGGTGTGCTGGTCTATCACGCGGAGGATGCTGCCGGCGAGTTGCAGCAGATTTCCGAAGTGCGCCTGGGTGGGCATGTGAGTTTTTCCGACCCCCGGCAGCGTCTGTTTGCCGGACGCTTCGACCGCAACGGCGCGTTCCGTTTGCGGATGGCGACTGTGGAGCATCAGGAACGCCTGCGTTTGTCGGCTGCTCGAGGCCTGATCGGCGCCCGTACCAGCCATTTACCGCATCAGGTTTATATTGCCGGTGAAGTGTCTCGCCGCCACGCTCCCCGGGTGCTGCTGGCTGACGAAGTCGGGTTGGGCAAAACCATCGAAGCCGGTCTGATTCTGCATGCACAACTGCAGACCGGGCTCGCTGGCCGCGCGTTAATTGTGGTGCCTGATTCGCTGGTCCATCAATGGCTGGTCGAGATGCTGCGTCGCTTCAATCTGCGGTTCTCGATTGTTGATGCAGGCAGTTACGAATCTGACCCCGACATGCCGGCCGGTTTTGATGAGCTGGCCAGCATGTTCGCAGAGCTGAACAACGAAGATGAAGAAACCGAAGATGGTTTCGGCGCCAGAGAGAATCCATTCGAACAGTCCCAGCTGGTCATTTGCAGCCTGGACTTCCTGACCCACGATAGCCAGGCGCACGCCGATGCAGTGGCGGCAGGCTGGGACTTGATGGTCGTGGACGAAGCCCATCACCTGACCTGGTCGCCCGAAGAAGCGAGCCCTGAATATCAGGCGGTCGAGGCCTTGTCTGAAATCACCCGCGGTCTGCTGCTATTGACCGCAACTCCGGAGCAAATGGGCGTCGCGAGTCATTTTGCCCGGCTGCGCCTGCTGGACCCGGCGCGGTTCCATGACCTGGGCCAGTTTGAGCAGGAAGAGAGCCGCTATGCCGAAATCAATACTATTGTGCGCGAGCTGCAGGCTGCCGATGGTAAGGTCTCAGAGGCTCATGCCAAACAGCTCAAGGGGTGGTTGGGTGACGAGGCAGAGGCTTTGCTTCAGCGTGATGATCAGGGTCAGGCCTTGATCGACACCCTGCTGGATCGTCATGGCACCGGACGGGTGTTGTTCCGCAACACCCGGGCTGCCGTAAAAGGCTTCCCTGAGCGGCGCGTGACGCCGTCACCGTTACCTTGTCCAGAACTCTACAGCGAAGCATCCGCTGCAACCGGGCTGGACGGGCTGACGCCTGAAGCCGGATTGCCTGACGATGTCTGGCTGGCGGAGGATCCAAGAATTACCTGGCTTGAGAAAACGCTGACAGCGCTGAAACCGGCCAAAGTCGTCGTCATTTGTGCGCATGCCACCACGGCCATGGCGCTGGAACATCATCTCCAGCTGCGGGCCGGTATTCGTAGCACAGCATTCCATGAAGGTCTCAGCCTGATTGAGCGTGACCGCGCGGCGGCCTATTTCACTGAGACCGAACAGGGTGCCCAGGCGCTGATCTGTTCCGAAATCGGCAGTGAAGGGCGCAATTTCCAGTTCGCCCAGCATCTTGTGCTGTTTGATCTGCCGGCCAATCCGGATCTGCTCGAGCAGCGAATTGGCCGTCTTGACCGGATCGGGCAGGGTGAGGTGATTGATATTCACGTGCCCTACCTTGAAGGGACCAGCCAGGAAGTGCAGTACCGCTGGTACCACGAGGGGCTTAACGCTTTCGGAGCCAGTTGTGCAGTGGGTGTCGCGGTGCAGCAGGCACTGTACGACCAGTGGCAGGGCCAGATTGAATCGCCGGGTGCCGGCCTTGATGATCTGGTAAAGGCGGCAAGTGCGGAGTCTGCACGCTTGCGTGAACTGCTGCAGGCCGGGCGTGACGCGTTGATTGAGCTGAACTCCTGCCGGCCTGCAGAAGCCGAAAAATTAATCGGCAACATCGAGGATGAAGAACAGTCCCAGGGTCTTCAGGACTATATGACGGAGGCGTTCGATATTTTCGGCGTGGAAGTCGAGCCCCATACTGATCATTCCGACGTACTCAAACTGACTGAGCACATGTTGACGGGGCAGTTTCCGGAGCTGACCGACGAAGGCATGACGGTTACCTTTGATCGGCCATTTGCGCTAGAACGCGAAGACATCGCCTTCCTTAGCTGGGAACACCCGATGGTGACCGGCGTGATGGATCTGATGACCCATTCTGAGCTGGGTAATGCCGCGCTGGCGAGTCTTTCAGTGAAAGGCTTACCGCCTGGAACCTTACTGCTGGAAACCCTGTTTACGCTCCACTGCCCGGCACCGGACAGCCTGCAGTTGTCACGTTGCCTGCCGCTGGCGCCGCTGAGGTTGCTGGTGGATGTGAGCGGTAAGGACCTGTCCGCCGCGCTGCCGCACGATCGACTGAATGAGTTGTGTTCCAATATTCGCCGCCGCACTGCCCAGCAGGTGGTGCCGCAGATTCGCGCCGAGGTGGAAACCATGGCGGATCATGCGGAAGGCTTTGCACAGAGCCGGTTGGCAGATGTGCAGGCCCAGGCAGTTGAGAGCCTGAGGGCGCTGATTCAGCCGGAAATTGATCGCCTGACAGCCTTGCGTAAGGTTAACCCCGCCATCAGGGATGAAGAAATCAGCTTCTTCGAGACCCAGATGGCAGCTGGTGAAGCGGCCATCGCGCGGGCGAAGATGACGCTGAGCGGCCTCAGAGTGATCGTCTCCTCCTGATTGGTTAGCGGTCGCGATATTCAGGGTGTCGGCAGAGCGCTGGCGCCTTGAATATAAAGATGATTCCGGGTCGGGTCTCAATTTTCGCGTTTGCAACATATGTACTGGAACAGAATCATCCAATCCGGTAGTTTTGGCGTAATGCCTGTTATCCTAAAGTAGTAGATGGCAGGGGCCGGAGCTGCTCCCGCGCTGGCTAAAGCAGCAGCCCGATCCGGCGACAGATAGTGTCCTGGCAGCATGGCGGGCAACTCGATCGGATCGTCCACGCCAGGTAACAGATTCCCATTTCACGACATGGAAGACAGAGAAAGCCTATGATGACTTTTATCTTATTCGTGCTTGCAGTCGCAGGACTTCTGATGGTTTTGCGTCAGGAAGCCGGCGCCAAGCCTGCTATCGCCATTATGGCGGGATTTGGTGTGTTATCCCTGATTTTCGCATCGAACTGGCTGGCTCTGGTGTTGCTGGTCGGGGCTGCTGTTACGGCAGTTTGCGGCTTGCCAGGCCTGCGACGCTCCTGGCTGACGCCGCGAGTGTTTGCCATGTTCAAGAAGGTGGCGCCCAAGGTATCGGCCACTGAAAAAGTTGCCCTGGATGCGGGCACGGTTGGCTGGGACGGTGAAATCTTCACTGGCAAGCCAAACTGGAACAAGCTGTTGGTAAACCGTAACAACGGTCTGACCGATGAGGAACAGGCATTCGTTGATAACCAGTGTGTACACGCAATCAGCAAATGCAACGCCTGGGATGTGGCGGTGGAGCGTGCTGATTTGCCGCCGGAAGTCTGGGAATTCCTCAAGAAAGAAAAGTTCTTCGGCATGATTATTCCGAAGGAATACGGTGGTCTTGGTTTCTCTGCCAAAGCCCAGTCAGCAGTATTGCAGCGTCTGGCGGGGAACGAGGTATTGATGGTCTCCGTAGGCGTGCCGAACTCGCTCGGCCCCGGCGAACTGTTGCTCAAGTATGGTACGGACGAACAGAAAGACCATTACCTGCCGCGCCTGGCTGACGGTCGGGAAATTCCCTGCTTTGGTTTGACCGGCCCCCGTGCCGGCTCTGATGCAACCGCGTTGCCGGACACCGGTATCGTCTGCAAAGGCGAATACGAAGGCAAGGAAGTGCTGGGCCTGCGCCTGAACTTCGAAAAACGCTGGATCACACTGGCGCCGATCGCCACCGTGGTGGGCCTGGCGTTCCGGATGTTCGACCCTGACGGTTTGCTGGAAGGGGAAGAGGATCTCGGTATCACCTGCGCGCTGATTCCACGGAATACCAAGGGTATGGATATCGGCCGTCGCCATTGTCCGATCGGTTCACCGTTCATGAACGGCCCGATCTTCGGCAAGGACGTCTTCATCCCGCTCGACTTCATTATCGGCGGACCGGAAATGGCTGGTGAAGGCTGGCGGATGCTGGTTGAGTGTCTATCGGTTGGCCGTTGTATCACGCTGCCTTCCGGAGCGGCCGGTGCCGCAGCCTCGGCAGTGGGTACTGCCGGCGGCTTTACCCGTGTGCGCCGCCAGTTCAATACCCCGGTTGCGGAAATGGAAGGCGTACAAGAGCCTCTGGCGCGTATCGCCGGCCTCACGTATATCGCCCAGTCATCTGTATACCAGACGGCCAATATGGTGGATAACGGTGAGAAGCCCTCAGTGCCCTCTGCGATTCTCAAATACCACCTCACCGAAATGCAGCGTCAGGCATTGACTGATGCCATGGATGTCCACGGCGGTAAGGCGGTAACACTGGGGCCACGTAACTATCTGGGCATTGGTTTCAGCGGCACTGCCGTCTCCATTACCGTGGAGGGTGCTAATATCATGACCCGCAGTCTGATGATCTTCGGTCAGGGTGCGATCCGCTGTCATCCGTACGTGCTCAAGGAGCTTGCAGCTAAAGACAACGACGACATCAATGCCTTTGATGACGCCTTCTTCAGCCATGCCGGTCTGATCTTCGGCAATGCTGCCCGCGCCTTCACGCAGGCCTTTGGTATCGGCCGCCCGGATGTACCGTTTGACTCAGTGACACGACGTTACGCTCAGGCGGCATCTCGCTTCAGCTCAGCGTTTGGTCTCTGTGCAGATGCGGCGATGACCACACTGGGTTCTGATCTCAAGATGCGCGAGCTGATTTCGGCTCGCCTGGGTGACGTGCTGGCAAATCTGTACATGATCTCAATGGTTCTGAAAAACTGGAATGAAACCCAGCCGGTTGAAGGTGAGCGGGCGCTGGTTGAATACAGCCTCAGTTATCTGCTGAACCGGATCGAGACAGCGCTGGAAGAATTCTTCCAGAATCTGCCGAACCGGCCGGTCGCCTGGGCACTGAAAGCGATCACCATGCCGTTGGGTCGTAACTGGGACCGTCCTCATGACGATGTTTCACGTGCGCTGGCTCGGGCTATTTCAACGGATACGCCATTGCGTGAGAAGTTGCTGCGCCCGGCTTGGACCACCACCGAAGAGGGTGGGGTCGACAATCCGATTGCCCAGTACAACGATTTGCTGAAACATTACGAGCGTGCAGAGGGGTTGTACCGCAAAGTGGGTAAAGCCTACGCGAAAGGCGACATTCCGATGGATGTCCTGCATCCGGAAGACCGGGTTGAAGCCGCCCTCAAGGCCGATATCCTGTCGAAGGACGAGGCCGAGTTCATGCGCGACTATGAGGCGCGTGTTCTTGAAATGCTGACCGTAGATGACTTTGCCTTCGATGCCTTTGCGCAACAGAAGGACACCGTCATTCAGCATAATGCAGCCTGATTGTTGAGCCACCACGCCGCCTTGGTTAATCTAACCGATGTGGCGTGGAACAATCGCTGACGAAAGCCCGCAGCGCACCGCGTGTGTCTGCGGGTTTTTTAATGCTTTTTTCCGGGTGTTGCTGATGTGCCTGAAGGTGATCGCCCGGTTTCCCCGCCGGCTTTTTTGAGCGAACAGGAGTTGTCGAGTGTCTATTGCTCTTTCCATGCTGGCGATCAGTCTGGGTGCGGCCATCGGTGCCAACATGCGCTGGCTGTTGAGCCTCTGGCTCAACACCAACGGCGCGATAGTGCCGTTGGGCACGCTGGTGGCAAATCTCAGTGGGGCCTGGCTGGTGGGGGTGCTGATCAGCTACTTCAGTTCGGCCTCGCATCTCGGGCCTGAATGGCGCTTGTTTGCCATCACCGGGCTATGCGGCGCACTGACCACTTTTTCGACCTTTTCCCTCGAGATGTTCGGTGCACTTCAGAGTGATCGCTGGCTTGCGGCCGCTGCAGGTATGTCTCTGCACCTGTTCGGTTCTCTGCTTATGACGGGGCTGGGAATCTATAGTTTTCACGTCTTTCGTGGAGGCTGAATGGGCCCTCTGAAGGGGCATGAAATCAGCCGTTAAAACTGATCAAAAGTAGTTATACCTATGCCCCAAAAATCGGTTGGCAAGGGTTTTAATCAGAGGTAGAGTGGAAACTGTTGGAAAGGTTCAGCAAAGCATTTCATTAATAAGACGTATCCCTCTGTAGTTTGTAGTGCATCGTCCTGTTTTTGATTAAGCGAGTCCTGCATTTCCGAACACCGCCTACGGGCAATTTCAAATATTGATGATTACAGGAAAGAAAGTTATGTCTACAGAGACCGGTACCGTTAAGTTCTTTAATGAAACAAAAGGCTTTGGCTTCATCACTCGTGAAAGCGGCCCTGACGTGTTCGTTCACTACAGCGCCATCACAGGTTCAGGCTTCAAGACCCTGGCTGAAGGCCAGCAGGTCGAGTTCACTGTTACCCAAGGCCAGAAAGGTCCTCAGGCTGAGAACGTTGTTGCTCTGTAAATAGCAACTGCCGTCTCACCTGCGTGGCTCGGTTGAGCCACAAACGGTGTAACAAGAAAGCAGCCCTCGGGCTGCTTTTTTTTGTCCGCTTTGAATGTCGCGTAGAGCGCGGAGTCTTGTGTTGCGGCGCAGGGTGGATTCAGTTTCTACTACTCGCTAAAGCGCCCTGGCCGAAAACCATCCAGATCCATCGACAGTTGTTCGCCATCAATCAGCTGGGCGATCAGCTCGGCACTGCCCGCGGAGAGCGTCCAGCCAAAGGTGCCGTGGCCGGTATTGAGGAACAGGTTGTCGCGGGTGCCCTTGCCGACAATAGGCGGGCCGTCAGGCGTCATGGGGCGAAAGCCTGTCCAGGTTGTCGCGGCTGACAAATTGGCGGCTCCCGGGAAGCGGGAGGCTACCGATTTGCGAATGGTGGCCAGTCGTGACTCGGGAATAGAACGATCAAAATCAGCCAGTTCAACGAAGCCGGTAGCCCGCAGCCGATCACCCAAACGGGTCGAGACCACCTTGAAATTGTCATCGTGAACAGTGGACACGGGGGCCCTGGACGGGTCGACCAGCGGCGCGGTAAGCGAATACCCCTTAACGGGATAAATCGGGAGTCGCATGCCAAGAGGTTTTGCCAGTTCCGGTGACCAGCAACCCGCCGATAATACGACGGCATCGGCTGCCAGCGTTTCCTGTTCTCCATCTGCCGAATCCAGCTCAATAGCGTGAACACGACGGTAGTCTGCCAACAGGTGCCGGACACTGGTGTTGTAGCGGAATTCGACACCCTGGTCTGCGCAGGCTTTTGCCAGCGCCCGGGAAAACAGATGACAATCGCCGGTGCCATCGGTGGAGTAGCGTAACGCGCCGTACAGTGGTCCATTGCCTTGCATTCCCGGCTCCACCTCGCGCACTTCTTCGGGGCTGAGCAGTTGATGCTCAATGCCCATTTCATTGAGCAGAACCGCAGTGTCACGATATTCAGCGAGCGTGGCCGGGGTGCTGGCGAGGTGAAGCAGGCCGGCGTGATCACCGTCAAAGTCGAGTGTCAGCTCATTCTCCAGCTCTTTGAAGCAGCGCTGGCTCTGTATGCCTAACCGCAGCATGGTGCGCTTGTTCAGGCCGAAAGTTCCCGGCGCATAGGCATAGCGCAGCGTTGCCAGCAGGAAGCGCAGGGTATCCAGTGATGGCGGTAGCCGCATCTTCAGCGGTCCGTCTTTTTCCAGTAGCCAGGGCAGTGCTTTGCGCACCATGGCGGATGATGCCCATGGATACACCACGCCATAGGAACGCTGACCGGCATTGCCTCTGCTGGTTTCCTGTCCCGCGCCGCTCTGGCGCTCAATAACGGTGACCTGATGTCCCCGCTTTTGCAGTGCCCAGGCGGTTGTGACGCCGACTACACCTGCACCAATAACAACAACGTGCATAGCTTCCCCCGGTTCCGAATTGCCAATCCCCTATAACAGAGGGTGTCGTCCCCTGCGTCAAGAAATCGGGGGTGGGTATTTACCGAAGGGTTTTGGGAGAGAAAGGGGAAAATGCCCCTCATTTGAGGGGCATTGAGCGTGATGTTGGCTGTAGGCTTTAGCGGCGTTTCATGCAATTCGCATAATAGGTCACGGTCGCAGGCCAGTCGGAGAATATGCCCACAACACCCACCTCGCGGACTAACACATCGATCACTGTCAGCATGTCGCCGTCGTTGTTGATGGCGTCATTCACGGTCTGGTAATACCAGCCGCCGCCCGTTGCCAGCGGGCCGCTGCGCTCCATGCTCCAGGCAATCATATCGAGACCCGCCGCTTTTGCGTTCACCGCGTAATCAGACGGTACGATGTCACCGCGTGGGTCCAGTGCCAGCAGCTTCCACAAAGCCGGTGCGACAACTTTTACGCCCTGTTGCGTCAGAGAATGCAAGTAGGCCGCCGAGGCCGTGTCTTCGGAGTTCGGACGCTGGTCAAGGAACACGGCCTGTTGGCCGAAAGCCGGGGTGTTATTAATCCAGTAAAGCACGTCATCAAGCTCAAAGGATTGCGGCCATACATCGGCAGGGTCAATACCCGCATCCTCGTATTCGGCGATTAGCTGGCGGGCGTAGTCCTGTTGGGTGTAATCGCCCTCATAGGGCATTTCGACGACCGGGGTTTTCAGCTCGGGAGTGAATTTCACACCGAGTTTACGGAACAGTTCGATGCTTTCCTTATGGGTCATCAGCGTGCCGTTTGTGGCATACAGATCGGTGCGCCAGTCAGCGGTGCCCTGCAGGTATTCCTCGGGCGTTGTTGCATCCGGATTAAACCCATCCATCTTGCCGCGTAACTGCTTGAATTCGGCGAGTGTGATATCGCTGGTGCGGCATTCGGCCTCTGCTGGTGTGCCTGTTGCGGGGTTGGCGGGCTGGAATGGCTGGGTGCACTTGGCGTTCAGCTCGGGGATTGTCACGATATTGGTGGTGGTGTGAAGATCGTTCTGGGCATGGCGGCAGACCAGTTCGCGGTCCTTGGTGAATGCCACATCACATTCGACAATGCCTGCGCCCATTCGTGCAGCTGCGATATAGGATTCGCGGGTATGCTCGGGGAACTGCATCGGGGCACCCCGGTGGGCGATGGAAAGGTCGGTACGTCTGAATTCGTCAACCCGGCAAGACTGCAGTTTCTTCTTGAGCGGGCCATCGTCCATGTCATTTACCAGAAAATACGGGCGTGGCCCCACCTGAATGACATCATTATGGCGATGGTGTTTATCGTTGTGATGGTGCTTGTCGTGACCTTTGTTGTCTTTTCCTCCTCCGGCATACACCTGAGTGCTGCCCAGGAGGATCATCAGGGCTGATAGGGGTAACAGCCATTTAAACGCAGTTTTCATCGTAAAATCCTTTTTTTGAAGGGGGCGTTCAGTCTGGAGCTAATCCATGACGATGCAGTGACCTTCCGATGAAAAACAAGGCGGACGGAACACTAACGTCCCTGCAACATAAATGTTTCGTACTCCAGTCGGTCGAACTTCCGGGACAACAGAAACAGGCCGGTGAGCGCTGAAATCAGCGCGGCGCCCGCAAACCCGTATCCGTAAAACGAGGCACCCAGCCCGATGGTAATCAGGGTGAAGACGATGTTGCTCACAAAAAACAGCGCGCAGAGCGTTACGTTGATACCCCTGGCATCAAGGTAGAACAGTACATTCTGGATAGCCAGCAGCAGAAGCTGGATGGCAACCGCGACCAGATCTATCTGGAACAACGGAAGATAAAGCGGCGAGATGCCAATGGCTGCCAGAATTTCAGGCCCCCACAGGAACAATACGATCACCGTCAGCCCCTGAACCTTGAAGATTTCGTAGATACCGTTGCGGGCGATAAGCACCATCTCGTCCCGGAATCGGTTGATCCGCTCCAGCGTGTCGCCTTCGCGCACCGCGGTGTAGAAGCGATCGTAGGCTTCAGCGAAATCGGCTTCCATTCGCACAAGGAACACTGCCATCCCGGGGATGATCGACAGGTAGGCCAGAAAGATCGGCAGGTCATAGATCACCGAGGCGCGCAGGCTGGCAATAACCTGTTGGGAAGTGTCCGGATGGAACCAGAATATGAACTTGTCTGCCCAGACCGCGGCATTGAAAAGTAGCCCGGTGAAGATCAGGGAGGGATAGATCTGTGAGCGCTGCAGAAAGTCGAACGCGATAAAATTGTCGCCCGGATATTGGCGAATAATGGTGTAGAAGAAGCTGAAAAACAGCAGGCTATGCCCCAGCAAGATACCGCCGAGCAGGCCTTCCAGCCCCCAGGGCGCAAGCTGGGTGGACGCTACTACGGCAGTGGCGTACCCCAGCGCAAACAGGATCACGATACGGCGATAGGATTTCATGCTGGACAGGAATATCGTCACCAGCCAGAGATTACAAAGCACTACAAAGTTGGCGATCATCAGCAGCTGGTAAAGCAGGCCGGTATCGCGCAGCCACAGGCCGGCAACAGCGCCGCCGATTAATAATGCCAGCAAGGTTGTGACCCAGATCAGCCCCATCAGATTGGGCAAAATAAGCCCATTCTGTTTGGAGTAGAGCCGATCGGCCACCCAGCGGGTGAATACATGCTGAAAGATACCCGATAACACCAGCGAGGACGCCATCAGGTAGGTGACCGACACCAGAAACTGGATGATCAATATATCCGGCTCAGTCAGGTTGATGCTGATGATACCAATCAGCATGACGCCCAATACAGACAAGACCCAGGGACCGGAGCTGATAATGCCGGCAAGGCCATAGGCTTCCAGCAGGTTCAGGAAGCTCTCGCGGCGCAGAATGCGACGGATCTCAAAACCAATGCCGGCCATTAGTGCTTGACTCCTTGCTTGTAGATATCGCGGTAGGCATCAAACATGCTGTCCAGCGTGTAGAACGCCTCGACTCTGGCCATGCCCGAGGCCTGAGCCTGATGCCATAACTCGGGATCACTGAGCAGCCGAATGGCTTCACGGGCTGTGGCTTCAGGATCGGCAATGGGAACGACGGCGCCACTCGCGCCAAGGGCTCGATCTTCAGGGGATGCCCCTTCAAGCAATTCGCGGCAAGCGCCCACATCGGTTGCCAAACAGGGCAAGCCGGCTGCGTGAGCTTCGAGAATAACCAGCGGCAGGGCTTCTGAAATGGATGTCAGTACCATCAGCCCCAGTTTTGGCAGGATGTCATTGACGTTCTGAAAACCGAGAAATTTCACCTTGTCCTGAAGCCCAAGGCTGTTCACCAGCTCCTTGCATTCCTGCACGTAGGTTTCATCTTCATCTTCCGGCCCGACAATCCAGCCCTCGGCACCTTCGACTTCTGAACACACGGTACGCATTGCCCGGATAAACGTCTTGATGTCCTTGATCGGCACCACCCGGCCGACCAGTCCCAGTACCTTGGGGATAGCCTGCGGTCGTGACTTGCGAACCGCTACAAAACGGCCGGGGTCAATGCCGTTGGGAATGATGCGGGTGGGTGCTTCCGGGGCGCCATCCTGAAGCTGCCGCAGGCGGTTGCCCTGATACAGGGCGACGATAGGATCTGCCTTCTGGTACGTCAGCCGGCCCAGTGCCTCGAAGAAGCGGATCCACAATTGCCGGATATAGCCGACCTGTTCGTTCAGCGTGCCGCTGACCTGATCGGTAGGATCATGAATCCATTGCGCCTGTGACAGGTCAATTTTGCGTTCCTTGGTATAGATGCCGTGTTCGGATAGCGCGTAGGGAATGCCGCGTTGCTCGCTCGCGAGGGTGCCCAGTAGCCCGGCATAGCCCGTTGAGATCGAATGCAGCATCCGCACTTTGGGCATGTTGCGGGCGACTTCAGCAAGCTGGAAAAGAGGTGCGTGCATGATCCGAACCGACCAGAAATAATCGACAAAGGAAGGCTCGGTGCAGTACTTCCGATAACTGTCGTCGATCATGTCCCAGCTTTGCATGCTGTACAGGAAGTCTTCCTTGCTGATGCCTTCGGGCCTCCCCAGATCGGAGAAAACCTGATGCATGATTTCCGGCGGCACCGGGGTGCCCGATTTGAACTGCTCATGCAGAGAGCGTTGGGCATCAAAGGCTTTTGCATTGCCTTTGCGTGGCGTGGGGTGGCCCTCGGTATTGGCATCCATCAGGTAATGGCATTCGAGGTGAGTGACATTATCCGGCAAGACATATTGCTGCTCGCCATAGTGTCCTCGCTCACCACCCAGAAAAATCAGTGCGAAGGTGTATTCGGGCAGACCGGTGATGATCTGATGCACCCATGACGACACACCGCCCCGAATAAAGGGATAGGTGCCTTCGAGTAAAAGGGCAATGTCGGCCTTGTATTCAGTGGCTTCGGGTTGGGGTTTCATAACCAGGCCTCCGCCAGCGTATTGATTGCCGGGTTGCCGGGCGATCGGGAGCATTCTGCAAGGTAGCGTCTGACATCGGCATGGTTGTGTTGTAAAAACGCCGTTTCTGCCAGGTAGGGGAGGATCAGGTCTTTAGGCGCGCCTCGCTCAATAGCGGCTTTAAAAGCGCTCTCTGCCGCCTCCAGATTGCCCCGTTCCAGTTCGATACGGCCCAGCAGTCGCCAGTCGTTGTGCTGGGGGCGACGGGCAATCAGCCGTTGTAATGTATTGCCTGCACTGTCGAGGAAGTGGGTGCGCAGGCCGCCCTGGGCAAGCCCGAGATAGGACATCTCCCACCATACTTGTGCCAGTCGCCGCTGGATGCCCAGTGATTCGTCGTCGGTTGCGGTGCGAAGGGCATGTTGCAGCCTTCCGGCCCGTTGGGTCAGTGCCTTCTCTTTTTGTTCGAGCATCGAGTAAGCCAATAGCCTCACATCATCAACTTTGTCTTTCAGTGCTTCGCGGAGAATGCCGATAGCCTCCCGGTCAGGCATTTGCCGGGTTGCGATAAGGGCCTTCAAACGTTTGTCCGGATCGCTCGCCTCACGCAGAATCTGCCGCAGACCGCCCTGGCTATAGACCATCTGGACCCCCATATCGATGGGGCGGAAGGGCAGTTCGGGGATGTCGGTTTCCTGCCATGGGACCTCCCTCTCGGAACGCGGCAGGTAGAGTGCCAGCAATATCCCGACAACCACGCCCAGTATTCCGAGTAACGGCACGGCAAACTGCAAGGTGAACAGGAACAGCACCGCACGCAGCGACTGGCCGCGATAGCGTGCGGGCAAAAGCCAGGTCAGAACCAGTGCAAACAGCGCGCAGGCAATCGCGTGGGGTACCAGGTAGGCCGCCAGTTGACTCCAGCCGGTCAGTGGTGAAAACAGTGCGGCGATGCCGCCTGCCTCAAACGCAATAGCTGGGGCGATGAGCCAGTTAGTGGCCATTGCGCAAGGCCTCCTCTACCCAGATTTCGGCCTGATCCCGCTGGGTGATCCGTAGCGTACGGAGCTGGAACTCGTCGTCGTTGAGGTGAATCCCCAGGTGGGCCCGGAACTCGTCTTCGAGGCGTTGCACGTAGCCGGCCAGCCCCAGTTCATCGGTAAGCGGCATGAGCACCATGATGTGATGCCGGTTGTCCGCCTCGGTCTCGTAAATCAGGTCCAGACCCCGGCGAATCCGTTTGATGTGCTCAGACACCTGCTGGGATCGTATGGACACGGGCATTCGAAGCGATAGCAGAGCGGAGGGCAGCTGATGCTGTTCAGCGTCCCGGGCGACCCGTGCAAGGTGATGATTGAAACTGCGGCGACCCACATCTTCTGTTGCGACCGAGGCATCCTGTTCGCTGATCATGTCTGCCATATGACCGGCAAGAATCGCAAGGAAGCGCAGGGTTTTACTCTCGAAATTAAAGAAAGGCATGGCCTCGATCGCACAGATCGCCTGGAAGTGGCCGTCCGCATCAATCATGGGGATCACCGCCAGGTATGGCGTGTCCATGTCCGCCTGTCGCGAGCGGTACTCGGTCTGAATCGAAATCAGTTTTCGCTCGATAAGCGCGTGCTGTAGCAATGGATCCTGAAGTGGCAGGCTGGAAACCTTGCCCACTGAGGCCAGTGGCGTATCGAGGGGCTTACCCTGTTCAATCGGGTAGATTGCTGCCGTCTGAAGCTGACCATA
Organism: Marinobacter sp. BGYM27; assembly: GCA_025153445.1. Classification (GTDB taxonomy): domain Bacteria; phylum Pseudomonadota; class Gammaproteobacteria; order Pseudomonadales; family Oleiphilaceae; genus Marinobacter_A. Next base: position 191,878 of record JANZNS010000007.1, on the reverse strand, counting down.
GCGCACCAGCAGTTGCAGCATGGCATTGGCCCGGGCCTTTGAAATGCCGGGGTCAATGTCGTCGTCCAGTTCGCTGTAGAGGCGTCGCAGCGCTTCCCGAAGGCTGCGTGAGCTGCCTGCGAGCTGTTGCTCAAGTCGGTCGTGGGAGACCTTGAGCAGATAATAGCTGCGGGTGAACTCATCAAGCCGTGATTCACGATAGGCGTTGGATGCCTCAAGCTGGGAGCGGCGGCGTTCCCAGTAGTCCCGAAACTCACCGGCAACCAGACTCAGCCCCAGCACGCCCACAGCCCAGGATAAAGGAAATGCAGTCTCAATGCCGGGGGTGAACCGAAGGTAAAAGCCCAATCCTGCGACGATCAGGATGGACGATACCAGCGCCATGAAAAAGCCATAGCGTAAGGCCACCAGTATCGGGCCAACCATCGGCCATGGGAAATTGCCGGCAATGTAAAATGGATCGTCCGGCTGATTCCAGGCGCCCAGCGCAAAGCAGAACCCCGTGATGATCAGCGTTTCGATCCATCGCAGCGGCAGACTTACCCGCGTCCCGCGACTGCTGCTGTTATCCGGTGCATCCATGAGTGTGCCTTTTACTGTGGACTGACCAGAGGCATGGCCTCTGTGAGTTCATCAATGACTTTGTGCCCGGCCACACTGAGACTTTCCCGGCCCCAGCCTGTGCGTGCTGAAGTGCCGGACCAGACTATGGTTTGACCGTCTTCGGTACGAATTTCCAGTGTGACACCGACCGCAGGTTCCCCATCAAGGCCACTCTTGTAGCGCCATTCTTCCACAGTACCCGTCACCAGATAGTCGGCGCCCTGCTGTTGCGCTGCTTCAATGGCGTCCTTGCGTTGCTCGGTGTTATCGAACAGCAAGGGGTTGCGGTTTTCGGGCAGGAACAGGGTGACATTCTTGCTGCCTTTGGCGCGCATGATTGCAGCCAGAATGCTGGCTGCCTGCTCGCCCGCCTGAGGTGATTGCGACAGGTTGGTCAGCGGCACCACAGCAAACGTGCTGTCGGACGGAATGGGCGCGCTGTCTTCGCTTTGGATGACGGCACATCCGGCCATCAATGTAGCAAGTGCAATGGGCCAGCAGTAGCGTATAAGTCGTTTCATCAGGGTCTCCTTAACGACCGAGGTATAGCGTATAGGTTAGGTTGAGATCTGCTCGTCCGTTACCGTCCAGACCTTCGGAGGTCCAGCGGCCGGAAAGCGCCAGTTCATCATCGCCTGTCAGGCGCCATCCGAGGCCCACACCAACACCGACCTCAGGTGTATTGGTGGACAGGACGTAGCCTGCACCCAGCTCAAGAAAAGCGCGTGGCGAAGGTGTCGTCCGGTAGAGCGCATGGGGCTCGCCGTGGAACCAGCGGGTCGCCATGCCAATTCTTTCGTATTCATCTGTCAGTAGTTCTGATGGTGCCAGCGGTTGGTCCAGCTCGGCCAGCACATCAGCCGGCAGTGGATCCGTCAGATCCAGTCGCTGACGTTGATAATTCAGGGTGACGGTCATCGCCGGGTCTTCACGGAATACAGTGTAGGTCCCGGTCAGATCGGTGCCATAGCCCTCACCGAGCCCGTTGCCGTCAGAGCTGTGCACGCTCATACGCTGTAGCTGCGCCGAAAGTGTGAGTCGTGAAAACGGGGTATAGCTCGCCCCGATGTATTCCCGGTCACGGCCCAGCAACCACCAGGACTCGGCGGTATCCGGTGTGCGTTCGTTGCGGCCGATGCCGCCGGTCAGGGACCAGCGATCAACTGGTTGCCAGTTGATCTCCAGGCCGCCCGCGAGTTCGTTGCCGGCGGCCCGCGCCAGTTGTTCGCCGGTCAGCTCCCAACTCCAGCTCTCCTCCAGACCGGTTAAGGCGACGCCGCCCTCAACAGAGTCAGCCGGACGCTCGCGCAGCCGTCCCGGGCCGTTGGCATGCAGCGTGCGGAGTTCGCCGTCCAGTACAAACAGGTGATCGTCAAGGTTGAAGGCATAGCGTCCGGCTGCGCCGGTTTGCTGCACCGCGAAGTTACCGAGGTTGAGCCTTTCGGTTCCCAATTGTACGGTTCGCGGAAGCTGCTTGTGCAGCTCGACGGTGTCCCGTGCCAGCGCTGATTGTGCTGCGGGGGTATTCGGAGATTCAAGTTGGTCGAGTTGCAGTCGCAAGCGTCGGGCCTGCTCCGCGCGGCTTTCCGGCGTCGTATAAACCTTCGGTATGTCGTTGCGCCGGCTGGGACCGATCTGGGCGAGCATGGCTTCTGCAAACAGGGTGTTGTCCTGATCCAGGGCGTAGCTGCTCAAGGCAACACGGTTTTGCGTCGTGAGCGCTGCCGGGGTCTGGCCGGATTGTTCGAGGGTGCGCCAGGCGAGCCGGTGCAGCCCCTGGTCTTCATAAAAGGCGATGCGCTGTTCCGGCTCAGTGATCCGGTTGGGGTCAACCGACTGACGCAGGTTGCGCGCGGCCAGCGGCGATCCGGTCTGCTCCAGTGTCGTGGCGGTGGACAGCAGCCAGTCCTGATTGTCCCGGTTGCTGTCGAGCCCAAGCAGAAACCAGTCGCGTGCAATGCGGGGCTCGCCGAGCGCGCTGTATCCATAGGCCAGAACCGGATAGGCGTCAGAGTCTGGGTTCTCGGCGAGTTCAGCGAGCAGGTGCCGCAGCGTCTCGCGGAACTGGCTGATATCGCTGATCTGCAACCAGCTCCAGCCGATCAGGATTTCGGTGTCATTGGGGAGCAGGGCGTGCGCCCGGCGATAGGCAGCGTCGGCGGCGACGAGTTGATCCTGTTGATGGTAGGCAAGTGCCCGCAGTGTCCAGTAACGCGGTGAGTTCTCTGCATCCGGCGCGATAGCGGCCCATTGATCCAGTGTTTCTGACATGCCGGGCCAGTCGGACATCGCGGATTGGTACTCGGCGGAATTGATCAGGTAACGCAACTCGCCGGTTTTGGCATAACGGTTCTGGCTGAGTTTGTAGGCCGTATCGTAGTCGCCGAAGCGAACGGCCAGTTGGATCAGTTGCTCCAGGATGTCCGGTGATGTGTTTGGATCATCCGCCATACCGATCAGGTTCTGGTAATCATTCCGCAGCTGATCGGTGCGACCAAGGTAGGTCCCCAGCGCCAGCCGGGTGGCCACAACCTCTTCGTTAAGGGCCGGATCACCGGCCTGGAACTGCAACTGGTCAAATGCCTTTTCCGGCTGGCGGGTATGCCAGTAGAGGTTGGCCAGTTCGAAACGTTGTTCGTCGGTCAGATCGCTGCGGTTTTCAAGCAGCGCGATTGCGCCGTCGAAATCACGGGAGTTAAGTAGCAGTGCAAGCTGGCGGTCCCGTAAAGCAGATGACCGAGGATAGCGTTTAAGGCCTTGAGAAAGCGTGTCTTTGGCCGCTTCCAGATTGCCGTCCCTGATATGGGTATCGGCTAACAGGGCATAGTCCTGCTCGTCGAGCTGGCCGCGCTCATTGCGCAGCCTGAGCAGGGCTTCAAGCGTTTGCCAGTCGAACAGGGATTGAGCCAGGGCATGGGCGCGATCATAGGACAGCGTGCTGCCGGTTTTGCGGTAGATCCGGGTCCAGGAGGTCAGGGCTTCGGCGGGGTGATCCGTCCATTCCAGCAGTTGTGCGATCTGTTGGCGGTCGTCGTCAGTAAGCTGGTCCGGGTGGCGTTGCAGTCGCCGCGCGGCACCCAGCGCTCGATCCAGATCGCCACTCGCTAACAGTGAAGCCATGTATTCCCTTTGCAGCGGCACGTTATCGGGCTGCTGTGCAGCAAGCTGGCCGAGCCAGCGCTGGGCATCCTCAGGAGAACCCGCCAGACGTGCGAGCCGGATGCCCTGCTCCAGTCCGGTTACATCCATTTTCGGCTTGGCAACGCGGGCCTTGAATGTGAGCAGTGCCTTTTCCGGCTCTCCGCTCGCCAGTTGCAGGCGGATGATTTCGGTGAAGAGCGCAGGTTGCTGAGCCGGTGGTGTGTCGCTGATGTTATCGCTCAACAGCTGCGCCGCAGCGCCCGGGGCGCCCTGGGACTCTCGAATACGGGCCAGGCGCACTCGCAGTGCCTGTCGCTGACCGGCGTCTGAGGCTTGCGCCAGCATATCCCTCAGCAGCACCTGGGACTGCAGTGGTGTAATGGCATCGGTGGCACTGTCCAGCAATGCCATACGCCGTTCGAACGGGTAGTTTTGACGAGGCAGCTGAAGCAGGTTGAGATAGAGTTCACGCTCAGCTGCATCGCGATCCGGGCCTGGTTTGGCCGCGAACACGCGTTGGCGCAGCAGGTTGATGTACTCCCCGAACGCCAGTGATGGAATTGCATCCCGCTGCATCAGCGGTCGCAGGATGGTTTCTGCGCGGGCGTTCTGGCCGGTGACCCGGAGCATGCGCGCGAGGTTGATCCGGACCGCGGTATTGTCCGGGTCCGCCCGAAGCAGGACGTCGAGGTAGGCAATAGAAAGGGCGTCGGGGCGGTCGAGATAGTTTACGTTCTCAAACACAGCCTGCCTCGGGAACAGCGCATAGAGCGCCAATCCGATCAACGCGGCAACGATGAGCAGCGATGGCAGGCTGAAGAACTTTTCCCGTGGTGCCGCCATAGCTTACTGGCACTCCAGATCGAGTCGGTCGATACGCTGCCCCGCAGTGCTGATATGGACGCCATCAGTCGCCGTTTTGATCTTCACAGCAGGGCCGCCCGTCACCTGGCAGCGTTTGGCGGCCATGGTGATATCCAGAGGCTGGTGGCCCTCAAAGCCCAGCGATATGCGCCAGCGATTGCCGTCTTGCTCCCGGGTCCAGCGGGTCAGCACTGCATTGGCACTGCGCAGGTAAGGAGCCGAGGGTGGTGTCTCCGTCAGTTTTAGCGCCGGTGATGCCCCTGTCAGATGAACGAAGCGCTTCCCCGCGTCATCTTTGTAGCCGGCAACACCCTGGCTGGCCTCAATATCCGGATACTGGCCCAGATCGATACGTACGGTATGGGGCTGGCCAATGCCTCGCCATTGATAGCGGCCGTCATCGTCACGCATCAGTACCGAGCGATAAGCGGTTTCGGCTCGCTTGGCATACTGGCTGAGGAACAGCGAGGTGACAGGCCGGCTGAGGGCGTAATCGTATATATCCTGCAGTGCGTGCAAGGCGGAGGGTTTGGTGCCCGAGTAAAAATGGTAATAGATACTGATGGGTTTAAGGCGCCCAAGCCGCTCCAGAATTTTAAAGGTCTCTATAACATCCCGGAATCCGTAGTAGGGGCCATGCCAGAGATTGGTGTACAGGTTTTCGTTCATCACCGGGGCGTAAATTTGCAGCTCGTCCCCTACCGGACGCGCAACGGGCCAGACACCCGCCAGTTCGGATTCATACTTCAGCGGGTGGGTGTCACCACCATTTACATTGACCAGCCCGGCCTCGCGCACCTGACGCAATGCATTGACGCCAGGAAAGGCGTCACCGGTCCAGAGAAAAACCTTCACCGGTTTGGATGGCGGCGCGAGCTTATTGATATACGCGACCGAACCTGCGATTTCCGTTTCCAGTTTTGGTGTATAGCCTGGAATATCCAGCGAGTAACCGTAATCGGCGAATTTGGGCAGCTTCTTCGGCCCGTCTTCCAGCAGATTCCAGAAAAACGGGTGGCTGTATGAGTGCGATGCGACTTCGACCTGGGGCAGACGGAAAATCGATCGTGCCACCGGTTCAGCCTCGGCACTGGTGGCGGGATAGATGCCTTTTGGGCTGGTTTCCGCTTCGATAATCGAAACCGTATGGGCAATAGGGTAGGTCTTCAGGATTTTGTCTTCTATGACCTCTGCCCCAAGCGGCGCACCGGGGAACTCGCCACGTGAAACAAAGCCATCGCCGTCGATGTGAGAGGTCAGAATAATGCGCCCGGTTTCGGTGGTCACATCAATGGCAGGAAAAGACGGCTTGCGAAGCGCTTCAGCCATGAAGGTGATCGGATTGAACAGCCAGTATTTCTGGTCGTCCGGGCCGGGCTCGAACAGGTAGGGCGCCAAAGCTACGCCGCCGCCTGAAAAAGTGTATACGGGCGTGTATTCGATATTTTTACTGTCTGTTATGGTCGCCCAGGGCGTGACGGCGCCGGTATCAACTTGTGGCAGCGAACTGCCATCGGCGGCAGGCAGCCGACGACTTTCATAATTGGCAAAGGAAGGCTGCAACGGCTTGCTGTCGAGCTGGCCGGAAGGTGTGCCCAATGCGACTGCGCCAATGAGCTGCTTGCAGGACCGCTCACCGGGCACCTGGCCCAGCACAACAACCGGCAAACCTGCCTGTTGTTGCCGCATGAGCCAATTACACAGGCGGTTACTTTGGCCGGCGGTTTCCCACCAGACCACAATGCCGGCAAACCGATCGGTCGCGGGCTCCTTGGGTAGCGGCGCCTGAGTGCTACGGTAATGGGGTACGTAGCCGAGCTCGTCCAGTAATACGCCGCCTTGAATATGGGCGGTGCTCTGGATCAGTTGTCCGCTTGGAGCATCGTGAAACACCAGAATTTGCCGTTTGACACGGGACGGCTGTGTTGGCCCCAGACGCAGTAGATCCGGGTCAGAGACGTAGGGAATAAAGCCATCGGATCGTAACTGGCGCGCCAGCGCATCAGCGTCTTTGTCTTCTTCGATGTAGTCGATGGCGATAAAGGGAATGTCCGGGCGGATCTGGCGCCACTTGTCGAACTGCTGATCGAGCCATGCACGGTCGCTGTCGCTGACCCGGGTATAACGCTTTTTATCGGGGTTGTAGCCGCGGCGGTAGGATTCAACGACGACACCATCGACTAAAGCACGCGCGGCATCGGGAAGCTGAAATCCCCGATTGACCAGTATGCGTGCCTTCGGGTGGGCATTACGGATTTTCTCGATTATCTGCTGCTGAGCGGCGGCAAAGGCCTCCGGTTCGGCGCGGCCGGCTTCTGTGAGCTGAAAGCTGTCCAGCGTATCGAGGAAAACGCCGTTGAAGCCGGCCTTGAATGCAGGTTCGACCAACTGGTCGATGATAAAGCGTTGAACGTCTTCCCTGCGCAGGTCGAACACCCGGCTGCGCCAGGCTTTGTTTTCCTCGAGCAGGCCTTTTGCTGGCGCTTGCCGGTATTGTTTGTGGTCACGGGCGATTTCGCCGAGACTGATATACGCCAGCGGAACGGTGCCTGCGCGGCGCAGGTCATCCAGTCGCGAAGCGGAGACCCGATCGGGCTGAAGTACCAGCCAGTCGTAAGCCATTAGCGATGCGACGGGGGCCTCGTTGCCGTAGTAAAAGCCGATGTTCTCAGGTTGCGACGCATGACTGGCGCCGCTATAAAAAACCAGAGAAACCAGGATGCTCAGAAAAAGTCGGATCATTACGGGTGGATTGATAACACGAGTGATATAGGGAATTGAAACACCATCATCATAGGCTAAATTTGCTTCAGCGGCCTGGCAGCATCAATGACTTCAACGACATGCCGACAAGAGTATACGATGAACCGGGGTGTCAGGATGCACGCTGCGGTCGATTTCCGAAAACTTTCTTCAAGGGGCCTGAAAAAGGGGTTTTGCCATGAAACTGATAGGTTCAACTACATCTCCTTATGTACGTCGTATTCGCCTGCTGCTGGGCGATGCAGATTATGACTTCGTCAGCCTGGATATCTATGGTGCAGGCCGCGACGAACTGCGGCGCAACAATCCTGCGCTTAAGATACCGATGCTGCAGGATGGGGACCAGGCGGTGTATGACTCACGGGTCATCGCACGCTATCTTGCTCACAAGCAGGGCATCGCGGCCCTGAGCTGGGACCAGGAGAACCAGCTCACTCTGATCGATGCGGTCAACGACTCCTGCGTGACGCTTCTGCTGTCCAAAAAGTCCGGCATTGACGTCGACAGCGATACCATGTTCTACAATTTGCAGCGCGAACGCATCATGACGTCTTTGCGTACATTGGCTGCAATGGTCGATGCCGGGGAGTTCAATGGTTGGCAGTACCCTGCCATCTGCCTTTACAGCACGGTTGACTGGATGGCGTTCCGGGAAATTGTGGACTTCACCGAAGTGGATAGCCTGCTCCGTTTCCGGGACAGTAATAAGCATCAGCCGATGATCGCAGAAACCGATCCCCGCAACGCCTGATGAAAAACCGCTGCAGGCTTGTGCTTGCAGCGGTTCAGGCACACCTATCAGTCTTCCTGTCCGAACAGCTCATCGTAGAAGCGACCGGTGCGATCCCACGAATCTTCTGCTGCCTCGGCATTATAGGCCAGTGGCATATCAAACTGTTTGCCAAGCGCGTCTGCACCCGGGCTGGTGAATGAATGCTTAACGCCCGGGTAGCTGACCAGTTCCAATGCGGCGCCTGCTGTTTGCATCTCGGTAACAAAGGCGCCCACCTGATCGGCAGGCACAAAACTGTCATCCCCACCGGTATACACCTGAATGCGCGGTTTGATCGTGCCGGGTTCTGCGGTAGAGGCAGCCGCGAGTGAGCCGTGGAAGCTGACGACACCCGCCAGATCCACTCCGCGTCTTGCCATATTCAGCACCACGCCGCCGCCGAAACAGTAACCTTGCGCTGCAATCTGATCGGGATTGACGGTGGGGTGTTTTTGCAGCACTGACATGGCCGCCATGAATCGGGCCTCTACGGCATCCGGATTGCTCATGGCCGCTTTCATGAACGCCATGGCGTCGTCGGGGTGTTGCGCCACTTTGCCCGAGCCGTACATATCCAGGGCGAAGGCGGTATAGCCCATATCCGCCAATCGCTCTGCTTGTTTGCGAGCAAAGGTGTTATGCCCCCACCACTCGTGAACAACCAGTATGCCCGGTCGCTTGCCCGAGACTTCGTCATCATAGGCAAAGTAGCCGGTGAAGCTCTCGCCGTTGACGTCATAGGTCACACTTTCTGTTTTGAGTTCGGCATGAGCAGAGGCTGTCGCCAGCAATGCGGCCACAATAATGCTGATGCCAATAAGGGATGATCGGGTTTTCATGATGCCTCCATGGCGGGTTTTAAGTCTGGGATTCGCGGTAACCAGACGGGTCGTCTAATCTGGATAGGAATATAGTCGGATCTGCATCTAAAGCACAGTGCTGAATCTGAACTAGACTCAATACAGATCGCGCCGAAGAGACTGTTTTTTCAAGCCGGCTCGGCGATGATGCTGATTGAAAGAATGACGCCGTAAAGAACGCGTTGATCATATAAAAAGGAGAGATCCATGCTGCTCAAACATGCTTTTGGACTGTTCACTCATCCCGATGCCGAGTGGGCGACCATTCGCAAGGAACATGAAACACCGGCTCACCTTTATGTGTCTTATGTGCTGATTCTTGCCGCGATCGGCCCGATCTGCGCCTACATTTCGACCACTTACTTCGGTTGGACGGTGGGTAGCGAGCGCCTGATCAAGCTCTCCAATATCAGTGCAATTCAGCTGAGTGTACTGACCTATATTGCGATACTCGTTGGCGTGTTTGCGATGGGCTATGCCATTGACTGGATGGCGAAGACCTATGGATCCACCAGCGAAGCTGACAAATCCAATGGCATGGCGCTGGCGGCATATGCCAGCACGCCGCTGTTTCTTGCCGGGTTTGCGCTGCTTTATCCGGTCCCCTGGTTTAACGGGCTGGTTTTTCTGGCGGCTGCCGCCTATGCAGGTTATCTGATCTATGACGGTCTGCCGATTGTGCTGGGTATTCCCAAAGAACAGGCGGTGGTTTATTGCGGCGCGGTGCTGACTGTGGCGTTGGTAATTCTGGTCTGCACTCGCATTGGATCGGTACTTATCTGGAATATAGGTTTTGCTCCGCAGTATGTCGGCTAGCAGATTGCGGGTTGGGGCCCGGCGAGCGTTAACTGCCGGGTTCCCCGAAAGCTTTCAATCTCCCCGAGTCTGAGCGTTCAGCTCTGAGCGTGTGGCTTTGGCCAGCGCAATTTCCTGCTCTATGTAATGACCCACCATTCGCGCCAGTCCCTCAACCAGCTCATCAAAGCTGATCGGCGGGTTGGGCTCTGTCAGGTGTCGGACTACCGCAAATATGCCGCCGTGAATCATGATGTAACTCATAGTGGGAATGCTGCGTATCTGCAGTGTTTCCGGGTGATGCATGAGGTACTGAGTGACCAGTTCCGACAGCGCCGTTTGTAGCGGATCGAGATACATCTCGAAGTCGAGGGTGATCGCGTACTGGACACAATTGAGATAGCGCCCGTCACCTTCCTGCAGGAATTCCCTGAATCTTTCGAGCAACTCCCGTACGGCATCTGATATCGGCATCCGAACAAGGGTCGGGATCAACGGTCTGATCAACGCCACGGTATCTGCCACAAACCGCTCCGACATCACGCTGAAAATCGCGTCCTTGTTGTCGAAGTATTCATACAGTGAACCGACGCCAACTCCCGCAATATCAGCAATTTGCCGCGTGGTTGTTGCTGCCGGACCGCGCTCGGCCATTGCAATGAAACCGGCCTCCACAATTGCGTTTACCGTTGCTTTTGCCCGCGTCTGACTCGGTTTTCTCGCCATAATTTTTCCGAATTGAATCCGAACAAGCATTCGCTTTACTTTGAATGCCATCAACGATGCATTTCAACCAGTGTAGGTGGCCCATGTTTGGAAGTCGTTTGCCCGAGAAACCTGAAGCGGGTGTTTCTGCGGTTGTTACCGGTGCAGGTAGCGGTATAGGGCGTGCCTTTGCCCTGGAAATCGCGCGCCGGGGAGGCGCTGTCCACTGTTCGGATATAAGCGCCGAATCCGCCCGGGCAACGGCGGAAGACGTTATCGCAGCCGGTGGTCAGGCCTGGGCGAGCCAATGTGATGTCAGCAAGCTGGCATCGGTGCAGGCGCTGGCAAAAGACGCAGCCAGAGTGCTGCCTGGGCCGATTAGTCTGGTGATCAACAATGCGGGCGTCGGTGCCGGTGGCAAGCCGGTAGGTGAAACCACCATCGCCGATTGGAAATGGACCCTCAATATCAACCTCTGGGGTGTGATTCATGGCTGCCACGTGTTTGCACCCCTGCTGCGGGAGCAGGGACGGGGCGGGATTATCAACGTCGCGTCGACGGCCAGTTATTCTGCCGCGCCGCTGATGGGGCCCTATAACGTCAGCAAGGCCGGGGTATTGGCCCTCAGCGAGACGCTGACGGCGGAACTGGCAGGCACCGGGATCAGCGTAACGGCGCTGTGTCCGACGCTGGTCAAAACCAATATCAATGCGAACGGCCGTATCGTAGGCGAATCGTCCCGGTTGTTTGACCGTCTGATGAACCGGTTCGGCATGTCGCCTGAGCAGGTCGTACGGATGACGCTTGATGCTCACCGCAGCGGCGACCTCTATGTGATGCCACAGTTTGATGCGCGGATGATCTGGCGGACCAAACGCCTGATACCCCGCACCTATGCCTTGGGCACCGGACTGATCAACCGCTTCGGCACCAGTCGCCTGCAATGACTACCCGTACGCAATCTCTATCACCACACCCACAGGGGATATATAGCCATGGCAACGATTGATCTCGATAACATGCTGGCGAAAATCAAGGCCAGCCAGTGGGCGCTGGCGGATATTGACTGGGAGGCTCCCGGTGCGGAGATGATCAGCGAAGCCCAGTGGCCCAAACTCAAAGCCTTTATGTCAGACCTGATGTGGATTGAGCATGTCGGCGCCCGTGGTTTTGCCGCAATGGCAAAGAAAGCGCCGACCGATACCCTGCGGGAAATCTACACATACTTCCACGCCGAAGAGCAGCGTCATGCGAATGCCGAAATGGCGTTGATGCGTCGCTGGGGCATGCTGGAAGGTGAAGAGCTGCCCGAGCCCAATATCAACCTCCGGCTGACCATCGAGTGGCTGGATCGCTACAGCGATGATATGCCGCTTGAAGTGCTGGGTTCTGTGATTCCGATGCTTGAGATTGCTCTGGATGGCGCCTTGCTGAAATTTCTGCTGGATGAGGTCAACGACCCGTTATGCCATCAGGTTTTCGAGAAGATTAATGCAGACGAAGCCCGACATCTGGGGGTGGATTTCCATGTCATGGAAATGCTGGGGCGTGGTCGGCTGCATCAGCTTGCGGTCAAGACAATCGGCACGGTAGTCAGCCCGAAACTGATTATGGGTGTGCTGGCATATGCGCCGCTGCTTAACCGAATGCGCGACAACATTGTGGAGATGGGCCTGAAGGAAGAGCGACTTTACGAGGCTATGGACAAATACCAGCGTATTGGCGGGCGCACGAAGGAAGGGCGCCGCAACCCCTGGTTTCAGATTATCAGTCAGCACGGAAGGATGGTGGTTGATCGGAGCCATATTTACCACAAGCCGGTGGATGCGCTGGTGAAACTGAGCAACTACATACCCCGGCGTGCGCTGGGGCCCGTTCCAAGCTGGGTGAAAGAGCTGACCTGGCGGCCGACCGCCTGAACCGATGGCTTCCACCCAGATCTGAAAGTATCTGAGAGCCGCGGTGAACGCAGTGTGTTACCGCGTGTTTGGCTGAACGAGAGAAACCTATGACGATCCCGACCATGAAATCTGGCGCCCGAAAGGCAACCCCCAGGCAGGCGCCAGCCACGAATAAACCCCATGACGTCCTGATCGTCGGTGCCGGTTTCGCCGGGCTGGGCGCTGCGCTGCGCTTGCAGCAGGAAGGTGTTGGCGATCTTGTTATTCTGGAAAGAGCCGACGACGTAGGCGGTACCTGGCGAGATAACTCTTACCCTGGTGCGGCCTGCGATATTCCGTCGAATCTTTATTCGTTTTCTTTTGCACCCAATCCGGACTGGTCGCGCAGTTTTGCTGGCAGCCGCGAAATTCTGGATTACGTGCATCACCTTGCAGACCACTACAACTTGCGGCAACTGGTCCGCTTTGGTCGGGATGTCAGCCATCTCCGGTATGACGATAAAACCGGTCTCTGGACTGCCGTCACTCAAACCGGTGAGACCTTTCAGGCCCGCTCTGTAGTGATGGCACAGGGGCCATTGTCCAATGCCAGTTTTCCGGACATTCCGGGCCTCGATGAGTTCAAGGGACACAAAATCCACAGTGCCCGATGGGATCATGACTATGATTTCAACCGTAAGCGGGTGGCGGTTATCGGTACTGGCGCCAGCGGCGTGCAGATCGTCCCGGAGCTGGTAAAGAAGGTCGATAAACTCACGGTTTTTCAACGCACACCCGGTTGGGTGATGCCGCGCCCGGATTTTGCTACACCGCAATGGAATAAACTGCTGTTCCGCCGCGTGCCGAAAGCACAGGAATCAGTGCGTAGGGCACTGTACCTCGCCCACGAATCCATGGCGCTGGGCATTATCTGGAACTCGCCACTGACCGGTCTGCTTGAGCGAGTCTCGGAGGCACATCTTAATCATCAGGTGAAAGATGCCTGGATGCGCCGCCAGCTGAAGCCGGATTTCCGTATTGGCTGCAAGCGGGTACTGATGTCCAGCGACTACTATCCGGCGCTTCAGCGGGACAACTGCCGTCTGATCACCTGGCCCATTGCCAGACTTTGTGAAAATGGCATTCGCACTGCCGAAGGTATCGAGCACCAGTTCGACTGCATCGTGTTTGCAACCGGGTTTGACGTGAGCAATAACGGCACCCCGTTCAAGGTCACCGGCAGCAAAGGGCGCGATCTTGATACCGACTGGAAGCGTGGCGCACAGGCCTACAAGAGTATCAACGTTGCCGGTTATCCCAATCTGTTCATTACCTTCGGCCCCAATTCAGGGCCGGGCCATAACTCGGCTCTGGTCTATATGGAGTCCCAGATCGAGTATCTGGTAAAAGCGGTAAAAATGATGACGTCAGAGGGTATCAAGAGCCTGGATGTGCGCAAGGACGTGCAGCGGCGGCATAATCACGATATTCAGAAGCGACTGGCAAAGACCAACTGGAACTCCGGTTGCAAGAGTTGGTATCTCACCGAAGACGGGTTTAACGCTACTATGTTTCCCGGCTTTGCCAGCCAGTATGCACGCCAGATGGAAGGCTTTGATCCTGGCGATTATCGGGTAGTGAGAGTAGCTGGCCGGCCCCAGTAGAAGCCCTGCCCATACAGGCCGGGAAACTGTTTCAGCCAATCGGCCACTTCTCGGGTTTCGACACCTTCCACGACAATTCGCAGGTTCAGCGCTGTACCGAGAGCGAATGCCGCACGGAAAATACTTTGCCGTACAGCATCCTGGCCGATATCAGTAAGAAAGCTGCGGTCAATTTTCAGCTCGTCGACATTAAAGTTGACCAGCGCCCCCAGCGACGAGTGCCCTGTGCCGAAATCATCCAGTGCGATTCGAAAGCCGTGGCTCCGTAACTTGTCGAGCATCACGCGCGCCATCTGCTTGTCCGCCATCACGGCAGTCTCGGTAATCTCAAGCACCATCCGCGCCGGGTTGACCTTGTGGCGTCGAAGACAGTCGGCGGCCTCAAGATGAAAGTCGGCATTCGCCAGGTCCTGAACCGATATGTTCACGGCGACGGTCACATCGTCGGCCGTTGCCGCCCGCAACTGGGCGAGATCCTGCGCGGCCCGGTCAATGGCCCATAGCGTGACCGGGTGAATTGCACCCACCTGCTCGGCAAACGGAATCCACTGACTGGGCGTCACTTCACCGTAACCGGGATGCTGCCAGCGGATGAGTGCCTCATACCCGGTAATTTCACCGCTGTGCAGGCTGATTTTGGGTTGGTAGGCCATGTGGATGTCGCCATTTCTCAGGGATTGATCCAGATCCAGTAGCAGGAAATGTTGCAGATCCTGTTGCTCGGCGGCCTGCGGATTATAAAGGTTAATGCTTTGGTGACGGGAGAGGGTCGCATAGCCCGCACGGGAGATCAGATCGCTGCTTCGGTCGCCGTGCTCCGGGGCTGTTGCGATACCGATGCGCGGTGTCCAGCTAAAGGCATAGCGCTCTTCCACGAATGTTCTCTGGAGCCAGTGTTCAATCATGTGCCAGTTGATGGCGGCCCCCGGTTTTCCGGTGTCGGTTTTCAATGCGGTTTTGAAAGCGAAGACATGACTGGCGGTATCGATTGTCCCGAGGCAATGCCCCTGGAACAGCACCAGCTGCTCCGCAAATGATGATTCAAGGAATCGGCTGAAACGCGAGAGGTAGATTCGCAACAGTTTTTCAGCTTCCCGGTAACCCAGCGTCCGCTCAAGTTCAGGATAACGCTCCAGTCGCAGTATACCGATGGTGTAGGCGGTGCCGTCGGCGTGGAGTTGATCCAGTGCCTGTTCAATGATGGGGCGGCTGGGGCGTCGCGTGATCCGGTGGTTGGTCAGCAACTGGTTGTAATCCTGCGCCAGTCGGGTACGCAGTTCGCGTTCTCGTGTGGCCTGTGAGTGGGCGCTGCGCCGTCGCCGGCGTTCTGTCATTAACGAATAGGCCACCATGAGGGTCAGATACACCGAAGCTACCGCTGAACTGATAAAGAAGCTGGATGTGGTCAGTTCGTTTACCGGCAAAAGACCCACGGTGCGCATCAGCACGGGAATAGCGCCCAGCAGTTGTATTAGCAGAAAACCTGAGAGCGTGCGTGCGGGCGCATTCCATGGGCGACGGCTCACGGCAACCCCCACCACAAACAGTATCGTCGCCCCGCTGATCAAGAGAATGTTGCCTTGGCTTGCCCAATTAAGATGAAGCGGCGCGGCGAGGGCAAGTACCAGTAATATACATTTGCCCAAGATCATCAGGCCGCGAAGATGACCGGTGATGCCGAGGTAGTGCCGGGTGAAACCCAGCAGGCAAAGCGCGCTCAGCGCATGCATGGGGGTCAGCAGATCATTTACGGCCGGCATGTCCGGCCAAATGAGCCAGAGCCCGAAGCCGTCCAGAGACAGCTGTGAAATCAGGGAGGCCATGATTAAGCCTGATAGCCAGGCTAGCCTTACCTGGCGCAGCATCGCCAGCAGCGCCAGACAGAAAAGCAGGGCAAATACCAGAATGCCGTAAAGAAAAGCCTTCCAGGCAATGGACACGCCCACAGTTGAAAGCATGGATTCGGCGTCGGTCACTGAAAACGGAAACAGTGTGGGGCCGGCATTGACCACTTCGAAGAGCAGGGTGGTTTCGCTATTGGCGGGTAGGGCGACCGGCCAAATCAGATCAGGGAGGCCGATCGTGCGTTCGGCAAATGGGAAACTGTCACCGAGGGTGGCAAGACGCCGCAACGTGCCTTCCGGGTCTATGACCACGGCGCGCACCTGATCAAGTGAGGGAGCAGGAATGACCAATAACTGGTCACGAGAGCGGTCGTCAGAATTCTGCAGTATCACCTGGAATGTGGTCGGTCGGTCGAGATAACCAAGACTGCCACGGGATGTGTCTCTGGTGTGCCAGTTGTCATCCTGTTGCCACAGCTTGTGATCGAGCACGGTTTGCAGGGGGAGTGCCTGGAATCTTATTTGTGACTGAACGGCACCGGTATCTGGCACAAGAGGGGTAAGTGTTTGTGCTGGCGGGGTGGAAATGGCGGTGTGATGGATAAGCAATACATATGCAGACAAGGCCGCAACGAGAGCCAGCGGTAACCAGATTACGAGCGCCGCCAGCGGGCGTCGTTGAGAGACGTCAGCCATGGAGCCCCCGGCCAACGATTGCAGATATCCTTTCCGGCATGAGATTACGATCCTTGTAGGTGTCGCCGGGCGTAACGGAGCTCACTTAGGGTGAAGCGCGTAAATTACAGTCGGTAAACACTTGGAAACAAAACTTAACATATTGAATTTCAGGGTATTTTACTATTTTTAATACTTTTTTGCATTTCAATTTATTGATAGCGAGCATGCGCTTTGAGCATGATGCAGGAACTGCGTTGCGGGTGGTGTTACCCTAGTTTGCACGCCTGAGACCTGATCCGCGTGCGGCTGAATTCATGAACTACCGAATAAGGACACTGCCTTGAAACCTGTCGCTGAAGCTTGTCTTCGCAACCAGCAACCTATCGCCGATGCATTGGCGCCCTGGCTGCAGGCCGCCGGGCAATGGCTCGAGTTGGGCAGCGGCACCGGCCAGCACGGTGTCTACATAGCAGAACGCCACCCGTCTGTTCGCTGGCAATTGAGTGACGTTGCGGACACGCTTGAGGGCATGCGTGCCTGGCAGCAGGAGGCAGGGCTGGCTAATTTGCCGGAGCCCATAGTGCTTGATGCGGCAGATGCCGTGCCGCCAGCACCCGTGTATGACGGCGTCTTCACCGCCAACACCCTGCATTTCGTAGGCTGGGAGATTGCACAAGCCATTATCACTTATGCCTCCGGATCACTGAAAAGTGGCGGTACCTTTGCCGTCTACGGCCCGTTTAATGACAACGGAAGCTACACCAGTGACGGCAATATCAGCCTTGATAAGTGGCTGAAGTCACGTGACGCCAGCAGCGGCATCAAAGATGAGCAGGCGATTGTTGACCGGGCAGCAAACTGCGGTCTGATGCTGATGTCGGCTACGGATATGCCGGCCAACAACCGCTTCATCGTATTTCAAAAAAATTGATCAGTGCGCCTGTCGCAGCAGAAGCATCAACGGGAGAGAGATAATGACCGACGATAAACGCCGCCGCTATTCAAGCCAGGTTGTAGACGGCATTGGCAAATCCGCGAGCCGGGCGATGCTCCGTGCGGTTGGCTTTAACGATGATGATTTCCGCAAGCCTCAGGTGGGTATCGCGTCAACCTGGAGCAACCTGACGCCCTGCAATATGCACATCAATGAACTGGCCGAAGAGGCGGGCCGGGGTGCCGACGCAGCCGGTGGTAAAAACCTTATTTTCAATACCATCACCGTCTCGGATGGCATCGCAAATGGCACTGAGGGCATGAAGTACTCGCTGGTGTCGCGTGAGGTGATTGCCGATTCCATTGAAACGGCTGCCGGCTGCGAGGGCTTTGACGGGCTGGTTGCGATCGGCGGATGCGACAAGAATATGCCCGGCTGCGTGATGGGGCTGGCAAGACTCAATCGACCATCGGTTTTCGTCTACGGTGGAACCATCGAACCGGGTAAGAACCATACTGACATCATTTCGGTTTTCGAAGCGGTCGGGGCTCACGCCAAAGGTGATATGGATCTGATCGAAGTGAAACAGATCGAAGAAACCGCCATCCCGGGACCGGGCTCCTGCGGTGGCATGTATACCGCTAACACCATGGCATCCGCAATTGAAGCGATGGGTATGAGTCTGCCTGGAAGCTCTGCCCAGAATGCGGTGTCGCAGACCAAGATGGATGACTGCCGGGCAGCCGGTGCAGCCGTTCTGAATCTGCTTGAAAAAGACATCAAACCCCGTGACATCATGACCCGGGAGGCATTCGAAAATGCCATTACTGTGGTGATCACCCTGGGCGGTTCAACCAATGCTGTACTCCACCTGTTAGCGATGGCGAGCACGGCTGAAGTCGAGCTGTCGCTGGATGATTTTGTGCGCATCGGCCAACGTGTGCCGGTGCTGGCCGATCTCAGGCCCAGTGGTCACTACATGATGTCGGAGCTGGTTGCGATTGGCGGTATACAGCCATTGATGAAGATGCTGCTGGATGCGGGCATGTTGCACGGTGACTGCATGACGGTAACCGGCAAAACACTGGCAGAGAACCTGGCAGACGTGGCGCCCTATCCTGACAGCCAGACGATCGTGCACGGCCTGGATATGCCGATCAAGAAAGACAGCCATTTGCGGATTTTGCGTGGCAATCTGGCGCCGACTGGCGCGGTGGCAAAAATCACCGGCAAGGAAGGCACTCATTTCACGGGCACGGCGCGCGTGTTCCATTCCGAGGAGGAGGCCCAAGAGCGCATCATGGATGGCACTGTGGTGGCCGGTGATGTGCTGGTGATCCGCTACGAAGGGCCCAAAGGCGGACCGGGTATGCGTGAGATGTTGACGCCGACCTCCGCCATCATGGGCAAAGGTCTGGGCAATGACGTGGCGCTGATAACCGATGGCCGTTTCTCCGGCGGCAGTCACGGCTTTGTGGTGGGGCATATCACACCAGAAGCGGCTGATGGTGGCCCTATTGCGCTGGTCGAGACCGGCGACACTATCACCATTGATGCTGAGGCCAACACCATTGAGCTTGGGATTTCCGAGGATGAAATGGCCCGTCGAAGACAGGCCTGGCAGCCACCGCAACCCAAATACCGGCGCGGTGTGCTGGCGAAGTATGCAAAAACAGTGAACTCGGCATCGCTGGGCGCAGTAACAGACGATTTCTGATTCAGGCTATTTTGCTCCCGCGAGTTCTGAAAAGACTCGCCTGAGCGCCGGGCGCAAGTGTTGCGCCCCGTATTTCGCCGGCGATCTCGGTTATGACCTGATAAACAAAGGGTCTTAGCGGTTAATTGAATCAACTAGACGACTGGTCTATTATAAGGCGTATGACAGCTACATTATCATCCCGGAAAAAGGCTCGCCCGGCTTCAGATACACGGGCAGAACTGATTCGCATTGGTAGCGATATCATTGCGCACAAGGGCTTTAACAGCACGGGCATTAACGTGGTGCTGAAAGAGGCTGGTGTGCCCAAGGGGTCTTTTTATTACTATTTTTCCAGTAAGGAAGATTTCGGTCTGGCGGTGATTGATGATTTTGCTGCCGAGTATGATGCTCAGCTCGACCTTACGCTCGGCAATCCGGAACTTCTGCCGCTGGAGCGTATCCGGCGATACCTGCGGACGGCGATTGACGATATGGAAGCTTGCGATAACAGCCGGGGGTGCCTGGTCGGTAATCTCGGGCAGGAACTGGCTGGCCAGAACGAGAGTTTTCGACTCAGGATTGATGCGATTTTCTCCAGTTGGCAAGCGCGTTTGACCCGATGCCTGGTTGAGGCGCAGGAACAAGGGTATGTTGACCCCGCGGCGGATCCCGCTGCACTTGCCCAACTGCTTCAGATGGGCTGGCAGGGCGCAACATTGAGAGCGAAGGTCAGTAAGTCTGTTGAGCCCATGCAGCGTTTCAAGACGATGTATTTCGAGCAGATACTGGGTGTAAAGAATTGACGAGTGAAGCGTCAGCCGACACTGAATAGGTTTGTCGGCGTCGTCTAGCCGCAACTGAAGCGATGGCGGTACCCGAGCCGGGACCGCCAAAAAACAGGTCTAAAATATAGTAGACCGGTCTAATTAATAAGTTGAAGTGTGGCTGAAATGAAACCCGAACGGTCGAAGGAGACTGGATATGAGCAATCAACCCGTCGCAGTAACCAACGAAACATTTGAGCAGGAAGTGCTGAAAGCTGACAAACCCGTGCTGGTGGATTTTTGGGCCGCCTGGTGTGGGCCTTGCAAATCTGTTGCACCGTTGCTCGAAGATATAGCCGACGACCAGTCTGAATCCCTGAAAGTCGCAAAGATTGATGTTGATGCTCAGGGTGAACTGGCGGTGAAGTTCGGTGTGCGTTCGATCCCGACGTTGATGCTGTTCAAGAATGGTGTGCCAGTGGGCACCCAGATTGGCGCGTTGGGGAAAGGCGAGCTGAACGAATTTATTCAGACCCATAGCTAAGGACTGCAGGGCCACTAAGTAGCCCCATCAGAGTTTCACTCTTTTGGGCACTGCTGTTGCGATCTTTGCCGCCAGATTCTGGCGGCTTTTTTTGTCTGGTTACTGGTGCGATAGCGCCGAATTGCCCGCTTTCATTTAATGTCGCGTTGTTCAGTGTGCGCGGACGGTCTCTCGACTGATATAGTCCTGCTCATTATTCGAAAACATTGAGGCGCTTCATGGGATTTTTTATTGCTCTGCATACACTTGCTGCAGTGATCTGGGTGGGTGGAATGTTTTTCGCGTATATGGCGCTGCGTCCTGCTGCTGCCAAGGTGCTGGAGCCGCAGCAGCGGAGTCTGCTCTGGTGCCATACGCTGTCACTGTTTTTTCGTTGGGTCTGGGTGTCCATCATCGCGTTGCTATTAACCGGTTTTGGAATGCTGGGCACTTACTTCAACGGTCTGGGTTCGGCAGGCTGGCACGTGCATGCAATGCTCACGCTCGGACTCCTGATGATGCTGTTTTTCCTGCATATCTGGTTTGCGCCCTATCGTCGGCTGAAGCAGGCTGTTGCAGCGTCTGATACAGCAGAAGCCGGTCGCAGAGTGGGGCAGATCAGGCTGTTTGTGCTGATTAATCTTATACTGGGGCTCATCGTTGTGGTGATCGGATCGGGTGGCCGCTACCTGGTATTGGTCAACATGTAAGTGACGGAGTCGGTTGAGTGCCGGGTAAATAAAACGCAGGGGAATGTCAGTCGAATGCTGTTCAAGAACAATCTATTTGTCGTTTGGGCGCTGCTGCTGGTGGCTTCAGGTGTATCGGCCGCTGCGCCCCAGGGGCTCAACCTGGCATCAGTGAACGCTGCTGTTGCCTATCAGGGAGAATCGTCACTGTTATTCAGCAAGCATCCTGATCGTTCGGTGCCAATTGCCTCGGTGACCAAGCTGATGACCGCGTTGGTCGTCATGGACGCCGGGCAGCCGCTTGATGAATGGCTGGAGGTTTATCCTCGCCACAAAAAGGCCGCGAATAATGGGTATTCCCGAATTCGTATCGGCTCGACCCTCAAGCGGGGAGACATGTTGCGCATAGCGCTGATGTCGTCTGAAAACCTCGCCGCTTACACGCTGGCACGACATTACCCCGGTGGCTTTGCCGCATTCATCAAAGCGATGAATGACAAAGCGGAAGAGATTGGCATGACCCATAGTCTGTTTGTTGAACCCACTGGACTGTCGCCGATGAATCGGGCATCCGCATCGGATCTGGTCAAACTGGTCAATGCCGCGTTCAAGCACAAAGCACTGCGAACCTATACCACGACGACCTATTTTACTGCACATTTTCGCAAGCCCCGCTATTCGCTGGCGTATGGCAATACCAACATACTGGTGCATCGCGACAGTTGGGGCGTGGGCTTGAGTAAAACCGGCAACCTCAAGGAAGCGGGGCGGTGTCTGGTGATGGTGATTAATGTTGACGGCCGTGATGTGGTGACCGTGTTGCTGGATTCGTTCGGAACCAGAACGCCCATAGGCGATGCTGGGCGAATCCGCCGATGGCTCGCCACCGGCGAGGGGGGATCGATTGCCAAAGCTGCGAAAGACTATGAAGTCCGTCGCAACAAGCTGTACGAGCAGGCCGGGAAAACGGCAGGTAATACTGCATCTCAGTAGCCATCAAAGCGCCGTCACGCGCGATCAAACAAGAGGGGCCATGCATGACAGATTCAGCTTCAATACTGGTGCTGACCACCGGTGGCACGATCGACAAGATCTATTTTGACGCCAATAGTGCGTTCAGCATCGGTGACAGTCAGGTGCCGGATATTGCGTCAGTTGCCAATGTGCAGGCACCGTTAAGGCTGCAATCCCTGATGCGCAAGGACAGTCTGGATATGACTGAAGAAGACCGTCAGCAGGTGCTGGCGGCGGTTAGCGCTGCGCCGGAAACCCGCATCCTGATCACCCATGGCACCGATACCATGGTCGATACGGCGCGAGTGCTTGCCGGGGTGTCTGGAAAGACCGTGGTGTTCACCGGCGCGATGCAGCCTTCACGCATGCAGGTCACGGATGCCGACTTCAATGTGGGGTTCGCGCTCGGGGTTCTGCAAACCTTGCCAGAAGGTGTGTATGTGGCGATGAGCGGGCAGGTGCTTGACCCGCTGCGGGCCCGCAAGAACCGCGCTGCCGGACGATTTGAATCGACCGATTGATGGCTGGGGTCTCTCAGAAGCTGTTGATTTCAGCTTCGGTGAGTTCCCGGTATTCGCCTGGAGCCAGTGATGGTTCCAGCGTGATCGCGCCAATGCGCTCTCGATGCAAGCGTTCAACATGATTCCCCACTGCTGCCAACATCCGTTTCACCTGGTGGTAACGCCCCTCGGTTATGCTGAGACGAATGTGCGCCGGTGCAATCATCTCCACCTTTGCGGGTGCCGTCTTATCCGTTTCACTTTTCAGTAAAATACCCGCTTCAAGTTGCTGGATGGCGTCTTCAGACAGCGGCTCAGCCAGCCACACCTGATAGGTCTTTGCGCAATCTGAGCGGGGGGATGTCACCCGATGGGACCATTGGCCGTCGGTGGTCAGCAGCAGTAATCCCGTTGTGTCCCGGTCCAACCTTCCTGCAATGTGCAAGTCCCTGCGCCATTCTGGCGGGATCAGATTAAGTGCCGTGGTATGAAGATCGTCAGTCGTCGCACTGACTACATCGACCGGCTTGTTCATCATCAGATAGCGGTGTTCACCGGGAAGCTGCAGCGCCTGATCGTCACGTGAGATTGCTTGATCCGCTGTGACAGTAGTCGCGGATTTTTTGCACAGGGTACCGTCGACGGTGACACGACCCGCCATGATCTGGCGTCGGGCTTCTTTACGGGAGATACCGGTGCTTTTTGAGAGAAAAAAATCGAGTCGCATGAGATCCGGTCCATTGCCTGGGAAGGTTGCGTTAGTCGCCCGATGTCAATGTGATCCAGGGAATAACGACGGCTGGACGCGAGTGTGCCTCAAGTTGGGTGCTGCATAAAGAAAACCCCGCCTTGCGGGCGGGGTTTCGGGTACTGCTTCGTCATCCGCGGGATGACTAATGTGCCGAAGCGGGCTGCTGATCAGGCAGCGCGACGGCGACGCATAACGCCGGCACCGACCAGGCCAAGGCCCAGCAGCGCCAATGTGCCCGGCTCTGGAACAGAGCGCACATTCAGGCTGGCGAGCAGGTTGACAGAAGTCGAGCCATTTTCAGGAGTAGCGAAAGAAGACGCGTTGCCTTCAAAGCCCAACAGGCTGATGGAATAGATGTTAGAGCCCAATACGAACTCGGTGCTATCCACAGTGTTGTCGAACATGATGGTCACGATATCGTCAACGTCGCCGTTGTACTGGGTATAGCTGCCGCCATGGAATATCTGGCACAGGAAGTTGAACCATGCGCACTCAGTGGTGACCGGCGCGTTGTTCGGTGTCTCATTGTGCTCGAACAGGAATGAATATGGACCTGTGGCAGCAGTGTTCGATGAGTCAGTGAAAGAGGCCAGCACTTCGAGCGAAACGCCGGTAATAGCGGAGTTTTCGGCAATCGGATTGTTGTGGTGAGTTACCGATCCGAGCACAAAGCTATCAGAGTTTGTGATGGTTTGTGGTAGCGACGGGTTGCCGTCAAAGTCATAACCGCTTTGGCTCGAGCCTGTGCCCCAGCGAATTTCATTGGTGCCAACGCCATTGACGTTTTGGCCGCCTGTTGGGTTTACCCATTGGCCGCTGACACTTTCCAGATCAACCGGGAAGGCTGCGACGGTGGCTGAAGTGGTCAGCACCAGAGCGCCGACCAGTCCTTTGATTATTTTTTTCATGATGTATCCCTTGAATCCAGCTTTTTTAGATACTCTGTTGCCTCACCTTTTGGTGTGAGACATGCGCGAGTCACTGAATCGAAAAAGCGATAATCATGCCAATGCTAAAATAAACCAATTTACAATGAGTTAGGTGTGTGCATTTGTGATCTATGTATAAAAACCTGACACATGATAGGTAATGGA
Source organism: Marinobacter sp. BGYM27 (assembly GCA_025153445.1). Lineage (GTDB taxonomy): Bacteria > Pseudomonadota > Gammaproteobacteria > Pseudomonadales > Oleiphilaceae > Marinobacter_A. The sequence continues at coordinate 167,341 of JANZNS010000007.1, read as the reverse complement.
TTCCCGCTTTTTTAACGCTCGCTCAGCAGTGATTTCACCATGTACAGGGCGGCAATAACCCGAGCTTCCGTCATGTCCTGACGCGCTACAAGCGAGTCGAGTTCGGAGAGCTTCCAGGTCAGCACCTCCAGCGGCTCAGGCTCATCACCGGGCAGCGTTTCCTCGTAAAGATCTTCAGCCAACGCAATCCGGATGGTGTGACCCATGTAGCCCGGAGATAGCGTCATATCCTTGAGGTGAGTCAGTGTCCGGGCGCCGTAGCCTGCTTCTTCCTTGAGCTCCCGGTTTGCGGCGTCCCGCCAGTCCTCTCCGTGCTCGTAGGCGCCTTTCGGCAGCGTTAATTGATAGTCTTCAACCCCGGCACCGTATTCACGAATCAAAACCACGGTGTCATTGTCCAGCATGGGTACGCACATGACGCCAGCGATGGGAGGAGTGCGCAGCCTCTCGAACTCCCGCTCCTCACCGTTGCTGAAGCGCAGGTGAACGGATTCGATGCCAAACAGGCGGCTTTTGGCCACCAGACGGGTGTCGAGAATTTCCGGCTTCGTTTCCATTGTATGAAGTTCCTTAACGGTAACGACAGACGCGATGTGTCAGCCCTTGTCTGGCTCGCTCAGGGTGATCTTGAGCGATTCAAACAGGATCTCGTCCGGATAGCCGTCAGCAATCAGCTTCCGGGAGCGCTGATAGTCGCGAATGGCGCTGCGGGTTGCGGGCCCAAGAATGCCATCGGGTGTACCGGCGTCGTAACCCTGGTCATTCAGTGCATTTTGTAATGCTTCAATATCCTGCCGGGACAGGTGCAGGGCGTCTTCCGGCGGCGGTTGTTGTAGCCCGCCGCCTCCGGCAATACGATCAGCCAGATGGCCGACGGCGATGGCGTAATACTCCGAACGGTTCCAGCCCATAATGACGTGGAAGTTGTGGTACACCAGAAAAGCAGGGCCTTCATGACCGGCCGGCACAATCAGGGCGGCCTTTACATCGGCATTGGGCAGCGCATTGCCAAATGCATCCGTGATGCCTTCCTTGCGCCAGTCTGTCAGTGGTTTGGCCCGCTTGAGGCCCGCCTCGCTGTAGTCAAACTGCTTGGGTAACAGTACTTCGCGGCCCCAGCGATAATCACCATCCCAGCCCAGATGGTTGAGGAAGTTTCCGGCGGACATCATTGCATCCGGAATGCTGTGCCACAGATCGCGTTTGCCATCCCCGTCAGCATCGACGGCATAGCGCAGGAACACAGAGGGCATGAACTGCACGTGCCCCATGGCGCCGGCCCAGGAACCTTCCATTTGATCCGGGGTGATGGCGCCTTCGTCGATAATCTGTAACGCCGACATCAGCTCGCCAGAAAAATAGTCCGCCCGTCGCGGATCACAGGCCAGTGTCGCCAGCGAGCTGGGCACGGACATCTTGCCGAAATAGGTGCCGAAGTTGGTTTCCAGTCCCCAGAAGGCGAGCAGGTAGGCGGCCGGTACGCCGGTTTCGGCGGTCACCCGATTGAGCAGTGCTCTGTGCCTCTCCAGCAGTGCGCGCCCTTTTTCAATGCGATCTTCATTGACGCGCCGGTTGAGGTAATCGGCAAACGTTGTTGTGAATTCAGGCTGGCGGCGATCGAGTTCGATTACCCGATCGAGATAACTGACCTGGCCCAGAACATCATCGGCTACCTTCTCGGAAACCCCGGATTTCAGGGCCCGTGTTTTCAGATTGGCGACGCAGGATTGAAATTGCGTCGATGTGGTGTTCTCGGCGCTCAGCGGTACTCCGGCACTTTTGTCGGCCTGTCCGGCCCACGCTGTTCCGGATAAAAGGCAGGCGGCGATGATCGTGCTTGTCAGGTAATGGCCGGCAGTTAGTCCTTGTTTCACAAATTATTCCTCGCGCTCGCATCCAGATGAAACCGCATGGTAGCTTGTTTTGATGCTGCGAAAACACCGTAGAACAACGACGGTAATAACAAAACTTACAGTTATGGCCGGGTTCTTAACCGTAGTGTTGATGGGCTGGGCTATAGTAAGCGTTAGAGAAGGCCTCTCAACAAATAGACTGAAAGGGCTGTGATATGGCAATGCTGAAGGCGCTGGTGGTCGATGACGCCAGTTTTGTCCGGGATCTGGTCAAGCGGACTGTGCGGAATCGTTTTCCTGTTATTGAGCTGGCCGAGGCTCCGAACGGCAAAAAAGCACAGTTCATGATGACCAAAACTCCCTTTGATCTTGTGTTATGCGATTGGGAAATGCCGGAAATGTCCGGTCTGGAATTGCTCCGCTGGATGCGTCAGCAGGAAGCATTCAAGCACTGTCCATTCATCATGATTACCAGCCGGGGTGACAAGTCACATGTTATCGAGGCTGTGCAGGAAGGGGTGTCGGAATACCTGGGCAAGCCGTTCAGTCCTGATGGGCTGAGCAAGAAAATTATCAAGGTGATGGGCAACAAGCTGAAGCACGCCATGGGCGCGTCCGGCAAGTCGATGGACGGACCGACCGATGCACTCAAGGAATCAGCTGCGCTATTGACCAAGGGGGCGCAGCCAGCGCCTGAAAAGCCGACACCTGACAAGTCCGGCGGCGGTGCTGCGGGGAGAATGCGAAGCGTGGCGGCGGTAAGGTTTGCTGACTCGACTCTGCGCTCGGTAGTAAAGGATATTAACCTCACCGAGATAAAGGTGATCTGCAAGCGCGATCAGGCCTTTCCCGGCATTCTTGATCAGGCTGTGGTCGATCTTGAAATCAGCGAAGGTACAGTGGCTCGTCTGAACGGGTATGTGCACCAGCTGCAAGCTGTCGAGAAGCGTCAGGATACGGACTTTGTCAGTCTGGTGGTAAGGTTTGTTGACGAAGACCCGCAGAAGATGGAAGACCTTTCCCGCTTTATAGCCCGTTTTCGCACCGGTATCTGATCCGCGCGAGTGTGGTCTTAATCGAAAATTCCCTGTGCCGTTTCTATTGGTGCTTCGGCAATGCGCGCACGGGGCAGGTGGCAGATAAATTCACTGCCTTCGCCCGGATTACTGTTGATCTCCAGATTGCCGTCATGGTTGAGCAGTACGTGCTTGACGATTGCCAGCCCGAGGCCGGTGCCACCGGTTTGCTGGTGTCGGCTGGGGTCGGCGCGGTAAAAACGCTCGGTCAGCCGTGGAATATGCACCATGTCGATACCAATGCCGCTGTCCTTCACCGCCAGGTGAGCGCCTTCCTTGTCGGTATACCAGCGAATACGGATGGTGCCGCCGGCGGGCGTGTATTTTACCGCGTTGAAGATAATGTTTGAGAAGGCGCTGCGTAACTGGCCTTCGTCGCCGAACACGAAGTGGCGGGGGCCGATCTCGGTCTCGATCTGATGTTCAGCCTCACCGCTGAGCGCTCGCGCGTCGCTGCAGGTTTGTTCTATCAGCGTCCGCACATTGGTCACGTTGTCGTTAACCTGCTGTTCACCGGTTTCCAGCTTTGCCAACAGGATAAGGTCGGTGATCAGTGCTTCCATCCGGTCGGCCTGCTGGGCCATGGTATTCAATGCTTTTTGCCAGCGGGGTGGGGCGTCGTCTGCATTATCGGTGAGGGTTTCGAGATAGCCGCTGATTACCGTCAACGGGGTGCGCATTTCGTGAGAGACATTGCTGACAAAGTCCCGGCGCATCTGTTCGAGTTGGAACAGGCGGGTGATATCTTTTGCCACGATCAGGCGGTCGTCGTCCCCAAACAGGCTGATCTGGATCTGCAGGTGGATATGGGGCTTGGCGGGCGAGCGGATGTCCAGGGGCTCGCGATAATCCCGGGCATCAAAGTAACGCTTGAATGAAGGGCTGCGGATCAGGTTGTGAATCGGCTGTCCCCGATCTGTCTCGCGTCGGAACCCCAGCAGGTACTCGGCCGACCAGTTCCACCACTCCATTGCGCCATCGGCGTTGGTCATGATGACGCCGTCGCGCATGGCGTTGGTGGATTCTTGCACGCGGTTGATGCGGGTTTGCAGTAAATCCCGGGATCTCAGGTGTTTCTGATGCTGGCGATGCAGACTGTCAAACAGGTCGCCCCAGAGCCCAACGCTACCCGGCGCTTCATCACTGGCATCGGGATCGGCAAGCCACTGGTGCAGGCGCCGGGTCTGCACCAGCGTCCATGCCAGATAAAGTGCAAGACCGGTGCAGAGCCCGATCAGCACGCTCCCCAGCCACCAGCCAGCAACTGCACAGGCGAATACAAAGCCAATGATGATGCGGAAATGTCGCGTCCAGTTGTGTTGCATGCTGTATCCCTGACGGCGGCCGACCCGAGGTCGGAAATACATGGCCTGGTGCACGCGCAGTGTTACTGACCGGGGTCAGGCTGCGCGGGTCGAGAACCGGTAGCCGGTGCCTCTGACGGTCTGGATCAGATGATCGTGCTGGTCTCCCAGCGCTTTGCGCAGACGGCGGATATGCACGTCAACCGTGCGCTCTTCAACATAGACATTGCCACCCCAGACCTGATCCAGCAACTGGGCGCGAGTGTATACACGCTCCTGATGCGTCATGAAGAATTGCAGCAGTTTATATTCAGTGGGCCCCATATCGACAGCCCCTGCCGGGGAGGTTACCCGGTGGCTGGCCGGATCAAGATGCAGGCCATCCACTTCAACCGGCGTTTCGATACCGGCCGGGGTGGTCCGGCGCAGTACAGCCTTGAGGCGCGCGACCAGTTCGCGGGGGGAAAACGGCTTGGTGATGTAATCGTCTGCGCCGGATTCCAGTCCCTGTATCTTGTTGTCTTCCTCAACTTTGGCAGTGAGCATGATGATCGGGATCTCGGCTGTGGTCTCGTCTTTTTTAAGACGCCGTGCCAGCTCAATTCCCGTTGTGCCCGGCAACATCCAGTCCAGCAAAATCAGGTCTGGCTTGCGATCAATAATGAGGGCGTGCGCATCCAGCGCGTCAGCAGCTTCGAGATAGTTGTAGTCAGCCATCTCCAGCGCGACGGCAATCATTTCCCGAATCGACGGTTCATCGTCGACGATTAGTACGGTTTTTCCCGACATGACGTTTTCCCTTGTCAGCACCAGCGAATCATTGTTGCTAGTGTCCCGTCTGGCCAATGACTTAATCCACTGAGCCCCTGAGAGCTTTGAGAGCAATGCACGGGCGGGAAGAATTGGTGGTTCCAGACCGAGCAACCGTAAAGCCGCTCTCAAAGCTCTCAGGAGCTCCCGAAGAGCTTGTCGCTGAGGACTTTGGATCGGCGTTGCCAGATCTTGATGTGGAGCCACCACATCGGCGGACCGTCGCCTTGACCAGAATCCTCAGTGCCACGCAGTAGGTTAAGTCATTGGCCAGACGGGACACGACACATTACACCCCGTATTTATGACATAAATATGACAAGCCCGAAGTAAAGCTGCAACGACATGGACGGTTGCCTGCCGAGGCCGGCACTATCGAAGCGCAAAATCCAGTGCCAGCCCGATAAAGACCGACAGCCCGGCCCACTGATTATTCAGGAATGCGCGGAAGCATTCTTCCCGCTGGCGATAGCGGATCATGTGCTGCTGGAAAACAAACAGAACCGCCATGCCGAGAAGCCCCAGATAGTAGGCTATCCCGAGTTCTGTCTGGGTGCCCACCGAAATCAGGATCAGAATAACGAAGGTCTGAAGACCTGCGACGATGGCTCGATCAGCTTCGCCGAACAGTATCGCGGTCGATTTAACGCCTATTTTGAGGTCGTCGTCCCGGTCGACCATTGCATATAGCGTGTCATAGGCCACCGTCCAGAGCACATTGGCCAGGAATAGCAGCCAGGTCACCTTCGCCAACTCGCCGGCCTCCGCAGCCCAGGCCATCGGAATCGCCCACGAAAATGCAGCACCCAGAAACAGCTGGGGCAAGTGAGTGAAGCGCTTCATAAAAGGATAGATGAACGCCAGCACCAGACCGCCAAATGACAGGTAAAAGGTCAGCGTGTTGGTCCAGAGCACGACCATCAGGAAAGACACCAGTGCCAGCCCGAGAAACAATGCGACAGCTTCGAAAGGTTTGACCCTGCCGGTCGCAAGCGGGCGCGCATTGGTCCGTTTAACATGGCCATCGACTTTGCGGTCGGCAAAATCATTAATGGCGCAGCCTGCCGCCCGCATCATGAATACGCCGAGGGTGAAGATGATGAGGTTGGGCCATGACGGAAACCCGGACGCGGCGAGCCAGAGCGCCCAATAGGTTGGCCAAAGCAGCAGCAAGGTGCCAATTGGCCGGTCCAGCCGGAGCAGGCGGGCATAGTCGACGAGCTTGTTTCGAAGGGGGCTGGGAATAAAGTCGAAGGTCATATTCGGGCTGCTTTGGTGTGTGGCTCTGACGTGTCAGTGAGCGCCAGTATAGCCGCGCAGCGCCCTCTGATTGAAGTCGCTTGGCGTGGTGCGGCGATTAGTTTTTGCTGTCGTTTTGCTGGAGCAACCGAGGGTAGAAGTACTCGCCAACCAATAATGCGCGCGAGCCCTTGCTGAAGCGGGAGCGGCGTCCGATCGCGGGTTGATCCGGTGTTGGTGACTGGGTCAGGCCGGTTTGGAAGGCTCCGCGATGCCAGCGACGGTGGCGAAAAAGAAAAGCCCCCAGCGGCTGTCGTCCAAGATGCCGCAGCCGGCGGCCGGCACCTTTCAGCGTGGCCAGCGGGATAACTGTTCGCGCCATCACCCAGGGTTCACCGTCACCGCACAAATTGACCTCGCGAATCCAGGCATGCTGGCGGGAAGGCAGGTTGAGCGCCCGTGCTTCTTCGGCTGTGGGGCGGGCATAGCCTTCCCAGAGAATCTCCACATGGAAACTCTGCCGGCAGCGTAGTTGCAGCGCCCGGGTCAGCGATCCCTCAACGGTCAGCCAGTACACCCCATCGGTCAGCGACTGATCAGCGACCAGTTGCGCAGCGGGAATGCTGGGAAACCACAGGGCCGGAGGCACCCGGCGGAGGTTGCTGTCAGTTGCTGAAGAAGCGGGGATGTCAAAGTCCTTTAACGGCATAGATGCCGGGGGCGTTGCGCCAGTAGCCTTTGTAGTCCATGCCAAAGCCGAAAAGAAAACGATCTTCAACATCCAACCCTGTGAAGTCGGCTTTAAGGCCGGGGCGGCATTTGCGATCGTGTTGTTTGTCGACCAGCACTGCTGTCAACACCTCTTCTGCCCCCTGGCTGCGGCAGTAGTCTGCAATGGCGTTCAGGGTAGTGCCTTCGTCGAGGATATCGTCAACGATCAGTACGGTGCGTCCGCGCATGTCAGCTTCGGGGCGCAGTTTCCATTCCAAGATACCGCCGGTGGTTTCCTGACGGTATCGGGTCGCGTGCAGGTATTCGGCCTGGACCGGAAAACGCAGTTTGGGAAGCAGCTGGCCAGTAAAAATAAGCCCGCCGTTCATCACGCAAAATAGCAGTGGGTTACGTTCACTGAGCTGCTCGGAAATGGCGGCTGCCATGGTGTCGATCGCCTGATGCACGTCCTGCTCGGAGCAGAGACAATCAGCCTCATCGAAAACCTGTTGCAGTTCGTCGCGGGAATCTGTCATACCGTGAAAGTCCTGTTTTGGAAGGGGTAAGCCGCCGGCTGCGTCCCAAAAACGGGCCATTATACCGAAGCTGGTCGCTCGCGGGGAGGGGGCTTGGCAGGTTTGACGTCGGTGCTGGCGCGTATGGCATTGGTCAGAGGGCTGACAATGCGTATTATGACGGGCCAGATAATGTACAGAATGAAGGTTTGGTTGCGTGAGGGATTGTAGAACAATTATGATCCCCGGCCTGATGCGAACAGTGGAGAACGATCATGAAGAAGTGGCAGTGTGTGGTATGTGGCTGGATATACGATGAAGCCCAGGGTTGGCCGGAAGACGGTATTGAGCCGGGCACGGTCTGGGACGATGTGCCGGAAGACTGGGTCTGCCCGGATTGTGGCGTCGGCAAAGAAGACTTTGAAATGATCGAAATCGGCTGATTATCTGCCGGCCTGTTTTGTGTTTTCAATGTTCGGCACGACCGGCATTGATGCCTGAGTAACCATCAAGGAGAGCAGTGGCATGTCCAACGATGCCCCCATCGTCATTATCGGCACGGGCCTGTCAGGGTATTCCCTGGCCCGTGAAATTCGTAAGCAGGACAAAGAAGTCCCTGTTCTGATGCTGACTGCCGATGACGGCCACAGCTATTCCAAGCCGATGCTGTCTACCGGTTTCACCAAAGGCAAGACTGCAGATGAGTTGGCTCAGTCGGACGCTGCTGGTATGGCGGCTCAGCTGAACATCGAGTTGCGGACCCATACCACAGTCACCGGTATTGACGCCGAAGCTCACTGTGTTCTGATCGGTGACGAGCGACTTGAATACAGCAAACTGGTGCTGGCCTGGGGAGCGGACGTGATTCGCTTGCAACTGAAAGGCGAGGGTCAGTCGTTTGTGCACAGTATCAATGACCTGATGGATTACCGGGCGTTTCGCCAGGCGCTGGAAGGCAAGCAGCGGGTGGCAATTATGGGGGCTGGCCTGATTGGTTGTGAGTTCGCCAATGACCTGCGCAATGGCGGCTATGAAGTCGATATTATTGCACCTTCAGACAACGTGATGCCGGGGCTGCTGCCACCGGTAGCCGGGCAGGCGGTGATCGATGCCCTGAAGGATGAAGGCGTGCGCTTTCATCTGGAAACGGTAGTCGATCATATTGAGCCGAATGGGGATGGCGTGCGCCTGACCCTGGCGAACGGCGAGATCGTGGAGGCAGATCGGGTCATTTCGGCTGTTGGCCTGCGTCCGCGTACCCAGTTGGCCGAGTCCGCAGGTCTCGATGTGCAGCGGGGCATCGTGGTGGATCGCCATCTGCAGACCAGCGCAGAAGACATTTATGCACTTGGCGATTGCGCCGAAGTCGACGGCCATGTGCTGCTGTATGTGTTGCCGCTGATGGCCTGCTCACGGGCACTGGCCAAGACCCTGCTGGGGCAGGCAACAGAAGTGGCCTATGGGGTGATGCCGGTGATGATCAAGACGCCATGCTGTCCGACCTCCGTATGCCCGCCGCCGGTGGGCGCCGAGGGTGATTGGGAAGTTGAGCAGAACGGCCGCAGCGTCAAAGCCATCTTTCGCGATGCTGACGGCCAGGCGCTGGGCTTCGCCGTTACCGGTGATTTTGCCCTTGAGAAGCAGGCGCTTTCCAAAGAAGTGCCGCCGCTGCACCGCTAATGCCGGACGGGACGTCGACAGGGCGTTCCGGCATTCCCTGCAGTCAGAACCGGTATTCGATCCCGAAGTCGATGCGATATACAAACCCTCGCAAGGCCTCGGGTAAGTGATCCTGACTCAGTGACGTGTTGCTGGCCTTTGCCAGGTCGGCATCCTGCTGAGTCTGGGCGATCTGCACGGCATCACGGGAATCCTTGTAGCCCACGGTGGTGTCGGTACTGAAAGCGGGTTGAATAAGATACCAGCCGCGATCCTCATACCTTTCACGCTTTTCAGGAGGCCATTCCGGTTGGGGCAACACCACGGGGTTAATCTCATCGCGGCGGTCGGTGACTGACAGGCAGCTGCGCCGCGTCATGCGTGAATCCAGCTGCGGATTATAGTGCCAGTCAGCGATGGCGCCTTTGGCGGAGGCCGATTCTCCGAACAGGCCCAGCGCTGTCAGAAGTAGCACCATGGCTCCCCAGCAGCCCGGACCTGATAGTTTGAGCCTGCAACCTGGGTCATTATCGTCATTGCTTAAACAGGCGCGCTGGGGTAGAACAGCGTGCTCTGATACAGAAAAGTTAACAGGAGCAGGCATGCTGGATGTCACCCGCAAATTGGTCGAGTTGTTGGACCTGGCACCGATCGGTGATGATCATTTTCAAGGCGAAAGTGAAGATCTCGGTTTTGAAAATGTGTTTGGTGGCCAGGTTCTGGGGCAGGCGCTGATGGCTGCCAGCCGCACGGTTGAGAACCGGACCGCCCATTCGCTTCATGCCTATTTTCTGCGCCCGGGCAATACCCGGTTGCCAATTGATTATGAAGTGCAGCGCGTTCGTGATGGGGGTACATTCTCCGTTCGTCGAGTGATTGCGCGTCAGGATGGCAAGGAAATTCTCACCGGGTCCATGTCCTTCCAGGTGGAGGAGCCCGGGTTTGATCACCAGGTTCCGATGCCCGAGGTTTCGAGCTTCGACAAGCTCAAATCCGAACACACTTATGCGCTGATGCTCAAACAGTATATTCCTGAAAACCGTCGTGAGAAGTTTACACGAGACCGTCCGATTGAGATCCGCCCGATTGATCCGGTCAACCCGTTGAAGCCAGAGCCGAAAGATCCACAAAAGCAGGCCTGGTTCCGTGCGCAGGGTGACCTGCCGGATGACCCGGTGCTGCATCGCTGCCTGCTGGCCTATTCTTCCGACTTTGGCCTGCTGGGTACCTCGCTTCATCCCCATGGCGTGTCGTTCATGAACAAAGGCATGCAGGTGGCGAGCCTTGATCACTCGATCTGGTTTCACCGGGAGTTTCGCATGGATGACTGGCTGCTCTACGACAAGGATAGCCCGAGTGCGTCCGGCGGAAGAGGATTCAACCGTGGCAATATCTTTAATCGTGAAGGGGTACTGGTGGCATCAACATGCCAGGAAGCGCTGATTCGTCAGCGTTCGGCCAAGTCCTGATTCTCTGGCGCCGTGCCGCTCAGGCTCGGCGCTGTTCCTGCTGGGCCTGATTCGCAAGCCAGCGCACGAAATCATCAAATGGCAGTGGCGGGGTCATGACATAGCCCTGCACCATGTCGCAGTTCATCTCGCGCAGCAATCGCAGCGTGCTCTCATCCTCGACGCCTTCCGCCACAACCGTGTATCCCAGATCGTGGCACATATTGATCGTGGTTTTGACGATCACCCGGTCGTCTGCCTGAAACTCCAGGTCACTGATCAGTGAGCGGTCGATTTTGATTTCACTGGCGGGCAGTCGCTTGATATAGGACAGCGACGAGTAGCCCGAGCCGAAATCATCAATCGATAGCGGAATACCAGTGAAATCCAGCGATCGCAAAGCGCGTAGCGAATTGACCGGATCCTGCATCATCGATGTTTCAGTGACTTCCAGAATGATCTTGCCGGCATGTTGGTGATAGCTGGTCATCAAGCGTTGCACAAACAGCGGAAATTCAGGTTCGCGCAGGTTGTTGGGCGAAATATTGACCGAGATGCTGAGATCGTTGTAGCCCGCGGCGATCAGCTTGTCCCGGGCTTTCAACGCCTGCTCGAGAACCCATCGGGTCAGGGGTTTGATCAGCCCGGTCTGCTCGGCTACAGAGATAATCTCCTCTGCGGAAATTGGTGTTGCCTTCCCCGGCCAACGGATCAGTGCTTCGGCACCCACAACGTTGCGGCTGGATAATGAAAGTTTGGGCTGGAAGTAGAGAGCGAGTTGATTGGTGTCCAGTGCTTCGCGCAACTCGGATACCAGCGTCAGGCGACCGGTGTTGTAGCTGTCTGCTTCGGGCTTGTAGTAGGCGAGACCGCGCTCAGCGGAGTCTTCGCTTTCAAGTGCGATATAGGCCTGGCGGATCAGGGTATTAATATCCGTGGCATGGTCGGGGTAGACTGAAATCCCTGCCAGCGGGTCAAGAGGCAGCTGCATGCCCAGGTATTCGATGGGTTTGCGAATCGCCTCAAGGCATTGCACGACCCGGCGAGGCATGGCTTTGACCTCCTCGGCATCGATCACAAATCCGAAGGTGGCAGATTCCAGCGCGGCGACAAAAAAGCTTCGGGTTTCGGAATGCTCAACTATTTGAATGCCGGGGAGATCACGGCAAATAACGTTGAAGCGCCGTGCTGCCAGTTTCAGAACCTGGTCCGCGTTCTGGTGCCCCAGCGTTTTGGTGATGGCCTGCAGATTGGTCAGTTGAATCACGCCGACAGCGTGGCGCTTGTCAGGCTTGCGGGTGAGCGTATCCTGCAAATGAAGCTCGAACGAAGAGCGGTTAGGTAGCCCTGTCAGAGGGTGGTGCAGGGCTTGGTCCATCATCCTCAGTTCAGCCTTGCGCCGGGCAGCGAGCGCCTGCAGCTGAGCCTCCTGAGCGGCCATCTTGTCGCTGCGTTCGCGATAGAGACGGGCAGCCAGCGCGATGGATAGCAGAATCGCTTCCAGAGCAGAGCCGATCTCCATTCCGAATTCAGTCACGAAATTGGTTGGCACAACCCCATACTTGTTGAGCGCTGTCAGCGCGCTGCCAATCGTCAATGCCCCCCATGCCAGAGTATAAAGCCCGGCTTGCCGGTTACCCTTGAGCCATTCAATGGGGCCCAGCAGTGTAAGGAGCAGGCAGCCCGGGATAGCCAGGGCCACCGACAATCGCATTGAGGTGTTGTAGTCGAGAATGAAAGTGCCGGCGATGGCCGCAAGATTCAGGTACACCGAGACCCGAACCCACCGGTCAAGCGCGGGGCTGCTGTGCTTCAGATCGAGAAAGGCACGAGCGAATAGTGAGGAGAAGAGCAGCGCAAAGGGTACGGACACCATCATCGACTGATTCTGTAGCCAGGGGCTGCCGGGCCAGATGTAGACAAACGCCATCCCGCGCAAAGTGGATAGCATCACAAGGTAGCCGAGTGTTGAAAGCGCGTAGTAAAGATAGGTTGCTTCCCTGAGGGCGGCAAACACGAACAGGTTGAAAAAAATCACGGTGATCAGGATGCCGTAATAGATGGCATGGGCCTGATCGACCGCGGAGGTATGATCGAAAAATCGATCCCGCTGCCAGAGGGTGATCGGTACCTGTAGCGCACCGTTGGTCTGAACCCTGACCACAAACTGATAGCTGGAACCGGGATCGACGGTATAGGGCAGCAGGAAGTGGGGGTGGCGTAGCGGGCGAGGCTTGAGTGGCATTCTGTCGCCGGTTATCAGTTCGTCAATCAGTTTGCCGTCGCGGAAGAGGTAGATCTTGACGGAGTCGAGCTGCGGGTAGCGTATGTCCAGTATCTGATGCATTTCGCTGGACGATATGGGGGGGCTGAAGCGCAGCCAGACAGGTGCTTCGGTGTAGCCGAAATTCGGTGATTCGCCGTTCAGGGTTTGCCAGCCCGGCAGGTTCAAGGCGTCTTCTGGCGTCAGGCTATTCTGTTGAGCGCCATCAATTTGAAGGTAATCAATTGCCGGCTCAATTTGGCCGTCATGCTCGAGGTCGGCATGAGCAACGGAGGCAGCAGTCATCAACGCGCCCAGAAGGACGGCGAGCAGAACGGTTTGGCGCACAGGTATAAGTCTTGTTTTGTTTGTTGTGCCTGAGCTGAAGCCCGTGACAAGGGCCGCCCATCAGAGCAGGCGTCCGCTCTGACGCCTGTTCATTCCAGTATGGCTACAGATCTGCAGCTGCTCAAGTGGTTCGGTGTTTGATTCGTGTTAATGGGACATCGTGGCCATTCTGGGGCTGGTCCGCCCTAAATTGCAGGGGTTACGGCAGGCTGTTTGCCCATTCCAGAACCCAGGGTAGTGCTTCGGATTCCGGATCGGTTGTTTCAAGGGCATCAATACGCAGGGTTTCACCGACCTTGCGACAGGCGATTTCGTAAAGCGCCTCTTCCATCAGCTCGCCGGCCCCGCAAAAGGTATCGCCGTAGGAACTGTCACCCAGCACAATTACGCCGAACGGGCGCCCGGTCTGCATTGGCAGGGTGTCCCGGATTGCAGCGTATAGCGGGATTAATGGCGCGGGGAGTTCGCCCTGGCCGGTGGTCGAGGTGCATACCAGGATGGCGTCATCATTGGACGTCAGATCTTCCAGCGTAGGGTTTTCGGAGACTGTGGTCGGGTGGCCTGCATCGGTCAGAGCCTTACCTATTGCGCGTGCGGTGAGTTGTGCGCCACCGAATACGCTGCCGACAAAAATACGAATACGGGCCATATAGCGTCTGCGCCTGTGCCAGAGTTTAAAGGGGTGACAATGTTAACGGCAGGGCGGGATCAGCTCAAATAGTCGCTATCGTGAGCCGGAGGGAAGTTTGCTGCGTACTCTGGGTGATATCCGGTTGCGGCCCGCTTCCTTGGCGTCATAGAGGTTTTTGTCAGCCAGCCGCAGCAAGCCGTTAATCGAGTCGCTTTGGGTGATCGAGCAAACCCCTGCGCTGATAGTGACCGGCAGCCGTTTGGAATGGTAAATAAAGTTGTGTTCCTCGACTTCCGAGCGCAGTCGCTCGGTCAGCGTCAGCGCCTGGAGTAAAGAGGTATCCGGCAACAATATCAGGAATTCTTCACCGCCCCATCGGGATGCGGTATCGCTCTCACGGCAGGCGCCGCGCAGCAGATCTGCGAATTCCTGTAGCGCCTTGTCACCGGCATCGTGGCCGAACTCGTCGTTGATGCGTTTGAAATGATCAAGGTCAATCAGCACAGCGGAAAAATGTCGCCCGGAGCGCTGGTAGCGGGCCAGTTCATTGTTAAGCTGAAGGTGCATGTCCCGCCGGTTGGGCAGTCCAGTCAGCTCGTCAGTGCGAGCTGCTTGCTCGTGCGAATTTGCGAGCCTGACCAGTTGGTTGCGGGCCCTTCGGCGGCTGGCCTCAAGCACGAAGCAGAAGATTGATTCAAACATCAGCGTCACGATAAACCGGAGTTTGAAATCGGGGGCGTATGTCCCGGTCACAAATGGAAGGTCGGGTGACATGAACACCAAAAGGCAAAAGGCCAGGTAAAGGCCCAGTAGAAGGGAGCCGGCGCGCAAGCTGGTGAGATAAAATACCAGTGGCGGGAACACATACAGCCAGAGCGGCCCCGTATTACTCTCGCCTCCGGAAGCGATAAGGTACGCAAACAGCCCCCCGACAATGGTTAGCAGTCCGTTTTTCTGCTGCGCAAAATTGCCGGACCGTCTGAAGGCTGCCATGTTCAGTAACACCAGCAGCATAAACAGTATCAGGACAACAGCGTGCACCGGGTGTGCTGAAAACCAGGACTTGATACCAATACCGGCCAGGCACACAACACCGCTGACAGACAGATAGGTCAGTACCTTGGCAACCCGGACGTCTTCTTCCGCCCGGGATTGATCTACTCGCAATTGTTGCGGTTGGGTCATCGGTTCTCATCTGGGGTTACGGCAAATGGCGCTGCACCAAGGGCCGAGGGATGACAGTAAAATGATAAGTTGGCGAACTATTAGGTTATTTTGCGTCAAAACATTGGCATATAATAGCGGGGCTCACCAACCTTGCCGTCATCAATTGTAAAACATGGCGAGGCTCCCGCGATGAGGATCAGCGCGTACTTTGATGGTTTTATTGAGTCTGACAGCGTCGGGTTTTGGGTGCGGCTGCCGATGGGGTCGGGCGACGCTGGCGGCATGCCATCGAGTGAGCCCGATAAGGCCTGGCCCCGATAATGTCACAGATATTTCATTTTCAGGCTGAACTCCCTATAGTGGCGCCTGTTCCAGTCGACTGACTCATGTACTTGCGGTGAACTGTCATGGCCAAGAGCATTTCCCCTATTGATCGCGCCCTAACCAGCCCTGCGACCGAACGCTACCGGATTGGTATCAGTTTGGTGTTTTTGCTGGGTGTCTGGTTGTATGTCGGGCAAATGAGCACTGGTATGCCAGGCAGTGTGTTGCTGATGGCAGCGGCCGCGATCGGTGCCTATATGGCGGTGAATATCGGCGCCAATGATGTAGCCAATAATGTCGGTCCGGCGGTGGGCTCCGGCGCCTTGTCGTTGGGGGCTGCCATCCTGATTGCTGCACTGTTTGAAGCGGGCGGGGCGCTGATCGCCGGCGGCGATGTGGTCTCGACCATCAAGAAGGGCATCATCAATCCGTCTAGCCTGACGGACGTACAAGCCTTTGTCTGGCTGATGATGGCTGCATTGCTGGCAGGAGCGCTATGGCTCAACCTGGCGACCTGGATGGGCGCGCCGGTGTCGACGACTCACTCCATCGTGGGTGGTGTTCTGGGGGCTGGTGTAGCCGCCGGAGGCTGGGATATCGCCAACTGGTCGGTGATGGGGGCTATTGCTGCCAGCTGGGTCATCTCGCCGGTGCTGGGCGGCCTTATCGCGGCATTCTTCCTGTATGTCATCAAGCGCACGGTGCTCTATCAAAGCAATATGGTGGCAGCGGCCCGTAAAGTGGTGCCCTGGGTTGTTGCGCTGATGGCGTGGGCTTTCGGCACCTATCTGATGCTCAAGGGCGTCAAGCACATCATCAAAGTCGATTTCATGACCGCCGCGCTCATCGGGCTTGCGCTGGGCGCTGTGGTTTGGGCTGTCATGCGCGGAACGATCGGTCGGCGAGCGGCGACCATGGCCAATGCGGAAGACGGCGTGAACGGTCTGTTCACCTGGCCGCTGATTTTTGCCGCTGCGCTCCTGAGCTTCGCGCACGGTGCCAATGATGTTGCCAATGCCATTGGTCCGCTGGCGGCGATCAACGATGCACTGGCCCATGGTTCTGTGGCTGCTGCAGCCAGCATCCCGATGTGGGTGATGGTCGTCGGTGCGTTGGGGATCGCGCTGGGACTGTCACTCTTCGGTCCACGGCTGATCAAGACGGTGGGCAGTGAAATCACCGAGCTGGATAAAACCCGGGCCTTTTGTATTGCCCTGTCTGCCGCTATTACCGTCATTATCGCCTCACAGCTGGGGCTGCCGGTAAGTTCCACGCACATTGCGCTGGGTGGTGTCTTCGGTGTCGGGTTCTTGCGGGAGTATCTCAAGCGCAGCTATGCGTCACAGTTGCATCGCATCGTCGAGAATCATGAAGGTGAGGAAAAAGAGCGTATCCAGGCGTTTCTGGCACGTTTCCGCGAAGCGACGGTCGAAGACATGGAGGCCATGCTGAAATCGACGAAAAAGAAATCGTCGGATGTGCCTCTGTCCAAAAAGGAGCGCAAGCGCCTCAAGAAGATTTACAAGGAAGAGCTGGTCAAGCGTTCCCAGCTGACCCGAATTGCCGCCGCCTGGATCATCACTGTGCCTGCGTCGGCCTGTATGGCGGCGTTGCTGTTTTTTACCCTGCGCGGTCTTTTGGTCTGATTGCGGCAGAGCACAGGCTTTCGTATATTCGGGTTTATAGAGGCTCCCCTGAGCCGGAATTCAATGCAGATTGTGGAGGCATGCTATGAGCAGTGCATCGGAAAGCCGCCAGGCGCGGATGATTGACGAGCTTAGGGTCTTCATCAAGAAGGTGCTGGGGGATCCGACAATTGCGGTGAAGTGTGTCGAAATTGCGCGCCGCTATAAGGATGATCCGGAGTCCAACGAGAAAATGGCAAGGGAAATCAGTGCGACGACCAGCGTGCGCATTCCTGAAACCTGGAGCGAAGCAGACAAAATGTTCCTGGATATTCTGAAGGATGTGCTGGACGACGAAGCCGCACTTTATTGATTTCAAATAACGGCAATTCGAGTACTGACGCTTCGGCTACATTGAATTGTGCGGTGATTGCCTACCAAAAAGGCGCTGAGAGATCAGCGCCTTTTTGCGTTATCAAAGGGGACGGGATTTATCAGTAACGGATACCCAAGCTGCGGTAGATGAACCCCATCAGCCAGGCAGGGCCAATCAGCAGAAACTGGAGATCCTTGAAAAAAGAGGGCTTCTTTCCCTCAATGTGGTGGCCGATAAACTGAAGCACCCACATCACCACGAACAGAATCAATGACATCCCCCAGACCGGCATCAAACCGGTACTTTCAAAAGCGGCCACCAGCGAAGCTGCGATAATGCTGAAAATAGCCATGCCTATGCCCAGTGGCAGCGATAACCGAATGTACCAAAGAGTTGCGATGGCAAGACCCAGGGTGCCCCAATTGAGATAGGGCGCACGATCAAATGCCGCCGGGGTCGGGATAGACCAGATCAGGCCGATCACGGAAATGAAAATGACCGGTACGGCAATCCAGTGAATTGCCTTGTTGGTGGGGTTGCGGTGGCTCTCGCCGTATTCGGCAAACCACTGATCGGCGCTCTTGGCCATGACAGATCTCCTGTTTATCCGGTTTTTATTATGGAGACAGTATAGCGATCAGCGCGTCGCTAAACGAGCGCTGATTAACGGGCGTCAGGCTTGCCGGGATTTACGTTCTGATGTGCCGGTCAGTACCGATTGGGTCAGGTTTTCCAGTACCTGAATTTCATCGGCAATGGCCGGGAACTGCGCAATCTGCGCTTGCTCTTCAAGAATGTCCTGCAGAATCTGAGGAGTGGTCAGGGGATTGGCCAGCACCACACGGAAAACCACACAGGGCAGTTTGTGATGTTTGGCCGGCTCGAGTCGGGTTCGGGAGACGAATGCCTTGCCGAGCTCACGCTGGGTTTTCTGAATGTACTTGGTCAGCCGGTTCAAAGAGGCGTTAATGCGTTCGGACTGACTTTTGGTTGCCAGATCCAGGGCCTTTTGGGTATCGGCCGGGCAATAGCGATAGGTGAGAATGTTCAGTTCCGGCCGGGTGATCAGTTCGAAGTCAGGCCGGCCGTTGATCATCTCGGCAAATGTGCGGGCTTTCTCGAATCCCTGGTCGATCAGGATTTCATAGCCTTCTCGGGCCAGGATTTTCAGGCCCGAGTGAATAAGCATCGCCATGCCCGGGCGGGAACCTTCCAGCGTCGTGCTGCCAAGATCCCGTGAGCCTTTGCGGATAATGTACTGGGCGTGATGTTCAATCGCGCCGACCAGCTCCGGGTTGCGGAACACCACCAGCCCCGATCCCATCGGCACGTATAGTTGTTTGTGTGCGTCAAAGGTGACCGAATCGGCGCGCTCTATACCTTTCAGAAGGTGAGCGTGCTGGCGCGAAAATAGCGTCGGGCCGCCCCAGGCCGCGTCAACATGGAAGTGAGCCCCGAACTCTTTGGCAATATCCGCCATCGCGTCCAGCGGGTCCACATTGCCGGTCTCGGTAGTGCCGGCGATACCGCAGATGGCGAGTACCTTGATTTTCTGCTTTTGCAGCTCAAGGCACTTGTCGCGCAGAGCGTCGGTCTGGATGCGGTTGTCGTCATCGGTTGGAATTGAAATCAGTGAGCTGCGGCCCAGCCCCAGAACATCTGCAGCCTTGCGCAGGGAGTAGTGACCCCGGCTTGAGACCAGAATGGCAGCCCCTTCATGGCCATAATACCGTAACGCCCTGAACAGGCCTTCTTCGTGCAGGCCGCGGAAGCTGCCTTCGGCGGGGAAGGCCTGATTGCGGGCAACCCAGAGCGCGGTGAGATTCGCGACAGTACCGCCCGATCCCATCGAGCCGAGGGCAAAGCGGGGGTCGTGCATCCATTTGCGGTAAAACGCCCCGTCCTCGTTATAGACCAGCCGATGAATCATCCCCAGCACCTGGCGTTCAAGCGGCGTGAAGGCTTTGGATGTTTCAGTCTTCACCAGGTTCTGGTTCAGCGCGATCATGATTTTTGACAGCGGCAGCATGAAATAAGGCAATGCCGAGGTCATGTGACCAATAAAGCTGGGGGAGGCCGTGTGAACAGAGTGGGCAACCAGTTTATCGAGCAGGAACTGGGTTTGCTCGGAGACAAAAATGGGCTTTTCGGGAACCGAGGATTCGCTGAAATCCTTTACCACATCGCCCAGATCACGTTCGATCGCGACAATATGCTCCTGCAGGAAACCTGCAAGGTTACGGGAGATATCCTGGTCAATGCGGCTGAGGGTCGAATCCGGCGCTTCTGGCACCGTGAAAACCCTGTACATGGCCTCGAGTGAGGCTTTTGCCGTTTTTTTCTTGCCAGTCATACGCGCCACACATCTTCAGTGGTTGATGCAAAACCGCTCAGAGTCTCTCTGAGAGTTTATCAATTCCTGCGGATCAGGTTGCCAATCCCTCTGTGCTCCGTCTGGCTGCGTTGCCAGCCTCCTGCTATCAGGTCCCTGAAGCGGGCGCGTAGTATAAGACCTAAGCAATGTGTACACCAGCCGTTCACCCGGGTGTTCTCCAAAGGTAGTACGCCTGCTACCAATTTGCGCGCTAGGATTTTTCGGAGTTCGCCTGACCGATCGGTCAGAGCATTTCCCGGTGGACCTCCAGAACCGGCGCATCGATCCGTTGTTCGATGGCCTTCTCGACCTGATCAAGCCGCTGTTGGATAAGCTGGGTTGAGGTGCCCAACGCCGCAATGGACCAGGTGGCCCTGTCCAGAGCATCAAAATCGCCGGTTTCGGCGATGGCCAGGTCCGGTTCCTTGCCCCAGATGGCTTTGAGCGCGGTGAAGGCTTTACGCTTGGCCTTGATATCTTCGCAACCGTATACCTGAAAGTGAAGGGTCATCACGCCCATGTGCGGTGTGACAACCGGGTGATCAGGTGCTTCGGCGAGCAGTCGGCGCATGGCTTCAGACATGAGAGAACCTCGCGAGATGGATAAACAGGCAGCCGACACCCTTAGCCTGGCGGGTGTCGTCAGGCGAGGGGGCCGGTCACTGCATTATATGCCGTTTTGGCGTTACCGACAGGTGACCTGATGCCCTTCAGTCAACGACCGGGGTCGCGCGCTGAATGATAGCACCGACATCGGCTCCGGTTCGCAGATTGCCATAGTTGAGGCCGTCGGTAGCCTGCAGGCGACTGCCACAGAAGGCATCGGCAATAGAGTGCGGGCTGTGGCGAATCAATAGTGAGCCTTGCAGGGCAAGCGCCAGCCGGTCAACCAGATTGCGAGCCCGATACTGCAGATGGTTCTGATCGGAAAAATCCTGCTTTAACCGGGTCAAAAACTGATCAAAACGCTTGTCGCTGCCGGTTGCAGCGCTGACTTCAGCGAAATAGGCATCAAGTGCGTCCGGTGTTTTCTGCATCGCGCGCAGGGTGTCGAGGCATTGCACGTTGCCGCTGCCTTCCCAGATGGCATTGACCGGCGACTCCCGCAGCAGGCGCGGCATGATGCAGTCTTCCATCACGCCGCTGCCGCCGATGCATTCCATGGCTTCATAGGCGTGATTCGGCGTGCGCTTACAAATCCAGTACTTGCCGATAGGTGTTGCCAGACGGGTCAGCAATTTTTCGTGTTCGTTGTCCTGATGATCCAGCGCTCGGGCTACCCGCAGGGTCATCGCCAGCGCCGCTTCACTTTCAATGGCCAGGTCGGCAAGCACGTTTTGCATCAGCGGCTGCTGGTTCAGTGTGGTGCCGAACGCGGCACGGTGACGGCAGTGATGAAGCGCCTGGGCTGTGGCCTGGCGCATTCCCGAGGCACTGCCAATCATGCAGTCAAAACGCGTCATGGCGACCATTTCAATAATAGTCGGTACGCCACGGCCTTCTTCGCCGATCATCCAGCCCAATGCGCCGCGGAGCTCCGCTTCGCTTGAGGCATTGGCGACGTTGCCCATCTTGTTTTTCAGGCGTTGAATCTGCCAGGGATTTTTTTTGCCATCCGGGCGCCAGCGCGGCATCAGGAAGCACGACAGCCCGCCAGGCGCCTGCGCCAGAACCAGAAAAGCGTCGCACATGGGTGCTGAGACAAACCATTTGTGGCCGACCAGTTCATAAGCCTGTCCGGGCCCGCCTGGGCCGGTCGGGAAAGCACGCGTGCTGTTGGCGCGAACATCCGAGCCGCCCTGCTTTTCGGTCATCGCCATGCCGATGGTTACTGCGGATTTTTGTTCCGCCGGCAGGTTGCGCGGATCGTACGCGGTGGCCATGATTTTCGGCAGCCAGGTCTCAGCCAGCTCGGGCTGAAGACGAATGGAGGGCGTGGCTGCAAAGGTCATGGTGATTGGGCAGCAATGGGCGGCTTCTACCTGGGAGTGCATGTAGTAACGCGCGGCCCGGGCGACATGGGCGCCTTCTTTCGGGTCGGTCCAGGGGCTGCTGTGGAGCCCGTGAGCCAGCGCCATGTCCATCAGTTGGTGGTAGGCCGGATGAAACTTCACCAGATCCTGCCGGTGCCCGAAGCGGTCGTGGGTATGAAAGGTGGGTTTGTTTTCGTTGGCGAGAAAGCCGAGCTCTATAATGTCGGCGCGACCGGTGAGTTCGCCGTAGTCGGTCAGCGACTGGCGGGCCCAGCCTGCACCTTCCCGGGCGACGCCTTCTTTTAGTGCCTGATCCTGGCTGAACAGGTTGTAGTTCTCCAGCGCAGGGGGCTGGTTGGTCACCTGATGGGTGGTTCCCAGATAAGGATCCAGTGGTTTTCCGTTGCCATCAACAATCGGGGCAGCAGGATCGGCAGTGTTCATGATTCATCTCCGCGTGCCGGTCACCCCCTGTAAGCAGAAGGTCAGGATCGGCGTTATCAGTTCGGCTTTTTGTTGTTCGCTGAACGCCCTGTCGGCGTTCTGTCGTGTGGGAGATAATGGGCCGACGAGGCTTTCGGCTATGGCGCCCACCAGGCAGGTCGCGCTCAGGCCCGCATCCTGTGGCGGCAGCGAACCGTCGCGAATGCCGTCATCAATCGCGGCCCTGAAGTGATCGGCGTATGCCCGGCGATATGCCAGCCGTTCGCCTTCCACCAGTGGGTCGACCGGCTCGGCGATCAACGACCACGCCATTGCCGGCGCCTGCAGGGCGCGTGAGGCGAACTGTCGCAAGGCGCGCTCAAGTCGGTCAGGCGCCGGGTCTTTACCTTCCAGCGACTCGGCAACCTTGTTCACTTCGCGAATCGTGGCGCGGCGAAAAACTTCGGCGAACAACTCGGATTTTGATTCAAAGTGCCGGTACACCGTGCCGGTTGCTACATCGGCCTTGTCTGCCACGTTGTTGATCTGGGCATTACGAAAACCACCCTCTGCCACCAGGCCGGAAGCACAATCAAGAATGCGCTGCCGAACCTCTGCTTTGCGCTGGCGCATTTTTTCGGTTTCGCGGTAAGCCATTACCTCTCCCGTAAAGAGTGAATCACTATTCATTTCTTGTGTCAACGACACCGACTGTCGCTGAAAGGCCGATTTAACGGGGCTTTCAGCGATTCAGGCAGTTAAGCGATATCGGAGTTACAAAATATTACAAAAATACTTTTAGAGCGCATGGTCTTTGTCTCAAATCCGGATTATATAGTCGGCAAGGCACGAGATTGAGTGGTATCGCTGCCGAAACGGGTTTTGGCGTCGTTGAGTACGTCTTGGCCTCGGTATTGTTTTCGCTGATGGAGGTAAGGCCCATGAGTGAATTCGACGAAAGCAATCTGGAAAGCTCCAGCCATTGGAGTCCCGATAACGAAGATACGCATACAGTGGCGGGGCGCTCCCGGGTTCGGGCGCAACTGGCTGCCGACATTGAGGCGTTTCTGAGTCAGGGCGGAAAAATAACCGAGCTTGATTCGGCATTGCGTTCAGACGTACCCCAGAAGGCAGAGCCCGGTTTTAACAACCGGTCTGTCTGATGCTCCTCCAAACCGGGCACCGTATTAAACGGTGTCCGGTCTTGTGCTTTCAATCGGCTGGCCGGAGCAGGCGCTAAGCTGCTCCCCATGCCGTCAGTCCCGTCGTTGTTGAAATTATAGCGGTGATTCCTGCGTTCGCTGAAATTTTCAGCCCCGGCGCCAGCTGTGGAATTTCTCGAGAAAGCGCAGTGCGCGCTCAGGGGCATTGGCTTTTTTCCAGTTACCTGCAGCGAACTTGTTGGCTTCTGACAGCGTCGGGTAAACGTGGATGGTGCCCAGGATTTTGTTGAGGCCATAGCCGTGCTTCATGGCGCTGACAAACTCGGTGATCAACTCGCCCGCGTGGGCGCCGACGATGGTGGCTCCCAGAATCCGATCTTTGCCCGGCGGCGTCAGCACTTTTACGAAACCGGCGGTGTGGCCCTCCGCAATCGCCCGGTCCAGATCGTCCAGCCCATAACGGGTAACCTCGTAGGCAATACCCTGCTCGTCGGCTTCCTGTTCACTGAGGCCGACACGGGCGACCTCCGGATCGGTAAAGGTCGTCCACGGCAACACCCGGTAATCCACCTTGAATGACTTGAATGTACCGAACAATCCGTTGACCGACGCATACCAGGCCTGATGGGCCGCAGCATGGGTGAACTGATAGGGGCCCGCGACATCACCGCAGGCGTAGATGCCGGGCATTCGGGTTTGCAGAGTCTCATCGACGGTAACCGTGCCATTGGGATTGCACTCGATGCCCAACGCTTCGAGTCCCAGCGACTCCGTATTGGCTTTGCGGCCCACCGCCAACAGCAGCGTGTCAAACACCAGGCTGTGAGTGTCACCGTCCTGCTCATAAAACAGGCGATAGCGGTCGCCATCTTGTTCAAATCGCACGGCTTTGGCGTTGGTGCGCAGGTCCACGCCACTGTCTTCAAGGCTTTGTTGAACGATCAGGGCTGCATCTTCATCTTCGCGCGGCAACACGCGGGCTGAACGGTCAACCTGGATCACCGGCACATCGAGTCGGCTGAAGGCCTGGGATAACTCGCAACCGATCGGGCCACCACCCAGCACCAGTAGCGTGCCAGGGGCTTCGCGCAGATTCCAGATGGTATCGGAGGTGTGATACGGCACCTGGTCGATGCCATCGATGGGTGGCACGAACGGGCGGGCGCCGGTTGCGATCACGATGTTGCGCGTGGTGAGAATCTCACCGTTGACCTCAACACGCCAGGGATCGAGGATTTTGGCTTCGCCGGTGATGCAACTCACACCCAGGTCGGTGTAACGCTCAATGGAGTCATGAGGTTCGATGGTTTTGATGGCTGTCTGAATGCGCTCCATAACAGCCCGAAAGTCGACATTGACCTTCTCTGTGGTGATGCCAAAGCGATCACTCTGGCGGGCGTTGTGGGCGATATGCGCACTTTTGATCAGGGTTTTACTGGGTACGCAGCCGGTATTGAGGCAATCGCCCCCCATTTTGTGTTTTTCGATTAGTGTGACTTTCGCCTTGGTGGCCGCGGCAATGTAGGCAGTGACCAGCCCGCCTGACCCCGCGCCAATCACGACCATGTTCTGATCGAAACGGGCAGGGCGCTTATAGCCCTTAAGGGCGCGTCGACGCTTGATGAGATTCATCACACTGCGGGCAATCAACGGGAAAATCGCCAGCAAAACAAAGGAACCGATCAGGCTGGGCGACACGATGCCGCTGAGGCTGTCGATCTGGCCGAGTTGAGTGCCGGCGTTAACGTATACAAAGGTGCCGGGGAGCATGCCGAGCTGACTGACCCAGTAAAACCGCAGCGTCTTCATGGGCGTGAGGCCCATCACCAGGTTGATGACGAAGAATGGAAACAGTGGCACCAGTCGCAGGCCGAACAGGTAAAAAGGGCCATCCCGTTCAACGCCCTTGTTGATGGTTCTGAGCGAGTCACCGAAGCGCCGCTGGACGCTGTCGCGCAGGATGATTCTGGACGCGAGAAAGGCAAGGGTCGCCCCTATAGAGCTGGCAAACGACACCAGCAACAGCCCGAACCAGAGACCGAACATGGCGCCTGCCAGCAGGGTCAGCACGGCAGCGCCGGGCACTGACAGGCCGGTAACCGCGACATAGATCAGGAAAAAGGACAGGCCGGTGACCAGCGGGTTGTCGGCCACTCTCTGCTGCAACGCATCACGCTGGCTGGTGATGTAATCGAGACTGAGGTACTGCCCCAGATCAAATGCGAAATAGGCGCCAATCAGGGCCGCGATAATGATCAGCAGCAGTAGTTTCTTCGACAGTTTCATGCAGTCGTTTTCCTTAGCTGTATGGGGCGATCCGTCAGCGTGAGTGAACAAAACTTGTGGTTACGCCATTCTGACGTCTTATTGTTCGGGACGTTACAGTGCAGTCTTCACATTTTTATCCGCAAACAGAAACAATGCCGTCCGCTATTGCGGCGCTCCGACGTTTCTTTTCTCGCAGTATGAGCGCGGCACAGCGGTTTTCACGCATAGTGTCGCAACGTCAGATTGTCACAATGACCGTAATTGTCATAATCGGCGTATAAGCTGGTTGCAAAAACCGGCACGCCAACAGCCACGTCATACGCTTCAAAGGCCTTAAAGGTTCAGGGCTGGAGTTTTGCCTGGTAGGACATTAGCCAGAAGGGACTCTCAGTGTATGCTGTAGCCTGTTTAAGTCCATGTTTCAGGAGGTCATGCCTTGTTTTCGCCCAACCCACGTGTCTTTCCGTCATCCCGTTTACGTCGCAACCGCGCAGATGACTTTACTCGCCGCATGGTGCGCGAACACCGACTGTCGGTCGACAATCTGATCTATCCGGTTTTTGTGCTTGAGGGTGAACAGCAGCGAGAGGCCATTCCATCGATGCCGGGGATTGACCGGTTAAGCATTGATCTGTTGGTGGAAGAAGCGAAAGAACTGGTGCAGTTGGGCGTGCCGGCCGTTGCCCTGTTTCCGGTAACGCCACCGGAAATCAAGAATCTTGATGGCTCTGCCGCCTGGGATCGTGATGGCCTGGCACAACGGGCCGTGCGCGCGATCAAAAAGGCGTGCCCGGACCTTGGCATTATTACCGATGTTGCGCTTGATCCGTTTACCACCCACGGGCAGGACGGCATTATCGATGACGACGGCTATGTGCTGAATGACATTACGGTCGAGGCGCTGGTGCGTCAGGCCCTGTCCCACGCTGCTGCGGGGGCTGACATTGTGGCGCCATCCGACATGATGGATGGCCGCGTCGGCGCTATTCGCCAGGCGCTGGAAGATGCCGGTTATATCAATACCCGAGTGCTGGCCTACTCGGCCAAGTATGCCTCAAGTTATTATGGTCCGTTCCGTGATGCGGTCGGCTCGTCGGGAAATCTGGGCAAGAGCAGCAAGGAAACCTACCAGATGGATCCGGCCAACAGCGATGAAGCGCTGCATGAGGTTGCCATGGACCTGTCCGAAGGCGCCGACATGGTGATGATCAAGCCGGGCATGCCTTATCTTGATATTGTCTATCGCGTTAAACATGAACTCAAAGTGCCGACGTTTGTCTATCAGGTCAGTGGCGAGTACGCGATGCATATGGCCGCGGCGCAAAATGGCTGGCTGGACGAGAATAAAGTGATGATGGAAAGCCTGATGTGCCTGCGCCGGGCGGGTGCTGATGCCATCCTGACCTATTTTGCAAAGAGAGCAGCAATATTGCTGCAATCCGGCGACGCCTGACAGCCGGAACAGAATCACAGTAATTGGAAAGCAGACCCATGACGACCGAAACGGATGTCCCGAAGACTCAAGAGCTGGAAACAGATCCGCTGCCGGATCCGAACGCGAGCGAGTACTACTTTAACCGCGAGCTGAGCCATCTTCAGTTCAACTATCGCGTATTACAGCAGGCGATGGATGAAACCCATCCGCTGATTAACCGGCTGATATTCTGCTGTATTTTCAGCAGCAATATGGATGAGTTCTTCGAAATCCGGGTCGCAGGTCTGCGCCAGCAGATGAAATACGGCCGTGAGAGTGTCGGTCCTGATGGCGTGCTACCGGAGCAATTGCTGAACGAGATCAGCCGGGTTGCTCACGACTATATCCACGAACAGTACGACATTCTCAACAACGTGCTGATCCCGGCGATGGAAAAGGAAAATGTCCACTTCGTACGCCGCCGCGACTGGACGCCGGAACAGGCGGAGTGGGTGCGCCGGTATTTTGAGGATGAGATTCTGCCGGTAGTGAACCCGATCGGACTGGATCCGTCACATCCGTTTCCGCGACTGGTAAACAAGAGCCTTAACTTCATTGTCGAGCTGGATGGCAAAGACGCCTTCGGTCGCGAAACCGGCATGGCGATTGTGCCCGCACCGCGGTCATTGCCGCGATTGGTGCGTTTGCCGGATGACATCTGCAACGGCGGCGACAATCTGGTGTTTCTGTCATCGATGATCCACGCCCATACCGATGAGTTGTTCCCGGGCATGGAAATCAAGGGCTGCTATCAGTTCCGCCTGACCCGTAACGCCGACCTTGAGCTTGAAGATGATCTGGAAGATCTGGCCTCAGCCCTGCGGGGCGAGCTGCTCAGCCGTCGTTTTGGCGATGGTGTGCGACTGGAAGTAGCGGATAACTGCCCGCCTGAGCTGGCACATTTTCTTTTGCGGGAATTCAACCTGACCGAGCGCGAGCTGTATCGCGTCCACGGCCCGGTGAACCTGACCCGGTTGATGGCGGTTGGCAGCCTGGTTGATCGGCCTGATCTGAGCTACGCCGGATTCTCTCCCGTGGTGCCAAGGCAGATTCGCAACAAGGAAATCATCTTTGATGCGATTCGTCAGCAGCCCATTCTGCTGCTGCATCCGTTTGAAAGCTTCACACCGGTGGTGGATTTCCTGCGCCAGGCAGCCAAGGACCCACAAGTGTTGGCGATCCGCCAGACGCTTTACCGTACCGGTGCCGATTCGGAAATCGTTGAGGCCCTGATGGACGCCGCTCGTCGCGGCAAGGAAGTCACGGCGGTTATCGAGTTACGTGCGCGCTTCGATGAGGCAGAAAACCTCGAGCTGGCGAGCCGGTTGCAGGAATCAGGCGTTATCGTGGTGTACGGCGTGGTGGGCTATAAGACCCACGCCAAGATGATTCTGATCGTTCGCCGTGAAGAAGGGCGTCTCAAGCGCTACGTGCACCTGGGAACCGGCAATTACCATGCAGGTAACGCGAGGCTTTATACCGATTACAGTCTGCTGTCGTGTGATGATGCGCTGGGCGATGATGTGAACAAGCTGTTTCAGCAGCTCACCGGCATGGGCAAGGCGCTGAAGATCAAGAAGCTGTTCCACGCTCCGTTTACACTGCACAGAAAGTTGATCGAACTGGTTGACCGCGAAGCGAAGCTGGGCGAGCACGGCCATATCATCATGAAGATCAATGCCCTGACAGATCCTGAGCTGATCCGGGCGTTGTATCGCGCCTCGCAGGCTGGTGTCCGTGTTGAACTGGTGATTCGCGGTATCTGCTGCCTGCGGCCGGGTGTTCCCGGGTTGTCAGAGAATATTCATGTCCGCTCGATCATTGGCCGTTTTCTGGAGCACACGCGGCTGTACTATTTCGGTAATGGAGGCAAATCGGAAGTGTACGGTTCCAGTGCAGATGGCATGGTTCGCAACCTGTTAAACCGGGTAGAAGTCGCATTTCCGGTGGATGACCGTGAACTGGCCGAACGCCTGCGTGGGGATCTGGAGACTTACCTGGCGGATAATTGCCAGAGCTGGGTGCTGCAATCCGACGGCAGCTATATTCAGAATTCCCCGGAAGAGGGAGAAGAGCGTCTTGCCGCACAGAGCCTGCTGCTGGAACGCCTGACCACCAAATAGCGCAAACGCAGAGGCTGCAGGCGATTGTGTCTGCAGTCTCTGGTTGTTTCCTGCGTTCGCCATGCCGATCCACCCGCAGCCTTTGCTTGGCGCTACCAAGGCAGTAGCGTAGGATCACCCCATCTCAATTTGTTTGCGGCGTTATCGTTCCGGATCAACTGTGACCGGGTCTGGCATCGCTATGTCTGCAAGCATTTCCCGACAGAGCGCCCGGCGCGATTAAACTTTCAGGAGACAGGCAGTAATGAATAAATGGATTTTTGTCGGCATCATTTTTATTGCGACAGCAGTGGGGGCGCCTTACGGCACGGGCCTTCTGACAGAGCAGGAATGGGGCCCGGCGATTGATCGTCTCAATGCTGAGCAACCGTATATGCAAGTGCAGACGACGCGCTACGAGCGGCACTTTTTCAGCAGTGACCTTGAAGGCGAACTTTTGCTGATCAATCCGGAAACCGGTGAGACCGCTCAGGTTGGCTTTGTCGGTGAGGTTTCCCACGGCATTGCCGGCAGCAGTGTCGAGCTGACGCCGGTTACCGAGGGGCATGAACTGCTGCAAAAACTGTTTCCTGAAGAGTTGCCTCGCCTGGCGTTGCAAACCTGGCTATGGGGCACGTTGGAAGCCGATCTGAACGTACCGGCGATTAACGTGACCGATGACGATACCGGCGAAACCCTCAACGCAGCCGAAGCCTATGGCTGGGCTGAAGTATCAGACGGTGGCGATCAGTTTGAAGTCAATTTGAAATGGCCTGGCCTCAGCGTTCGGGGTGAGGGCCTCAAGATCGCATTTGACGATTTTGAGTTTTCCCAGGATGCCGAACGTGTGGTGGGCGAAGTCTGGTCCGGCGAGGGCCACATGGTGCTGGGCCGGGTTGAAATCAAGGAAGGGGACAAGCCCCACGTTGAGCTTCACGACCTGGAAATCACCGGTGAAACAGATCCGCAGAGCGGTAAGAAACGCCTGTCATCACAATCGACCGTCTCACTTGAAAGTATCAAAGTGGATGACCGTACGTTCGGGCCGCACAAAGTGGAGCTGGCGCTTGAGAACGTCAATGTTGAAGCCTGGGACAAATTCCTGACAGTGATTGCTGATGTGCAGTCAGCGAATCAGCAGATGGATCCGTCCAAGTCTGCGGAAGCGTTGTTCCGCCAGAAAATGATGCTGGCCCAGCAGTTAAGCGGCGCGGCACGTTCGGTGGCAGGCTCCGGAATCAAGGTTGGTATGCCCGTTATCAAATTGGAAACGCCGGAGGGCAGCGTCGATGGCCATTGGCAGTTGAGCCATCCCGAGGTGCCTGAAGATGAACGTGATGCCATGCCATTGGTGATGCAGCAAATGACCGGTGAGCTGGAGCTGACGGTACCCGTGGCATTGATTGAGAAAGAGCCGTCACTGATCCAGCAAGTGCGGGGGCTGGTTCAGCAAGGTTTGATTGTGCAGGACGGCGACCGCTATAAAATAAAAGCGAGCCTGAGCGACATGATGCTGGATATCAACGGTAACCAGATGTCGGTACCGCCGTTGATCTGATACCGGTTTCTGTGTGCAGGGGAGACCCAGGTCTCCCCACGCCGGCCTCTATTAAGGGGCCGGTTGCACAATAGCCTGTCCAATACCGCGAGGATCGGCTGCCGCAGTGGTTTCGCCGGTTTGATTGTCTCGCAGTATTAACTGCATGTTCCCGTATTGCCTGCCCACATCCTTCAAACCATACCCCATCGCCTCGAGTTGCTGCTTTTCACTTTCAGTGAAGGTGTCAGGCTCGTGCTGGATCACGTCTGGCAGATACTGGTGGTGAAAACGTGGCCGGGCGACGATGGTATCCGCTGACGCATCGTCCATCACATCAAGCAAGCCGAGAAATACCATGGTAATGATCCGGCTGCCGCCCGGTGTGCCGATGATCGCGGTGCGCTCTGGCGATTCAATGATCGTCGGTGTCATGCTGGATAACGGACGTTTGCCCGGAGCAATGCTGTTGGCTTCCCCGCCTACCAGGCCGTAGGCATTCGGAACGCCGGGCTTGATTGCGAAGTCGTCCATCTCGTTGTTTAGCAGTACGCCTGTCTGCTGTGACATGAACGCAGAGCCGAATGGCAGGTTAATACTGAGTGTTGCACTGACTTTGTGGCCCCGGGCGTCGAGCACTGATAGATGGGTGGTGTGGGTGCCGCTGCCCAGATCGCCTTCAAGACTGTCGCTTGGGGTCGCCTTTTCGGGGTTAACTGATGCCATTCGCTGCCGGAGATAGTCGGGGTCCCGCAAGTGCTGAACGGGAATGTCGGTAAAGTCCGGATCCCCCAGATAAACTGCCCGGTCACGATAGGCGCGCCGCATGACTTCCGTCAGATACTGGGTGCGGGCAATGCTGTCGGTGGCCGGGGTGTCGGGGTGGACTGCCTGAAATGGACGCTGCGACATCATGCCGAACATCTGGGCCAGCGCAATACCACCTGACGAGGGCGGCGGCGCGGCCCAGATCCGGGTATCGCCATAGTCGATCACCACCGGTTCGCGCTCGACCACGGTGTAGTCTGCCAGGTCCTGGCCTTCCCAGATGCCGCCCGCTGCCTGCACGTCATCGATCAGCGCCTGAGCGACGCGCCCTTTGTAGAAGCCGTCAAAGCCCTCTTCGGCGAGTGCTTCCATGGTATCGGCGAGGGCAGGCTGGCGGATCAGGGTACCCAGCGGAGGGACTTCACCGTCGGTGAGGAACGTTGCTGCGGTGGGCGGATAGCGTCGCATCACATCAAGCCGCCATTTGGCGAGAGACCGGTAGTGCTCGTCAACCCTGAAACCCTGCCGGGCGATCCGGATGGCATCCTTGAGATTGGCGCTCAGTGGACGTTCGGCGAAATGTTCGTTGATATAGGCAAAGGCGGCAGGCTGGCCCGGAATGCCGGCGGCAAGCGGCCCATTGATCGACAGCTTGTCGGGATGCACATCGCCCGCATCATCAAGATACATGTCACGGGTACTGCGGCCGGGGGCTTTTTCCCGGGCATCCAGCACGATGTTGGTGCTGTCAGGCTGCTGCAGCAACCAGAATCCACCGCCACCAATGCCGGCACTGTAGGGTTCGACGACGCCCAGCACGGCCGCTGTGGCGATGGCGGCGTCAAATGCGTTACCCCCTTCACGCAGCGCGCGCATACCGGCCTGAGTCGCCAGTGGGTGGGCGCTGGCGACCGCGAGGTCGCCGGTCGGGGCGGGAGGGCGATTGGCGCAGCCGCCGAGAATGAGCAGTCCGATAAACAGTGCGCTGATTCCCGACATCCGTGCCCGCATGATTATTGCCCCGTAAGTTGGTGGTATTTTTCCTGCAGCTGATCTTTGGTTTCTTTGTGGTCCGGGTCCAGTGGAATGCAGTCCACCGGGCACACCAGCTGACACTGTGGCTCGTCGTAGTGGCCCACGCATTCAGTACACTTGCCCGGGTCGATCACATAGATGTCATCACCGGGTGAAATGGCTTCATTCGGGCACTCCGGTTCACAGACGTCGCAGTTGATGCACTCGTCCGTAATGATCAGGGCCATTAAGGAATTCCTCTGAAGGATACAAAAAAATAGATGGGGATATTTTAACCGAAATTTTACCCCGCTGTCAGAGTCGTTCGGCGGGGTGTGCTGCGCAGATATGCGTAGTGCTGGGGCGATTACCGCTTCGCGAATTTGTCGCTGAGTGCTTTGGCAACAGGCTCTGGCACGAACTCGGTGATATCACCGCCCAGGGAGGCGATTTCCCGGATCAGCGTCGACGAAATGTAAGACAGGTGATTGGCCGGGGTCAGGAAAATACTTTCGACATCCGGTGCCAGTTTGCGGTTCATGTCGGCCAGCTGGAACTCGTATTCAAAATCAGACACCGCCCGCAGACCTCGCAGCAGTATATTGGCGCCTTGTTCCTGGACAAACTCCGCCAGCAGATTGCTGAAACCGGTCACTTTGATGTTGGGCAGGTGGCTGGTGGCGGCTTCGACCAATGCGACGCGCTCTTCCAGCGTGAACAGTGGCTTCTTTTTGGGGCTGTCAGCAACGGCAACGATTACCGTGTCGAACAGGCGCGACGCGCGGCTCACCAAATCGGTGTGGCCGTTGGTGATCGGGTCAAATGTGCCCGGATATACGACAGTATTCATTCAATTGCCCTCGCAAGCGGATGCTGCGCGATAGTAGCGCGAGAGTAACTGCCAGTTCAAATGTGATGCCGGGCCGTGGAGCAGTTGACGGCCAGGCATCGCAGTCTCAGCTCGTCAGCCGCGTTGCGAGATGTGTGCTGTTACGCGCCGCCAGGGCGTAGATGGACAGTTGCGGGTTGGCGCCGATGCTGGTGGGGAAGATCGACGCGTCATGAATGCTGAGGTTCGCCACCTGGTGGTGTTCGCCGAAGCCATTCACTACAGACTCCGCCGGATCAGCACCCATTCCGCAACCGCCCATCTGGTGAGCGGTAAACAGGCGAGCCCGGTGCAGTTCCATCGGCATCTCGGTGATGGTCTTTTTCGCTTCACGCCAGCCTGAGAAACGCGGTGAATCCAGGTGCATCAACTGAACCCGCCGGGCGCCCGCGGCAAACTGAATCTCCGCGAGTGTCAGATAGGCTTGGCGGACCCCGTGCCAAAGATAGTCGGTGATGGGGTAATCCAGCACCGGGCTGTCGTCGTCTCGTAGCGAGACGCTCCCGCCGGGACTGTCCGGGTGAAAGCCATCGCGGATCAGCGCGATCACGGATTGCAGGTGCGGCAGCTGACTCAGCAACTGGTGCTGGGCTTTGCCGTGATTCGGGCTGACCGCGGCGATCATGCCGGGGTGAAGTGGCGGCACTTCCATCTTGAACCCTGCCGGGCCATCGACGCCGTTCTTGAAGTTGAATTCATCAGAATAAACCGACTGGGGCGCACCGTAGAAAGGATCAACCTGCTTCGGCATCTCGGCCACCGATGCGTTAACCGGGTGCAGGAAGGTGCGTTTACCAATGCGCTTGTGGGGGTCGGGAATGTCTGAGCGCAGCAGCAGGCCCGGCGAGCCAATGGCGCTGGCAGCCACCACAAAATGGCGGGCTTTGAGCCGGACGTTAACCTTGCCGGCGCGAATGCCGTCCGGCGTCATGGCAACGGTCAGCAGGTGGTCGATGCGGTCGCCGTTCATCACCAGTTTTTCGGCCCGCAAGCCGTGAAACAGTCGGGCACCCTTGTCCAGTGCGCCCGGGATTGTGGTTAACAGTGCACCCTGTTTGGCGTTCGTTGGGCAGCCCACACCGCAATACCCGAGGTTCCAGCAGCCTTTCACATTGCGGGGGATGATTTGCCAGCGCCAGCCCAGCTTCTCGCAGCCCTGGCGCAGAACATCATTATTGGCATTCGGCGGCACCGCCCAGGGGGCCATGTTGTGCCGGTCTTCACGCCCGGCGAACCAGGGGGCCATAGCGTCCGGGTTCAGGTCGGTCAGGCCGAAGCGTTGCTGCCAGTAGTTCAGGGTTTCGTCCGGTGTACGGAAGCTCGAGGTCCAGTTGACTGTGGTGGAGCCGCCGACACAGCGACCCTGCATGATAGCAATGCCGCCATCAGACGTGGTCCGACTCATGCCTTCCTGATAGAAGTTGGCATAGGCGTCCAGCTCGTCCATCCGGAAATCCTTCTGGGAATAGAGCTTGCCTTCCTCAACCATGATGACCGAGAGACCGGCACTGGCCAGGATTTCAGCGGTAGTGCCGCCGCCGGCACCGGTACCGATAACGACGACATCGGCTTCCAGTGTCCGGCTTTCGGTTAACCGGGTCGCATCAGT
Source organism: Marinobacter sp. BGYM27 (assembly GCA_025153445.1). Classification (GTDB taxonomy): domain Bacteria; phylum Pseudomonadota; class Gammaproteobacteria; order Pseudomonadales; family Oleiphilaceae; genus Marinobacter_A. The sequence goes on along the minus strand of JANZNS010000007.1, from coordinate 132,398 downwards.
GACCGCCCAGCCGTTCTCCAGGCCCCGGGTAATAGGGTCTTGCATCGTCATGTCAGCTCCAGCAGATCGTCAGGCGGGTGATTGGAATTGGGAAAGGGCATCGACAGCCCACTTGGGCGGGCCGGGGTAGCGTGAGACCTCCCAATGTGCCGGGTTACCGTAGAAAGCGACGTTGGTGATCTTGATCAGCGCGATGTAGCCATTGTTGAACAGTCCGATACTGCTGTCCCGCCAGCGAGCCAGAAACCGGCTGACATCGTCGGTGGAGGCTTCTTCCCATGTCGGCCACATTCGCGCCAGGGTTATGCGGGTGAAGCTGCCATTGAGAAGATCCAGCAATTGTCGCAGCTGCTGTTGGTTGGCCCGGCTGAAGTGAACAATCCCTGAATCGATGTTCTGAATAGTGCCTTCTATTGCGCTCTGCTGTGGCGCTTGTTCGGGAGATAGTGATGGTCCGACGATTGCGGGTAGCAACGCCCTGAATAATGTGAGGTCGTCAGCGGTCAGGAACTGGTAACGATAGCCGGATGCGGTGTTTTCAGCGGCGGGTGCATCTGATGACGAACAGCCACTGAGGTTCGCTGTCAGGCTGGCGCCAGCCAGTAAGGTTGCGCTACCCAAACCCAGCCGCAGAAAATTCCGCCGGTTCAGGGTTGCGACGCCATCGTTCTGTCCGGAGTGGGGCATGCGTGATGTCCTGCAATTTGTTGTTGTTATTGGCTGCGATGTTCGGTTGGCCCGGTGGCAGCAGACAAGCCTGAAAGTCGGGCCTGTCTGCTGTCAGAGGGGTTAGCGGATAAACAGTTTGTACACCATTTTGTGGAAGGGTGTGTTGTGAGGGGCGTAGACAAACTTGCCACTGTTGATGCGCTGGCGACTGAATACGCCGCGGGCATGAGAGAACGTCAGGAAGCCTTCATGGCCGTGATAGCTGCCCATGCCGGAAGGGCCGACGCCGCCAAACGGCAGATCGTCCTGGGCAACGTGCATCAGTGTGTCGTTAATACACATGCCGCCGGAGTGGGTGTTGTCGATGATGTAATCCTGGGCACCTTTGTCATAACCGAAATAGTACATCGCCAGGGGGCGCGGCCGGTTGTTGATGTAGTCAATGGCTTCGTCGATGCTGCCGTAGGTAACCACAGGTAGAATCGGACCAAAGATCTCATCCTGCATCACCGTCATCTCATCGGTGGGGTTGAGTACCAGGTGTATCGGCATTTTGCGGGTACCGTCGCCCATGCTCTCATCGGCCGGGTTGATCTCGATAACGTCTGCGCCTTTGGCGCGCGCGTCGTCGAGATAGCTTTTGAGGCGCGTGTACTGCCTTTCGTTAATGATGGCGGTGAAGTCGGCGTTGTCCCGCAGGGTCGGGTACATGGCGTTGACACTATCGCGGAACTCGTCGACAAATGACTGTACCCGGTCTGCCGGGCACAACACGTAATCCGGCGCGACACAGGTTTGACCTGCATTGACGGCCTTGCCGAAGGCCATCCGCTCGGCTGCATCTTTCATTGGGACATCAGCCGCGATAACGGCTGGCGACTTACCTCCCAGCTCAAGGGTAACCGGTGTGAGATTCTCTGCGGCAGCGCGCATCACATGGCGACCGACGGCAGTTGAGCCGGTGAACAGCAAGTGGTCAAACGGCTTGCTGGAGAAATCGGCCGCGACATCGGCTTCACCGGTGATCACACACACCAGATCCTGCGGGAAGTGGGATTCGATCAGGTCCTTGAACAGCGCCGAAAAGTGCGGCGTAAACTCGGACATCTTGATCATTACCCTGTTGCCCGCTGCGAGCGCCGCAACCAGCGGCCCGACAGCGAGAAATAGCGGATAGTTCCAGGGCACAATAATGCCCACCACACCCAGCGGCTGATAGTGGATGCGGTTGCTGGCAGGCTGAAACAGCATACCAACCTGGCGTTTGGCGGGTTTCATCCAGCCGGATAAATGTTTGAGGGTGTGATTGATGCCCTGCACACTGGGCATCAGTTCGGCAATCTTCGTTTCATCCGCTGACCGGCAGCTGAAATCCTGATCGATGGCTTCAATCATGGCTTGCTGGTTAGACAGCAGGAGTCGCTTCAGTCGTTTCAGGTTTTCCCGACGTTCAGTCTGGGAAGGCGAGGGATTACGGCGGAAAGCCCGGCGCTGCTCGTCGAAAATACGGCTGGTATGCTGGATCTGCTTTTTGCTCTCAGTCAATTGTACGACGCTGGCAGACATGCTGGTTCTCTCCTCGCCCTGGTCGGCTGTGTTGGTCTGGCGGCTTCGGCTGGGGGGCCGGTCCGGCTTTTGTTATGACACAGGGCGTTATTTGTGGGTGGTCAAAAAGTGCACAGGTTGTGTTGGGATATATTATTAGAGTATATACTCTAGAGAGTCAAGAATGCCGGAATAGCAAATAAGGCCATCAGGTGCTCCTGAGCCGCTTCGTCAAACCAACAAAAAAGCAATTTTCATGAAGACACGCGACAAAATATTGTTGGCCAGCCTGGAGCTGTTTAACGACAAGGGCGAGCGCAACGTGACCACAAACCACATTGCGGCGCATCTGGGTATTTCGCCCGGGAACCTCTATTACCACTTCCGCAACAAGTCAGACATCATTTACGAGATTTTTCTCGAATACGAGAAGCTGGTGAATTACTACCTGGAAATACCTGATGATCGCCCGCTCGGGCTGCCAGATATGATGTTCTATCTGGAGTCTGTGTTTGACGGGCTTTGGAGCTACCGCTTTTTCCATCGCGATCTGGAGTTTTTGCTGGATAACGATGAGCGGCTGCGGGATGACTATCGGAAGTTTACCAATCGCTGTCTGGCATCGATCAAACAGATTTTTGCAGGTCTGACCGAGGGGGGCGTGGTCCAGCGGCAAGCGGAAGAATTACAGGGAGCGATGGCGCTGAATGTCTGGCTGGTGATTACCAACTGGATGGCGTTCCTGAAAACGGCCCATGCCAGTCATGAGTCAGACAGTGTGTCCCGTGACGAGCTCAAACAGGGCATTTTTCAGGTCCTGACGCTGGAGATGCCCTATCTGATGCCGGATTACCGTGAAGAGGTCCTGCAAATCCGGACCCGGTATCGTCCGGATTTGCTGGGTGACTGATTGAGGGCCCTAAAACAGCGAGGGTCAGTGATGGTACTTACCGGTGAAACTTTCGAAACCACCTCATGTCACAAATTCCAGACGCGTACCGGAATGGATTGCTGGCGTGTCTTCCTGAGCCAGGGAGCACCGAGGAGTTGATTGGTGGCTCCCAATGTTCAGGTTTTAGCTGAAGTAATACCCTGACATTCTCCCGGTTACACAGTGGCCGGGAGTTTTTTTATTCTGCGTCCGGGTCTTCAGTCACTTCTACCGGTGTTTCCAGCCAGTCAATAATGCCCGCCCGAGCAACCTCCAGTCCCTGCTTTTTAGTGGCAGAAAACTGCACCAGATGCTGCACGCAAGCGAAGGGCTTCAGTGCCTGGCGGATGCTCAGCATGGCCTGTTTTGCCTGGCCAGACTTCAATTTGTCGGCTTTGGTGGCAAGAATCATCAATGGCATCTGGCTCTGTTCGCACCAGTCGATCATCATCTGGTCAAACTCGCCCAGCGGGTGACGGATATCCATCACCAGTACCAGCCCTTGCAGGCTTTCCCGGCGCGACAGGTAGTCGCCAAGGTGCTTTTGCCATTCGTGTTTCATATCCTTGGCGACTTTGGCGTAGCCGTAGCCAGGAAGGTCCACCAATCGACAACCCGGGCGGTTTAGCGAGAAAAAGTTGATCAGCCGGGTTCTGCCGGGCGTCTTACTGGTGCGTGCCAGCTTGCCATTGACGGTGAGCGCATTAATTGCGCTGGATTTGCCTGCATTTGAACGGCCGGCAAAGGCGACTTCAGTGCCTTCATCGTCCGGGCACTCGGCCACCCGCGACGCGCTGATCAGGAATCGGGCGCTGTTGAAGGCGATGGGCTTGATGAGCTCGACTTCGGATTCAGGGGAATCTTGCACTGTCTCGGCATGTCCTATTGGATTTCAGTTGTTTGGGATTAATGTATAATATCACACCAGATCTATGCAGAGCGCTGCCTACTGTTGATCACCGGGCGGCAATACCAAGATAAGAAATTTGATGAGAGCGGGGCGAGCATGAAAAAACTGATCGCGGGAGTTGTTCTTGGCTTTGGCCTGGTAACAACAGCCTATGGCGCAGGTGATCCCGAAGCAGGCAAGGCCAATGCGGCCGTCTGTGCAGGGTGCCACGGGCAGGGCGGGGCTCAGCCAATACAGCCGGCGTATCCCAAGTTGTCAGGACTGGGTGAGGTTTATATCTTCAACCAGCTGAAACACATCAAGGAAGGTGAGCGTCAGGTCACCGAAATGACCGGCATCCTGAATGAATTTTCCGATCAGGATCTTCAGGATCTTGCTGCCTACTTTGATCAGCAGGCCATGCCAATCGGCCAGGCGGATCCCGAACTGGTTGAAAAGGGTAAGAAGCTCTTCCGCGGCGGTAACCTTGCCAGCGGCGTTGCAGCCTGTGCCGGGTGCCACAACCCTCAGGGGCTGGGAAATGAGCCTGCCGGCTTCCCTCGCCTGAGTGGCCAGCATCCCGATTACGTTGCCAAGCAGTTGCACGCCTATCGTAATGGTGAGCGTAGCGCCGGTCAGACCAGTCAGATCATGATCGACATCGCGTCCAAACTGACAGATGCAGAGATTGATGCCGTGTCCAGCTATGTGTCCGGGCTGCACTGATCACTGAATAGGCGTCTGATGCGTTCAAAAACCCTCGCTGCAAAGCGGGGGTTTTTGCTTTCAGGGGTTTACTCGCGCTGGCAGGGTCTGGCGAGGGCAGGTAGACTCGGGGTAAGAAGTGAGTATGTGAGGCGCCGGCAGAACTTGCTTGTACTGCGAACTTTCAGGGCAATGTCAGGTCTGAGCCTCACGCGAAAATAATACATAGGAGTAAGTAATGTCGAAATTCTGGAAGGGTTTGCTTTGCACCATGCTGTTGTTGCCCATGGCGGCATGGGTCAATGCTGCGGATTTTGTGGCAGGCAAGCACTACGAAGTGATGAGTAACCCGCTACCAACCCGGAACCCTGAGGAAATCGAAGTCACCGAAGTGTTCTGGTACGGCTGTCCGCACTGCTATGCCTTCAAGCCGTTCATCGAATCCTGGGATAAGAACAAGGCAGGCGATGTTGAGTTTGAGATGTTGCCGGCAGCCCTGGGGCGTTCCTGGGAAGTGCATGCGCGGGCGTACTATACGCTGCAGGCGTTAGGTGCTCTCGATAAAACCAACGATGCCATGTTCGATGCTCTGGCGCGCGATCACAAGCAGCTGAATACACCTGAAGCCATCGGTGAATATCTGACCGATTACGGTGTAGACAAGGATGCGTTCGTGAAAGCGTTCGATAGCTTCGGTGTAAATGCCAAAATGCAGCAGGCGCAGTCGCGCGTACGCGCTGCCCGCATTACCGGTGTGCCGACAGTTATTGTAAACGGTAAGTACAAAGTCAGCGCGTCGACAGCAGGTGGTCACGAGCAGATGATTGACGTGATCGACTACCTAGTAGCCAAGGAGCGGGACGCACAGTAAGCGTTGCCGCTAAACAGGTTGGCAAGCAATGTATCAGCGAATCCGAAAACAGTTCAGTGATCTGATGGGATTCCAGGAAGGCGTCAAAAGTGCGTCTTCAGGAACCGACCATGTGCCGGATTTCGAGCCGCATAACCACATTCGCTTGCTGACCTACAATATCCAGGTTGGCATCAATACCTCGTCCTACCATCATTACCTGACCCGCAGTTGGCAGCATGTGCTGCCGCACCGGCGGCGTATCGAGAATCTCGACAAGATTTCATACCTGCTGCGCAACTATGACGTGGTGGCCTTGCAGGAATGCGATGGCGGTAGCCTGCGCAGTGGCTTCATCAATCAGGTGCAATATCTGGCGGAGGCCAGCCAGATCCCTTACTGGCATCAGCAGCTGAACCGAAACCTGGGCCGCTTTGCCCAACACAGTAATGGGTTGCTGAGCCGTTTTCGTCCGTTGGATGTGACCGAGCACCGGTTGCCGGGGCTGATTCCGGGGCGGGGTGCGATCGTGGCTCGCTTTGGTGATCCGGATGACCCGCTTGTGCTGGTGATGATGCACCTCTCCCTGAGCACTTCGGCGCAGAACCGCCAGCTGGGCTATGTTCGGGACATGATTGCCGAATACAAGCACGTGGTGGTGATGGGGGATCTGAACAATCACGCCGAGCAGTTGCTCAGCAATACGCCCCTTAGCGAAACCGATCTGTTGCCGTTACCGGAGACTGCCCACAGCTTTCCCAGCTGGAGACCGGAGCGCGCGCTGGACCATATCCTTGTCAGCCCCTCGCTGGAAATACGCAAAGCTGAAGTGGTCAATCACCCGATGTCCGATCACCTGCCCATCGCAATGGATATAGCCCTGCCCAAAGGCTACCTCAGCAAGTTCTGATCGGAGCGATCGCTCTGCGTGTGTCGCCGGTTTGCCGTTGCTTTTTTTTCAGACATAAAAAAACCGGCGCTCTCGTGAGAGAGGCCGGCTTTTCAGAGGCGTCGATCAGAATTACTTGATCTTGGCTTCCTTGTAGGCAACGTGCTTGCGAACAACCGGATCGTACTTCTTGATCTCGATTTTTTCGGGCGTGTTGCGCTTGTTTTTGATGGTCGTGTAGAAGTGACCAGTACCTGCAGATGAAACCAGCTTGATCTTTTCGCGCATGACTAGGGATCCTTATACTTTCTCGCCGCGGGCGCGAAGTTCACCCAGTACAGCGTCGATGCCTTTTTTATCGATGATACGCATACCTTTGGTCGAAACGCGCAGCTTGATGAAGCGCTTTTCTGACTCTACCCAAAAACGATGGTTCTGCAGGTTAGGCAGAAAACGACGACGGGTGTGGTTCATCGCGTGAGAAACGTTGTTACCGGTGACCGGACGCTTACCGGTAACCTGACAGACTCTGGACATTTTTGCCTCCGACCTGAGCTAAAAGGGTCTTTATATACGGAATTCTTTGTTTCGAGCCTCTGGATGTTAGCCAGAAGCCGCCAGAAAGAGGGACGCCTTTATACCAGAATGGCGAGGTCGAAGCAAAAAATTGTTGGGAATTTGTCCAATTATTCACATCAACCCTCTTTCGGCCAGAGAGATAACCTCGCCGTGGCCGACCACCATATGGTCCAGCACCCGTATGTCCAGCAGTTGCAGTGCGTCTTTCAGCCGCTTTGTCAGGCTGATATCAGCCTGGCTGGGCTCAGCGACACCTGAGGGGTGGTTGTGGGCAAATATAACGGCCGCTGCATTATGCTCAAGCGCTGCACGGACCACTTCCCGAGGGTAGACGGCTGCGCCATCGATCGTGCCACGAAACAGCTCCTGATAACGGATAATCCGGTGTCGGTTGTCGAGAAACAGGCCGGCAAATATTTCGTGGGGGTGGTGCGCCAGCCGACTGCTGAGATAGCGCCGTGTATCGTCAGGCGATGTCAGTGGATCGCCCTGGCGCAGCGGCTCATCCAGCACTCTGCGGGCCATTTCCATGGCGGCCTGCACCTGTGCATATTTCGCCACGCCCAAGCCATGGATGCTGCAGAAGTGCCGGGATGACGCGGTCATCAGATTGCGGAGATTTCCAAACTGGTCGATCAGCGATCGTGACAGGGCCATGACTGGCTGCCCGGCTGTTCCGGTACGTAGAAATATAGCGAGTAGTTCGGCATCACTGAGGCTATCTGCGCCGTGGCGCATCAGTCGCTCACGCGGACGTTCATCCGCCGGCCAACTGGATTTATGGGCGGTCTGGTGGTTGTGTTCAAGTGTTGTCATGCCCGATTCCCTCCGGGATCAAAAGATAGTGCGCGTCCTGCGCGCCGGCAGTTTACCACGTGGTTCAGGCTGTCGGCAGAAGGCCAGCGATGCTATCTTATCGGCACTATCATTCTGACTGGCCGAAGCCCGGCCCGTCACCGTAAAGCGCGGAGCAGGCATGACCCAAAAACGCATCCTACTGGGAGTGACCGGTGGCATTGCAGCCTATAAAAGTGCAGAGCTTGTTCGCCTGCTGAAAAAGTCCGGTTATGAGGTTCGGGTCGTTATGACGGCCGGGGCAGAAGCGTTCGTTGCGCCGATGACATTTCAGGCACTCAGCGGCGAGCCGGTAAGAACATCATTGCTGGACCCGGAAGCCGAAGCCGGCATGGGTCATATTGAGCTGGCCAAATGGGCTGATTACGTGATGATTGCGCCAGCCTCGGCGGATTTTATGGCGCGTTTGGCCCATGGTCTGGCCAGCGATCTTTTGAGCACCGTTTGTTGCGCGACTGAATCCCCGATCATCGTGGTCCCAGCCATGAATCAAGCCATGTGGGGTAATGCTCGTACCCAGCGCAATGTCGCACTGCTTGAGGCTGACCCTCAGGTTGCCATCTGGGGGCCGGATGCGGGAGAGCAGGCTTGCGGGGATGTAGGCGCCGGGCGAATGCTCGAACCGCAGATGTTGTTGGAGCGCATGCTGCAGGAGCAAGCAAAAGGCACAGCACTGGCAGGGCGCCGGGTTGTGATTACGGCCGGCCCGACCCGTGAACCGATTGATCCCGTGCGCTACATTACCAATCACAGCTCGGGGAAAATGGGGTACGCACTGGCGCTGGCTGCCCGTAACGCGGGCGCGGACGTTGTGCTGGTTAGCGGGCCGGTTACGCTACCTTGCCCGGCGGGTGTGCGTCGGGAAATGGTGGAAACTGCGGACGAGATGCTGGCCAGAACTCAGCAGGTCATTGATGAAGGGTGCGACCTGTTTATCGCAACTGCGGCAGTGGCGGACTATCGCCCCGAAACCTGTGCCGGTGACAAGATCAAGAAAACCGAAGGTGCGATGGCGCTGGCACTGGTACGCAATCCAGACACGCTGGCCACCGTGGCTGGCCGGCCAGACAAGCCTTTTACAGTGGGCTTCGCAGCGGAAACCCGTGATGTCGAGCACTACGCGCGGGACAAGATGAGCCGCAAGAACCTTGATATGATCGTCGCCAACGATGTGTCAGAACCCGGGTTGGGCTTCAACAGCGACAGCAATGCCGTCACTGTATTCTGGCCGGATGGCAGTTGTGCTTTTCCGGCGGCTGAAAAAACCGTTCTGGCACGGGAATTGATTGAATTAATTGCAGAAAGATCGCGCTAGGCGATACACGCTTCATTCACATGTGTTCTATCAGGCAGCAAGGCGTAATTCATGACGCGACAGACGTTCCAGGTTCGAATTCTTGATTCACGCATCGGTAACGAGTTGCCGATGCCGACCTACGCTACTGACGGTTCCGCCGGGCTGGACTTGCGGGCCTGCCTTGATGGTCCGCTTACTCTCAATCCGGGCGATACCCAACTGATCAAAACCGGCCTGTCGATTCATATCGGTGATCCGTCATTGGCGGCGATGATTCTGCCTCGTTCAGGGTTGGGGCATAAGCACGGCATCGTGCTGGGCAACCTGGTAGGCCTGATCGATTCGGACTATCAGGGAGAATTAATGGTGTCCTGCTGGAATCGCGGCAATACGGCTTTCACCATTGAAACGGGAGAACGCATTGCCCAGATGGTGCTGGTGCCAGTGGTGCAAGCTGATTTCGAGGTGGTTGAGGCCTTTGACGCGAGCGATCGGGGTGCCGGTGGTTTTGGTTCTACCGGCACCGCCTGATTCGCAAAGATCCATCTATACTGGTGGCTACCAGCGGGATAGAAAAAGAACAACGGGAATCCTATGAAACTCGGAAAGAAAAAAGAATCAGACGCGCCAACAGAGAAATCAGGGAAGGCGACGAAGGAAAAAGCGGCGGCGCAGCAAGGGACAAAAAAGGACGCTAAAGGGCCAAAACTGAAAGGTTTGGGCAGTATTGCCCTGCAGCAATCCGCTGTCGTGCTTTTATGTGGCTTGGTTGCGGCCGCGCTGCTTTACGTTCTCGTTTTGCAGCCAGCGCAAAATGCCCAGCAGGCAGAACGGACTGATCAGGTTGTGGCTGCGGCAAAATCGCGCCTGGAGCAGCGGCTTGCGTTGGTCAAAGGCGTGGTGACCGGTTATAGCCTGCAAGGTAGCGTGCGGCAGGCGATTGATGAGCCCACCCAACGCCGTGCCCTGGTAGATGAGATGCAGCAGATGCTGCCCGGTACAAAAGCTGTTTTCGTTTTTCCTTACGGTGAGATCAATCGTCAGTCTGGCCGTCAGTTTGAGCTGAGTTTTGTCAACCTGGATCTGGCCAAGCGGGCTGAAACCGGGCGTCAGTTGCATCCCGATGCCTTCCCTCGTGATGGCAAGTGGTATGTCCAGTACGCGACACCTGTCGCTGATCCCAACAGCCGTGCCATCAAAGGCACCCTGCTGGTTATTTTTGAGGCCTCGGCACTGGCACCCGCACTTCAGGTATCGGACACGGCGCTGGGCGGGCGTCTGGCGTTGAATCAGACCGTATCCGGGCCTACGCAGACGGTGATTGCGGCAGGCGCCGGTGGTGGCGAGCAAAAGTCGCTGGATTTGTCAGCGCCCAACTGGTCGATTGCCTATAACCCGGCCAACACACTGTCCCCGGTGGTTGATCCCGTCATGGCGCTGCTGATTGTCGTCGTGCCTGCGGTGATTGCCATGCTGCTGGTATGGGTGCTGGTCAATCGAGCCCAATCCGGCGTGCGCCGGGATGTCGCCGCTATGATCCAATGGGCACACAAGGCTTTTGTGGGAGAGCGGGTGAAAGCGCCGGCTTACCAGTGGGAGCTTGCCGCATCGGTCGGTGAAGCCTTGCAGCGTTTGGCGCAGGTCACCGAGAAGCGCCTGGCCAAGGCTGAAGAGGCGGCTAAGGCCAGCGCCAATGCCTCCGGCAAAGCGTCAGCTGGCAAGGGCGGTCGGCAATCCGCTGTGGACGAACCCTTGTTTCAGGAAACTGACGCGCTTGATATCGATATGCTGGACGGTGATGAAGACGTCCTGGGCTTTGGTGAGCCTGTCGGTGGTGGCGACGATATCTTTGGCGCCGAAGGATTTGATGTGGAAGAAACCCTGCTGCCTTCGGTTGAGGTGGCTCCTTCTATCTTCCGCGCCTACGATATTCGCGGTGTAGTGGGCGAAACCCTGACGGGCGAAATCGTGGGTCTGATTGGTCAGGCTATCGGTTCCGAGGCGCTTGCGCGTCAGGTGACGGACCTGTGCATAGGCTATGACGGCCGCCACTCCAGCCCTGAACTGGCAGATGCACTGGCACGCGGCATCATGAGCACCGGGTGTAACGTGATCAATGTGGGCGCGGTGCCAACGCCGGTGCTGTACTTTGCCACCCATCAGCTGAATACCGGCTCCGGCGTCATGGTTACCGGAAGTCATAATCCGGCTAACTATAATGGTCTGAAAATGATGCTTGCCGGCGATACCCTGTCTGGCGATCAGATTCAGCATTTGCTGCAACGTATACAGGCGCAAGATTTTGCCGAGGGCCAGGGTCAGTATTCGGAGCAGGATGTGCGCCGTCCCTATCTTGACCGGATCATCGAGGATATTGCCGTCGCCGCGCCGCTCAAGGTGGTGATGGATGCCGGTAACGGTATCGCGGGTGAGCTGGGGCCGATACTGGTGGAGGAATTGGGTTGTGAGGTCATTCCGCTGTTCTGTGAAGTTGACGGCGACTTCCCCAATCATCATCCGGACCCGGGCAAGCCGGAAAACCTCGAGGCGCTGATCGCCAAGGTAAAAGCCGAGAAGGCGGATATCGGTCTGGCATTTGATGGCGATGGCGACCGTCTGGGCGTGGTGACCAATACCGGTAAGATTATCTGGCCTGACCGTTTGCTAATGCTGTTTGCCCGCGATGTGGTCTCGCGCAATCCCGGCGCGGATGTGATTTACGACGTCAAATGCAGCCGCCGGCTGGCCGGTGTTATCAACGAAGCGGGCGGCCGCCCCATTATGTGGAAGACAGGCCACTCGCTGATGAAAGCGAAAATGCGCGAGACGGGTGCCTTGCTGGCCGGCGAAATGTCGGGTCATGTTTTCTTCAAGGAGCGCTGGTACGGTTTTGATGACGGGCTTTATTCGGCTGCCCGTCTGCTGGAAATACTCGGGGTTGAAGATCGCGACAGCGATGATGTTTTTGCAGAGTTGCCCGACGATATCAGCACGCCCGAACTCAATGTTGCGGTGACCGATGAAAACAAGTTCGCCATCATCGAAAAGCTGAGTGCCGAAGGCGACTTTGGTGACGGCAATCTGTCCAGTATTGATGGCGTGCGGGTGGACTACCCGGATGGCTGGGGTTTGTGCCGTGCCTCCAATACGACCCCGGTGCTGGTGCTGAGGTTCGAGTCTGAAACCGATGCCGGTCTGGAGCGGATCCGGGAGATTTTCCGCGCCCAGCTTGCGAAGGTGGCACCGGATGTGACGATTACGTTCTGAGCGCGTTAACAGTGGGGCTGTGCCGACGCCGGAAGGCGTCCGTATTTACCACCTGAACGGCTGAAGGGCGTTGCGCCCGGGACCGGTTGTTCTAAAATGCCGTCCGACATTCATCTCTGGGATACCGCCGATGGCGGTATCGCTTATTTTAGGTTTAGAAGGTTGAATTCCATGGCTTTGGATCGTGAAACTGCAATGCAGGTGGCGTCAGTACTGAGTAAGGGGCTGCCCTATATCCAGCGCTTCGCAGGCAAGACTGTCGTCGTCAAGTACGGCGGAAATGCCATGGAGAACGAAGACCTGAAAAGCAGTTTTGCCCGCGATATGGTGCTGATGAAAACCGTGGGCATCAATCCGATTGTGGTCCATGGTGGCGGCCCTCAAATTGGCGATCTGCTTGAGCGGCTCAATATCAAATCCCGTTTCGTTAACGGTATGCGCGTGACCGACAGTGAAACCATGGATGTGGTTGAAATGGTTCTGGGTGGCCAGGTGAACAAGGAAATCGTCTCGTTGATCAATCAGCAGGGCGGCACCGCGATGGGCCTGACCGGAAAAGACGCTAACCTGATCCGCGCCCGCAAGTTGGAAGTTGTCGAGCAGTCGCCGGAAATGACGCGCCCTGAAATCATCGATATCGGCCACGTGGGCGAAGTGGAAAGCGTCAATACCGAAGTGATCAACATGCTGACGCGGAGCAACGTCATACCCGTGATTGCGCCAATTGGCGTGGGCAAGGATGGCGCTTCCTACAACATCAATGCCGATCTGGTAGCGGGCAAGGTCGCAGAGGCCCTGAATGCGGAGAAGCTGATCCTGCTGACCAATGTGTCCGGCCTCAAGAGCAAGGATGGCAAGGTGCTGACCGGCCTGAAGGCGAAGCAGGTGAACGAGCTGATCGAAGACGGCACCATTTACGGCGGTATGCTGCCGAAGATCCGTTGCGCACTGAATGCTGTCGAGAACGGTGTCCGGACCTCGCACATCATTGATGGCCGGGTCGCGCACGCAACACTGTTGGAAATTTTCACTGACGAGGGCGTCGGTACGCTGATTTCCCGGAACTGAGGTTTCGGACTGGATCGTCGGCAGTGATTGCCCAGGCTGGCTGGCAGCTTATTCTGACCAGCCACCCTGGGCAAACTGATCGGCGTAGAGGTCAATCCACTCCCGCGCGGCCTGCTCCTGTGACAGGCAACGCCCTTCCTGCCTCCACGCATCCTGACGGTATTGTTCAATCTGGCAGATCTGCTCCACCATTCTGACGTGATAGGCGTCATTGGGGCTGTAGAACGCGATGCCGACCTCATATCCCTCGGAGCTGCTTTCGCACCACATGACTTGCCCGAGTACATCCAGTGGGTGGGGTGAGCAGCGAATGCAGAGGCGGATATCACTGCCGATTGGGTAGGGACGAGTGGACGAAAACGCCAGTCCGCCCGGGCTCAGGTTCCGGACTGCACCGGTGGTGCGCGCGACCGTGTGAGGGCTGACCTCCAGTGGAATATCAGCCGGGTGGCGAATAAAAGCGCGTTCGTGCTGACTCATCATGCCGCTGAAGTCTCTCCGATATGATTTCGAGATATGTCTCAGCCGAAAATGCGCGGTCACTCCCTGCGAATGGCCCGCAACCTGCTAGAGTATAGCTTGCCAGGCTCTATGCCAGGGAATAACACTTCAGAATACCTCTGAAAAGTGGGTGTCTTCACGATCAGTTCTGGGGTTCTTATCATCAGATTTAAAGAGTAGTCGGCATGAAAAAGCTGTTTTTGTCTCTCGTGGGTCTCTTGCTATTGGGGTATGTCGCATTCAAGGGCGCAGCCTGGTATCAGGTGAACCAAACCCTGACGCAATTACAGGAATCAGTTGCCCGTGAGGGGGTGCTGAAATGGGGCGGGATCGGCTCCAGTATTGCCGGGCAGGTCTCGGTCTACGATATTGAATACCAGCACTTCAGCGTGACCCAACCGCTGAAAATCAACCGCGTTACGTTTATTGCAGATTCGCCTTCCTCATTGATCAGCATGCTCACCGGTGGGCCGCTCCCACAGGTTTGGGAAGCGGATGTCGAGAATGCCCGGATGGCGATGGATACCAACCTCATGCGTGACTGGGTGGCGTCGGAGGACGGCATTCAGCAGTCTGGCCTGTTAAAAGTCCCATGCGGCACAGGCGAACTCGGGTTGTCGCAACTGATGGCACTGGGAGTGGATCAGATTGCGGCTGACCTGAAGCTATCCCGCAGCGCATCGGACGGCTCTGAAGGTGGTCTGGCGCTTGAGGTCAACGGCGGCAAGCTCGGTAGCCTTGATTTGCGATTGCCGGACCATGGGCTGACAGAGGGGCTTACAGAGGAAGGTCTGGAAGCCTACAGCGGCCAGGTGCTGTTCACCCTGCGTGATGGTGGATTCATGCGGCGTGTAGCCGCGTTTTGCGCCCGCGAAGCGGATACGGATGTGAATGTTTGGGCCGGCAAGGCTGCCGCTGACTTTGCGCAGCGACTGGCGAAGCTGGGCTACAAGCCCAGTGATCAGCTGTTGGCACTTTACAAGGTCTGGATGCGGGATGGAGGTGAACTCAAGGCAACGCTCACTGCGGGTGATCCTTTGTATGGTTTACCTCGCCGTGGTGTCTCAGCGCCTGAAATTGGTGCCGATCCGCAGCTTGATAATTTTGACGTGTTTTACAACGGCGCCCGTGTTCCGGATTTGTTCGTGCGCCAGATCGAAAAACCGAACCCCGTGCTGACCCCCGGATCCCAGTCGCAAATGCAGGCCGACAAGTCGCCGACCCAGCAGCGTTTTCGCATCTCGGATGCGGCGGAAGCTAGTCGGTGGGTGGGGCGTGATGTGCGGGTGACGCTGAGTAGTGGCCGTGTGGTGGAGGGGCGATTGTCCGGAACGGATGATCGTCGCCTCAACCTGACCCGAATTGTGGATGGTGGCGAAGTGGCCTATCCGCTGCCGGTTACTGCGATTACACTGTTTGAAGTATGGCGCCGCCAGGGCGATCGCGGCCTTGAACCACCCGCACCCGAAGCGCCTGCTGCAACGCCGGAGAACGAGGCCAACCCCCGCTCTGCCGGCGACGAAGCGGGTACGGATGAAAATGTGAATGCAGAGGGTCAGCCCGCTACAGGCGCTGAAAGCGCTACAACAGGGCCTGATGCCTCGCCAGAACAATCGCAGGTACCGGACGATACCAGCGTCAGGCGCACCCCGGTGCAAGAGCCTGACCGGCTACTCGATCCGGCCGGCAATGATGATGAACTGGCACCGGCCGAGCAGCCGGTGCAGGATGCGCCGTCAACCGGGCCGAACAACGTGAATGGTGAATTGGAGAACTGATCCATGAGTGGCGAAAAAGTGCGGGCGAATGCGGTTGCAGGTGCCCAGCCTCCGGGAATCCGGGACATGATAGCGTCACTGGTATCTCAGCCGTCGATCTCGAGTGCATCGCCGGAGTGGGATCACAGCAACGAATCGGTCGTTCAGACCCTGGCCCACTGGCTGGAACCTATGGGGTTCGCAGTGGAAATCTTGCCGGTGCCGGGCATGCCCGGTAAATATAACCTTATCGCGACGCTCGGCAGTGGTTCCGGCGGGCTGGTGCTCTCCGGTCACACCGACACCGTGCCTTATGACGACAAACGCTGGCAGAGTGATCCCTTCAAGCTGACCGATCGTGATGATCGCTGGTACGGGCTGGGCACATGCGACATGAAGGGCTTCTTTGCGCTGGCGATTGAAGCGGCCAAAGCGTTTACCGGAACGCCCCTGAAGCAGCCACTGATTATTCTGGCGACCGCCGACGAAGAGAGCTCTATGAACGGTGCCCGGGCGCTGGCGGAATCGGGCCGGCCCAAGGCGCGCTACGCAGTAATTGGCGAGCCCACCGGGCTTAAACCCGTGCGCATGCACAAGGGCATCATGATGGAGCGGCTGGTGTTTGACGGCCAGTCAGGCCACTCGTCCGACCCTTCTCTGGGCCGTAACGCGATGGAAGGCATGCATGCTGCTATTGGGGAGCTGCTGACCCTGCGAGGGGAATGGCAGAACCGCTACCAGAATCCCAATTTTGATGTGCAGGTGCCGACCCTGAACCTGGGATGCATTCATGGCGGAGACAATCCCAACCGGATCTGCGCCAACTGCGAGCTGCACTTTGATTTGCGCCCGTTACCGGGCATGCAGATGGATGAATTGCGTCAGGCTATTCTCGATCGGATTCAGCCGCTGGCTCGCGAGCGCAATCTTGGTATGCGTTTCGAGCCGCTGTTCGATGGTGTGCCGCCTTTTGAAACCTCGCCGGATGCGGCGCTGGTGAAAGTTTGCGAGCGTCTGACGGGTCACAGCGCACAATCGGTGGCGTTTGCAACTGAGGCGCCCTGGCTGCAGAAGCTGGGTATGGAAACGCTGGTCATGGGGCCGGGTTACATCGATCAGGCCCATCAACCGGATGAATATCTCGACCTGTCCCAGGTCAAGCCGGCGGTGGATATCTTGTCGCGTCTGATCCAGCATTTTTGTGTCGATGACGCATCAGCCGCTGAGCTGAAGAGCTGAGTTTCGGCTGAAACCCATACTGACCGATTGTATCGGTTCTGACTGTTTTTATTTGACCGCACATCTAATGTGTCACAACGAGGAGACAACGCGCTTGAAATCCAATGACTGGCTGCACGGATTCCGCCATTCATCCCCTTATATTAATGCCCACCGGGGCCGAACCGTTGTGCTCACTCTGGGCGGGGAAGCACTCGCCCATGAAAATCTGATCAACATCATCCACGACATCACACTGTTGAGCAGCCTCGGCGTGCGGCTGGTGGTGGCATTTGGTGCGCGCCCCCAGATTCAGGAGCGCTTTGATCAGGCAGGGCTGGATTCTACCTTCTGCGACGGGTTGCGCGTGACTCCGGAAGATCAGTTGCCGCTGGTAATTGAAGCGGCCAGCGCGCTGCGATCACATCTGGAAAGCCGGCTTTCGATGGGGCTTGTGAACTCGCCGATGCATGGCGCGCGGATCCGGGTCAGCAGCGGTAATCTTGTTTCAGCGCGTCCTGTGGGCGTTCTGGACGGGGTGGATTTCGGCTATACGGGTAAAGTCCGTCGTGTCGATGTGGCCGGCATCGAATCCCTGTTGGCGCTGGGACATATTGTGTTGCTTCCACCCCTGGGTTATTCCCCGACGGGTGACGTATTCAACCTGTCCTACGAGAACGTTGCCAGCCAGGTTGCCTCGGCGCTGAAAGCAGAAAAACTGATCATTTTCACCGATGAAGATGGGGTCCTTGATGAAGATGGCGAGCTGATTCGTGAGCTGACAGTGCGTCAGGCGCGTGGATTGCTGGAGCACAGTTCGCTGGAAGGTCATGACGCTGATTTGATCCGTGCTGCCTGTGATGCCTGCGTTCGCGGGGTTCGTCGCAGCCAGATTATCAGCTTCGTACGCGATGGCGCGCTGCTTGAAGAGCTATTCACGCGTGATGGTTCCGGCACCCTGGTGAGCGATGATGATTATGAGCAGATTCGCCGGGCCGTAGTGGAGGACATCGGCGGAATCCTGGGCCTGATACAGCCGCTTGAAGAGCAGGGCATTCTGGTGCGCCGTTCGCGTGAGATGCTGGAAACAGAAGTTGACCGCTTCACCGTAGTTGAGCGCGACGGCACTATCGTGGGCTGTGCCGCACTGCATGAATATCCGGAGGAAAAATCCGGCGAGCTATCCTGCTTTGCGGTTGATCCGGAGTACCGGCGTTCCGGCCGTGGTGACGAGATTCTGGAGATGGTTGAGAAGACCGCGCGTGAGAGAGGTATTGAGCGTCTGTTTGTTCTGACCACTCAGACCGAACACTGGTTCCGCGAGCGTGGATTTGAGCCCAGCAGCGTCCAGTCTTTGCCCGGGCCGAAGCTTGCCAGTTACAACGTGAAGCGAAATTCCAAAGTGTTTGTTAAGCGTCTGGCCTAGTCGTCACTTCAGCGGGCTCCGTCTGGCGGCTTCTCAGGTTGTCGAGCTGCTGCCGGCGTGGTTCGGCATCCAGCTCAGCCAGCGCACGGACCTTATCGAAGAACACCAGGAAGTCGCCATTACTGTCCTTCAGCAATTGCTGAAAGGCCGGGACGTCACCATTGTATTGCTTGAGCAGGCCGATAATCGCGTTATTGGCCTGGTCGACAAGTCCTCCGAGTGGGCCGGGTTCGCCCCATCGTGTTTCGAGCGCAGCGTAGTCTGTCTTGAGTGCTTCCAGTAATGCCTGCTTGCGGGCCATCAGGGTTTGCTCGGGCAGGGTATCAGCTGCCTGATAAAGCCGGTTCAGTTGCTCACTCGTTTGCTCAACCAGCTGGATCGTGTCGCGTCGCATCTGCCAGCGGACGTTGGCCTGGTTATAGGTCTCTGGTTGCCCCTCTGCAATCAGCCAGCGCTTCAGGCCTTCCAGTTCCACCGTTGTTGCAAAACTTTCGTTGAACGTGGTGTCGCCGTCAACATAGACCACCTTGTGCGCCAGTTCGTGAAAAATCAGCGCCACCATCCGGTCGTCCGGCAAATTGGTAAAACCGCTGTGGAGAGGGTCATCGAACCAGCCGAGGGTCGAATAGGCACTGACCCCGCCAATGAACCGATCGTACTCATCCGATGGGTAACCGGACATTTCCTCCTGTGCATCCTCCAGATGGAAGAAGCCGCGATAAGCCTGACAGCCAATGACCGGATAGCACCACTGTTGCGGCGCCAGTGAAAAACGGGGCGCGATCACAAGGTTATAAACCACATAGGGCCGGTTCAGCTCTACGTACGACGAAAACGTACCGTCGACTGGCAGCGCCAGGTTGTCGCCGGCGAACTGGCGTGCCCTTATCGCCAGGTTCAGCTTTTGCTGTAAAGCTTCATCAGTGGCAGGATCATCCAGTACGTCTTCAATGGGGGTGCGGTCCCACAGTAGTGTCATTTGACCGGTCACTGCCTGCTGGTAGTAATGGATGCCGGAACAACCGGTCAGACTAAAGATCAGTAGCGAAAGTAGATAGATCTGGCTAAGCTGATACATCAGGCAGAATCACTCAGGGAAGGCCGTCCCCGGCGGTGATCGCCGCCGGGGTACTGCGGATTGTAAAAGGTTGTCAATGCCGGTCGTGGAGCCGGTGGCAGATACTATACTTCAGCATACCGCTTTATTCATGATGCAGGCGGCGACTTCAACACGTTAGCCGGTGTCGCACACCCGCAAGTGCGATTCACAGGCAGGGTATTCAGAGATTCGATGGAACGACGTGCCAGTACTCGGCAACCCATAAAGCTCGCAGCACAACTCTATCTCACGGACGATCAGTCATGGCCTTGCCAGATTGCTGATTTCTGTGCGGAAGGGCTGTTCATCCGTTTCTCGGGCGATACCGCCAAGCGGGTCCGTGGTGCGCTCTCCGAGGCGCATCGCCCGGATGACCTGCTAATCCGCTTTCGCAGTGCCGATGGTGCGTCGCGTCATGACATGCATGTGCAGGTTGCCCGTCTCATGGATGGCGCGATGGGGGTTTATTTCACCCGGGAAAGCCCGGCTGCCCTAAACGCGATGTTGCAACAGCTCGGCTCCAGTGCCAATCAGGAACGCTCCCACCTCAAGCCTCCCAGCGAGCGCGTGCAGTTTGTACTGCATCAGTGTGCCAAGACCGTTATTCAGCACATTGAACAGCTGATGGAGCCGTGCTTTGACGGCATGGTCAGCACCCTCAGTGAGGCTGCCCAGCATGCCCCTTCGGATCAGTTGGCAAACGAGTTGCTCGATGCGTCGGGTCAACTGGCTTCACGCCAGCGGGCAATCTGGCATCAGATGATGATTGCGCTGGAATCGCCGCTCAAGCCCGAGCGCAAGGGGGCGCCCGGTAGCGAGCTGTCGTTGGTAGACAAGAGCGAGTTTGAGGACTGGCTGACCATAAAGGTTATGGTGACGAAAGCGGATACGCTTTACCGTGGCGAGCTGCTTCAGCTGCGTATGCGACTGGACAAGCTGGGAGTAGGTAACGCCACAGGCCATCATAATCCGTTGGGGCCGGCGTTGATCTGTGAGGCTTTCCACAACGGCCTGCAGCATTTCAAGGCGTCGCGGGACGTCGAGAAAATCTGCCTTAAGGTATTCGACAAACTGGTATTACAGCAGCTCGAATCGCTTTACACCTCACTGAACCAGATACTGATTCGTCAGGGCGTTCTGCCAGATCTCGACCTCAGTCGTTATCTCAGTGACCGAACGCCCCGCAAGGAGCCGGAAAAGCCAACGGTGAAGGCGGCTCCGGCATCGCCAGCCAAAGCCCCCGAGCCGGTGCTGCCCGCATCGACTCGACATGGCGGCGTGAAGCCCGGCGGCACGCCGTCCCCGGATACCTTCAGAAGTCATTCCCAAAGCGCCCAGACTGCATTCGCCACCGTGCGCAATCTGTTATC
Source organism: Marinobacter sp. BGYM27 (assembly GCA_025153445.1). GTDB lineage: Bacteria > Pseudomonadota > Gammaproteobacteria > Pseudomonadales > Oleiphilaceae > Marinobacter_A. Next base: position 111,483 of record JANZNS010000007.1, on the reverse strand, counting down.
GACGCTCAGTACCCGTCGCAAGGAGGCCGGTGTCAGTGCACCTGCGCCCTACCTGCCGGACGCCAGACAGCTCTCTGCCGGTGAGTTTCAGCGCGAACTGCAATCGATGCAGCAATCCGCCACTGAGGCGTCAGCTGCTAGTGACCAGCCATTGCGTGAACGGGTCGTAGAGCAGGTGCGCGACGCCAGTAATGCGGCGTTGGATGAGGCCCAACAGGAAACGGTTGATGTGGTCGACCAGTTCTTTCGCAGTGTGGTCGATAGCCCAAGATTGAATGATGCGGTGCGTCAGCAGATGCGCCACCTGGAAGTGCCCGTATTGAAAGTCGTGCTGCGCGACCGGGCGTTTTTTGACGACCAAAGCAGTCCGGTGAGAGGTGTCATGAACCGGATGGCCCAACTGGGTATCAAGGGTGGACGTGTGAACCCGGTGATTCAGCGCCGTATGGACGAAATGGTTCAGCGCATCACGCGGGAATTCGACCAGGACACGGCCGTGTTCGAGAGTGTGCGGGGCGAGCTGGATACGCTGATCGAGCGCCAGAATCTGGTTTACCGTCGCAATGTCGAGCGGGTCAGCGCAGCCGCTGAAGGCGCACAGAAAGTCGCGGAGGCCAAAAAAGCCGTGACTGATGTGTTGGACCAGCGCCTGGGTGGCCGCCAGGTACCCAAGCCGGTGCTCAGTTTGCTGAACGGCGGCTGGCGTGATCTGCTTTCGCTGACATGGATCCGGCAAGGGCCGGATAGTCAGCTGTGGCAGGATTACCTGTCGGTACTGGATTCCTTGATGGCCTTCGCCGATAACGAGGGCGCCAGCATCAATCTTCCCGAGTTGTTGCGGATGATTCAGGACGGCCTGGCGTCTATTTCGAGCAATCACCTGCCATCTGCCCAGATCAGGGACGAGCTCAAGTCGTTTCTGGTTAAAGGGCCGGGTGCTGAGGTTGAAAGGGTCGATGTTCCGCGCGAAGCCGCACCGGTACAAACGCCGGAAGACAAGGCCACCGAGCGGCAGTTGCGTAGTCTTCAGCGCTGGACTGCGCGCGCCCAGCGCCTGTCTGTGGGGGATTGGCTGCGTAATCAGGATAACCCCAATGAGCCCTACTATGTCCGGCTGGTCTGGATTGCCCGGGCGTTCAGTCGCTTTGTTTTCGTCAATCATCAGGGGATGCGAGTTGTCGAGCTGACACTTGAGCAGCTGGCGCATCAGCTCAAGCAGGGCATTCTGGTGCCGGACGAAAGTTACGAGCGGCCTCTGGTCGACGACAGTATCGACCGGATGGTCAAGCAGGTATACGACCAGCTGTCCTGGGTTTCTACTCATGATGAGCTGACCGGATTACTGGCACGCAGGGAATTCGAGCGGGTGCTTGAGCAGCATCTGACCCGGCCTGATGAGCAGGCATTGAGCCTCGTGAAGATCGATCTTCGTCAGTTCCGGTTGCTTAACGATACAGCCGGATTTAAATCGGGCGATGACGCCCTTGCCCGAGTGGCAGAAACGCTGCGTCAGCATGTGGCGCCTGAATTGCCGCTGGCGCGTCTGGACGGCAACGAGTTCGCATTCCTGTTCCCGGCGGAGGGTTGCGAGGCGGCGGTCAAGGTCGTGATCGCGGGGATCGAGGCGCTCGATTTCGAGTACAACGGTCGCCACTATCGCTTTTCTGCCTGCGCCGGTATTGCCCCCAACGAACCTGCGCTGGTGACAGCCGAGCGCTGGCTCAAGGCTGCGGATGCATCCTGCAAGAGCGCCAAACAGCTGGGTAACGGGCGTGTGGTCACTTACACCATGAATGCCCAGGTACAGGCCCAGCAGGAGCAAATTGCCGCCAAGGTGGCCGGGTTGGGCAACTTCGATGAAGATCAGGTCCTGCTCCGGGGCCAGAAGCTGATACCGCTTCATGCTGACGCCAACATGGGCACCCAGTATGAAATTCTGATCAGTATGTATGACGATGCCGGCAATCTGATTACCGCCGCAGAATTCGTGCGTATGGCTGAGCGTTACAACCGTATGCAGGCCGTCGATCGCTGGGTGGTGGGCCGAATGCTGGACGCACTGCGCGATTCGGAATCAGCCGCCCGCAAGCTGGGCGGAGTCTGTATCAACCTGTCCGGTTATTCGCTCAACGACGCGTCGTTGCTTGAATTTATATATGAAAAGCTGAGCCAGAAGAACGCCCCCATCGAGCGCCTCTGGTTTGAAATCACTGAAGCGGCGGCTATCCATAATCTACAGGAAGTCGCTGACTTCATGATCGAGATGAAAGAACTGGGTTGCCGGTTCTGTCTTGGCAATTTCGGTAGCGGCCCGACGTCTTACGAGTACATGAGAAGCCTGCCGGTGGACCTGATCAAACTTGATGGCGCCTTTACCCGCCACATTGTCAGCAATGAAGCCGACAGGGCGATGGTGCGCTCCATGGTGGATATGGTCCACTACACCAAGCGTGAAGTGATTGCCTCACAGGTGGAAGACCGGGCTACCCTGGACATGCTGCGCAGCCTGGGTGTCGACTACGCTCAGGGCTATGTGATTGAAAAGCCGCAGTTGCTGAATACCATCCTGAGCTGACAGATTCTCACATCCCCGCTATGCTGCCCCATATTGCGGCGCCCGCTGGCAGTCAGGCGAGGCGCCCGCCCGTTACTTGCCCTGTGAGTCAGGACTTTTTTGATTATGTCCAAACGCCATCCGATTATTGCGGTGACCGGTTCTTCTGGGGCCGGCACCACCACCACTGGCCGCATATTCAGCCAGATCTTTTCCAGCGAGGGCATCGCCGCCGCACGGGTCAGCGGTGACAGTTTCCACCGCTACACCCGTGACCAGATGGCAGTGCTCGCCGAGAAAGGCAAGTACGGTCAGCGTAACCATTTTGCGCTGGATGCCAACCATATTGATCGGCTCGAGGGCCTGTTTCACGACTACGGCATTAACGGCAGCGGCCAGTCACGCGAGTACGTACACGACGACGATTTCGAGTTGATGCGGGAGGGGTTCGAGCCCGGTACGTTCACTCGCTGGTCACCGTTGGCGCCGGATACCGATTTGCTGTTCTACGAAGGGTTGCACGGCGGTGTGGTGTCAGAGCACTACAACATCGCCCAGTATGTGGACCTGCTGATTGGCGTCGTGCCCATCGTCAATCTGGAGTGGATGCAGAAGATATACCGCGATACCAATATGCGCGGCTACTCCCAGGAAGCGGTGGTCAAAACCATCATCAACCGGATGGACGACTACGTTCAGGACATCGTGCCCCAGTTCTCCCACACCCACGTCAATTTCCAGCGGGTGCCGATGGTGGATACCTCCAACCCCTTTGTGGTCACCGAGTTGCCCAACGACGACGAAAGCCTGATCGTGATCCGCTTTCGCGATCACCGCGATATTGATTTCCCGTACCTGCTGCAGATGATCCCCGGGAGTCATATGTCACGGCACAATACGCTGGTGATTCCGGGCACGAAACTGGGGCTGGCGATGGACCTGATCGTCAGGCCGATGGTGCTGGAGCTAATGGCCCACAAACAATTCGCTTAGGGGGTGGCGTTCCTGAGGCGTTGAATTGCGGCGTTGCGCGGTGCTCGTCAGCTCACCTACCGGGCAGTAGGCTCCGCTTCCTCCGCGCCGTGCGCCTTGCACTTCAATGCCTCAGAAACGCTTATACACTGGGGGAGTGCTCTTTGTAGCCGAAGCTTCAGCTTTGGTGGAGCCGTCAGGCTCCCGAACTCCCCGCCACTTCCGGGATTTGGCACCGGCAGCCCTGCGTGCTGCTCCGAAGCTGAAGCTTCGGCTACAACTGCGGGGGGCGAATGCTTTTTGCAAGACCCCCTACAACGCATTCGCCTCAGGCGGTCAGCGTGCCATCCCGATAATCCTGCAATGCCTGTTCGATCTCCTCACGGCTGTTCATCACGAAGGGGCCATACTGGACGATCGGTTCGCCGATGGGCTTGCCTGCGATCAGTAACAACCGTGCGCCGGTGGGGCCGCTTTTGACGGTGATGCTGTCGCCGTCGTCAGCCAGTATGTTGGCCGCACTGCGTTGCAGCGGCTGTTGACCGAGCGTGGCATCGCCTTCGTACAGGTACAGCAAGCCCTGATGGCTTGCGGGTACGTTCAGGCTGACCTTGGCGGCCGGCTCCAGTTGTATGTCGGCGTAGATTGGTGCCGTGCTGCTACCGGATACCGCACCGGTGGCGCTTTGGCCGTTGATGGCGGTTTCGCCGGCAATCAGTTTCACTAATCCGCCGTCAATGCGAATCTCTGGAATATCCTCCGGTTGGATGTCGTGGTAGCCGGCGTCTTGCATCTTTTCCGCTGCGGGCAGGTTCAGCCAAAGCTGGAAGCCGCGCATGGTACCGGATTCCTGCTGGGGCATTTCCGAGTGGATAATGCCGCGGCCGGCGGTCATCCACTGCACGCCGCCGTTTCGCAAGTCGCCCCGGTTACCCATATGATCTTCATGCAGCATGTGCCCTTCGATCATGTAGGTCACCGTTTCAAAGCCTCGGTGCGGATGAGACGGAAAGCCCGCAATGTAGTCTGCTGCGTCCGATGAGCCGAACTCGTCGAGCATCAGAAACGGGTCCAGCCTGACCGACGGTTGCTGGCCCAATGAGCGTTTGATGCGTACACCTGCACCGTCGGAGGTTTCAGCGCCGGGAATGACCTGCCTGATTGAGCGCGATGGATGCGTTGTCATGATTAACCTCCTTTACCGGTTCAGGTGTCGAGCGTTGTATGCGGCGTTCAGACTTCCAGTGCCGCGATATCACCGTGGGCCTTGGTAATGGCCGATGCTTTATGGTCATCACCCAGGTTCAATCCTTCGGCGTAGATAAACTCAACCTGTGTCAGGCCGAGGAAACCCAGAAACGAACGGATGTAAGGTGTCTGCGAGTCGTTGGCGGTGCCTGCGTAGATCCCGCCGCGAGCGGCCAGAACGTAAACCGGACGATCCTTCAGCAGCCCGACAGGGCCGTTTTCAGTGTAGCGGAAGGTAATGCCGGCACGTGCAATGTGGTCGAAATAGGCCTTCAGGGTCGAGGGGATGCCAAAGTTGTACATGGGCACGCCCATCACAATAACGTCAGCACTCTGTATTTCCTGAATCAGCTCGTCAGAGTAGGCGACCACGTCCTGCTGCTCGCTGTTGCGCTCGTCTGCGCCAGTCAGGAATGCGCCAAAGCGTGTCGCATCCAGGTGGGGCACCGGTTGCTCTGCAAGATCGCGATGCACTTCTTTGGCATCGGGGTATTGAGCTCGGAGCTTCTCAAGGGTCTGTGACACGAGTTGTGATGACTGGCCGTTCTGGCCGAACATGCTGGCGGTAACAATAAGAATAGATGTCATTGGAATAGCCTCTCAGTGCAGTTGACTGGTTTGATGAAGCTATTGAACAGTGACTGACCGATAGAAGAAACCGGATAAATCTGGAAGGCTTGTTCAAAAAATATGAACGATCGTCTGGCAGGCCGTGAGGGCCTGCCGTGACAGGGGTTCTAGCTTATTCGACGTTTCTGGAATAGAAGATTTCCAGCATTTCACGCTGAAGTCGTTCTGAAATTTCTTTCGCTTCTACGTCGTCGAGATCTTTGGCATTGACGCCGAACACATAGTTATCGAGATCGAAGTTTTTCAGCTTCATCTTGGTGTGGAACAGGTTTTCCTGATACACGTTCACGTCGATCATCTGATAACCGTTCTGGGTATCTTCACTCAGATAGTTCTGGATGGAGTTGATGTCGTGATCGATATAGTGCTTCTTGCCATCCACGTCGCGGGTAAAGCCGCGCACCCGGTAGTCGACCGTCACCACGTCGGAATCAAAGCTGTGAATCAGGTAGTTCAGCGCCTTTAGCGGTGAAATCAGGCCGCAGGTGGAAACGTCGATATCCGCGCGGAAGGTACTGATACCTTCGTACGGGTGACTCTCCGGATAGGTGTGAACTGTCACGTGGCTCTTGTCCAGATGCGCAACAATGGCATCCGGCAGTGGGCCGGGGCTCTCTTCGTTGTCAGCCGGGTTGGGGCCGACTTCATGCTCGGCAATCAGCATGGTCACGGAAGCGCCGTGCGGCTCGTAGTCCTGACGAGCAATGTTCAGGATATTGGCACCGATAATTTTAACCACATCTGACAGGATCTGGGTCAGACGTTCAGCGTTATACATTTCATCGATATAGTCGATGTAGGCTCTACGCTGCTCTTCGGTCTGCGCGTAACAGATATCGTATATGTTGAAGCTCAACGATTTGGTCAGGTTATTGAAACCATGAAGCTCTAGCTTTGATTCCATCACAGCCCCCCCGGTTAAGGAGATGAATGACAGCGGTCGATTTGCATCGGATAAATGCAACATTGACCGCAAAGACCGCCACCGGGAACTGATCGGTTGATCACCTTTTGCGCAGACCGGCGGAGAGGGGGCGTATTATGCCTATCCACAGGAGTGTTGAATAGGTTTTTGCCCCCGTTTTTTCTTACGCTTTTCCGCAATGGAAGCCGCGTATCTGTCAGGCTTTAGTCCGCTTCGCGGATCTCATAATCATGGGTGATTTCGACGCCTGCTTTCTCCAGCATAATAGACGCTGAACAGTACTTCTCAGCAGACAGCGCTACCGCGCGTTTCACCTGATTTTCCTTCAAGCTGCGTCCGGTGACGATAAAGTGCAGATGAATACGGGTGAAGACCGCCGGGACTGCATCGGCCCGCTCTGCTTCAAGTTCCGCCCGGCAATCGGTCACGTCCTGTCGGGATTTTTGCAGAATGCTCATCACATCAAAGGATGAGCAGCCGCCCAGGCCCATCAACAACATCTCCATCGGCCGGGGGCCGAGATCACGACCGCCGTGGTCGGGCGGGCCATCCATCTGAACCGTGTGGCCCGTGCCGCTGGTCGCTTTGAAGCTTGCATCACCGGACCAATCAATTGTTGCTTTCACGAAGCGTCTCCTGCCGTGTATTTGCGGATATCAAAGGCCGAATGCTAACACAGCCCGCTCAGCCTGGCGTGGGAGCAGGCTGCTGGTGACTGGGGATAATCCGGTACATTTGTACTATAATGCCGCAGCTGATGAAGACGCCGTGCCAGCTTTCGGGCGCATCGCGCGGTTAACTGTGGGCGTGCACCGGCGTTGCTGCCCTGCGACCTTCCTGATATAAGTGGTAATCCGTATCTCGGCTGGATTGGCAGGTGAGCAAAACCCGCCAAGGGGGACTTTAGGCCGACGGGGCGATAACAGACAGACATTGTATCGACATCAGACGACAGACAGACAAAAAACAAGTGCTCACATGGAAGCTGGGCGATTACAAAAAGCACCGGGATTAGCCGTTGAAGGAGGCACAACACGCATTATGGCAACCATTATCAGACCGGTTGAACACAAAACCAAACACCTCGATTATTTCCTGTCTCAGTGCCATCGCAGGCGCTATCCCGCAAAGAGCACCATTATTTATGCGGGCGACAAGAGCGACTCACTGTTCTACATCGTCAAGGGTTCCGTCACTGTCATCATTGAAGACGACGACGGCCGCGAAATGATTATGGCGTACCTGAACGCGGGCGACTTCTTCGGCGAGATGGGGCTTTTCGACAACATGGATTCTCGCAGCGCCTGGGTGAAAGCCAAGAGCGAATGCGAAGTGGCGGAGATCAGCTACACCAAGTTCCGTGAAATTGCCCAGCAGGACCCAAGGGTGCTGTATTTTATCGGCGAGCAGATGGCGACACGTTTGCGTCAGACTACCCGCAAGGTAGGGGACCTCGCTTTCCTCGACGTGACGGGCCGAGTCGCCCGCACGTTGCTGGACCTCTGCAAGGAACCGGATGCAATGACGCATCCGGATGGCATGCAGATCAAAATCACCCGCCAGGAAATCGGGCGCATCGTCGGCTGTTCCCGCGAGATGGTAGGGCGCGTTTTGAAGACCCTGGAAGAACAGGGTCTGGTGCAGGTAAAAGGCAAAACCATGGTGGTCTACGGCACGCGTTAGCACGTTGTACTCATCAGTAAAAAAGCGGGCCTTGCCCGCTTTTTTTGTGCCTGTAATCCGCCGTGTGCCGCCTCGACGTCAGGCTGTATAGGTTGTGATGATCACGTCGGCGGCGCTGTCCCGCAAGGGAATCAAAGCCTGATAGACATCCGAATGAAACCAGCTTTCCAGCGTTTCCATCGTGTCGAACTCGACCACTACAACCCGGTCCTTCGGGTTTTCGCCTGCCAGCATGCTGTGCTTTTCTCCGCGCATCACAATGGACGCCGCGAAAGGCTTGAGAGACAGCGCGACGCCTTCCACATATTGCCCCCAGCGCTCAGAATCGTTCACTTTGATCTGCCCGATCAGGTAAGCCGCCATATTTGTCTCCGTTGAGCGCGATGTCCATGAGGGTGATTATTGGGTCTGCACGATCTCATCGGTAATGCGGTAGTCGCCATCCAGCCACGCCATGATTTCGCGGGCACCGGTGTGCTGGCTTTCAGTATAGTGCCTGCGCAGCCGTTCTTCACGGTTTTCCAACTGATCAAGTCCGACATCCTGCAGGGCCATAATATCGGCCTCCACCAGTGCCGCCAGATCTGACCCCAGCACGGATTCGGCGGCGCGGCGAAAGGACGCGGCATAGCAGTAGTCATCACCTTGCAGGTAACTGTCGGTGAGCGTCAGTGCGGGAATGCATGTCAACGTAGGCTGCAGTGCCGGGTTGATTGCATGACCGCTGAGATGATTGCCGATGGCAGCAGGGCGTCCGGTAAAGCCGCGCAGGTGAAGGTGCTGCGACATCCTCTGGCCGTCGTTCACGGGGTAGTTATCCCATAATAGCGGCTTGCGATGCAGCAGGGTTTCGACTTTACGTAGGTGACCGGGCGAAATCTCACGGGAGCAGACTTCTTCACCGGTCCAGAATATATCGATGTCGGCATTGAGGGCGGCGCCAAGTTTTTCGAGATAACCGGCAGGCCGCTCGCCGAATACCCGATCCAGTACCGGATCATCCGAATAATAGCTGGGGCAGACCATCAGCCTTTCAGCGCCTGACTCGGCCTGTATCCAGTGCATGATCTCGATCTGCCTGTCCGCCAGATCTGGCGTGTCGCCGCGCATGTCATCAAACAGAATAGCCAGATCCTGGACACCGATGTCGTCGAAAAACGCGAGCTTGGCTTTCAGTGCGATACGGGCGTCGTCGTCAAAGTGGTGATACAGCTCATAGGGGCTGAGGCCGATCCCGAAACGCACGCCCAGCTGGCGGCAGTGTGCTGCAAAGGCTTTGAGTCCTGCGGCCATCTCTTGCGGGTGTGGTTCCTGCCAGCGTCGCCTCAGGAACGGATCAGCCTTGGGGGCGTAGATATAAAAACCGTAGCCGTGAGGCGCAAGGAAAGATACAAGGTCGGCCCGGTTCTGCCAGGACCAGGGTTGGCCGTAGAAGCCTTCGATGATGCCCAGTGGTGTGGTCATAGAGTCAGTGTCCGGCGCCAGAGTGTGCTTGGTGTGTTGCACGATAGCTTATCCAGATTGCCCAGCCAACGGCGCGCTTTATGCCCGCGTGCCGGCAGGGTAGTGGATCAGGTTGTGAAACGTGGCCGGTGCGTCGCAGACATTGCGGTAGCCGTGGGCTGCGTCTGCAGCAAACCGGACGGCGTCGCCCGTGTTGAGTGGGTGCCAGTGGCCGTCGATCAGTACCTCGAGCGTACCTGCCGTTACGGTAACATGCTCGACGACACCATCTTCATGAGGCTCCGAGGCATGTTCGGTATGAGGCGGCAGGGTAAGCTCTATCAGTTCAAACCCGAACCGGGCATCAAATGGAAACAGCGGTCGCACCTGAAGTTGTTCATCGGGAAGGTCTGCTTGCTGTTGAGAGCCAAGGACGAAAAGGGGCTCTTTCAGGCCTGATGCAGGGACGGTCAGCAAGCCCGAGAATGAGGTATTAAAGCCAGTGGCGATTTTCCAGAGCGTAGCCAGCGTAGGGCTGGATTCGCCGCGCTCGATCTGTCCGAGCATGGCTTTGCTGACACCGGTTGCTTCGGATGCACGATCAAGGCTCCAGCCTCTTTGCTGGCGCAGTGACTTCAAGGTTGAAGCGAGGTGAGTGCCAATTTCCACGAAAGCGATGATCCTGGGTTAGCGGGCTAGCGCCAAGTTTAACGCTTGAGCGCTATAACGCACAAATGCTAACCTCACTGCGCTGTGTGTTAAAGCGCACGCATTTGCCTTTCCAGCCAACTCAAGAGATCCGATTCATGAACATGCTTCGGTCACTGTCGCTTTCCCACGTCACTGCAGGCTTCGTCGCGGTGTTGGTGGGCTTCACCAGTTCAGTGGTGATTATTCTGCAGGCGGCTGAAAGCGCCGGTGCAACGCCTGAGCAGGTCAGCTCGTGGATCTGGGCGCTGGGGTTGGGAATGGGCATCACCAGTGCCGGTTTGTCATTTTACTATCGCGAGCCGGTACTCACGGCCTGGTCGACCCCCGGGGCCGCATTGCTGGTCACGAGCCTTGCTGGTGTCTCCTTGCCCGAGGCAACGGGCGCCTTCGTGTTCTCTGCTGTGCTCATCGTGATTGCCGGCTACACCGGCTGGTTTGAGCGTATGCTCCATCACATTCCGCAATCGCTGGCGGCGGCGATGCTTGCGGGCATTCTGTTTGAATTCGGCCTGAATGCTTTTGTCTCGTTGCAGGGCAACCTGTTGCTGGTGGGTATCATGCTGATGACCTACCTGCTTTGCCGCCGACTACTGCCGCGCTATGCCATCCTGATGGTGCTGGTGGTGGGTGTCGCACTGGCAGCAATTCAGGGGCAGCTCCATTGGGGCGGTGTTGCATTGAAACTGGCTGAGCCTGTCTGGGTGACGCCGGCATTTTCCTGGCCGGTTCTGATCAGCGTTGGCCTGCCGTTGTTTATTGTGACCATGACCTCCCAAAACGTGCCGGGACTGGCCGTAATGCGAGCCAATGGCTATCGCACGCCCTTATCGCCGGTGCTAACCGCGACCGGCCTGACCACGCTGATACTGGCGCCATTCGGCGGTTTTGCTTTTAATCTGGCGGCGATAACTGCGGCCATCTGCATGGGCGACGAAGCAGGCGAAAACCGCCGCACCCGTTATCTGGCGGCGGTCTGTGCCGGGGGTGTGTATATTCTGGTGGGGTTGTTTGGCGCAACGGTGGTGGCATTGTTTGCCGCATTCCCCAAAGCTTTTGTAGTGGCATTGGCAGGTCTGGCACTGCTGGGAACAATCGGCAACAGCCTGCATGCGGCGCTGGCTGAGCCGGATGAGCGGGAAGCGGCATTGATCACATTTCTTGTCACGGTCTCCGGTCTGAGCCTATTTGGCATTGGTTCGGCATTTTGGGGTATCGTTATTGGCGTCGCTGCAAGGCTGCTATTACAGGCATTTCGAGAGGGTTCACGCACAAGGACATGACAGGGCATGGATATGCCCCCGCGTCTGCGTGTAATATTCGCCCTCTTATTGAAAAACAACGGGGCAGGGTGATGGGCAGAGCCTACCAAAACCGCAAAGATTCCATGGCCAAAACGGCCAACGCCAAGACCAAGGTTTACAGTAAATACGGTCGTGAGATTTATGTGTGCGCCAAGCAGGGCGGGCCAGATCCGGATGGCAACCTGTCGCTGCGCAGTCTGATTGACCGCGCCAAGAAAGACCAGGTACCAACCCACGTCATCGAAAAGGCCATCGAAAAGGCCAAGGGTGCCGGTGGTGAGGATTTCTCCCCCGCACGCTATGAAGGTTTCGGCCCGGGCAACTGCATGGTCATCGTGGATTGCCTGACAGACAACCCGAACCGCACGTTCGGTGATGTCCGTCTGTGCTTCACCAAGACCAAGTGCAAAATCGGCACACCGGGTAGCGTCAGCCACATGTTCGATCACTGCGCGATCTTTGTGTTCGCCGGCGACGACGAAGAAGCCACACTTGAAGCCCTGATGATGGCTGATGTCGATGTCACTGATATCGAGAACGAAGACGGTAAAATCACCGTATTCGCACCCAATACCGAATATGCCAAAGCCCGTCAGGCGCTTACCGATGCCATCCCCGATATCGACTTTGATGTCGACGAAATCCAGTTCATCCCACAGACCTACACCACGGTCAGCGGTGAAGACGTGGAAATGTTCGACAAGTTTATCGACATGCTCAACGATCTGGACGACGTACAGAACGTCTATCACAACGCAGAAGTCGAAGCCTGATATCCCCACCGGAGCCGTCTTAAGAGTCGACTCCGGTTATTTTCCGCACATTCCCGCCCTTCCGCCTTATTCTTTATGTTGTGCCACGCCTGATCTAAGCTGCCTTTAAAACAGAAGAGAGATCATGGCACTGCTGGTCGTAGGTCAGGTGTGTCTTTGGGCGTGCATTCGTTATCCATTTCCAACAAGCCGGCTCGTGAAAGGCTGTTTGCACGCTTGGGTCTCGGGCCGTTTAAAGGACTTTATTCGCCATGTAGTCGTGGAACCTTGATGGCGGTGCTTGGCCAGACGTTATGTACCAAAGCTAATATCAGATGGAGTTTGATATGAAATTCCTGGTTTTTTTGGGCACGGTGCGCGATAGCACACCGCCGAAGCCGGCCCGCCTGGGTGTTAGAGTAGTAGAATCGATCCTTGCCTGCCTGCAAAGCCGGTATGAAGAGCATGAAATAGAGCTGATCGATGCTTTAGATTATCCTCTTGAAGCCGTTTTTAAGCCGCACTTTGCCTATCCGAAAAGTAAAGCACCTTCTGAGCTCAACCATTTGGCAGAGAAAATAGAGAATGCCGATGGATTTGTGATGGTAAGCCCCGAATATAACCATTCAATGAGTCCGGCACTTGCTAACCTGCTGAACCACTTTGGCAGTTCTTTGTTTTCCTATAAGCCGAGCGCGATCGTCACATATTCAGCCGGTCAGTGGGGCGGTATGCGTGCGGCGGTCGCGATGCGTGCGTTTCTCTCAGAGTTGGGCTGTTTGCCGGTTTCCGCGATGATACACGTGCCTAAGGCACAAGAAGTCTTTGAAGCGAATGGAAATCCGCAGGCCGGGGAGGATCAAGACGCCTGGTTTGACTATTTTGGCCGGACACTCAATCAACTGGTCTGGTGGGCGCAGGCAGCGAGGGAGCAGCGAGCGCAGGTTGATCCTCACGAGTTGGTCAGAGACTTCAGGACTCATCCATCTGAGCGAAACGCACCTTAGTTTGCGTAGCAAAGCTATCGGCTGCAGAGTGGCTGGTTTTCCTCAGTTTCGCTACGCACAGGTCGTTGCTGAATATGGACGTTACACAAGATACTACCGATGGGCTCCGGCGCGACCTGCCCGGGTGTTAGGGTATAGTGTTAACAATCTGATTTGTCACTGCTCCCGGTGTTGGTATACCGGTAGAGTAAAGCCGCGAATGTTCTTGGCATATACGCGAACTTGGTTTTTAAAATTATCCCCTTAGTCAGGAAGTGGAGTTTATTCATGCAGCCAAAAGATACCGTGGCGCAATTTATTGCTGATATCCATGCCCAGCGTTTTGATGAGGCAAAGACCTTGCTGGTTGCGGAGGGGTTTGAATATGTGGGGCCGAATATGCGTTTCCTCAGCCCCGACGACATGATGTCATACCAGTTTGGTATGGCCGCGATCCAGAAAGACCTGATCCTCCGCCAGCTCAGCGCAGACGGTGAGCACGTGTTTGCGGTTCTGGATTACCGGACCAACTTTGAGCCGATCGGCGATGTGCGGCTGGCGGTCTGGTTTCGTGTTCGCGACGACAAGATCCAGACGGTTGAAGCCTTCTATAACGCGGCGGTGGTCGAGAACATGCTCGGGGGAAATCTGCCATCAGCCAATTGATGAAATGGGAGCGGGCGCTTAGCCGGGCTTTGTCGAGAATATTGCCAGGAGGTTGTCATGTCGGGGATCGCGGAAACTCCGGAGCCACCATACTTCGCTGTGATTTTCAGCTCTGTTCGCACAGAAGGTGATCGAGGTTACGGCGCCATGGCTGACAGGATGCTTGAGTTGGCTGCCCAACAGGAAGGCTTTCTGGGTATTGAATCCGCGCGGGAGGAAGTGGGAATCACAGTTTCGTATTGGGCGAGCGAAGAAGCGATCAAGAACTGGAAGCAAAACGCTGAACATCTTGACGCCCAGCGCCTGGGCCATAACGTCTGGTATGCCGATTTCAGGGTCCGGGTCGCGAGGGTTGAACGGGCTTATGGCATCTGACAGGTTTTGATTTGACGCTCAGAAGTAAAAAGCAGGTGGTGTTCTTGTTGGGTATGTCTCACATTACAGGAGCCACAGCGGTGAATGCTCGCTCTCCGTTGAATAGTGTCGAAGACGGATTTGTCGAAGAGTGCTCTGTTACATTGGCATCATCGAAATAAACCCACGCTTATTGTTGATAAGCACACCGCTAGGAATACCAATGAAATTATTAATACGGAACCTGGATCGATCGACTACAGAAGACGAACTGAAAAGTCTGTTTCAGGCGTTCGGTGCGGTTCAGTCATGCGATCTGGTCATGGATCGAGACAGCGGTACTTCAAAAGGCTTCGGGTTTGTTGAGATGCCAAAGGCAGGCGAAGCAAAAGCTGCGATCAAGAACCTGAATGACAAAATGATTGGCAACAATAAAATTCGCGTCAAAAAGGCCGAGGAGCCGGGTTCGGCGCCAGACGCCGGATAACGCCCGTCCTGAAGTCTGTTTTACTGTTTCTGGCGTGCAATAGGGGCCATTCAAGGGACGCCAGGGCAGGCGGTGGATATGATGAAAAAGTGGCTTCTTAGCCTCGCGATTTCAGCGTTGATTTCCTTTATGGGGCTTGTCTGGTTTATTCGCTCTTCTGTTCAAGAAGCGTGCCTGAGTGCCGGTGGACGCTGGCTTGGGCTGATGCAGGGTTGTGACGGTGGCACCGGTTACTCCCTGCAATATCTTACCTCCCCTCTGGCGATCGCCATATTTCTGGGGATAGTGCTGGGTATCAGCAGTGCGCTGGTTCAGGTGCATTCGCTGATAGTTGGGTCGAGCGGATCGCCTCGCAAATAGTCGTCGTGAACTTTCGGTGTCCCGTCGATCGCCCTGTTACTGCTTCGAAGTTGAAATCTTTCCCTCCCGCTGCAGGCCTCTTCTGGAACCATTCAACCCTGATTTCTCAACAGTGCGATCTGCAATCGCAGGCAAGCGTATAAGAGGGGAGTTATCGATTTAATCCATCTCTCTGCGCCTGAGTTAAAGCATGAATATCTTTGTACTGGATGACGACATCACCAAATGTGCTGAGTATCACTGTGACCAGCATGCCATCAAGATGATCCTGGAGAGCGTCCAGTTACTGTGTACGGCGCTCAACAAAAAGGGTTTCAGTACGCCCTACAAATCCACCCATGCCAAGCATCCCTGCGTACTTTGGGTGGAAGCCTCCTATGACAACTTCGAGTGGTTGGTTCAGCTCACTTTGGCGCTGAATGCGGAGTACCGGTTTCGGTTCGACAAGACCGGTGATCACAAATCTATCGCCGTGCTGTCTGAGATTGACAAGTTCAGGTTCGAGCGCCTCGGCCTGACCCCGTTCGCTCAGGCGATGCCCGACCAGTACAAGCAGGTGGGTGATCCGGTATCGGCCTATCGACAGTTTTATCTTGGTGAGAAAATGGGGTTCGCCAAGTGGACCAAACGCGAGGTGCCTTTGTGGATCAGTCAGCACGTTGAAGGGGGGGCTTGAATGGTCGCAGCCGCTGCTGTCCGGCAGTCAGATTGTTTTCTATAGTCTCACCAGAGCATACGGCAGAACGTGAGGTGGGATATGAAAGTAACACGGATTATGGCCAATACCGCGACATCAGATCTCAAGCAGGCCGCCGCCTTTTATGGGGACATTCTGGGTCTTGAGCTACTGATGGATCATGGTTGGTTTCAGAGTTACGGTTCAAGTGAAAAGATGACGGTTCAGGTGAGCTTTGGCGTGGAAGGGGGCTCAGGCACTGCGGTGCCCGATTTGTCCATCGAGGTGGATGACCTGGATACCGCGCTGGCAAGGTTCAAGGATGCCAAGGTGCCCATCGAGTACGGGCCTGTAAGCGAACCCTGGGGTGTCCGCCGATTCTACGTCCGTGATCCTTTCGGGAAGCTGATCAATATTTTGCAGCATTGATCCGTGCCCTCCTGATAGACCCCTGAACGAAACGGCTACCTGAGCGCAGCGCTGGATGAACGAAGGCCTATGTCTCCGATGGCCCTTTTGGTGATTAAACCTGTGTTGAATATTGTTGAGCCATTGCCGTTAACTCGTTAATGTCTTTGCCGCACTCACTGCTCCCAGGACGATGGTTTATGGATTCTTTTCTTCGGCGCACCAGCCTGATTGTCGGCTTGTTATTGGCTCCGGCGATGGCGAAGGCTGAGTGGTTTCAGTTCTCCGGTACGGCGATGACAACGCCTATCCAGGTGGAGTTCTGGGGTGACAGCGAAACCGAAGCAAAACGTATCAGCCAGCGGGTGTTTGACGAGTTTGACCGCATCGATGCGCAGATGAGCCGTTATCGCGAGCGCTCTGAACTCTCCGCCGTCAACCGTGAAGCAGCTGAGCACCCGGTGGTTGTGAGCGGTGGGCTTTTTCGTGTGTTTGAGAAAGCGCAGGAAGTGTCAGAACTGAGCGACGGAGCCTTCGATATCAGCTTCGGATCAGTCGGTTATCTTTATGATTTTCGGGAAAAGAAACAGCCCACTGCCGAAGAAGTCGAGCAGCATCTGCCTGAGATCAATTACCGCGATATCGAGCTCAACAAGGCTGAGCGCAGCGTGTCTTTCCGCAAGGCCGGCCTGCTGACCGATATGGGCGGCATCGCCAAGGGATATTCGGTGGATCGGGGAATTGCCATTCTAAAATCGGAAGGTATTCGTCACGCGAGGCTCAGTGCGGGCGGGGATATGTACCTTCTCGGCGACAAGCGCGGCCGTCCCTGGGTTGTGGGTGTCCGCGATCCACGACAGGCGGCAAAAAATGCGGTCGTGTTGCCTGTATCGGATGTGGCTATTTCCACTTCTGGTGATTACGAGCGCTTCTTTATCGATGAGGAAGGCAATCGGGTGCATCACATTCTGTCGCCCAAAAGTGGTCGCCCGGTCGAGGGAATTCAGAGCGTCACCATCATTGGGAATGACACCCTGACAACAGATGGCCTGTCGACAGCCGTTTTTGTTCTGGGCGTAGAGAAAGGCCTGGCAATGATTAACAAGCTGGATGGCATTGATGCCATCATTATAGATTCGGACCGGAAACTGCATTACTCCAGAGGTCTGCTGGATCCGCAGGATGCCTCCGCTCCGGAGTAATGCCTCAGTAAAACAGACGCCTTAGATAATTGGCGTCGGGAAGGCAATCACACTGTCTTTGGTGGCGGTATTGCCAAGGCCGTGTCCCGGGAACTTGGCATCAAACTGCCCCTGCTCACCGTGTAGTGCCATGTAATTGAGTACCACCGCCTGAACCAGCTGGTTGACGTTGTTGGCGGCAGGGCTTGATGCTGTTTCCACAGAACCATCTGCCCGCATGTAACCGATTTGATTGCGCACATCGGCCAGCCTTCCATTGGGGTTGTAGACCAGCGCGAACGAAGCCGCTGTCTGCTGGTTGTCGCCCGTCCATTCGCCTTTGCCTCGGCCGTCTGCCGAGTCATCAATTCGTCCGTTGCTGGATACCGAGCCGTCGCTGAACACGTATAGCATCAGCGGGCGTCCCTTCTTGGCCGCATACTCCAGGCAAGCGCCCATGCAACGTCCGGCCAGGTAGTCCCGGCGTTCACCGGTGCCGCGCTCGCCGGTATGATAATCGTACCCGCCCATGGTGATGGTGCCGGCACCGGCATTGCCGTCAATGACAAGCTTCATCACCGATGCGGTTTTCTGGAATTCCCGTTCGCTATTGAAATCGGTCACCGAGAACACGCCTTGAGCACCGACGACGTCAGGGTCTCCGGCGGGGTCAAGGGACGTCGGGTTGCCAAAGCGTGCAGCCAGATCCGCGCTCTTGATGTAGCCGCAATTCACCAGCTTGTTGATGTCCGCCACGCTGGAAACCTTACTCATCTTGTCGTCGCTGATTCGGGCAATGCTTTCCATCACGGCGACAGCATCGTCCTGGCTTAGCAGGCTGGTCAGATCGCCGAGATCGACCAGACCTGTGGCATCACTGGGACGATCGACCTTGGTGGGGCGCACCTTGGGATTAATCATGCTCATCGGTGCCATGGAGTTACCGCCAGACTCGGAACTGCGCGATCCGATCAGTGACACCAGCTGGCCATCGGCACCGGCGTGGTTGATGCCGTACATCGGGTTATGCGGGTTGTTGCCGGTGTCGTTTTCCGAGCGCGCGGCAAACACGGTGCCATTGGTGGCGGTACGGGTACCGGCACTGGTGGTGGCCCGGATACCGCGCAGGAAGGCACTGTCAGCATGGAACGCGAGTCCCATTTCCTCGTCAATAAAGGCTGGGTTGTTCGGCACCATATCGCCGGGCAGTCCCTGTTTGCTGTAGCCCTGGGTACTGAGGAAGTCCTTCTGGCCACCCTGTTTGCCAACCAGCACGTTGGAGCCGGCGATGTTGGCGCCGCCCGCCAGGTCAAAGCATATAAACGGCACCTTGCCGGTGCTTGCGGTGAGGATGCCGCACGCCTCTTTATCATCCTGCGAAATTGCCGCGAGTGCTGTTCTGGGTGCGAGCAAACTGAACAGTGAGGTACCGCACACTGTCGCCGCGCCGGCCATAAATCCCTGAGAAATGAATTCCCGCCGGGTGATCGGACGGCGGTGATCGCCATGCTTGAGCGGCGCGTGATTTGCCAATGCCTTTTTGCGTGAGGGTTTGATAAACATCCGGCAAATACTCCTATTGCACCAGCGTAACAGCGCTGCCGAGAACGGCGGCACAGGTGGCTTTAACGACGGTAGCTGTGCGTTCAGCGTCACAAGTACCTGAACAACTGCTTAGCGATTGCATCAGCGAATCCAGCTCTGTACGCATGTCCGCTTCGTCAGGTTGGCTAGTCAATCCCGTCCCCACGAACTGTGTGAGCAGTGGGTCGATCACATGATTCCGGCCGCTGGCATCGCCGAATGCGGTAGTCGGGTCAGCAGTGAAATTAACGTCGGGGAAGAGTGTATCCCGCTTGTCGGTGTCGTTCACCAGCGCATTGCAGTACTGAATTGCCATCTGGGTGATCGCCATCTGTTGTGATGACAGGAATCCCTTGATGGTTTCTACCGAAGGCAGTTGCTGGCGGACCGTATTGAATGTCTGCTGCACACCGCTGGCGGTTTTTGGAATGCCCGTCATGACTGACATGGACGCGTTGATCTCATCAAAGGTTTTCAGGCCAAGGTCTGACTCCGGAACCACTGGATCAGGTGTCGATGGCGTGGGAACTGACGGTTCGGTGCGGGCGTGCGACTGGTCACCGAATACATCAAAGGTCAGGAAGAACTCATCCACCTCGGGTCCATTCTCAGCGCCGATCACCGTTCCCAGCGGGGACATGCTTTGCCCAACGCCGGGTTGATAGTCCGAATCGGACAGCACGATATCCAGATTGGCAAACGACTGGCCAACCGTTGCTTCCTTGCCATTAATGCCAATCCGCATGCCTTTCACCGGAATGCTGCCGGGAGTCTGACTGTCATCAAGGCTGATAAAGAAGGGTTCGCTAAACAGGTAGCTGTAGCTGTCGAACTGACTGACTTCGAATACCACATAGCTTTCGGGAATTTTTGACAGCTCCACGACATTGAACAGCAAGTAGTATTTCTGGCCGACCCCCACCTCAAAATTGGTTTTGATCTGGGCGGGGGTGAGCGCGCGATTGTGAATGGCGACCATCCGCAATGTGCCTTGCCACAGCGAGTTGCTGTCGGTTTCGTTACCCAGTACCAGAGCGAAACTGTCATCCCATTCATTGAGCAGGCCCGCATTGTCGGGATCGACGTCGCCGGTCGACTCCCCATTGACGAAGATCTCACGCCCTCTGCCCGGAGTGAAATTGACAACGACATGCTGCAGCGATGCCTGTAGCACCTGATCGCCGTCAGCTGTCGAAAAGGGGGTGTTCTGATCGGTCGTCGAGCTGCGCTGCAGTACCTGGTAGTTCTGTTGCGTCTGGCTCAGGGTGACGTTACGCGCCGTGCTGGAACCTGAGTAAGTGACGATGCGGGCATCTTCCTGCGTGGTGTTGGCGGGCACAATCCAGGTCTCGATGCTGAATTCGCCCGAGCCGGTCAGGCTGTCGTAAAGTTTGCGACTCACCGCTGTTGAACCTTGCGCCTTGCCGTTGGCGACCCGTGCTCCGCTGTCGTCGTCATAGCCGGCGCCGATGGTAATGCCCCAGCCCTGAACCCATTCGACGTTACCGGTCAGGTTGAGCTGTAGCGCGGGTTCGACGCCGCTGGTATCAAATGCCGTATAGCCCGAGCCCGATTTGAATTCATAGAGTGCGATGATGTTGTCTTCAAAGCGACCGCCGGCGTTGGCTGCCAGACCGTCCTGGAGCAAGGAAAGCGCCTTGCTGGTAACAAAATCAGGATTGACTTCGGTTGGGCTAAGGTCGCCTGCGAACTCGGCGATAACGTCTGCCATAAATTGGGCATCGGCCGCGCAGTCGTCGGACCAGCAGTTGTGGAAATCGTTGCCCAGGCGCTGCACCAGTCGAGAGTCACCTGGGGTTTCCAGATTAATACGGCTTTGAGCTGCTGAGTAGGCGGTATCAAGATCAGCACTTGCGAAATAGGGCGTCTGGATACCTTCAACATGACAGTCCGCGCAGTGATTGCGAAGTACCAGGTAGACCGTGTCTCCAAACCGAGTAGGGTCAACTGGAAAAGACTTGGTTTGACCGGGCTCTTTTATCGTGGGCGCCGTCAGATCAATTTTTTTGGCAGCACCGGCACTGTTGCCAGACCATTCGGCGATATAGCGGGTCAGGGTGTCGGCACAAGCCTGGTCACTGGATAGCCAGCAATTATGGCCTCCGGCTACCTTGGTGACCATTCGGGACTGGCCGGGGTCAGTCAGGTTAACCACGGTATTGGCCGCGGCATAAGCCACATTGATGTCGCCGTCATGAACGAACATGGGTGACTGGCCACCAGTGCTATGGCAACCGCCACAGCGATCGTTCGATACCAGGTTATCCCAGACTGCGCGCTTGAAATTCTGAACGTCATCGGTGGCAGGCGGGGGCCCTGAGTAGTTGCTGTTGGCGCCAGGGCCTGCGGTATTAGGCAGTACCGTGGTCTCTTCACCGCTTTTACAGGCGCTAAGTGCGAACAGAGCAATGAGCAGCAGTGGCAGGTGACGTAGAAGACGACAATGGTTCATGGATTAGTCCCCCATACACTGGACGGCGGACTCGGCAAACACCTGTCGCAAGCTGAAATTGCTCGTCTTGAAGCCTCCGACGAGGGTAGTGATCTGACTTTGATTCGGCTCGCGGAAGCAGACATTTCTAAACACCTTTTTAACCTGACATTCGGCAAACGCCTCTGACTTCGCCAGTTCCTCGCCCAGTGATTTGGCTCCTGAGCCAGAACCGTCAGGCCCGTTTGATGACCACCCCAAACGGGCGTTGGGGCCTTGGCGCCAGTAGTTGTCCCAATGATCGTCAGGGGTGATATATCCATGCTCGAAGTTCGCGCTGTTAATCAGGTACTTGCCCTGTACCCGGGTACCGGTTTCGGGATCAACAGTGCCAACGGTGTTGTATACCAGACGGCCCAGATTGCCGTCGGGATCGGCATCGGCGTCATACTCAAAGTCGTAATAGGCGAAGGCCTGGGCCATTGGATCCATGCCGCTATGGCAACCGACACAGCTGTTCAGGAACACCCGGCTGTCGCCGCCGGGGCTGCGGGAAATGTCCTGTCGGATGCGGTCGGTGGGCCGGGTCACGTCATTGACCTGCTCGAGGTCGTTGCACAGATGGTTCAACAAGGTGAAGCGGAACATGGCGCGATTGGTGCCGCCACTAAAATACGCCTGGGATGCCGCGCGCGAGGTCATGATGCCGGCGGTGGCTTCTGGAGGCAGGCCGTTGACCGCAGACTGCGTCACATACTGCAGGTTGTCTTTGAGGCTGACCCCACTCTCTTCCAGTTGCTCGTAATGTGCGTTGTTCGTGTTCGAGTAGGCTGGCAGGCCAAGCCCACTGCCGCCGGTGTAGAGATAGTCGCCGAAGAGAATGCTGCGGAAGTCGCGATTGTCACGCACCGCGCCGATCACTGTTGCAGTGTAATCATTCAGCGGCACAAAGCTGGACATGGCTTCGTTCGTCCAGGGTGCGGCAAAGTTTTTCAGGGTGACATCGTAAAACGCAGGGTTTTCGGTGGCATCGAGCGCTGCGGTAATTGCATCTTCTCCGGCCATCTCTGTCAGCTTTTCTGCAGTTGGCGGCACGCCGGTGATCCGTTCGTGAATGCGTTTGGCCTGGTCACGGCTAATGGCGTTGGCAGCGCCTGGTGCGATTACAAACGTTGTGAGCAGGCAGGCCGCTGTGATGGTTTTGCAGAGCGAACTGCGTCCGATAGGACTGCGTGATGTCATTCTATTCATCCTGGGTTTTCGGTAACCGGGGGACGTTAACCGGCTAATACACTGAATTTCCCTGTGCTTAATTCAGGACGCAAGTGTATTCTGGCTGGTCTTTTTAGGCCAAAATTCTTAGGAAGGCAACATAATAAGCGGTCTTAAGGGCTTTCCATAAAGCCGAAATGTAAGCAAGTGTAGTTTTGAGGTGTGGAACAAGGTTTTACAGAAATTAACACAATTTGTTTAGTAAGGATGAGAGTTGCACACATACCCTACGGGGTTTGTTGGCAGGATGCTTTGAGGCGACCTTTTGCATTACCGTAAAACACACCAGATTCCCCCTGCATCAGGTTGCACTGATCGCTCTCGACGCCCGGCCCGTTCCTTTTTTTCAGGGGGGCTGCTGTTGGGCGTTTTGCTATCGCTGACAGCATGCGGTAGCGATAGTGAGCAAAAATCCGACCCCGTTGTTGTTGAAAATGCAGTGGCGTTTATCAAGCGCCCGCTGCAGTTCGGTGACGAAAACGGTGAGTTGATGGGCGATGACCGTCGCGACCCCGCCATGTTTCGCCCCGGTGCTCGCCTGTTCCTGAAAAACAGCGCCTCCCCCGGAGCAGTCTCCCGGGATATTACATCTGCTGCATTTGCTGATGCGTCCTTCCTGAATGATGCGGGCCAGTTGCGCTATGACGTCCGGGACCTGGATGTGTCTTACGACGGCAATCGCCTTGTGTTTGCCATGCGCGCGCCCGAGATAGAAAACGCCGACGAAGAAGATCAGCCCACCTGGAATATCTGGGAATACGACGTTACCCAGGGGGCGCTGCGCCGCCTGATTAGCTCCGACACCATTGCTGAAGCAGGCCAGGATATTGCACCTGCCTACCTTCCGGACGGTCGTATCGTGTTTTCCTCGACCCGCCAGCGGGCTTCCAAATCGATTCTCCTGGATGAAGGCAAACCCCAGTTCAGTGCGCTGGAAGAAGAGCGTGATGTGCCTGCATTCGTGCTGCATGTAATGACCGGCGATGGGGATGATATCGACCAGATCACTTTCAACCAGAGTCATGATCTGGATCCCTCGGTGCGAGCCGATGGGAAGGTGCTGTTCAGTCGTTGGGATAACGCCGGCCAGACCCGCGACAACGGGGTTAACCTGTATCAGGTAAACCCAGACGGCACCGGTCTGACTTATCTCTATGGGCGCAACTCGCACGATTCCGCCGGCGATGCGATCACGGTTCAGTATTTTAACCCTGTCGAAACAGACACCGGCACCGTGCTGGCCCAACTGCGCGGGTTTGAATCGAACGATCTGAGCCTGTTGCCTACGGCCATCGACATTGATCGTTATGTGGATGCAGGCACGACTCTGGAGGGCATTGAAGGGCAGGGGCAAACGCCGCTGGTTGCCGGTTTTGAGGTTGCCGGGGAGCAAGGGCTGAATGGTCGCTATGGCATGACGTCGCCCCTGTTCGATGGGACCCGTCGCTACCTGGCGAGCTGGAGCCCTTGCCGGCTGACTCGACTGAATGATGGCACGATTACCAACTGCACTGAAGCGCGTCTGGCCTCTGATGAGTATGACGCGGCTGATCCTGTGTACGGCTTGTGGCTGCTGGATGCTGACAGCGATACCCAGTTGCCGATCGAGCGGCCGGTGGAAGGTCAGCAGATTGACGAAGCCGTGCTGATGACAGCTCGCGCTCTGCCTACCTATATTCCGGATGCCACGCTCTATGGCGAATCTCAGACACTGGCATCGGAAGGGCTGGGTGTCATCGATATCCGCAGTGTGTACGACGAGGATGGTGTTGATACAGCACCGGGTGGTATTCGGGCTGCAGCAGACCCGGTGAAAACGTTGCCTCAGAACCGGCCCGCGTGGTTTGTGCGGATCGAGAAGGCAGTATCGATCCCGGATGACGAGGTGCGGGATTTTGATAACTCCGCTTTTGGGCGCAGTTCGGCCCAGTCAATGCGCGAAATACTGGGTTATGTGCCGGTCGAGCCGGATGGCTCTGTGCGTGTTGCCGTGCCCGCCAATGTGGCGTTTGCGATCAGTGTGCTGGATCAGAAAGGCCAACGGATTACCGATCGCCACCAGAACTGGCTTCAGGTCCGGCCAGGTGAAACTGTGACCTGTCACGGCTGCCATGATGCCGGCAGCAAGGTGCCGCACGGTCGCCCTGGTGCAGGGTCGGCGGCGGTTTATTCGGGCGCGACGACCAGTGGGTTGCCATTCCCCAATTCGGAACCTGCGTTGACGGCCAATATGGGTGAAACCATGGCCGAGACGTTTGCTCGTATCAACGGTGTGCGCAAGCTGACGCCGGATGCTGTATTTGAAGACCAATGGACCAATCCAGCTGTGACAGCCAAAGCACAGCCGTTCAGTTATGCCTATGCGGATCTGATGACAGCGCAGCCCATTATTGCGGCCTGCGCCGCTGAGTGGTCCGCGTTCTGCCGCACCGTCATCAATTACGAGCAGCACATCCACCCAATGTGGAGTCTGGACCGCCCGCTCTATGACGTGGATGGCGTGACT
This sequence comes from Marinobacter sp. BGYM27, assembly GCA_025153445.1. GTDB lineage: Bacteria > Pseudomonadota > Gammaproteobacteria > Pseudomonadales > Oleiphilaceae > Marinobacter_A. The sequence goes on along the minus strand of JANZNS010000007.1, from coordinate 86,332 downwards.
GAAATTGATAATTTCACCTGCACTGGCTGCCATACCGAAAAAGACGCTGCTGATGTGTTGCAGGTGCCCGCAGCCCAACTCGACCTGACTGACGGCCCGTCCAATAACGATCCCGATCAATTCAAGGCCTACCGGGAACTCCTGTTTAACGACAATGAACAGGAAGTCGAGGGGGGCATCCTGGTCGACAGGCTGGTTGAAACCGGTGAATTCGAGCGTGATGAAGACGGCGAGCTTGTACTGGACGATATGGACAACCCGATTCCGATTCTGACAACCGTGAACGTGCCTTCGTCCATGCGCACTGGGGGCGCCAGAGCGAGCGGACGGTTTATGAACCTGTTTCGCACCGGCGGTGCTCATGAGGGCTTCCTCACGGATATCGAATTGAAACTGATAGCCGAGTGGCTCGATATCGGCGCCCAGTATTACAACAACCCCTTTGACGCTCCGGAAGATTGATGACGACGGCCGACGTGCGGGCGGTGATGCCCTACAGCGAGAGTGATGCGACACGCCATGCGGAGTAAGACATCGACACTGTGCTGTACCCGTTTTCTGTGGCTGCTCATGCCGTTGCTCGCGCTGGGTGCCGGCACGGCGTCAGCAGATGGCTGGTGGTGGGATGACGAGCCGCAGCCACAGGTGCAGGTAGCGGAACCCTTTATTGAGTGGCACACAGGGCCGGCGTCCGCCTATCCGGTGATTCGGGTCAGCGAAAAGGGGGAGTGGCTGACGTTGCTGATGCGCAAAACCCAGTGGTTCAAGGTGCAGGATGATCATGGCCGGGAAGGCTGGGTGCATATCGACGATCTGTTGCTGACGCTGGACGGTCAGGGCAAGCAGGTAGCGCTCTCGCGTCCCCGCTTTGATGACTTCAGCAGCCGCAACTGGGAGGCCGGGCTGATGATGGGGCAGTTCGAAGGCGGCACCGTGACATCCCTTTACGGCGGCTACGGGATGACGGAGAACCTGTCGGTCGAACTGTCGGGTTCCCAGGTGCTGGGCTCGGCGTCGGAAATACTGATGATCAACGGCAACCTCGTGCACCAGCCGTTCCCTTATTGGCGGGTGTCACCGTTTTTCACTCTTGGGGGCGGGCAGATTTACATCAAGCCGAAGGCGACCCTGTCCCAACCCGGCGACCGCACCAACTGGACGGCTCATGCCGGCTTGGGCTTGCGGGTTTATCTGGCGGATCGTTACTTCCTCCGGGCCGAATTCAAGGACTACAAGATTTTCACTAACCGCGAAACAGACGAAGAAGCGACAGAATGGAAAGTTGGACTCAGCGTATTTTTCTGACCCTCAGCGGGGGCAGCCTGTTGGCACTCTTATCGCTGCCGGCGTTAGCCGCCGACGATAACAAGCCACTGATCGAACCTGACGTGCGGCCACAGCATGTCGACGAAGCATTGATCGATACCGAAAACTTTGAACTCGGTGCTTTCGCCGGTGTGCTCAATATCGAAGATTTTGGCTCGTCTTTCGTTTGGGGTGGCCGGCTGGGCTACAACCTCAGCGAGTCCTTCTTCATGGAGGCCAATATTGGTTTTGCCGAGGGGGGTGAAACCAGTTTCGAGACCTTGGCTGGCAACGTGCAGTTGCTCTCCGATGACGACCGTGAGTACACCTACTACAACGTCAATTTCGGCTACCGGGTGTTGCCCGGTGAAGCGTTTATTGGCGAAAGCTACGCCTTCAATACCAATTTCTATCTGGTGGCCGGTGCCGGTTCGACCGATTTTGCCGGAGACAACCGCTTTACCTGGAACGTCGGTATGGGCTACCAGATTTTGCTGACCGATAGCCTCGCGCTGAACTTCAGCGCCCGCGAGCACATGTATCAGATCGATGTGCTGGGTGAAGACAAAACCGCCTTCAATACTGAGTTGAGCACCGGCTTGTCGGTATTTTTCTGATTCGGGTTTAGAAGCATAACCGCCGGTAAGCGGGCCGAAATCGGGTCTGGCACACCGGGAAAAAGGAGTGAACAGATATGCAACGCGCTTTTCTTCGAATGTTTACGGCGGCGCTCAGCCTGCTGATAGCAACGTCTGCGCTGGCTGGTGAAATGAATGAGCCGGCGCCTGATTTCACGCTGAAGAGTAATCAAGGCGAAAACCTGCGGCTGGAAGACTATCGCGGTCAGGTCGTGATGCTGAATTTCTGGGCTTCCTGGTGCGGCCCCTGTCGTCAGGAAATGCCGCTGATTGATGATATCTACAGCAAGTACAAGGACTTGGGCTTCGCTGTGCTGGCGGTGAATGTGGATGAAGATTCCACCGATGCCAACCGTTTCCTCGAGGCGGTACCGGTGAGCTATCCGGTGCTGTACGACAACGACAGCAAAGTAAGCGAACGCTACAACGTTGAGGCGATGCCCACGACCGTGATGATTGACCGCGATGGCAACGCCCGTTTCCTGCACCACGGCTATTTGCCGGGTTATGAAGACGATTATGTCACCCAGATCAAACAGCTGGTGCGTGAGTGAGTCGCCTGTGAAACCGATCAAAGCAGCCGTCATGGCCGGATTAATGGTGGCGCTGGTATTCAGCGCCACCGGTTGCAGCTCGATCAAGCCCTGGGTCAAACCCTACGAGCGCGCGAATCTGGCCGACCCGGTGATGAGCATTAGCCGCCATGGTTATGCCGACAGTTACATTCATCACGTCTACGGTGCACGCGAAGGCGCGCGTGGTGCGGAAGGTGGAACCGGGGGTGGTTGTGGCTGTAACTGACGGGCTGCGCATGTCCGCGATCTGCCGTGCTGCCTGCATCTTGCTTGCGGGCCTGGTGGCGTCGGGTGTTCAGGCGGCGACTCTGCCGGTCGACAATGTCGATGTGCTCTATCATCGCTACGATGGCGGCGGCATGGTCATTGATGGCCCGTCGGTGCTGGTGCGCAAAAGTGCCGGCTCTCAGGTGTCGTTCACGGGGCAGTATTATGTGGATTCCGTATCCGCAGCCTCGGTGGATGTATTGGCGACTGCAAGCAAATATGAAGAAGAACGCACGGAGTACACCGCAGGCGTGGACTACCTGCATGACAGCGCCATTCTGAGCCTCGGGTACACCAACAGCAGCGAGAACGACTACGAGGCGAACACGGTCTTCTTCTCGGTCAGTCAGGAATTTTTCGGCGGATTGTCGACCCTGAGAATGGGCTATGCCCAGGGCTGGGATAATGTCGGCAAAGTGGGCAATACCAACTTTGATGAACAGGCAGACCGCCGCAATTACCAGCTGGGCCTGTCACAGGTCATCACCAAAAACACGGTAATGGGCATTGATCTGGAAGCCGTTACTGATGAGGGGTTTCTGGAGAACCCCTATCGCCAGAACCGTTATCTGGATCCGGCCGACAGCACCCAATACCTGTATCAGCCGGAGCAGTATCCCGAAACCCGCACCAGCTTTGCGGTGGCCACCCGGGCCATGTACTACCTGCCGTACCGGGCGTCGTTGCGTGGCGAGTATCGCTACTTCGATGATAGCTGGGGCATCCAGGCTCACACCTTCGAGATGGCCTATGTGCATCCGCTGACAGCGCAATGGACGGTCGAAGGACGGGTGCGCTACTACATGCAGGATCAGGCTGATTTCTACAGTGATCTCTACGCCTATGCGAACTCGCAAAATCACCTGGGACGGGACAAGGAACTGAGTACCTTCTCGGGTACCACGTTTGGCACTGGCGTGACCTACGAGCTGCGTCAGGCATCACTCCCCGGTATCGACCGGTTGCAGTTCAATCTGCTGCTGGATTATCTGAATTTTGAATATGACAACTTTCGGGATGTCACCACCGGCGGGAACTACCTGCCGGGACAAGAACCCCTTTATGGATTTGATGCCTTTGTCACCCGGGCATCAATCATTATCGAGTATTGAGCATTCAAGGGACGGTTATGGGTAAACGCATTCAATCAATGATTTTTCTGCTGGCCGGTCTGGTATTGCTGGGCGCCATGAACACGGCCAGCGCTGCCGATGAGAGCGCCGGTGCATCTGTTGCGGACAGCGTTGAAAGCATGAAGAAAAAGGTGATCGAACTGAACCGGGACCTGTTTATTCTGGAAGAGGATCTGCTGTTTCCCGCCAGCACCCAGTTCACGGTATTCCTGAGTCTGAATGCCGGTGAGTTTCTCAAGCTCGATAGCGTCAAGCTAAAAGTCGATGACGATATCGTGGCGGCGCATCTTTATACCGAGCGACAGGCAAAAGCTCTCCAGCGCGGCGGTATGCAGCGGCTGTATATCGGCAACCTCAAAACCGGGCCTCATGAAGTGACAGCATTTATTGAAGGCATGGGGCCTGACAACCGGGCCTACAAACAGGCTGCAACACTGATGATGGACAAGGGCACTGATGTAGCAGCCCTGGAAATCCGGATTCAGGACGAGTCATCCCGCTACCAACCCAGCGTCAATATCGTCGAGTGGGAATGAGCAGGCCCGTGTCATTGTCTTTCCTGAAAAAAACCATGTGGCAGGGCGCTGCATTGGCTACTGCGCTGTTGGCGGCCAGTCCGGTTGTGGCGGACGATGATCTGCCGGAGCGCGCGCAGGACCTGCGCTATGGTGCGATTCTCTATGATTACTATCAGGGGAAGAGCTTCGACGCGCTGACCCGCATGGCGGTTGCCGAGCACGAAGGTGGCATCAAGGGACACGGCGATCATCCGCTGCTCGTCAAAGGCGGCCTGATGCTGGCCTACGGCATGAGCCGTGAAGCCCGCAGCCTGTTTGAGCAGTTATTGACGGAGGACATTCCGGCGTCAACCCGCAGCCAGGCCTGGTTCTATCTGGGGAAGGTGTTTTATCTGGAAGGCGATAACGCCAACGCCTTTGATGCACTGAACCGTGTCGACCCCGAAGCCTGGGAAGATGAAGAAGAGCCGCTGACTGCCGAATGGCACTACCTCAAAGGCCAGCTGGCATTGCGTGCAGGCACGGCGAAGGCTCTCAAGGCAGTGACAAACGATATTGAATCCCTCTCCGATGCACCGCTTTGGCAGGCCTACCTGCGCTACAACCTGGCGGCTTTTGAACTTGACCAGGGAACAGCCGACGGCGGTCAGAACGCGGGTATTCTGGGCCTGGAGCGTTTAAGCGAAGACCTTGCCGGCGTGGACAGCGAGACCATCGCTGACCTTGAGGAAAACGCAGATGACCCGGAAAGCCGGGACGAGCTCGCCCTGAAGCGTGAGCAATTGGCTCTGCGTGAAAGAACACTGCTGAGCCTGGGGCAGGTCTACCAGCAGCAGGGTGATACCGATCTGGCGCTGGCGCGACTGGCGGAAATTAGCCTGACCAGCGCGTTCTCTGACGAAGCGCTTTACCGGTATTCGGTTGCAGCTTCCGAGGCGCAGTCCTGGGGGCTGGCATTACAGGCATTGAATACCTTGCAGGAGCGGCCGCTCTTTACGCCATGGCTGCAGCAAGTCCCCTATGCCCGAGGATTCGTGTTTGAGCAATTGGATCAGCAGAAGTCTGCACTACAGGCTTATCGTGCGGCGGCAAATCATTATCAGTCCCTGCTCGACACACTGGTTCAGTCCCGTCAGTCGTTAACGGAAGCCGGTATTCTGGCCGCGCTCCGGTTTGATGCAGATGGCTCATCTACTGAAGTGGGTGCTCTTTCCCCGGCCCTGCAGGCCTTTGCCACCGAAGATGGCATAACGGCTGATGCATACGGCCGTCTTGACGTGCAGCCAGACGACTTCAATCTGGCATTACTGCTGTCCTCCGAGAAGTTTCAGCTGGCTCTGCGGGATCTGCACGCGCTGTATCAGTTGGGCAACAAGATGACCCGCTGGCAGCGCCAGCTCCAGTCATTCGAGGTCATGCTCGAAACCAGAGCGGAGCAGCGCCGGGTCAAGATCGACAAGACAGAAACGGTGCTGGCATCACTGGGTGCTGATGAGTGGCACCAACAGCAGGCGACCTTCAACGCCGAGATTGAAGCGGCCGATCAGGCCGGTGACGCGGCATTTTTCATGTCTGACGAACAGAAGGCATTTGCTGAGCGTATTCGCAAGGTTGAGAGCACGCTCGCCGCATTACCGAACGACGACAGCACCGCCGCCCAGCGGGATAAGATCAGCCGGATAAAGGCCTACTTCGAATGGCAAGTAAGTAATCAGTACGCGGTCAACCGCTGGGCTGCCCAGAAGCAGCTGCGTGAGCTGAATCAGTCGATGGCAGCGTTCCGCGAGAAGAACCGGATGCTGGTACGTGAAATGGGTTCGAATGATCGCAACGCAGCATTGGCCGAGCGAGTCAGCGTGAGCCAGCAGCGTATTGCCAGCCTTGATGCCGATCTCGACAGCGCCCTGAATGCGGCCCGTGAGGCATTGATCGGGCAGGTGAGTGGTGAGATCGCGCGCCAGGAATCGGAGGTCAAACGCTACCTGCTGGCGGCCCGTCATGCCCAGGCCCGGTTGTCAGATCTGCTGTTCCAGTCAGGCGCCACAGCGACGCCTGAAGCGCCTGCCAGTGGGGAGGCGCAGCCATGACGTCTGTTGGATTGCGTCCGCTGGCGGTTGCGGTGTTGCTGGGTACCTTGGCGGGCTGTCAGAGCCTTTCGGGGTTGTTTGGCGCCGGTGAACCGCAAGCCCGACCCGATACACTCGGAAGCCTCCAGCCCGCACCCACCATTGTGGAGACCGGGCAGAGGACGCCGGTCAGCCTTGATCAGGTGATACAGGATTACGAGGATCTGCTGCCGTTGCTGGATGATCCCGAGCGGATTGTACAGGTACAGCACCGGCTGGCGGACCTGCGCTTCCATCAGGCCGAGGACCGGATGGTCGAGACTGCGCAGGCAGATCTTGATGTGGCGATTGATGCCTATCAGCAGTTGCTGGAAAAGTACCCTGACCGCAAGTCCAACGATCAGGTGCTATACCAGCTCGCCAAAGCGCAGGATCTGAATGGCGACACCCAGGCCCATATGGCGACGCTGGATGCGCTGGTGGCAGGCTACCCGGATTCCGATTTCCGCATCGAAACCCAGTTCCGTCGGGGTGAGTTGTTATTCACTCAGGGCTATTACGCAGAAGCTGATGAGGCGTTCCAGTCGGTTATTGGTCTTGCCCAAAACAGCGACGACGCCAGCGATCAGCGCTTTGTTACCGATGCCTGGTATATGCGCGGCTGGTGCCTGTTCAAGCTGGGGGATTACGACAATAGCCTGGTGAGCTACACCCGTGTGCTCGACCGGGTCATGCCTGAAGGGCAGTCACCGACAGCGGTTGATCAGCGCAGCCAGACACTGTTGAACGACCTGTTCCGTGTCATGGGGTTGGGCTTCACCCAGTCCGGCGGAGCAGACAGCCTGCAGGCGCTGTTTGAAAAGGTCGGCAGCAAGCCCTATGAGATTGTCGTCTACGATCGATACAGCGACTTGCTGGTTGCCAAGGAACAGTATTCCGACGCGATCGATGTCTACGAACGCTATATTGCGCTGCACCCGGACAGCCGTTGGGCACCGCGCTATCACATTGCCATTATCGACACCCTGCAAAAGGCTGGCTTCACCAGCACGATCGTCGAGCGCAAAGCCGCTTTTGTGCGGGATTACAGCATTACCGGCACTTACTGGCAGCAGGCGTCTGCCGAAGACCGGCAATACCTGCTGACCCAGCTTGAACCGCTCCTGACCGAGTTGGCCAACCGGCATTATGTGATCGCCCAGCGTGTCAAAAAAGTGAACAAACCTGAAGAGGCCCGAAAGGAGTTCCAGGCGGCGGCCGACTATTATGCGGCATTTGTGGCGACCTTCCCGCGCCACCCTGACACGCCGGACATGGTGTTTCTGCTAGCGGAAACCCATGTTGAGTTGCAGCAGTGGCCACAGGCGATTGAGGCATTTGAGCGGGTGGCCTATGGTTTCGGTCCGCAGCCCAAAGGCGCAGAAGCCGCTTATGCCGGCATCCTGACGTATCAGGATTATCTGAAAGCCTCGGCTGACAGCTCGCCCGAGATTCTGGCGTCGCTGAAGCAGCGCGAACAGCAAAGTCGTCTGCGATTTGTCACCGGTTTCCCGGAAGACCCGCGGGCCATCGATATTCTCTACATTGCCACCCAGCAGGATTTCGAGCAGCAGCAGTATCTGGATGCGCTGGCACATGCCCAACAGATCATCGACTGGCAGCCGGTTCCGGCCGAAACCGTATTGCTGGATGCCCGACTGATCAAGGCGCACAGCCTCTACCGGATGGGCGACTATCCGTTTGCCGAGATGGCCTACCAGGATGCGCTTCTGCGCTTGCCGGAAGACGATACTCGACGCGCTGATGTGTTGGAGAATCTGGCGGCGTCCGTTTACAAGCAAGCCGAGGCATTTCTTGCGGCGGGTGACAAAGCGGCGGCTGTCGATGAATTGCTGCGGGTTGGCGAGGTGGCACCCACTTCTGCGCTGCGGGCGAATGCTGAATACGATGCGGCCAATTATCTGATCGAAATGAAGTCGTGGGACAAAGCTGTTGGCGTAATGGCGGCTTTCCGTGCGGCCTATCCGCAGCATGCAATGATCGACACCCTGCCGGCAAAGATGGCGTTGGCCTATCGTGAAACCGGGCAGTGGGAGCAGGCCGCCGACGAGTCACAGCGTATGGTCGGGCTTGCCACTACCGACGACGAGAAGCGCGACACCCAGTTTATCACCGCGCAACTATACGACCGCGCTGACAACCAGCAGAAAGCCATTCGCGCCTACAGTGATTATGCCAATCGTTATCCCGAGCCACTGGCGGATTACATGGATGCCGCCGACAGGCTGGCTGTATTGTATGAAGACACCGGCGAGCCCACTCAGCGCCGGCTCTGGTTGCAGAAGCAGATGGACGCGGTCGATCGCAACCCGGCTTCAGCGGATGATCGCATGCGCTATCAGGCGGCGGCCGCATCGGCCGTGTTTGCTGACGACGCTTACCGCTACTTCAGCGCGCTGACCATCACCCAGCCGCTGCAGGAAACCCTCGGTGCCAAGATAAGCGCACTGGAAGAAGCCGTCGCGGCCTATCAGAAAACGGCAGACTACGGCGTATCGAAGTTCTCCACCGAAGCAGGCTACCGGATTGCCGATCTCTATGCCCAGCTGGGCACCGCACTGATGGAATCAGAGCGGCCGGACGGGCTGAGCGAACTGGAGCTGTCCCAGTACGAGTTGTTGTTGGAAGAGCAGGCCTATCCGTTTGAAGACAACGCCATCGCTATCCATGAACAGAATGCGCAGCGTAGTTGGGATGGCATTTACGATGAATGGGTGCGTAATAGCTTTGAATCGCTCCGTAGCTTGCTGCCCGGCCGTTACAACAAACCTGAGCTGAATGCGGGGATCGTTGAAAATGTCTATTAAACCAACGGCGCTGATCCGCTATCTGGTGGTCGCCGGCTTTGCCAGCCTGCTGGCTGCCTGTGTCAGTGCGCCGGACACCGGATCAGTTGACGGAAACGCATCGCTTATCGAAGAGCAGGCTGAAATACAGGCACACTTCCACGAGGCCGTTGTATTGCAGAATGCGGGCGACCTGGACAGCGCAAAGGAGATTTATCTGGCTTTGCACGAAGCCCATCCGGAACTGGCCGCGCCGCTGGTGAATATGGGCTCGATTGCAATGGCGCAGGATAAGCCGGATGACGCGGAAGTACTGTTCGAACAGGCCGTCGCGATCGATCCGGCACAGCTTCAGAGTCTCAACGCGCTGGGTATGCTGGCGCGGGAGCGTGGCGATTTCGACACCGCCGAAAACGATTATCGGCAGGCACTTGAAACCGATCCTGACTTCGCCCCGGCGGTATTGAATCTGGCCATTCTGTTGGATCTTTATCGTGGCGAGTTAGCCGAAGCGTTGGGCTATTACCAGCACTACCAGACGATAGCGGATGAGCCGGACCCACGTCTGAAAGACTGGATCTTTGACCTCAAGAATCGGATCGGGGAGTAAACCATGAGAACGGGAACGAACAAGAGAATAGCTGTTCTCCAGCGGCTGGCCCTGGCGGTTATGGCGATGCTCGCCAGCATTGCCGGTGCGCAAGAGACCGAGGTGCTGACCATTGATGGCACCCTGATCCGGGGCGATCAGGAAATGCCGACGGTTATGTACCTTGTGCCCTGGCAGCCGCCGGAAGTGCAGGGTCTCGAACGGCCGGATGAAAAGCTGATGGTTCAGTCGTCAATTGCACCTCTCGAGCGAGCGGAGTTCCAGCGCATGTTGAGCTACCACCGCCAGTTTGAAGCCCAGCATGCGCCGTTGGACGAAGACGAAACCCGCGACCAATAACTCGAAACTGACGCATAACGTGAACTGTGTCACGTTTTCGTTGTGCGTAAAATCCTGTGAAAACAATAAGCAACAAATGCTTGCGCGAACTTACCCTGCGAGCGCGCATTTGCTGTTCTAATGCCGACAAACCTTATGACCGGGAGTGAACCCACAATGATTGAAACCGCCATTCGCTTTTTTCAGGAAGGTGGCTTTTTCATGTATCCGATTGCTGTTGTCTTGCTGATCGGACTGATTGTTGCCATTGAACGTTATGTCTACCTCTCGGCCCAGAAACGGACCAACCGCAAAGACTTTCAGACACTGCACCAGTTGCTGATAAACCGTGAACTGCGTGGCGCTATCAAATACGCGACGGAGTCCGGTAGCGCGATGGCACAGATGGTCGGTGGTGGCCTGCAGCGCCTGGCCCGTCGCCAGTCCCGTGAGGAAATCGAATACGCCATGGAGGAAGGGCTGCTGGAAGTGATGCCCCGGCTCGAGAAACGCACCCAGTACCTCGCGACCCTGGCCAACATCTCCACCCTGATGGGGCTGTTGGGCACCATCATCGGCCTGATCGCAGCCTTTACTGCGGTTGCCTCTGCCGACCCGGCGGAGAAAGCCAGCCTGTTGTCCCAGAGTATTTCGGTGGCGATGAACACGACCGCATTTGGTCTGATGTCAGCCATTCCGCTACTGCTGATTCATTCGTTGTTGCAGACCAAGACCAATGAAATTGTCGACAGCTTCGAGATGGCCGGCGTCAAGGTACTGAACCTCGTCAGTGACACCAAGGCCGCTGCCCAGACTGCAGCCGCAGCTCAGCCAGCTCCGGCCAGCGTCGGCGCCGCAGGCAAAGCCGGCACGCCGGCCTGATCGCCGGTTGCTGGTTAGCCGCAAGGAACAGATTGACGCAGGTTATGGAGCCAGGTCATGAGGCGTAAACACCGCCGGTTACACACCGAGCCAGAACTGGATATCACCGCGTTCATGAATCTCATGATCGTGCTGGTGCCCGTGCTGTTGCTGAATATGGTTTTTGCACACACCAGCGTGCTGGAGCTGAACTTTCCCCAGTCGGAAGGCAGCGCCGCAGAGCAGGCCGAATCGCTGCAGTTGCAGGTGATCATTCTGGATAATGCGCTGGTGGTGTCGGATAGCAAGGCAGGGGTGATCAAGCGCATCGCGGATAACAAGCAGGGCCACGATTTCGCCATGCTCGGTCAGGTCATGAAAGAGGTCAAGGCGAGGGTTCCGGACAAGCGTGACATCGTCATCATGGCGCGCAAGCAAACCTCCTATCAGAGCCTGGTATCGGCGATGGACACCGTCCGCTCCTACGAAACCGTGGTGGCAGGCAGTGTTGTCGATGCCGAGTTGTTTCCCGAAATATCGATCGCTGACGCGCCGCAAAACGTGGGTGAATCCTGAGTGACGGTTTCAACGCGTATTGATATCAGAATCAAGGGTAAGGCATGAAAGAGTCAGCCAAAGCAAAGCGCATCAAGCGACATCAGCGCCGTGGTAAGCAGACGAGCAAGCTGAACCTGGTGTCGTTGATGGATATCTTCACTATTCTGGTTTTCTTCCTGATGGTGAACTCCTCCAACGATGTGCAGGTGTTGAATCCTGAAAGCGGAATCGAGCTGCCTGTGTCGAATGCCGATCAGCCGCCTGCGGATGTGTTGGCGCTGACGGTAACCGACGAGGATATCCTGGTCAGTGGCCGGCCGGTACTCAAGCGTCAGGCCTTGCTGGCTTTTGACGGTGATGTGGAGCCGACGCTGAAAACCGAGCTGGATTATCAGGCCGGTCGCTCAAGCCAGTCAGTGCCGGAAGCCGGTCGCCCGATTACGATTCTTGCGGATCGGGAGCTCCCTTACGAACTCCTGAAGAAAATCATGTCGACCTGTGTTGATGCGGGCTATGCCGCCATATCCCTCGCGGTCAGTCAGGACGGCACCAGGGAGGCCGGATGAGCACATTGACGAACCGTGGTCTGGCCTGGAACCAGGAGCCGGGAGAGCGCCGGCGCTTGTTGATTATCGCGTCTGTTCTGTTGCCGCTGTTTCTGGTGATGGCAGTGTACGTGACCTGGGTGACCTTGCCTGAACAGGCCAGAGAGGAACGCGAAGCGCTGCCTCCGCAGCTGGCCAAACTGATCCTCGAAAAGAAAGACCCCCCTAAACCGGTGGTAAAGAAAGAGGAGAAGAAGCCGGAGCCGGAACCGAAGAAGCCCGAGCCGGAAGTTGCCGAGAAGCCCAAACCGAAACCCGAGCCAAAGCCGGTGCAGGTCAAGCCAACACCCAAACCTCAGGTCGCGAAGAAGCCGGAACCCGCGCCTGAAAAAGTACAGAAGGCGCGTGAAAAGGCAAAGACCTCAGGCGTACTGGCGATGAGCAGTCAGTTGTCCCAGCTGAGCGCGATGGCCGAGACCGTCAAGCTGGATAAGCCTAAAACCGTGACCGCCCAGCCGATTGCTCGCAAGTCCAACGACAAGCTGACGGCCCAGGCAACCCGGACCACTCGCAGTCAGGGTGTCGATGAGGCCCAGCTGAGTCTGAAGACCGAGCAAGTTGCACTGGCATCTCGCCAGCGTGCAGAGGTTCAGCAGTCTGAATCTGTGATGGCGGCAGTTGAGGCCGAAGAGCGTAAGCAGACGTCACGCAGTCAGGAAACCCAGCGTTCCCGTGAGGAACTGCGTCGTACGATGGACGCCAACAAGTCGGCGATCTACAGCATCTATAACCGCGCGCTGCGCAAGAAGCCGTCGCTGCAGGGCCAGATTACGCCCGAGCTGGTTATCGAATCGAACGGTGTGGTGTCGAACTGCTCAGTGGTGGATTCCACTCTCAATGAGCCGGCGCTGGAACAGAAAATCTGCAGCCGCCTGAGGCTGGTCAACTTCGGTGCCCGGCCGGGCGTCGACAGGACGACCATTCGCTATCCGATTGAACTGCTGTCAGGCTGAGGCGGTGGTTGCAGAAAAGCTGCGCATGCGGCGTTTTGCAACACCCTCCGATTGCCTGACCGGTCCGATAGTCCGGTTCTGTCCGGCGCGTTTCACGCTCTGGCCCGGACGCTTTGCGAATGGGCCGTGACCGGATTATTCCGCTACGGCTTCCCCGATATCCCGCACCAACGCATCAACCCCTTCGAGCGTGCTCGACCAGGAACAGACAAAGCGCGCCGCGCCGCCGATGAAGGTGTAAAAGCGCCAGCCTTTTGCACGCAATACCGACTGCACCTTGTCAGACAGGTCAACGAAAACCGCGTTAGCCTGGCGAGGGAAGGTCAGCTCAATGTTATCCAGCTGTTGCAGGCCTGCTTCCAGCCTTTCGGCACAGGCATTGGCGTGAGCTGCATTTTTCAGCCAGGTATCCTGCTCAAGCAGCCCGCACCAGGGAGCGGAGATAAATCGCATTTTTGACGCCAGCTGACCGGCCTGCTTGCAGCGCCACTCAAAATCTTCTGCCAGTTCCCGATTGAAAAACAGGATGGCTTCACCCACAGCCAGGCCGTTTTTGGTGCCCGAAAAACACAGGACATCGACGCCTGAGCGCCAGGTGATATCGGCAGGGGAGACGCCCAGCGCAGCCGCCGCATTCGCGAAGCGCGCACCGTCCATATGAATCCGCAAGCCGTGGCGATCGGCGACCTCACGAATCGCTTTCAGCTCCTCGATGGAATAAAGCGTGCCCACCTCGGTGGATTGGGTCAGGGTAATTACCCGGGGCTTGGGGTAATGGATATCGGTACGGCGCGTCACCAGTTTTTCGATGCTGTCCGGTGTCAGCTTGCCGTTGGGGCCGGTGCCGACCAGTAGCTTGGAGCCGTTGGAGGCGTACTCCGGCCCGCCGCACTCGTCTGTTTCCACATGAGCGAGCTCGTGACAGATGACGCTGTGGAACGACTGACACATGGCGGCGAGGCTCAGCGAGTTAGCGGCTGTGCCGTTGAATACGAAGAATACTTCGCAGTCGGACTCGAACGTCTCGCGCAGTCGGTCTGCAGCGAGCTGCGTCCAGGGATCTTCGCCGTAAGCGCTGGCATCCTGTTCGTTGGCTTTCGCCATGAATTGCCAGGCCTCAGGGCAGATACCGGCGTAGTTATCACTTGCGAACTGCTCGTCCCGTGGCATGGTGACTCCGTTGGCTTTCGTTGATTTCAGCGTGGCAGGTAAGGGCGTGTCAGGTTGCGGGAACCGCTGTCAGTGACCAGTACATTGTCTTCAATGCGAATGCCGCCACAGCCTTTGAGTTCATCGATCAGGGGCAGATTCAGGTGTTGGCCGTGCGGTCCGCTGGCAATGGGGGCCAGCAGTGACGGGATGAAATACAGCCCCGGCTCGATGGTTAGCACCATGCCGCTGGCCAGCGGACGGGTCAATCGTAAAAAAGGCGCATGGGCAGGCGGCGGTGTGGGCTTGCCGCCGACATCATGCACTTGAATGCCGAGCAGATGGCCGAGCCCGTGAGGGTAAAAGGCTCGGCTGATACCTGTCTCGACGATTGCCTCTTCATCCAGCCCTTGAACCAGATCGCTGGCGCGCAGCAAGGCGGCGATGCCCAGATGGGTTTTCATGTGCAGGTCGATGTAATCCACACCTGGCCCAACCGCATCGCACAGGCGTTTTTGCAATCGGTCCACGCCATCAATCAGCGTTTTGAAGCGCAATTCGCCGGGGCCGTGCACCGTGCGGGTGATATCGGAACAGTAACCCCGGTAACGAACCCCGGCATCAATCAGCAGGCTGCGGGGCTGAACCGGGCGGCGAGCATCATAGTGTTGGTAATGCAGGATGCCGGCGTGGTCGTTCACGCCAATGATGCTGTGATAGGGCGCATCTGCTTCGCGCTGTCGGGTATCCCGCTGGTATGCCAGGTTAATCTCGAATTCGCTGCCACCGTTTAGAAAGGCATCCTGAGCCGCGTCATGTCCCAGTGCGGCATGTGCATTGGCGTACTCGATACAATCGATTTCATAGGCTGACTTGTGAACGCGCAATTCATCAAGGGCTGCTGTCAGCACCTCCGGGTTATGGTCGCCGGCGATCCCGGCCAGGCCTGTTGGATCGCCAATGACCGCCAGGCGCCCGACGGAGGCAAGGTCCGGTGCTTCAGCGGATGTTGTGGGGGTAATGTCGAAACGCCGGGTCCAGGGTTCGTTGGGCAGGTCCGGTGTGGCATGCCAGAAATCAACCGGTGCATGCAGCCACAGTTGCGGGCGCTTGCCTGGCTGGATCAGCAGCCAGCTGTGTTCGATACCGGTCAGCCCGGTCCAGTGGAGGAAGTGGCCGTATCCCTGATGGTGGTGATACTGATCGTCGGCATACCGTATCGGGGCAGCGCCGGAACTGATCAGGATGGCATCATAGCGGTGCTGTTCGAGCAGCCTGGCGTAGGCTGATTCCAGCTGCTGGATATGCTCGAGTTGCAAGGCATCGCGGTCGGTATCAGGCATTTTGTTTCACCAGTTCATTCCAAAGGGTCAGGGTGTCGTCGGCGCGCGTGTCCCGCAGACGGATCAGGCGGATTTCAACGGTCACATCCCAGCGTTCGTCTCCGGCACGTTGCAGCTTGCCGAACTGTTCACTTTTCTCGCTCAATCGCAGTGGCAGCCAGCCCATGCCAAATCCCTGTTTGACCAACGCCTTGATGCTGGATGACTGGCTGTTTTCATTCAGGGGTAGCAGGTAAGCCTGGGGGGACGTCTGGTTCAGTTTGCCCATGATGGCCGACGACATGAAACCGCGATGGTGGTAGGCAATCACCGGCACGGGCTGTTCTTCGGTGCCGGGCAACTGGAACCGCGGTTCCCCGTTTTCCTTGTTGATACTGAAGGGCACCAGTCGTTCGGTATCCAGCGTCAGGTACTCGTACCGATCGCCGTCAAGCCGGTGTTTCCAAGGTAAATGATCGTGCCAGTAACACAGGATCAGGTCGCACTCGCCGTTGTCGAGCGCGTTGAGGAAGTCCTCGCCAATCCAGTTGGTGGATTTGAGGTTGATCTCCAGCCGGTCTCTGAGGCCAGTGCGCTCTGCCCAGTTGGTAAAGAAGTGGGAAAACAGGGCCTGGGTTGCGCCGACACTGATCCGTGTGGCGGCTTCGGCTTCCAGGGCCGAAATCTGGTCGCGGGTATCCCGTACGTCCCGGGTGACCCGGACACACATGTCATGAAAGGCTTCACCAGCCGGTGTCAGCGACAGGGGCAACGTCTGACGGTTAATCAGAGTGGTCCCCATGGCCTCTTCCAGCAGCTTTATCCGGCGACTGAACGTCGGCTGGCTCACATGCTGAATTTCGGCTGCACGGGAGAAATGCCGGGTTCGGGCCAGCGCCATAAAGTCTTCTAACCAGCGTACTTCCATCGCTACCTCATCCCATCCTCTTCAGGACAATGCCTGAGGCAGCATAGACTAATCGCGGCGTTTTATAATGTGCGGCAAAACTGTGCGAGTGCGCGGGTTTTGCTTGCACCTGTTTTTGCACTACAGACGTCCTTCTTCAACCGCATGGCACGCCACCTGACTGCCGCTATCGGTTGCGATCAGAGCGGGTATTTCCTGCCGGCAGCGGTCGTTGGCGTATGGGCAGCGACCGTGAAAAACACAGCCGGAGGGCAGGTTTACCGGGGTCGACACCTCGCCGTGCAGGCGAATATGGTTGGGTCGGTGATCTTCCAGTCGCGGAATCGCAGACAGCAGTGCCTGAGTGTACGGGTGTCGCGGACTGTCGAATAGCGTTGCAGTATCCGCCAGTTCACAGACGGTACCCAGATACATTACCGCGACCCGGGTGCCGAAGTGCTCCACTACCGCCAGATCGTGGGTGATGAACAGATAGGTGAGGCCACGGGCCTCCTGTGCATCCATCATCAGGTTCAGGACCTGGGCCTGAATGGAGACGTCGAGTGCCGAAATCGGCTCGTCTGCCACAATAAATTCAGGGTCAACGGCCAGTGCCCGGGCGATGGAAATTCGCTGGCGCTGGCCGCCGGAGAATTCGTGGGCGTAACGCACCCCCCAATCCGGATCGATACCGACCGACTGCATCACGTCCTGTACCTGGTTTTTGATATCGGCCTTGGTCCAGTCCGGGTGATGGAAGCGGATCGGTTCTTCCAGCGTTTGCTGAATGGTCATGCGTGGATTCAGCGACGCGTAGGGGTTCTGAAAGATCATCTGCATCTTGCGACGGTATGGCAGCACGGCTTTGCCGCTCATGTCATCAATGCGTTTGCCGCCATAATGTACTTCGCCGCCTGATGGCGAGAGCAGGCCCATGACCGTGCGGGCAACGGTGGATTTGCCGCAGCCGGACTCGCCCACTACGCACAGGGCTTCGCCCTTCTGAACCTGCAGGTTGACCCCGTTGATGGCGTGTACATATTCCTGATGACGGGTGAGCTTGCCGTTGCGAAACCGCAACTGCTCAAGGAAGTTACCCGACAGATCAAAACGTTTTTCAAGGTTGCGGATCTCAACCAGTGGCGCAGGCGCAGTCATGGTTGCTCCTCTTGCAGTTGTTTTTCTTTTTCAATCAGGGCCGCGACCTCGTGACAGGCTACATCGACATTGCCGGAGCGGACGTATTCGGGCATCACTTCGCGGCAATGGTCGTTGGCAAACTGACAGCGGGGATTGAACGGACAGCCGGTCGGAATCCGGTTGAGTGATGGCATGGAGCCCGGAATCTGGAACAGTCGGCGCCCGGGTTCTCCCATCTGCGGCAGCGCATTGATCAGCCCTTGCGTGTAGGGGTGTTGCGCGTCGTTGATGATTTCCTTGGTCGGCCCCTGTTCAATGACCCGGCCGGCATACATTACCAGCATCCGTTGGGAAACCTGAGACACCACCCCCAGGTCGTGGGTGATCAGCATCAGCGCCACGTTGTGCTGCTCGCAGAGTTCGAGCAGCAGCGCCATGATCTCGGCCTGAATGGTGACATCCAGCGCGGTCGTCGGTTCGTCCGCAATGATGATTTCCGGATCAAGCAGCAGCGCGATTGCAATAATGACCCGCTGGCGCATCCCCCCCGACAATTCGTGCGGGTACTGGTCCAGCCGTTTTTCCGGTGACGGAATCTGGACCTGCTTCAGTCGCTCCAGCGCGATCTTGCGGGCGTTGGCTGTGCTGATGCGCCGGTGTGCCTTGAGCGCCTCGACCATCTGGGTGCCGACTGTCAGCACCGGGTTGAGGGTCATCATCGGGTCCTGAAAGATCATTGCGATCCGGTCGCCACGAATCTTGCGCAACTCGCGTTCGCTCATGGCGGCCAGGTTGCGGCCTTCAAACAGGATCTCGCCGCCGGCGATATAGCCGGGCCGTGCGATCAGGTTGAGAATCGAGAATGCGGCGACGGATTTGCCCGCACCGGATTCGCCCACCAGACCCAGACGCTCGCCCTTGTCCAGCGAGAAACTGATGCCGCGAATGGCTTTGAGGTCGCCGCCGCGTACGGCAAAACGGACATCGAGGTTTTTGACTTCGAGCAGTGCCATGGCTTACCCCTTGTACAGTCTTGGGTTCATGACATCCCGCAGCCAGTCACCCAACAGGTTGATGACCAGTACGAGCACGACCAGTACCAGCCCCGGGATCAAGGTGATCCACCAGGAGCCGCTCTGGATATAGTCAAAACCGGATTTGATCAGTGACCCCAGCGAGGGTTGCGTTTCCGGCATCCCCAGCCCGAGAAACGACAGGGCCGCTTCGGAGATGATCGCGTTGGCGATCTGTACTGTGCCGATAACAAAAATCGGCGATAAGGTATTAGGCAGAATATGGCGGAACATGATGCGGTTGGTCCGGAACCCCATCACCTTGGCCGCGTCGACATACTCTTTCTTTTTCTCCGCAAGTACGGACGCTCTTACCGTTCTGGCAATCTGCGGCCATTCTGCAACCCCGATAATCAGGATCAGCATATAGATGGCGATTTCGCCAAACATCAGGTTACCGAAGCTGGCCTTGAATACCGCGCCTACGATGATCGCAACCATCAGTGTGGAAAACGACAGCTGCACGTCGGCAACCCGCATCAGCAAGGCATCAACGCGGCCACCGAGGTAACCCGCCAGCAAGCCGAACAGGATACCCAGCAACGACTGCAGCAGTACGGCGCCAAAGCCGATCAGCAGTGACACCCGGGTGCCGTAGAGAATCGTGGATAGCAGATCGCGGCCCTGGGCGTCGGTGCCCAGCGGGAACTGCGGATCGCCACCATCAAGCCACATCGGTGGCAATTCCGAATTCATGATGTTGATCTGGGTCAGATCGTAGGGATCGGCGGGTGCCAGCAGCGGTGCAAACACGCCAGCGGCGACGATCAGCACAAACACAACGAAGCTGACGATCGCTATCTTGTCGCGTTTGAAGCTGTACCAGAGAAACGACTCGCGGAAGCGGCTCCAGCGAGAGAGGGTCGCTGTGCTCATGCTTTTTTCCCTGTCAGTTTGACGGTGGGGTTCACCAGACCGTAAATCAGATCAACCACCGTGTTGGTAATCACGAAGACCAGCCCGACGACCATCAGGTAGGCCACAATCAGAGGAATATCGCTGCGGGTAATCGCCTCGAGGAACATCAGTCCCACACCAGGCCATTGGAATACTGTCTCGGTCAGAATGGTGTAGGCCACCATGATGCCCAGTTGAACGCCGCCGACCGTAATGACGGGCAGCATGGTGTTCTTCAGCGCATGCAAAAAGTGAATCCGCCGCGGCGCTAGACCCTTGGCCTGGGCATAGCGGATGTAATCGCTCTGCAGCACTTCCATCATTTCCGCGCGGATCAACCGGATAAACAGCGGCAGCATGATGGATGCCAGCGATACAGCAGGGAGCAGCAGGTGCAGCAGACCGTTCTCCGAAAAGAAGCCTGAATACCAGGTGCCGAACAAGTGCGTCAGATCATCGCCGCGTCCGTAGGACGGCATGCCGCCATTGGTCGATAGTGCACCATTCAGCCATTGCCCCCAGCCGGTGTCATCCGGGAACCAGTCCACGGTGACGCCGATTGAAAACAGTTGAATCAGCACGATGGCCGTCAGGAAGACCGGAATGGATATCCCGACCGTACTCACGCCCATAAAGAATTTGGATAGCCAGGCCCGGGGTTTGATCGCCGCATAGACGCCAATCGGGACCGACAGGAACGCAATCATCAGGCTGGCGGCAATCACCAGCTCCAAAGTGGCTGGCAGGTGTTCCATGATCACGTCCAGCGTGGGTTCGCCGTAGAAGTAGGACGTGCCCAGATCACCCTGGACTGCTTTTCCGGCGAAGCGGGCATACTGAACCACGATCGAATCATTCAGTCCCAGATCGTCGCGGAGCTTGACCCGTTCGGCGGCCGAGACGGACTGACCCACCATCTGCTGAAGGGGATCGCCGAGCCCATCCTGGATGGAAAAAGCGATCACACTGATCACGAACATGACCAGCATCGCCTGACCTATTCGCTGTACCAAGAACGCTAACATGGCGTCATTCCGGGGTTGTTATCGTTGTATACATGCATGGCTGTAAAACACACCGTTGTGGAAGTGCGGTAAAACAAAGCCGCGGCTCCGGGAGGGCCGGAACCACGGCTTTTTCATTGCAGGTAATCAGTCTTCAATGACCAGATCACCCATGTAAGGGAAGTTCATGACGTTAAGAATAGGCTCGATTTTAACGGTCTTTTTCGAGGCCCACGCCAGATCCTGCCAATGCAGGGGTACAAATGCGGCATCGTCGTAAAGGGCTTGCTCAACTTGCTGCAGCATTTCGGCGCGCTTGTCGAGGTCGGTTTCCACGTTGGCCTTTTCAACCAGCGCATCCAGTTCCGGGTTGCAGTAGTTGCCGGCGTTGTACTGGCCAGCACCGGTGTCGGCGTTGGGGCACATGGTGAGGAACTCGTAGAAGTTGGCTGAGTCCTCGGTATCCGCATGCCAACCAATCATCATGATGTCAGCAGCGCGAGCATCAAACTCAGGCCAGTACTGGGCTTTTGGCAAGGTTTTGAGGTCTACCTTGATGTTGATGCGCGATAGCATGGCGGCGACCGCCTGTGCGATCTTGTCGTCGTTCACGTAGCGGTTGTTCGGGGTCATCATGGTGACGGTAAAGCCGTCTTCGTAGCCGGCTTCTTTCATCAATTTCTTGGCTTTTTCAACATCGAAGCGAGGCTTCAGGCTGTCGACATGTCCCTGGTAACCTTCAGGTGACAACTGTGCAGCCGGTGTGGCAAAGCCTTTCATGATTTTGGCGGCGATGCCTTCCTGGTTGACGGCGTAGGCAACCGCCTGGCGGACACGGGCGTCCTTGAATGCTTCAACCCGCTTCTGGTTGAGATCAAGGAGGATAATGCGGGTGCCGCTCATGGTCACCAGATCCGTTTTGGGATCACGCTTGATGCGATCAAGATCGGTCGGTGGCACCGGAGCAATGAAGTCCACGCCGCCTGACAGCAGGGCTGATACGCGGGTGTTGTTTTCCTTGATAGGGGTCAACGTGATCTTGCCCACGTTGCCTGGTGATTCCTTGTCCCAGTAGCCATCAAAACGTTCGAACTCGACTTTGACGCCCTGCTGGCGGGAGGTGACCTTGAAAGGCCCGGTGCCGGACTGATTGCGCGAGGCAAAGGTGCTGCCCTGTTTGCTGATGGCAGCCTTGTCGTCGCCGTTGTCGTCCTTGCCGGTATAGAACGCCTTGTCCATCGGGAAAATGTAGGTCGCTGCGTTCAGGACCAGTGGGTAAGGCTCGGCTGTGACCAGCTCAAACGTGGTGTCATCGATGACGCGCAGTTCAGTAAATGGCTTGAAGATAGCCTTGAAGTCCTGGCTCTTCTTGAGTCGCTCGTAGGTGAACTTGACGTCTTCGGTGGTCAGGGTGTTGCCGGAGTGGAATTTTACGCCTTCACGGAGCGTGAAGCGCATGGTGTTGTCATCCACCCGTTCCCAGCTTTTGGCAAGGCGGGGTTCGAACTCCAGATCCTTGGTCCAGCGAATCAGTGGATCAAACACCATATGGGACAGTTGCAGTGTACCGCCGGACAGTTGCTCATGGATGTCCAGGGTGACCGGGTCGGCGTCGTACGCCATTTTAAGCGATTTGTTTGCATCCGCTGCAAAAGCGGGAGCAGAAGCAAGTGTAGAGAGAGCCGCGCAGCTTACAAGCGCTGTGAGAAATCGTTTCATAGCGTGTTCCGTCGCTGTTTTTTTGAGGTTTGTTTTTCTAGCACCCGTTATACCGGGCACATTAGATAACAAACTAGTAACAGCTTGGCGGGTGGGCAATCGAAATAACAACTTGCCCCTATTCGCGGTGTGAATGAACCGAAGCAGGGCGCAGACCGGGGGCGGGGCAGGTTCGCGTCAAAGGCTGTTATTACGGGGCCTTGGCGCGACATCTGCTACGTTTTTGGCTGTCAGGGGAAAGCAGAGCGACGAGCCATGCACTTAAAATGGTCAATCGATTTGTAATGATTGACCGCCGGTTAGTCTGGATTTTCCGTATCGTATGACGGTTTTGGGGAAGAAAACCGGATGTGGAGATCAGTCCCGCTGTCGTCGGACCGTGGAATCGTCAGATGCCAGCCCAGTCGTTCGCAAATCAGCTGCACGATCAGCAAGCCAAAACTGTTTTCCTTCACCGTCAGGGAAGGTGTCGGGAGGGGACGCTGGAGCCGCTTGATCACCGGGTCAGGTAGCCCCTGACCGTCATCCGATACGCTCATGCCGTTGTTGAGCAGCGCAATGCGGATTTCGCCACGGGTGTGTTTCAGGGCGTTCTGGAGCAGGTTACGAATCAGCATTCGTAGCAGCGCGGGGTCGGTATGCAATGTTTGGTCTGAGGCGTCCTCGGCGACAATAAAGCGGCCCGCGTGATCAGCATGGGTGCTTTCGAGATCGGCGATGGTATCGCGGATACTCCTCAGCAGACTGATCTTTACCCGGTGCCCCTGCTCACTCTCGCCCCGGGCGAGTTTCAGCAGTACTTCCACGTCGGCATGCATGTCGCTGGTAGCGCGGCGAATGCGCCCCAGCGTCAGGCGGTCGGCACCGGATAGTTGGTCGCGTTTCTCTATGATATCCAGGGCGCCGGTGATAACGGCCAGCGGCGTTCTGAGCTCGTGGCTGGCGAGTTTGACGAACGATTTTTCCCGATCCACAAAGGCTTCCAGCGCATCCAGGAAACGATTGAATGCGCTGGCGATGTTGATGAATTCGATGTCCTTATAATCGATTGCAAGCCGCTGCATGGATTTGTCCGGTTCGGTCGCCTGGATCTGATGGGTCAGGCGTTTTAGCGGGTCCACCAGTTGTCGGGTGCTCAGCCTCGCCAGCACAAAACCGATCAGCGACATGCCGAGGAAGATGCTGATCAGTGTGATCTGGGACAGTGTTTCCTGGGACTCCATGATTGAAATATCTTGCGACAGATACAGCCGTCCCGGTGGTTGGGAAATCGCCTCTACCAAAACCAGAAAGGTTTCATCGCCGGTTTCTATTTCCGAAGAATCCGGTGTCGGGCGCCCTTTCAGGTATTCCGGTAATAGCGATTCGGGTTGGCCTTCAGGCAGGAATATGGCGTTCAGTCGTGCGGTTTTCCATGTTTGAAACCCATCACCCTGAATGTGATTCCGGAAATAGTCCTGTTCCTGGGTCAGTTCCAGATCCAGGATCGTGTCTTCCATATCTTCATAGAAAAATTCGATAGCTCCCAATGACAGCAGGATAGTCACCAGGCTGACCAGAAAGATCGTGCGATAGAGGCGAGTGCCCAGCGATTTGATCAAGCGTCAGAACTCCCTTCCACGGCAGGTGGGTCAAGACGATAGCCACGTCCATAGACCGTTTTGACCAGTGAATGGCCATAGGTTTTTTGCAGGGTCTGGCGCAGTGAGTAAACGTGCGTCCGCAGAGTGTGACCGTCGTTGTCGTTGTGATTGTGCCCCCATATCGCATCACTCAGCGCTTCATGGCTGAGAAAACTGGGGTAGGCGCGTATCAGCAACTCGAAAAGTCGGGCAGGGATCCCGGTCAGTTCGGTGTGCCGGCCATTCAGCTCCACTTTGAGTGTGCCCGGGTCAAACCTGATCCCGCCAGCCTGCACGCCGGATTGGCGAGGCGTGAAACGTCGGTGTAGCGCATCGATGCGAAGCTGGAGTTCGCGCAGCTCGAAAGGTTTGACCAGGTAATCATCCGCCCCGCATGCAAACCCCTCTTCCTTGTCTGCAAGTGCACTGCGCGCCGTCATCAGAATGATCGGTGTGGTGCACTGAAGATCACCTCGAATACGCTTGCAGATATCGAAGCCGGAGACGCCCGGCAGCATCAGGTCCAGCACGATGACATCGTAATGCTGGGTGGCCAGCAAGTGCAGCGCTGTCAGTCCGTCCGCAGCAAAATCCAGCTGGTACCGGTCTTCGCCGAGAAACTCGAACAGGTTCTCGGCGAGATCGATCTGGTCTTCCACGATCAATAGCCTGAGTGACTGCTCGGTGCCAGACGAAGATGAAACGGGAGTCGTCGAATTCAATCGGTCAGCCCTTTTGCGGTTGTGTCGAGTTTTTAACGGCTGTTTGTGCCGTGTTTCCAATGGAGACTAGCAGGTATCGCAGGTTGCTGGCTTCTATCACGGTCGACGCCGGCAGCTGCGCCAGAATATCGTCTTTTTGATCCTTGGGGATCGCTACAAAATATCGGCTATACCGCTGCTTTTCTCGCATTTTAGTCAGTTCGCTCATGCTTACCCCAGCCGCTGTGCCATTTGAATAGAACTGGGCCGAGAACGGCAGCTCATCCAGGTAGAGCAGGGCACTGTCGCCGGGCGCTTTGAGCATTGCGTAGTCTTTAGTCAGCGCCTCTTCGGTTTTCAGTTTGTGGTTGCCCGCCACCATGACCAAGGCGAACGCAGTGGTTAGCAACGGCACGCTGAGTACCAGAGGAATCGACGCGCGTCGTGCCAGCTGCGGGCGACTATCGTGTAGCGCACACAGCCCTCTTGCGATCAGGATCGCTGAAAAGGGCATCGAAGGCAGCACGTAGGTCCATAATATATTGCTGGCAAGACTGAAAAACAGCATCGGTGTTAGTGCTGCCAGCAGCATCAGCCCGCCTTGTGGGTCGCGCCATGGGACAAGAGTCGCTGCAGAGGCGTTTCGCCTCAACAGGCGGTATGTCACACCGCCAATGGCCAGAATACCCCAGGGGAATGAAGCCCAAAGCCAGAATGCCCAGATCATGCCCTTTGGTCGCAAATGGGCGGAGCCGTATAGGTCGCCGGCCCAACCGGGATCAATGAACCGCTTGATGTGCTCGCCGATAATAAAATAGTCGAGAAAGCCCGGTGTTTTCAGTTCAGCCGCAATATACCAGGGCAAGCTGATGGCAAGTGTCGCAAGGGTGCCCGAAACCCAGGGGAACGCCCCGAGCGTTTGTTTCCAGTTGCCGCGCCAGGATGGCCAGAGTAACCAGAGTGTGATCGGGGTTCCGGTGAGGATGAGTGCAAGTGGTCCTTTCGCCAGCAGACCAATAGCCAATCCGGCAAAGAACAGCCAGCGCCAGTAGCGTTGATGACCGGCCACCACCATTCCGAAACTCACCAGGCTGAGTGTCGTGCCCAGCGCCAGAAACGGATCGGTCATCACAGCGCCGGCGCTGATATAGGTCAGCGCCATGGTCGCCAGTATCAGGGCCGACCAACGTTCGACCTGACGGCCGTAGACAGCTCTTGCATAACAGCCCGTAAGCCAGAGCATCGCCAGGGTACACAGCCATGAGGGCAGTCGCAGTGCAAATTCCGAAGTGCCAAATGCCTTGATCGCCGCCGCCTGCGCCCAGAACGACAGCGGTGGTTTACCCCAGAAAGGAATCCCGGGACTGAACCAGGGCGTGATCCAGTCGCCTGTTGTGGCCATCAAGCGGGCAATTTCGGCATAGCGCGGCTCGGTGGTGTCCACCAGCGGGAACAGGGCCATGCTGATCAGTCGGCTTAGCAAAACAGCTACCAATACCCACAGCCAGGGATTAACCCGCTTGAACATGGCGTTTGGCCTCCTGCAGGTGTGCGACGCTCTGGTCCGTGGCCACGCCTGTGCGCTCCACCACGTCCCGGGTGATATACACCGGTCGCTGCTTGGATTCGATATAGGTTTTTCCGACGTATTCGCCGACGATGCCAATCCCCATCAACTGCATACCGCCGAGGAACGTGATGATCGCAACCAGTGATGGATACCCGCTGGTAACGTCGCCCAGCAGTGTCGCCTTGACGACGATCCAGAATCCGAACAGCGCGCCGAGTGTCGCTGCGATAACGCCGACTCCCGTGGCCCAGCGTAAAGGCGAAACAGAGAACGAGGTCAGCCCTTCAAACGCCAGCCCGGCCAGCCCGAGAAAGTCCCACTTGGTGGTGCCCGCCTGACGCGGATCACGATCATAGCGAATGATGGTGGTGGGCATGCCCACCCAGGCAAAGAGCCCCTTCATGTAGCGATTACGTTCAGTGAGCTGCAACAGCGCGTTGACAGCGCGGCGGCTCATCAGGCGGAAATCACCGGTGTCGACCGGAATCGGCGACCTGCAGGTGCGGTTTAGCAGACGATAGAAACAGTAGGCGCTGGCGCGTTTGAGCCAGGTTTCTCCCTGCCGGGACTTGCGTTGCATCAGCACCACATCAGAGCCTGACTGCCAGCGTTCAACCATCTCGGGTATCAGCTCGGGCGGGTCCTGCAGATCGGCATCAATGATCACCACGGCATCGCCCCTGGCGTGCTCGATGCCGGCGGTCAGCGCGGCTTCCTTGCCGAAATTGCGACTCAGGCGAACCAACCGGGTGAACCGGTATTCGCGCAGCATGTCGATAATATATTCCGCACTGCCGTCCTCGCTGCCGTCATCCACAAACACGATTTCGGCAGTGAGGGGAAGTCTGGCCAGAATCCGTTCCAGGCGCTGAATAAAAAGGGGTAACACTTCTCTCTCGTTATAAACGGGCACCACCACGCTGAGTGCGGGCGTCGCAGGATGATCGCGATGAGGAAGGGTGAAATGACTAGTGGAACGGAGCTCACTCATGAAACACAAGCCTCTTGTACAGGGCGTAGTTCAGGGCAGCCACACACAGAGTTGTGACCAGTTGAGCAATTGCAGGCGGCCATATCGCGACCTGATGCAAGGCATCGAAAATGGCAATGTTGGTCAGCCAGGCAATGGCGCATGAAAGCAGGTAACGGGGTACGGCCGAGCGGTGACGGCGGGCATTCAGGAAGGCGAGTCGCCGCTGCAACAAGTAGTTGGCGACAGCACCGACGAGGAAGCCGATTGCCGTCGCTATCAGCGCGGACATCCCTGCCTGCATTAATATCCCCATGGTCAGCCAGTGAGCCGATGTGGCGAGTCCGCCGGCGGCCAGAAATCCCAGTGGCTGCCGGATACGGATGTGAGTGGATGACAAGATGGCGTTATCTGCTTTCATGGGTCGACACGTTACCGTGCCGACCATCAAGGGACTGTTCAGTGAATGTCAGGGAAATATCAAGGCAGGTCGTATTTCTGCTCCCGGTATAGCCACAGTGGTAGCAGCGAGTGGGCGAGTGCACGCTTGCGCACGTCTTCTGCTGGCGGCGTGTCGCGGAACTGTGTTCTGGCCTTATCCGGCATATAGGTGCCGCTCAGCGGGGGCTGATCCTGACGCAGAACGGTGACGTCGAAGTCGCCTTCCATCCACGCATAGTAGTTGCTGAACTGCATCATGGCGCGGCCGGGGGCACCGGGGAGTTCGCGGGTGAGATCCCGCCCGATCATCGGGTTATCGTTGTCCAGCCCCATCAGCGATAGCATGGTGGGGGCCAGGTCAATCTGACTGGCGATGGTCTCCACTTTTTTCGGTTCGATGTCCGGACCCAGGATCAGGCCAGGAATCTGGAAGTTCTTGATCGGGACCAGATCCTGACCATAAACCCGAGCGTCGTGATCGGCCACGATCAGGAACAGCGTGTTGTCCCAGTAGTCGCTTTCACGCGCCTTATCAATGAACTGCCCCAGCGCATAGTCCGCATACTTGACTGCGTTATTGACCGAGTTGTACGGCTCGTCATAGAGCGAAATCCGGCCCTCAGGAAACTCGAACGGCGAGTGGTTGGACGATGAGAACACCAGTCGGAAAAACGGCTTGCCCTCGGCATTGAGCTTTTCCAGTTCCTTCTGGGTTTTGTTGAACAGGTCTTCATCACTGACGCCCCAGCTACCGGTGAACTCAGGCGACTCGTAGTCCAGCTCATCAACAATGTGCTCGAAACCGTTCCCGGTAAAGAAGCTGCGCATATTGTCAAAGTGAGCCTCGCCTCCGTATATGAAACCGGTGTCGTAGCCTTTCCGTCGCAGCAGCTCACCTATTGTAAAAAAGTGATTCTGGGACAGGGACAACTTCACCACGCTGCGCGCCGGCGTGGGCAGATAGCTGGAGATGACCGCTTCAATGCCACGGACCGATCGGGTGCCGGTCGCATACAGATGCTCGAACCACCAGCCGTCATTTTTCAGACGTTCGAGGTTGGGTGTTACCGGTGTGCCACCAAGGGATTCCACGAAGGTCGCACCCAGGCTTTCTTCCAGCACAATGACGAGATTCATCGGCTTGTCGCGCTTGCGGGTCGCCACCTGGTGGTGGAGTGTCGGGAACTGCTCGCTGGAGAAAGATGCATCTGCCAGCCAGGGCACGCCGCGTACTTCGTCGAGAATGGTCTGGTTGTCCATCTGACCATAAGCATCGCCGGCGTTGGCTTCATGCTTGAGGTTGTAAATTGCGTATTCCACTGACCAGGCAGAGTTCAGAATCAGTGAATTGACAAGAGCATCCGAGGTCAGTGCAAACATGGCTGGATTGGCCGGGCGATGTTCTGTGGTTGAGCGAACGCCCGCAAAGACGGCCAGAACCACGAGCGGCCAAACCAACAAAGTATTGCGGTAGCGAGGGACCCGGGTTTCCGCAAGCCACGGTCGCAACAGCCGGGTCAGGGCAATGGTCAGGACAATACAGGCGGTCACACCGAAGATGAGCTGCAGGCGGAAGCCATGCCAGAGCGTCGCAAACACTTCTCTTGGGTACTTGAGGTACTCGATAAACAGGCGGTTGGGGCGAACATCGTACTGGGCAATAAATGTGGGTGTTGCCAGCTCCATAAACAGCAATATAGCGACCGCGATGATCCACCATGTCAGGGTCAGGCGTTTCCAGAGAGTCCAGCTTTTGCCATGGCCGAAAAATGGCAAAAGCAAAAGAGGCAACGTAATAATCAGCCCTGCCTGAATAACATCCACCCGCAGTCCCTGAAGAAAGATAACCGGGAAGATACCGGTATCAGCGACCCGGTCCCATTGCCAAAGCACCAGCCCGGCGCGGGAAACGCCCTCGATAATCAGGATCAGGCAGAATAGCTGCAACAGCGGCGCGTAGGCGCCTGCCCAGCGAAAAGCACGGTACCAGCCTTGGGCGATGGAGCCAGCGGGAGAGGGGGACTGCTTTGACATGCCACTTCCTTAAGATTGAAAGATTCTTGATGCATGTATGCCATCGGTTTTGCCTGGATTTCCCATAGGCAATAGCTGCCCGGTGCGATACAGCGCTTTTTGCGCCATCGTACAGAGCCGCTTGTCAGTGGGGTGTCATGGGAATGTCAAAAAAATATCAAAGCAGTCCAGAGACTCGAGAGCGGAGTTTGGAAAGTGAGAAGTCGCATATAGGCGGCGCCTGAGCACGGCGGTGTCAGAGGGTAGAGTTTGATCGAATGGGGCGGTCAGAACCGCAACGTGCTACCTGTTGTGTACAGAGTCATATCGTGAGTGAGGCAGTTTTTAGGTCGGGTTTTCAGCGTGTTAGCAGAGCTGTTTTGGTATTCATGTAAAAAATACCGAATATAGATAATATAAATTTTAATTATGCTTAGGCGGTTCGTAGAATAGCTTCCATCGTCAGCCGGGCCGGTTTTCTGATTGTTGTTTGATCAGTTTTCGGAAGGCTGAGCGTAGGTTCAATCAACTACTAAACAGGATCGACCATGTCACAGTACAACCAAGACATTGAGGCCATCAAAGCGCTTAAAGAAAAAATGAAGGGCTGGGATGCGATCAACCCTGAGCACGCTGCACGTATGCGCGCCCAGAACCGTTTCCACACAGGTCTGGATATCGCCAAGTACACCGCAAAAATCATGCGTGAAGACATGGCGAACTATGACGCTGACACTGCTCAGTACACCCAGTCCCTGGGCTGCTGGCACGGCTTCATTGGTCAGCAGAAGCTGATCTCTATCAAGAAGCACTTCGGTACTACCAAGCGTCGTTACCTCTACCTGTCTGGCTGGATGGTTGCAGCACTGCGTTCCGAGTTCGGCCCGCTGCCTGACCAGTCCATGCACGAGAAGACATCTGTTTCCAGCCTGATCGGCGAGCTGTACACCTTCCTGCGTCAAGCTGATGCATGGGAACTGAACCACCTGTTCCGTGACCTTGAAGCAGCGAAGAAAGCTGGCGACTCAGCCAAAGAAAAAGAGCTGCTTGATGCGATCGAAAACTACGAAACTCACGTTGTGCCGATCATTGCCGACATCGACGCTGGTTTCGGTAACGCCGAAGCGACTTACCTGCTGGCCAAGCAGATGATCGAAGCCGGTGCTTGCTGCATCCAGATCGAAAACCAGGTATCTGACGAGAAGCAGTGCGGTCACCAGGACGGTAAAGTAACTGTTCCTCACGCTGACTTCCTGTCCAAGATCAACGCGGTTCGTCTGGCGTTCCTGGAACTGGGTGTTGACGATGGCGTTATCGTTGCACGTACCGACTCGCTGGGTGCAGGCCTGACTCAGAAGATCGCTGTTACCAACGAGCCTGGCGACATCGGCGACCAGTACAACAGCTTCATCGATGGCGACGTTATCGACAAGGCTGAAGACATCAACAACGGTGACGTTGTGATCAAGCAGAACGGTAAGCTGGTCAAGCCTAAGCGTCTGGCATCCGGTCTGTTCCAGTTCAAGGAAGGCACTGGTGAAGACCGTGTTGTACTGGACTGTATCACCAGCCTGCAGAACGGTGCTGACCTGCTGTGGATCGAAACCGAGAAGCCTCACGTCGGCCAGATCGCAGCCATGGTTAACCGTATCCGCGAAGTGGTACCGAACGCCAAGCTGGTTTACAACAACAGCCCATCGTTCAACTGGACTCTGAACTTCCGTCAGCAAGTATTCGACGCTTGGAAAGAAGAAGGTAAAGACGTGTCTGCCTACGATCGTACCAAGCTGATGAGCGCTGACTACGACGAAACTGAGCTGGGTCAGCTGGCTGACAAGTGGACTGCCAACTTCCAGCGCGACGCTGCGCGTGAAGCGGGTATCTTCCACCACCTGATCACTCTGCCGACTTACCACACTGCGGCCCTGTCTACTGACAACCTGGCCAAAGGTTACTTCGGTGACGAAGGCATGCTGGCCTACGTTGCAGGCGTACAGCGTAAGGAAATCCGTCAGGGTATCGCGACTGTGAAGCACCAGGACATGGCCGGTTCCAACATCGGTGATGACCACAAAGAGTTCTTCGCGGGTGATGCAGCCCTGAAGGCTGGCGGTAAAGACAACACTATGGGTCAGTTCGAGAACATCTAATCTCGATTGATTCAAGCGTTGCCAGAAAGGCGATCCCGTAAGGGGTCGCCTTTTTTGTATCTATGACATATACGAAAGGCCCGCAATCGCGGGCCTTTCGTGTTCACCTTGATGCGATTATGGTAGTTCGATCAGGATGGCCATACCCAGTTCCTCAGGAGCGTTCAGATCGTTGGTGTAGGCTGTGCGGAAAATGCCCAGACTGCCGCTTTCGTTGAAGTAACCGATGAAGTATGTCGCTTCGGTGCTGGCATCGCCGACAACGATCACGGCAGCACCATTTGCAGAAATGTCGACAGTGGCGTCTTCAGCAGTCGCTTCATCGCTCTTTTCGATCTGGATGTCACCGCCCAGTCCCGCCATAGAAAACTCAGCCGTGCGGGTTGTTGCTGTTGCCTCCGTTTCGCTATTCATTGTTATGGTGGAGCCGAACGTGGTGTTGGTCATCGCAAGGTTGTTGCCAGGGAATCCTACGCCAACAAACATCAGGCGGTAGGTTTTGCCGGAAACTGAGGGAGCCGTTGTTGGCAGTTTGACCATCATGGTGGTGCCAGCTTCTGCTCCAGTGCCATCAAGTCCATCAGACTCACCGAATACGATGAAGTTGGCTTCATCATTGATGAAACCTGTAGAACCATCGACATTCAGGTTGCCGTTGGATTCGACAGTGTAATCCAGGGTTTCACTGTTTGAGTCGGAATTGTCGTACCAGCCATCCGTGACGTTCACGCCATCCCCTGAAACTTCACCGTAGCTGACTTCATCAACGCCATCGAAGTTCAGAATATTGTTCTCGTTTTCGATATCAATCGTTCCACCGCTTGCCAGTTTGGCGGAAAGGAAAACTCTGCCGTATTGGCCTTGCAGATCCGCAGCTGAAGCAGATGTTGGCGTTTTTGCGAATACTTCGATTGAGCGGAAAACCTCATCGCCAAGTTTGTTGCTGGGATCAATCGCGTCATAAATGTTGTCGCCATCGGTATCCAGCGTCGCATAGCGAATTGCCCCATCCTGCGCCTGCACAAAAAACAGGTTCTGGTCTTTTAGTTTCTGCAATGGATAGTTTGCTGCAGGATAGCGGAAGCCATAATCATCACTGCCTTCGAGCTCTTCTTCGAATTCACCTGCAATCATCAATACATTCTTTGCGTTGAAAGTGGCTTCGAGTTCTTCCACTTCGTCATCAACGTCAGATGAGTATCCGACGTAGGCATTCGCCAGGTTCGCACCAGAAATAGAGCCGTAGCCTGTTTCTTCACCACTGATAGTGACGTCAACGGTACCGTCAGCATGTCCAACGAAATTAAACGGAGACGCATAGGTATCCAGTGCAAAAGTGCCATGCCCACTGCCATCAGAGTCATGTAGTCCGAATCCCATGGCGGCCGACCGGTAATCACCGGAGATCGACGTGGCGTCGCCGGTGCCGGCACTGATATCGGCGATTTTGGTTTCCACATACTCGCCAGCAACCTGCTCCAGCGTCTTGAACATTTCGTCCAGGTTGGCACCGGCGGTCATATCGAATTCTTCAACGGCACCGGACAGAGACACAACGGCACCGGGCTTGAGTGCGTCCAGATCGGCACCGCTCTTGATGAAGCTGCGAAGCACGAATTCAGACACTGGTGAAATGTTCACCGCTTTTTCGACAACCTGTGCGCGCATTTCCGAGTTGTTCTGGCCGGTGATCCGCACGATCAGGTTACCGGCAAGGCTGACGCCCTCAGGCAGGTCTATTTTGTAGTTGCCGCTGATTGAGGTTGCGGTTTCAGCCAATACCTCGCCGATCTGCTTGCCGTCATCGTCAACCCTGATGAGCTCGACTTTTGCACCACTAACAGGCTGTAGCCCGTCAATTTTGGCGTGGGCCGGGCTGATCAGAAAGCGTGCGGCAATCTGTAGTGGGTTAACGGGTTCGAGCTTGGCTACTGCGCCTGCCGGCGCAGTAGCTGTGCCAGTGACAGTTGTGGATGCTGAGCCTGAGTCAGATCCGGATGATCCGCCACCGCCACAGCCGGCGAGGGCGACCAGTGAAGAAACAGCGAGAGCCAATGGTAGTTTCTTATGCATTTTCATGAGAGCAGTTCCTGTAGGTATCAGTGTTATCGATCTTCAAGGCCTTATCCTCTCAGTCACTGGTGTGCATCGAATCCCCAAAATAGGGTATAGATGGTAAAACAATGTTTAATAATCAATCGTTTGTAACCGTATGTTTGTTGAGTGGGTTCTGGCTGTAACCCGATGTCAGGCGGGCTTACATTCGGACACCGATACAGGCGACTGATTAACCGGTGCTTTTCCTCTGCCACAGGAGTTTTGCGTTGGTGGGTGTTTCAGAGTTGGAACAGATTGATGAGCTGGTCATTTCTCCACTTGGCGGATGAATTATTTAGTCATTCTATTTCAATTGGTTAGTCGTACTTTTTTGTATTGGCACGGGAATCGCTGAGCAGAGTAGCGGGCTGGTCGCCAGCGCTCCGACAGGAGGATGCGGTCGACGCTGTAGAGGTCCCTTGATAAGCCAACGACGAAAAAGGACAGGGAATTATGAAAACTCAAAAGAGCTTGCTAGCACTTGCTGTGGCGATGAGTCTGGGTCTTTCGGGCGCGGCACTCGCTGATCTGGGTGGTGATGGTGCACCGAACACCAACTCGGATGATGGTTCATCGGCGAACAACGGCTATTCCGGCAATACCGATTCCGGTAACGATAACTCGACCGATAATTCTGATAATTCAGACGGCTCTGACAATAGTCTGAATACCAGTGATGCCTATAAGGTGGCCGATAGTGGCAATGACAATTCGGACAACACCAACAATTCGGATAACTCGGATAATTCCGACAACTCTGACGCATCAGACAACAGCATGAACACCAGTGATGCGTTCAAGATCGCGGACAGCGGTAATGACAACTCCGACAACTCGGATAATTCGGACAATTCCGATAACTCTGATAATTCCGATGCGTCCGACAACAGCGTTAATACCAGTGACGCATTCAAGATCGCAGACAGTGGCAATGACAATTCGGATAACTCGGACAACTCCGACAATTCTGATGCGTCTGACAATAGCGTGAACACCAGCGACGCGTTCAAGGTGGCCGATAGCGGAAACGATAACTCTGATAATTCGGACAGCTCTGACAACTCTGATAATTCGGACAACTCGAATAATTCAGATAACTCGGATAATTCGGATAACAGTGATACCGATTCCAACAACACGGCGAACAACTCATTCAATACCAACACTGATAACAGCGACAATTCCGACAGCAGTGATAACTCAGACAACAGCACAGCTTCGCTGAACCTGAGCCTGCATGTGTTCATGAACGATGCTGATCTGGATGGCAGCGTGTCAGGGACCACCACCACTTACGGCGATGGCAATGCGAAGAATGCCTACACCGAAGTGACGCATCGCAATGATATATCCGGAGGTTCTGCCAACTTCACCGGGGTAGGGGCTATCGCTCAAAACGCCGGGAATGCGAGCGTTACCCAGGCGAATGTCAGCGTGATGTCCAACCTGACCGCCGGTCAGTAGGGCGCGACGGCCGAGGCTGATCCCTGTGTTCCCGGTGTTTGCCGGGAGGCGATCAGCCTGCGGCAGTTATTTGCAGGAGCATCAGCCATGGTTTCCTACCGGAAATTATCGCGGCGGTTTTTCTGGCTTCCCGTTTGTCTGGCGTTGAGTCCGGCTATGCAGGCTGAAGACGTGTTGCAGGGTGTGGACATCATGACCCCGGAGTCGTTGCAACAGGCCAATGGTCGGCAGGGCATTCCGTTCCAGTGGCAGGTTAACGATACCGAGCAGAATGGTGTGGTGTCTGACAACGTCCTCCAGGGCCATGTGATGACAGGCAATAACTCGATTTCCGACAACGCCTTTCAGAACATGAACGGGGTGGCAACGGTGATCCAGAATACCGGCAACCAGGTGGTCATTCAGGACAGTACTCAGATCAATGTGTTGATTAATCGGTAATACCCGATAGCAACGCAAGGAGGTGTCAGCATGGGTGCGCGGAGCATGTTGTGGGTAGCGGCGGGGTTGTTGACCACGCTGGTCGTCGGCGCACCTGTGGTTTATGCCGGATCAGTTCAGTTGCCGGGATTGGGTGGGGACATCGAGATGGAGGTGACCAGCTTTCAGGAGCGTCGCTTCAGCACCATTCTTCGGCAGGAGAATGATTTCAGTTGCGGCTCTGCGGCGGTCGCGTCTTTACTGTCTTACCACTATGACACGTCGGTCAGTGAGCGGACCGTATTTGACGCCATGCTGGCATCAGCGGATAGAGACAAGGTCCGCAGAGAAGGCTTCTCAATGCTGGACATGAAGCGGTATTTGGAAGCGCAGGGGTATCAGGCTGACGGGTTTCGTATGCCTTTGGAGCAGATCGCGGCGCAAGTGCGTTTACCGCTGATTGTATTGCTGGATCTGAACGGCTTTCGTCATTTTGTGGTGGTAAAGGGCATCAGTGATCAGGAGGTTCTGGTAGGCGACCCAACCCGAGGGTTACTGGTGCTTTCCCGAGATGTCTTTGAAAGCCGCTGGGACGGCGTTGCTTTTGTTATTCGGGATCACGTCGCTCAGGGACGTGAGACTTTTAACCGCGATGCCGAGTGGCATCGGGTGGCACGTGCGCCGGTGAATGCAAACAATACTCCGGGCGACCGGCTGAACAGCGAACAGTTGCTGATGACCCCGATGGGGCTGGAGTGGTGATCACCATGCGCGTCAGACGGACTCAGGGGCGGTGTTTTGGCAGTTGCTATCGATTGATTGTGAGTGCCGGGCTGTTACTGGCGGCTATGGGGCAGGCGTTTGCTGACGACTGGTATCGAACCTCGTTACGCCTGGATAATGCAGCATTGGACCAGCAGCGCGGCGGCTTCAGCCTTGGTGGGCTGGAAATTGCGATAGGGCTGGAGCAGGTGGTATCCGTTAACGGTGAAACGCTTATCGTAAACCGGCTGACGATTCCCAACCTCAATCAGCGGATCAGTAACGATCTGGGGCAGCAGTACTTTGAGGTGGCGCAGATCTCCACGGCCAGTCAGGGCATTGTGCCGGCACTGGTAACTTCGAACCTGCTACTCGAAGGCGGGTGGTTTACCCAGATTCAGAACAGTCTTGATCAGACGGTTATCCAGAATATTCGCTCGCTTAATATCGAACTCAACAACGTTGGCGTGCCCAACAATGTGCCATCCGGTCTGCTTTCACCCTACCTGCAAACAGGACGCTGATTTCCCCTAAAACGCCATCGGTAACTTCAGTGTCAGTTCGGTGCTGGGGGCGTTTTCCGTTACCCCGACACTGACCGATAGACTCACGCTTGTATCTGCTGTCAGTC
This sequence comes from Marinobacter sp. BGYM27, assembly GCA_025153445.1. Lineage (GTDB taxonomy): Bacteria > Pseudomonadota > Gammaproteobacteria > Pseudomonadales > Oleiphilaceae > Marinobacter_A. Next base: position 49,027 of record JANZNS010000007.1, on the reverse strand, counting down.
GTTGAGACAGGCCAAATGCCAGTGAGCCGAGCTGAATGCGGTCAAACCGGGCGTCATCCAGATTATTGTCGAACTCCAGCTCTGTTTTGGGAATGATTGAGTGGTCATAGCTCAGGCTGAAGGATGTCCGTTCGTTAAACGCAAACCCCATTCCGAAGCCGAACCGAATGATATCGCCCGGATCCACTGTGCCACCGTTGGCGAAGCCCTCATCTTCTTCAAGGGTATAGGTGTAGCTGAGATTGCCGAACAGTACCGCAGGATCCGATGGGTAGATGAAAGACAGGCCTGGCTCGAACCCCCAGAAACCGGACCCTGTCGGGCGCTCGGTGAATGCAATGCCGATAGGGTTGCCCAGATTATCCCGCAGAATCCGGCGATCCACATCGTAAGGCCCTTCGCCTGTAGGGGCTCTGATCCGGAACGATCCGATCACATATGGCCAGCCTTCCACACCATCATTGAACTGATAGCGCAGGGTTGCCTCAATATCGCCGAGCCCATCGCCGGAAGATTCAGTAATCGAATCCACCGGTGTGCCCTGGAAGGCCTGCCGTTCGCGAAGATCTTCACGGATACTGAGATAGGGCGCACGCAAAGTCGTTTCCAGCCGGCTGGTAATGCCGTATTTGAAGGTAAGCGCGCCCACAAAGATATCCCGCTGTACTTCGGTGATGTTGATCAACCCGACCAGCAATGCAGGTATGACGGTGTAGCCCTCAACCGCGACGACCGTCGAATTACTGTTGGCGTAGGAAATAGCCGGTTCAATGGTCAGCTTTCCCGGACGGGTAACAATGCCCCGATCGGTGGTGATGGATGCCACCTCGCTCGCTTTTTCGACCGGCTTTTCAGGGGGCAGTGAGGCTTTGCCCGGATTGGGTTGTGCCTGCGCACTGCTGATCAGGAACCCAAGCATCACGAGTGCTGGCTGGCGAACGGAACGGCGTGTCATGACGACTCTCCTTTATTAATCAGCGAATGGCTGGCAGAAGACGATTGAACGGAGGGCGTCTGCAAATCCTGCCGATGCTTGTCCATCAACCGATAAAGCGATAGCCGGGATATTTTCAGCAGTCTGGCGGCAGCTGAGACATTGTTATTCGACAGGTTCAGGCAATAGGCAATCGCTTCCTGCTCGGCCCGGGCGCGGAATGTTTCCAGTGACAGTGCCTGAACATGGGGTTGATCGGGGTCAAGGTCGGCCAGTCCGAGATCGGCGGGCGTCAATTGAGGGGCTTCGCTGAGTAAAGCGGCCTGGCGGATTCTGTTGTGGAACTCGCGCAAATTGCCGGGCCAGGGATACAGGAAAAGGCAGCGGGTTGCGGCTGCGCATAAAGTTTTGGGGCGGGTGGTTGCAAATCGTCGGACCGAACGCAGAACAATCTCCGCGAGCAGCGGGATATCGTCCAGCCGCTCGCTCAAGCGCGGCATGCGGACTTGCAGGCTCCCAAGCCGGTAGTAAATATCTCCCCTGAACTGCCCCAACGTCACCAGATCTTTCAGCAACAGACTGCTGGTGGCCACAATGCGGGCCCGGATTTTTCGTGGCTGATGGCTGCCTACGCGCTCAATCAGCCCTTCTTGCAGAAAACGTAACAGTGCCGATTGTTGTTCCGGTTTGAGTTCGTCGATACCACTGAAAACCAGAGTGCCGCCATCGGCTTTTTCTATCCGGCCTGCCCGGGCACTCATGGCGTGAGTGAAGGCCCCTTTTTCGTAGCCGAACAGCTCGCTTTGCGTCAGGTTGATGGGCAGTGCAGCGCAGTTCACCGTGATATAAGGCCCCTGCGCAACGGTAGAGTGATCGTGGAGAAATCGGGCGGCGGCGCCCTTGCCTGTGCCGCTGTCGCCGTGAATCAGCACCGGCTCGTCGGTATGGGCGAAGCGTTTAAGCAGTGCGCGGGTCTGGCGAATCGCCGGTGAATGGCCATCCAGCGCATGATGCTCAAATTGCCCCGGGTCTTCGGTTTGCAGCTGGTGTTGTAATTCTGCCATGCCCCACAGGTGGCCCAGCGCGTTATCGAGGCGTGCGCAGTCGTAAGGTTGGGTGTGATAATCCACGCAAAAACTCGCCACTATGTCGCTCAGTTCAACATCGCTATGGGGCGCGTATGGCAGCAGTCCGACCCAGGCTGTTGGCGTAAGGGCTTCAATCCAGCTATCAAGGTGCAGGGGCGGAATGGTTTGAGAGTGGTGAGTGAAGTCCAGCACGCCAACCCGAACAGGTGGCAGCGTGGGGCTGCGGCGTCCGGGCGGGTGTGTGATATCAAAGTGCACCAGCTCCCATGGGCGCAGAAACGGCTCATCGGTGGGCGGCTTATGCGGACCCGAGGACAGCCAGAGCAAGGTCTTCTTTTTGGTCATTGCTGATTTCCCCTCCCGGGCCACTTCTTGCAGTGTGTGATGCAAAAAATGGCAGCCAACAGCGGGTTTTTACGGGGAAAGCATGAGAAGCGAAGGGCCAGCCGGATTATCAGTTTGCACAGGCTTCAGGTCTCCCCTGGGAGACATCACATGACCCGAATCGCTGCCGGTGTGGGGCGGAGATACTGCCGGGTGTGCGGTCCCGGTGAACCAGCGGGCCATTGGGCGAGATGCTTTCTGGCGGGCACATCGGCTCTTGTTGGTTGTAAAAAGCATATTTGGTGCCACGATAAAACAGTCAATAAATTGAGCGGCTTGCCCGAACAGAGGTGCACAAGGTGGGCATAACTGTAAAAAACACCGACATATACTGAGCTGAATCTTGACGTCAGCCAGCGAACGGCTTGACCGGTTTCAGGTTTGCACAGACCATTGAGACATTGCCTTTGCAAACCCGGATATCCGCACACCGGGTTGCCGAAAGATCCTGCGGATTTTCAGACGATGCGACTTGAGGAAAGCCATGCTACCGCTGCAGTTTATTGATCGGGTCAAGTATCTGGTCGAGCGCCAGTTCGTCAAGGGAGCCTTGTTCCAGCTGCTGGTTGTGGCGATTTTCATTGGCCTCATTTCGCTGGTAGGGGGCTTGCTGGTCTGGCCCGGAGAGAATTCATTTTCGTCACTGGGTGACGCGATCTGGTGGGCGTTTCTGCGCTTGACGGACCCGGGCTATCTGGGGGACGACGAGGGGGGCTGGCGCCGCTTGGTGTCAACGATTCTCACTGTCAGCGGCTATGTGGTTTTCATGGGTACGCTGGTTGCGATCCTGACCCGCTCGCTGATCGCCCGAATGACGGATCTTGAGCGCGGGCTGACGCCCGTGACATTGCGTCACCATGTTGTTGTGTTGGGTTGGACCAGTCGCACAGTGCCGATTCTGCAGGAGTTGACGGCGTCCACCGGTCGGGTGAAACGTTTTCTGCAGCGTCACGCTGTCCGCCGCTTGCGACTGGTGGTGTTGTCTGAGGAAGTGTCGTCGGCGCAACTGCTGAGCTTGCGCAATGAGCGGGATATCGGGTCCCATGCCGGCAAAATCGTGTTGCGTTCCGGTACGCCACTACAGCCGGATGCGCTGCATCGGGTTGCGTGTCTTGACGCCGCAGCGGTCATTATTCCCAGTAGTTCCCACGGGCCCGACAGCCTGGTGACATCGGATGTGGAAACGGTCAAGGCGTTGTTGTCGATGGCGTCACAAGCGCAATACCTGCGCAGGGAACTGCCCTATATCGTCGCGGAAATCGAGGATATCCGGAAGCAGGCGTTGGTGGAGCGGGCCTATCCCGGTCCACTGGAGGTCGTCTCCGGCGATGCCATTGTCAGTCGCCTGCTGGTGCAAACGCTGTTGCATCCGGGCCTGACCGAGATTTGTAACGAGCTGCTGACTGCGCGCTATGGCAACGATATCTTCGTTCGGTCAGGGGATATTGCCGAAGGCCAGACGCTGGAACAGTTGGCATCACGTTGCCCTGACGCAATCGTAATGGGCGTTCTGCACCCCCTCGGAGAACAGGGTGACCGGTGGGATGTTCGGCTTAATGCGAGCTCTGATACACGGATCTCCGCGCGGGACCGGGTTATTCTGATGGCGCGCGATTACGACGATACCGAACCCGCACCAGAGACCGGCAAACACGCGGTGCGCATGCCTGCAATTGCCCGCTCGTCGACACCGGTGTTGCCGGTAAATCATGCCGGCCCGCGTCATCGTATTCTTCTGCTGGGCTGGAACCGTCGGGTACCGGCGCTGTTGTCCGAAATGGGGTTGTATGATGCCCACGAGTTTGATGTGGACGTGGTGTCGATCGTGGCGGCTGAAACCCGTGAAGCTGAAATCAGTCGATACCTTGCAACAGGCACATCCGTAAGAGCCCGCCAGATCGTTGCCGATTTTATTGTTGAAGATGATCTGCGCCGGCTGCGCCCCGAATCCTACGACAGCATACTGTTTCTCAGCAGCGATCGGCTGGCATCAGGCGAAGAAGCGGATGCCCGGACCATGATGGGCTATTTGCAGCTGGGCGAGGTTCTGGCGTCTCAACCATCAGCACGGGAGCGCAGTACGGACGAGCCCCAGATCATCATGGAGCTGAGCGACCCGGACAATGAAACCCTGTTGGTGACCAATCGCAGCGAAACCGTCGTCAGTCCCATGGTGCTCAGTCACATTCTCGCGCAGGTGGCGTTGCGCCGGGAACTCAAGGCGGTGCTGGATGAACTGTTCACGCCGGGCGGGGCCGAGATCATGCTGCGCCCCCAGTCAGACTTTGATCTTCCGGTTAACGCAGATTTCGCAGCGCTTGAAAAGGCTGTTGCCGCTTGTGGCGAAACGGCACTCGGGGTATTCCGGTCAACGCCGGATAGTGACGGTCATTGGGTCCAGTTGAATCCGCCACGCAGCACCCTGATGGCCCTTGAGCCCGGTGACCAGCTCGTCGTTTTAAGCCGGGTTTAGAACGGCCGGTTAGATCGACACGGCGATCACCGGCTGATGTTAATTCTCAGGAGAATCCCAGATATGACGCCCGCAGTGAATCAGGCGAAAAAAGCCGGCGTGACCTATCAGATTCATGAATATTCCCATGATGCACAGCAAAGCAGTTACGGTGAAGAAGCTGCTGAAAAGCTGGGCATCGCGACCGCCCGAGTGTTTAAAACGTTGGTGGTACAGCTTGATTCCGGCGGTCTCGCGGTTGGGATTGTACCGGTGTCCGGCATGCTGAACCTGAAGCAGCTGGCCAAGGCAGCCGGCGCTAAAAAGGCAGCCATGGCGGATGCAAAAGATGTCGAGCGTGCCACTGGGTACGTGCTTGGCGGCGTGAGCCCGCTGGGCCAGAAAAAAAGGCTCCCGACTTTTATCGATGCGTCAGCCGAGGGCTTTGATACGATCTTTGTCAGTGCCGGGCGTCGAGGGCTGGAAATTGAATTGGCGGCCGGTGTGCTGGCCCGTCTCACCAACGGCCGGTTTGCATCCTTGGCTCAGGGTGCCGGCTAACTTTTGGGAGCATATGCCATGCGTATAGGTGAACTTGCCCGTCGAACCGGCTTTACTCAGGAAACCATTCGTTACTACGAGAAAATCGAGCTTATCCCCCAGCCGGATCGCAGTGGCGCAAACTATCGTGATTACGCTGCGCCCTACGTGGATCGGCTGCAGTTCATTGCCAACTGCCGCTCGCTGGATATGACGCTCGATGAAATTCGCCAGTTACTGGAGCTGCGTGACAATCCGGAAGCGCGCTGTGGTGAGGCTAATCAGCTGATTGACGAGCACCTCCAGCATGTCCGTCATCGTATTGATGAACTGACCCAGCTGGCCGATCAGTTGCAGGTGATACAAGGTGAGTGCGGAACCGAGCAAGCGACTCGTGATTGCGGCATTCTCAATGAACTGGACCGCATGTCGGTATCGCGAGAGGACCGCTCCGATGGCCGTGTTCACAATCATGTTCCAGGCAGCCACGGCCACCGACCCGGCTGACGTCCGGTCTGACTCAGCCTATGACTGATCAGGAGTAATGTCCGCCGGCGTCGGAATAGCCAGTTTCTGCTGAACGTGGACAGCCAGCGCAACGCCGGTCTCGTTCATGGTCAGATAGGCATCGTCGGCACCGGCGTTCTTGATGCGTTCCACTTCGTCATCGTGCAGGGTGTGGGAGGCGATAAAGCCGGTGAACCCACGCTCTCTGAGCTTTGTCGCGGCAATCGTCTTGCCTTCGATGTCATGCAGGCACAGGATCACGGCTTCGAGCTCCGGCATATCCAGCGTCTGCCAGAAATTGAAATCCTCGGCATCAGCAAAAGAGACCCGACGGTCGGCGTCCTGATGGCCCTTGATGCGCGCCGGATCAGAATCAATTCCCATCAGTCTCGGTTCGCTGTCGCGCAAGGCTTCATAAGCCGCAGTGCCGGTTCGCCCCATCCCGATGATTAACACCCGGGTGTCGCCCAATGACAGTGGTTGCTCATCCGGATGGCGCTTGTCGCTCTCAAGCGGGTCCATATAGCGGGCAAAACGGGCGTACAACGGGTGGGCGATGCGGTTCAGCGGCGCTGAAATGATAAACGAAAGCGCCACCGTGATCGCCAGTGGCACCAGCCACTGGGGCAGGGCGACGCTGGCGACAATCAATCCGAACTCGCTGTAGTTGGTAAGCAGCAAACTGGACAGAAAGCTACTGCGGGAGCGCAGTTTAAAGGTGAGCAAGAGTACAAAGAACAGAATGCCTTTCAAAGGCAGCACCAGCGCCGCCACGATGGCGAAGATCAGCGCATTGCCATCGGGCATTCCGCTCATGCCAATCTGCAGGAAGAATCCCACCAGAAACACTTCCTTGACGCTCCACAGGGAATTGGAAAGCTCAACCGCTCGGGGGTGATTCGCCAGCAACGCGCCGATAACCAGGGCGCCCAGCTCTGAGCTCAGGCCTACCGCTTCAAAACCGATACCGCCTACTGCCAGTGCGAGCATCAGCCCCAACAAAACCAGCAGCTCGTCGTGGCCGGTGGCATCAAGCAAGCGGAACAGCAAGGGCCGCATCAGGGGTAATGCAAATACCAGTAACGCGTAGGGCGATGGGGTATGACCCGCGGTGACGCTCATCACCGCCAGGGCAATCAAATCCTGCATGATCAGGATGCCGATGGCGACCCGACCGTGAAATGCCCGCAGCTCCTGTTTACTTTCCAGCACCTTGGCAGCCAGAACGGTGCTCGAGAACGACAGCGCAATCGCCAGGCCCAGTGCCTCGGGTCCACTGATTCCCAGGATCAGATACAGGGCCGGCATGAAAATCATGCAGGTAATACCGAAGTGGAGCAGGCTCCCCCCGATTACTTCGGGACGAAGGATTGAACGAAACTTGAGTTTTAGGCCTACCGTGAAAAGCAGCAGAAGGACCCCAAGATGGGCGATATGCTTCAGCATGTCAGCGCTTTCAGCCGGCAGCCCCACTGTGGGGCCCAGGCTGTTCAGGGTAAACCCCGCAATCAGGTAGCCAACCAGAGGCGGCAGACCAATACCGCGGGCAACCATACCCAGAATAAATGCAAACAGAATCCAGATCGCGACCGTCATTGTGCGCTCAGACAGAGGGTGAACTTTTATTGTGGCAGAGAAGCCCGTATTGCGGGCGATTGTGACAAGTTATCGCGGAGTTTGTCATGTTTTTGAGGGGTAAACGTTATCGGCAAGCATGATCACCAAGTAGCGTGGCATAGTGAGCGCGCAGCAACACTTGCTTGGTTTAAGGGCTCCACATTCCCCATATCAATTCCGGTTGGGGGAGTGCGGAGTCTGTTCAGAAAAGGGCTCAGCGCTATCGAAGACACCGTGGCGGCCAGCACCCGCAGCAAATTGTCGGGCGCCATCGATGGCCTCAGCGAAGATAACCGGATAACCGCCAGCGCCTTCAGCCTGAAGTGCTTTATCCAGTGGCAGATCCCATTGGTTGATGGCGGACTGACGGTCAGCCTGCACACACTGGAAGGGAAAGCCGGCAATTTCGTGTGCCAGCGCCTCTGCGGCCTCGAGCGCCGTTCCGTCTGCAACCACGCGATTGGCAAGGCCAATCCTGAGTGCTTCATCGGCGGCTACGGGGCGGCCGGTGAGGATCATATCCATGGCCACGCCGTGGCCAACGATCCGTGGTAGCCGCACGGTTCCGCCATCAATCAGCGGCACGCCCCAGCGGCGACAGAAAACGCCAAAGGTGGATGACTGCTCGACTACCCGGAGATCACACATGAGTGCGAGCTCGAGGCCGCCGGCGACGGCGTAGCCGCTGACGGCTGCAATAACCGGTTTACTGAACGCCATGCGGGTCGGACCCATAGGGCCGTGAGCGGTTCCATCAGGTTCAACAGTGTTGCGCCGTTCCGGGTCTGGCAGCGCAGACAGATCGGCACCGCCACAAAAATGACCACCGGCGCCGCACAGAACGGCTGCTTTCAGCGTGTCATCTGTTTCGAACTGCTTGAAGGCTTCAAGCAACGCCTGCGCAGTCGGACCATCCACTGCGTTCCGTTTGTCCGGCCGATTGAGCGTGATAGTGACCACTGGCCCCTGGGTGCGGGTAATAACGGCGGCCTGTTCCATGGGTTCTCCTGCTGCGGCGCCCTGGCGTCAGTCGGCGTCCGCAGTGATGATAGTGTCGGGTTGTTCGATGAAGCGGCGCAGCATAGTGGCGGTTTGCTCCGGGACTTCGATCATTGGTGCATGTCCTACTCCGTCGAGAATAACCTTCTGGGAGTGGGGGATGCGGGCGGAAAAGACGTCGGCGTTGCGATAGTTGATCACGCGGTCTTGTTTGCCCCACACAATCAGTACCGGCGCGCGGATATTCTCAATGCTGTCACGAAACTCGGGCTGATAGCCGGAGTCGCGGATCTCCAGAAAGATGTGCTGGTTGATGGCGTGGTTGGCGATCGCTTTCTGTTCCATCACGCTATAGATCGGCCAGGGCACGAACGGCTTTTTCTCCAACGCGAAGTCCACCAGCTTTTCGAAATCGCCCGGTTTGGAGACGACCAACGGGTTTTCGCCCTTTAAAACCAGGCCAACCAGTTCGCTGTCGTATTCAAAGATACCGGCGGGGTCCAGCAGCGTGGCCGTCTTGATCCGGTCCGGGTAGGTGGCGGCATAAAGTGCGGTAATGGCTCCGCCCATTGAGTTACCAACCATGTGGACCTGGCTAAGCTGCAGGGCGTCCAGAACGTCATTCACATAGCCGACCTGATCGCTGATGCCGTAGGCGCGGTCGAGGTCTTTGTTGCTAGCGCCGTGGCCTGGCAGATCGATAGCGTACACGTTGTATTGGTCCGTCAGTTCGGCCGCCATTCGCAGCCAGTTTTCCTTGTCTGCGGCAAAGCCATGAAGCATCACGATGGTATCACCGTCGTGCATGTCTTCGTTGTGCAGATAGGCGATCTTGCGGCCATCAACGGAAATCGTATCAGGTACCAGGCCGGCAGAGCTGCGTTCATAGCGCATTGCGGCCTCGTAGATTTCCTGCCGTGAGCATCCTGACAGCAGTCCTGCTGCGATGAGCAATATGGCGAGCAGGGGAACAGTCCTTGTATACCGCATAGCAATCCTTAATCCGGAGGAATCGTTAGTGCGCCCACAGAGCGAGTTGCAGGTAACACGGTGATTGTCCCAGATTAGAACAAAAAAAAGCCCGGTCAATGACCGGGCTGCGTCTCATACTGCGTCACTTCTGTTCGCGTGCTATTGCCCGATAGGCGATATCGTTGCGATAGAAAGCGCCGTCCCAGTCAATGGTGCGTGCAACCTCGTAGGCGCGCTGCTGCGCTTCGGTCACGCTGTTACCCAATGCGGTTGCGCAGAGCACGCGCCCACCGCTGGTGACGACATCGCCACCCTTGAGGGCAGTACCCGCGTGGAACACCTTCTCGCCAGCCGTCTCGGCGTCTGGCAATCCATGGATAACGCTGCCTTTCTGGTAGCTGCCAGGGTAGCCGCCGGCTGCTAGCACTATGCCGACCGACGCTCGGGCATCCCATTGTGATTCGCAACGATCAAGCTCACCGTCGATCGCGGCGTTGCACAAGGCAACCAGATCACTTTGCATGCGCAGCATGATCGGCTGGGTTTCCGGGTCGCCAAAGCGGCAGTTGAATTCGATGACCCGGGGGGCGCCCTCGGGATCGATCATCAGGCCGGCGTAAAGGAAACCGGTATACGGATGGCCTTCGCTCGCCATGCCTTCAACAGTTGGTGTGATGACTTCGTCCATGATGCGCTTGTGGACCGCATCGGTTACCACCGGTGCCGGAGAGTAAGCGCCCATGCCACCGGTGTTGGGCCCGGTGTCGCCATCGCCCACGCGCTTGTGGTCCTGGCTGGTGGCCATTGGCAGCACATTCTTGCCATCGACCATCACAATAAAGCTGGCCTCTTCACCTTCAAGAAACTCTTCGACAACCACGCGGCTGCCGGCATCGCCAAAGGCGTTACCCGCCAGCATATCGCGAATCGCGTCTTCGGCTTCCTCAAGGGTCATGGCAACGATCACGCCTTTGCCAGCGGCCAGGCCGTCGGCCTTCACCACAATCGGCGCGCCTTTTTCGCGAACGTAGGCCAGCGCCTTATCGACATCGGTAAAATTGCCGTAGTCTGCGGTGGGGATCTTCTGGCGCTCCAGGAAATCCTTGGTGAAGGCTTTGGAGCCCTCCAGCTGGGCCGCGCCCTGGGAGGGGCCGAACACGCGCAGGCCCCGCTCGCGGAAGAGGTCAACAATGCCCGCAACCAGCGGCGCCTCAGGTCCGACAATGGTCAGACCGACGTTGTTGTCTTCAGCAAACTGCGCCAGTTGTTCCAGCGCCATCACGTCGATATCGACGTTCTCCAGATTGGGCTCGCGGGCTGTGCCGGCATTCCCAGGTGCTACGAAGACCTGTTCGGCGTCTGGTGACTGGGCTGCTTTCCAGGCCAGCGCGTGTTCACGTCCGCCACTGCCGATAATCAGAATGTTCATAAGCGTTATCCTGCTGACCGATTTTAGTGTCGGAAGTGACGCATGCCGGTGAAGACCATGGCGATGCCGTGTTCGTCCGCAGCATCGATGACTTCCTGATCGCGCATGGAGCCACCTGGCTGAATGACTGCCTTGATGCCGGCCTTGGCCGCCGCATCGATACCATCGCGGAACGGGAAGAATGCGTCTGAAGCCATGACCGAACCCGGTACTTCCAGGCCTTCGTCTTCCGCTTTGATGCCGGCGATTCTGGCGCTGTAGACGCGGCTCATCTGGCCCGCACCGATACCAATCGTACGGCCCGCTTTGGCGTATACGATGGCGTTGGATTTAACGTACTTGGCCACTTCCCAGGCAAACAGCAGGTCGTTGAGTTCGGTTTCTGTGGGTTGGCGTTGGGTGACGACTTTCACGTCATCCATGGCCACCATGCCAAGGTCGCGATCCTGTACCAGCAATCCGCCGGTCACGCGCTTGAAGTCCATCGCCTTTTCGCGCTTCTCGGCAAACTCGCCACAAGCCAGCAAGCGCACGTTTTTCTTGGCAGCGACAATCTCGACGGCCTCTGCTGAAATGGTGGGCGCAATGATGACTTCAACAAACTGGCGATCCACAATCATTTTCGCGGTGGCCGCATCCAGTTCACGGTTAAAGGCGATGATGCCGCCAAATGATGATGTGGGGTCGGTGGCAAATGCCAGATCATAGGCCTGGGCGATATCTGTGCCGATCGCAACACCGCAGGGGTTGGCGTGTTTGACGATGACGCAGGCGGGGTCTGCAAAGGGTTTGACGCATTCCAGCGCAGCATCAGTATCAGCGACGTTATTGAACGACAGTTCCTTGCCCTGCAACTGTTTGGCTGTTGCCACACAGGCTTCGCGGGGCTGCTTTTCGGCGTAGAACGCGGCACGTTGATGCGGGTTCTCGCCGTAGCGCATGTCTTGCACTTTGATGAACTGGGTATTGAAGGTGCGGGGGAAATCGGGATTGTCGTTGTCCCGGGTGCGCCCGCCAAGGTAGTTGGCAATAGCGCTGTCGTAGCCTGCCGTATGCTCGAATGCTTTTACAGCAAGGTCAAAACGGGTGGCGTAATGCAGTTGACCATCGTTGGCATCCAGCTCGGCAAGCACTGTGGCGTAGTCAGTGGCGTTGACGACGATCGCAACGTCATCATGATTCTTGGCCGCTGCACGCACCATGGTCGGGCCACCGATATCAATATTCTCAATGGCGTTGGCCAGATCGCAGTCGGGTGAGGCAATCGCCTGTTCGAACGGATAAAGGTTGACGATTACCATGTCGATGGCATCGATACCGTGCTCTGCCATAACCGCGTCGTCAGTGCCTCGACGCCCGAGAATACCGCCGTGTACTTTGGGGTGCAGGGTTTTTACCCGGCCTGCCATCATTTCCGGGAAGCCGGTGTAGTCAGACACTTCGGTAACGGCAACGCCGTTTTCCTGCAGCAGGCGGTAGGTGCCGCCGGTGGACAGCAACTCGATGCTACGGTCGGTGAGTGAACGGGCGAAGTCTACGATACCGGTTTTGTCTGAGACGCTGATAAGCGCGCGACGAACGGGAGTGGGAGCCTGATTTGCCATGAGTCACGATTTTTCGTTGGAGCTGAACGAAATGAGGGCCGCGCAGAATGGATCCGTGTGGCCCTCGTGAGATCGGTTTCTGCGATTATAGCAGACCGTATTGCTTGAGCTTCTTGCGCAGCGTGCCGCGGTTAAGGCCCAGCATGGTGGAGGCCTTGGTCTGGTTGTTGCGCGTGTATTGCATCACGTGTTCCAGCAGAGGTGCTTCAACTTCACTGAGTACCAGCTGATAGACTTCCGTTACCGGGGCGCCGTCAAGCTGTTCAAAGTAGTTGCTTAGTGCGACCTCAACGCTGTCTCGCAGAGTGACAGTGTTGCCGTTCTGTTCCCGGGTCTGTAGTTGATAGCCGCCATCGCTATCGGGGGTTGTTGCGTGTTCGTTGGCCAGTGTCTCAGCGGTCATGCTGCGAATACCTCTCCATTTCGTAAGCCTGAAAAATACTGTTTGATACTGTCGAGTTGCGCTTGCGCATCTTCAAGTGCATTGAAGTAGCGCCGAAATAGCTTGTTTTCATCATGGGACTGGAGATACCAGCCCACATGTTTGCGTGCAATACGGTGTCCCATATGCTCGCCGTAAAAGTTGTGCAATGCTGTCAGGTGTTCCGCGAGAAGGGCTTCAACTTCGTCCAGTTCCGGTGGCGCCATGTGCTGACCGGTTCGGAGGAAGTGCTCAATTTCGCGAAATATCCAGGGGCTTCCCTGAGCTGCTCGTCCGATAAGCAGGCCGTCCGCACCGGTATGCATGAGCACATCCCGTGCCTTCTCCGGTGAGGTGATGTCGCCATTGGCAAACACCGGAATACTGACGCTTTCCTTGACTGCGGCGATGGTGTCGTACTCGGCTTCGCCCTTGTAGGCATCCGCTTTGGTACGCCCGTGAACCGCGAGTGCCTGAATGCCGGCATCTTCTGCCATTCTGGCAATCAGTGGTGCATTGCGGTGCTCCCGGTCCCACCCGGTGCGCATTTTGAGCGTGACCGGAACATCCACTGCAGCTACAACCTGCTCCAGGATATCCCGCACCAGCGCTTCGTCTTTCATTAGCGCTGAGCCCGCGGCTTTGTTGCACACCTTCTTGGCGGGGCAACCCATATTGATGTCAATAATCTGGGCGCCGTTTTCCACATTGAGCCGGGCAGCATTGGCGAGCATTTCTGCATCACCGCCGGCGATCTGAACAGAACGGGGTTCAGGTTCACCGGCATGATCGAGGCGAAGCATCGATTTGCGTGTGTGCCAGAGGCGGCTGTCGGCAATGACCATTTCAGAAACGGCCAGACCTGCGCCAAGGCGACGGCAAAGAAGACGAAAAGGACGGTCTGTCACTCCAGCCATCGGCGCAACGATGAGCGAGTTTGGAAGAGTGTAGGGGCCTATTTTCGCTTCGGGTAACATGCGCTCGCACCTGTTTGATCTGGTCAAAAGTCAACCAGTTCACAAGGGGCGACAATGATACCCCCGAGCTTGTTCTGATTGAAGGGGCAAGGCGGGGAAAAAGTTGATTATTTTTCGCTCTATCCGGTTGACTTTCAGCCAGTGAAATGTAACCCGGAGGCTGGGGTCAGCCTCCGCGAGCAACGAACGAAATGTTGTAGTTTACCGCGTCACGACCCGGATCACGGATAGTGATCGAGATGCGAACGGGGGTTCCTGTAGGCATGACTTTCGAGTCTTTGGCATCTCCGGCGAGGTACTCGTCCGGTTCAAACAAGCTCTGTGCTACAACGTCACCGTTCAGGTTTGAAAATGTAAGACCGATACCGGGGAAGGGTTGTTCAAACTCGGCGCGGTTGATGATCACGGCGTCGACAATCAGCGTATTGCGCTGCTTGGGGTCAGTCCGGACCACCAGCTTCTGGCTCTGAATACGGTCAATCGCCACCAGTTGCGGTAGCGTGCAGCCCAGAATTTCGCAGCCCTTTTCATAGTAAGGGCGCAGCTCGGGAATGCTGGATAACCGGTCAACCTGAAAGTAGGTCACCTGAGCGATCAGGGCCGCCACCAGTGCGACGGCCAGAAAAGACCAGACGACACGCCGGAATCCGCCGCCGCGGTTTTTCTGGCCGGACAGGGCGACAGGCTCAGAGCGAAGGTTATGATAAGGCGATGAGGGTTCGTCGCCCAGATCGAAGAAGCCGTCATCGCGCGTGGGCGGTGGGGGCGGTGCGGCGTCGAAAACAGGGGCTGACAAGGCCGCATCGACCGCCCTGTCGGGCTCATGATCGGCGCTTGTGGCAGCAGGCTCGTTCTGGAGGCTGGCTTCGAAATCCCGGCTGACCTTGTCGGCAATGGAACCGGGTGCTGGCCGGGTAGTACTGCGTGGTGCGAACTCGGGTTCAGGCTCCTGATGGGCAGGCAGGCTGAACGTCGGGTCGAACTCGGGTTCGGCTGACTCGGGCGCGGGCGGCGGTTCTTGTGCCGGCGTCTTATCGTTGGAGCGCACAGGTGGCCGGTCCTCGGCCAACATGGCTTCGGCCCAGCTTTCATCCACTGACGATGCCAGGTCATCATCACTATCGTCGAAGTGGGAGTTTTTGTTCTCGTCAAAAGACAGAAAACTGTCGCTCAGCTCTTCATCCTGAAATTTCGACTGGATGCCGGCGTAATTGCCTTCTACGGCGTCTTCTTCGGGGTCATCTTCGAAGACCAGATCGTCGTCCGGCAGGATGGCGTCAGTGTCATCCCCGGGAGGGGGGGGTGAAGCTTGCTGGGTGTGCTGCTTGCTTTGTGTGGCAGGCGTGGCGGGAACCTGATCGGGCTCACTGTGGTCGCGCGCATTGAACACTTCCATACAGTGCCCGCAACGTACTTTGCCGCGTGCAATGCCGAGCTGTTCTTCAGTGACCCGAAAGCGGGTCTCACAATGGGGGCAACGTGTCAGCGTACTGCTCTGGCTCATCCTTTGTTCCTGTTGCGAAAGTCAACGGGGCGGGCTGTGGTCAATGGTGCCGTTTTCACGCATAACCCGTTTCCGGTCGCGGGCATTCACTGCTCCCGCGACGCTGTCCCTGAAGTGCTCAGTGTAATGGGTCACCGAGCTGTCGTCATCTGTCGCGACGGCGTCCAGTGAGGCGGATCCAGTCGTCCTGTTGCACAGGTTCATCCATAACAAACCAGGGCTCGTAGGCTGCCATTACTTCCCGTGCCTGAGTCGAGAGAATGCCTGAGAGTACGATGTCGCCGCCGTTGCGAACCCGGCTGGCGAGTTTTTCGGCCAGACTGATCAGTGGTTGCGCAAGAATGTTGGCAAGCATGATGTCCGCTTCTGTTTCCGAGTCCTGCCCTGGCAGAAAAAGTGCCAGTCGATCGTCTTCAACCTGATTGCGGCGTGCGTTGTCGCGGCTGGCTTCCAGTGCCTGGGGGTCGGTGTCGACGCCTATCACGTGACGCGCGCCGAGCAACAGCGCGGCCAGGCCGAGAATGCCGGAACCGCAGCCATAATCAATAACCTGCGTATCGCTGACATCTTTGCCGTCAAGCCATTGCAGGCAAAGTGCGGTAGTGGGGTGAGTGCCCGTGCCAAAGGCCATGCCCGGGTCCAGCATCAGGTTCGCGGCATCCGGGTCGGGGGCCTCGTGCCAGCTGGGAACAATCCAAAGCCGCTTGCCGAAGGGCAGCGGCTTGAAATCGTCCATCCAGGCGCGTTCCCAGTCTTTGTCTTCAAGAATGCTGACGTCGATTTCATCGAGCATTTGCTGGGTTTGCTGGTGATAGCTGTCGCTGATCATGGTGCGGATGTCATCGATGCTGCTATCCGCGTTGAACAGGCCGGTGACACGAGTATTACCCCAAAGAGGGGTAGTGCCGGGGTCCGGTTCGTAGAGCGGCTGGTCGGCCGCATCTTCCATGGTAACGGCTTCGGCGCCGGCTTCCATAAGGATATCTTCAATAAGCTCGGCGTGCTCGGGATCTGCCGGCACGCGCATCTGGATCCAGCGCATTATTAATCCCGGATCAGTTTTTCGAGATAATGGATGGTGAAGTCCACTTGTTTGAATCCGCCATCCAGAATCAGCTTGCGGTGAAGCGCCTGATTGGTTTTGATGCCTTCAACGACCAGCTCGTCCAGCGCATTTTTCATGCGGGTACGGGCTACTTCACGGCTGTCGCCAAATGAAATCAGCTTGCATACGAGCGAGTCGTAGTAGGGCGGAACGGTGTAGCCGCTGTAAAGATGCGAGTCGACCCGCACACCATTACCGCCTGGCGCGTGAAAGTGGCTCACTTTGCCGGGGCTGGGTACGAATGTCTTGGGATCTTCGGCGTTGATCCTGCACTCAATCGCGTGGCCCGACACCTTGATGTCATCCTGGGTGTAGGACAGGGGCAGTCCGCTGGCCACTCGCAGCTGTTCCTTGACGATATCCACGCCGGTGATCATTTCTGATACCGGGTGCTCGACCTGGACACGGGTATTCATTTCAATGAAATAAAAGCCGCCATCCTGGTACAGGAATTCAAACGTACCGGCGCCGACGTAGCCGATTTCCTTGCAGGCATCGACACAGGCTTTCAGGGTTTTGGCGCGGGCTTCAGGGTCAATGTTCGGCGCGGGCGCCTCTTCGATAACCTTCTGGTGACGACGTTGCATCGAGCAATCACGATCACCGAGATGGATGACATTGCCGTGCATGTCGGCAAGCACCTGAACTTCAACGTGACGAGGGCGTTCCAGGTACTTCTCGAGATAGCAGGTTTCATCGCCAAACGCGTTGCGTGCTTCGGTTTGTGTGATCTGGATGCTCTTGAGCAGTGACGCTTCGGAGTGCACTACTTGCATGCCGCGACCGCCGCCGCCGGAGGCTGCCTTGATAATGACCGGATAGCCAATGCGGCGGGCCACTTTAAGGGTCTGGGCGTCGTCGTCGGTGATCGGGCCGTCTGAGCCGGGTACCGTCGGAACGCCGGCTTTTACCATCGCGTTGATGGCAGACACCTTGTTGCCCATCAGGCGGATGGTTTCCGCTTTGGGGCCGATAAACCGGAACCCGCTCTTTTCCACCTGCTCGGCGAAATCGGCGTTCTCTGCCAGAAAACCGTAGCCCGGGTGGATGCCGACTGCGTCAGTTACTTCGGCGGCGCTGATAATGGCGGGGATGTTGAGATAACTTTCCGTCGCGCTGTTCGGTCCAATACAGACAGATTCGTCGGCAAGCCGGACGTGCATAAGATCGCGGTCAACTTGCGAGTGCACTGCCACCGTACGAATGCCGAGTTCCTTGCAGGCGCGCAGAATCCGGAGCGCGATTTCGCCCCGGTTGGCGATCAGGACTTTTTCAATCATGGCCATGGGTATGCTGTCTTTGTCAGAATCAGGCAATTACGAAAAGGGGCTGGTCAAATTCAACCGGTTGCCCGTTTTCGACGAGGATATCGACGATCGTGCCGCTCTTGTCGGCTTCGATCTGATTCATCATCTTCATCGCTTCGACGATGCAGATTACTTCGCCGGCCGACACTCTCTGGCCCACTTCGGCGAATTCTTTGGCCGTCGGCGAAGGTGCCCGGTAGAAGGTGCCGACCATTGGTGACAGCACCTGGTGTCCTTCGGGCGCCGGTTCGCTGTTGCCGCCTGAAGGTGCCGCTTCAGCCTGCGGAGCCGGAGCGGCAGCGGGCGCTGGGGCCGGCGCGTAGTGCTGCGGCATGTAAGGCATCACATCACTGGTACCGCGACGGCGGGTGATGCGCACAGTGTCATCGCCTTCTCGAATTTCCAGTTCTTCTACATCGGATTCTTCAAGCAGTTCGATCAGCTTTTTAACTTTACGAATATCCATAGTCAGCTCTCGTCGAATTTATGTGTTCAGTCGCGCCGTAGCAGCCTGGAGGGCAAGGTCGTAGCCTTGACTGCCCAAGCCGCAGATAACGCCTGTCGCCACGTCCGAAAAATAGGAGTGATGACGAAATGGTTCACGGGCATGCACGTTGGAAAGGTGCACTTCGATAAAGGGAATCTCCGAGGCCAGCAGCGCATCGCGCAGGGCAACACTGGTGTGCGTGAAAGCTGCCGGGTTAATCAATATATAGTCCACGCCTTCCTGGCGGGCTTCGTGGATACGGTCAATCAGTTCATATTCCGCATTGGATTGCAGGTGCAGAAGATGATGCCCGGCCTTGCTGGCGCTGGAGTGCAAACGATCGTTGATGTCGGTCAGGGTTTCCCTGCCGTAAACGTCGGGCTCGCGGACGCCGAGCATGTTCAGATTGGGGCCGTGAAGCACGAGAATGGTGGCCATTTCATCAACCTTGTTGTTTGTCTGTATTTCGACAGGATCGCCGAAATTACCGACATTTTCTACCCATGGTGACCGGTAAAGCCTATGAGTTCAACAATTTTTGACAATCGCGACCGGCCAGTCAGCGTGCATCCGTCGCCAATGGTAACAAGGCCATCAGCAGCGTCCATAAGACGTTGGTTTCATAGCGGGTGGTCGAATGGGGTTCGGCGCCCCTCCGTTTTGAGGGAGCGCCTGGTTGAGGTGTGTTCAGGTTTCGGCTGATACGACCGTGTTTCGGCCCAGTTCCTTGGCCCGGTAAAGTGCGCGATCGGCGCGCTCGCACAGGGTCTGGGAGGAATCGTCGCCAAGACTGGCAATACCGCAACTGAATGTCACAGCAAACTCCCGGTTACCGGCCGGCTGCAGCAGTTCGGCAAATCGCTCGCGGATCTCATTGATCACGCTTTTGGCATCGCTCTCACGGGTTTCAGGCAGGATGATGGCGAATTCTTCGCCGCCGTATCGGCCGATGTGATCGGTTTTACGGAGTCGCTGCTTGAGGAACATCGACAGGCTCCTCAGTACGCGGTCGCCGATAGGGTGGCCGTAGGTGTCGTTTACCTTTTTAAAGTGGTCAATATCGAGCATTACAAAGCATAGGGAGGTGCCTTTCTGCCTTGCCTTGACGATTTCCTGCTCGAGCAGGTGCAGTGTGTGCGTGTGATTGTACAAGCCGGTGAGGCTGTCACGGATCATCAGCGCCAGCAGTGAGCGTGCTCGTCGTCCCCGATTGTGGATGGTAGCGACCAGGTGTTTGGGGTCGATTGGTTTGGTCAGGAAGTCGTCGCCACCGAGGCTCATCGCGTGCAGCTGTTTCGAGACGTCATCTTCTGCGGACAAATAAATAATGGGCACGCTGTGGAGGCGGTCCTGCTGGCGGATAACCCGTGCGACTTCCATGCCTGTGCAACCCGGCATGTACATGTCGAGCACGATGATTTCCGGCGTAAAAGCTTCCAGCGCATGAATGATCTGCATTGGGTCAGTGATGATGTGGGCGGTCATGCCGGCCCGGTTCAGCACATTCTCCATAAACTTCGCCTGGGCGCGGGAATCGTCCAGCACCAGAACGCGATAGGGTTCTACGGTATTGCCGTGGGTGTAGGTTTCGATCTTTTCGATCAGTTGCCCAGGGTCTACCGAAGGATAGAAAAACTCCTCGCCACCACAACGTGACGCACGCAATCGGGTTTCGATAGTTCCATCCACTTCACTGGTAAAGACAATAGGGATGGGGGTGTCATGATGAGCCTGCAGGGCCTCTACAGTCGCAATACCGTGCAATGGCGCGCCGCCGAAATTGACGTCCATCAGGATGGTTTCGGGCTTATGGCGACTGCAGGCATCAATCAGGCTTTCAGAGTCATCGAACGCTGCTGCCCGGAAACCAAAAAAGTCGAGCTGTTTAATCAGGCGGTGAGCCATTTCCAGTTCGGCCAGCGCAACATAGACGGGCGTGCGAAGAAAAGTGCGAGGGGCTTCTTCGAGATCCTGGTCGGAGCGGCGCAGTGTGCATTGGCTCAGGCTGTCGATGCCGGTCTGAAGCTCAGCTTCAAGCGTCGGCGTCAGCGGGCTGTCCGGCGACCAGGTTTCCAGTGTTGCCAGCAGCGCTTTACCTGCCGCGGAATGTTTCTCCATTTCGAAACGCTGGGCATAACGCACCAGTTTGTCGGTGGCTGCTGAGAGCTCGCGATGGAACGCGTCCGGATCAGTGTCGGGTGCGCGCATGTGTTGCCATATATCCAGAATCACACGGGCCTGGGTTGTGACCCTGCGCGCAAAGTGCTGCTTCAGCTTTTCCTTCTGAGTGTCGTCTGTCATTACGTCTCTAGCCTGTCACTTATTTCCGGAAGCTGGCCATCCTGCAGGGAGTATGGACGGGTTCCCCGCATGATCCAGAGTCGGCATGGAGACCGGTCCGGTTCGATTTTTATGATTGTAGAGCCTTCGCGGGCCCGCATAAGAGTCTATAGTGTTTTATGTTGTCGGCGTACGTGATGGTATGTAAATGTTTGTCATAGGACGCAAACAGGCTGCGGATATATCGCAGTCCAGACGGGTTTCAGCGCGTTGGCGCGGTGGGTCAGGGAATGCAGAATACCGAAGCGGAAGAGCGGAAACCACCTGATGGCGTAAAGGGCATTGTGTCGTTGCAACTGGTGTTGCTTGTTTTTGCCGGCGGTCTGATTTTGATGCTGCTGGTGACTACAGTGGCCATCGGTTTTGTCGGTTTTCGCGATCATATGGTGCAGGAGCTGGAAAATCACGCCAACGATGGCGCGGTGGCAGTTGGGCTATCGCTATCCAACGCCATAGACGGCAATGATCGGGTTGCCGCAAGCTCGTTGATTGACGCGACATTTGATAGCAGCCGTTATCTGAAAATCCGTTATGAGAATATCGCGAAGGGCTTTGTTATTGAGCGCGAAGCGGCACTGATCCCCCCCGGTATACCGGAATGGTTTGTTCAGCTTATAAAATTACCTTCCGACGACTTTCGTAAAACCGCCCAGGTTGTCAGGGGCTGGCAGCAGCTTGGCACGGTGACGGTGAGCAGCCATCCTGCCCAGGGCTATGTTGTGTTGTGGCTCGTCATGCGCCAGTTGGTTTTTGTGGCGCTGATTATCGGAGCAGCCGCTTTGCTTTTGCTCTGGCTGATTTTGCGCCGGACCTTGCGCGCACTGACCAATCTCGAGGTGCAGGCGCACGCCATCAGCAAGCGGAATTTCCGGGCTCGCGCGCCTGCTGCCGGAACCCGGGAATTGGCAAAGGTTACCCTGGCAATGAATCAGATGGCGAATGACCTCGGTCAGTTGTTCGAAGGTCAGGCCAAACTGATCCAGCATCTGCGTAAAATTAATAATGAAGACTCGGCCACCGGGTTGGTGAGCCGTCGGGCGTTTTATCAGCGGGTGCGCACCGAAGTGGACTCGAAGGATATCTATCAGCGTGGGGTTATCGCGCTGATCCAGCTCGGCGAGTTTGGCCAGTTTAATCATGAGCACGGCCGCAAACAGGGCGATCTGGTTTTACGGCAGATCGCCGAGCCGATCCGGGCGTTTGTGGGGCAGTATCCGGGCTCATTTGCGGGGCGTCTTAACGGGGCGGAATTCGGTATCTTTTTGCCCGGCGTAACGGCGGTCGATGGCCATTTCTGGCTGGAAGAATTAATCAGAACCCTGGATGGCGTTTATTCGGATTCAGCTACAGGCCTTGAAGTGGCTGTATATGCCGGTGTGGCGGTTGTGACCGAGGCCAGCGATGTCGATTCCCTGCGTGCCGCGTGCGACGAGGCGCTGCTGGTTGCGCGCGCCGGAGCGGTGACCCGCTGTGTTCTGCATGAAGCGGATGGACCCGTTGCTAACGGCCCTGCCGACTGGCAGGCACTGCTGGTTGATGCGATTGATAACGAGCGCATTATGATGCTGTTCCAACCGTTGGTGAGGGCGAGTGACGGTCAGGTGCGCCTTTATCAGGTTCAGTCCCGACTTGAAGTCGATGGTGAATGGGTGCCCGCCAGTGTGTTTTTGCCGATGACGGAGCGGTTCCGGCTAATGGACCGTCTCGACCGGTTGGTGCTGGCGCGGGTCCTGAAGTTGTTGGAAACGCATCCCGATATGAATTTTGGCATGACGATAGGGTCCAGTGCCGTTGCGGATGCCGCCTTTCGCGAGCACCTGCAGTCAGAACTCACCAGTGCGGGGGCTTTGGCGCGCAGGCTCTGGTTCAATGTGCCGGAAGCGGCGGTTTATCACCACAGGTCAGATGTTGGTGCGCTGGTGGGCATGCTGAGGCGTATCGGCGGCAGGCTGATTGTTGACAGGTTTGGTGTTGGTGGAGCGCCGTTCAGCTATTTGCGTAATCTGTCTTTCCAGGCGTTGCGTATTGATGCGAGCTTCATACGCCACGTCGATTCGATTCCGGATAATCGTTTTTATGTTGAGTCTATTGTACCCATCGCACACAGCCGGGGTGTTGAGGTCTTTGTTGCGGGTGTTGAAACTGCGGCAGAGTGGCATGAGCTGGTGAAGTTGGGTATTGATGGGGGAACCGGTTACCATCTGGCCCGTCCGGTAGAGCAATTATAGTAACCTGAACGACAGCTATCTGATTGGCGCAGCAGAATTGACGTCGCACAAAGGCGTGCCGGCATTGTCTGGATTGACCCTGTTTCGGTCGCCAATGATAAAAAACGAACCTCTGATTAAGGTGCAGCCCTATGTTAAGTGGAATAAAACGCTTTTTTAAAGAGCGAAAAGAGGATGCCCAGGATTATCTGGGAGGCGGCAAGGTAGCCAAAACCCTTGGCGTATTGTTCGTTATTTATTTGTTGGTGGCAGCGGTACTCGGGATTATCTGGAGTTCCGAGCCTGACGTGTTCCCCGTGCGAGCGGAGGCTGCGAAAACAGCAAAAGACATGAACCGTGAGCTGGTCACTGGTTTCACGACCACCTCGACGTTGATTCAAATGACGGAAACGCTGCTGAATAAGTCTGGCGGTTATATTACCAACGACATCATGCCTCCGGGGTTATGGATGGATAACATGCCGCACTGGGAATACGGTGTGCTGGTCCAGGTGCGAGACATGGCGCGTGCGATGCGCAAGGACATGAGCCGTTCCCAGAGCCAGTCTTCGGAAGATCCTGATCTGACGGTAGCTGAGCCGCAACTGCATTTTGATAACGGTAGCTGGGTGCTGCCATCGACCGAATCGGAATACCGCCGCGGTGTTGCGGCATTGAGGCGCTATCTCGACCGGCTGTCGAACCCCCAGCAACCGCAGGCACAGTTCTATGCGCGGGCTGACAACCTCAATAACTGGCTGGGAGATCTCGAAACCCGTCTGGGCAGCCTGTCCCGCAAACTCAGCGAGAGCGTCGGCAAGCAAACCGTTGGCGAAAGCGGCGACGAGATGGTCAGCGATCCCAAAGACAAGAGTTATGAATCGGTCCAGACCCCCTGGACCGAAATCGACGACGTGTTCTACGAGGCACGCGGTACCGCATGGGCGTTGCTTCACATCTTCCGCGCCATCGAAGTGGATTTCCGCGAGGTGCTGATCGACAAGAATGCGCTGGTCAGCGTCAGGCAGATCATCGTCGAGCTTGAGGGCAGCCAGGAGCCGATGTGGAGTCCGGTGATTCTCAACGGCAGTGGTTTCGGCTTCCTTGCGAACCATTCGCTGACGATGGCGTCGTATCTTGCCAGAGCAAACTCGGCTGTTGTTGATCTGCGGAAGCTACTGGATCAGGGCTGATCCAGTCGTACCGCGGGTTATTTCGCCCAATAAAAAAGCAGCCGGCGTAAACCGGCTGCTTTTTTTGTGCTGATTCAAAAAGAATCGTGTGCTGGCAATATCAGTCTTTGCTGTACGCCGCAATGGAAGCTTCGATCGCTTTGCGAGCGGCTGCGGCGTTATCCCAGCCCTGAACCTTGACCCACTTGCCAGCTTCAAGGTCCTTGTAGTTTTCAAAGAAATGCTGGATCTGGTTACGGAGCAGTTCCGGCAGGTCCTCAACGTCCTGAATGTCCTTGTACTGCGGTGTGACCTTGTCGTGGGGGACTGCTACCAGCTTGGCGTCACCGCCGGCTTCGTCTTCCATGTTCAGGACGCCGACCGGACGGCAGCGGATTACGCAGCCGGGCATTACCGGATAAGGGGTCACAACCAGAACGTCCAATGGATCGCCGTCGTCCGCCAAAGTGTTAGGGATGAAACCGTAATTGGCAGGGTAGAACATTGGCGTCGCCATAAAACGATCAACAACAACCGCTCCCATGTCCTTGTCCACTTCATATTTGATGGGGGAGGATGCGTTGGCCGGGATCTCGATCAGAACATTGATGTCTTCAGGAGGGTTCTTGCCAGGCGGAATCATGTCGAAATTCATGGGGCGTCCTTAAGTTTAAAGTGTCCAACGGCGATCATATGATCATAGGTTAACCGCTGATCAGAGTAGAGTGGGCTAGATTATACCTGTCGTCGCGCAGGGGTGAAAACTACATTTAGTGTAGGTTCAGGCTTCGGCATGACAGTACGGTCATGTTGGAATCCGCCACTGTGCTACATTTATAGGGTCTGTCCGTGTGCCGGGTCCGGGTCGTGTGTGAAACGCCTCGGTCACGGGATGTCAGGCTTCGCACGAGAACCGGCGTACCGGGTGCTGATCGCAAGTCGCAACGTTGCAGGGTGTAATGGCGCGTCTTCGAGGGTTGCCTGAGGTACCTTTCCGGATCTACCCACGTAAGGAGAGATGTTATGGAAGCGAAATCGACACAAGAAGATTACAGGCATGTAAAAGAAGACCTTCAGTTGTTGCGTGACGATCTGGCAAAACTGACGAAAGCGGTGGCTGATGGCCAGAAAGGCAATATCAGTAACCTGCGGGAGGAAATCCGCAAAGAAAGCCGTGATGCCCTCAAGCATGCGCGTGAGCGTGGAGATGAGGCTTTGACCAAGGCTCGCGATGCGGGCAGCAAGGCAATACACGACGTTGAGCATAAAATCGAGGAACGCCCCTTCCTGAGTGTTGTGATTGTTTTCCTCGTCGGGCTGCTGGTCGGCAAGTTGCTTGATCGTTGAATATGATGTCATCGGAAGACATTAAGGCACTGGTACGCAAGGCGCTGGGCGCTGTCATAGGGTTCGTGCTTGCATTTGTGTTACTCAGTGCCTTGTTGATTGGCGGCTTTGTGATGTTGTTGAAGGCTGCCAGCCTGGGGCTGACGCCTTGGGTGGGCGAGGCGGGTGCGTACGGTATTACCGGCTTCGCCTGTGTTTTGCTGTTGGCATTCTTTTTCTATCGGATGCTTAAAAGTCCGGCGAAGAAATCCGGCGATAGTGAGGCGGGTTCAGGCGGTAAGTCATTCTCTCCCGTTGACGCTTTTCGCAAACTCATCATCAACAATCCCTGGGAAGCCGTGCTGACGTCATTCGCTTTGGGTGTGACGGAACAGAGCGATCCCCGCATGCGGCAGTTTCTGATCCAGAGTGGTTTGGCATTTTTGAAGGCGGCCAACGCGATGGATGATGGCGAACCGGAAAACGATGACGCCACCGGATCGGGCGACGGCGTTCCGGAAGATACCGCACAGGGCGCTACCGAAGCACCCTCGCAAAACACGGCGTAGGCGTCTGGGGCCCGCAATCTCAAAGCCCCATTTGTTTGCTGATCAATTCCTTCATTATTTCGGTTGTGCCGCCGCCTATGGACAGCAGTTTGCCATCCCGGTGCAGGCGCTCAACCATCGCCTCGCGCATATAACCCATGCCGCCGTGGAGCTGAATAGCTTCTCTTGTCACGTCCTCGCAGACCTGCGCTGCAAAATTCTTGGCCATGGCTACTTGCTTGATCGGGCTTTTGCCAGCTTGCATCAATGCTGCGCAGCGGTAGGTGTATTCCCGCGCGATATCGACTTGCGTGGCCATCTCGACCAACTTGTGCCGGGTGACCTGAAAGCCGGAAATTGATCGGCCGAAGGCCTCCCGCTGGCGGCAGTATCTGATGGATGTTTCCAGTGCGATCTCTGCTGTCATGTAACCCATGATGGCCAGCATCAACCGTTCGGAGAGAAAGTTCGTCATGATGGCGATGAACCCGGCGTTCTCAGCGCCGATCAGCCGGTTGGCCGGTACTCTGCAGTCCTCGAAGAACAGCTCCGCGGTGTCACTGGCCCACCAGCCCATTTTGCGAAGTTTACGACCCCGGGTGAAGCCGGGTGTATCACGATCGATCAAAAGCAGGCTGATGCCGCCGTGCCCCTCACTGCCTGTGCGCACGGCGACGGTGTAATAGTCTGCTCTGTGGCCGCTGGTGATAAAGGTTTTGGCCCCATTGACCACGTATTCGTCGCCATTGCGTACCGCGCGGGTTTTCAGGCTCGCCACGTCGGAGCCACCACCAGGCTCGGTCACGGCCAGCGCAATGATTTTCTCACCACGCAGAACTGCGGGTGCAATGGCATCCCGAACGTCCGGTCGGGCCCACTTCACAACTGGCGGTAAACCGATATCAATCGAGCCCAGGCCGGCGACCAGGCCGCCGGATGTTGAGCGCATCAGCTCCTCGCTAAGCGCGACCTTCAGGAAAATATCGCCCTCGCTATGCCCGCCCAGTGATTCAGGGTAACCCGCGCCGAGCAGGCCAGCCTCGCCGGCAAGCGTATAGAGTTCGCGGGGGAACTCGCCGGCTTCTTCCCAGTCCTCTATATAAGGGCTGACATGAGTGGTGATGAACTTGCGAGCGGTCTGGCGAGCCTGTTCATGTGTGTCGTTGAAGTAAGCCGTGTCCATGGATCTCACCTGTGTTGATGTAAGGCATGAAGCAGTGTCTGATAAATCGAAAAACCAAGCAAGCGCTTGGTTAAAAAGTTGATCTGGATCAGGTTGGCTGTGGTTAGGTAACATCCAGCTGGATAGAGTGAGGCGCGCTCAGGGTAGACCAACGTGCTGTTTGCGCTGATATGCTATATGTATTTACCCACATAACAGTGGTATCCAGGTGGACTCAAGTCCCAGTTTCACTTCCTGGACAATGCACAGGGAGATCCAGGTATGAAGATCAAAAAGGTGCTCATCGCCAATCGTGGTGAGATCGCCGTCAGAATAGCCCGGGCCTGCCAAGAGTTGGGCGTCAAAGCTGTCGCCATATACTCCGAAGCAGACCGGTATTCGTTGCATGTCAAAAAGGCCGATGAAGCGCACTGCATCAGCGCTGATCCGTTAACCGGCTATCTCAACCCCCATCATATTGTGAATCTCGCGGTTGAGACCGGCTGCGATGCGTTGCATCCCGGCTATGGTTTTTTGTCTGAGAACGCAACGCTGGCTGCGGTCTGCAAGGAGCGGGGAATCCGTTTTATCGGTCCCTCGTCTGAAGTTATTGCATCAATGGGTGACAAGACTCACGCGCGTCAAACCGCAGTTAACGCGGGTGTCCCGGTTACCCCGGGCTCTGACGGTAACCTCGAAGATATCGAGGATGCGGTCAAGCAGGCTGAATCCGTGGGCTATCCGGTGATGCTCAAGGCAACATCCGGTGGCGGCGGCCGCGGTATCCGCCGTTGTGACGACGAAGCGGCGCTGCGGCAGAATTTCGAACGGGTTATTTCCGAAGCGACCAAAGCGTTTGGCAGCGCTGACGTGTTTCTGGAAAAGTGCATCGTAAACCCGCGCCATATCGAAGTGCAGGTTTTGGCAGACAGCCACGGTAACGCCATTCACCTTTATGAGCGCGACTGCTCCATCCAGCGCCGCAACCAGAAGCTGATCGAGCTGGCGCCATCACCGCAGATGACCGATGAGCAGCGTCATTGTATTGGTGAGCTGGCGGTTAACCTGGCGAAGGAGTGCGGTTACGAAAACGCCGGTACCGTTGAGTTTCTGCTTGATGACAAAGACGATTTCTACTTCATGGAAATGAACACCCGGATCCAGGTGGAGCACACCATTTCCGAACAGATCACCGGGGTTGATATCGTCAAGGAGCAAATCCGCATTGCAGCAGGCAAACCGCTGAAGTACACCCAGGACGAAATCAGCTACCGGGGCTTTGCGGCGCAGTTCCGTATCAATGCAGAGGATCCAAAGAACAACTTCCTGCCGAGCTTTGGCCAGATCAGCCGCTACTACTCGCCCGGTGGGCCCGGTGTCAGAACCGACGCTGCGATCTATACCGGCTATGAGATCCCGCCCTATTACGATTCGATGTGCGCAAAGCTGATCGTGTCCGCGATGGACTGGGAGGAGCTGCTGGAGCGTTCGCGCCGGGCGCTTAACGACATGGGGATCTACGGTATCAAAACCACGATTCCGTATTACCTGGAAATTCTCGGCCATCCGGAGTTCCAGGCTGCCGATTTCAACACCGGCTTTGTTGAAGCCCATCCGGAATTGACCCAATACAGCATCAAAAAGCGTCCAGAGTCTCTGGCAGCGGCCCTTGCGGCTGCCATTGCGGCTCAGGCCGGACTCTGACGGGAGATAGATATGACCAAGCGCAAGATTGAAATCACTGATGTTATTTTACGGGACGCCCATCAATCCCTGATCGCCACTCGCCTACGTACGGAAGACATGCTTCCGGCCTGTGAGAAGTTGAACAAGGCGGGTTACTGGTCACTGGAGTGTTGGGGTGGCGCGACATTCGACAGCTGTGTTCGCTTCCTCAAGGAAGACCCCTGGGAGCGTCTGCGTGAGCTGCGCAAGGCACTGCCGGATACCCGGCTGCAAATGTTGCTGCGAGGCCAGAACCTGCTGGGCTACCGCCATTATGCTGACGACGTGGTAGAGGCCTTTGTCCAGAAAGCGGCCGAGAACGGAATTGATGTATTCCGCATTTTTGATGCGCTGAACGATGTTCGCAATCTGGAAACCAGCATCAAGGCCGTCAAGAAAGCGGGCAAGCATGCCCAGGGCACTATCTGCTATACCGTCAGCCCGGTTCACAATACCGAGCTGTTTGTGAAGCAGGCAAAAGCGATGGCCGACATGGGGATCGACAGCATCGCCATCAAGGATATGGCCGGCCTGCTGACGCCCACCGCCACCAGTGAGCTGGTCAAGGCGTTGAAAGATACGCTGTCGCTGCCGGTCTTCCTGCACTCGCATGCGACTTCCGGCATGGCGTCCATGTGTCAGTGGGCGGCCGTCGAAGCCGGTGTTGATCATATTGATACCGCATTGTCAGCCTTTGCCGGTGGTACCAGCCATCCGCCGACAGAATCCATGGTGGCAGCGCTGAAAGATGCCGGTTACGACGTGGATCTGGATCTTGAGATGCTGGATGAGCTGACCCATTACTTCCGCGATGTGCGCAAGAAGTATCACCAGTTCGAAAGCGACTACAACGGCGTGGATACTGCGGTGCTGCTGTCCCAGGTGCCGGGCGGCATGATGTCCAACCTGGCGAACCAGCTCAAGGAGCAGGGCGCGCTCGACAAGATTCGCGATGTGTTTGCCGAGATTCCTCGTGTGCGTGAAGACCTCGGGTTCCCGCCGCTGGTCACGCCTACCTCTCAGATCGTGGGCACCCAAGCCGTTATCAACGTGCTGGCCGGCAAGCGCTATGACAACATTACCAACGAAGTGAAGAAGTACCTGCAAGGTTGGTACGGTGCCGCGCCTGGTGTTGTGAATGCGGATCTGCAGAAACGTGCCGTTGGCAATGAAGACCTGATCGACGAACGTCCTGCCAACCTGATCAAGAACGAATTCCACAAGATCAAGGAAGAAGTAGGCGAGCTGGCGGAGTCTGAAGAAGACGTACTGACCTACGCCATGTTCCCTGATCAGGCGCGTCAGTTCTTTGAGCAGCGTAAAGCCGGCACCCTGAAGCCGGAGCCACTGGAGCCGGCACCTGCTGCCGGTGCGGGTGGCTCGATCTCAACCGAGTTCAAGGTTACCGTGCACGGTGAAACCTTCGATATCCAGGTCACCGGTGTGAGCCCGACGGCTGACGATGAGCGTCGTTTCTACATGACGGTCGACGGCATGCCGGAAGAGATCAGCCTGGAAACGGTTGGTGGCTTCGAACGCGAAGACGGCAGCGGAGGCTCCAAGCGAGGCAAGGCGTCGAAAGAAGGCCACGTTACCACGAGCATGCCGGGCAATATCGTCGATGTACTGGTCGGTGAAGGCGATACCGTTGAAGCGGGCAAGCCGGTGCTGGTCATTGAAGCGATGAAGATGGAAACCGAAGTGAAAGCGCCGGTTTCGGGCAAGGTCGTCGGCGTCTTTATTGCCAAGGGTGACCGGGTCACGCCATCAGAAATTCTGATGGAAATCGAGCCTGCCTGATCACGTTAATGTGAAAGGGTGACTGCAAACCCCGCCAAAACGGCGGGGTTTGTCGTTCTGGTGTCAGCGTTTTATGGTTTCGACGCCATTGGCAGTGCCCAGCAGCAGAATATCTGCCGGACGCTGGGCAAACAGCCCGTTGGTGACAACGCCGACGATATTGTTGAGCTGGCGCTCCAGTTCGATCGGGTTATCGATCTGCAGGTTGTGGACATCGATGATGATGTTGCCGTTGTCGGTTGTGACGCCTTCACGATACACCGGATCACCGCCCAGCTTGACGATTTCCCGGCCAACGTGGCTGCGGGCCATAGGGATGACCTCAACCGGCAGCGGGAAGCCGCCCAGCAGATCGACCCGCTTGGAGTCGTCGGCAATGCAGATAAAGGTCCGGGCAACAGCTGCGACGATCTTCTCGCGCGTCAGTGCTGCGCCGCCGCCCTTGATCAGCTCCAACTGGCCATTGGCTTCGTCCGCGCCGTCGATGTAGTACTCAAGGCCGGCAACTGCGTTGAGGTCGTAAACCGGGATGCCGTGGCCTTTCAATCGTTCTGCGGTGGCGTCCGAACTGGCAACGGCGCCATCGAACTCGGTTTTAAGCTCTGCCAGCAGGTCGATAAAGCAGTTCGCCGTGCTGCCTGTGCCGACACCGATGACGCTTTCGCTGTCCAGTTGGGGGCGAATGGCATCAATCGCTGCCTTGGCAACGGCTTGCTTGAGTTCATCCTGGGTCATGACGTCCTCGCGGGGTCGGTGGTCGTTGATATGATGGGACACTAGTATATCGGCGTAGCGGAGCGCCATACAGGGAAAGCTGTGCCCAATCCGCAAAACCGGCAACCAATACAGTCTTACCTCATGTCTGTATCTGGACGCGGGCCCCGGAAACTCCTTACACTCGAAGGCTTTTCGCAACCACTTCAATCGTCCGTAAAAATGGAATTGCTCTATGCCCCAGCGCTACATCAAAAAAATACTCGATGCCCGAGTCTACGATGTGGCGATCGAATCGCCGCTGACGCCCGCCCGAAATCTCTCCAAGCGGCTGAATAATCATGTTCTGCTCAAGCGGGAAGATTTGCAGCCGGTATTTTCGTTCAAGTGCAGGGGGGCCTACAACGCTATTGCCCAGCTCTCCGAAGAGCAGAAAGCCAAAGGGGTGATCTGTGCCTCTGCCGGCAATCACGCCCAGGGTGTGGCGATGGCCGCTCAGCAGCTGGATATCAAAGCGGTTATCGTGATGCCGCAGACCACGCCTGAGATCAAGGTGAAATCGGTTCGTGACCGTGGCGCCAAAGTGATATTGAAAGGTGATGCCTTCGACGAAGCCGCAGCGCATGCCAAAGAGCTGATGGACAAGCAGGGGCTGACCTATATTCCTCCCTACGACGACCCTGACGTGATTGCAGGGCAAGGCACTGTGGCGATGGAATTGCTGTGGCAGTTTACCAAGCCGTTGCATGCCGTGTTTATCCCGGTTGGCGGTGGCGGTCTGATTGCCGGTATGGCGGCCTACATCAAGTACCTGCGCCCGGAAACCCGGGTAATTGGTGTTGAACCGGAAGACTCCAATTGCCTTCAGGCGGCGCTGTCAGCTGGTGAACGGGTCGTTCTTGATGAGGTGGGAATCTTCGCGGATGGTGTCGCAGTCAAACAGATCGGCGAGCACACCTGGGATATCTGCAAGGATTGTGTTGATGAGGTGATCACCGTGTCGACCGACGAAATCTGCGCCGCGATCAAGGATGTTTTTGATGATACCCGTTCGATTTGCGAGCCAGCGGGTGCCCTGTCCGTTGCGGGAATCAAGAAATATGTCCAGCGTGAAGAAATTCACGGGCAAAACCTTGCGGGTGTGCTCAGTGGCGCCAACATGAACTTTGATCGGTTGCGCTATATCTCTGAGCGCACTGAAATCGGTGAGCAGCGCGAGGCGATTCTTGCAGTCACGATTCCGGAGCGTCCGGGCAGCTTCAAGTCGTTCATCAACGCCCTGCATAAACGCAGCATCACCGAGTTTAACTACCGTTATTCGGATAGCGGCGATGCGCGGATATTCGTTGGTATTCAGATCCAGTCTGGCGGGCTGGGGCGCGATGAGCTGGTAAGCGATTTGCGGGAAATTGGATACGGCGTAATCGATCTGACTGACAGTGACCTGGCGAAGCAGCACATCCGCCATATGGTGGGCGGTCATGCGCCGACTATTGCCAATGAGCGAGTGTTTCAGTTCGAGTTTCCGGAGCGCCCCGGCGCGCTGCTCAAGTTCCTGATGTCACTTGGCACTCGCTGGAATATCTCCATGTTCCATTATCGCAATCATGGCTCGGCCTACAGTCGTGTTTTGATGGGGGCGCAAGTTGAGGATGACGAACTTGCCGCATTTGGCAAGATGCTCAGCAAAGTCGGATTCCGGTACGAAGATGTTACCGATAATGAAGCCTATCGGCTTTTTCTTGGCAACGGAAACGGTGACTGACAGCTTCGGCTTAGTCGGCGCTCAGCGTTAACAGAAGGCGGGGCGGAAACGTGCAAGGAAGCGCTTTCCGCCCCGCCTTTTTATGAAGCATCTGTAATCTGTCAAAAATTGTAATGCGACAGTTACCTGATATTATTTACCTCAATTCTATATATAAAAAATAACCATATGATTGTTGTTGACATTTATTGACTCGTTTAATGTCTTCAGTGTAATCAGATCTTCGGTTATGCAAACAATAAAGCGGCGTATCGCCGTCTCGTACATTTGGGGGAAGTGATCAATGGAACGAAAGCCTGACGTCATCCGGGCGCTCGTTTTTCTGTTCGTGATTGGTTTGGCTGTGACCGGGATTACCTCGCTGCAAGCGTCGGAGCCCCGTTCAAATAAAGTCAGTGTTATCGAGTCTACGTTCGCGCCTATGGGTGATCATCAAAACTGATCGCCCGCATCTTGCTGAATCTGAAACGCTTGCCGCCCCTGTCTTTGGGGTGGTCAGGCTGTCCCCGGTCAAGTGTATTCGCCTGCCAGTCGGGTTGAGTCACTGTCTTTAACCGCGTATTAGCCTCTCTTCTTTGTCTAACCTTAATTCTGAATCAAATCTCTTTTGATTGTTCCGGGTGACTTTCGGCTCGACAGCGTCTGTTGTGGTGTCGTAATTGCTACCTGGGTTTGCTGTATGGAGGTTTGTTGCGGGCTATGTCTTCGCAGGCTGGCGTGACGAATGCAGTCGATAGTGGCCAACAAAAAGGCGACGATAGTCAGCGCGCAGCTTTGTGTTCTGTGGATGACAGGTCACTTCGCGGGATGGGGTAATAATCGCATCCATAGGAACATCCCAGCTCGCAATGGGGAGATCGGCTACTTGCTGAGCATCGTGCGCCAGCCCTATCAGCCGCGGAGGGCGTGATGTTTCCCGGCGCTTGAATGCAAATGTCCGGTCGTAGAAGCCGCCACCCATGCCTAATCGCCCTCCACTTAGATCAAACCCCACCAGCGGCATCAGTACCGCATCCAGGGCCCATGGGGCGCGCCGCTTTCCGTTGCGGGCGGAAGGCTCGGGAATACCGAAGCGATTGGGCGAAAGCGCTGTTCCCGGCCCGTAATGATAAAACCATAACTGATTGCCGAGCACCGGGTGCAATACCGGCAGGTACACATGAATGCCGCGGCGTCGTGCTTCGGTGGTGAAATCCCGCGGATCGATTTCGCCATCATTGGGCAAATAAAGGCCGATATGCCGGGCTTTCGATGTCGAGAAATGGCGCATCAGCTGTCGCGCGAGTGCGCGGGATGCCTGGCGTTGTTGCTGGCGCGTCAGATTCCGGCGGCGCTGGCGAAGAATGCGACGGAGCTGACGGCGATCCGACAAGGCAGCGACGGGCTCTCGATTCATCGGAAGTGACTGGATAGCAGGAGTGTGGAGGTTATCGGCATGAAAGAAGCTTCCCGGGATGCCGTTATCGGATGTAGCCCTTGAACCCAAAAGTTCAAGGTGGTGGCCGCTGTGACATATTAGGCTTTCCCCTACGTGGGGGACATGCTCACAATGCCCTGAAGTAGCCACCTGGGTATTGCGCATCGGCTCGAGGACGAATCCGACCAGCGAACAACCCAGGAAGTGATTCCATTATACGGGGTATACCGGGGCCAGATGCAAACCGGATATGGCGTCATTCAGAAATCTTAATAATCCGGACGGCATATCAGCAGCTTAGCTGCCTGATTTTTTGTTCAGAACATCGTCAAGCCGGCTGTCCATTCGGCGCAATACCGATGAAGCGCCATCCGAAACCGTGCTTTGCTCAAGCAAATCATGGGTAATGTTCAGCGCTGCCATCACTGCAATCCGTTCAGTACCAAAGACTTTGCCGCTGGCACGGATCTCACGCATTTTGCTGTCCAGGTGCCGGGCAGATTCCTGCAGTGCGCTGCGGGCTTCGTCCGGGCAGGCGACAAGGTATGACTTGTCGAGGATGTTGACTTCAACCGTGGTGGGTTTCTCGGGCATTAGTGTTGCTCCAGTGCTCTCAGTCGGCCAATCATGGCTTCAATTTTGTTACGGGCCAGGTCATTTTTCTGGATGAGCTGTGAACGTTCGCGGTTCCAGTCATCCTGGGACTGGCGAATGGCCGAGTTTTCCTGCTCGAGTTTCTCGCAGTGCGCGATCAGACGGTCCACCTTATCGGCGAGTGCTTGCAATTCGGACTGATCCATGGCGATTTCTACTTCCCGGAGGCGACGATTTCATTGGTTTTATAGATATAAGAGTTAACCAAGTGTTCCCTAACTATAAATGCGCCTTCTGAAGGGGTCAATTTGATGACCTTGCAGTCCGTTCATTATTGTCGTATGAGGCGACGATGGTGCCTTGAACCGGTAGCTCGGCCTGAGCGTGCGGCTTCAAAAGCGATCAACTTTGGCCGATGCCAATTGATCGCCTGAATGCTAGGATAGTGCTCCATTTCACAGACCAGCAGACGCGCGGATTCATGACCGAGAATACCAGCACATCACCTCAAGATTTCGAAGCCTGGGCCAATATTTACGCCACCCACAAAGCGTTCAGTCACCCGTCCGAGTTGCACGGTGCCTTGTGCGGAAGGCTGTCAGCCGGTGGCCGGCTGTCACCGGATGACTGGCTGGCACTGGCTTGCGAACAGATGGGCGTTGCGCCCGAATCTGCTGATTCGTCTTCTGAACTGGCCGATTTCATGATCAGTGCTTACGACCTGACGTTGTCCCAATTACAGGCAACAGACCTGACGTTCAGCCCCTTGTTGCCCGATGATGAATACGAGCTGGACCAGCGTCTGCAGGCTCTGTCAGCCTGGGTGCGTGGGTTTCTGGAAGGGATGGCCGTGATGGCAAGCCGGGAGTTGGGCGAAGCCTCTGGTGATATTCGTGAACTGGTTGAAGACCTGGTAGCGATCAGTCAGGTTTCCCAGGGCGAAGCCGACAGCGAGGAAGGCGAGCAGCAATACATCGAAATCATGGAGTACGTGCGGGTCGGCACCATGACGGTGTTTACTGAGTTTAATCCGCCGCCTGCGCCGAAAAACAAAACACTGCACTGATTGCGAGTCGCGAAAGCCTCAACCGGAGTATCTCTTATGCTGATGCCGATTAAAGAGTTTGCCAGCCGCCGGAACAAGCTGATCGGGCATATGGCGCCTGACAGCATTGCCATTATTCCCTCGGCGCCGGAGCGGGTGCGGAACCGCGATGTGTTGCATCCATTCCGGCAGGACAGCGACTTTTTCTACCTTACCGGTTTCGATGAGCCGGAAGCGGTGCTGGTGCTGATTCCTGGCCGGGAGCATGGCGAGTCAGTGCTGTTCTGCAAGGAACGCAATCCTGAAAAGGAGCTGTGGGACGGTTATCTGACGGGCCCGGAAGGCGCGATCGAAAAATTCGGCCTGGACGATGCGTTTCCGATTGTCGATATTGATGAGATTCTGCCGGGAATGATTGAGGGCCGTAGCCGCGTTTACTACCCGTTGGGACGTGACAAGGCGTTCGACAGTCAGGTCATGGAATGGGTGCAGACGATTCGGAGCAAGGTGCGCACCGGTGCCCAGCCGCCAGGGGAGTTTGTTGCACTTGAGCATACGCTGCATGACCTGCGGCTGTACAAGAGCCCAGCGGAAATAAAGGTGATGGCAAAGGCGGGCGAAATCAGTGCCGAGGCCCATTGCAACGCCATGAAAAAAGCAGCGCCCGGTGTTTATGAATACCAGCTCGAGGCCGAGCTGATTCATACCTTCATGACTCGCGGCACCAGGAATACAGCCTACCCGTCGATTGTGGGTGGCGGTCGCAATGGCTGCATTCTGCACTACATCGAAAACAGCGCACCGCTGAAAGATGGCGACCTGGTGCTGATTGATGCCGGTTGTGAGGTTGAAAACTATGCCTCGGACATTACCCGCACCTTTCCGGTGAATGGCAAATTTTCCGAACCACAGCGAGCACTCTATGAAGTGGTGCTGTCGGCTCAGTATGCAGCGATTGATGCCGTGCGTCCCGGTAATCACTGGAATCACTCCCACGAAGCGGCGCTGCGGGTACTAACCCAGGGGCTGATCGATCTCGGGCTACTCTCCGGTTCGCTTGAAGACGCTCTGGAGCAGGCATCCTACAAGCCGTTCTTCATGCATCGCACCGGCCACTGGCTTGGCCTGGATGTTCATGATGTCGGCGATTACCGGGTGGGTGAAGCCTGGCGCCTGCTGGAACCTGGCATGGTGCTGACGGTTGAGCCGGGACTGTACATTGCACCTGACAATACCGATGTTGACGAGAAATGGCGGGGTATTGGTATCCGCATTGAAGATGATGTGGTGGTCACCAAAGATGGCTGCCGGGTGCTGAGCGAAGGCGTGCCCAAAACCATCGACGATATCGAGGCCTTGATGGCGCGATGAGCGATCATCCCGGCGTAAGACTGAAGCAATCGGGGCGTTGCCCCGGCAAGGATGCCTGTTTTGGCTGAATTCGATACCGATATTCTGATCGCCGGCGGTGGACTGGCCGGTGCGACACTGGCGCTGGCGCTCAGTCGTGCGCTACCGGAATGCCGTACGACAGTTGTCGAGTCTTTTCCCCTGTCGCCGGATGCCCTGCCGGATACCTATCAGCCCAGTTATGATGCCCGCTCGACGGCGCTCGCCTGGGCGTCCCGGAATATCTATGAAGCATTGGGCCTTTGGCCCGATCTGGCCCCTTACGCCACGCCGATCCAGCGAATTCACGTTTCCGATCGCGGCCGATTCGGCGCGACCCGCATGTCCTGCGACGAGCAGGGCGTGCCGGCGCTGGGTTATGTCGTCGATAACCGCTGGATGGGGTTGTCGCTGATGCGCGCCTTGCTGGGTGAGTCTGCAGTGCAGTGGCGGGCGCCAGCTGAAGTCGTGAATGTCACGCCCATGACCGAAGGCGTTTCGGTTGTGGTCAGTGAAGGGGGTGAGCAAACCTCGATGACTGCTCAGTGTCTGGTTGTCGCCGATGGTGGTCGCTCGGGATTACGGGAGAAGCTCGGCTTCAATCCTGATCATACCCACTACGATCAGCACGCCCTGATCGCCAATGTGTCAACGGCGAATCCGCACGAATTCAGAGCTTACGAACGGTTTACTGATACCGGCCCTATGGCGTTGCTGCCCCGGGGGAATCCGCAGCGGGCGGGGCATGAATCAGCATTGGTCTGGACGCTGTCCGGCGATGATCTTGAAGAGGTGCTGGCGGCATCCGATAAAGAGAAATGCCGGCGTTTGCAGGCGCGGTTCGGCTGGCGTCTGGGGCGATTCAATCGGATCGGTGAGTGCAGTCATTATCCACTGACACTGACGACCGTAGCAGAGTCGGTGCGCCCCGGCATTGTGCTCGTTGGTAATGCGGCGCACACGCTCCATCCCGTCGCCGGTCAGGGATTCAATCTGGCGCTGCGAGGGTTAATGACGCTGGTTGATCAGTTCCGCATAGCATCGGACAAAGGCATCCCGTTGGGGAGGCTGGACGTATTACAGGCCTATCAACTGACTCATCGAGAAGATTGGCAGCAAACCGTGCGCCTGTCGGACTCGTTGATTCAGATCTTTGGCGCAGAGTCATCGTTACTGGGGGCGGCAAGGGATGCCGGGCTGGTCGGGCTTGATCTGATGCCGGGTGCGCGTCGCTGGTTTGCGCGCCGGGCAATGGGACTCGCAGCAAAGCGAACCGCCCCGCTAAAGAGCGTTGAACCGGAGGGAACCGGAACATGAATGGTAAACCGGACTATGACATTCTCGTCGTCGGCGGCGGTATGGTGGGCAGCACCGCCGCGCTAGGGCTGGCGAGACAGGGGTGGCGGGTCGGGCTTATAGAAGCCGCCACCTGGGATAGCCTCACGGCACCCGTTGCGCCGATCACCAGCGTCACTGATTTTGAGCCGCGCGTCAGTGCCGTCTCTGCTGCCAGCCAGTCGTTGCTCAAGCAGTTGGATGTTTGGCCTGCGATCGCAGGTGAGCGGCGCTGCGCCTACACCCGCATGGTGGTGTGGGATGGCGATGGTACAGGCCGCATCGCCTTTGATGCGAGTGAGCTGCAGGCCCCGGCGCTGGGAATGATCATGGAAAACCGGATTCTGATCCGGGGGCTTTTCCTCACGCTCCGTGCTAACGCGGTGGATGTACTCGATGGTGCTTCTGTATCCGGGTGGTGGGAAGAGGGCGCGCAAAGAGGCATCACGCTGGATAGCGGGCGTCGGCTCTCTGCATCGCTGATCGTGGCGGCGGACGGTCCCCAGTCGCGCCTGCGGCAATGGGCAGGCATGCCCACCCGTGAATGGGACTATGACCAGCAGAGTATCGTCTGCACCGTTGCAACCGCCCAATCCCATGAGTTCACCGCCTGGCAACGATTTTCGAAAACCGGACCGTTGGCGTTTCTCCCGCTACAAACCGATGATGGCGCCACCCGTTTCAGTTCTATCGTCTGGTCTCAGGACACTCACGAAGCTCAGCGCTTGATGAGTCTTGATGACGAGGCTTTCGTGACCGAGCTCAATGCCGCCATTGAGCAACAGTTGGGAGCGATCCATGCGGTATCTGCCCGTCATGCATTCCCGCTTCGCCAGCGCCACGCCAAGGATTATGTCCGTCCGGGCATGGTGTTGATTGGTGATGCCGCGCACACGATTCATCCGTTGGCAGGGCAGGGGGTGAATCTCGGTTTCAGTGACGTACGGGTATTGTTGGAAGAGCTTGCTGTTGCGCGTGAAACGGGCAGGAGCCCGGATGAGCCTGCAATGCTGGCGCGTTACCAGCGTCGCCGGAAAGGCGAAAACATATCGATGATGGCGGCGATGGAAGGTTTCAAACGTCTTTTCGCCAATGAAGAGCTGCCGTTGCGCTGGCTGCGTAATGCGGGCATGCGTTTTCTGGATCGTCGAGGTTCCCTTAAAAACCGCATTGCAGCACAGGCGATGGGGTTGAGTGTGACTGCGTCGGTAAACTCCCGTATTGATCCGGACTCGCCACGGTTGTAGACTTTTTGCACAACTGAATATAGAGCCTCGGCTCCCGTGCGCAGGACGCGCACGCACTTTGAACATTCAAGGACGACACCATGCCCCAGCCCACCGGCCTGCAGTTCACGGCCCGTCTCGGGTCTTTGCCGGATGACACCTTCTCGGTGGTTGAATTCGAGCTGACCGAAAGCCTCTCCGACCTGTTCCATCTCAAGCTGGATCTGGCCAGTGCCTTTGATGATCTGGCGGTCACTGACGTACTGGATCAGGATGCCGAACTGGTGCTGTATCAGGACGGTGACGTTCTGCGCCGCTTCCACGGCGTGGTGTCCTCTTTCAGCCGGGGCGATACCGGCCATCGCCGCACCCAGTACTCGGCTATCGTTCAGCCCGCTCTCTGGCGTTTAGGGCTGATGCACAACAGCCGCATCTTCCAGCAGCAGACCACGGAAACCATCGTCCAGACCCTGTTGGATGAGCGGGGTGTCGTCGACCGTACACTCAATCTCAAACGCCCTTCAGAAGAACGGGAATACTGCGTCCAGCACCGGGAATCCGATCTGGCCTTCGCCACCCGTTTAGCCGCCGAAGAAGGCTGGCATTACCGTTTTGAACACCGCCAGGGCGGGCATACCCTGATCCTGGCCGATCACCACCGGGAAGCGCCAGGGTTGCCTGAGGCCGGCTACAACGCCACTGCAGGCGGCAGCAGCCGCCAACCGGCGGTGTTCAGCTTCACACCTCAGGACACCGTCTCCGTCGCCAGCGTGGCGCTGAAGGACTACACCTTCAAGAACCCGGCCTATGCCCTGATGCATGAAACCAGTGGCGCTGATTTACCCCATCGGGACGACTACCAGCATTACGACTACCCGGGCCGGTTCAAACAGGATGCCAGTGGCCAACCTTTTACCGAGGCCACCCTCGACAGCCTGCGCAACCAGAGCCGCACCGCATCCGGCACCAGTAACCGGGCGGACTTTACCAGCGGCGCCAAATTCACGCTGAGTGAACACAGTGCTGACTCCCTCAACCGGGACTGGTTGATTACCAGTGTCACCCACAAGGGCACACAACCCCAGGCACTGGAAGAAGACGGCGGCAGTGGGTCCACCACCTACAACAACCGCTTCAGCGTCATTCCGGCCGACCGCACCTGGCGGCCCCAGTTAAAAGACAGCCAGCGTCCCCGTATGGATGGCCCGCAAGTCGCCATCGTCACTGGCCCCCCGGGGGAAGAAATCCATTGTGATGCACACGGCCGGGTTAAAGTTCGGTTCCCCTGGGACCGCTATTCCAAGAACGACGACAACAGCAGTGCCTGGCTACGCGTCTCCCAGGGCTGGGCCGGCGGCAGCTATGGGTTTATGGCCCTCCCGAGAATCGGCCATGAAGTCATTGTGTCCTTCCTGGACGGCGATCCGGATCAGCCGATCATTACCGGGCGCACCTACCACGCCACCAACACTCCGCCGTATGAATTACCGGCCCACAAAACCCGCACCACCCTGAAAACCCAGACCCACAAGGGCGAAGGCAGTAACGAACTGCGCTTTGAAGACGAAGCCGATAAAGAACAGATCTACGTCCACGCCCAGAAAGACCTGGACCTGCTGACCGAAAACGACCGCACTGAAGTCATTCATCACAACAGCCACCTCACCGTGGACAATGACCGGGTCAGTCATATCAAGGCCAATGATCACCACACGGTGGATGGCGAGAAGCGGGAGAAGGTTGGCGGTGACAGCAGCCTGACGGTGGGCGGCACCTACCACCAGAAGAATGCCACCTCGATGCTCAGCGAAGCGGGCAGCGAAGTGCACTACAAGGCCGGCGCCAAGGTTGTGCTGGATGCAGGGGCGGAACTGACCATCGCCGCCGGTGGAAGCTTCATCAAGCTTGATCCGAGCGGTGTCACGCTCTCTGGTGCCACTCTGAAAATCAATTCTGGTGGCTCGCCCGGCAGTGGTTCCGGGCAGGGCGCGCAGGGGCCGGGTATGCCTCAGGATCTGGAAAAATTCGTGCATCAGGCGATTGCGCCGGCAATGCTGGCAGAAGTGCCTTTGACTGCGCCTCAGTTCGCCAACCTCCAGGCGGCGGTGCCTTTCTGCGAAGAGTGTGTGAAGTGTCGGGACGGCGTCTGCAATGTCTGAACCACTGACCTTCAGAGCTTCACTGGAAGCTGCGCTTGAACGTGTTGAAGCGAATAGTGCGAGTGGCGAAAGCGCGCGTATTTATCTGGTGCTGAGCGGCACCAGTCAGGCAGAGCCGGTACGTCATTTTTTCGATAAGGACGGCCTGACGGCACTGCCGCTCTATCTCGGCACGCCATACGCAGGCTGGCAGCCCGTCATGCCGTATCTCGCAGAGATCAGTATGACCAGCCCCTTTGTTGACTGGATAGATAGCTGTGATGCGCCAGATTGGGGCTGGGCAGCTTTGTCCACTGAACCAATGGACAGCCTATTTGCCCATCTTCGAAGCCTGACTCAGATCACCATCGGCAAAAGCGGTGCTGCCGGCAAAGCGGTGTTTTTCCGGCACTGGGATGCGCGCTTTCTGGCGCCTCTGTTCGACAGTCTCGACAGCGCACATCAAGCCGCTTTACTTGGGCCCGTTTCGTCATGGATTGCTCCGGACGGGAAGGAGAGGCTGCACCCGGCAGCGCCTGTTTTTGATGGCGAAAAAGCCTTCCCCTGGTTTGTGCTGCCGCCGGCTGCCGAGCAGGCACTGGCGAGTCACTGCCGTGATGTGCTCGTTGACAACACCGTGGCCGCGCTCCACAAGGTTGAGCATTCACCGATTGCAGCCTATCCGGCGCCGGTTGCGCGCCAGAAGGTGCAGCGTCACCTGCGCCGGGTTATCGGCGACGGGCCAGTAACAGAGATTGATCAGACAACGCTGCAGACTCTGCAGCAACGCCTTCAGCAGGAAGCTGAGCGCACTCATTCAAGGTAAGGATTACCCATGGACACCACAGCAGCTGTCGCGAATGACTCGCAGACTGATTCGGTTAAACCGGACATCAATGCCCTGACCCGGGAGCTCCGGGAGGCCGTCGTCAATAACTATAACGACTGGAACGATGACTGGTTCAAGTCGATATTCCTGGGTCACGAGCAAGTGTTGGAGGTCAATGGTGAAAGCACCAGCGCCGCCTCTGACGACGATGAGGTGGTGTCATCAACGGTCGCCCCCTGTGAAGAAAAGCGCGTTATTAAAATCGCGCACTTCCATGAAAACATAAAGAAAACGCCTATTCCTGAGACCCAGTTCGAGGTCCAGGAAAACGCAGGTACCTGGTACGGCGGCGACAGCTGGGAAACCGTAACGACCGGCGTTACCGATGCTAACGGACTTGCGGAAGTGACCGTAACGCCCGGCAAGGAATACCGGGTCGTTCTTTCCCCCAATATAACCAAAGCCGAAATGGACGCACTTTATGCGACCTATGACGGCTTTATCGAATCATGCAGCTCTGTGCTTCTGAACGCCTGGAACGGCGGTATCAGCGGTGAGTGGGATAGCTATATATCAATGGCAGGCCCAGCGCAGGCTGCCGAGATTCAAGCGCGCGCGCTGAACGGCCTGGCCGATGGTTTCACTAACATCCTTGATGACCTTCGCCGCATCTACGATGTGATCTGCGGCCTGATGGATTACGACTTTTCCGATATGCCAGACGACATGGCGGAGCAAATGGAGAAGCTCAAACAGGCCGATGACGCCTACCTGAAAGCCTGCCTTGTCGCCAATGATGAAATCTTCCTGTTCATTGTGATGTACACCATGCGTCAGTACTTTCGCATGCTGCCGCCGACGCAGCTGGCAGAGATGGCGGGCGAGTTGATAGGGCAAGTGCTGTTTGATGTGGTGGTCGGACTGATCATCACCGGCGGTGCTGGTCTTGCGGCCAAATACGGCACGCGGATTGGCACCAAGGCGGCCGCCAAAGCGGTTGGCCGTGCCGGAAGCGCCACGCCTGACAATATGGGGCTTGGGCCGTTCCTGGCGAAGCTGGCAGAAGGCTTCCAGAAATACATGGACGACATCGGCACCAATCATCGTGCCATACAGGTGGCTGGTGACATGCCGCTGTCGACTGGCAATACACGCCGGGGTGCGGATTTTCAGGTTCAGCATGACACGGCTTATCAGTCCATGGCGGCGGATGATCACGGGCTGCCACTGCAATCATCAGGAAGGGATAGCTCCTCCGTCAGCGAGCGCGCAGCCACCCCGCATGGGCCGGATGAGCCTTCGCCGTCAACCACTGATCAGGGCCGTGCCACCAAAGACAACGAATCAACAGAAACCTGTGCAGATCCCGTCAGCACAGTAACCGGCGAAGAATTGCTGGAACTGACCGATGCGCAACTGCCCGGGCCGATGCCGTTTGATTTCAAACGCCTTTACCGCTCCGGCAGTAGTGATCGCAAACTCACTATGGGTTACGGCTGGCGCCATAGCCTCAACCACAGCCTGAGCTTTGAGTCAGACGGAATTATCTGGCATGACCATGAAGGCAAGAACACGCATCTGCCGGCAGTCGAC
This sequence comes from Marinobacter sp. BGYM27, assembly GCA_025153445.1. Taxonomy (GTDB): domain Bacteria; phylum Pseudomonadota; class Gammaproteobacteria; order Pseudomonadales; family Oleiphilaceae; genus Marinobacter_A. The sequence goes on along the minus strand of JANZNS010000007.1, from coordinate 4,375 downwards.
ACCAACCCGTTTGCCAGTAATTCCCAGGCAGGCATGGCCATCTGGCGCGATGGCGATGACTACGTGGTTTGCGCCGGCGAAAAGCAGCCCCGCTATCACTTCCGGCGGGACGGCGATGCCGGGCTTCTGACCCGTATCTGCGATCGCTACGGCAATCAGCTTCATGTGGGGTACGACACACACGGCAGGTTGCAGCAGATCATCAACGATGCCGAACAAGCGCTGGCTTTTGAGTACCAAGACAACACGCTGGTCGCGCTTACACGCCTGCATCGCAAGATTACCGACGATGGCCTGGTCTGGGTAAGGCTCCAGACAGCGTTCACCTACATCTATGACAACAATGGCGATCTGGTTGAAGCGACCAACGCCGCCGGTGAAACCGAGCAGTACGCCTTCGACAATCACATGCTGGTCCAGCGCACGCTGGCGAGCGGCTACCGTTTCCATCTGGCCTGGGACGAGGCCACACCCAAAGGGCGCTGCGTTCGGCAGTGGGGCGACACAGCGGAGATCGACACCCAATTTGATTGGGACGACGACCAGCACACCTGCACCGTCACCTATGTTGATGGCAGCAAAGAAGTCTGGCGCTACGATGGCGCGGCGCAATTGCAGGAGAAAACAGATCCTGACGGCGCTACCCATCTCAACGAATACGATACCAGGGGCCGCCTGACCACCAGCGTTGATCCGCTGGGCGCTAAAACGTCTTATCAGTATGACGATGCAGGCAGGCTTACCACCAAAACAGGACCCGACGGCGTGCCGGTCATGTTCTCCTACAGAAAGGGGCGCATCGCTGAAATTCATCGCAACGGCCAGACCTGGCAGTTCGATTACACCGCTACCGGCGATCTGTCGAAAGAGATCGATTCCCGCGGACGCCAGACCACCTATACCTATGACCGGCAAGGGCATCTCACCCGGGTGGTTCTCCCGGATGCCCGTAAACACCTCTGGTCCTGGAATAACAAAGGCCAGTTGCTGGACGAGCAAACCCCGACCGGCGCTATCTACAAATACCGGTACGATGAGTTCGGCCGCTTGCTAGCGAAAAAAGATGCCCGGGGCGCGATCACCCAGTATCGCTATGATGGGGTCGGGCGGGTTATCGAGGAGCGCCTCGCCGGTAACAAAACGCGCCAGTACAGCTACAACAGCTTTGGCAAGGTCACCCGCTTTGTAGACGAAAAAGGCCGTGAGACCCGTTACGAATACGATCGCAAACTGCACCTGCTGAGCCGCCGCATCAACCCTGACGGCAGCCAGCTCAAATACCAGTACGATAATCACCGCTTCCTGCTGACCCGCATTGAAAACGAACGCGGCGAACAGTACGGCATTGATTATTACCCTAACGGACTGGTGCGGCAGGAGACTGCATTTGATGGCCGCCGCACGGCCTATGGCTACGATCTGAACGGCCACCTCACCGAAAAGACCGAGTTCGGCACCGCAGCCGAAGCGCTGCAAACCACCCAGTACCAGCGGGATGCCCAAGGGCAACTGCTGACCAAAGTGCTGCCGGATGGCCGCGAAGTGCAGTATCGCTATGGCAAGGATGGCGAACTGGTTGCGGTGGATGATGGCAACTGGCCGCTGGCATTTCAGTACGACGCACAAGGCTTGCTAAAAACGGAGCATCAGGGCTGGGCGACACTCAGTTATCAATACGATGCATTCGATCGCCTGAATGGCATGACACTGCCTGATGGGCAGGCACTTGCCTATCACCGTGACGGCCAGGGACAACTCGCCGGCATCGACCTGAACGGCCAAGTGTTGACCCGTCACCGCATGGCCGCCACCGGCGAAGAGCTGGAGCGAGAGCAGGGCGATCTGCTGAGCGCCTATGTCTATGACGACGAGGGCCGCCTGACCCAGCATCGCCTGCACCAGCAGCGCATCAAGGACATTTTCTACCAGCGTGATTATCAGTACGACGGCGCCGGCAATCTCAAATCAGTACAGGACACCCGCAAGGGCCTGCGGGAATACGTCTACGATCCCCGAGATCGCCTCACCGGCGTCCGTGGCGATGTCTATGAACAACTGATCCATGACCCCGCCGGCAACCTGCTGGAACAGACCCAGAGCCCGTCCCCGCAGAACAACGCCAACGTACAGGGCAACCGCCTGAACATGCACGGAGATTGCCATTATCGCTACGATGAATTTGGCAATCTGGTAGAAGAAGCGCGCGGTAAGGGCCAGAAGCTGGTTACCTACTATCGCTACGACTGCGAACACCGCCTGATCGAAGTCGAACGCCCGGACGGTCGCCGCTTCCGCTACGAATACGACGCCTTTGGCCGCCGCATCGCCAAGGAAGACGATTCCAAACGCACAGAGTTCATCTGGCAAGGCGACCGCCTGATCGCCGAAGAAACCGGTGACGATTACCGCAGCTACCTTTATGAACCCGACAGCTTCCGCCCGCTGGCCCTGTCCGAAGGTCAGGGGCCGGAACAGTCCCAAGTCTATTACTACCACCTGGACCACCTCGGCACCCCGCAGGAGATGACCACCGCGTCCGGGGATATCGTCTGGTCCGCCACCTACCGGGCCTACGGCAGCGTTGTCAAAAAAGACATCGCAGTCGTCCAGAACCCCCTACGCTTCCAGGGCCAGTACTACGACCCCGAAACCGGCCTGCACTACAACCGCCACCGGTATTACAATCCGGCTAACGGTCGGTTTATGACGCCCGATCCCATTGGACTGGCAGGTGGGCTGAATAGCTATCAGTATGTGCCCAATCCGACGGGGTGGGTGGATCCGTTGGGGTTGGCGAGTGAAAAGGGGTGTTGCCCCGGCGACACTCAGCGCTTACCCCAGTCCCCAATAGATTATGATCATGTTTTAAAAGCGGACTACACCAGGAAGGGTAAGCCAACTGGTGGGCACAGTTTGCTCCATGGCGACGTCCGGGTTGTTAAGGGCACAGAAGGTTCGCCAGATCCGTCTGGAGTCTATCAAGCGACAGTCCAAATGCCGGATCCTAAAAACCCTGGGCAATGGCTCACTAAAACAAGCAACAATGCAACTAATACGATGTTTCCGAAGGGGTGGGATCGTAATCGAATCATGCAAGAAGTCGACGCTGCATGGAATAGTTCAGATAGGTTCATCGACGGAGATGTTTGGGAGTCAGTGACGCCATCCGGCGTCCACGTGCGCGGATTCATTGCACCAAGAGTTACTGTTTACCCAGTTTACCAAGGCTCGATTTAGGAAGGCGTGAAATATGAAGCTCAAGCTATCATACGTAGAGGGCGTTAAACATCCCGTCGCGGGAGAGGTTCTATACAGTAGACGTGAGATTTCGGGGGAGAATAGCTCAGAGGTACAGCGTTATAAAAAATTTTTAGCGGATACCTTGCCCTTTCTAGCGAGCAACCCAAATGATTGTGAAGATATCTTGAAAAAGATAAATAGGGTAGCTGAAAAGGAGGTGGAAGAGTTCGAGATAGAAGGCGAGGATGTTGAAGCCATAATTCGGATGCCGACTGTTCAAATCGACATTCTGTTGGATGATCACCTGATAGACAACCCAGATGGCCGTTTCTCTTTGAGCGAATTTCAGAACGCCGTTTTTGCTTGGAGAGAGTTTTTAGAGATGCCCAAGTCAAAGAACAGTCTAGTTGTCAGAGAGCTCTAGCGGTTGCCTTCGAGCCCTGAATAAACGGCAAGGGGAGTCGACCTCTGGCATGAAGGTTCAAGGTTATGCTGACGATATAAATCGCCCCCTCGAAGTACGGACAGCATGGCCTATGCACGAATAAATTTGAGGGGTCAAAATGAACTATAAGTTCTATATAAATGAGGCGAACTTTCCTGTCTGTGAGGTTTTCGGGGCAAATTCAGTTGGGGACTTTATTTCCTCCGAACTCGCTCCGTCACGAATAAAGGAAATAGATGCTGCAATTAAGGAGGTAGAGTCCGGTATTCAAAAAGCAATTGAAGTTGAAAGGGATGACTTGGTTTTGACATTTTATCCAAATCACTCAGTAGAGCTAGATTATTTTAATTGGGGATTGTGGCGGCGGTAGTGAGAGCTTTAGTTTAGCTTCATTCAAGCTGCTATTCACAGATTGGGTTGCCTTTCTAAAGTCCGATTGGAAAAAATTCGAATGCTAACAAAATAGAATAGATGTGAGCACAAGAGCGAGGCCTCTTGCGGAGCAAGTGATTTGGTGATTATTTTTCACCCACCATCCCACAACACATCCTGTCCATCTCCTCAGCCTGTAACCATCCCCTAAAATCGGTGCATGCGTAATTAGAGTTCTCCAGCCTACAATGAGGCAAATGGAGAACGGCATGAAGAAATCACGGTATAGCGAGTCACAGATCGTCAAGATCCTGAAGG
>JANZNS010000006.1 GCA_025153445.1 Marinobacter sp. BGYM27 | reverse complement strand
AAACGAATCAGCGCCGATGGTAGTGTGGCTTTTGCTCATGCGAGAGTAGGTCATCGTCAGGCTCCTAATACTGAAAACCCCAGCACAGCGATGTGTCTGGGGTTTTTTATTGGGCGGAATAAACTGCCGCAGCCTACTTTTGCGTCATCAACATGGCATATTGTGCCAAAACGAAGCGGTTCCCTTTAATTTCGTCGATTCTATGACGCTGCGCACACACCAACTCGCTCATCAGGACTAACATCTGTTCAAGAAGTGAACAAAACAATAACGTTCAGAGACGCTCATGATTTAAACCTGATGTGCAGCATTACAGAACAACAAACTGCTGCCGGTGAGATGTCATCATGATTAAAAAGTATCTATTACTCCCGATGCTGCTGAGTGTTGGGACTGCCGTGAATGCAGAGCTTCAGCCTATAACGGACGCTGCGCTATCTGAGGTTACCGGGCAGGCGTTTGTTTCAGTCGATCGTCAGCATCATCCTGATGCTGACAACAATACTGCCTACACCCGGATAAATCTGGGTATGGATATAGAGCTGCAGACCAACGTTGATGTCTTTGAGTTGGGCCGCTATGAGCGTGAAGGTGAAATTTCAGGCTCTTCAGATGTACTTATCAATAATTTTTCCCTCGGATATATTTACGATTCTTCCTATTACGAGCGTAATCCGAACGCCGCGCGGCAACTGAAGCCAGATGGCAGTGCTTATCAGGATGGCGATATCGTGCCATTTCAAATCTCCAATCCTTATCTTGAATTTGCCTATGACGAAGGCAGTGAAGAAATTATAGGTTTTCGCTTTGGTTTCGGTGAGGCGCAAGGGGTGCTGTCCGGAGCCATTCAGCAGCTGACAGGGAATATCAATATCGACATTCTCGATCGGGGTCAGGGCCTTGCTAATGCGGAATCCAACGGTAATTTTTTCGACCAGATGGTGGGGTTCCTGACACCGGTGCTTGCCGGCGGGAGTCCGTTGAAAACAAAAGCGCGGCTGGTTCAGGGTAACCCTGATCGCGAAAATTATGGAGACCTTGATCCGGTTCGCTCTGAATACATAGGCGTTCCCAACGGCGAAAGTTTCATACTTGAAGATGTAAATTTCCTGGTGGCCGGCGTGATCAATCTGATATCTCCAACACTGACGTCTGAGCTCTACACTGAGAACTGCTCCCTGATTGGCGGCTGCGATGTTGTGGTTGTTGCTCAGCAGTGTGAAGTGCTCGGTATTCAAGCGTGCTTTGATCTGGGAATCTATAACAGTATGCCCATCGGTCAAATCGAAGATGTCGGCGGTCAGCGTGTTATTACCGGCCCTTCAGATGGCGCATTTATCTCTTTCCAGACGAAGGATGTGGAGTATTTGGCGGATCTGGCCAAAACAAGTCCCTCCAGGGAAGACTTTATCAAGGCCACGGCAGGTGCATTTTTCAATATTCCGAACGGCGCTGTTGAGGTCAATTTGAACGAGGCTTTGTCCGGAATTGAAGGACAGCGCCGGGAATATATAGATCGCGGTATCGGCATGTTCTGATGCGTGAACTCAGGGAGAGTGGCAGTTTGAACCGAATAGACTGGATCAAAAAAGTTGCCATGACAGGGCTTATGTTGCTGCCTGCGATGGCGCCTGCGGAAATGAAAAGTCTTTCGGAGACGGAGTTGTCGGAAGTGGATGGCGCCGGAATCGGTCTCGTGCTTGAGGATTTCAAATTTGCACACGGCACCGATGTCGAAAACGGCCAGGTTTTTAAAATAGGTGGTATCAAAAACTCTCAGGGCGAAGACGTCGAAATAGTCGTAAACAAGCTTTATATCTCGGGAGCGGGAAGCAATTACGGCCAGGATCTTTCTCCAGTCAATCTCGGTCGTTTGGTTAATCCCTATAGTATTGATGTGATCGACGGCAATGACATTGGGGTCCCGGAGACGGCGGTGATGGAGTTTGCGGCACCGAAAATGGTCGATGCCTCGGTGGGCTATGATTGCATGAGCAGTTCTGCATCAGCAGGATCAGGAACCTGCTCAAGCCGACCGGCGAGTGCTGAGTTGCCTCAGGGTGAGCGACCGGATATCGGGTTGCAGCTCAATCTCAAAGTGGGTAGTCAGGAATCTGCCAACATCAACATTCATGCCCAAAGTGCGGTCATTGATGGTAGCTATCTGAGGTTGTGGGGTGATAACGACCGGCATCAGATGGTCGGCCAGTTTAAGTTGAACTTCTATACCCCCGAGTTATCAATTAACGCCTGCGATAAAGACACCGCAGTGTGCGGCTCCCGTATTTCAATGAAGGATTTTGCGCTGGAATTGGCTCTGGGAAATGCGCTTCAGCCGATGTATTTCGATGTGAATGGTAGTGGTAACTTTCTGGTTGAAGTCGCAGCAATTCCGAAGCCGCAAGCGGGCTCGGTCGGCGCCGACGGACTCCGCGCCAGCAGTGATGCCGGAACCTGGGATTACTACGAGGATTACTATACGAATCCCGAATATCGCAGCAATATCACAGTGGGTAATCTGAGCGTAGGAGACCGGGATTTCGGGTCTTCCCGTATCCAGGGGATGCTTATTCAGCATCTGAAAATTCAGACCAAGGATTTGGCGCAATGAGGCATTTTATTCCCGGGGTCGCGCTGTCTGTCGCCGTTCTGTTTGGCGGAGCGCTGTCCTCTCTGCCTGCGGCGGCTGAGATGAACCGTCTGGATGATGGTGATCTTTCTGATATATCGGGGCAAGGCGGTATCTATCTGTCTGGTGATATCAGCATCAATGCTGATGGTGGGCCTATCCAGAACACCTATTTTGGCAGTTGTTCCGATGCCGACAAGCGATGCGGAGCCCGCATTGCCTATCGCCTGAAGCAGGACGGCGGCTGGATGGTGCTCGATGATATAAGAGGCAAGTTCGCTTTTGAGGGGCTTACGCTTCGGGTGCGTACAATTGATTCCGGGTTCGGCGGAGACGGCGCCTTGTTTAATCAGGACGTCCTGGAAATCGGCTTGCCCAATGTCGTCCGATACGACTCGGTACAGTTCAAGCTGGCAACAAGCAGCACCGCACGCCCAACTGATCCGGGGTTCCAGCAAACGGATATTTTCTCGGTCGAAATGCAGGGTGATGTTGTCCTGGAGGGCAACTTGCTGGTCTTTCCCACCGGGAATCCCTGAAGGGGCGTAATGTGATGACATTGAATAATAAAAAGTCGTTAGTGACGTCCCTCGCCGTGGTCATTTCGATCGCTTCGCCATTGGTTGCGGCGGATATGACCAGCCTCGAAGACACAGACTTGGCGGGTATTAGTGGTCAGAGCGGGATCACTATGGATCTCGACCTGAAGATGACAGCTGATCGTATATCTTATTTTGATGATGGCAACGGTATCCACCTGGAGGGCTTTCGTGTTGGGTCGGCGACCGATCCTGATGGTGCGGCGCACCATATTATCAAAGTTGATATCTATAACGATGCCAGCCTTAACCTCGATTTCCTTGTTGAAGATCGCCGTATAGAGTTCAGCGATGTCCGTCTTTCTGATAGTGCAGGCGCAAGTATGGGGGGGGGCTTCCTGGATCAGACTCTGCAGGGCAACTTGCGCATGTCGCCCGGCGGCGCTCTCGGCGTCGATGGTTATACTTTCGATCTTGCCTACACCATGACCGACGGCCGGCTGGGTTACCGGACTAACGGCAATGAAGTATTTTTCGACGGTATTGATATGGTCGTCAGTGCTCCGGGAATGACGCTTGATGCCGTGGGGTCAACTCTTGAGTTTGTCGCGCCATCTGTGACCGGGAACTTCTCAATCGATGCGATTCGTTACAGTAGTAATCCTCTCAATCACGGGGTTAGCGTTGATGCGTCATCAGGATCAGCTTTGGCCAGCTACGGCAGTCTCAGCGGAGATTTCGATCTTTCCACTGCAACCACGATTGCTGCCGGAGGGCGATTTGGAACCGAAGGGTTGCGGATCGACAGCGAAACGACGATTAACAGCGCAAATTTCATCTACCGTGATGACGGCAACGCGATCGCGTTGCGCGGTATTGCGGGGCAGACTTCAGTCAATAATCTGCGCATTGATGTAGCGCCGGACTGGCAAGGGCGGCAAGGGCTTGCGCTGACAGCAGATTCTATAAGCGGTTCTCTTGGTATTGACCGAATTGAACTGGGCGGCAATGGAAAGAGCATCGGCGAGGTTGACCTTGATTATCTCTTTGCTGATCAGACTATAGCGGGTCAGCAGTATACAAATGCGGTTTACCTTATGGCTGGAGGGCATGAAGATGCCGGAGCTCAGGGTTTGCGTTTGGCGGCTGAGTGGAGTTTGGTTAACGCCAATATAGGGTATGCCGACGATGGCAACCGTATAGTGTTAAGTGGTTTACAGTCTTGGGGACGGGGTGATGTAACCGTCAACGTGACTCGGAATGAAACGCTGGGTGGGACCGAGTTTTACGACGGCTTACGCCTGGGGTTTGAAGGGGTGAAAGGTGGCTACCGCCTTAATGGCCTCCGGGTTGGCGACGATGATGCGCCGCTTCAGGGCGGCTCCGAGTTGTTGTTGGCTCTGGGCTTCTATCCCGCCTATGACTTTGAGATTGATGGGCAGATAACCCTTGGTGCCGGTGGGGCTTCCGGTGAAGGTTTGACGATTAATTCCGATATTCAAATCACCAACGGTAACGCTGCCCTGATTGCCTCCGCATATGATGAGGGGCAGGGCCCTGTCGCGCAAAAAGGGTTGTGGGCGACCGATCTTAATTATGACGCCCATGTGCGTAATATGACGGTCGATGTCACTGATGATGGTCTTGCGATAATCAAAGGTGAAGCGTGGGGTACGATGGATATTGGTAATCTTCGTGTGGGCGACAAGGAGACCGGTGGGAGCTTTGGGCGTTTCGTGATCCAGAATTACGAAAAGGGAAGCAGTATGACGGTTTCTCCTGGCGGCGCGGGCGATGTTTGCGCAGGGGGTTCCGGCGGTGATGCAGCGAGCTGTTCGGCTTCCGGCGGAATGTGGCAGGCGCGCGGAGAAGAAGGCGTTACCATCAAAATGAAGCAAATCTTCGCTCGAGCTATCAGCGATACCCGGCGCAATTCTTTTTTGTGGGAAACGAATCGGACGGATGGTGTTAATGGAACCGGTACGCAGTTGGTGCTCAATGATATATACACCAGTGATGGCGTCGATCTTGATGGCGATGGCGAAGAGGACAACACTTACGGTTTGCAGACCGACCTTGCAATTGACGTGTATCAAACGAAGGTTGTGAAAAAGAGCGACGGTGCCGACGCGAATGGTGTTGTGGGGAGTCGTGGTGACGAGAAAATAATGGACTCATCAACCGCCGCCGGCTATCGATACGTGGCATCGCCGTCTTCTCAGGACCAGGCTGACCGTCCTCTGGGTCTTGCAGTACAGGCCAATGTGCGTTTCAAGGAACTATCGGTTAACAATGTTGACCTGGTCCATCCGACCGGCGGCGCAGCAACTGCGGTATACGGCGTCAAAATGCAGAATTTCGATATTGAAGCCAATTTGACGGCCACTCCAATCCAGTAAACCTTGCTCGAAAATGATCCCGGTAGCATGCTCTGCCGCGATCATTTTGTCTTTTGGGCTCACCTGTTGTTTAATCCGGCCATTGTTTTCCTTCCCGGCCACCGAGTTGACGTCATGAGAAAAAATCAGACACTGCTTTCCATTCTCTCCGATGGCGAATGGCATTCCGGTGAGGCCTTGGCCCAGTCGCTAGGAGTGAGCCGCACTGCGGTGTGGAAGCAGCTGAACCGGTTGATTGAGCCAGGTCTGGCAATAGAGCGGGTTCGGGGTAAGGGTTACCGTTTGCAGGGGCACCTGGATTTGCTTGACCATGACGCCATCATATCGCTGCTTGCTGATTCGGCCCGACGCCGTGCTTCTTTAGAGGTTCTTGATAAAGTCGATTCCACTAATTCCCGGGTTATGCAGTTCGAGCGGCGCGGGGGTGATGACGTTTTTATCTGTGTGGCTGATCGTCAAACTCAGGGGCGTGGTCGCAGGGGGCGTGTCTGGTCAAGCCCTGCGGGCGAAAATATCTATTTGAGTATGGGGGTGCGATTGCAGGGCGGCTTTTCTGCTCTGGAAGGGCTCAGTCTTGTTGTTGGTATTGCGGTGTGTCGCGCACTGGAATCTCTCGGTTTGAAGGGAGCGGCGCTCAAATGGCCAAATGATGTGCTGTTTAATGGGTGTAAGTTGGCCGGTATCTTGATTGAGTTGCAGGGAGAGCTTGAGGGTGCGGTCCGGGTCATTGTGGGTGTAGGGATCAATGTTCATATGGATCGTGTTGATGCTGCAGTGGATCAGCCATGGGTCAGTCTTGATAGGGCCGCGCCCTCAGTGACATGGCGGCGAAACGAAATCATTGCTGAAGTTGTGAATCAGACAACCGAGGCGTTAGCTCATTTTGAGCGAGCGGGTTTTACGGCATTTCAGGATGAATGGCGGGCACGGGACGGTTTGCTGGGCGCGTCCTTGCATACAGAGCCCGAGAATCTGCAAGGTGTCGGGGCTGGCGTGGATTCTGCCGGAGCCTATTTGCTTGATACAGCGGATGGTCAGGTCATCATACGGGCTGGCGAACTCAGTCTAAGGCGGAGTCAATGAGGTTATATATTGATGCGGGTAATACGCGCATCAAGTGGTGTCTTTTAGATGAGCGCAGTGTGGTTCAGTCCGGTGCCTGTGACAACGGCGACGCAAAGGTCTTTGCTGAAATCTCGTCTGAGGCTGTAGATCACATTGCGGTGTCGACAGTCATTTCGGACGAGGCCCGGAAGAATCTGGCACTGATTCTTCAGTCCCGATTCGGTGTGGTGCCTGTCTTCCATTGGCCGGAACCTCTCCAGTGTGGCGTGCAATGCGCCTATGCGCAGCCTGAATTGCTTGGTGCGGATCGATGGCACGCATTAATTGGAGCTCGAGCTATTACGTCCAGTGCGCTCGTCGTCGTCGATGCCGGAAGCGCAATAACCGTTGATTTTCTCGATTCTGAAGGCGTGCATCTCGGTGGATATATTCTTCCGGGTAAGCGATTGATGGAAGATTCTCTGAAAACCAATACGGCCAGAGTGAATTTTGGGCAGTCTGACGATTTGCGTAGCGAACCGGGTCGCTCGACAGAATCCTGTGTGAGGCACGGTTTGAACTGGCTGTTTGGAGGGCTCGGTGCAAAGCTTGAGGCGGATTGTCAGATGCGAGGTATCGACACCGTTTATCTGACGGGTGGTGATGCGCACCTGATGAGCGCCGCTGGCATGCCTGGTGAAGTTGTCCCTGAGCTGGTTTTGAGCGGTCTGGTCGCGGTTGATCTCGAGCGTGCCTTGTGATGAAGCGTATTGTCGTGGTTGTTTTGCTGTTGAATCTCGTAATGCTCTGGGGAGTTGATTACTTCGCGGGACCCGCAAGGGTGGATGTTGAGGAGGGGCGAGGGAGTGTTCCCAGGGTATCGGGGCTCAAATTGCCGTTGGCGGGCGCCGGGAGTCAGGCCCCGTCGATTCCTCGTCCTGTTGTTGATGATGGTGTGATTGATGGTGCCAGGGCGGTGGGAGAGCACTGTGGCCGGGTTGAGGGATTCCGTACCAAAGCCGCTGCAGAACATTTTGCCGCCAGTGAGGAGCTGAAGTTATTCAATGTGCATGTTGACGACGTGGTCACTCGTCGCGATTCCTATCATTGGGTGTTGATACCGCCTTACAAAACAAGAGAGGCGGCGCTGGGGAGTCTGGAGCGGCTTCAGCGTGCGGGCGTCGACAGTTATCTGGTCACGGAGGGGGAGTACAAAAACGGGATTTCTCTGGGCCTTTTTGAGTCAGAACGACTCGCTCAAAGTCTAAATGCTCGTTTTCAATCGAAAAATATCGAAACTGTACTGGTCAATATGGATAAGAATCAGCTAAGCTACGCCCTCGTTTTTGAGGCAGGGCCTCAGCTTGATGCTCGGGAAATTGAGCGATGGTTGAGCCGGTATTCAAAAGATTTGAAATTGGTGCAGTTTGCGGCCTGCGAGGGTGTTGCAACGACCTCTAAAAATCCGTAGTATACCGCCCTCGCTGAAGAGGCGAATGTGGGCTGGCGTAGCTCAGTTGGTAGAGCAGCTGACTTGTAATCAGCAGGTCGGGGGTTCGATTCCGTCCGCCAGCTCCACTCTTTTCGGTTTTGTTCGGGTGTTTGGTTTCATCCGGATTGGAGGGGTTCCCGAGTGGCCAAAGGGATCAGACTGTAAATCTGACGCGAAAGCTTCGCAGGTTCGAATCCTGCCCCCTCCACCACTAATTTTGAATGCGGGCATCGTATAGTGGCTATTACCTCAGCCTTCCAAGCTGATGACGCGGGTTCGATTCCCGCTGCCCGCTCCAGATTTGGCAAGTGAAGTAGTGCGCTCATGTAGCTCAGTCGGTAGAGCACATCCTTGGTAAGGATGAGGTCACCGGTTCAATTCCGGTCATGAGCTCCATTATTTGTCCGGTCAACGTTACTTATCAATAGTTGATAGGGGGTAGGTCGAATGTCCAAGGCTAAGTTTGAACGTAATAAACCACACTTGAACGTGGGCACGATTGGCCACGTTGACCATGGCAAGACCACGCTGACAGCGGCACTGACCCGTGTATGTCACGAAGTCTGGGGTCAGGGCGAGCTGCGCGCATTCGATCAGATCGATAACGCACCGGAAGAGAAAGCGCGTGGTATCACCATCGCAACCTCTCACGTTGAGTACGATTCGCCAACGCGTCACTACGCACACGTTGACTGCCCGGGTCACGCTGACTACGTCAAGAACATGATCACTGGCGCAGCTCAGATGGACGGCGCAATCCTGGTTTGTTCCGCAGCTGACGGCCCGATGCCGCAGACGCGTGAGCACATCCTGCTGTCTCGCCAGGTTGGCGTGCCTTTCATCGTTGTGTTCCTGAACAAGGCGGACATGGTAGACGATGAAGAGCTGCTTGAGCTGGTTGAAATGGAAGTGCGTGACCTGCTGGCTGCGTATGACTTCCCGGGTGACGATACTCCGATCATCACCGGTTCAGCGCTGATGGCGCTGGAAGGTAAAGATGACAACGAAATGGGTACAACCGCAGTCAAGAAGCTGGTTGAAGCCCTGGATGCGTACATTCCTGAGCCAGAGCGTGCTATCGATCAGCCGTTCCTGATGCCAATCGAGGACGTGTTCTCAATCTCTGGTCGCGGTACGGTTGTGACCGGTCGTGTTGAGCGTGGCATCGTGAAGGTAGGTGACGAAGTGGAAATCGTGGGTATCCGCGACACCACCAAGACCATCTGCACAGGCGTAGAAATGTTCCGCAAGCTGCTCGACGAAGGTCGTGCAGGTGAGAACGTTGGTGTACTGCTGCGTGGTACCAAGCGTGACGACGTTGAGCGTGGTCAGGTTCTGTGTGTACCGGGTTCAATCAAGCCGCACACCAAGTTCGAGTCAGAAGTATACGTACTGAGCAAAGAAGAAGGTGGTCGTCATACGCCGTTCTTCAAAGGCTACCGTCCGCAGTTTTACTTCCGGACAACAGACGTAACGGGTTCTTGTGAACTGCCGGAAGGTGTAGAGATGGTCATGCCTGGCGACAACGTCAAGCTGGAAGTGACTCTGATCGCACCGATCGCCATGGAAGACGGTCTGCGCTTCGCGATTCGCGAAGGTGGTCGTACCGTTGGTGCTGGTGTCGTTGCCAAGATCCTGGAGTAAGCACTGAGTAGTTTCGGTGCAGGCCAGTAGCTCAATTGGCAGAGCAGCGGTCTCCAAAACCGCAGGTTGGGGGTTCGATTCCCTCCTGGCCTGCCATTTTTAATCCTTGGAATACCAGAAGCTGATTCCTATGGAGTCTAAAATAGCGCAGGCACCCGGTCGTTTTGATGTAGTCAAGTGGCTGGTTGTTGTTGTTTTAATTGCCGCAGGTGTTGTCGGTAACCTTTATTTTGGTGCCGAGTCGATACTCTATCGAGCACTTGGTCTTGTGGCGCTCGCGTTGGTTGCGGCATTTGTTGCCTTGCAGACCTCGCGTGGTCGTCGTTTTGCGTTGCTTCTCAAAGAAGCTCGTGTCGAGATCAGGAAGGTAGTGTGGCCGACGCGTCCCGAGCTTGTTCAGACAACCGTGATAGTGGTTGCGTTTGTGCTGGTGGTGGCGCTCTTGCTGTGGGGTATGGATTCGTTGATCAGTTGGCTGGTCTCCGGAGTGATTGGTTAACAGGAGAGAGCAAATGGCTAAGCGCTGGTACGTTGTTCATGCGTATTCTGGCTATGAAAAGCACGTTATGCGCACTCTTCTGGAGCGCGTTGCTCTCAACGAACTTGAAGATAAGTTTGGTGAAATTCTCGTTCCGACTGAAGAAGTCGTCGAGATGCGTGATGGCAAAAAGCGCAAGAGTGAGCGTAAGTTTTATCCGGGGTATGTGCTTGTTCAGATGGAAATGGATGATGAGTCCTGGCATCTGGTGAAAAACACGCCGCGTGTACTGGGCTTTATTGGTGGTACAAAGGATAAGCCCGCTCCGATTACCGAAAAAGAGGCCGATGCCATCTTGCGTCGCGTTGAAAGCGGCGTGGACAAGCCCAAGCCGAAGACACTGTTTGAGCCAGGCGAGATCGTTCGCGTTGTCGAAGGTCCGTTTGCAGATTTCAATGGTGTCGTGGAAGAGGTTGACTACGACAAGAGTCGTGTTAAAGTCGCCGTCCTTATTTTTGGTCGCTCAACGCCTGTTGAGCTGGAATTTGGTCAGGTCGAAAAAGACTGATCCTGGAATTAAGCGGGAAGCTCGCGCACTCATTGGTGACGCGGGCTTTTTGTGTCTGAAGCAGGGGAGCCGTTAAGGCGCTTGAACCCATAGGAGTTTAATCATGGCAAAGAAGATCGAAGCGTATATCAAGCTTCAGGTTGCGGCCGGTAAAGCGAACCCTAGTCCACCGGTAGGTCCGGCTCTGGGTCAGCACGGTGTCAACATTATGGAGTTTTGTAAGGCGTTTAACGCGAAGACTCAAGAGATGGAGCAGGGGCTGCCGATTCCGGTTGTCATCACTGTATACAGTGATCGTAGCTTCACCTTTATTACTAAGACCCCGCCAGCAGCTGTTTTGCTGAAAAAAGCTGCGGGTCTGAAAAGCGGTTCTGCGCGTCCAAATACCGACAAGGTTGGTACTGTTACACGCGCGCAGCTCGAAGAAATTGCCACGACCAAGGAGCCTGATTTGACGGCTGCTGACATGGACGCTGCAGTTCGCACGATTGCGGGCACTGCGCGTAGCATGGGTCTGAACGTGGAGGGTCTGTAAGATGGCTAAGCTGAGCAAGCGTCAAAAGCTTATTCGTGAAAAAGTAGACTCTACTCGTGCGTACTCTGTAGATGAGGCGGTTAACCTGCTTGTTGAGCTGGGTCAGTCTGTCAAATTTAAAGAGTCTGTCGATGTTGCGGTCAACCTGGGGGTTGATGCGCGTAAATCGGACCAGGTGGTTCGTAGCTCTACTGTGCTTCCCCATGGTACTGGTAAAACCGTACGTGTGGCGGTGTTTACTCAGGGTGCAAATGCTGAAAAGGCAACTGCGGCCGGCGCTGACATCGTCGGTATGGATGACCTGGCGGAAGAAGTTAAGAAAGGCAACATGGATTTTGATGTTGTTATCGCGACTCCGGACGCAATGCGTGTTGTAGGCCAGTTGGGCCAGATTCTGGGGCCTCGTGGTCTGATGCCTAACCCGAAAGTCGGTACTGTAACCCCTGACGTTGAAACGGCTGTTAAAAACGCCAAGGCGGGTCAGGTTCGGTATCGTACTGACAAGAACGGTATTATTCACGCGCCCATGGGTAACGTGGAATTCGCGGCCAATGCCATCAAGGAAAACCTTGAGTCATTGATTGCAGATCTTAAAAAGGCCAAGCCTTCATCGGCGAAGGGCGTTTACCTCAAGAAGGTAACGCTGTCTTCGACCATGGGGCCTGGTCTGACTATTGATCAGAGTGGTCTTGATATCTGATCAATAGACACTTTGTAGTCTAGGCGAAAGCCGAGGCTGTCAAAGACCGCAGGCCCCCGCTTGCTGAGTTGTTGAGCAAAAAGGGTTAAAGCAACGCCTGCGCAGACGGTGTGATGACGTTCTCTGAACCCAAACACCGTATAGCGCTCTGAGGTCCGCCGGGGTTGTCCTGTCTATAGGCAGAGTCCGGTGGGTTCGAAGAGTAGAGATGGGTTTGCTGGCGAAAGCCGGCGAAATCAAGGAGAAATCCAGTGGCAATTCGACTCGAAGACAAGAAGGCGATCGTCGCTGAAGTCAACGAGACTGCCGGTGGTGCTCTGTCCGTTGTATTGGCTGACTACCGTGGTATCACCTCTGGTGATATGACGGCGTTGCGTGCCAAAGCTCGTGCCGAGCAAGTGCGTCTGAAGGTTGTGCGTAACAACCTGGCGAAACTTGCAATCGTCGGTACCGAGTTTGAGTGCATCAAAGACGCACTGGTTGGTCCTACAATTTTGGCCTTCTCAATGGAAGATCCAGGTGCCGCTGCGCGCCTGCTGAAAGATTTTGCCAAAGAGAAAGAGGTATTCGAAATCAAGGGTCTGGCTGTCGGCGGTGAGCTGATGGGTGCGGACCAGATTGATCGCCTCGCCAAGCTCCCGACACGCCACGAAGCGTTGACGATGCTGGCCATTGTGACACAGGCACCGATTACCAAGCTTGCGCGTACTCTCAACGAAGTTCCTTCGAAGATTACTCGCGCAGTTGCGGCAGTTCGAGACCAGAAGCAAGACGCTGCTTGATTCTGTTGATAACGTTATTTTTTACATTGGGAGAAAGTCATGGCTTTGTCTAACGACGATATTTTGAATGCAATCGCTGAAATGAGCGTAATGGATGTAGTTGCGCTGGTTGAAGCAATGGAAGAGAAGTTCGGTGTATCTGCTGCTGCAGCTGTTGCTGCTGCGCCTGCTGCTGGCGGTGACGCTGGTGCTGCTGCTGAAGAGCAGACCGAATTTGACGTAATCCTGACCGGTGCTGGCGAGAAGAAAGTTAACGCCATCAAAGCCGTTCGTGAACTGACAGGTCTTGGCCTGAAAGAAGCGAAGGAAATGGTCGATAGCGCTCCTTCTACCATCAAGGAAGGCGCTAGCAAGGCTGACGCTGAAGAAGCGAAGAAGAAGCTTGAGGAAGCAGGCGCTTCAGTTGAGCTCAAGTAAGGGCTGGCTGTTGTTGACCGCATACATGCCTTAGGCATGGAATTGGCTGGTGGCTCTATGTGCCACCGGCCTTTTTCTGTTGTATATGCTATAACCTACAGCCCGAGTCTTGTTCGAGACGGCGCAGTTAGCCGAGCAATTCGGCCCCGAAGCAGGTAAATGGTTGCTTCTTGATACCAAGTATCAGGTCTAAAGCTGGGGAATGCAGATGACTTACTCCTACACTGAAAAAAAGCGGATTCGCAAAGACTTTAGTAAATTGCCTTCCGTGATGGATGTCCCCTATTTGCTGTCTATTCAGCTGGATTCATATCGGGACTTCCTCCAAATGGAAGCTGCTGCGGATACGCGCCAGGAAACTGGTTTGCACGCGGCCTTTAAATCCGTATTCCCGATTGCCAGTTACTCTGGCAACGCGGCGCTCGAATATGTGAGCTACCGTATTGGCGAGCCGGTATTTGATGTCAAGGAATGTCAGCTACGGGGCGTGACATACGCTGCTCCGTTGCGGGTAAAAGTTCGCTTGATTATCTACGATAAAGAATCGTCGAATAAAGCGATCAAGGACATAAAAGAACAGGAAGTCTACATGGGCGAAATGCCCTTGATGACTGAGAACGGCACGTTTGTCGTTAACGGTACTGAGCGCGTTATTGTGTCTCAGCTTCACCGTTCCCCTGGCGTATTCTTTGACCACGATAAGGGTAAGACACACTCCTCCGGCAAGCTGCTTTATTCTGCCCGAGTGATTCCTTACCGTGGCTCATGGCTGGATTTCGAGTTTGATCCGAAAGACAGCGTTTTCGTGCGGATTGACCGCCGGCGAAAATTGCCTGCGTCTATCCTGCTGCGAGCATTGAATTTCACCTCTGAGCAAATGCTCGAGATGTTCTTCGACACCAGCAAGTTCCGTCTGGGCGAAGAAACCTGCATGCTCGAATTGGTCCCAAGCCGTTTGCGTGGCGACATCGCGACCTTTGATATCAAAGACAAAGACGGCAGCGTCATTGTCGAAGAGGGACGTCGTGTTACGGCCAAGCATATCCGGCAGCTGGAGAAATCCGGCATCAGCGAACTGGAAGTGCCAACGGCGTACCTGAATGGCCGTGTGACTGCTCGTGATATCGTTGATGAGTCGACCGGCGAGCTGATTCTTGAATGCAATACTGAATTGACCGACGAGTCTGTTGAGACACTGTTGAAAGCTGGCATCAAAGAGCTGGAAACACTCTATACCAACGATCTCGACTGCGGTCCGTTTATGTCGGATACGTTGCGCAATGATCCAACCCGTACTCCTCTGGAGGCGCTGGTTGAGATTTATCGCATGATGCGTCCTGGCGAGCCGCCAACGAAAGAATCTGCAGAAAATCTGTTCAATAACCTCTTCTTCTCCGAAGAGCGTTATGACTTGTCTGCTGTTGGTCGTATGAAGCTGAATCGCCGCTTGGGTCGTGAAGAGTCGACCGGTAAGGGCATTCTGACTAACGACGACATCATTGACGTTCTGAAAACGCTGATTGCGATTCGTAACGGTCAGGGCAATGTCGACGACATTGACAATCTGGGTAACCGTCGTATCCGTTCTGTCGGTGAGATGGCAGAGAACCAGTTCCGTGTTGGTCTTGTGCGCGTAGAGCGCGCCGTTCGGGAGCGTCTGAGCCTGGCAGAAAGTGAAGGCCTGATGCCTCAGGATCTGATCAATGCCAAGCCGGTTGCTGCGGCAGTCAAGGAATTCTTTGGCTCAAGCCAGCTGTCCCAGTTTATGGATCAGAACAACCCGCTGTCTGAAGTGACGCACAAGCGTCGCGTTTCGGCTCTCGGCCCCGGTGGCCTGACCCGTGAGCGAGCAGGCTTTGAGGTTCGAGACGTTCATCCGACTCACTATGGTCGTGTATGTCCGATCGAGACCCCTGAGGGTCCGAACATTGGTCTGATCAACTCGCTGGCGACTTATGCCCGTACGAACTCCTATGGTTTCCTTGAGAGTCCGTACCGTAAAGTTGTTGATGGCGTCGTAACTGACGACATTCAGTATCTTTCGGCGATTGAAGAAAGCAATTACGTGATCGCACAGGCAAGTGCGGCGACTGACGCAAAAAATCGCCTGGTTGACGAGCTGGTTACGGTTCGGCATCAGAACGAATTTACAGTCACGCCGCCGGAGAACGTTAATTTCAAAGACGTTTCTCCGCGCCAGGTTGTGTCTGTTGCCGCTTCCCTGATCCCGTTCCTCGAGCACGATGACGCGAACCGGGCTCTGATGGGCTCGAACATGCAACGTCAGGCCGTGCCGACATTGCGTGCTGACAAGCCGCTGGTCGGAACCGGTATTGAGCGAATTGTGGCTCAGGATTCCGGTGTCTGCGTGACCGCACGTCGTGGTGGCGTGATTGAGAGTGTTGATGCAGCGCGTATTGTTATCCGCGTTGACGATGGTGAAACGGAAGCGGGTGATGCAGGTGTGGATATCTACAACCTGACCAAGTACACCCGTTCTAACCAGAACACCTGTATCAACCAGCGCTCAATCGTCAGGCAGGGCGATCTTGTTGCCCGTGGTGATGTGTTGGCCGATGGTCCCTCTGTTGATCTGGGTGAGCTGGCCCTTGGGCAGAACATGCGCATCGCATTCATGCCCTGGAACGGCTACAACTTTGAGGATTCGATTCTGGTATCCGAAAAAGTCGTTCAGGAAGACCGTTTCACGACGATTCACATCCAGGAACTGACCTGCGTGGCGCGTGATACCAAGCTGGGCAGTGAAGAGATTACCGCCGATATTCCGAACGTTGGTGAAAGTGCTCTGTCCAAACTGGATGAGTCGGGTATTGTTTATATCGGTGCTGAAGTTGGTGCCGGCGATATCCTGGTAGGCAAGGTGACACCAAAAGGTGAGACCCAGCTTACGCCGGAGGAAAAACTTCTGCGTGCCATCTTTGGTGAGAAGGCTTCCGATGTTAAGGACACCTCATCGCGCGTACCGACAGGTACCCGCGGTACTGTCATCGACGTCCAGGTCTTCACCCGAGACGGTATCGAGAAAGATCAGCGTGCCCAGGTCATTGAAAAGCAGCAGCTGGACAAGTACCGGAAAGATCTCAAAGACGAGTACCGCATCGTTGAAGGTGCGACTTATGAGCGTTTGACTAATGCGCTCAACGGGCAGGAAGTGATCAGTGGCCCGGGTCTGAAGAAAGGCGCCAAACTTGATGACGCCTTCCTCGGCGAGCTGCCGCGGGAAGACTGGTTCAAGCTGCGCATGAAAGACGAGTCGCTGAACGAATTGCTCGAGAAGTCTGAGCAGGGCCTCGAAGATCGCCGCAAGGTGCATGAAGAGCGTTTTGACGACAAGAAGCGCAAGCTGCAGCAAGGCGATGATCTTGCGCCGGGCGTACTGAAAATCGTCAAGGTTTACCTTGCGATCAAACGTCGCATCCAGCCGGGTGATAAGATGGCTGGTCGTCACGGTAACAAAGGTGTTATCTCGGCCGTTATGCCGATCGAAGATATGCCTTATGACGAGCAGGGTAATCCGGTTGATGTCGTTCTGAACCCGTTGGGTGTTCCATCGCGGATGAACGTTGGTCAGGTTCTTGAGACGCATCTTGGTGCCGCGGCCAAAGGCCTCGGTCGCAAGATTAATGCGATGCTCGACGAACAGCGTAAAGTGGCTGACTTGCGGGAGTTGCTGGACCAGATCTACAACCATAGCGATGAAACCACGCCGGTACCGTTGGACTCGTTGAGTGACGATGAAATTCTCGAGCTCTCGCGGAATCTGTGCGGCGGCGTTCCAATGGCGACAGCGGTATTCGATGGCGCCAAGGAATCCGAAGTCAAGCGGATGCTCGAGCTGGCTGACATGAATACCAGCGGCCAGACAACGTTGTTTGATGGACGCACGGGTAATCAGTTTGATCGTCCGGTGACGGTTGGCTACATGTATATGTTGAAGCTGAACCACCTGATCGACGACAAAATGCACGCCCGCTCTACCGGTTCGTACAGTCTTGTTACGCAGCAGCCGCTGGGTGGTAAGGCGCAGTTCGGTGGTCAGCGTTTCGGTGAGATGGAAGTATGGGCACTCGAGGCCTATGGTGCGGCGTATACGCTGCAGGAAATGCTCACCGTTAAGTCTGACGACGTGAATGGTCGGACCAAGATGTACAAGAACATTGTCGATGGCGATCATCGCATGGAACCAGGCATGCCTGAGTCCTTCAACGTTCTTGTCAAGGAAATCCGCTCGCTGGGTATCGACATCGAGCTGGAATCCGACTGAGCCGATTTGTTTTTTGGCAGCGTGAGCGGGCACGTTAATGTGCCCGCCCGAGATTAACGCCATCCGGAGCTGTTACTGATGAAAGATTTACTGAATCTTCTCAAGAGCCAGAACCAGAAGCAGGAATTTGATGCCATCCGTATTGGTTTGGCTTCACCTGACATGATTCGCTCATGGTCGTTCGGCGAAGTTAAAAAGCCCGAAACGATCAACTACCGCACGTTCAAGCCAGAGCGTGACGGCCTGTTCTGTGCCAAAATTTTTGGCCCGATCAAAGACTACGAATGCCTGTGCGGCAAGTACAAGCGCCTCAAGCACCGCGGTGTTATCTGCGAGAAGTGCGGTGTTGAAGTTGCGTTGGCCAATGTGCGTCGTGAGCGCATGGGTCACATCGAACTGGCAAGTCCTGTTGCGCATATCTGGTTCCTCAAGTCGCTGCCTTCGCGTATCGGCCTGATGATGGATATGACCCTTCGGGATATCGAACGCGTTCTCTATTTCGAATCGTTTATTGTTATCGAGCCTGGGATGACCACGCTTGAGCGCGGTCAACTGCTGAATGATGAGCAATACTATGAAGCGCTCGAGGAGTTCGGTGACGAGTTTGATGCCCGTATGGGTGCAGAAGCCGTTAAGGCTCTGCTGGAAGATATCGATCTCCAGTCAGAAGTTGATCGTTTGCGTGAAGAAATTCCGCAGACCAACTCCGAGACCAAGATCAAGAAGCTGAGCAAGCGGCTCAAGCTGCTAGAGGCGTTCCTGTTCTCCGGCAATCGTCCGGGCGACATGATCATGACCGTGCTGCCGGTTCTGCCGCCAGATCTGCGTCCTCTGGTGCCGCTGGATGGTGGTCGTTTTGCGACGTCTGACCTCAACGATCTGTACCGCCGCGTGATCAACCGGAACAACCGTCTGAAGCGCCTGCTGGAGCTGAACGCACCTGACATTATCGTGCGGAACGAGAAGCGGATGCTGCAGGAAGCGGTTGACGCCCTGCTGGATAACGGTCGTCGTGGTCGTGCGATTACCGGTACCAACAAGCGTCCGCTGAAATCGCTGGCAGATATGATCAAGGGTAAGCAAGGTCGTTTCCGTCAGAACCTGCTGGGTAAGCGTGTCGACTACTCTGGTCGTTCGGTTATCGTTGTAGGGCCGTACCTGCGCCTGCATCAGTGTGGCCTGCCGAAAAAGATGGGTCTGGAACTCTTCAAGCCTTTTATCTTCGCCAAGCTTGAGCATCGTGGTCTCGCGACTACGATCAAAGCCGCCAAGAAGATGGTTGAGCGTGAAGAAGCGGTTGTCTGGGATATTCTGGACGAAGTTATTCGCGAGCACCCGATTCTGCTGAACCGGGCACCGACGCTTCACCGTTTGGGTATTCAGGCGTTTGAACCGGTACTGATTGAAGGTAAGGCTATTCAGCTGCACCCGCTGGTTTGTGCGGCCTATAACGCCGACTTCGATGGTGACCAGATGGCGGTACACGTACCGTTGACACTGGAAGCCCAGCTCGAAGCGCGTGCGTTGATGATGTCGACCAACAACGTATTGTCGCCGGCAAACGGCGAGCCGATCATCGTGCCTTCTCAGGACGTTGTTCTTGGTCTGTATTACATGACCCGTGAGCGTAAAACAGCGCTCGGCGAAGGTCGTGTATTCGCTGACACCAAAGAGGTTCATCGTGCATACGGTGCGCATAAGGTGGATTTGCAGGCGAGCATCAAGGTTCGGGTCAAGGAAGTGCTGCGCAGTGAAGACGGTGAGGTTACCGAAACCTTTAACATCGTCGACACTACGGTTGGTCGCGCGCTGCTGTTCGATATTGTTCCTGATGGCATGCCGTTCGAAATCGTCAACAAACCGATGGTCAAGAAGGCGATCTCTAATCTGATCAACGTGTGCTACCGCACAGTGGGTCTCAAAGAGAGCGTAATCTTTGCTGATCAGCTGATGTATACCGGTTTCCATTATGCAACGGTATCCGGTACGTCTATTGGCGTGAATGATTTCGAAATCCCGCCAGAGAAGTACGAAATGATAAAGGCGGCAGAAGACGAGGTACTGGAAATTGAAAGCCAGTACGGTTCCGGTCTTCTGACGCAGGGTGAGAAATACAACAAGGTTATCGACATCTGGTCACGGGCGAACGACAAAGTGTCCAAGGCCATGATGGAGCGCTTGTCCCAGGAAGAAGTTGTCGACAAGAACGGTGTTGTTGTCAAAGGCGAAGACGGCGAACCGCTCTATCAGGAGTCGTTTAACTCGGTTTATATGATGGCAGACTCGGGCGCGCGGGGTTCTGCGGCCCAGATTCGTCAGCTGGCCGGTATGCGTGGTCTGATGGCGAAGCCGGATGGCTCCATCATCGAGACACCAATTACCGCGAACTTCCGTGAGGGCTTGAACGTACTCCAGTACTTCATCTCAACACACGGTGCTCGTAAGGGTCTTGCTGATACCGCATTGAAGACAGCGAACTCCGGTTACCTGACCCGTCGTCTGGTGGATGTGTCTCAGGATCTGGTCGTGACCAGTGTGGACTGCGGGACGTCAGAAGGCTTGTTGATGACGCCGCACATCGAAGGTGGCGACGTTGTTGTGCCGCTGGGTGATCGTGTTCTTGGTCGTGTTACTGCGCGGGATGTGTTCACGCCAACGGATAAGGACAACGCTGTTGTTGCTGCGGGCACCCTGCTGGACGAAAAGACCATTGAAATGGTCGAGCGTGCTGGTGTGGACGAGATCTGGGTTCGCTCAGCGATCACTTGTGACACCAATCATGGCGTCTGCTCGAACTGCTACGGTCGTGATCTGGCGCGTGGTCATCTGGTTAACGTTGGCGAGGCTGTCGGTGTTATCGCTGCACAGTCTATCGGCGAGCCAGGTACGCAGTTGACGATGCGGACCTTCCACATTGGTGGTGCTGCGAGTCGGGCTTCGGCGGTCGACAATATTCAGGTTAAGCACGGCGGTACGGTTCGCCTGCACAACATGAAGTCGATTGAGAAAGCCGATGGCACGCTGGTTGTTGTTTCCCGTTCGTCTGCTCTGGCTGTTGCTGATGAGCAGGGGCGTGAGCGCGAGTGGTACAAATTGCCTTACGGTGCAATGCTTTCAGTCAAGCAAGGCGATGCTGTTGATGCCGGTGCAGTTGTGGCCAAGTGGGATCCGCACACTCACCCGATTATTGCTGAAGGTAACGGTACGGCGGTATTTGTCGGTATGGACCAGGGCATCACTGTCCGGACCCAGACCGATGAAATGACCGGTTTGTCCACCGTCCAGGTTATCGATCCGAAAGAGCGTCCGGCTGCGGGTAAGGATATTCGCCCGATGGTCCAGGTCGTTGATGCCCAAGGCGAGGAAATTGAGCTGCCGGGTGGTAGTCCTGCGCAGTACTTCCTGCCTGCCAACGCTTTGGTCACGCTGAGCAACGGCGGCAAGGTCGAGATCGGTGATATCGTTGCCCGTATTCCGCAGGAAAGTTCGAAAACGCGGGATATCACAGGTGGTCTGCCACGGGTTGCGGATCTGTTCGAGGCGCGTCGCCCGAAAGAGCCTTCAATCCTGGCTGAAATCACAGGCATGGTGTCGTTCGGTAAGGAAACGAAAGGTAAGAAGCGTCTGGTTATCACGCCGAAAGACGGTGATGCCTATGAAGTGCTGATACCCAAGTATCGTCAATTGAACGTGTTCGAAGGTGAAAATGTTGAACGGGGTGAGGTGATCGCTGATGGTCCTTCCAACCCGCACGACATTCTCCGACTGCTGGGCGTAGTAGAACTTGCGAAATACATCACCAACGAAATTCAGGACGTTTACCGTCTCCAGGGTGTTGTAATTAACGACAAGCATATCGAAGTTATCTGCCGTCAAATGCTTCGCAAGGTTGAAATTACTGATGCTGGCGAGTCGATATTCATCGCCGGTGACAGTGTTGAATACCATCAGGTTATCGCCGAAAACGCGAAGACCGAAGCGGCTGACAAGCAGCCGGCTAAATTCGAGCGTCTGCTGCTGGGCATCACCAAAGCCTCGCTTGCAACTGACTCGTTTATTTCGGCAGCTTCGTTCCAGGAAACAACGCGCGTTCTTACCGAAGGTGCTGTTACCGGGAAGCGGGATTACCTTCGCGGTCTGAAGGAAAACGTTGTGGTCGGTCGTCTGATACCTGCGGGTACCGGTTTGGCTTATCACAGTGAGCGTCGCCGGAAGCGTGAAATGTCGGAAGGCCAGGGTGTAACGGCCGAAGATGTAGTAGAAGCGCTGAGTGCGGAGCTGAATCGCTAACCCCGGTTATTACTGATTGGGTGTTGGTTAAAAAGGAAGCAGTCTTCTTGACTGACGAGGGGCGCAAGCTTAAACTTGCGTCCCTTAATTTTGCCCCTCGGGGCGATTTCAATGATCCAGTATTATTTTGGAGTTTGCTTACATGGCAACGATTAACCAGTTGGTACGTAAGCCTCGTAAACGCAAAGTGGCGAAAAGCGACGTGCCAGCACTGCAAAGCTGCCCGCAGCGTCGTGGTGTGTGTACTCGTGTGTATACCACTACGCCAAAGAAGCCGAACTCAGCACTCCGTAAGGTTTGCCGTGTTCGTCTGACTAACGGTTACGAGGTGTCTTCCTACATTGGTGGTGAAGGCCACAACCTGCAAGAGCACAGTGTTGTTCTGATCCGCGGCGGTCGAGTAAAAGACTTGCCGGGTGTTCGTTACCACACAGTTCGCGGCACATTGGATACCCAGGGTGTTCAAAACCGTAGGCAGGGCCGTTCTAAGTACGGTACTAAACGACCCAAGTCCTGATCTCCCTAACCGGGTCTTTTATCGTTGTCTGACGATAAGAGTAAGGCTGAGTAGCCGTGAGCTATCTCAGGGGTTCCTGAAGACCTTTTATTTGAGGGCTTATCGATGCCTAGAAGAAGAGTTGCAGCAAAACGGGAAATTATTCCCGATCCGAAGTTTGGTAGCCAGCGTCTGGCTAAGTTTATCAACCACGTTATGGAAAGCGGCAAAAAGGCCGTGGCCGAGCGCATAGTTTATGGTGCGCTTGATATCGTGGCTGAAAAGTCTAAGGAAGAGCCTATCGAGTTGTTTGAAAAAGCGCTCGAGAATATCCAGCCAATGGTCGAGGTCAAATCTCGCCGTGTTGGCGGCGCAACCTACCAGGTTCCGGTAGAAGTCCGCGCCTCCCGTCAGAATGCACTGGCGATGCGCTGGCTTGTAGAGTTCTCGCGCAAGCGTGGCGAAAAGTCCATGGCGCAACGTCTGGCTGGTGAAATCCTTGATGCTGCCGACAGCAAAGGTTCGGCAGTTAAGAAGCGCGAAGACGTACACCGCATGGCAGAAGCCAACAAGGCGTTCTCTCACTTCCGTTTCTAATAAGTCGAGGTTTTTACTGTGGCACGCAAGACCCCAATCAAGCGTTATCGCAATATCGGGATTTGTGCGCACGTCGATGCGGGCAAAACCACTACTACTGAACGTGTTCTGTTTTACACGGGCATTTCTCACAAAATTGGTGAAGTGCACGACGGTGCGGCGACCATGGACTGGATGGAGCAGGAGCAGGAACGTGGTATTACCATCACCTCTGCTGCGACTACTTGCTTCTGGAGCGGCATGGACAAGCAGTACCCTGAGCACCGCATCAACATCATCGATACACCGGGCCACGTAGACTTCACGATTGAAGTTGAGCGTTCCCTGCGCGTGCTTGATGGTGCCGTGGTTGTCTTCTGTGGCTCTTCAGGTGTTGAGCCCCAGTCAGAGACTGTTTGGCGTCAGGCGAACAAGTACGAAGTACCTCGCATGGTCTTTGTTAACAAGATGGATCGTGCTGGTGCTAACTTCCTGCGTGTTGTTGCTCAGATCAAGAACCGCCTTGGTGCGACACCAGTGCCTATTCAGTTGCCAATTGGCGCTGAGGAAGATTTCAAAGGCGTTGTCGACCTGATTCGTATGAAGGCCATCTACTGGAATGAAGCAGATTCCGGTATGACCTACGACGAAGTGGATGTTCCTGCGGAAATGCAGGAAGAGTGCGAGATGTACCGTGAGCAAATGGCTGAAGCTGCAGCGGAAGCCAATGAAGAGCTCATGGAGAAATATCTCGAGAACGGTGAGCTGAGCAACGAAGATATCAAGAAAGGTCTTCGTCTTCGCACCATCGCTAACGAAATCGTTCTGGCTACCTGTGGTTCTGCATTTAAGAACAAGGGTGTTCAGGCGGTTCTGGATGCGGTTGTTGAATTCCTGCCTGCTCCGGATGAAGTTAAAGCCATCCGCGGTGAAGTTGACGAAGACGGTAGCGAAGAAACTCGTCCGGTCGACGATGACGCGCCGTTTGCAGCGCTTGCGTTCAAGATTGCAACCGATCCGTTCGTCGGTACGCTGACCTTCTTCCGCGTATACTCCGGTAAGCTGGAATCCGGTCAGGCGGTCTATAACTCTGTTAAGCAGAAAAAAGAGCGCGTTGGCCGTATGGTTCAGATGCACTCGAAAGACCGCCAGGAAATCAAAGAAGTTCTTGCGGGCGATATCGCAGCTGCCATTGGTCTCAAGAGCGTAAGTACTGGTGATACTCTGTGTGCTGAAGACGCCAAAATCGTGCTCGAGCGGATGGAGTTTCCGGAGCCGGTTATCTCTGTTGCGGTTGAGCCGAAGTCAAAGGCTGACCAGGAGAAGATGGGCGTGGCGCTGGGCAAATTGGCCCAGGAAGATCCTTCGTTCCGTGTCCGCACTGACGAAGAATCCGGTCAGACCATTATTTCCGGTATGGGTGAGCTTCACCTCGATATTATCGTCGATCGTATGCGTCGCGAGTTCAAGGTTGAGGCAAACATCGGTAAGCCACAGGTGGCTTATCGTGAGTGCATCCGCAAAGCGGTTGATGTTGAAGGCAAGTTCGTTCGTCAGTCTGGTGGTCGTGGTCAGTATGGTCACGTTCACGTTCGCTTCGAGCCGATGGCGCTGGACGACGAAGATGCTGAAAACTACGTCTTTGTGAACGAAATTGTTGGCGGTGCGGTTCCCAAGGAATACATCCCGGCTGTTTCACAAGGTATTTCAGAGCAAATGCAGAACGGTATCCTCGCGGGTTATCCGCTGCTGGGTATCAAGGCGACGTTGCATGATGGTTCTTTCCATGACGTCGACTCGAACGAGATGGCATTTAAAATCGCCGGCTCAATGGCGCTGAAGAAGGCGGCTGAAATCGCCAACCCTGCGCTGCTGGAGCCGATGATGAAGGTTGAGGTTGTTACGCCTGAAGATTATATGGGCGATGTTGTTGGTGATCTTAACCGTCGTCGTGGTCTTGTTCAGGGTATGGATGACGGCCCATCGGGCAAAGTCATTAATGCCGAGGTTCCGTTGTCGGAAATGTTTGGCTACGCCACAGATCTGCGTTCTGCAACGCAGGGGCGTGCGTCCTACGCTATGGAGTTCTCTCGCTATGCAGAAGCTCCCTCAAACATTGCCGAAGCGATCATTAAAAAGGGTTGATACCCGGACTTAAGAAACAGGAAGAGGTGTAACCGTGTCTAAAGCTAAATTTGAACGTAATAAACCACACTTGAACGTGGGCACGATTGGCCACGTTGACCATGGCAAGACCACGCTGACAGCGGCACTGACCCGTGTATGTCACGAAGTCTGGGGTCAGGGCGAGCTGCGCGCATTCGATCAGATCGATAACGCACCGGAAGAGAAAGCGCGTGGTATCACCATCGCAACCTCTCACGTTGAGTACGATTCGCCAACGCGTCACTACGCACACGTTGACTGCCCGGGTCACGCTGACTACGTCAAGAACATGATCACTGGCGCAGCTCAGATGGACGGCGCAATCCTGGTTTGTTCCGCAGCTGACGGCCCGATGCCGCAGACGCGTGAGCACATCCTGCTGTCTCGCCAGGTTGGCGTGCCTTTCATCGTTGTGTTCCTGAACAAGGCGGACATGGTAGACGATGAAGAGCTGCTTGAGCTGGTTGAAATGGAAGTGCGTGACCTGCTGGCTGCGTATGACTTCCCGGGTGACGATACTCCGATCATCACCGGTTCAGCGCTGATGGCGCTGGAAGGTAAAGATGACAACGAAATGGGTACAACCGCAGTCAAGAAGCTGGTTGAAGCCCTGGATGCGTACATTCCTGAGCCAGAGCGTGCTATCGATCAGCCGTTCCTGATGCCAATCGAGGACGTGTTCTCAATCTCTGGTCGCGGTACGGTTGTGACCGGTCGTGTTGAGCGTGGCATCGTGAAGGTAGGTGACGAAGTGGAAATCGTGGGTATCCGCGACACCACCAAGACCATCTGCACAGGCGTAGAAATGTTCCGCAAGCTGCTCGACGAAGGTCGTGCAGGTGAGAACGTTGGTGTACTGCTGCGTGGTACCAAGCGTGACGACGTTGAGCGTGGTCAGGTTCTGTGTGTACCGGGTTCAATCAAGCCGCACACCAAGTTCGAGTCAGAAGTATACGTACTGAGCAAAGAAGAAGGTGGTCGTCATACGCCGTTCTTCAAAGGCTACCGTCCGCAGTTTTACTTCCGGACAACAGACGTAACGGGTTCTTGTGAACTGCCGGAAGGTGTAGAGATGGTCATGCCTGGCGACAACGTCAAGCTGGAAGTGACTCTGATCGCACCGATCGCCATGGAAGACGGTCTGCGCTTTGCGATTCGCGAAGGTGGTCGTACCGTTGGTGCTGGTGTCGTAGCCAAGATCATCGAGTAATCGATAGGTTTTGTGCAAAAAAGGGGCCGCTCTTTGCGGCCCCTTTTTACATGTAGGCATCTCTCACTGGCTCTTTTTCAGGCTGCCGAAATCTGGCTGCTTGACAGGGTTGGGTGTTATGCATACAATGCGGCTCCTTTTTTTAAGGTCGGCTAACAGTAGCTGCTACGAGTGGAGTTTGGTGCAAAATGCAAAGCCAAAAGATCAGAATTCGGTTGAAGGCGTTTGATTATCGCCTGATCGACCAGTCTACGCAGGAGATCGTCGATACGGCTAAACGTACCGGCGCTCAGGTGCGTGGCCCTATCCCTCTGCCTACGCGGAAGGAAAAGTACACGATATTGGTTTCTCCGCACGTCAATAAAGACGCGCGCGATCAGTATGAAATTCGTACGCATAAGCGTTTGCTTGACATTGTTGAGCCTACGGAAAAGACAGTAGATGCATTGATGAAGCTTGATCTCGCAGCGGGTGTAGACGTTCAGATCAGCCTCGGTTAACAGCTAAAGCTGTTGATCAGTGTAACTGTCCTAAGGCCATAGAGGGTGCGAGCCCCGTACACTTAAGAGGTGAAACATGGCAATTGGTGTTGTCGGTCGTAAGGCCGGTATGACCCGTATTTTTACGGAAGATGGGCGGGCAGTACCCGTCACAGTGATTGAGGTTGAAGCTAACCGGATCACTCAAATCAAAACGCTCGAAACTGATGGTTACCGTGGTGTTCAGGTGACTGTTGGTACGCGTCGAGCGTCTCGTGTAACTAAAAGCGCAGCGGGCCATTTCGCGCGTGCCGGTGTTGAAGCTGGTCGCGGGATGTGGGAGTTCCGTCTGGCTGAAGGCGAGGGCGAAGACCTGGCAGCTGGTGGCGAAATTGTTGCCTCAGTATTTTCAGAAGGCCAGTTCGTAGACGCGACAGCGACCTCCAAGGGTAAAGGTTTTGCCGGTGCCGTTAAGCGTTGGAACTTCTCCATGCAAGACGCTACTCACGGTAACTCCCTGTCTCATCGTGCTCCGGGTTCTATTGGTCAGAACCAGAGTCCGGGTAAAGTTTTCAAAGGCAAGAAGATGGCTGGTCAGATGGGTAATGAGCGTGTAACGACTCAGAACCTTGAAGTGATCCGCGTCGATGCTGAGCGCAACTTGTTGCTGGTGAAGGGTGCCGTTCCAGGCCCGACCGGCGGTAACGTTGTCATCAAGCCTGCTGTTAAAGCCTGAGGAGCGTTGCGATGGAATTAACAATTACAGGTAGCGGCAAGGGCATTTCAGTATCTGATGCGGCCTTCGCTAAAGACTTTAATGAGTCGCTGGTTCACCAGGTTGTCACTGCCTATATGGCAGCGGGCCGTCAGGGTACCCGTGCTCAGAAAACTCGCTCAGAAGTCAGTGGTGGCGGTAAGAAGCCATGGCGTCAAAAGGGTACCGGTCGCGCACGTGCCGGCACCATCCGCAGTCCAATCTGGCGCTCTGGTGGTGTTACTTTTGCTGCCAAGCCGCAGAACTATGAGCAAAAAGTAAACCGCAAGATGTATCAGGCGGCTATGCGTTCCATTCTTTCGGAACTCGTTCGCCAAGAGCGTCTGGTTGTGGTTGACGACATTGCTGTTGAGACGCCAAAAACCAAGGCCTTTACTGCAAAGCTCACTGATCTGGGTGTTTCTAACGCTCTGATCCTGACTGAGAGTGTTGAACAGAACCTTCACCTCGCAGCGCGCAATATTCCTAACGTGGATGTTCGTGATGTGGCGGGTATGGATCCGTACAGCTTGGTTGCATTCGAAAGCGTTGTGGTTACCGTGCCGGCTCTGAAGAAGATTGAGGAGATGCTGGGATGAATCAGGAACGT
This sequence comes from Marinobacter sp. BGYM27, assembly GCA_025153445.1. GTDB lineage: Bacteria > Pseudomonadota > Gammaproteobacteria > Pseudomonadales > Oleiphilaceae > Marinobacter_A. The sequence goes on along the minus strand of JANZNS010000006.1, from coordinate 223,557 downwards.
ATTTACAAGGTCCTTCTCGGGCCTCATGTTTCCGAGAAAGCCTCCTTGGTCGCCGAAAGCAACCAGGTTGTGTTTCGTGTAGCACCTGATGCCACGAAGCCGGAGGTCAAACGCGCTGTTGAGCAGCTGTTCAACGTTAAAGTCGAAGGTGTCCAGATTCTGAATCGGAAAGGCAAGTTGAAGCGCACTGTACGTGGCTTCGGTAAGCGCGATGATATTCGCAAAGCTTACGTTCGTCTTGCTGAAGGTCAGGACATCGACTTTGTGGATGTGGAATAAGGTAAAGGGGTCGTAGAATGCCGATCATCAAAACCAAGCCAACATCTCCTGGCCGCCGTCACGTTGTAAAAACTTACAATCCTGACTTGCACAAAGGTAAGCCTTTCGAGCCGTTGGTAGAAACATTAAGCCGTACCGGTGGTCGTAACCACTTCGGTCGGATCACTACACGTCATATCGGCGGTGGCCACAAGCGTCATTACCGTGTGATTGATTTTAAGCGGACCAAAGATGGTATTCCGGCGGTAGTAGAGCGTCTGGAATATGATCCTAACCGCTCTGCGCATATCGCGCTGCTGAAGTATGCCGATGGCGAGCGTCGTTACATGATCGCTCCCAAAGGTGTCAAGGCTGGCGACGAAGTGCGCTCCGGTATCGACGCGCCGATTAAGGTGGGTAGCACGCTGCCAGTCCGGAATATTCCGGTTGGTTCGGTTATTCATTGCGTCGAACTCAAGCCTGGTAAAGGTGCTCAGCTGGCCCGCAGTGCGGGCGCATCCGTACAGTTGGTCGCACGTGAAGGCGCATATGCAACGCTGCGTCTTCGGTCAGGTGAAATGCGTAAGGTGCTTGTGGATTGCCGCGCAACGTTGGGCGAAGTTTCCAACAGCGAGCACAGTCTCAAGCAGCTTGGTAAAGCGGGTGCATCACGTTGGCGCGGCAAACGGCCAACAGTACGTGGTGTTGCTATGAACCCAGTTGACCACCCGCATGGTGGTGGTGAAGGGCGTACCTCTGGCGGACGCCACCCTGTTACTCCATGGGGTGTTCCGACCAAAGGGCATAAGACTCGTAAGAACAAACGTACTGACAGAATGATAGTACGTCGTCGTTCGGCCAAGTAAACGACTACATAGAGGTAATTGCTGTGCCACGTTCTTTGAAGAAAGGTCCATTTATAGACCTGCATCTGTTGAAGAAGGTTGAAGCAGCTCTGGAAAACAACGACAAGCGACCAATTAAAACCTGGTCGCGCCGTTCGACTGTTTTCCCGGAGATGGTAGGCCTGACTATTGCTGTTCATAACGGCAAACAACACGTGCCGGTTCATGTCACAGAAGACATGGTCGGTCATAAGCTGGGTGAGTTCGCCGCAACGCGCACTTACCGCGGTCATGCTGCCGACAAGAAAGCTAAACGCTGAATTGAGGGGAAATGAAATGGAAGTAGCGGCTAAGTACAAGGGCGCTCGCCTCTCTGCTCAGAAAGCACGTCTTGTTGCAGATCAAGTCCGCGGCAAGGCGGTTGAGGACGCCCTGAACATTCTGACTTTCAGCCCAAAGAAAGCGGCGACGGTTATCAAGAAAGCTCTTGAATCCGCCATTGCTAACGCTGAGCACAACGAAGGTCTGGACGTTGACGAATTGCGGGTTTCCACAATCTGTGTGGATGAAGGTCCGACGCTCAAGCGTATTAAGGCTCGAGCCAAGGGGCGCGCTGATCGTATTTTCAAGCGCACCTGTCATATCACCGTCAAGGTCGCCGACAAGTAGGAGATGCTCAGATGGGTCATAAAGTAAATCCGACCGGCATGCGGCTGGGTGTTATTAAAGAGCACAACTCAGTCTGGTATGCCGAGAAAAAGGAATACGCCAAGAACCTGCTAAATGATCTTGAGGTTCGCGCGTTCCTGGAAAAGCGTCTGGTTAAGGCGTCGGTAAGCAAGATTGTGATCGAGCGCCCTGCTCAGAACGCCCGTATCACGATCCATACTGCCCGTCCCGGTATTGTTATCGGTAAGAAGGGTGAAGATGTTGATCGTCTGCGTCGCGAAGTCAGCGCAATGATGGGTGTGCCAGTGCACATCAACATCGAAGAGGTCCGGAAGCCGGATCTGGATGCCAAGTTGGTAGCCCAGAACGTGGCTGGCCAGCTGGAGCGTCGTGTGATGTTCCGTCGCGCTATGAAGCGTGCGGTCCAGAACGCAATGCGCCAGGGCGCAAAAGGTATCAAGATCCAGGTCGGCGGCCGTCTCGGCGGTGCTGAAATCGCTCGCTCCGAATGGTATCGCGAGGGTCGTGTTCCTCTGCACACACTGCGTGCAGATATCGACTACGCGACATACGAAGCGCACACCACTTACGGTGTGATCGGCGTCAAGGTATGGATCTTCAAGGGCGAGATTCTTGGCGGCATGGAACAAGTCCGTGCTGAAAAGGATGCCTCTCGCAAGAAAGGTTCTAAGTAAAGGGGCACTCGTATGCTGCAGCCAAAACGCACCAAATTTCGCAAGGTAATGAAAGGCCGTAACGCCGGTCTGGCGCACCGCGCTAACAAGGTGAGCTTCGGTGAATACGGATTGAAGGCGACGACTCGTGGTCGTATAACTGCACGCCAGATTGAGGCGGCACGTCGTACCATGACTCGTCGGATTAAGCGGGGCGGAAAGATCTGGATTCGGATCTTCCCTGACAAGCCGATTACCGGCAAGCCGCTTGAAGTACGGATGGGTAAAGGTAAGGGTTCTGTTGAGTACTGGGTCGCTGAAATTCAGCCAGGCCGGATGTTGTACGAAATGGAAGGTGTTGGTGAAGACGTGGCGCGCGAAGCATTCACGTTGGCCGCTGCCAAGTTGCCTGTCCAGACCACCTTTGTAACGAGGACGGTGATGTGATGAAAGCAACAGAGCTGCGTGAAAAATCAGTCGACGAGCTGAAGCAAGAGCTGATCGGCCTCCTTAAGGAGCAGTTCAACCTGCGTATGCGTAAAGCAACAGGTCAGCTGAATCAGTCTCACCTTCTTCCGAAGGTGAAGCGTGACGTTGCTCGCGTCAAAACGGTTTTGAATGAAAAGGTAGGACAGTAACATGACCGAAGCTACCAAAACTGCCAGAACCCTGAGCGGCAAGGTCGTGAGCAACAAGATGGAGAAGTCCATCGTCGTTCTGGTCGAGCGTCAGGTTAAGCACCCGCTGTACGGTAAATACCTGAAGCGTTCAACCAAAATTCATGCTCATGACGAGAACAATCAGTGCAACATCGGTGACATCGTTCGGATCGAGGAAACTCGGCCGATCTCCAAGACCAAAAGCTGGTCCTTGGTTGATGTCGTCGAGCGCGCATCGAAGGTGTAACTCGCCCGGACGGTGAGTCTTGTCGTAACGGCAAAGTGGTTTCTGCTGGAGAACAACCATGATTCAGACTCAAACAATGCTTGAAGTCGCGGACAACAGTGGTGCCCGTCGTGTGATGTGCATCAAGGTCCTGGGCGGTTCACACCGGCGTTACGCCAGCGTGGGAGATATTATTAAGGTGACCGTTAAGGAAGCCATTCCCCGCGGGAAAGTGCGCAAAGGCCAGGTCCTTAAAGCAGTTGTTGTACGCACAGCAAAGGGCGTTCGTCGCCCAGACGGTTCGCTGATTCGTTTCGACGGAAACGCAGCTGTACTTCTGAACAACCAAGACGCGCCCATTGGCACCCGGATCTTTGGACCGGTTACCCGTGAGCTGCGTAGCGAGAAGTTCATGAAGATTATTTCACTGGCACCCGAAGTACTGTAAGGACTAGAGGCCGGTTATGAAGAAGATCAAACGAGATGACGAAGTAATCGTCACCACGGGAAAAGACAAGGGTAAGCGCGGCAAAGTCCTGAAAGTTCAGGACGACGGCCGGGTGATTGTTTCTGGCATCAACATGATCAAGAAGCACACCAAGCCTAACCCGATGGTTGGTACCCCCGGTGGCATCGTCGAGAAAGAAGCACCTATCCAAGCTTCCAACGTGGCTATTTTTAACTCGCAGACCGGCAAAGCCGATCGTGTAGGCTTCCAGGTTTCGGAAGACGGCACCAAGTCGCGAGTTTTTAAGTCCACGAAAGAAGCGGTCGATAACCAGTAAGCGGTGGTGGTTACGATGCTTAATATGAAAGAGCAGTACAAGAAGGAAGTGGTACCAGCACTGCAGGCAGAGTTCAGCTACAAGAACCCGATGCAAGTGCCGCGTATCGAGAAAATCACCCTGAATATGGGTGTAGGCGAAGCTATCGGTGATAAAAAACTGATCGAGAACGCAGTTGCTGATCTTGAGCGTCTGTCCGGTCAGAAAGTTGTTGTCACCAAAGCTCGCAAATCCGTGGCGGGTTTCAAAGTCCGTGAAGGTTGGCCGATCGGTTGTAAAGTAACGCTGCGCGGTGAGCGTATGTGGGACTTTTTTGATCGCCTTGTTCACATCGCGATTCCTCGTGTTCGTGACTTCCGTGGCCTGAACCCGAAATCGTTCGACGGTCGCGGTAACTACAGCATGGGTGTGCGTGAGCAGATTATCTTCCCAGAAATCGAGTACGACAAAGTCGACAAGATTCGCGGGCTGGATATCACAATCACCACATCTGCTGAGTCCGACGAAGAAGGCCGTGAACTGTTGAAAGCCTTTGGCTTTCCGTTCAAGAAATAAGGAACGAGCGTAATGGCTAAGGTATCGATGAAAAATCGCGAATTTAAGCGTGAGAAGCTGGTGGCGAAGTACGCTGCCAAGCGCTCAGAGCTTAAAGCGATCATTAAGAACCCGAATACCAGCGACGAAGAAAAGTGGGATGCGCAGATGAAACTGCAGCAGCTTCCGCGTGACTCAAGTCCGTCACGTCTTCGTAACCGCTGCCAGGTAACGGGTCGTCCGCACGGCGTTCTGCGTAAATTCCAGCTTTCTCGTATCAAGTTGCGGGAAGCAGGTATGCGTGGTGATGTCCCGGGTCTGACCAAGTCTAGCTGGTAATGGTTTAGGGCACTTCGGTGCCTGTTGGTAAGCGGTGCGGCAAGCCGCTGCACAACTAAAAAGATCAGGAGCCTCATACCAATGAGTATGCAAGATACGCTTGCGGATATGATTACTCGTATCCGCAATGGACAGATGGCATCCAAAGCAGACGTTACGATGCCGTCTTCAAAAATGAAGGTCTCAGTGGCCCAAGTCCTGAAGGACGAGGGTTACGTAGCAGATTTTTCTGTCTCAGCTGACGTAAAGCCCGAGCTGACCGTTACCCTTAAGTATTTTGAGGGCAAGCCGGTTATCGAGTCGATTACGCGGGTCAGCCGTCCAAGTCTGCGCCGCTATAAGGGCGCTGGGGAGCTACCGAAAGTATCCGGTGGTTTGGGGATCGCTATTGTCTCTACGTCGAAAGGCGTAATGACAGACCGCGCTGCGCGTCAAGCCGGCGTGGGTGGCGAAGTCATCTGCACCGTATTTTAGGAGTTACACATGTCCAGGGTTGCCAATAATCCTGTCGTGCTGCCTTCCGGTGTTGAGGTTAAGCTGAGCGGACAGGAAATCAATGTGAAGGGCTCCAAGGGAGCGCTTCAATTCACCGTACATGACGCCGTTGAAGTAAAGCAGGAAGAGAATGTCCTGCGTTTCGCCGCGCGTGATGGCGCAAAACAGTCTCGTGCACTCGCCGGTACTACCCGTGCGTTGATTAACAACATGGTAATGGGTGTTACTACCGGCTTTGAGCGCAAGCTTCAGCTCGTAGGCGTTGGTTATCGTGCACAGGCGCAGGGCAGCAAGCTCAATCTGACACTGGGGTTCTCTCACCCGGTTGAATACGAGTTGCCCGAAGGTGTTACCGCCGAGACACCTACCCAGACTGAGGTAGTGATTCGCGGTATCGATAAACAACAGGTTGGCCAGGTCGCTGCGGAAATCCGCGCTTACCGTCCACCGGAGCCTTATAAAGGCAAGGGTGTTCGTTATGCGGATGAGCAGGTCAGACGTAAAGAAGCCAAGAAGAAATAAGGCGGGACTATGAGCGCGAATAACGAAAGATTGCGTCGCGCACGTAAAGTGCGCATGAAGATCCGTGAGCTAGGCGCCAATCGTCTCTGTGTACACCGTACGCCGCGACACATGTACGCCCAGGTCACGACCGCAGACGGCAGCAAAGTGCTGGCGACTGCCTCCACGCTGGACAAGGAATTGCGCCAGGGTGCAACCGGGAATGTGGAAGCTGCCAAGAAAGTTGGCAAGCTTGTCGCTGAACGTGCCAAAGCAGCCGGTATCGAGCAGGTTGCATTCGATCGCTCTGGCTATCGCTATCACGGACGCATCCAGGCACTGGCCGATGCAGCTCGTGAAGCTGGCTTGCAATTCTAAGAGGTGGAGAAGATGAGCGTGAATGATCAAAAAGCGCCTGAGCTCCAGGAAAAGCTGGTTCAGGTCAACCGCGTAGCAAAAGTTGTGAAAGGTGGTCGTATCTTTGCCTTCACAGCGCTGACAGTGGTTGGTGATGGTAAGGGTCGTGTTGGCTTCGGTCGCGGTAAGGCGCGTGAAGTGCCAGTTGCGATTCAGAAGGCTATGGAAGCTGCCCGTAAAAACATGGTTGACGTACCGCTGGATGGCACTACCCTTCAGTATCCTGTGCGTGCCAATCACGGTGCTTCCAAAGTTTATATGCAGCCAGCGTCTGACGGTACTGGTATCATCGCCGGCGGCGCGATGCGTGCAGTGCTGGAAGTAACCGGCGTGCAGAACGTTCTGGCAAAATGCTACGGCTCGACCAACCCGGTCAACGTAGTACGTGCCACTATCAAGGGTCTTCGGGACATGCATGCGCCTGAAGATATTGCAGCCAAGCGCGGCAAGACCGTGGAAGACATCCTGGGTTGAAGTCATGGCGAACAAGACAATGAAAGTCACACTGACCCGCAGCATTATCGGCTGCCAGCCTAAGCACAAAGCCTGTGTGAAAGGCCTGGGTCTTCGTAGAATCGGTCACACTGTCGAAGTGGAAGATACACCCTCCACTCGCGGCATGGTTAACCGCGTTTTTTACATGGTTCGGGTAGAGGATAAGTAAGATGCATCTCAACGAACTTAGTCCAGAGCCCGGTTCACGTCCCGCAGGTAAGCGTGTTGGTCGTGGTATCGGTAGCGGCCTCGGTAAAACCGCAGGTCGTGGTCATAAGGGTCTGAAAGCCCGTTCCGGCGGCAGTGTTGCGCCTGGGTTTGAAGGTGGTCAGCAGCCGCTGGCTCGCCGTCTGCCCAAGTTCGGCTTCACCTCCCGCTCTGCGCGTTACGAGGCGGAAGTCCGTCTGAACGAGCTCGCAAAAGTGGAAGGCGATGTTGTAGATCTGGCGGCTCTCAAGAAGGCTGACGTAATCCGTGATGACATTCGCGCTGCGAAAGTTATCCTGTCCGGCGAGCTCACTCGTCCGGTTACTGTCAAAGGTCTGAAAGTAACCAAGGGTGCGCGTGAGGCCATTTCGGCCGCGGGCGGAAAAATCGAAGAATAAGGCGAGTCGGGGACATAATGGCCAAGACAGCATCAATGCCGGCAGGAGTCGGAAAAGGATTTGCAGAGCTGCGTTCGCGGCTCTGGTTCGTTTTCCTTGCGTTGCTGGTGTACCGTATCGGTGCGCATATTCCGGTGCCGGGTATAAATCCTGATCGCTTGGCAGCATTGTTTGATCAGAACCAGGGAACGATCCTGGGTCTGTTCAACATGTTCTCGGGTGGTGCTCTTGAGCGCATGAGTATTTTTGCGCTCGGGATCATGCCTTATATCTCGGCCTCGATCATCATGCAGTTGATGACAGCAGTGAGTCCGCAGCTGGAACAGTTAAAGAAAGAAGGTGAGGCTGGTCGCCGTAAGATCAGCCAATACACTCGCTACGGCACCGTTTTGCTCGCCCTGGTTCAAGGGTTGGGCATTTCTGTCGGCCTGGCATCTCAGGGTGTTACCTTCAACGACAGTTTCAGCTTCCATTTCGTAGCGGTTGTATCGTTTGTTTCGGGCGCAGTCTTCATGATGTGGCTTGGCGAACAGATCACTGAGCGCGGCATTGGGAACGGTATTTCACTGCTCATCTTTGCAGGCATTGTGGCCGGGCTTCCCGGTGCTATCGGGCAGACGCTTGAACAGGCCCGTAACGGCGAGATGAGTTTGTTGCTGGTGTTGGGTATTGCCATTCTGGCAGTAGCCGTCATTGGCTTCGTTGTGTTTATGGAGCGGGGCCAAAGGCGCCTCACTATAAACTACGCGAAGCGCCAGCAAGGTCGTCGGGTATTTGCTCAGCAGTCCAGTCATTTGCCACTTAAGGTTAATATGGCTGGTGTGATTCCGCCCATCTTCGCGTCGTCTATTCTGCTTTTCCCTGCATCGCTGGGGCAGTGGTTTGGTCAAAGTGAAGGCATGGAGTGGCTGAGCAATGTGTCTCAGGCTTTGGCGCCCAGTCAGCCGTTGTACATCATTCTGTTTGCTGCAGCAGTGATTTTCTTCTGCTTCTTCTATACAGCGCTGATGTACAATCCGCGGGAAGTTGCCGATAACCTGAAACGGTCCGGGGCATTCATTCCCGGGATTCGTCCAGGCGAGCAAACTGCCAAATATATCGATGGTGTACTTACGCGTCTGACATTGTTTGGTGCGATGTACATTACAGCGGTTGCACTGTTTCCGCAGTTGTTGATGGTGGCGGGGAACGTTCCTTTCTACCTTGGCGGAACATCATTGCTAATCGTCGTGGTTGTAGTCATGGATTTCATGGCGCAGGTTCAGTCTCATCTGATGTCTCATCAGTATGAGTCGCTGATGAAAAAGTCCAATTTGAAGGGCTATGGTCGGGGCTGATTATTCGGTCCCCCAGTAACACTGGAGTCGACAATGAAAGTACGCGCTTCGGTAAAGAAAATTTGCCGTAACTGCAAAGTTATTCGTCGCAATGGCTCAGTTCGAGTCATCTGCTCGGAGCCTCGCCACAAGCAGCGTCAAGGTTAATATCCTCGCGATAGCAACTGATGACTGGTAAGTGCGGAATGGTAGGGCTTGATCTTTAACTGATCAGGCGCTATTATTTCGCGCGCCTTTTGTGGCGGAAAATTCACACAGCAAAGCTTTGAACGCGGAGTAATTTGGATGGCACGTATAGCCGGTGTCAATATACCCGATCACAAACATGCTGTTGTCTCACTGACCTATATTTTCGGGGTCGGTCGTACAGCAGCTCAAAAGCTTTGCGATGCAGCCGGTGTTAAGCCGGACGCCAAGGTCAAGGACCTTAGCGATGACCAGGTTGAGTCACTTCGTACTGAAGTGGGCAAGCTGAGCGTCGAAGGCGATCTGCGTCGTGAAGTGCAGATGAACATCAAGCGTTTGAAGGATCTGGGCTGCCATCGTGGTCTGCGCCACCGTCACGGACTTCCTGTCCGCGGCCAGCGCACCAAGACCAACGCTCGCACCCGTAAAGGTCCTCGCAAACCTATTCGTAAGTAACAGGTAGGCAAACATGGCAAAGCCAGGTACACGTACCCGTAAAAAGGTGAAAAAGACAGTTGTTGATGGCGTCGCGCACATCCACGCGTCCTTCAACAACACGATCGTGACCATCTCTGATCGTCAGGGCAACGTCCTGTCGTGGGCCACTTCAGGTGGTTCAGGTTTCCGTGGGTCACGCAAGAGCACACCTTTTGCTGCGCAGGTAGCAGCTGAAAGAGCCGGTAATGCGGCTGCTGAATACGGCCTGAAAAACCTGGATGTAGAGGTTAAGGGTCCTGGGCCCGGACGTGAATCCGCTGTGCGCGCGCTGAATGGTTGCGGGTACAAGATCACTAACATCACTGATGTGACGCCGATTCCGCACAACGGCTGTCGTCCGCCCAAGAAGCGACGCGTGTAAGACAGGAGACAGTGAAGTATGGCACGTTACATAGGTCCAAAGTGTAAGCTGTCTCGTCGTGAAGGGACAGACCTTTTCTTGAAGAGCGGCGTCCGCGCACTCGACTCGAAGTGTAACCTTGAAACCCCTCCGGGGATGCACGGTGCACGTAGAAGTCGTCTGTCTGAATACGGCGTACAGCTCCGTGAGAAGCAAAAAGTTCGTCGTATCTACGGCGTACTCGAGAAACAGTTCCGGAACTACTATAAAGAAGCTGCGCGGATTAAAGGCGCAACAGGTGAGAACCTGCTTCAGCTTCTGGAAGGTCGTCTGGACAACGTAGTTTATCGTATGGGTTTTGGTTCAACTCGTGCAGAAGCCCGTCAGCTTGTATCGCACAAGTCTATCCTGGTGAATGATAGTGTCGTGAACATCGCGTCTTATCAGGTTAAACCAGGAGACGTAGTGAGTGTTCGCGAAAAGGCGAAGAATCAGCTGCGCGTTAAAGGCGCTCTGGATCTCGCTGGCAACCGCGCCCCTGTAACCTGGATTGAGGTCGACGCCAGCAAGATGTCCGGCGTATACAGATCAGTGCCAGAACGGACTGAGCTGACGGCCGACATCAACGAGAACCTCATCGTCGAGCTTTACTCCAAGTAAGGCCTGAGTTAGCAACGAGATCAGAAGGGGCGTCTATGCAGCGTTCAGTACATGAGTTATTGACACCTCGTACCATCGACGTAAAAGATTTGGGCAAAACGCACGCCAAGGTAACGCTCGAGCCTCTCGAAAGGGGTTTTGGGCACACCTTGGGTAGCGCTCTTCGCCGTATACTCTTGTCGTCAATGCCGGGCTGTGCAATTACAGAGGCACAGATTGACGGTGTGCTGCACGAGTACAGTGCGATTGAAGGTGTCCAGGAGGACGTGATTGAGATTCTACTGAATCTTAAGGGCGTTGCCGTGATGATGGGAAGCCGTGATGAAGCGGAACTGACTGTCTGTAAAAAGGGACCCGGTGTTGTAACCGCAGCTGACATTCAGCTCGATCACGATATCGAAATCGCCAATCCGGACCATGTTATCTGTCACCTGAGCGAAAAGGGTCAGTTGAACATGCGTCTCAAGATTGCTCGTGGTCGTGGCTACGAAGCAGCTGATCAGCGCGGTCTTGACGAAGATGAGACCCGTGCAATTGGCCGGCTTCAGCTGGACGCTACATACAGCCCCGTGCGTCGCGTTTCCTACGCCGTAGAGAATGCACGTGTTGAGCAGCGTACGGATCTGGACAAGCTGGTTATTGATCTGGAAACGAACGGAACGATTGATCCTGAAGAAGCGATTCGTCGCGCCGCGACTATCCTGCAGCAGCAATTGGCAGTGTTCGTCGATTTTGATCATGAAAAAGAGCCAGAGCGTGTAGAGGAAGAGGAAGAAGTTGATCCGATTCTGTTGCGCCCGGTTGATGATCTTGAGTTGACCGTACGTTCAGCTAACTGCTTGAAGGCTGAAAATATTTACTACATCGGCGATCTTATCCAGCGGACTGAAGTTGAGCTGCTGAAGACGCCTAACCTGGGCAAAAAGTCGCTTACCGAAATCAAGGACGTTCTGGCCTCTCGTGGTCTGTCCCTGGGTATGCGTCTCGATAACTGGCCGCCGGCAAGCCTTCGTGGTGATGACCGGGTTCTGGGCGGTTGATCGCCGTATTAGTAGTTTAAGGTAAGGAATCAGAGCAATGCGTCATCGTAAGAGTGGTCGTAAGTTCAGCAGGACCAGCGCGCATCGCAAGGCCATGTTTCGTAACATGACCGCGTCGCTTGTTGAGCATGAGTTGATCAAAACCACGTTGCCCAAGGCGAAAGAGCTTCGTCGTGTGGCAGAACCTTTGATCACACTGTCCAAGAATGATTCGGTAGCAAACCGTCGTTTGGCGTTTTCTCGCCTGCGCAGTGATGCTGCGGTAGCTAAGCTGTTCAATGAGCTTGGCCCCCGTTACACCGAGCGTCCTGGTGGTTATCTTCGTATTCTTAAGTGTGGCTTCCGTGCCGGCGACAACGCGCCTATGGCGTTTGTTGAGCTGGTTGGGCGTCCTCTGGATGTCGAAGCAGAAGAGATGGACGACGCAGAGTAACCCTTTGCGGTCAGACATAAAAAAACCGGGGGTTTCCCCGGTTTTTTTATGTCTGCAGTTTATTGAAAAGCGCGTTTCTATATGCCCAGGGCACCCTGATTTTCGGGGTGCCCTGCATCCTTTGATTAGCTCGAGGCAGTTTCGTCGGATTGAGTGGTTTGTCTCGCGCGGTTCAGTAGCGGTTTGAGGTAATAGCCGGTGTGGGATTTGCTGTTTTCCGAAACGTCCTCAGGTGTGCCCTCGGCAACAATTTCACCGCCACCGCTCCCGCCCTCGGGGCCGAGATCGACGATCCAGTCAGCGGTTTTGATCACATCCAGATTATGCTCGATCACAATAATGGTGTTGCCGTGTTCGCGCAGGCGCTCCAGTACGTTGAGAAGCTGTTGTATATCGTAGAAGTGCAGACCCGTAGTCGGCTCGTCGAGAATATACAGTGTCTGGCCGGTGTCCCGTTTGGATAGTTCACGTGCCAGTTTGACCCGTTGGGCCTCGCCACCGGACAGTGTTACAGCGCTCTGTCCGAGCCTGACGTATGAAAGGCCAACGTCGATAAGTGTCTGAAGTTTGCGCGCCAGAAAGGGAACAGAATCGAAGAACTCGCGTGCTTCCTCGACTGTCATCTCCAACACTTCGTGAATGTTCCGGTGCTTGTACTGGACTTCGAGAGTTTCCCGATTGTAGCGCTTGCCTTTACAGACGTCGCAGGGAACATAAACATCAGGAAGAAAGTGCATCTCCACCTTGATCACGCCGTCGCCCTGGCAAGCTTCACATCGCCCGCCTTTGACGTTGAACGAGAACCGCCCCGGTTTGTATCCACGCGAACGCGCTTCCTGGGTTCCGGAGAAGAGTTCGCGGATCGGCGTGAACAGGCCGGTATAGGTGGCGGGATTCGACCGGGGTGTGCGGCCGATCGGGCTTTGGTCAATGTCAATAACCTTGTCTAGGTGCTCCAGGCCATTCAGCTTATCGTAGGGGCCGTGAGTCAACGTGCTGGCTTTGTTGAGCTTGCTTGCTGCAACCGGGTATAGCGTGCCGTTGATCAACGTTGATTTGCCTGATCCGGACACGCCGGTAATGCAGGTCATGACACCCAATGGAATGGTAAGCGTGACCGACTTGAGGTTGTTTCCCGTCGCGCCGGCCAGCACCAGCGATTTGCCATTTCCTTTGGCGCGCGTAGAGGGAACGGCGATGGCTTTTGTGCCATTCAGATATTGCCCGGTCAGCGACTTCGGATTGGCGAGAATGTCCGCCGGCGTGCCGGAGGCGATCACCTGTCCGCCGTGTACGCCGGCCCCGGGACCGATATCGATCACATAGTCTGCGGCCCGGATGGCGTCCTCATCATGCTCAACGACGATGACGGTGTTGCCCAGATCTCGCAAATGAACCAGGGTCGAAAGCAGGCGATCGTTATCCCGCTGGTGCAAGCCGATTGATGGCTCGTCCAGAATGTACATTACGCCCACAAGGCCGGCCCCGATCTGGCTGGCAAGCCGTATTCGCTGCGCTTCGCCGCCGGAAAGTGTGTCGGCGCTGCGCTCCAGTGTCAGATATTCCAGTCCGACGTTCACCAGGAATTGGAGACGTTGGCGCACCTCCTTCAGGATTTTTTCCGCTATTTCGCCGCGCCTGCCGGGCAGCTCCAGATTCTGGAAGTAATCAAAGGCTTCACCGACCGGGAGTAGGGTGATCTCGGGCAGGTTGCGGTTCGCGATAAATACGTGGCGGGCGCTGCGCCTTAGCCGGGAGCCGCCACAATCTTTGCAGGGCTGAGTGCTCAGGTGCTTGGACAACTCGTCGCGCATGCTTTGCGATTCGGTTTCCCGGTAGCGACGCTCGAGGTTAGGTAAGACTCCTTCAAAAGGGTGCGCCTTCTCCATGATCTGACCGCGAGAATTCACGTACTTGAAGGTGATGTTTTCATCACCGGAACCGTGGAGCACCACATTCTGGAAGTCGGCAGGCAGGTCGACGAATGCCGTATCCATATCAATGTCGTAGTGTTGCGCAACGCTGGCTAATAGCTGGAAATAATAGACTGCACGGCGATCCCAGCCTCGAATTGCCCCCTCCGCAAGCGTGGCTTCCGGATGATGCACGATTTTTTCCTGATCAAAAAACTGCTTTACGCCCAGACCGTCACAGGTGGGGCAGGCGCCGGCCGGGTTATTGAATGAAAACAGGCGAGGCTCGAGCTCGCTCAGGGAATAGCCGCACAGATTGCAGGCATAGAGCGCAGAAAAGGTGTGCTCTTCGCCTTGCTCCTCACCATCCATCGGTGCAACGAATGCGATGCCGCTGGCCAGCCCCAGGGCGGTTTCAAAACTCTCAGCCAGGCGTTGCTCCAGGCCCGGTTTGACCTTGAAACGGTCGACAACGACGTCGATCGAGTGTTTGCGCTTTTTGTCGAGGGTGGGTAAATCATCGATATCATAGACACGCCCATCGATTCTGAGGCGAATAAACCCCTGAGTTCGCATGGTATCGATAACTTGCAGGTGCTCGCCCTTTCGGTCCCGAATGACCGGAGCGAGGATCATCAGTTTACTGTCTTCCGGCATCGCCAGAACCTGATCGACCATTTGGCTGACGGTTTGAGCTTCGAGTGGCTGGTCATGGTCCGGGCAGCGAGGTTCGCCGGCGCGGGCGAACATCAGGCGCAGGTAGTCGTATATTTCGGTGATAGTGCCGACAGTGGAGCGTGGGTTGTGAGACGTTGATTTCTGCTCGATCGAAATGGCCGGGGAAAGTCCCTCAATATGATCAATATCGGGCTTTTCCATCATCGACAGAAATTGACGGGCATAGGTCGACAGTGATTCAACGTAGCGTCGCTGGCCTTCCGCATACAGGGTGTCAAAAGCAAGTGATGACTTACCTGAGCCAGATAGTCCTGTGATCACGATCAGTTTATCCCTGGGGATATCGAGATCTATATTTTTCAGATTATGGGTACGCGCGCCTTTGACCTGGATAAAATCCATGACACTCCTCAAGCTGACGATTCGGGATTTGGGAACCTTCGAACAGTTCTATCGGGAATTCACCAGTATACCGTGATGGCGGGCCTTGCATGAAACAATCCGGGATTAGCCTGATAGTGACGGCGCTGATGGGGTGAGCGTGTACGATTACCAGTAAATATCGGATCTGCCAGGCGCGGTTATCTCGGACGGTTCGGGCGATGTTTGTGTGTCCCTGGAGTCGGAGGTCCCGTCAGTCTCCTGCTCAATCAGGTCCTGCAGGCGCACGCGGGTCTCCTGATGTGAATCGGACAGGTCAATGATGATTTCCACCCGGCGGTTGAGTGCTCGGTTTTCAGGTGTTGTGTTTTCAGCGCGAGGGCGTGTGGCGGCATAGCCCTGGACGCGGAATCGCGAGGGCTCGATGTTGCCGGCCTCAATCAGGACGTTGGCGACCGAGGCTGCGCGGTCAGCCGACAGGTTCCAGTTAGAGTCATACCGCGAGCTGTGGATGGGGATATCATCGGTATGGCCTTCGATTGTGAACTCACCCTCCACATCAGATAGCACATTTGCCATTCGGTAGAGGAGGTCCTCAAACGCAAAGGTGAGCTCGGCAGAGCCGGACGGAAATGAGCCCTTTTCCTCTATGCGGATGACAATGCGTTGATCCTTTTTCATCAGGTCAACGCGCCCGCCGCTGATTTCGTCTTCGAGCACTTTTTCCAGTAGCTCGAAGTGAGCGTTAACCCGCTGTTCCTGCTCGCTCGCGACCGCGCTTTGTTCTGCCTGACTGGTATTGGTTTCCAGGTTGGGAGCGTCCGTAGATGTCTGCTGTCGGACTTCGTTGATTACTGTTGGCTCTGGTTTGGCGGCAGAAAAGTGCTCGAATACCGCAGAGGTGCCCATTGGAACCTCAAGAGCCGGGACATCCCGTTGCACCCCGAATGCCTTGGATAGCTCATCCGCTATCTGTTTGAACTTGCTGGCGTCGATTTCGGAAAACGACAGCAGCAAGACAAAGAAGCACATCAGCAGCGACATCAGGTCGGCAAAGGTAACGACCCAGGCCGGTACTCCGGGGGCATCCTCTTCTGGTAGCTCGTCCATCGCTATTGCCTCTGAGCGTCGGCGTCGCCGCTTTGATCGCGCTTGGATGGCGGCAGGTAACTTGAAAGCATTTGTTCAATGACGCGTGGATTACGGCCTTCCTGAATCGCAATAACAGCATCAATGATCAGCGCCTGCATGCGTGCCTCCTCAGTCATCCTGAGTTCCAGTTTGTCCGCAATCGGACTGGCAAACATAGTGGCCATCATTGCGCCGTAGAGTGTGGTCAGTAGCGCTACGGCCATGGCCGGGCCGATCGATTTCGGATCTTCCATATTGGACAGCATCTGCACTAGCCCAACGATAGTGCCGATCATACCCATGGCCGGCCCGACATCGGCCAGGGCCCGGAACACTTTTGCGCCCCAACGATTCCGGTCCAGCGTCATCAGGCGTTCTTTCTGCATTAGCTTTTCAATGGTTTCAGCAGGCTGGCTTTCCAGCAAAAACTGAACACCCTGCTCGAGAAAGGGCAGGCTGATGGTCTTTTCTTCGAGCGCAAGCACCCCTTGTTTGCGGGCGGTATTGGCGATATCGATCACCTCGGTGATCATTTCCTCAGTGTCCGGCAACTTAAACGAGAAAGCTCTGCCTGCTACTTTGAACGCCCCCAGGAACTGCGCGAAGCTGAATTTGGCCAGTACAACGCACAGGCTCCCAACGATCACAATAAGAACCGAGGGCATGTTCAGGAACACGTCGCTTGAAGCGCCCAGCACTATCGCTGACCCGATAACCAGTGATGCGCCAACCAGACCCAAAAGTGTTGCTAAATCCACAAACAGACCTCTTGATTTCGAAATTGCGCCCCGCAACTCTGGCAAGACCTGATCCAGAACCCAACCTTCCGGAAAACGCGCCATAATACGACGGGGGCAAGTGGCGGGAAACCTTAAGGAGGTAACAAAACGCAGGTATTCGCCACAGTGAGTAAGTTAAGGTAATTGAGGATTCCTGAAAGGGCAAAGAGAGATGATCTGGGTGACGTCTTTCTCCTATAAAATCCAAGCCTCTGCTACAATTGCGCGCCAAATCTTCTTGATGAACTGACCCGGGAATACCGCCGTTTAATGAATGCGCTCGAGAAACGTTCCGTCGCCGCCCTGGCATCTGTTTATGCACTGCGCATGCTCGGCTTATTCATGGTGTTGCCGGTGTTTGTTTTGCTTGGCAAAGATCTGCATGGTGCAACCCCGGCATTATTGGGCGTGGCGATAGGCGCATACGGCCTCAGTCAGGCGATGCTGCAGATCCCGTTTGGCATGTTGTCAGACCGACTGGGCCGTAAACGACTCATCTACTTCGGGTTGCTGCTGTTCGCACTGGGCAGCTGCGTCGCAGGGGCATCGGACAGCATCTACGGTGTCATCGTTGGACGCATTCTGCAGGGTAGTGGGGCAATCGCCAGTGTGCTGATGGCGTTGCTCAGCGATCTCACCCGTGAAGAAAACCGAACCAAGGCGATGGCCACAGTCGGTTTGTCCATTGGGGTCTCGTTTTCAGTGTCGCTGTTTCTGGGGCCTCTGCTGGGGTCGTTGGCGGGACTGTCGGGTATCTTCTACATCACAGGCCTTTTCGCGTTGGTCGCCATTGCGATGGTGCGTTGGCTGGTGCCGAAACCTGCACTCCAGAGTGCGCATCTGGATGCTCAGCCAGCGAAAGCCAAATTAAAACAGGTGCTGACGGATCGGCGTCTGCTTAGGCTGGACTTCGGAATAGCTGCACTTCATCTCGTGCTGACATCTGCGTTTCTGGTAATTCCAACGCTGCTACAGGATCGTATAGGTTTGCCTTCAGGGCAGCACTGGTGGGTGTATTTGTCGGTTATGGCGGTCGCGTTTGTTGCAATGGTGCCGTTTATCATCATTGGCGAGAAGAAACGCATGATGAAACCGGTTTTGTGCGGGGCGGTTGGTGTATTGACGCTGGCTTGTGCTGCTTTGATCGGTTTGCCGCAGTCGTTGCCGGTGATGTGGGGCATCCTGTTTTTCTTCTTTATGGCTTTTAACCTGTTGGAGGCCTGCCTGCCGTCACTGATAAGCAAAGAGTCGCCTGCAGCCGCCAAGGGGACGGCCATGGGGGTCTATTCAACCTCCCAGTTTTTGGGCGCCTTTCTCGGTGGTGTCCTGGGGGGGCAGTTGCTTCAGCAATTTGGGCCAGCTGGCGTTTTTATGATGATGGTGACCGTGTTGCTGGCTTGGTTGGGTTTCGCACTAACCATGCCTCGCCCGAGTCATACTTCAAGTTTCGTGGTACAGTTGGCGGAATCGAACCGCAAGGGCTTGCGGGATATCGATCAGGCCTTACGGGCACTGCCTGGCGTGGAAGATGTGGTCATCCTCAGCGACGCGGATACCGCGTACCTCAAGGTGGATTACCAGCATTTTGACTCGGCGCAACTGGGGCAGTTTGCATTCGTTAAGGCATGATCGTGAAGTGATATCCAAGTGCCTGAGCAGAAAACCTATTCCAGCGATTCACCACGGACGGTGATCGGGGACAGACAACAACGGGAGTTGAACATGGCAAGGGGCGTTAACAAAGTTATTCTGATTGGCAATCTGGGCAACGATCCGGAGACGCGCTATACCCCGAACGGGAATGCAGTGACCAACCTTAATCTGGCGACGGACGAAAGTTACAAGGACCGCCAGACCGGTCAGCTGGTGCCAAAAACAGAATGGCATCGCATTGTGATGTTCGGCAAGATCGCTGAAATCGCCGGACAGTACCTGCGTAAAGGTTCGAAGGTCTACATTGAGGGTAAGCTACAGACCCGCAAGTGGCAGGGTCAGGATGGTCAGGATCGTTACACCACGGAAGTGGTTGTCGATATCAATGGGCAGATGCAAATGCTGGACAGTCGCGGTGGCGACAACAGCGGAATGAGCCAGCAAAGTGCTCCGCAACAAAATGCCCCGCAGCAGCAACGTCCCCCACAGCAGCCAGCGGCCCAGCAGGGCGGTGGTTCTGGCGGGTACAGTCAGCAGTCTCCTCCGGCTCAGAACAACCAAGGCCAGCAGGGCGGCATGCCTGAGCCTGTTGACGATTTTGATGACGATATTCCTTTCTAGTGAATAGGACAGGAATTTTCGAGTGATTACAATCAAAAGCCTGCACCGAGTTGCGGGCTTTTGTCGTTTTGAGGCGAGCGTTGTTGGCTATGTACTGCGTATGAAATTGCGTGGAAGTGGTTTATTGGAGACGAAAAAAAAGCCCCTGAAATCAGGGGCTTTTTAGTACTTGTTTGGTGGAGACGGCGGGGATCGAACCCGCGTCCGCCAGAACTCTGCCTTAAGATCTACATGCTTAGTATCCCTCTATTAATTTAACCTCAAACGACCCGAAGGTCAGGGTGTAAGAGGCGAGTTCTTTAGATCTTAGCTGCTAGCCAGTGAACTCTGGATAACAGAGCAGCCTGTAAGCGATGACGTCCTGAGATGTAGCTTCTGGGTTACAGGCGCCCCAGTCAGGACGACTAGCAGCTTACGCTGCTAGTGCGTAGTTTTCGTCGTTTGCGACTATTAATATGCAGCTTTGGATTAACGAGATTGGCTGCCATCTCGACATGCACCCAAGGGTTCGCAACCAGCGTCGAAGCCATGTCGTCCCCTTACACCTGCAGTATATTGGCCCGGGCCTTGTGACTTCAAGGTTTATCTCGGTTTACCGCAGTTGCCGGGGTATCAGGTGGCGCGGCGGCGTTCGACTTCCGGGTAGGTTTTGGGTGATCCCGCGGCGGCTTGCAGGTCGGCGATACTTTGATTGAACGCCGCAATGACGCGTTGTGGATCTACTTTCAATTTCCTGTCCACAATGATGCCGAACTGGACGGTATCCGCGTACGTGAAGATGCTCAGGCCGATACCAATGCCACCCGTCTGAGGCACCCAAAACATGGGTTGCGACATTCGAGCGCCAGCAAGATACACCGGTTTTTTGGGGCCCGGCACGTTAGTGAGCACAGCTGAAGCCTTGCTGCTTAGCAGTTGTATTGCCCGTCGCTCTAGCATATCCGGCCCACGCCCGAAAAGATCGAGCAGGCTGTAGGTGACTTGTGCCTGCCAGGAGCGTTTTAGCCGGTTCATGTTTTCCTGAACCTGATGGAAGCGCATGCGCGGGCAGCTTTCGTCTATGGGCAGCGGAACCAGCACCAGGCCAAACTGATTGCCCAGTGTTTCTACCGGCTGCCGCAGGGGGCGGAGGTTAAAGGGTACGGCGACGCGAATGCCGCTATCGGGTGGTGGCTCGTGCTGGTCGTGAAGATACTGATGAATGGCGCCGGTCGCAGCCGACATCAGCACGTCGTTGACCGTGCCTCGCAGGGCCCGGGCGGTATTCTTGATGTCGCTCAGTGGCATGGGGTCAGCCCAGGCAACCAACTTGCGACCAGACAGGGAGCCTTTCAGGCGGGTGTCCGGATCAGAGGGGCTCAGTCCCAGCTTCAGGCATTCCATTCCGATTTTGCCGGACGTTTTCAGAAGCTGGAGAGGGTAGCCTCGTTTTGATGCGACGTTTCGGGCAAAGACCCGCAGTTGTTGGATGCCGGCATCCGCTGTGTTGCGCATTTCTCGAGAGGCGCTCGCGAGGCGCTTGCCGCGATCGGGAGTCTGTTGAGGGCGCGTGGGGAGCTGGTAGAGATTACTGTCAGGCTCATCGTCGGTAAGTGCAAGCAGCACCCTGACCAGTGAGATGCCGTCGGCAATGCAGTGGTGGATGCGTACGATAAGCGCGCAGCCCTCTCCATAGTTCTCGACAAAATGAATCTGCCAAAGCGGGCGCTGGGGGTTTAATGGCGTGCTGTTTAAATCGCTTGCCAGTGCCTGAAGTTCATTTTGACCAGCCTTTCCCGGCAGCCCGGTAATGTGCAGGTGATTATCCAGGCTGAAGTAGGGATCGTCTTGCCACCATGCGCGATCACCTGATTGCACGACCCTTTGGCGGAAACGCCTGAAGCGAAGAAAACGCTCTTCTAGCAGGTGGCGGAATCGCTTCAACGAGATGGGCTGATCGAACACAAGCACAACGCCGATCATCATTGGGTTTTCTGTCGACTCCATGCGCAGCCAGGCGCGGTCGACGGCAGTCATTCTGGTGCGAGTCATGAGCCCTCTGTCCTTCCGTGGGAGAGGGTGAGGTTGGCGCGCAGGACAGCAAATCAGGAGCGCAGGCCCACCCTGAGTCGAAAAGTATAGTGCTGGCCGCTGAGGGAATGAAGTGGTCGTTAATGCGACAGGGTAGCCAGCGGATTAGCTTAAGTTGGTGTTTCTCATTATGCGCTGTTTCTGGCGGTCCCAGTCCCGTTCTTTTTCGGTATGCCGCTTGTCGAAGTCCTTTTTGCCTTTTACGAGGGCAATTTCGGCCTTCACCTTGTTTTTCTTCCAATACAGCGCGAGCGGGACGCAGGTATGTCCCTTCTGCTGAGTGGCACCCAACAATTTTCCGATCTCTTTGGCGTGCAGAAGCAATTTGCGAGTTCGGGTCGGATCGGCGATGACGTGCGTCGATGCTGTGGACAGCGGTGTAACGTGAAGGCCTAGCAGGAAGGCTTCGCCATTTTTAAGCAGCACATAGGCGTCAGTGAGCTGAGCCTTGCCTGCTCGCATTGATTTTACTTCCCAACCCAATAACGACAAGCCAGCCTCGAAGCGATCTTCGATGTGGTATTCGTGTTTGGCTTTCTTGTTCAGGGCTATCGTGCCACTGCCTGTGCCTGGTTTCTGCTTGCTCATGAATGCTCGGTCTGAGATCGAAAAACGTCACGGGCCATGGTCAGGCCCCCTGCGAAGCCATGCATTGTAGCTTAGTATTGCAAAGCGGGTCACGAGGCGTGCCCGGGTTAATGAATCTGGTAGCGGGTTTCCGCTACAATGCTGCCAAAATAATGGGACCCTTCATGCATTCACGTTACCAGACGCCTGCCGGCTCCTGGACTCACAGAACCACCTTCTTCTGGGCGACCACTGGTGCGACTGTCGGGCTGAGCAACCTGTGGACATTTCCCCACATTGTCGGAGAAAGCGGCGGCGGTGTTTTTCTGCTTGTCTATCTGGCCTGCTTGTTGTTGTTAACTCTGCCGCTAATGCTCACTGAAGCGGCGATCGGTCGTGGTGCGCGTCATGGAGCGGTGCTGGCACTTGGTACGCTGGCCCGCGCCTCGGGTGCACCACATCGATGGGTATGGCCGGGCCGCTTGAGTGTGCTGGCGGGGTTTCTGGTGTTGTCCTTCTACGCCGTGATCGGAGGTATCTGCCTGGCTTATGTGTTCTATGCGGCCTACGGCCGACTGGACGGAGCCGGCGATGCCAAGTTAACGCTGGTGCTGACGTCGCTGGTGCAGGACCCGGCTCACTATCGATCTTTCATGGGGTGGCATGCGTTCTTCCTGGGGTTGGTGATGGTGGCCTCCATGCAGGGCGTGGTGAATGGGCTTGAGCGAGCGCTGCGGGTGGTCATGCCACTGTTTGTATTGTTGCTTGTCGGGTTGCTGGTATACGGCATTCAATACGGCAATATCGATGCTGCGATGAATTACCTTTTAGCGATGCGGCCCGAACAGTTGAGCTTTAATGGGGTACGCCAGGGACTGACTCATGCCTTCTATACGTTGGCGCTCGGGGTTGGCGTGCTGGTTGTGTTTGGCGCTTATTCTGCACCTACGACGCCTCTGAAACGTTCAGTGCTGGCGGTGGCGCTGTTTGATACGTTGATTGCGATTGTCGCAGGCCTCGTAATTTATGCAGCGGTATTCAGTCATCAGGGCAATGCGACGCAAGGATTTAATCTGGTTTTTCTGGCACTGCCAGAAGCCCTGTCAGCACTGCCGTTCGGGCAATTTGTCACAACGGTATTCTTCGTTACGATCGTGCTGGCGGCCTGGAGTTCTTCCATTGCTTTGCTTGAGCCCTCTGTCAGCTGGCTGCAGGAGCGGCTGGCGGCGCCTCGGGGCTGGAGCGTGCTGCTCATCGGGTTGGCTGCCTGGGGAGTGGGGCTGGCAAGTCTGCTGTCCTTTAACGCCTGGTCGGATGACACTTTCCTGGGGGGGAGTATCTACCGTTGGATGGAGATGCTGACCAGTACGTTGCTTATTCCGATAGTGAGCGTATTGCTTGCGTTCTTCGCGGGTTGGGCCGTGCCGGACGAACTGGCGAATCGGTTGATCGGCCGAGGTCCGGTATTCGTAAGGCAAATCTGGCAATGGGTGATCCGTCTGGTGTTGCCGGCCGTCATTCTCTATATCGGGGTCCACTATGCGATCCAGTCCGGAGGTTCGCTTTGTTCGTCATCGTCTCCGCCGTTCTGGTGTGAATCACATAATGAGCAGCTGCCTTCGGGTACGCCCGAGCCGCCCCCGCCGCCCGACACAATGCCTGCGGAGCCCGGGGCTGAGCCTCAGGTAACCCCTGCTGAAACCTTGCAGGAATCGGTGAAAGGTCGAAGTGAGGAACCTGTACCGGATGATCTGCTCTATCAGAGCGCCTGACATGTGTCGGCAATTCAAAACCTGCTGAGAGAAAGAAGCATCGGAATGGCTCAAGTTATCGAAAAATCCGCACTTGTCTGGTTCTCCGCCGAGCAAATGTATGCGCTGGTTAATGACGTTCCGCGATACCCGGAATTCCTGCCCTGGTGCGGTGGGTCCGAGGTGCATGAAGCGACAGAAGCGGAAATTCTCGCATCGATTGATATCGCAAAGGGTGGTGTTCGCCACCGGCTGACGACGCGCAACCGGCTCGATGCTCCAACGATGATCGAGATGGCGCTGGTTGACGGGCCATTCCGTCGCCTTCGCGGCGTCTGGGAGTTTCGCCCGCTGGAGGAAAATGCCTGCAAGGTGGTGTTGCGTCTGGAGTTTGAGTTGTCCAGCTCACTGGCGCGTATGACGTTTGGCCCCGTATTCAGTCAGGCGGCGAATACCATGGTGGATGCGTTTTGTCAGAGGGCGCTTGTGGTGTATGGAGGAGTGAAAGAGTGAAGGGTGGAGCGCAAATCAGCGTGGAAGTGGCATACGCGACGCCTGAGCGCCAGGAAATTATGTCGGCAGTGCTTGAGGATGGTGCGACGGCTTATGATGCGGTTGTGGCTTCAGGCATCACGCAGGTTTTCCCGGAGATCGACCTGGAGGCAATGGATCTGGGAATCTACGGCAAAGTGATCAAGTTGCCCAAGACCCACCCACTGCGAGATGGAGATCGTGTGGAAATTTACCGGCCCTTGAAAATCGATCCGAAACAGGCGCGTATCAATCGTGCCCGTAAAAAATAAACAACGCTTCAGGTGCTTTTGAGGCTGTGTTCAGGCGACACTGATTTCAGGGTTGCAGTGTCGCCGAAGGTCGATTTGATCAGTAGGCGGGCGTCTCGTCGAGCAGCTGCGCTTCGTAGTGCGAGTAGTTGTCGGCATCGTAGTACACGATGATGCGCTGTTCGTTGATGTCCCCGCCACTCTTCTGGTACGTGTAAATATAGTATTCCCTCGAAGCATCGACCGGGTTGATCATAACCGGCGTCCCGATAATTGCGTGCACCTGACTGCGGGGCATGCCTTCGGTCAGCTGGGCGAGCGCTTCTTCGTCTATAATGTTGCCCTGTTGGACATTGATTTTGTAAACGCCGGGAAATGCACAGCCGGTAAGCAGGACAAGGGCGAGTAGAGCGGCGAGCTTTTGCATCAGGTAGTGAAATCCTCTATCTTTGGGACGCTTGCCAGACGGCAGGTAAAAAGTTAGCCAGCCGTCTTCGCGATGGCTATCATAACGGAACTCGACAGTTCACCAAAGAGCGAACAGCAGCATGTCATCTGAAAATGCCGAATTACGTAAAGTCGGTCTCAAGGTTACTCTTCCGCGAGTCAAGATTTTCAACATTCTCGAAAGTGCGTCAGAGCATCATCTGAGCGCTGAGGATGTATACAAGAAACTGCTGGAAGCGGGTGATGATGTTGGTCTGGCCACTGTTTACCGGGTACTGACTCAATTTGAGGCGGCCGGCCTGGTGCTGCGTCATAACTTTGAAGGTGGCCATGCCGTTTTTGAAATGGCGGGCGAAGATCATCACGATCACATGGTGTGCACCGATACCGGCAAAGTCATTGAATTTTGCGATCCGGTTATCGAAGAGCGCCAGCGCAAGATCGCAGAAGAACACGGCTTTGAAATTGTCGACCACAGCCTGATTCTTTATGTGAAGCCCAGTAAGAAATAAATGCAGGCCCATTCGACGCTTCACCGAAGCGCGAAGCCGGTCAATAGTGACGCCCGTTAGATTTGTGATCTTGCGGGCGTTTTTGTTTGTGGCGTATGGCGTTACCTGATGGGCGTCGCCCTAAAACAGCTAAGGGCGTGTTGCGATCGGTACTGGTGCAAATCGCTTGCAAAAAAAGAGGCAGCGTTTGCTGCCTCCAAAAACGCCCGGGGTTTGAGCGTAGGGGAATCAAATCTGGTTCACTTAGTGGTGGGTTGCCTGGCCTTTCTGAAACATTTCCTGAGCATGAGCGAGGGTCTGATCTGTCATGTCGACGCCGCCCAGCATTCTCGCCACTTCCCGCACCCTGCCGTCTTCGGTTAGTGTTTCGATGCGCGAGAAAGTCGCATCTTTTTCACTGAATTTACTGACAAACAAGTGCTGATGCGCCTGCGCCGCGACCTGTGCAAGATGGGTGACGCAGATCACCTGGCCGTTATCGCCAAGTTGCCGTAACAGGCGGCCCACTACCTCTGCTGTGCCGCCACCAATGCCCACATCCACCTCGTCAAAAATCAGGGTGGGGATAGTGGACGTCTGGGCAACGACCACTTGTATCGCAAGACTGATCCGCGAAAGCTCGCCGCCGGACGCGACCTTGCTGAGAGGTCTTGCAGGTTGCCCGGGGTTTGCGCTGATCAGAAATTCAATGTCCTCGTTGCCAAGCGGTGACGGGCCAGACTTTTCATGGCGGGCCAGTCGTGTGACAAATTGCACGGACGGCATGCTCAGACGCACCAGCTCCTCAGCAATTCTGGAGTCCAGCTGGGTAGCAGCCGCTTCGCGTCTGGTTGTCAGGGCGTCCGCTTTCTCCTGCCAGAGTAGCGAGAGTTGTTCCGCATCCGCTTCAAGTTTCTCCAGACTGCCTTCGCCGCCGTCGAGTGCTTCCAGCTCCTTCGCAAGTTGATTGTGAAGCGCCGTCAATTCCTGCGGATTGACTCGATGCTTGCGAGCGAGGTCGTAGATCAGGCTCAGACGTTCCTCTACCTGTTCCAGCTTCGCGGGGTCCGCATCGTAGTCGTCGACGAAATGCCGCAAATTATTACCGGCTTCATCGAGTTGAATCTGGGCATCGGCGAGCATTTGTAAGGTATCGTTGAGTTGTGGCACCTCAACCGGAAGCTGCTCGATTAGTTGCACGGCTTGGCGCACGAGTGCAGCCGCACTGGGCTCATCTTCGCTGCACAGCAGTGACGCCTTATGGCAGCTTTGCATTACGGCTTCAGCATGGCTCAGGTGAGCTTGTTCCTGCTCAAGTGTGCTGATTTCGTCGTCGCTCAGTGCAAGCCTGTCAAGCTCCTCAACCTGATAGCGCAACAGTTGCAGGCGCGCTTCGTTTTCGTCGTGGTTGCTCTGAAGTTCTGTCAGGCGCAACTGGGTTTGGTGCCACCGTTTCCATGCCTGTCGGGTTTCCTCGGCCAGTGCCTGGGCGTCGGCGAATTCATCAAGTAGTTTGCGATGGGTTTCTTTATGTAGCAGTGATTGATGTTGATGCTGGCTGTGAATGTCCATCAGTTGTCCGCCCAGCTCACGAAGATCGGCGAGGGGGCAGGGCTGGCCGTTAATGTAAGCGCGGGAGCGGCCGTCTTTGCTGATAACCCTGCGAAGTATGCATTCGCTGTCATCGTCCAGGTCATGGGCTTCAAGCCAACTGGTTGCCTCGGGAATACGGCTGACGTCAAAGCTCGCGGTAATGTCGGCGCGTTTTGCGCCGTGCCTGACGGCTCCGGCGTCAGCGCGCCCGCCCAGTACAAGGCTGAGGGCGTCGAGCACAATGGATTTGCCCGCGCCTGTCTCGCCAGTGAGGGTTGTCATGCCCTGGCGGAACTGAAGTTCAACGCGTTCCGCTATGGCGTAGTTGGAGACGATGAGTTGGTTCAGCATAAGGCGCTCCGGCTTACCTGTCGCAAGATGTATCGAGGGTGCTGCAAAACTACTGCGCTCGGCCATGCGGCGTTGGAAATCCGTTCGAAATGCTCATTTACGATACGTAAACTGCGCTTATTCGCGAATGTCCGCCTTGCCTGGTCTTCGCTCGCTACGTTTCACGGCGCCCCTTGGCTGTTTGGATATACAGTAACTGTGAATATATACAGTAAAAAAACCGGTTGCAAGTAATACTCGGGTGGCAGTTGAAACACCGTCATGCGACCCCATATCCCAGACACGTTGTTTGGCAAAGGCGGTTTTCCGCCGTAGAGATGATTTGAAATCAGGAGCGACCGATGAGCGCAGATGAAACCCGCAAGGACAATGGTGAGGAAGAGTTGAGAGATCCTCGCGAAGAGTTTGAGCCGATGACAGCACTGGATGATGACGACGTTGTTATTGAGGGTGGTGTCAGTGGCGAAAGGAGCGACCAGGAGGGAAGCGAAGTTGAAGCCCTTGAGCAGCAACTGGCCGAGCAGAAAGAGCAGGTGTTGCGCGTACAGGCCGAGATGCAGAATGTTCGTCGTCGCTCGGAACTGGATGTTGAGAAGGCTCGCAAGTTTGCACTGGAGAAGTTCGTAAAAGAGCTTCTGCCTGTTGCAGACAGCCTGGAGAAGGCGGTCGAAAGCACCGAGGCTGCTTCCGGCGATGCTGTTGTTGCGTCGTTTCGTGAAGGTGCCGAAATGACCCTCGGGCTGTTTCTGTCCAGCCTCGGCAAATTCAATGTGAAGCAGTTGAATCCCGTCGGCGAACCATTTGACCCGCAGCTGCACGAAGCCATGTCGATGGTTCCTGCGCCTGATGCCGAGCCCAATAGCGTTGTTGCCTGTATTCAGAAAGGCTACACGCTGAATGACCGGCTGGTGCGCCCTGCCATGGTCATGATCGCCAAACCCGAAGGTGGCGCAAAAATTGACGAGCAGGCTTGAAAAAATCCGATGTGAGCCAATATAGGCTTTAAACGGTCAACAAGCCGGCCCGATTTAAGAATTGATCAGCTGAAAAGCTAATACAGAACTGGAGTGAATCAATGAGCAAAATTATTGGTATCGACCTGGGAACCACAAACTCTTGTGTCGCCATTATGGATGGCGACAAGGTCAAGGTTATTGAGAGTGCTGAAGGCGATCGCACCACGCCATCCATCGTGGCCTATACCGACGAAGGCGAAATTCTGGTAGGTCAGTCTGCCAAGCGTCAGGCGGTGACCAACCCGAACAATACCCTGTATGCCATCAAGCGCCTGATCGGTCGTCGGTTTGAAGACGCTGTCGTGCAGAAAGACATCAAAATGGTGCCTTACAAGATCGTTGGCGCTGATAACGGCGACGCATGGGTTGAAGTAAAAGGCAAGAAGATGGCGCCGCCACAGGTGTCTGCGGAAATTCTGAAGAAGATGAAGAAGACCGCTGAAGACTACCTTGGCGAGAAAGTAACCGAAGCGGTTATCACTGTCCCGGCTTACTTTAACGACAGTCAGCGTCAGGCAACCAAAGATGCCGGCAAGATCGCAGGCCTTGAAGTCAAGCGCATTATCAACGAGCCAACTGCGGCTGCGCTGGCATATGGCCTCGACAAGAAGAGCGGCGATCGCAAGGTTGCGGTTTATGACCTGGGTGGCGGTACTTTCGATATCTCGATCATCGAAATCGCAGACGTTGACGGTGAACACCAGTTTGAAGTGTTGGCTACTAATGGCGACACATTCCTGGGCGGTGAAGACTTTGACATGAAAGTCATTGAATTCCTTGCTGACCAGTTCAAGAAAGACAGTGGTATCGATCTGCGCGGCGACTCACTGGCCATGCAGCGTCTGAAAGAAGCGGGCGAGAAGGCCAAAATCGAGCTTTCCAGCAGTCAGCAGACCGACGTTAACCTGCCTTATATCACGGCAGATGCCAGCGGTCCCAAGCACATGAACGTCAAGCTGACGCGCGCCAAACTTGAGTCGCTGGTTGAAGATCTGGTTCAGCGCAGCCTCGAGCCTTGCCGTGTCGCGATGAAAGACTCCGGTTGCGATAGCAGCGAAATCGACGAAGTGATTCTGGTCGGTGGTCAGACCCGTATGCCACTGGTTCAGGAAAAGGTAAAAGACTTCTTCGGCAAGGAATCTCGTCGGGATGTTAACCCGGATGAAGCGGTTGCCATGGGTGCTGCTATTCAGGCCGCGGTACTGTCCGGTGATGTGAAAGACGTTCTGCTGTTGGACGTGACGCCATTGACGCTGGGTATCGAAACCATGGGTGGTGTTGCGACTCCGCTGATCGATAAGAACACCACGATCCCGACCAAGAAATCGCAGACGTTCTCGACAGCTGATGACAACCAGACTGCAGTGACCATCCATGTTGTTCAGGGTGAGCGCAAGCAGGCGACCCAGAATAAGTCGCTGGGCCGTTTCGATCTGGCTGATATTCCGCCGGCGCCACGTGGCATGCCACAAATCGAAGTCACCTTCGATATTGATGCCAACGGTATCCTGAACGTGTCCGCGAAGGACAAGGCAACAGGTAAAGAGCAGTCCATCGTGATCAAGGCATCGTCTGGTCTGAATGACGATGAAATCGAGAAGATGGTGCAGGACGCCGAAGCTAACGCTGAGGAAGATCGCAAGTTCGAAGAGCTGGTTCAGACC
The DNA here is from genome assembly GCA_025153445.1 of Marinobacter sp. BGYM27. GTDB lineage: Bacteria > Pseudomonadota > Gammaproteobacteria > Pseudomonadales > Oleiphilaceae > Marinobacter_A. The sequence continues at coordinate 193,673 of JANZNS010000006.1, read as the reverse complement.
CGTAACCAGGGTGACGGTATGGTCCACGCTGTTCGCAAGACGCTTTCCGAAGCTGGCGACAAGGTGACCGAAGAAGAGAAAACGTCTATCGAAGCGGCAATCAGCGATCTTGAAGAAGCGCTGAAAGGTCAGGACAAAGACGATATCGAAGCCAAGACCCAGAAGCTGACCGAAGTCTCTTCTGAGCTCGCGCAGAAGATGCATGCTGATCAGGCCGAGCAAGGTGCTCAGGCTGAAGGGCAATCTGAAAGCGCACAGAGCGGTGACGATGCCGTTGATGCCGAGTTCGAAGAAGTGAAAGACGAAGACAAGCGGTAATCGCGATGTTTTCGTGAGTACCGTAAAACGCGGGTGGCTGAGGCTGCCCGCGTTTTGCGCGTTTGTAGGTGAACGAATTTGCAGCAGGGCCGCCTCAGTGCGGTTCTGATGTGTCTAGCGATGAAGTCACAGGTCTGTCCGTAACGGATGGGTCGAATATGGGTGTCAGAACATGTCCAAACGCGACTATTACGAGATTCTCGGTGTATCCCGGGATGCAGACGAGAAAGAAATAAAGCGCGCGTACCGCAAGCTTGCCATGAAATATCATCCGGATCGTAATCCGGACGACAAGGACGCTGAGAACAAGTTCAAGGAGGCCAGCGAGGCCTATGAAGTGTTGGCGGATGCCAGTAAGCGTGGTGCTTATGACCAGTTCGGCCATGCGGGTGTCGATGGTCAGGGCGGTGCGGGTGGCTTCGGCGGCGGTGGCGGCGGAAGTTTCTCTGATATCTTCGGCGATGTATTTGGTGACATCTTCGGCGGCGGTCGTGGCGGTCGCAGCAATCGCGGGGCTGACCTTCGCTATACGCTAGAGCTCGATCTGGAAGAAGCTGTAAAAGGCACGACTGTTCAGATCAAGGTGCCGGGTCATATCGAGTGCGACCTTTGTGATGGTTCGGGCGCCGAAAAAGGCAGTCAGGCTGAAACTTGTGGCACCTGTGGTGGTGTCGGTCAGGTCCGTATGCAGCAGGGGTTCTTTGCCGTTCAGCAGGCATGCCCGACCTGTCGCGGTGCTGGCAAGGTAATCAAGAATCCTTGTAAGAAGTGTCACGGTAACGGTCGGGTTGAGCAGGCCAAAACACTGTCGGTCAAAGTGCCGCCAGGTGTTGATACCGGTGATCGTATTCGTCTTTCCGGCGAGGGCGAGATGGGTATCGATGGCGGGCCATCCGGCGATTTGTATGTGCAGGTTGCCGTGAAAGAGCATTCCATCTTTTCTCGCGATGGTCGCAATCTATATTGTGAAGTACCCATTAGCATCATTGATGCCTCATTGGGCGGAGAGCTTGAAGTGCCAACCCTTGATGGTCGCGTCAAGCTCAAGATTCCGGCGGAAACCCAGACTGGCAAGTTGTTCCGGCTGCGCAACAAGGGTGTTGCCCCTGTCCGTGGTGGTCCGGCAGGCGATCTGTTGTGCCGGGTGATTGTTGAGACCCCGGTGAAGTTGACCAAGCGTCAGAAGGAATTGCTGGAAGAGCTGCAGCAGACGCTAGACGGAAAGAATGGAACCAATCACGGGCCTCGTAAAACCTCATGGTTTGAGGGCGTGAAAAGTTTTTTCGATGAAATGAAATTCTAGGAAGGTCGCATGACGCGTGTAGCGATAACCGGCGCAGCCGGGCGTATGGGGAAGGTGTTGATCGAGGCTGTGGATTCCGCCGAGGGGCTGACATTGGGGGCAGCGATTGTGCATCCTGAAAGCTCGTTGATCGGCGCTGATGCCGGTGAGGTTGCGGGTGTTGGCAAGCTGGGTGTTGCTATGGCTGCGCAACTCGGAGATGTCGTCGACGACTTTGATCTGCTGATTGATTTCACCTTTCCGTCGCTCACGCTTGAAAATGCAGCATTCTGTCAGCGGCACGGCAAGCAACTCATTATCGGCACGACCGGGCTGGCGGACGAAGATAAGGCCCAGATTGCGGCATTGGCCGAAAGTGTGCCGATCGTCCTGGCTCCCAACATGAGTGTCGGGGTCAACGTAGCGCTGAATCTGCTTCGCACGGCGGCTCAGGTGCTGGGTGATGACTACGATGTTGAAATTATCGAAACCCATCATCGTCATAAGAAGGATGCGCCGTCCGGAACAGCATTGCGGATGGGTGAGGTGGTTGCCGAAGCGCTGGGGCGTGACCTTAAAGAATGCGCGGTCTACGGTCGGGAAGGCTTCACCGGTGAGCGCTCAACCAGGGAAATCGGGTTTGAGACTGTGCGTGCCGGTGACGTTGTTGGTGATCATACGGTGCTGTTCGCCAGTATGGGCGAGCGTATCGAGATCACACATAAGGCCAGCAGCCGAATGACGTTTGCCCAGGGCGCAGCCCGCGCGGCGCAATGGTTGGCTGACAAACCTTCCGGGCTCTACGACATGCAGGATGTGCTTGGGCTCAAGTCCTGACCGGCATAAGCAAAGCTGTCGTGCCCGGCCGTCATGGCGACAGCGATTTGCCTGAGGTGCGGATTCACAGATGTTGGCTGCGCTTATCCAGTGAATCGGACCTTGTCTGGTCGTGGCTCTGGTGCCTGCTCGCTGCTTTTGTCGTGGACACAGTCCGCCATATTTCTTACAATAAGGCGGTTTAACTGCACCACGCGCAGCCGACAAAGCTGTCGAGATCGAAAGCGGGACGGAGTTCTGGACTCCCTCTCGCTTTTTTGCGACTTGAATTTGTCAGGCTGTGTTCCCGGTTAGTGCTTCCAGAGGCGCTAACGCTACGCCACGACGGTACGAAGAGGAAACGGCATTGACTTCACCAGCAATCCTAGCGCTCGCAGACGGTAGCCTGTTTAGAGGGGTCGCCATCGGCGCCGACGGAGAGACCAGCGGCGAGGTCGTCTTTAATACCGCCATGACAGGGTATCAGGAGATTCTGACAGATCCCTCCTATGCTCGTCAGATGGTGACGCTGACTTACCCTCACATCGGTAATACCGGTGTGAATGAAGAAGATGTTGAGTCAGACCGCATTCAGGCTGCAGGCCTGATTATTCGCGACCTGCCTTTGATGGCCAGCAACTGGCGCAAAACCCAATCCCTTGATGCTTACCTGCGTGATAGCAATGTGATCGGCATTGCCGGTATTGATACACGACGCCTGACGCGCATTTTGAGAGAGAAAGGTTCCCAGAACGGCGCAATCGTCGCCGGCCCGGATGCAACCGAAGAAAAAGCGCTGGAGCTTGCTCGCGCTTTTCCGGGGCTCAAGGGTATGGATCTGGCCAAAGAAGTGGGTAGCAAAACGAGCTACCGCTGGAGCCAGACGGACTGGACGCTCGATAACGGCTACGGTGAGCTGAGTCAGCCCAAGTACAAGGTTGTCGCTTACGATTACGGTATCAAGTTCAATATTCTGCGCATGCTGGCCTCCCGTGGCTGTGATGTCACTGTCGTGCCCGCGCAAACGCCGGCGTCTGAAGTGCTGGCGATGTCGCCTGACGGGGTGTTTCTCTCCAATGGTCCGGGTGATCCGGAGCCATGCGACTATGCGATTAAGGCGATTTCGGACATCCTTGAAACCGATATGCCGGTGTTTGGTATCTGTCTGGGTCATCAGCTGCTCGCGCTGGCCAGCGGCGCCAAGACTCTGAAAATGGGGCACGGTCATCACGGTGCGAATCATCCGGTACAGAACCTGGGCGATGGCACGGTCATGATCACCAGTCAGAACCACGGCTTTGCAGTTGATGGTGACAGCCTCCCCGATACGCTCGAAATAACTCACAAGTCTCTGTTCGACGGTACCTTGCAAGGTATTCGCCGCACAGATCGACCGGCTTTCAGTTTTCAGGGTCATCCTGAAGCGAGCCCGGGACCCCATGATGTCGCGCCATTGTTTGATGGTTTTATCCGATTGATGGACCAGAGGGCAGCTTCAGGAAAATCCTGAGTTTCGGGATTCCCGATGGGCCACGGTTTTCGTGGCGACTGCTGACGACTGAAACAAGCTGCTGACAGGTTTACGACGAAATGCCAAAACGTTTAGATATCAAAAGCGTCCTGATCCTCGGCGCAGGCCCGATTGTGATTGGCCAGGCGTGTGAATTCGATTACTCGGGGGCTCAGGCCTGCAAGGCGCTGCGTGAGGAAGGGTTCCGGGTTATTCTGGTGAACTCCAATCCGGCGACCATCATGACCGATCCGGCGATGGCGGATGCCACTTATATTGAGCCGATTACCTGGAAAACGGTCGCCAAAATAATTGAGAAAGAGCGTCCCGATGCACTGCTGCCGACAATGGGTGGTCAGACCGCGTTGAACTGCGCGCTGGATCTGGAAAAGCACGGCGTTCTCGCTGAGTTCGGTGTGGAAATGATTGGCGCCGACGCCGACGCTATCGATAAGGCGGAAGACCGGGAACGCTTTGACTCGGCAATGAAGGCCATTGGCCTGGATACACCTCGTGCCTCCATGGCGCACTCGATGGATGAGGCCTTCCAGGTCCTTGAGGATATCGGTTTCCCCTGCATTATCCGTCCCTCTTTCACGATGGGTGGCTCCGGCGGTGGTATTGCATACAACCGCGAAGAGTTTGAGGAAATCTGTACCCGCGGACTGGATCTGTCGCCCACCAAAGAGCTGTTGATCGACGAGTCGCTGATCGGCTGGAAAGAATACGAGATGGAAGTTGTCCGTGATGCCAAGGACAACTGCATTATCGTGTGCGCTATTGAAAACTTTGACGCCATGGGCGTGCACACCGGCGATTCCATCACGGTTGCGCCGGCCCAGACGTTGACGGACAAGGAATACCAGATCATGCGGAACGCCTCCCTGGCGGTCTTGCGTGAAATTGGTGTTGAAACAGGCGGTTCCAACGTCCAGTTCGGTATACATCCGGACAACGGCCGCATGGTTGTAATCGAAATGAATCCGCGGGTATCGCGCTCTTCAGCGCTGGCATCCAAAGCGACCGGTTTCCCGATCGCCAAAATCGCTGCCAAGCTGGCCATCGGGTACACCCTGGATGAGCTGCAGAACGATATTACCGGCGGCGTCACTCCGGCCTCCTTCGAGCCGAGTATCGATTACGTTGTCACCAAAATCCCCCGTTTCACCTTCGAAAAATTCCCGCAGGCGGATGCCCGGCTGACAACGCAGATGAAATCTGTCGGTGAGGTGATGGCGATCGGCCGCACGTTCCAGGAATCGATGCAGAAGGCGTTGAGGGGGCTTGAGGTCGGTTCCGACGGCTTTGATGAAATGGTTGATGTGACCACTTCGGATGGCCGGGAAACCCTGATTCAGGAGTTGAATGTACCCGGTGCCAATCGCATCTGGTACATCGGTGATGCGTTCCGTGCCGGGATGACGGTTGACGAAGTCTTCCGCAATACCCATGTCGATCGCTGGTATCTGGTGCAGATCGAAGATTTGATTCGCGAAGAGGCAGAGCTGAAAACGGCAGGCAAGGCAGAAATCGACCGTGACTTCCTGTTCCGTCTGAAGCGTAAAGGCTTCTCGGATGCACGTCTGGCGAAGTTGCTGGGTATTTCTGAAGCCAGTCTGCGCAAGCATCGGCAGGAACTGGGCGTGCGTCCTGTCTATAAGCGGGTGGACACCTGCGCGGCAGAGTTTGCGTCCTCCACGGCGTATATGTATTCCTCCTACGAGGAAGAGTGCGAAGCTCAGCCGACGGATCGTGAAAAAATCATCGTCATCGGTGGCGGTCCAAACCGGATTGGTCAGGGTATTGAGTTCGATTACTGCTGTGTTCACGCGGCTTTGGCGATGCGTGAAGATGGCTATGAAACCATCATGATCAATTGTAATCCCGAGACGGTTTCAACGGATTACGACACCTCGGATCGGTTGTATTTCGAGCCGGTAACGCTTGAAGATGTGCTTGAAATTATCAATGTCGAAAAGCCAAAGGGCGTGATTGTTCAGTACGGCGGCCAGACTCCGTTGAAGCTGGCTCGCGGTCTTGAGGCTGCGGGTGTTCCCATTATCGGCACCAGCCCTGATGCAATTGACCGTGCGGAGGATCGTGAGCGGTTCCAGCAAATGATTACACGCCTGGATCTGCGTCAGCCCCAGAATGCGACCGTACGTAGCCATGAAGATGGTATTGTGGCGGCGCGTGAAATTGGTTATCCGCTGGTGGTGCGTCCGTCTTATGTCCTTGGTGGTCGGGCGATGGAAATCGTCTACGACGAGGACGAGCTGGTGCGTTACATGCGCAACGCGGTTCTGGTGTCCAATGATAGCCCGGTGTTGCTTGATCACTTCCTGAATGCCGCTATTGAAGTGGATATTGATGCGGTGTGTGATGGTGAAGATGTTGTGATTGGCGGCATCATGCAGCATATCGAACAGGCCGGTGTGCACTCAGGCGACTCTGCCTGCTCGTTGCCGCCCTACACGCTTCCGGCTGCGGTGCAGGACGAAATGCGCAACGTGGTCAAGCAGATGGCGCTGGAGTTGGAAGTTGTTGGCCTGATGAACGTCCAGTTAGCGTGGCAGGACGACACGGTCTATGTCATTGAGGTTAACCCTCGGGCTTCGCGGACCGTGCCCTTTGTCTCCAAGGCTATTGGCGCCTCGCTTGCCAAGATTGCGGCGCGTTGCATGGCGGGTCAGTCACTGAAAGCTCAGGGCTTCACCACCGAGATCGTGCCGAAGTATTATGCTGTGAAGGAGTCCGTTTTTCCGTTCGCCAAGTTCCCTTCGGTTGATCCGATTCTCGGTCCCGAAATGAAGTCGACCGGCGAAGTGATGGGGCTTGGCGACAGCTTTGATGAGGCCTTTGCCAAGGCCGCACTGGCTGCCGGCGAACGTTTGCCTGAGCAGGGCACCGCGTTTATATCGGTGCGTGATGTCGATAAGCCGGGCGCGCTGAAGGTGGCCCGGGATCTGATTGATGCAGGCTTCAAACTGGTTGCCACTACGGGCACAGCTGAACATCTGCGGGCTGCGGGTATTGAGGTCGAGCGTGTCAACAAGGTCCGCGAAGGCCGCCCGCATATTGTCGATGCCATCAAGAATGGTCAGACACAGTTGATTATCAACACGACTGAGGGTCGCAAGGCGATTTCAGATTCTGCGCAGATTCGCCAGTCAGCATTGCGCCACAAGGTGACCTACACCACTACGCTTGCGGGCGGTGAAGCCTTCTGTCGCGCTATAAAATTCGGTCCGGAGCGCACGGTACGTCGCCTCCAGGACCTGCATGCAGGAATTTAAATCTTATGAATAATCGCGTTCCAATGACCGTTCACGGCGAGCAAAGCCTGCGGGAAGAGTTGCAGAAGCTAAAGTCTGAAGATCGTCCGCGGGTAATTGCGGCGATTGCCGAGGCACGTGAGCACGGTGATCTGAAAGAAAATGCGGAATATCATGCAGCGCGGGAGCAGCAAAGCTTCATTGAGGGAAGGATCCAGGAGATCGAATCCAAGCTGGCCGGCTCACAGATCATTGATGTCACCAAAATCGATAATACCGGCAAGGTTATTTTCGGGGTGACAGTGACGCTCACGAATGTGGATACGGATGAAACCGTCACCTACAAGATTTGTGGTGAAGACGAGGCGGATATCAAGGCAGGTAAGCTGTCTGTGTCATCTCCGATTGCCCGCGCACTGATCGGTAAAAGTGAAGGTGACGTCGTTGCGGTGCGTGTTCCGTCCGGTACGGTCGAATACGAGATTGAAACGGTTGAGCATATCTAGTAACCGATAGCTCAAAGGCTGGCATCGCCTTGATTGTGCGGTGCCTGTTAAAGCAAAAAGCCGGCGGGATTCGCCGGCTTTTTGCTTCAGGGGTGATCAGTCCTTGAATCGTTGAAGATTGGACAGTTTCGGATTCGGTTTTTTGGCCCGCCGCAGGATGATCGCGATTTTGCCGATAATCTGGACCAGTTCGGCGCCGGCTTCCTGGCACAGCGCTTCAATGGCTTCCCGGCGCTCTTCGCGGTCCGGGCTGGCGACCTTGATTTTGATCAGCTCATGATCGTTCAAGGCGCGGTCCAGTTCTTTCTGGAGGTTTTCGCTCAGGCCTTTGTCGCCGATCATGACAACCGGTTTGAGGTGATGGGCGATAGCGCGGTACTCACGACGCTGTTCCGGCGACAGGCTCATAATACAGTCTCTTAATGAATGCGATTAAAATCTCGAGCGGCACGATCAGTGCCGATCTCGTATACTGACGGGATTGTATCAGTGCGCGTCGGGTGCGTGAATTGCCGGCACTACTTATGTTCTGCGGGGTCTGACTGATACCGCCTGTTTTTTATTGTTTTGGAGGTTTCCTTGGCACGTTCCAGGACCAGCAAAAGCTGGCTGAAAGAGCACTTTGACGACGAATATGTCAAGCGCTCGCAAATTGATGGCTATCGCTCCAGGGCAAGCTACAAGCTCATTGAGCTTGATGATAAAGATCGCTTTTTCCGCCCGGGACAGCTTGTTGTCGATCTTGGTGCGGCGCCTGGCGGTTGGTCCCAGGTTGCGGCGCAGCGCATAGGCCACAAGGGGCGCGTGGTCGCGAGTGATATATTGGATATGGACTCGATTGCCGGAGTGGACTTCCTGCAGGGGGATTTTACTGAGCAGTCTGTGCTCGACGCCTTGCTGGAAATGTTGGGCGATCAGCGTGCTGACGTTGTAATTTCAGATATGGCCCCCAACATGAGTGGTATGCCTGCAGTTGATATTCCCAAGTCGATGGATCTGGTTGAGTTGGCGCTGGATATGGCCAAACAGGTGCTGAAACCGCAGGGCGTATTCGTTGCCAAGGTGTTTCAGGGCGAGGGCTTTGATAGCCTTCTGCAGGATATGAGAGGGAGTTTCAGTTCCGTTGTGAGTCGTAAGCCCGGTGCTTCACGCTCGCGATCCAGGGAGGTGTATCAGGTTTGCCGCGGGTTCAAGGCGGTCTGATACCCAGGCGGGGGCAAGGGCCTTCGGGTGCAGCAAGATACAATTGTTCGCAAACAGCAGTCGTCTTGAACTGAGCCGTTGCTAGTGAAAGGGCGTACAATTGATGTAAGGTTGTAGAAAAGGCGGTTTCGGTTATTTGCCGGTGCCGTCTGCGGGGTTGCACGGCATGTAGCCCTTACATTCACAGGTGGCGATCCTTGAACGATATGGCTAAAAATCTGGTTCTCTGGCTGATTATTGCAGCCGTACTGCTGATGGTTTTTCAGAACTTTTCTCCCACAACGAGTGGGCAGCAGGTCAATTACTCCCAGTTTGTACAAATGGTGCAACAGGGACAGGTCAAGCAGGTCACAATTGACGGCCTTGATATCCACGGTATACGAGGCGACAGCACGCGCTTCGATACAGTACGTCCTCAGGTGCCTGACACCAAATTAATGGATGATCTGCTTGCCAATAACGTTGTGGTTGTTGGTAAGGAGCCGGATCGCCAAAGTATTTGGACTCAGTTGCTGGTTGCGTCCTTCCCGATCCTGATCATCATCGCGCTGTTTGTATTTTTCATGCGACAGATGCAAGGCGGTGGCGGCGGCAAAGGGCCGATGTCATTCGGCAAGAGCAAAGCCCGCTTGATGAGTGAAGATCAGATCAAGACCACCTTCTCTGATGTTGCCGGTGTGGATGAGGCGAAAGAGGATGTGAAGGAAATCGTTGATTTCCTCCGCGACCCGAGCAAATTCCAGCGTCTGGGCGGCCGTATTCCGAAAGGTGTCCTGATGGTAGGGCCTCCGGGTACCGGTAAAACACTGCTGGCCAAAGCCATTGCGGGTGAGGCCAAGGTGCCTTTCTTCTCGATTTCCGGTTCTGACTTCGTTGAAATGTTTGTGGGTGTGGGCGCGTCCCGTGTCCGGGATATGTTCGAGCAGGCCAAGAAACAAAGCCCCTGTATTATTTTCATCGACGAGATCGATGCTGTTGGTCGTCACCGTGGTGCTGGCATGGGCGGCGGTCACGACGAGCGTGAGCAGACACTGAACCAGTTGCTGGTTGAAATGGACGGTTTTGAGGGTAACGAAGGCGTTATCGTGATTGCCGCAACCAACAGGCCAGATGTTCTGGATCCTGCGCTGCTGCGTCCCGGACGGTTTGATCGCCAGGTAGTGGTGAGCCTGCCTGACATTATCGGGCGTGAACAGATCCTCAAAGTACATATGAAGAAAGTGCCCCTGGCTGATGGCATTGAGCCCAAGGTAATTGCGCGTGGTACGCCTGGCTTTTCGGGTGCTGACTTGGCGAACCTTATCAACGAAGCGGCGCTGTTTGCCGCGCGCCGGAACCAGCGCCTGGTCTCGATGGAAGAGCTTGAGCTGGCAAAAGACAAAATCATGATGGGCGCTGAGCGCAAGTCCATGGTGATGAATGAAAAAGAGAAGCTCAACACGGCCTATCACGAATCCGGACACGCGATCGTCGGGCGTCTGTCGCCAGAGCATGATCCGGTCTATAAAGTCAGTATTATTCCCCGTGGCCGGGCGTTGGGCGTTACGATGTTTCTGCCCGAGGAAGATCGTTACAGCCACAGTAAGCGGTATCTGATCAGTCAGATCTGCAGTCTGTTCGGTGGGCGTATCGCTGAAGAGCTGACCCTTGGGTTCGACGGCGTCACGACGGGTGCGTCAAATGACATCAAACGCGCAACCGAGTTGGCTCGCAACATGGTTACCCGTTGGGGCTTGTCCGAAAAGCTGGGCCCGCTGCAGTATGATACCGACAGTGAAGAGCCGTTCCTCGGTCGCACGGCCGGGCAGAGTCAGACGATTTACTCGCCTGAAACAGCCCAGCGTATCGACGAGGAAGTGCGGACGATTATTGACGACTGTTATGAAACGGCTCGCAAGATGCTTATCGAAAACCGCGATAAGCTTGAGGTGATGACCGATGCGCTGATGCGTTATGAAACGATCGATCGCCATCAGATTGACGACATCATGAGTGGCAAGACGCCGCGGCCACCCCAGGGTTGGAATGGCCCGGGGGCCGATGGTGGAACCAACGATGACGGCACATCTGCTGTCGGGCCTGAGTCAGGTGAAAAGGACGATGGTCGTCGCCCGAGTGAGGGTGTTGGTGGTCCTGCCGGAGAGCATTAAAGCAAAGTGCTGATAAGCAAGATCTGAACAGGTCTTGAAAGGCGCCGTCCCGCGGGACGGCGTTTTTGTTTTGATATGAGATGCAATGATCAAGCATGCAGAAGCGAGATGCCACAGATGAACTTTGCTGGCCAGTGGGTTGATCTTTCAAAGCCCTGTGTGATGGGTATTCTGAATGTGACGCCGGATTCTTTTTCGGACGGTGGCCGTTATGACGCCTTGGACAGTGCGGTGGCGCATGCGGAAAAGATGATGCGTGAGGGCGCAGTTTTTATCGACGTGGGCGGTGAGTCCACTCGCCCTGGTGCGGCAGCGGTGACAGTGCAGGAAGAGCTCGATCGGGTTTGTCCCGTAGTGGAGGCCATCTGCCAGCGGCTGGATGTTGTGGTGTCTGTTGATACCAGCACGCCTGAAGTTATCGGTGAAACCGCTGCGCTTGGAGCCGGTCTTATCAACGATGTGAGGTCGCTGGAGCGGCCCGGTGCGCTGCAGGCTGCCGCCGCATCGTCGTTGCCGGTTTGTTTGATGCATATGCAGGGTCGGCCGGATAACATGCAGCAGGCGCCTTGCTATGACAATGTCGCCGCTGAGGTGACTGCCTATTTGTTGGGCCGGGTTGCGGACGCGAAGGGTGCGGGCATTGCTGTCGACCGGATTATTCTGGATCCGGGATTTGGTTTCGGAAAAACGGTGACGCACAATCTTCAGTTGCTGGCTTCGCTGAACCAACTGCGTGCGGTGGGGTACCCGTTGCTGGTCGGGATGTCGCGCAAAACAATGCTTGGCGAGATCACCGGTCGGGCTGTTGGCGAGCGTTTGCCGGCGGGTTTGGCTGCATCGACTATCGCAGCCCTGAGCGGCGCAAGTATTATTCGGGTACATGATGTCAGGGAGACGGTGGATGCCTTGAAGGTCGTCGCCGCGTTGGAGGAAGTCTCGCAATGAGCGAAAGAAAATACTTTGGAACAGACGGTATCCGCGGCCGTGTCGGGCAGTCTCCGATAACGCCTGATTTTATGTTGAAGCTGGGTTGGGCTGCAGGCCAGGTGTTCAAAAAGCATGGTCAGCGTAATCGAGTGCTGATCGGCAAAGACACGCGTTTGTCCGGTTACATGTTTGAGTCAGCGCTCGAGGCTGGGTTGTCTGCCGCCGGCGTTGATGTGCGCCTGTTGGGGCCCATGCCGACCCCGGCGATTGCCTATTTGACTCGCACGTTCAGAGCGTCCGCAGGTATCGTTATCAGTGCGTCACATAATCCGCACCATGATAACGGTATCAAGTTTTTTTCTGCAGAGGGCACAAAGCTCAGTGACTCGGTTGAGCGGGAAATAGAGGCCTGGCTTGAACGTGATATTCAGGTCTGCGAAGCGGCAGATCTGGGTAAGGCGGCGCGCATTGACGATGCGCCTGGGCGTTATATTGAATTCTGTAAAAGCACAGTGCCTAACGATTTTACGCTCGATGGCATGCGAATCGTGCTCGACTGCGCGCACGGTGCAACCTATCACGTCGCCCCACGGGTATTTCGTGAGCTGGGAGCGGAAATCGACGTGATCGGCAATGATCCGGACGGCCTGAACATCAACCTGAATGTCGGGTCTACTCACTTGGATGCGCTCAGGCAAAAGGTCAGAGAGTCAGGTGCCGATCTCGGTATCGCTTTTGATGGCGACGGTGACCGAGTGCTGATGGTGGATCGGGACGGTTCAATCGTTGATGGTGACGAGCTGCTGTTTATCATAGCAGCGCAGCGCCAGGCCGATGGTCAGCTCAAAGGTGGCGTAGTGGGTACGCTGATGACAAATCTGGGTGTTGAGCTGGCGCTACAAGAGAAAAAGATTCCTTTCGAGCGGGCCAATGTTGGCGATCGCTATGTGATGGAGAAGCTGGTTGCGAATGGCTGGTTGTTGGGTGGCGAAGGATCGGGACACCTGGTCGTTCGGGATTGTACCTCTACCGGTGATGGTATCGTTTCAGCGCTTCAGGTCATGCTGGCAGTCTGGCGTTCGGGCAAAACCTTGTATGAACTGCGTTGTGAAATGTCCCGGCTGCCGCAAGTGCTGATTAATGTTCGGGTTGATGAGCGGTTTGATCCCCATGGCAGGCCTGACATTGTGAGTGCCATTGAGCGAGCGGAAAAGGCGATGGGCGGCACCGGGCGGGTGCTTTTGAGAGCTTCGGGTACCGAGCCGTTGATTCGCGTGATGACGGAAGGGCAGGATGAAGCAGAGATGAAAAAATGGGCTGACGAGCTGGTGTCAGTTGTCCGGAATTCGCAACCGCTATAAGGATGTTTTCAGGTATGCACTTGCTTGTGTCACTTTGCGGACTGCTGTATAGTTCGCCCTCCCTTGAATTGAGGGTTCGTCATGCGCCGTAAGATTGTAGCTGCTAACTGGAAGATGAACGGGTCGAATGACCTTGTAAATTCGTTGGTTAGCGATATTCGAGAAGGTCTGGCAAAGCTTGATAATGGCGCGGAGATTGTTATTATTCCTCCCGCATTGTTTGTGTCAGGTGTGCAGCAGAGAATTGGCGGTTCTGACATATCGCTGGGAGTGCAGAATATATCCCGGTGGGTCAGTGGTGCTTATACTGGCGAGCTCTCAGCAGAAATGGCTGTTGACTGTGGTTGCAGCTATGCGCTGATCGGTCATTCCGAACGTCGTGAATTGTTCGATGAGTCCGATGCGTTGGTTGCCGAAAAGGTGACGCGGGCGCTTGAGGCAGGTGTGAATTTGATACTTTGCGTTGGCGAAACGCTTACGCAAAGAGAGGCTGGGCTCGCCGAAGAAGTGGTAGGAGCACAGTTGAAGGAAGCGCTTAAAGGCGTGTCCGGGTCGGATTGGGAACGGGTTGTTGTGGCGTACGAGCCAGTATGGGCAATAGGTACTGGCAAAACAGCGACGGCCGAAGATGCTCAGGCAGTCCACGCGTCAATGCGTGAAGTTCTGGGTTCGATGAGTGCGCCGGCCAATGAGATATCGCTATTGTATGGCGGTAGCGTGAAGCCGGATAACGCAATCGAATTATTTGCTCAGCCAGATGTTGATGGCGGTCTGATTGGTGGTGCATCGTTAAGTGCGCCCGATTTTCTTGCCATCTGCAAGGCAGTTTAAGAGAGTTTATTATGGGTTGGATAGAAACACTGGTAGTCGTTGCTCACGTCGTGATAGCCGTGGCGCTGGTGGGTCTCGTTCTGATTCAGCAGGGGAAAGGTGCTGACGCTGGCGCCGCATTTGGTGGCGGTGCGTCCCAGACTGTGTTTGGTAGTCAGGGTAGCGGTAGCTTTCTGACGCGTTTCACCACTTTCCTGGCTCTGCTTTTTTTCGTAACAAGTTTCACGCTTGCCGTTTTTGCAAAACAGCATGCGGAAGTTGCTGGTAACGCAGGTATTCCTGAGGTCCAGCAAGTGCAGGTGAATAAAGGTTCGGCGTCAGATAACACGACGCCTGCTGCGTCAGAAAGTGATGCAGCGCAAGATAAATCTGAGGCCGGGGATGATTCAGCTCTCCCCGAGCTTGAGTGAGGTTGTTGCCGAAGTGGTGGAACTGGTAGACACGCTATCTTGAGGGGGTAGTGGCGTAAGCCGTGCCGGTTCGAGTCCGGCCTTCGGCACCATTATTAAAACGGCTTGGAATACCAAGCCGTTTTTTTTGGTCAGTCCTTGACCAGTCTCGCCGGCATACTTATACTCCGGCGATTATTGCAGTGTCTCCCGGCTTGGCCTTGAGGCACTCAGACGGGCCAGGTGTCTGTCGGCAGAATATGTGATGCGCGCATCGGGTGTTCTGGCACGTAACGACTTCGGAAGGTTTTGCAGTTGCAAGATTTTCTGGTTAAAGGGCCTGGCGTCAGAGGCCTGATTTCACGAAAAAGGGCTGAATAACAGGCCCTTTTTTTGTTTGTGTGAAACGTAATCTAACGGGGGCGAGCGCCGCTTTGTCAGCCAAAGTACAGCAACTTGAAAGCATCCTGGTGCCAGTGATTGAAGGGCTGGGGTACGACTGCTGGGGTATTGAGTTTCGGTCCCAGGGGCATCAATCCATCCTGAGGGTGTTCATTGATGACGCCGAAAAAGGTATCGGGGTGGATGATTGTGAGACGGTCAGTCGCCAGGTCAGTGGTGTGCTCGACGTGGAAGATCCCATTCAGACAGAATACACGCTTGAGGTGTCATCTCCGGGAATGGATCGTCCGCTGTTCAGGCTTGAGCAATTTGAAGCTTATGCCGGGCACCGGGTCAGGATCCGATTGCGCATGGCCTTTGAAGGGCGGCGTAAATTTGAAGGCGTATTAAAAGGAATTGAAGGTAGCGATATCGTTGTGGTTGTTGATGATCACGAGTTTTTGCTTCCGATTGACAGTATTGATAAAGCCAACGTGGTTCCGGTTTTTGAATAAATCGTTCGACTGCAAGTCTACAGGATTAAGGGCAGGGCAATCTGATGAGTAAAGAGATCTTGCTGGTAGTTGAGGCCGTCTCTAACGAGAAGGGTGTTGATAAAGAGGTTATTTTCGATGCCATCGAACTTGCCTTGGCGACTGCTGCCAAAAAACGTTATGACGATGAAGAGGCGGATATCCGCGTCGAGATCGATCGCAAAACCGGTGAATATGAAACCTTCCGTCGCTGGCTTGTTGTTGATAACGATGCAGTGCCTGCACTGGGCACCGAGCTGACTTTCCAGGAAGCGGAAGAGATTGACACCGCCCTGAATCCCGGCGACACCCACGAAGAGAAAGTTGAATCCGTCGCTTTCGGTCGTATCGGGGCGCAAGCAGCCAAGCAGATCATCTTCCAGAAGGTTCGCGAAGCCGAGCGCATGAAGATTGTCGACAGTTACCGCGATCGCGTAAGCGAGCTGGTTTCCGGTACGGTCAAGAAAGTGACCCGCGACAACGTCATTGTCGACTTGGGTGCTAATGCCGAAGCGTTGTTGCCTCGCGATCAACTGATCCCTCGGGAAACCTTCCGGATGGGTGATCGGGTGCGCGCCCTGTTGCTGGAAATTCGCACGGATCACCGTGGCCCGCAATTGATCCTGAGTCGTTCAAATCCGGCAATGCTGGTTGAGCTGTTCCGCATCGAAGTACCTGAGATCGCTGAAGAGTTGATCGAAATTCGTGGCGCAGCACGTGACCCGGGGTCTCGCGCTAAAATTGCCGTGAAGACCAATGATCGCCGGATCGATCCCGTTGGCGCCTGTGTTGGTATGCGCGGCTCGCGCGTTCAGGCTGTGTCCAACGAACTTGGCGGTGAACGCGTCGATATCGTGCTGTGGGATGATAACCCGGCCCAACTCGTCATCAATGCGATGGCGCCGGCCGAAGTGGCCTCCATTGTGATGGACGAAGATCGTCACACGATGGATGTGGCTGTAGGTGAAGATAACCTGGCTCAGGCCATTGGTCGTAATGGGCAGAACGTTCGGCTTGCGAGTGAGTTGACCGGCTGGACACTGAATGTCATGACCGAAGAGGAAGCGGGCGAGCGTCAGGAGCAGGAACTTAATCGTCTGTTGACGCACTTCACCGAGAATCTCGATGTTGATGAAGAGCTGGCCGGCTTCTTGATAGAAGAAGGGTTTACCTCGCTCGAAGAGGTGGCCTATGTGCCGATGGATGAGATGTTGGCGATTGACGGTTTTGATGAAGAGACCGTGACCGAGTTGCGACGTCGTGCCAAGGATCGTCTGTTGAATCAGGCATTGGCGAGCGAAGAAGCGCTGGAAGGCAATGAGCCTGCTCAGGACCTTCTTGATATGGAAGGTATGGAGCGCGGATTGGCATTCAAGCTCGCAGGTATGGGTATTCGTACCATGGATGATCTGGCAGAGCAGTCTGTTGATGATCTGATGGATATTGACGGTATGGAAGAAGCTCGGGCGGGACAGTTAATCATGACCGCGCGCGCGCCTTGGTTCCAGGACCAGGAATAATCGGGGAGGAGGACCAGTATGGCTGAAGTAACTGTAAAACAGCTGGCCGATGATGTAGGCGCTCCCGTGGATCGCTTGTTGCGCCAGATCGTAGAGGCTGGCCTGAGTGCCCGTTCAGAATCTGATTCAGTTTCCAGTGATGAGAAGCAGCAATTGCTGGCGTATCTGCGCAAGAATCACGGTGAATCAGACGACGAGCCACGCAAAATTACGTTGAAGCGTAAAACGACGACAACATTGAAGGCCGGCAGCGGTGCAGGGCGTGCCAAAACTGTAAACGTTGAAGTGCGCAAGAAGCGCACCTACATCAAGCGTGCGGAATCGCAGCAACCTGAAGATGAGTCAGTTGCTGAAGAAGCGGTAGCGAATGATGCGGCGGTTGAAGCGCCGGCGCCCGTAGAGGCTGCGGCAGAAGCACCAAAGCCTGCAGAGACGGAAGCGTCTGTTGCTGAGGATGCGCCGGCGAAGGCGGAGGAGCCTGCAGCTAAGAAACCTGAGCCTGAGCCCGAGCCTGAACCAGAAGTCGATCTGAACGCCATCGCAGATGCGTCGGAAATCAGCAACTCTGCTGATGACGCTGACGGCGGTAAAGATCGCAAAGCGAGCAAAAAGAAGAAAGAAAAAACACGCGAGCGCACAGATGACGCTGAAGATGGCAAGCCGAAGAAGAAATCGGCGGGTCATCGTGGTCCGAGAAACCGTCCGGTTGAACCGGTCGTTGCAGCTCTTTCCGAAGATGAGGAAGAAACAACGCTGCGCAAGCCGCTTCGGGCCAAAAAGAAACCCAAACAGAAGAGGCACGGTTTCGAAAAACCGACCAAACCTATGGTGCGTGAAGTAGAAATTCCGGAAACCATTACAGTGGGTGATCTGGCCCAGCGTATGTCGGTGAAAGCCGCTGACGTCATCAAGACACTGATGAATATGGGGGTTATGGCCACCATTAATCAGGCGTTGGATCAGGAAACAGCTGTTCTGATTACCGAAGATATGGGGCACAAGGCGACGACTACCAGCGATAACGCTTTTGAGGAGTCTGTTCTCAGTACCCTGACATTCGAAGGTGAAACCGTTACACGTGCGCCTGTCATCAGTGTTATGGGTCATGTTGACCATGGCAAGACTTCCCTGCTGGACCACATTCGTCGCGCGAAGGTCGCTGCTGGCGAGTCAGGTGGTATTACCCAGCACATCGGTGCTTATCACGTTGAAACCGGTCACGGCATGATTACTTTCCTGGATACGCCGGGTCACGCGGCCTTTACTTCCATGCGGGCGCGAGGTGCTCAGTGCACTGATATCGTTATCCTGGTAGTCGCGGCTGACGATGGCGTGATGCCGCAAACCAAGGAAGCGGTGAATCATGCGCGGGCAGCTGGTGTTCCGTTGATTGTTGCCATTAACAAGATGGACAAGGAAGGTGCTGATCCGGACCGGATCAAGAATGAGCTTTCTGCACTTGAGGTTATTCCGGAAGACTGGGGCGGTGACGTCCAGTTCGTGCCGGTTTCGGCGCATACCGGTGACGGTATTGATAATCTGCTGGAAGCCGTGCTGTTGCAGTCTGAAGTTCTGGAGCTGACCGCTGTGCCGTCAGCGTCTGGCGCGGGTGTTGTGGTTGAATCAAGCCTTGAAAAAGGCCGCGGCTCGGTGGCGACCGTGCTGGTTCAGAACGGTACCCTGAAGCAGGGCGATATGGTTGTCGCCGGTGGCTTCTTCGGTAAGGTTCGTGCCATGTCCGATGAGGCAGGTGTGCAGGTGAAAGTCGCCGGTCCTTCTATACCGGTGGAAATACTGGGCCTGAATGGCACCCCTGATGCGGGCGACGAGTTCTTCGTAGTCGCTGACGAGCGCAAGGCCAAAGAGCTTGCGGAATTCCGTCAGGTTCGTGAGCGCGAGCAGCGCTTGCAGCGCCAGCAGGCGGCGAAGCTTGAGAATCTGTTCGAAAACATGGGCAAGGACGAAGTTAAAACTCTTAACGTCGTGCTCAAGACCGATGTCCGCGGTTCGCTTGAGGCTATCACCAAAGCGTTGCTCGATATGGGTAACGAAGAAGTGCAGGTCAAGATCGTGTCTTCCGGTGTAGGTGGGATTGCTGAAACTGACGTCAGCCTTGCGATGGCGACCAGTTCAGTGATCTTCGGCTTCAACGTACGAGCCGATACCGCAGCTAAGCGACTTGTTGAGCAGGAAGGTCTGGACCTTCGTTACTACAGCATCATCTACAACATGATTGATGACGTGCGTTCTGCTCTTACCGGGATGTTGGCACCGGAGTTCCGCGAAGACATCATCGGTATCGCCGATGTGCGTGATACTTTCCGTTCGCCTAAGTTTGGCCAGGTGGCTGGCTGTATGGTTACCGAAGGCACGGTATACCGTAACAAGCCGATCCGGGTTCTGCGCGACAATGTCGTGATCTTTGAAGGTGAGCTTGAATCGCTTCGCCGCTTCAAGGACGACGTCCAGGAAGTGAAGAAGGGCATCGAATGCGGTATCGGTGTTAAGGGGTATGATGTGAAAGTGGGTGACCAGATCGAGGTGTTTGATCGGGTCCGGGTAGAGCGTAAGCTGGAAAGCTGAAGGCTCGCGCAAGGCTTTGACATGTAATCCGGACAGCGCCCCGAACTTCGGGGCGCTGTGCATTCAGAGAACACAGATTGTCTGCGGCCCGTTAAGGGCTGCTTACTTATTTACAGGGCGGAACTAATGCCAAAGGAATTCAGTCGTATTGATCGGGTTGCGGACCAGATCCAGCGAGAGCTGGCGCAAATGGTTCAGCGCGATATCAAGGATCCCCGGCTCGGTATGGTGACGGTCAATGCGGTCAAGGTTAGCCGTGACCTGGGTTATGCAGACGTATACGTCTCACTTTTGACCACAGAAGAACTGACCGAAGAATCCGAAAGCGTCCGCGATTCGCTCAAGGTTTTGCGCAACGCGGCAGGTTTTCTGCGCACGCAGCTGGGTAAGGCTATGAAACTGCGTGTTGTGCCTCAGCTGCGTTTTCATTTCGATACTCTGGTCGGAACCAGCCGTCGTATGGATGCACTTATTAATCGTGCAATGGGTACGCAACCGGCAGTGCGCGCAGAGGATAGCGAGGGGGAAGATAGTTGAGTCGTCGGCGTCGCGGTCGTAATGTTAACGGCATCCTCGTTATAGACAAGCCAATCGGTGTGAGCTCTAACGGTGTGCTACAGCAAGTTAAGCGGCTTTATGGTGCCGCAAAGGCGGGGCATACCGGTAGCCTGGATCCTCTGGCGACTGGCGTGTTGCCGTTATGTTTCGGTGAGGCGACCAAGTTCTCGCAACTGATGCTGGAGAGCGACAAGTCTTATGTCGCGACGGGGCGGCTGGGCGTTGTCACGGATACTGGCGACGCTGAAGGTGCTGTGGTCAAGGAACGTCCGCTTCCGGAGGGGCTTTCCGAAGCGATGATCGAAGATGTGTTGACCCGGTTCCGGGGCGACATTTCTCAAGTGCCATCCATGTATTCGGCGCTGAAGCACAAAGGTCGACCGCTTTACGAATACGCTCGTGAGGGTATTGAAGTCGAGCGCCCTGCGCGTCCGGTCAGCATTTACCAGCTGGATCTGCTGGACTTTTCCGGCGACAGTTTCGATATCGAGGTGACCTGCAGTAAGGGTACCTATATCCGTTCGTTGATTGAGGATATTGGTGAGGCGCTGGGCTGTGGGGCTTATGTGACCGCGTTGCGGCGCACCAAGGCTGCCGGATTCGAGCTGGATCAGGCATTGCTGCCTGAAAAGCTGGAGGCTATGCGGGAGAATGGTGAGTCTCTCGATCCGTTATTGGTGCCTGTCGAGTCAGCATTAATGGAGTTTCCGAAAATTGTACTGACTGACGAGCAGATTGTGTCGATATTAAACGGACAACCCGTTAAAATGTCGGGTCATCCATCCGGGTGGGTGCGTCTATATGGCGGTGAACGCTTCCTCGGATTAGGTGAGCAGGTACCAGACGGCGAGCTATTACCCCGTCGACTGGTCAGGAAGGACTGAGCCGGAATGCCGGTTCTGTCCTAGCCGGGCTGTAGAGATGCGCGGTCCGGCCGTATGAATGGCATCGCAATATTGAGGTGAGTTATGGCTCTTAATGCCGCAGAGAAGTCACAGATTGTTAAGGATTTTCAGCAAGTTGAAGGCGACACCGGGTCTCCTGAAGTTCAGGTTGCCCTGTTGAGCGCCAATATCGACAAGCTGCAGGATCACTTCAAGGTCAACAAGCAGGATCACCACTCACGTCGTGGTCTGATCCGCATGGTTAACCAGCGTCGTAAGTTGCTGGATTACCTGAAAAAGAAAAATGCTGATCGCTACCTTGAGCTGATCAAGCGTCTTGGCCTGCGTCGCTGATCATCTGATCACACGCTCTCTGAGCCAACATCGGGTCGGATGAGACCTGAAGCAGCCGTGCTGCTGATTGCATCTTCTTCCCCCTTGTTGGTTCTGTCGGAAGGGTTTCCCTTCCGACAGAACTTCTCGCCCCCTGTTTTGCTGTCGGATTTCCCGGATAGCAGATGTCCGGATAATCCTGTAGAACTGCCATCATCGTTTAACTGTTATCGTTGGTCTCGACTATGATGTCAGCGGCCGGATAATAGTTTTCCGGCAGAAAACCGGTATTGAATCATTGCCAGTGTCGTCGTCGACGTGTCCGGTTGGTGATGAAAGCCAGAACAATAGCAGGTTGTTGAAAATCGAATGGTTCCTGTTATCCGTTCGCTTTTCAACAGCCTGTTAGCTTTCATTCCGGCAAGTCCTGACTGCCGCTCTGGTAACTCAAAATACCGTCACGCGGGATGCTGCATGGGCAGTATTTCGTCGAAATTGACTGAAAAGATAAGGAGTTACCGTGAACCCGGTAAAAAAATCATTTGAGTTGGGTGGCAAAACTGTCACGATCGAAACAGGTCGTATTGCACGCCAGGCCACCGGTTCTGTACTGGTGACTATTGATGACATCGCCGTACTGGGTACTGTCGTCGCAGCCAAAGAAGCCAAGCCCGGTCAGCCTTTCTTCCCGCTGACAGTTAACTACTTCGAGAAGACCTATGCGGTAGGCCGTATTCCCGGTGGCTTCTTCAAGCGTGAAGGTCGCCCTTCCGAGAAAGAGACGCTCACGTCGCGTCTGATCGACCGTCCTATTCGCCCTCTCTTCCCCAATGGTTTCATGAACGAAGTACAGGTCGTCTGTACTGTCATGTCATCCAGCAAAACCCAGGATCCTGATATTGCCGGCATGCTGGCTGCTTCCGCAGCGTTGGCGCTGTCAGGCGTTCCGTTTGATGGCCCAGTGGGTGCATCCCGCGTTGGCTTCACCGAAGAGAAAGGTTACTTCCTGAACCCGACTTTTGAAGAGCTCAAGACCTCCAAGCTCGACATGGTGGTTGCCGGTACATCTGATGCGGTATTGATGGTTGAGTCCGAAGCGACTGGCCTGACTGAAGATCAGATGCTGGGTGGTGTCCTGTTTGCTCACGACGCCCTGCAGAGCGCTGTTAATGCGATTGCAGAGCTGGCTGCTGAAGCGGGACTGCCACGTTGGGAGTGGGAACCTGAAGCGGTCAACACTGATCTTGCCGAAGCGCTGAAGAGCGGCTTTGAAGGCGCAGTGATTGAAGCCTACGGTATCCGCGACAAGATGGAGCGTTACAAGCGTCTGGGCGAAGTGCGTAACGACGCGATCGAGAAGCTTGCCGGTGAAGAAGAGGGTCAGCCCTCTGCCGACGACGTTAAAAAGTACTTCGGCAAGCTGGAAAAGGCGACCGTGCGTCGTCAGGTCATTGAAGGCAAGCCGCGTATCGATGGTCGTGACAACAAGACCGTTCGCCCGATCGAAATTGAAGTTGGCGTTCTGGCAAGTACTCACGGCTCAGCGCTGTTTACCCGTGGTGAAACTCAGGCCATCGTGACCACCACCCTGGGCACCTCGCGGGACATGCAGATTATCGATGCCCTTGAAGGTGAGCGGAAAGATCCATTCCTGTTCCACTACAACTTCCCTCCATACAGTGTGGGTGAGACCGGCCGTGTAGGCGCGCCGGGTCGTCGTGAGATTGGTCACGGCCGTCTGGCCAAGCGTGGCGTTGCAGCGGTAATGCCGACCGCTGAAGAATTCCCGTACACCATTCGTGCGGTATCCGAGATCACTGAATCCAACGGCTCAAGCTCCATGGCTTCAGTCTGTGGTTCCAGTCTGGCGCTGATGGATGCCGGTGTGCCGATCAAGGCCGCTGTTGCCGGTATTGCCATGGGTCTTGTCAAAGAAGGTGAAGACTACGCGGTATTGACTGACATTCTGGGTGATGAAGATCATCTGGGCGACATGGATTTCAAGGTTGCCGGCACATCTGAAGGTATCACTGCGCTGCAGATGGATATCAAGATCAATGGCATCACCGAAGAAATCATGGAAAAGGCACTGGAGCAGGCTCACGCTGCGCGTATCCACATCCTGGGCGAAATGGCGAAAGTTATTTCTACGCCACGTGCCACTTTGTCTGATCGTGCGCCAAGCATCACCAGCATGAAGATCCATCCGGACAAGATCCGCGACGTCATCGGTAAGGGCGGCTCGGTTATTCGTGGTATTTGCGACGATACTGGCGCCTCCATCGATCTCGATGATGATGGTAACGTCAAGATCTACGCGGACAACCAGGAAGCAGCTCAGGCGGCTCAGAAGCGCGTGATGGAAATCACTGCGGAAATCGAAGTTGGCGCAATTTACCAGGGTAAGGTTGAGCGGATTGTCGATTTCGGTGCCTTCGTGAACATCCTGCCTGGCAAGGATGGTCTGGTTCATATTTCCCAGATCTCAGAGCGTCGCATCGAGAATGTGACCGACGAGCTGAGCGAAGGCCAGCAAGTGCTGGTTAAGGTGCTCGACGTAGATAACCGTGGTCGTGTGAAGTTGTCGATCAAGGAAGTGAAGGAAGGCGAACAGCCGACCGATTTCGGCGCCTGATACAGGCACTGAATAGAAAAAACCGCGGCGGTTGATTCCGGCGCGGTTTTTTTATGTCTGCGATTTACTGATGACTGAGTGCTTTGTCCAGAAACTCGATGGCCTTGTCGCGGTAGGCCGGTATAACAAACGTCGCGGCGTGAGGAGTATCGGTGCGCAAGAAATCTTTGGGATCACTCGCGGCATCGTAAAGTTCAAAACCGTTGTGGAAAGGGATAATGCCATCCCGCGTACTGTGAACGATCAGTAGCGGCACTGGGCTGATGTTTCGAATATGGTCAATCCCTTCGAACTCATCAGGGATCGTCCAGCTCAGCGGAACCTGAAACGGCCAGGTCAGCCAGAAAGAGTCCAGTTTTTCCCGGGCGATTGCACGAAAGCCACTGAAGCTGCTGTCTATAATAACCGCAGAGAGCGGTGGTTGTTCGCCTCTGCGCGTCCATTCGCTGGCGAGCATGATCCCGAGGCCGCCACCAAGACTTTGCCCGAGCAGAACGTAAGGGCCCTTGTGGTGAGTGGTGAGCCACCGCATTCCGGTTTCGACGTCGTGGAGAGCGCCGTCTATGTCGGGTGAGCCCGTTGACTGGCCAAATCCCCGGTAATCCAAAAGGAAGACGTTGTAGCCCCGTTCCGGCAGCCAGGCGACATTAAGCAAATGGCTGCTGATGTTCTGGGCATTGCCGTGGAGGTAATACACGGTCCCTTCCAGGTCTTCGTCTCCCGCTTTGGCGGGTAGCCACCAGCCATGGAGGCGTTCGCCATCCGGGGTGTCAATGTAGACATCGTCAAAGGTCAGGTTGAGGCGATCCGGAGTAATGTAGACCGTCTGATCGGGAAAGAAAAACAACCCGGAGCAACCGCCAAGTAGCAGAGTCGATGCCATCACGAGCGCTTTGGTTAATATCCTTCCGCTTGAGGTGATACCTGCCCGGCCTATGATTAAAAATAAATGTTCAGTCCTAGCTGCCATCGGGTTTCGTACCTTTCAAATTGGTGGCGTCTTTCCCAGCCGGTTGTCAGGCTGAGGTCGCGACGGATATGCCAGCTGGCGTCAGCATAAACGCTGTCTTCCCTGTGCTGGCCGCCGATCAGCCATGCCTTGGTGCGCAGACCTCCTTTGGCGCTCAGCGTGTGGCCCTGGTAGAAAGCGCCAAAATCCGCGCCAGGTGCTGCGTCAAACCCTTTGTCCAGATCATTGTCAATTTCAACGTCTGCTGTGGCCATTGCGAACACCTGGCTTTGGTCGGTGATCGCCCAGCCTCCGCCTGCACCTCCATCGAGATAGGGGGTAAATATGCGTTTGCCCGACTCAATCTCTGCTCTCCGTCCGCCAAATCCGACCTGCCACGACAGTGGCGAGAAGAACTGATCACGGATGGACAGCGAGCGAATTTCCACTGCCGTCAATTGCTCGACCTGGAGTTCATCATTGTCCGTATACAGGCGAGCATCCAGTCGAAGGAACTGGAGTTGCGCGCCGCTGCGATAACCTTCCGGTGGATCCAGAAGATCATGGTAGGCGGGTCTCAATGTGAGCTGAGCGAAGTTGCGAGAACCCTGCTGGCCGCCGAGCGCGCTGATTCGGAATGTGTCATGTCCCTGATCATCCCGCACTTCGGGTTCAGGTGGCTGGGGCAGGGGTGTTTCATGGCCCAGTTCGCTTCGTGCTTTTAGCAGTGAGTAAGATAATGAAGCAGAGCGTTCACGGGGCCACTTTTCTGCCTGAGTCTGGTAGCGCACGTATTCATAGGTGGCGTCCAGCACTTGTGCCTGCTCATCGTTGGCAAGGTCGGTGATGCGTTGATCATCAACCGATATGTCGCCACTGGCCAGTGCAGCGGCATGCTCGCGTTGTTCTGACGATAGCTGATCAAGGTAAGTCTGAACCACCGTGGCTGATGAAGGGCGATAGCGAACAGACGCGACCAGATCGTGATCCACCACCCATCGCACCGTGTCTGAAGGAATAGCGTGGGTGTTCACTTCATCCAGCAAATGGGTGCCGGGGCGAGCGACGTCAATCAGGGCAAGCAGGCGGTAAGCGCAGTTTTCGTCAAAGAAATAGTAATCGAAATTGTGATCTTTGATTTCCCAGGCGTGTGCCATCAATGTGCTGGTTTCTTCGGGCGTCAGGTTGAGTTGATATTCCCACAGGTCCCGGTTTTCGATGTCTGAGTACAGTCGGATTTTTTCGTAGTAGGGCTGGACGGTGGTAATGCCGGGATAGCCGCCGAAAATGCCCCGGTACGCAAACATCAATTCGCTGTCATGGGCTGCAGCATCAGCGGCGTAAGATATTGTGCTGGCCAGCAACAGATCCGCTTCTTCAGAACGGTTTGGTGGATCGAGCCTTAAAAAAGTATGTCCGAACATCGAGGAAGGGCTGTTCAGGTACGACGCGGCAAATACCAGTGTGACCGTCTCGGTATTGAGGGTGCTGCGCCACTCGTCATAGGTCGGGCAGTTGACCTGTGTGAGAGGCAGGTCCAGTTGTTCTCGTAGCCAGCGGTCTCTGGCGGGGAACCTGCAGCGGGCGTGATCATCACCGCCGCCGGGAGCCTGTATGGCTTTCAGTGTTGCCTCAAGTTCAGCCTGGGGCGATGTTTTTCCGTCTGGGCTGAGAAAGAACTCAGGATCATCTGCCTGTGAGGTGTAACCCGGTGATAGTCGGTCAGGTCGATAGCTTAATAGTGTCAGCCAGGATGGCATCAGGGCTAGGGCGGCGGTATCCGGGGCGGCCTGATGAGGCTCGTCGGCATAAACGGGAACAGTCGCGCTGGTGACGAATACAAATGCCAGACAGGGGCTTAGCCCCGATTTGAGAAATCGCTGCATGAGGTTCTGAATCAGTCCGGGGGAGCAAATAGCCTTTGGCGCACCGTCCCTGGTGCGTATTCAGTCCCTGAGATAATACTGATTTACGAAACGTACTTGCGCAGTGTTTCGTGAGACTCGAGTACTGCGACAATTGCAGTAACCGCTTCATCTGACGTTGTTTCTGATGAAGGGAATACGCTTGCAAAGTTGTTCTGCATTGTCTGACGGAACGCGTCGCGATCAGAGGCCTCTACACCCAGCAGCACAGCCAGAGTTTCGAGGTTTTCGCCTTCGCCACGGGACATGTCACGGGCAATCTTGTCGATGTTGCTATCCATGTACATGGCCAGGGACTTGACGGCTTCGTTTGTGTCACAGCCCAGGGTACCGGTGGTCATACCAAATGTCTGGTTACCAAAAGTACCGTTGGTGGTTGCCGCAAGGATATGCGGTGCTGCACCTGACTGGCCCTTCCAGATCATGGCGCCGACGCCACAGCCTGGCTGAGCAAATGCCATGCTTGAAGCACCTAACAGAATGGCTCCTGCGATCAATTTTTTCATAGTCCAACTCCTTGTTCTGTTTTTCATCGATGTAAAAACACTATGACTAACGGCCCTCATGTCGAGTCACCTTCATGGCAATGCATGACCGTTCTACGGAGTATAGACGAAAAATTTTATTCGGTGACGATGACGCGCTTTTAATTTACTGATTGTAGAAGAAAAAAATGAACACGGTGACGTCATTTATTCCAAAAAGAATTTAAAAAATCATTTAATGGAACTGTTTGTAATATGGACTTCTGTTCGATATAGTCGCGCCCGCCAAGATGGCAAATACATGACACATGGAGAAAGTAGTTGTGAAAAAAGCTCTTATTGCATCCAGCCTTTTGCTGGCAGGCGCTCTGACCGGTTGTAGCTCTCTCAACGTTAGTTCTACGCCGGTTCCACTTGCTGGTACTGTGGGCACTGACATCAACGCTGACATTGAAGTGGGCGAAAAGATCACCGGCACTTCTTCTGCTACCAAAATTCTGTTCTTCACCGTTGGTGGCGAAACTGAATATGCAGATGGCGTTGCATACGGTGCGAATTCTGGTTCATCACCGCTGGCGGCGCTGGACATGGTTGCCCCGGTTAAGGCAGCTGCGGCATATAACGCGATTAAAGGTTCTGGCGCCGACGTAATCGTTGCACCACGTTATACTGTAAAGAAGAAAGATTACTTTGTTTACGGCACCATCGACGTGACCGTTGAAGGCTATAAGGGCACCATCAAAAGCGTTAAGTAAAACGCGGTAGCCTTTGATAAAAAAGCCGGGCAATTGCCCGGCTTTTTTATGTCTGGATTGGCAGTTTCAGCCGCCCAGATAGGCCTTCTGAACATCTTCATTTGCCAGCAGATTAGCGCCGGTATCCTGAAGCCGGATGCGTCCGGTTTCGAGTACATACCCGCGATCGGCCAGTTTAAGCGCCTGTTTGGCGTTTTGCTCCACCAGAAAGACGGTCATGCCTTCATCGCGAAGGCTGCCGATAATGTCGAAAATCTGTCGGATGATGATCGGCGCAAGACCGAGTGAGGGCTCATCCAGAATGATCATCTTGGGCCTGGTCATCAGTGCCCGGCCGATCGCCAGCATCTGTTGTTCACCACCGGACATTGTGCCAGCCCGCTGACTGCGGCGTTCCTTCAGGCGCGGAAACAGATCAAAGACGTAATCCTGGGTTTTGCGATTAGTGTCCTTGTCCTGGAAAAAGCCCCCCATATGGAGGTTTTCTTCAACAGTCAAACCCGAGAAGACCCGGCGCCCTTCAGGCACGATCGCGATACCGGAGCGCATGATCTCTGAGGTTGATTTGTGGGTAATATCCTCCCCACGGAAGATGACCCGGCCAGAACTGGCCTGGGGGTCGCCACAAACCGTCATTAGCAGGGTGGTCTTGCCGGCGCCATTGGCGCCGATCAGCGAGACAATTTCACCCTCATTGATTTCCACCGAGACACCGTGGAGTGCTTCAATTTTACCGTAATGCGTATGAATATTTTCGAGTGTCAGCATAGTGTGCTTACTCCTCCCCCAGGTAGGCTTTGATCACGTCGTCGTTTTGACGGATCTCGTCCGGTGTACCCGAGGCAAGAGGGCGCCCCTGATTGATAACGTTAATCCGGTCTGAAATGTCCATGACCAGACTCATGTCGTGCTCAATCAGGACAACGGAGACACAGTAGTCTTCTTTTAGCCTGATGATGAGCTGATTGAGTTCACGGGTTTCGTTCGGGTTGAGGCCTGCAGCCGGCTCATCCAGCATCAGCAGTCTGGGCTCGGTGACCATGCAGCGCGCGATCTCCAGGCGTCGCTGCTGGCCGTAGGCCAGATTACCCGCCTCGCGGTTGGCCAGGTCGAGCAGGCCGACCTGCTTGAGCCAGTATGCTGCGCGCTCGAGGGATTTCTCTTCCTTCTTCCTGTAAGCCGGTGTTTTGATCAGACCCGCGAACAGGTTCGTGTTGAGGTGCCGATGTTGGGCCACCAGCAGGTTCTCGACCACGGTCATGCTGTTAAACAGCCGCACATGCTGGAAGGTCCGCACCAGACCCAGGCGCGAGATCTTGTAGTCCGGAATGCCCTGGATCTCTTTTCCTTCAAAAGAAATGGTGCCGCCTGAAGGCTGGTAGAAGCCGCTCAGGCAGTTGAATACCGTCGTCTTGCCGGCGCCGTTTGGGCCGATAATCGATACGATCTCTTTCTCTTTTACGTCCAGCGAAACGCCATCCACTGCCAGCAGGCCGCCAAATCGCATCGACAGATTGCGTACATCAAGCATTGTCCGTCACTCCTGCTTCAATTGAATATGAACCCGGCTCATGGGGAGCAGTCCCTGGGGCCGCCAGATCATCATCAGCACCATCGCGGCGCCAAAGATCAGCATGCGGTACTCAGAGAATTCCCGGGCCAGTTCGGGCAGGACAGTCACGGCGATAGCCGCCAGAATAACACCAAGCTGTGAGCCCATGCCGCCCAGAACGACAATGGCCAGGATGATGGCCGACTCCAGGAAGACAAACGACTCGGGGCTGATAAAGCCCTGCTTGGAAGCAAACACGGTGCCGGCAAAACCGGCAAAGAATGCACCGATGGTGAAGGCGGAAAGCTTCACGCCGGTCCGGCTCATGCCGAGCGAACGGGCTGCGATCTCATCTTCGCGAAGCGCTTCCCAGGAGCGTCCTACCGGCATCCGTACCAATCGGCGAATGACAACCAGTGTCACGACGGCCAGCAGTAGCGCGATAAGGTAGAGGAAAATGACCTTGTGATCACTGTTGTACGGGATGTTGAAGACTTCATGGAATGAGGTGTTGCCTTCAGTTTTGATGCGTCGGCCGAACTCCATACCGAACAGGGTGGGGTCGGGAATGCCACCCACGCCATTGGGGCCGCCGGTCAGCGACGTCAGGTTGTTCAGCAGGATACGGATGATTTCACCAAAGCCGAGAGTGACGATTGCAAGGTAGTCCCCTCGCAGACGGAGCACCGGAAAGCCGAGCAAAAAACCGAAGGCGGCGGCGAGCAGCGCGCCAAGCGGCAGGGCGACCCAGAACGAAATGTCGTAGTACTGCGACAGCAATGCAAAGGTGTAGGCGCCCACAGCGTAGAACGCAACGTAGCCCAGATCCAGCAAGCCTGCCAGACCGACCACCACGTTCAGGCCCAGGCCCAGCATGATGTAAATCAGTACCAGTGTCGCCAGATCGACAGATCCGCGTGACGCAAAGAAGGGCCACAGTAGCGCGCCGATAACGATCAGAATCAGTGCTGCACGTTCCAGCCTGACACGCTTGTCCTGTGGAAGTGGTTTGCGATCGCGGAGCGGGTTGGCCGCACCGATGGCGCTCAGTGAGCCAGTGATTGCCGGCCTGAAAAGCTGGAACAGGAAGACGATCAAAACAGCCGCAGCGATACCGATGTAAGTGCTGGTATCGGCACCGGACAGTTTGATCTGGATCCCTTCGGCAATCAGGTCAAGCCCCAGTATCGGGTAAGAAATGATCAGCGTGATGACCGCGCAAAACAATGCGTGTTTAATATTCTGTGCAACCATCAGATCTTCTCCACTTCCGGTTTGCCGAGGAGCCCGGTAGGCCGGAACAGGAGGATGAGGATCAGTAGGCCAAAGGAAACCACATCTTTATATTCACCACTCAGGTAGCCGGAGGTCATAGCCTCGGCAACGCCCAGGATCAAACCACCCAACATCGCGCCCGGTATACTGCCTATACCGCCGAGTACTGCCGCGGTGAATGCTTTCAGACCGGCTATAAAGCCAAACAGCGGATCAATCGAACCGTAATACATGCCCAGTAGCAGGCCCGCGACAGCGGCCAGGGCTGCACCGATAACAAAGGTGGCGGCGATGATGCGGTTGGTATCGATGCCTAGCAGGTTCGACATCTTTAGGTCCTGCGACACAGCACGGCAGGCGCGGCCGAGCCGTGACTTTGAAATAAACATCGACAGGGCCGTCATGCAGACCAGGGTGACAACAAATATGGTGATCTGCATATAGGAAATGGATGTCTGGAAGCCATCCTCAGCACCCATAGTGATGCCACCTTGAATCAGTGATGGGAAACCGATGTTGCGCGAGCCCTGGGCGAGATGAACATAGTTTTGCAGGAAGATCGACATGCCGATCGCTGAGATCAGGGGGATCAGTCGGTGCTGACCGCGAACCGGGCGGTAGGCAACACGCTCAACTGCCCAGCCCATCGAGCTGGAGACAATTACGGCACAGATCAGCGCCACAAGAAGAACCAGTGGAAGCCACGCGGAACCTAGCGTGGCCAGGCCGGTGATGACGATCAGCGATATATAGGCGCCAATCATGTAAATCTCACCGTGGGCAAAATTGATCATGCCAATAATGCCGTAAACCATTGTGTACCCAATGGCTATCAGGGCATAAGCGCTTCCTACCGTCAGCCCGTTTATGAGCTGCTGGAGAAAGTACAGTACGTCGTGCATTGTTGGGAACTCCGAATATGAAAAACCCCGGGTGTCCGATCATGGGTAAGTAAAGCTGCTTGCTGCAGAAAGCTCAAACGCTTCACGTCCATGAAAAGCCAACCCAGGGTTCCAAAAAAACACCTTCCCCCTCTTGAGGGGAAGGTGTCGTTAGAAAGCGCAGGCGATATCCCTGAAACTTTCCTTGCTTCCATTACCGAATATTAACGGAGCTCATTTTACCGGAGTTTTGCTGCCATCTGAATGCCATTCGTACACAACAAACTCAAAAGATTTCAGATCGCCGTTTTTGTCATACGCGACGTCGCCAATCGGAGTCTTGAAGGTGTTGGCGCGCAGAGCTTTGGCAACGTCGATCGGGTCTTTTGAGTCAGCCTTTTCGATACCGTCAGCAATCAATTGAACAGCTGTGTACGAAGTCAGCACGAATGGACCTGAAGGGTCTTCACCTTTTTTAGCAAAGGCATCGACCAGCGACTTGTTTTCGGCTTTCTCATCGAAGCTTGGTGGCAGGGTTACCAGCAGGCCTTCAGCGGCGTCGCCGGCGATGGTGTTGATGTCCTTGTTGCCAACGCCCTCAGGGCCCATGAACTTGGCGTCCAGCTTAGCCTGTTGAGCCTGGCGCAGGATCAGACCCAGTTCCGGGTGATAGCCGCCGTAGTAGACGAAATCAACGTTTTCTTTCTTGAGCTTGGTGACCAGTGATGAAAAGTCTTTCTGGCCGGCGGTGATGCCTTCATACATCACAACGTCAATGCCGTCGTCTTCCAGCGTTGATTTAACAGCGCTTGCGATGCCTTCACCGTACTGCTGTTTGTCGTGGATAACGGCAACACGTTCAGGTTTCTGGCTGGCAATGTACTTGCCGGCGACAGGGCCTTGCATGCTGTCCAGGCCGATCGTGCGGAATACCAGCTCGTATCCGCGCTCGGTGATAGCCGGGCTGGTTGACGCAGGCGTCACCATCAGGATGCCTTCGTCCTCATAAATGTCAGAGGCAGGCTGGGTCGAGCTTGAGCACAGGTGGCCGACAACGAAGCGAACGCCTTCATTGACCATGTTGTTGGCAACCGTTACGGCCTGTTTTGGATCACAAACGTCATCCTGCTCTACCGCAACCAGCTTCTCGCCCATTACACCGCCATTGGCATTGATCTGCTCGATCGCCATGCGTGCGCCGGAAAACTGCATGTCGCCGTACTGCGCAACCGCGCCGGTCATCGGGCCGGCGATGCCGATTTTGATGTCCGCCTGGGTGACGCCAGAGGCCATCATTGCGAGTGAAGCGCTAACCCCAACAACAAGCTTGTTCAGTTTGATTTTCATGTTTATGAACCCTGCCTTAACTTTCTAAGAGACGTTAATTATGATTTTTGTATGCTATGAGGCGTGATCAGCCTATAGCGATGCAACAAACAAACACCACCGGCTCAGTGTTGTCAAGCAACATGCGAGTCACGATTCCCCTGTATACGCAGGGATCGTGCCACTCTCATCCGTTTGCATCACGCTGGCGGCGGTGTGAGGTCCGGATCATCGACTTCTTCCGGGGTGACCAGTTGCAGGAACTGGTCGAAATCCTTCAGTCGCGCGAAGCTGGGATCGACCGAGGCATCATCCCGGTAAGCTTCGGATATTTCGATGGCACTGGCCAGGGTCCGAATGGCGTCTTCCCAGCGGCCGATTTCTGCATAGGCGCAGGCCAGCTGGTAGTGCGCGTGGCCGTTGTCCGGTGCCAGTTTCAGTGCCCGCAGGCAGAGGCTGATAGCCCACAAGGGCTCATTCATTTCCAGCACAGCATCGGCTTTGAAGCTCAGCGCCTCCACGTCGTCTGGGCGCAGAAGCAGGATCTGGTCGTAAGTGGATACCTTATTCTGCTGTGATGTTTCCTGGCTGGCTTTCAGCCACAGCGAATGCACTTCGTTAGTGCGTTCGATCTCTTCCTGGTTCTGATTGATGATGTCCGATTTCTGTCGAAGCTGTTCCTCGATGAACTGCAGTCGCTTTTCGTATTCAGCGACGAGTTCATTCATGCGGCTTTCAGCAACGCTGGAGAGTTGGTTGCGCATATCCCGGATCGAGTTCCAGCCGATAATGACCAGTATCGAAGTGGCACCGGCTATCAGATAAAAGAAATAGGTGACCGTGTCGGTGGCGTAGGACATGGTTTTGTCTGCGACTGTCAGTTCCTTGTCGACCACTTTCTCGATCAGCTCGGCACGCGTGTTGAGCAGGTCCGAGCGCAGCGTTTTGACTTCATCAAGCAGATAGCGTTCAACAAACGGGTTGTACAGTGGTTCTTCGAGATGATTGATGCGTTCAGTGACGTCCTGAGCTGTTGCCCCTTGAGGCGGGCTGGGCTGGGGGGCGTCAGGGCCGCCGGGCTGACTCATGTCCTGCGCAAGGGCTGGCGCTATGCCGCACATCAACATGGCCATCAACACCAGTGTGATCAGGTTCAGGGGTGTGGGGGCCGGGCGCTGTGTGTTTGCGTGCCGCGGAGTCAGTCTGTTCATGATCATCCTGTTCTTGTTTCGTTGACCTGTCAGGGTTGAATGCTTGCGGTCACAAGGGCGATGACGATGTCGTGCGGGATCATATCCCGTTGAAATGGCTCGTCAGAACACCCAATTGACGTTGATAACCCAAGCATAGTGCCTGACGCAGCCGGGTGAGGCAAAAGGCGAAACAAAACGACACAAAGGGCAGGTGTTAGACTTTATTTTGGAAAATAGTTAGAGTTGTAAATAATTGAGCGCTGTTGCGCTGTTTTATGTTCTCGCCTGTTCTTCAATCAGAGCACAAGGCGCCGCTTCGATGTTGGTCTGGTATGGTGTCAGACGGACTCGGGTCGGGTTGAGAGTGGTTATGTCTGTAAAGAAAGTTTTGTCATCAAAAAGTCTGCGCCTTTATAATCGCGAACTCGCCGAACCCGTCGCGTGGGATTTAACCATGAATAATTATGAGCAGGTGCTTGTCGCTCTCAGGCGCGTCATCCGTGCCACAGATCTTCACTCAAAGCGCTTGAGCAAGAATGCCGGACTAACGGCGCCCCAGCTCCTGATCATGCGGACCATCCGCGATCTTGGTCAGGTCACCATCGGCACGATTGCTGACAAGGTCAGTCTCAGTCAGGCCACGGTGACGACAATTCTCGACCGGCTGGAACATCGCAAGCTGGTTTACCGGGTTCGCAGTACCACCGACAAGCGCAAGGTGCATGCCCACCTGACCGACGATGGCGCGGCGTTGCTCGCCAGCGCTCCGCAACCATTGCAGGAAGAGTTCATCGAAAAGTTCCAGAGCCTGCACGAATGGGAGCAGAACATGATCGTCTCTTCGCTCCAGCGTGTCGCCAATATGATGGATGCGGATCATATCGACGCATCCCCTGTGCTGGATGTCGGGCCGATCAACCGTGAAGACGGATGGAAGGCTGGTAAGACCCAGGCGAGCTGAGCAGCGCTGCTGTTCACCGGGGGCCATCGCCCCCTATTTCCCTTCAGCGCGGGGTTGTATTCCTTTTCCGGATAACCCTGGCGCCTTTGCAATTACCTGAAATACTGTGACATTGATCAGGCTCATCGGC
Source organism: Marinobacter sp. BGYM27 (assembly GCA_025153445.1). Lineage (GTDB taxonomy): Bacteria > Pseudomonadota > Gammaproteobacteria > Pseudomonadales > Oleiphilaceae > Marinobacter_A. The sequence continues at coordinate 158,246 of JANZNS010000006.1, read as the reverse complement.
CTGCGGATATTCAGCGCGTCCTCGCGGCAGCGAGACCTGCGTCGTCTATAGTCGGTGGTACGGTATCAGTTCGTCCCGAGCTGTGAGCATTCAATGGCCAATAACTGAGGTGAGCTTATGCGCCGAAATCTTCCCGTCACCCAGCGCCAGGTTAATATGGCGAATGATGGGCGCCTGATTACGACTACTGATCTCAAGGGTGTCATCACATACTGCAACGACGAGTTTGTTGCCATCAGCGGTTTCTCCCGTGACGAGTTGGTTGGCCAGGCCCATAATATTATTCGTCATCCGGATATGCCGCAGTCAGTCTTCAAGCATATGTGGGACACCCTGAAGTCCGGCACTGCGTGGATGGGGATCGTCAAAAACCGTTGCAAGAACGGCGATCATTATTGGGTGAGCGCCTATGTGACGCCGGTTCGTGAAAACGGAGAGTTGGTGGGATACGAGTCAGTGCGCACCTGTCCGACCGAGAGTCAGATCAAGCGGGCGGAGGCGCTTTATATCAAACTGAACGCTGGCAAAACCAGTGTGTTGGCAAACGCGCGACTGGCAAATCTGGCGGCACTGGCGATACCGCTAATAGTGGCCGCGGTGGTCAGTGTTGCAGCTATCTTCTGGCTGGCGCCGGTGACAGCGGCTGTTGTGGTCGTTATTGCTCAGGTGATCTCCGGCCTGGGGTTGCGCAAAATGATTGACGGGCGAATGCAGGCCCTCCTGGCGCTGCGAGAGGATGCGTTTACAGATCCGTTGATCGCCATGACATACACCAATCAGCGTGGTCGGTATGGGCAGATGGCGATGTTGCTGATCAGCGAGGAGGCCAGGTTAAGGACCGCGCTGGCACGCATCGAGGATCAGGCTGGCATTCTTGCGGGTCACGCGACAAAAAGTCACGAAGCCATCAATGAGGGTGCGGGTTTTATCGCTCGCCAACGTACTGAGACAGACCTGGTTGCTTCCGCCATTAACCAAATGACGGCGTCGATCCAGGAGGTGGCGGAGAATGTCTCAAGCAACGCAAAAGAGGCAGAGACCGCCAATGAGCATGCGGCTCAAGGTGCCAGCCTCTCCCGCGAAGCTCTGAAGGCTATTGAAACGCTGGTTGAGCGCGTTCATGAGGTGGGCAATGCGGTGGAGTCGCTCGGGCGTTCTACTGAAAGCATCGGCGAGGCGGCCAATCTGATCTCTGAAATTGCCGAGCAAACCAACCTGCTTGCCCTTAATGCCGCCATTGAGGCTGCAAGAGCCGGTGACCAGGGGCGAGGTTTTGCGGTTGTCGCTGATGAGGTCAGATCGCTGGCGGGCCGGACCCGGGAATCGACAAGTCGGATTCACAATGTGATAGAAGAGTTCCGTAGCCAGGTTGGAACCGCAGTCGGCGCAGCGCGTGAAGGTGAGGTGGTTGCCGGCGCCGGGCTTGACCGGGTGCGCGAGGCGGAACACGCATTGTCTGAAATCGTAGAGGCCATCAGCCGTATTACGGATCGTTTTCTGCAAATGTCCGCAGCGGTGGAGCAGCAAAGTCAGGTGTCAGAGGAAATTAACCGTCAGGTCGTCAACATAGCCGAGCTGGCGGACAGCAGTACCCGCCGGGCGGAAACGGCCGATCAGGCCAGTGAGGAAGTGAAAGTGTTTTCTGACGGGCTGCACGACCTTGTAGCACGCTTTATTGGCCGCAAAGGTAAGCGCAAATAAGCCGATGGCGAGGCAAAAAAAAGGGCGCCTCAATGGGCGCCCAACGGGCTCTTCTCAGATGACAGGCACGTAACATGAATAGCAACATGATATGTGTGAATTCGATGGTAATTAGTTTAGGTAATGAGTCTTGATTGAACCATAGTGGATTGCGCGTACGGGTTATGCGTAAGGCTTCAGATCAATTCCCTCATTTGCCTGAAGCCTCTGACAGCGTCAGTGGACGCGAGTTCCTCCCCGGGGCTTATGGCCGAAGCAAATGCTGGATACATCCGAAAAGTGTTTGGCAAAGTGTACTTCTATCCCTTCGCGCAGATAGTCCGGTAATTCCTCAAAATCCCCCCGATTCGCCTCAGGCAATACCAGTGTGTTCAGCTTCTGGCGACGAGCCGCGATTACTTTTTCACGGATGCCCCCCACTGGCAGTACCTGACCGGTCAGTGTTAACTCGCCTGTCATGGCGATACCCGGTTGCGGCGATTCTTTGCGGGCAATCGACAAGAGCGCTGTTGCCATGGTCACGCCGGCACTGGGGCCGTCTTTGGGCGTTGCCCCCTCCGGTACGTGCAGGTGGACAAATGACTTGTCAAAGAAACCGGGGTCGCCCTTGTAGCGCTTCAGGTTCGAGGCGATATAGCTGTATGCGATTTCAGCCGATTCGCGCATCACATCACCCAGTTGGCCGGTCAGCTTGAAGCCCCGTTGGCTGGCGTGAATGCGCGACGCCTCAATGCTCAGGGTGGCGCCGCCCATGGCGGTCCAGGCAAGGCCTGTCACCACGCCGATTCCTTTAAGCGATTTTTCTTTGCGGAAGGTTGGCTGGCCCAGGTAGTCCTGCACATCGCCAACGCCGACTTTGACCGGTGTGTCCGGTTGTTGCAGCAACTTGACGATGCCTTTGCGCACCACCTTGTGTAGCTGCTTTTCGAGATTCCGAACACCGGCTTCCCGTGCATATCCGTCGATGATCTGACGAATGGCCGCATCGGTTATGTTCAATTGCTTCTTCAGCAGCCCGGAGCGCTTTAGCAGCCTGGGAAGCAGGTGATGCTTGGCGATGACCTGCTTTTCTTCTGCGATATAGCCGGACAGGCGGATGATATCCATGCGGTCGAGCAGCGGCCGGGGGATGGTGTCCAGCTGGTTTGCGGTGCAGATGAAAAGAACTTTTGACAGGTCGGTGCGGACATCCAGATAGTGATCCAGAAAGTCACGGTTCTGTTCCGGATCCAGCGTTTCCAGTAACGCCGAGGCGGGATCACCCTGGAAGGAGGCGCCGATTTTATCGATCTCGTCCAGCATGATCACCGGGTTTGATACCTTGCTGTCTTTCAGAGCCTGCACCAGTTTGCCCGGCATTGCACCGATATAGGTGCGCCGGTGGCCCTTGATCTCGGCTTCATCCCGCATGCCGCCGAGGCTGAATCGATAGAATGTTCGGCCAAGGGCGTCTGCTACCGAGCGGCCGATAGAGGTTTTGCCAACCCCCGGCGGGCCGACAAGCAATATGATTGAGCCCGACACCTCTCCACGATAGGCCCCTTCGGCGAGGAATTCGATAATGCGGTCTTTAACGTCTTCGAGGCCGTCATGGTCACGGTCGAGCACCTGTCGCGCACTCGACAGGTCAAAATGATCTTCGGAATACTGACCCCAGGGCACCTGGGTGAGCCAGTCGAGATAATTACGCGTGACGCCGTATTCGGGAGATCCCTGTTCCAGAACCGATAGCTTGCGAACCTCTTCGTCAAAGCGCTCCTGAACGTGCTCAGGCGGTGAAAGGGCGGCCATTCGGTCATTGAAGCGCTCGACATCGGCAGTTTTGTCATCCTTTGCCATGCCGAGTTCGCGTTGTATGACCTTGAGTTGTTCGCGCAGGAAGAAGTCTCGCTGGTGCTTTTGCACCTTGGTATTCACTTCGTCGTTGATCTCTGCCTGCAGGCGGGCGACCTCCTGCTCCTTGCGCATCAGCAGCAGTACTTTTTCCATGCGCCTCAGCAGCGGAACCGTATTGATTACATCCTGCAGTTCACGGCCGGCAGCGCTGGTCATGGATGCGCCGAAATCGGCCAGCGGTGAACTGTCATCAGGTCCGAAGCGCGACAGGTATTGCTTGACCTCCTCGCCATACAGCGGGTTGGTCCGCAGAAGATCCTTGATCGCGCTGATGATGGCCAGGGTATAGGCCTTCAGCTCATCCGCTTCTTCTTCAGGCTCATCGGGATAGGTGACTTCTACCAGATACGGCGGGCTGTGCTGAAGCCATTTGGTTATCCGGAACCGCCGCAGGCCCTGGGCTATGAACTGTATCTTGCCGCCTTCCTGCTGGTGGTTGTGTATGCGCACAGCGCAGCCCATGACTTCAAGGTCATCGCTGTCCGGGGCGGGGTGTTCTTCCTCCGAGTCGACAAAACAGAGACCGAGTACATGGTGGTTGGACTCGCCGACTTTCTGGATGGTTTCACTCCAGGGGTTCTGGTTGACCACCACTGGCTGCACCTGTGCAGGGAAGAACGGCCGATTGGAGATTGGTAGCAGGTACATGCGCTTGGGTAAGTGCTGTCGGCTGATGGCAAGACCTCGATGGTTCTCTTCCTTGCCAATGAACTCCATGCTCTCATCATCGTGTTGTTGATCAGTCATCGTCGCTCTCTGTTGCCGGGCATCAAAAGTCGGTTGTATGGCGGCGTCGGGCCGGGCCATCTGAACCCTGCCGCCTTTGATTGATGTAGCGGCGCTGCGTTCGATTTCAAGCCCTGTGCCCTAATCAGGCCGATTGCAAGTGCGCCATCCGGCCGCTGGCCTTGAATTTGCCTTCGCCGGCTCCATGTTAAGGAATCAATCACCCGGTCTTTTTATGTCTCTCGATAAGGCCAATATCAACCGAACAAGGGTTAGTGCATGAGCGAGTCACCTCATATCTTCGAAGCCACACTGGAAAACTTTCAGGAAAAGGTCATGCAGGCCTCCATGGAAACGCCTGTGCTGGTGGATGTCTGGGCTGACTGGTGCGAGCCCTGCAAACAGTTGATGCCCCACCTTGAAAAGCTGGCGACGGAATACAAAGGTGCGTTTCTGTTGGCCAAGGTCAATGCTGACGAGCAGCAGGAACTGAGCGGGCATCTTGGTGTGCGCAGCCTGCCGACGGTTATTTTGGTCAAGGGTGGCCAGGCGGTTGACGGTTTTAACGGTGCACTTCCGGAAGGCGAGATTCGCAAGGTGCTTGAAAAGCACGTGGAGGCTCCAGCTGAAAATCCGCACGACAAAGCGAACCGGCTTTGGGAAGAGGGGGATCTCGACGGTGCGCTGATGATTCTGGTTCAGATGAATCAGGATGATCCTCAAAATATCGCCGTACTGATTGATCTGGCGCAGATCAAGGCGGAACTGGGCGATACCGACACGGCCCAGCAGATTCTCGACAGCCTGGCGCCGGAAGATAAAATGCAAAGCCATGCCAAGCAGTTGGCGGCGCGACTGAAGTTTATGAAACAGGCCGGCGAATTGCCGCCGATGGCGGAGCTGGAAGCCCGGCTTGAGTCGAATCCGAAAGATTGCGATGCGTTGCATCAGCTGGCCCTGCAGCATGTCCTCAAGGACAACAATGCAGAGGCGATGGATCTGCTGATTCGATTGATGCAGGCCGATAGTCAGTATAAGGATGGCATCGCCAAAACCACGCTGGTGGAGCTATTCGATAAGCTGGGCAACAACAACCCTGATGTCCGGGCCTATCGTCGTAAGTTGTACACGTTAATGCACTAGTCAATCGGGACGGCCGCTGGGGGCGGCAACGCGATGCTCAAGTTACCACCCCAGCCCGATTCCTGTGAGCTTTGCCGGCGGCCCGTGGCCAGGCTCACCCGTCACCACCTCATTCCCCGTCGCCTTCACAGTAAACGGCGTTTTCTGAAGCTGTTCAGCCGCGAGGACATGATTACCCGCACGCTTTGGGTGTGCCGACCTTGCCATAATGCGATTCATCGCACCTGCTCCGAATATGAGCTTGGCCTGACATTCAATTCCCGCGAGAAGTTGCTGGAGCTAGAGGAGCTTCGGGTATTTGTCGAATGGCTGCGGGACAAGCCGGAAGGGTTTGTGCCCAAAGGGCATCGCCGGAGTCAGAATTAGCGGCGATCCGGATCGGGCACAAAAAAGCCGGACACATGGTCCGGCTTTTATATTCAGGTGGCAGCGGGCTTAGCCGTTTCCTTTGCGCATCTGCTCGTACTCGTCTTCAAAGAAGAACTTTTCCTCGCCAAAGGCCGGTTCCAGTTCATGCAGCCAGGTCGCGGTGTTGCTGTATTTGGCAAAGAAAGGTCGCTGAACCCAATCTGGATTACGCCCCTGCAGGAAGCGCAGCACAAAGACTTTCTCGCCTTTTATGTCCGCAATTCCCTGAATTTCCACTTTGCCTGGGCCCGCACTCATTGACGGGCCGCGAGCGGTGCGGCCAAGCCCGGAAACCTTCTTGATCGCTTCGCGGTATATCTCGTAAGCCTCGGCCAGCGGTACTTCAAAGTAGTTCTTGGCGCCGGTGTCGCGCTCCACAAACATGTAGTAGGGAATAATGCCCAGCTGAACCTGCTTCTTCCACATCTTCGCCCAGGCATCGGCGTCGTCGTTGACGTGCTTGATCAGCGGGCCCTGTGCGCGAATTTCGGCACCGGTTGAGCGAATCCGGCGGATGGCTTCTTCAGCGATATCCGTGGTGATTTCCTGCCAGTGGTTGTAGTGCGCCATGATCGCGACATGCTTGCCGCCTTCAACCAGACGTGCGAACAGGTCAATCAGCTCATCGGCATCCTTGTCCGTCACAAACCGATAGGGCCAGAAGGTGAGCGCTTTGGTACCGATACGAATGGTCTGTACGTGATCGAATTCCGGCTCCAGCAACGCCTCCAGATATTGCACCAGATGCTTGGTCTTCATCACCATCGGGTCGCCACCGGTCATCAGCAGGTCTGAAATCTCGGTGTGTTCTTTCAGATAGCCATGCATCTTTTCGGCGTCGGTGCTGGCCATTTTCAGATCCTTGTCACCCACGAACTGCGCCCAACGGAAGCAGAATGTGCAATAGGAGTGACAGGTTTGGCCCTGCGACGGGAAGAACAGCATGGTCTCGCGGTACTTGTGCTGCACACCGTCGAGCACTTCACCGTCCAGCGTGGGCATGTTCATTTCCATCTGACCTGCCGGGTGAGGGTTCAGATCTTCCCGCAGTATCTTGGCAAGCGCCTGGATTTCTTTCTTGTCGGCGCCAGAACGATGCAGTTCGGCCATCTGGTCGTAGTGCTCGGGTCTGAGCATTTCGCGCTGCGGGAATACCAACTGGTAGATCGGATCGTTCGGTACCTTGTCCCAGTTGATCAGCTCGTTGATGACATATTCATTGACCCGAAACGGCAGCACGCTGGCGACCACTTTCATTTCGAACAGGGTTTCTTCGGGAAGTGACTGAATAACGTCGATCTTGTCCATCTGGCGGTCGGTGTATACCTGAAAGCGACGTTCTTCAAACTCCACAGCGGGAATGCGATCTGGAAATCTGACGATGGAGTTCATGCGAGGTCCTCTTACGTTAGTGCATTGATCGCTGCCATCGGCAATGTCGCAACAGGCAAACCGATCAATCAGAAGAATTTCAAAGGGGCATGGACGGAGTGGGGCTCGCATCATCTGTGCGAGTAAACAATAGCGATCTGTCGTGCGTTCACCACCCTCCTGGAGCCCCGATCAAAACGGCAGAGGAGTATACCGGAACCCGAAAGTGTTTTCAGCTCTAATGAAAATGGAGCGGGCATTGAACGCAATATCAGCTGGTTAGGGGCTGTTTTCGAGGCGCATCGCCAGAATTTTCGTTGAAAGATCGGCTTTTGTATTCTGGTTGCCACTGAAATCGGCGGGGATAAGAAACGTTTTTATTTAGAGTGGTAAGCAAAAAACGGTGTTTCTACAATTCGTGGCGGGACAATCCGGGTTAGCGCAGCGGCCCTCAAACCGGCGCTCACTCACGCCGGCATAAATAAACAATCAGCTCTCTGGGCCCGTGAGCGCCATAAGCCAGCGTCTGCTGAATATCCGCTGTCTTTGACGGGCCTGAAATGAAGATCAGATTGGTTGGCAGGGATTTGTTTTCATAGCGGGCAAGGGCTTGATGCAGGCTGCCCACGACGCTGTCTTCGTCGATGACAACAACGTGAACCGGGGGCACAAGCGACAGAGTGCGCGGAACCTGAGGACTGCTTTCAACAACCAGTGTGCCCGTTTCTGCTATGCCGGCGCGGGCCCTGCAAAGCGCCACTTCAGCCGCATCGAACAAGGGGGCTTTCTGGCTATCCCAATTACTGAAAACAGTTGTTGCGGGCTCTGAGTCGTGTGCCTGCCATGTGCGCCCCACATCGTCCCCGCCGATCCACCAGTTTGCCCAGCCGCGCTCGCGCGCCAGTTTGGCGAGATCGTCGGCCCACTGGCTGGTGGTAGAGCGAAAAACCCGCGCATGGGCCGCTTCGAGAGCCGAAACCATAATGTCCAGATCCGGCGTGACGGCGTCAGATGCACGCTCTGCCGCGAAGGCTGCGGTGTTAGCCGGGGATGCCGCCCGTCCGTGACGGAGCCGGGACAGAATAGCGTTCTTACTGCTCACGGGCGGACTCCTTCTGGCGCGCGCGTTCGCGTTGCTGCAGGGTCTCATGCAATGTTCTGGCGGCGGGTCGCAATGGTGACCGGTGCCGCGTCCACGCGCGCGGTAGTGGCGGCATCAGCCGGCGCAGTCGGGTGGCCATCAGGGTCGACAACCGGTATAGCCGGGGATGGGTGTGAATGCTGAGCCATGTTGCCCAGATGGTCGCCTCAATCCATTTGCGTTGTTTGCCCTGGCCACGGACCGGGCTGTCCGTTCTGGAAACGCCATCGTGCCGCAAGCGCCGGATCAGGTCCGGAAGCGGAATTTTGACCGGGCAGGCTTCGCCGCAGGCACCGTTCAGCGAACAGGCCTGAGTCAGCTTTCCGGCTTTATCGAGCCCCAGCAGTTGAGGCATCACCACTTGCCCGATGGGCCCGGGGTAGACTGTGCCGTAGGCATGGCCACCCAGACGCTCGTATACAGGACAGTGGTTCATGCAGGCACCGCAGCGAATGCAGCGCAGGGTTTCCCGCAGCTGGCGGTCGGCATAGATCCGGCTGCGGCCATTGTCGAGCAGCACCAGGTGCACCTGCCTCGGGCCGTCAATTTCGTCAGGCTTGCGCGGTCCGCTGATCAGGTTCAGGTAGGTGGTGATTGGCTGGCCGGTTGCCGAGCGGGTCAGGAGCCGGTAGAGATCTGGCAGGTCTGACAGTTTTTCGATGACTTTTTCTATGCCCATCACTGCAATGTGTGTGTCGGGTACTGTGGTCGACATACGGCCATTGCCTTCGTTTTCTACCAGGCAAAGTGTGCCGGTTTCTGCGATGGCGAAGTTAACTCCCGAGATGCCGATATCCGCGTCAGCAAAAGCACGCCGTAAAACCCGGCGTCCGATGCCGATCAGTTCATCGACATCTTCGGTATAGGGGGTGTCGGGGATTTGCTCGGCAAACTGGCGGGCAATGCTGGCTTTGTTGCGATGAATCGCCGGCATGATGATGTGAGATGGCGTCTCGTGGGCCTGCTGAACGATGTACTCGCCCATATCTGATTCAAGGCAAGAGAATCCCGCATTTTCAAAGGCTGTGTTGAGGCCGATTTCTTCAGTCGCCATCGACTTGCCTTTGACTACCCGTTTACCGCCGGTTTTACGGGCAATTCCGGTGATGATCTCGTTGGCCTCAGCCGCGTCCTCCGCCCAGTGCACGCGGATACCATTGTGCTGGCACTGGCCTTCCAGCTGCTCCAGCAAGTCCGGGAGCTGGGCCAGAGCGCGTTCCCGAATGGCGGCGCCACGGGTGCGCAGGGCGTCCAGCGCATCGGGGTCGGGGAATTGCTGGCGGCGTTTTTCCCGCAGGAATGTCATCGCGCCGTGGAAGCTCTCCCGCAGCTCCTCGTTGCCCAACGCCTCCTGAATGCGAACGCCGAAATTCTGGTCCGGGTTGGGGCTGAAGCCACTCATGAGGCATCTCCGCTGGTTCGGCGCAATAGAAACTCGGCAAGATGCTCGGCGGGCATCGCGTCTGAATTCCGGTGCTCTAGAGCACCGTGAATATTCATCAGGCAGCCACAATCGCTACTGAGCAAAGTGCTGGCGCCCGTTGCGTTAACCGCTGCGCACTTGTCAGCGACCATGGCCGCCGATACGTCCGACATTTTCACAGCGAAAGTGCCGCCAAAGCCGCAGCAGGTTTCAGCGTTTTCCGGTTCGCAGACCTCAACATTGCCAAGCTGGCGGAGCAGGCTCAGCCCGTCGTCCATCACTTCCATTTCGCGTCGTGCGCTGCAGGAGGTGTGCATCACGACACGCGTCGGTTTTCCTTGATCTTCCAGCGTGATGTTCAGTACCCGGTGAAGGAATTCGTGCAGCTCATAGACCCGAGTTGCCAGCTGGTTCGCCTTTTCTTCAAGCGGATCGCCCGCCATCAGGGCGGGATAATGTTTGCGTAGCATGCCGGCACAGGAGCCGCTCGGCACAATAATGGGAATGGGCAAATCGAATGTCTCGATCACCTGGCGTGCAATCGTGCGGGCTTCGTCGTCATAACCGGAATTGTAGGGCGGCTGGCCGCAACAGGTTTGGGCCTGGGGAAACAGCACCTCAAGGCCTTCGCGCTCGAGCAGGGTGATCGCGGCCATGCCTGCGCCCGGATAGAAAACATCAATCAGGCAGGTGCCGAAGAAATAAACGCGGTCGATCGTGGGTGACATGATGCGGATCCTGTCGGTGCTGCTGCCGGGCCGGACTGATGACGGGGTAAGGCCGAAGTCAGTGGCTATCATTTTTGTTGTGTGCAGGCGTCGTTCCGGGCCGCTTTATCTTTACGCAGCCTGCGACTTGTCTCGATCAGACATTGGTCGCAGATGTCTTGTCCTGTTCATATGAAAGGCCCATTGTAGTTCAGTGTAGCGCGTTCGCCGCGTCCCTGTGAGCAAGCAAATTGTTTCAGCTGTTCTATGCTTAGGGATGATTTCGCAGGTCTGCCAGATCCGATTTTGTTTAAGAACAATAGTCCAGGCCTCGCTTCTGCCTCTGCGATGCGGAGGTCTGGAAACGATTGCTATTTCCTCGCAAAACCTGACTGACACCTTTAGGAGGGTCGGATGTACCAGGACGAAGATCCTATCGAAACCCAGGAATGGATAGATTCACTGGACTCGCTGATCGAAAATGAAGGGATCGAGCGCGCCAAGTTCATCATGGAACGTCTTTCCGAGCGCGCCACCCGAGATGGCACCGAGCTGCCATACTCCATCACCACACCTTTCAGGAACACCATCCCTGTGTCGCGGGAAGCGCGCATGCCGGGCGATCTGTTCATGGAACGCCGCATCCGCTCGCTGATTCGTTGGAATGCGCTGGCGATGGTGTTGCGGGCGAGCAAACGCCCTGGCGATCTGGGCGGGCACATCTCCACGTTCTCCTCTGCCGCCACGCTTTACGACGTAGGGTTTAACTACTTTTTCAAAGGCGGAGACGGCGATCAGGAATCGGATCTGGTCTATTTCCAGGGCCATTCCGCGCCCGGTATTTATGCTCGCTCCTATCTGGAAGGCCGGTTTACCGAAGAGCAACTGGACAAATTCCGTGAGGAAACCGATGGCACGGGGCTGTCGTCCTATCCCCATCCCTGGCTGATGCCGGATTACTGGCAGTTCCCCACTGTTTCGATGGGGCTGGGGCCAATTCAGGCCATTTACCAGGCCCACATCATGAAGTATCTGGACAGCCGGGAGCTGATCGATAAACAGGATCGTCATGTCTGGTGTTTCGTGGGGGATGGCGAATGCGATGAGCCCGAGACGCTGGGTGCGATCGCCAAGGCGGGGCGTGAAAAGCTCGAGAACCTGATCTTCGTGGTGAACTGCAACCTTCAGCGTCTGGATGGTCCGGTCCGTGGCAACGGCAAGATTATCCAGGAACTGGAGGGCATTTTCCGGGGCGCCAACTGGAACGTCCAGAAAGTGGTCTGGGGCCGCAAGTGGGACCCGCTGTTTGAGCAGGATGACGATGGCCTGATGCAGCGCGTGATGGACGAAGTCTGTGATGGTGAATTGCAGAACTTCAAAAATAGCGGTGGCGCTTATACGCGTCAGCACTTTTTTGGCCGTTATCCGGAACTGGCCAAAATGGTGGAAGATCTGTCGGATGACGACATCATGCAGCTCAATCGCGGCGGTCATGATCCGTACAAGGTTTATGCGGCCTACCATAATGCGGTGAATAACAAAGAGCAGCCCACTGTGATTCTGGCCCATACCATCAAGGGCTATGGTTTCGGTGCTGCAGGTGAAGCTCAGAATACGACGCACTCCCTGAAGAAGCTGGATTATGAAGGGCTCAAGGCCTTCCGTGACCGCTTTGGCGTCCCGCTCAATGACGATGAACTGGAGGAAGTGCCTTACTATCGTCCGGCGCCGGACAGCCCTGAAATGAAGTACATGATCAAGCGCCGGCAGGAGCTGGGCGGCTTCTATCCCAAGCGCCGCACCGATAGCCAGCCGCTGAAAGTGCCTGGGCTGGATATTTTCCAGAAAATGCTGGATGGCTCGGATGGCCGGGAAGTCTCCACCACGATGGGCTTTGTGCGCCTGCTCACCGCACTGACAAAAGACAAGCGGGTGGGCAAACGGGTAGTACCGATTGTGCCGGATGAGGCGCGTACCTTTGGTATGGAAGGCATGTTCCGCCAACTGGGTATCTACACCGCCGAGGGGCAGAAATACGTTCCCGAGGACCGTGACCAGATTATGTATTACAAGGAGGAGAAAACGGGCCAGATTCTGGAGGAGGGCATCACAGAAGCTGGCTCAATGGCAGCCTGGATAGCGGCAGCCACCTCCTATAGCACCAACAACTTCCCGTTGATTCCGTTCTATTGTTTCTATTCGATGTTCGGCTTCCAGCGGATTGGTGATCTGGCCTGGGCGGCTGGTGACATTCAGGCCCGTGGTTTCCTGATTGCGGGTACTGCCGGGCGCACCACGATTAACGGTGAAGGTCTGCAGCATCAGGACGGGCACAGCTTTATCCTGTCCCAGACCATTCCGTCCTGTGTGTCCTACGATCCTGCCTACGTCTATGAAATGGCTGTGGTAATCCACGAAGGCATGAAGCGCATGTACGAGCGCAACGAAAACGTCTTCTATTACCTCACCATGATGAATGAGAACTACGAACAGCCGGCGATGCCCAAGGGCGTCGAAGACGGCATCATTCGCGGCATGTACCTGCTGGAGTCGGTAGAAACCAAGGGTCGTAAAAAAACACCCAGGGTGCAGTTGCTTGGCAGCGGCGCCATCCTCAACGAAGTGCGGGCTGCCGCGCAATTGTTGAAGGACGATCACGGCATCGCCAGCGATGTGTGGAGTGTTACCAGCTTCAACGAACTTGCCCGGGACGGTCAGCATGTGGATCGCTGGAACCGGTTGCATCCGGATGACAAACCCAAACAGCCTTACATCACCCAGTGTCTGGAAAAACAGAAGGGCCCGGTTGTGGCGTCCACAGATTACATGAAGCTCTACTCGGATCAGGTGCGCGCCTGGGTTCCGGCTCGTTATGAAGTGCTGGGCACGGATGGCTATGGGCGCAGTGATACCCGCGAACGTCTCCGCAGCTTCTTTGAGGTGGATCGCTATCACGTTGTGATTTCCGCGTTAACCGCGCTGGCGCGGGACGGTGAGATCGAGCAGAAGAAAGTGCTCGAAGCCATGCGCGAGTACGACATTGATCGCAACAAACCCAATCCGGCGATTAGCTGAGGAGACCGCCATGAGCGAACAGGAAATCAAGGTTCCCGATCTCGGCGGCGCGGATGAAGTTGAGATCATCGAAATTACCGTCAGCAAGGGCGATACGGTCGAGGAAGAAGATTCAATTCTGACCATAGAGTCGGACAAAGCTTCCGTTGACCTGCCTTCGCCTGCTGCTGGCAAAATCGTCAAAATCACCGTGAAGGTCGGGGACACCGTCAAAGAGGGCGATGTTGTCGGCGTCATCGACACCGATGGTTCAGGCTCTGATGATGAAGAGGATGAGCCCTCCGAGGAGTCGTCAGCTTCGAAAGACGATGACACTGACGATAACGACGACAAGAAAACCAGTGAAAAAGACAGTCAACCCGCATCCGGGGCCGGCAAGTCATCAGGTGGTTCCCGCAAGGAAACGGTTAAAGTGCCCGGTATGGACGGTGCTGAAGATGTGCCGATCATCGAAATCAACGTCTCGGAAGGCGATGAGGTCGAAGTGGATGATCCGCTGGTAACGGTGGAATCAGACAAAGCCACGTTCGAAATCCCGTCGCCCTATGCCGGCAAGGTTGGCAAGGTACTGGTCAGTGAGGGCGATAAGTTGTCCGAAGGTCAGGATCTGCTGGAAATGTCCGTCAGTGACGAGAGTGCTTCGGAGGATGAAGCGCCAGACGAGAAACCATCTTCCGGCAAGAGCAGTGACTCTGGCGAAACCGCCAAAAAGGAAAAGCCAAAGCCGAAGAAATCATCTGGCGGTAGCCGCAAGGAAACCGTCAAAGTGCCCGGGATGGATGGCGCTGAAGATGTGCCGATCATCGAAATCAACGTCTCTGAAGGTGACGAGGTCGAAGTGGATGATCCGCTGGTAACGGTGGAATCAGACAAAGCCACGTTCGAAATCCCGTCTCCCCATGCTGGCAAGGTCACCAAAGTATTGGTCAGCGAAGGTGACAAGTTGTCCGAAGGGAATGATCTGCTGGAAATGCAGGTTGGGGATGATGCCGGCGATGAGGAGGATGATGCAGACGACGCAGAGGCCAAGGACACCGAATCGGCTGATGAGTCGCCCCGCAAGCAGAGCGCCGGCGCTTCGGATAAAGGCTCTGCATCTGGCAAAGATGATGTGCCGGATGTACCTCAGCCGGGTGCCAAGGTGCATGCGGGCCCGGCTGTACGCAAACTGGCCAGGGAGCTGGGTGCGGACCTCAACCGGGTGAAGGGCAGCGGGCCCAAGAGCCGGATTATCAAGGACGACGTTGAAGGTTATGTAAAGGCCCAGCTGCAGAAAACACAGGGCGGCGGCGCAGTGGCCGGTGGCTCGGGTATCCCGGGCATCAAGTTGCCGGACTTCAGTCAGTTTGGTGACATTCAACGTGACGCCATGACGCGTATGCAGGTCGCGACAGCCAACAACATGCAGCGCAGTTGGCTGAATGTGCCCCACGTGACTCAGCATGAAGATGTTGATTTCACCGATCTTGAAGCCTTCCGCAAAGGTCTCAAGGCTGAAGGTGAGAAGCGGGGCGTCAAAATGACACCGCTGCCGTTTATCCTCAAGGCCTGCGCTCATGCGCTGACGGCACTGCCGCAGTTCAATGTGGCACTTGATATGGAGCGCAAGGAAATCGTGCGCAAGCAGTACATTCATATCGGGATTGCTGTGGATACGCCTGCGGGTTTGATGGTGCCGGTAATCCGCGACGTGGATAAAAAAGGCCTGTGGGAGCTGGCGGCCGAGGCTCAGGAGCTGGCGGGGAAAGCTCGCGACAAGAAGCTCAAGCCTTCGGAAATGCAGGGAGGCTGCTTCTCGATCACCAGTCTTGGTGGCATTGGCGGCACCGCCTTCACGCCCATCGTGAACTCGCCGGAGGTGGCCATTCTGGGCGTCTCGAAAGCGGCAATGAAACCGGTGTGGGACGGTGAAGCATTCCAGCCACGGCTGTTGTGCCCGCTGTCGTTGTCCTACGATCACCGGGCGGTGAACGGTGCGGATGCCGCCCGGTTTACCACGCTGTTGGCAGAGCTGATGGGTGACATTCGCCGCTTGTTGCTCTAACGGCATTTGCGCCGGCCTCGTGTGATGGCCGGCGCAAATCTCTATTCCACTTTATTCCAGTCTCTTCTTAGTCGAGAAACTGCTTCAGTTCGTTGAGCATGTCGTCTTCAAGATGACAGGTGACGAATTTTCCCTGTCGCTCCACCCGTATCAACCCCGCGTTTGCCAGTTCCTTGATGTGATGGGAAATGGTCGGGGCGCCTACCTTTAATGAATTCACAAAGTCTACAAACCCGCAGCCGCTGTCGGTTATTTCGCTAACGCGCTTGTCTTTGATCTGTTGGTAGATGCGCAACCGGTTAGGGTTCGAAAGCGCCTTGAAGGCTTTGCTCAGTCGATCCTTGTCTTTGTTTGGCATTGCGGCGTGTGTCCTGAAACTGGCCTAAAATCACAGTGTATTATAGTTTGACAAGTATCGAAACGTGGAATAGTTTGACGTTTATCGAATTGAACCGAGTTGCCGGAGTTTTCATGACACAGACTGCTACGTTGGATCAGCCGTTTACTCTCAGGAGCGGCGAGTCCCTGCCGAATCGCTTTGCCAAGTCCGCCATGAGCGAAACCATGGGCACCATGAACAACCGTGCCACACCCGAATTGGCACGGCTTTACGGTACCTGGGCTGATGGCGGGTCAGGGCTGCTGATTACCGGCAACGTCATGATCGACCGCCGCCATATCGGCGAACCCAAAAACGTCGTGTTGGACGACGAGCGCGATCTCGCACAGTTAAAAGCGTGGGCAGCAGCCGGCACGCGTCAGGGAAATGGCCTGTGGATGCAGCTCAACCATCCGGGCAAGCAAAGCCCGAAGATTCTGAACAAGGCACCGGTATCGCCCAGCGCCGTGCCGTTCAAGAAAGAAATGCAGGGAATGTTCGCCACGCCGCGCGCACTGACCAGTGACGAAATTGAAGACATTATTCAGCGTTTTGCGCGAAGTGCCGCAATTGCCGAAAAGGCAGGCTTTACCGGTGTGCAGATCCATGGTGCACACGGGTATCTGGTCAGTCAGTTTCTCTCGCCCCACCATAATCAGCGGGATGATGACTGGGGTGGAACGCCAGCCAAAAGAATGCGGTTTGTGGTGGAGGTCTACAAGGCGATTCGTGGCGTCACGTCGGACGGGTTCAGCGTGGGGATCAAACTGAACTCAGCGGATTTCCAGCGCGGCGGATTTACAGAGGAAGAGTCACTGGATGTCATCGAGACGCTCACCAACCTTGGCATTGATATGGTGGAGATTTCCGGCGGAAACTATGAGAATCCGGCGATGGCCAAAGGCGCAAAAGCCAGCACGGTTGCCCGTGAAGCCTACTTTCTCGCTTTCGCCGAAAAAGTGCGGCACAGGGTCAATGTCCCCCTGATGGTTACAGGCGGTTTCCGCACGAGCGACGGCATGGCTGATGCTGTGGCAAGCGGAGCAACGGACTTGGTAGGCATTGCCCGGCCGCTGGCGGTTGAACCTGATTGCCCAAAGCGCATTCTTGCCGGTGAGTCGTTTAACAGTGTCGTGCGGCCAATCAAGACCGGTATCAAGATGATTGATGATCTGGCCCTGATGGAGGTCAGTTGGTACACCCGGCAGTTGGAGCGCATGGGAAAGGGCAAAGCGCCCCGCACGCACGATAGAGGCATGTTATCGCTGGTCGAGGTGATTGGCGTTATGGCCAGCCGTGGTGTGCGAAACAAACTGCGGGCAGGGGAATAAGGGCCTGCCTGGTGATCGCAAGCGGGGCCCATTGGTAGTGGGCCCCGCCTGGCTCTAGTTGGCGAAGTACATCCAGTCAAAGTAGTCATGCAGGTCGGCAATAACGACAGCTTCAAATGGATGGGTCAGTTCAAACAAAACGTTTTGATTCTCAACTTTTTCCATGACGTGAAACCTCACATTGCAAATTTGACGAGCGGTTTACCCTCGCTGAACTACCTGAGCATAGCCCGTGCCAGTCCTCGCATATTTCCTGAAATGCTATCTAAATCAACAGGGTTTTGAATCGTCGTTTTCAGTCGTCGATCTGGAAAAGATTAGAATGCACTCTTCTCGGGGCCATCCACCGCACCTTGCCCTGAAAACGACCACACGCCTGTTTGCAGCAGGGCGATTCTTGAACCCGTGCTTCCTGTCATCCATTCTGAATAACGCCCGAGGCAGGTATTCAGTTTGAATTCAGTAATACGTGTGACGCTATCCTGTTGTTGGTGATGTCATTTCCAGGCCATCTGGTCGGGCCAGCGTTTTTGACGATTATTGAACAAGGAGGGTAAAGGATGGGTGAGTTTGCCAGTCTGTGGCACGAAGCCGCGGTGACCAGTCTTGGCTTTTTCTGGATGGCCTTGTGGGCTTTTATTCTGGGTTATGTCGTCAGCAGCCTGATTCAGGTGTTGGTCACCAAACAGCGCATGCAAAAAACAATGGGCACGGACGGGCCTCGCAGTATCGCTTTGGGTACCTTTTTTGGTTTTATTTCCAGTTCCTGTAGTTTTGCGGCCCTGTCCACTACCCGCGCACTTTTCCAGAAAGGGGCGGGTCTGGCGCCCTCGCTTGCCTTTATGCTGGCGTCCACGAACCTCGTGATCGAACTGGGTATGGTGATCGCCATCTTCTTGGGCTGGCAGTTCGTTGTGGGCGAGTATGTTGGCGGCATTCTGCTGATCCTGGTGGCGTGGCTACTGATCCGCATTACGCGTCCGCGCCGACTTGAGAAACTTGCGAGGGAACGGCTCGGCGAAGCCGAAGACGATAACGACGGTGAAGACAAAAGCTGGAAAGAAAAAGTTTCCAGTCGCGAGGGATGGCAGAAAATCGGGCAGACCTATGTCATGGAGTGGCAAATGGTCTGGAAGGATGTGCTGATAGGCTTTACTGTCGCCGGTATTATTTCGGCGATGGTGCCGGACAGCTTCTTCCAGGCGCTGTTTATTGGGTCAGGGAGCGATAGCGCTGCCAATCCTGGTTTTCTGGCGGTGCTGGCACAAACGCTTGTTGGCCCGGTTGCGGCCTTTTTCACCTTTATTGGTTCTATGGGAAATATCCCGCTGGCGGCGGTCTTGTTTGGTCAGGGCGTGTCGTTTGCCGGTGTTATGGCGTTTATTTTTTCCGACCTGGTGGTGCTGCCGGTATTGCGGATCAACGCCTCCTATTACGGCTGGAAAATGGCGCTGTATATTCTGGCGCTGATGCTGGTAGGCATCGTCAGCGTGTCGCTGCTCATGCACTACGCTCTGGTGGTTCTGGATATGTTGCCGGATGCCAGTCATGCGCAGGCGCCGGGTGACCGATCATTTTTCAAAGTGAACTATCAACTTGTTCTGAACGCCGTTTTCATTGTTTTTTCAGCTGTGTTGGTGTGGTTCTGGCGGCATGCACAGCAGGCAGCGGCAGGGCACGATCATCATGAGCACCACGATCATGACCACGGTGGCGGAAGCGCTTCACTGACAGACAAGGTGCTGAGTGCATTGGTGGTCGTCGCGCTGATATGGCTGGCAGGCGGGCTTTTGGTCACACTGTTTGCCGGAGGGTGAACGTAAAAAGCCCCGGCAGAACCGGGGCTTTTCTGGTTACCACTAACAGAGGCTGTTAGAAGTTGTACTGACCGGCAAACAGGATACGGTTAGCATCGCCGTCGTCACCGTCGACTTCATCAACCATGAAGTAGCCGTACTCAACGCCCATCATGACGTTTTTGATCGGGCTAAACTGGTAGTTGACCATTACGTTGCTGTTGGTTTCGTGTTGATCGCCAAGTAAAATTGCATTGCCAGCTGGATCCTTTGATTGGGTTGCGATTGCTAGGCCTAGATCATCCTCAGCGTCATCCCAGTCGTTAGTCACAATGCCATAGCCAACATTGATTGAACCTGTTCCAACATCGAAGCCCATACCGATCGTACCGCCATAGCCACTGATGGTTTCCAAGCTACTGCCGTTGACATAGGCATCGGCCGCGCCGAAGTCTTCCCCTGAACGGTACAGGTAGTAGTTGGCACCATCTGAGTAGTTGAGGGCACCTTGAATACTAATGCCTGGCGTGATCGCAAATTTGGCTGCACCAAATACGGCATAACCGACAGCGTCGTCACTTTGGGAGCCAGTGTCGTAGGAGATTTGGTGGACCAGTGCTGCTGCCGAATATGATAGTGGGCCAGCTGCGCTTTCGAATCGGGCGGTTAGTGTTGGTAGGCTTTCTTTGCTACTTCCAGAATTCAGAATAGATGTGTTTGAATCCTCTGCAGAAAAGGACAAAGCTCCCATGGTATAACGTGCCTGAGTTACCCGGCCCTGCAAGCCAGCGTTACCGGCCAGTGCGTCGAAGTCCAGCACGGAGGTGTTGCCAACGAAGCTGTTGTAGTTTGACCAGGTCTGACCCAGCAGGACGCCTTTGTATTCGCCGTAAGCGTGACGCAGGCGAAGGTCACCGCCGCCGTTGCCGCGGAAGTCGCCTTCAACCACCATTTTCAAATCTTCGGCGACAGTAGTACGTAAACCGATTCGACTCTGTACAGCGTCGGCATCGAAGACGCCAGTGACTTCATTGTTTTCTGCAGTACCGGTATTAACTTTTGAAAAAGCACCTGACTGGGTGGATGCTCCGATATCTTCATCAATGTCGTAAACGGCGTTCATGCGAGCATAGCCGTATACTTCGGCCTTCACATTCTCGGCGGTTACTTCGAATGCACCTGCCTGACTTGCAAGTCCCATAATCATTGCGGATGTTGCTGCCTGAACGGCGATTGTTATTTTAGTGCGATTCATTGCCATGTTCTCCGTGCGTTATTGTTTTATCGAACCCTAACAAAGTAGTTACGGTTTAATGACAAATCAATCATTTTGCGGGCTCATAATACGAAGGTCTAACGGGCCTGCGGCGTGGTATTAATAACGATCTGGAGGCGTCTTGTTGGGGAGCAAATGTATGGCTGAAATGACCGGTTTTCTGGGGTCAGAAACCCTGGCATTTATCGATCTTGAAACAACCGGGGGAAACGCCATTCACGACCGGATCACCGAGATCGGCATTCGCTTCTGGCGCGATGGTGAAAAGGTGGGGGAGTGGCAGACATTACTCAATCCGGAGCAGCGAATTTCGCCCTTTATCGAGCAGCTCACCGGCATTAACAATGCAATGGTGGCCGATGCTCCGCGGTTTTCGGAGATTGCCGACGCCCTGCTGGAACAGCTTGATGGCGCGATCTTTGTTGCGCATAACGCCCGGTTTGATTACGGCTTCATCAAAGCCGAGTTCCGGCGGCTGGGGCGCCTGTTTACGGCGAAAGTGTTGTGTACCGTCAAGCTGTCACGGCGGTTGTACCCTGAACATCGCCGCCACAATATGGACGCGTTGATCGCCCGTCACCAATTACCCGCAGTCGAGCGGCATCGGGCAATGGGTGATGTTTCGGCGATGCTTGCCTTCTTCGAGCATGTGATCGCGGAGAAGGGCGGCAGCGCTGTTGAAGAAGCGGCCAGAAAGCTGCTGAAGCACGCCAGTGTGCCACCGAACCTGTCGCCGGATATCCTGTCAACACTCCCCGAATGTGCGGGTGTTTATCGCTTCTATGGCGAGAACGACGTGTTGTTGTACGTGGGTAAAAGCACCAATATTTTGCAGCGGGTTGCCTCCCATTTTTCAGGGGATCATGGCAGTCACAAGGCGATGAAAATTTCCCAGAGTCTGCAGCGCGTCGAATGGACCGAAACGGCAGGGGAGTTGGGCGCGTTGTTGCTGGAACTGAAGCAGATAAAAACCCTGGCGCCGCTCTACAACCGGCGCTCCCGGCCAGCCAAAAAGCTTGTCAGCATCCAGCTGGCCGAGAACGCGTCCGGCTACTTGCAGGCGCAGCTGGTACGAGAGCTTGAGCCGCACCGGCTCGGCGATTATTTCGGTCTGTTTCGCAACAAGTCAGAGGCGGAACGCGCGCTCAAGGGTATTGCTGCTAAAAATGATCTTTGTAATCAGATGCTGGGGCTTGAGCCTGTCCGTGAGGGGCCATGTTTTCAACGCACATTGGGGCGCTGCAAAGGCGCGTGTGAGGGCCGTGAGGATGTGGTGCGCTACAACCTCCGAATGCAGATCGCGTTCCACAATCTTCGCCTGAAAACCTGGCCCTGGGCGGGGCCGGTTGCATTGATCGAGCACAATTCGGTACGTCAGAAAACCGATATTCTGGTGATCTACAACTGGGTGCATGTGGCGACGCTGCATGATGAATCCGAACTGGCGGAATTATCGCTACGCGGTCAAAGTGTCGCCTTTGATCTGGATTCCTATAAACTGGTCGTCAAGGCACTCACAGGCCCGGAAAAACATCGCTGGCGCGTCATTGAACTGCCGGCGCCCAGCGCACCGGATATTCTGATGCCGCACTCATTCACCTGATAAGGAACCCCGGTTTGACTCGGACAGTCGGCGTGCTGCTATTGCCGGATGCCTCGGCACTCACCTATGCGGCTGCAGTGGAGCCGCTACTGGCTTGCAACCGGTTGCTGGGCGAACGTTGTTTCGATATCCGGCATGCTGGCAGTGGTATTTTCAGTTCGGGGCTTTCTGCGGGCGTTCAGCCGCTCGACAGCGAAATGAACTCAGACTGGTTGCTGGTTGTCGGCGGGCACGCGCCGGGACGCTCTTTACCGGCGGGAATTGTGGAACATCTTCAGGTGATCAGTGCCCGGGCCAGCGTGATCGGCGGTCTGGCCAGCGGGTCGCTGGCGCTGGCCGAAGCCGGATTGCTGGACGGTTTCAGGGCAACGCTTCATGGTCTTCCTGCTTCAGTGTTGCAGTCGCAGTATCCTGCAATCCGTCACAGTGATGATGTGTTTTGCGTGGATCGAAATCGGCTGACCTGTCGGGGCGCCACAGCGGCGCAGGATCTGATGATCTGGACCATCGGCCGGGAGTTGGGGCGCGATGTGGCCGAAGCGCTGGCACAGTGGTTCGTCCGGGAGCGTGTGGGCGAACCGGAGCTGGCGCCCGGCACCGAGCTGGATCAGGATACCCGTCGGGAACAGCCTGCGCTTGCCGGGGCCGTCGATCTGATGCTCGCCAACATCGAAGAGCCGCTCAGTGGTGATGATATTGCGGGACATGTCGGGTTATCCCGGCGTCAGCTGGAGCGATTGTTCCGGCGTTATCTTGATACTGTCCCCTCGCGGTATTATCTGCGGATCCGTCTGGATCGGGCGCGCGAACTGGTGCGTGCCAACAGCCTCAGCCTCACCGAAATCGCGCTCGCTTGTGGTTTTTCCTCCGGTGCCCACTTCAGTACAACCTACCGCAATGCCTTCGGACTAACCCCTTCGGAAGACCGGGAAGCCTGATGACAGGCTTCCGTGGTTGACGTTACGGCAAGTCGCAATCCTGTAATGCCCGGGTCGCATTCCTGAAAGCGACTTGTCGGGCAGACCTCTAGACTCGTGTTTAATTTTGGAAAAACCCGATTTGCTCAGGTTCCCCAACTAAACAATGAGGATGCTATGACCACACCCGCTATTTCCCGTGCGATGTTTGATGATGTGATGGTGCCTAACTATGCACCGGGCAAAATAATCCCTGTTCGCGGCAAAGGCTCGCGCGTATGGGATCAGGACGGACGCGAATTTGTGGATCTGGCGGGCGGCATCGCGGTCACGTCTCTGGGGCATGCGCACCCTGGACTGCTTGGCGCCCTGACATCGCAGGCCGAAAAGTTGTGGCATCTGTCGAATGTCATGACCAACGAGCCGGCGATCCAGTTGGCGAAAACCCTGTGTGATCTGACCTTTGCTGAGCGTGTGTTTTTCGCCAATTCCGGCGGTGAAGCCAATGAAGCTGCTTTCAAGCTGGCTCGTCGCTACGCCTGGCAGCATACCGGCCCGGAAAAGAACGAAATCATCTCGTTCCGCAACAGTTTCCACGGCCGTACCCTGTTCACTGTCAGTGTCGGTGGCCAGCCCAAATACCTGGAAGGTTTTGAGCCGGCGCCGGGTGGTATCCATCATGCAGATTTCAACGATCTGGCCAGTGTTGAAGCTGTGATTTCGGATAAAACCTGCGCGATCGTGGTTGAGCCTATTCAAGGCGAGGGCGGGATTCTGCCGGCCACGCAGGAATTCATGGAAGGTCTGCGGGCACTGTGTGACAAGCACGATGCGCTGCTGGTATTCGATGAAGTCCAGACCGGTGTCGGTCGGACAGGTCACCTCTATGCTTACGAAATGTATGGCGTGACCCCTGACATCCTGTCGACCGCCAAATCGCTCGGTGGCGGCTTCCCGATTGGCGCGATGCTGACGACTGCCAAAATTGCCGAGAGCCTGGGTGTTGGCACTCATGGCAGCACTTATGGTGGCAACCCGCTGGCCTGTGCAGTGGCTCAGCGTGTTATCGATATTGTCAGCCAGCCAGATGTGCTCAAGGGTGTGACTGCACGCTCGGACCGTCTGCGGGCGGGTATGGAAGCGATCGGCAAGAAATACGGTATTTTCGAAGAAGTGCGCGGCTCGGGTCTGTTGCTTGGCGGCGTGCTGACCGAAGCCTGGAAGGGCAAGGCTAAAGACTTCCTCAACGCCGGTCTTGATGAAGGCGTTATGGTGCTGGTTGCCGGCCTGAACGTGGTGCGTCTCGCACCGTCACTGATTATTCCCGAAGCAGATATCGATGAAGCGCTGGTGCGCTTCGAGCGCGCTGTCAGCAAGGTAGCCGGTTAATACCGGTCTGCCTGTTCTATCAGCGACTCTTTCATCTGCAACAGGAGCAAGTGAATCATGTGGATCGTTCGTCCCGCACGTCACGAAGATCTCGCCGGTATTGAAAAACTGGCGACGGGCCATGGTGCCCGGGTATCCACCTTGCCTCAGTCCCGGGACAAGCTCAGTGAGAAGATCGATCACTCGATCCGCTCACTGGCAGGCGACCCGTCACTGGCCGATCGTCAGCGTTTTCTGTTCGTACTGGAAGATTCTGACACCGGTACTATCCACGGTACTGCAGGGATTGACGCCCGGGCCGGCAATGGCCAGCCGTTTTACAACTACCGGCGGGACGAGCTGATCCATGCTTCCCACGAGCTGGATGTATCCAAAACGGCAGCGGTGCTTTACCCGACCCACGAACTGACCGGCAAAACGCTTTTATGCTCGTTCACCATCGATGCATCGCTGCGTAAAACCGAAGCGTTCGAGCTGCTGTCCCGTGCCCGGCTGCTGTTTATAGACCGGCATCGGGAGCAGTTCTCGGACATGCTGGTGGTGGAGATTCAGGGCATGCAAACGGAAGAAGGCAATGCGCCATTCTGGGATAGCCTGGGGCGTCATTTCTTCCATATGGATTTTGCGACAGCGGATTACTACTCCGGCGTCAAAAGCAAAACCTTTATCGCTGAACTGATGCCACCGCATCCTATTTACGTCACCTTGCTGTCAGAGGCGGCGCAGAACGCCATTGGTGAACCTCACGACGCGGCTGCGCGTACCTGCCAGTTGCTTGAGCGGGAAGGTTTCCGCACGGGCAAACACATCGACATCTTTGATGGCGGGCCGGTGCTGGAAGCCACAACGGATGCCCTTAACACCATCACCAGTCGCCGTTACAAAACCGTACGCCGTGGTGAGGGTAGCCGCGGTTTGCGGTATATCGTTGCGAATGGTGACAGCGAAGGTTTCCGCTGCGCGCTTACCAACGTCAGCGATGGGCTGGGTGACGTTGTGCGCGTCAATAACGAGGTAGCGGATGCGCTGCAGGTTGTCGAAGGTGATGACCTGGTTCTGGTCGCGCTTTAAATCGCTTTGAATGAAGAGGTGAACTTATGTTGTTGATTCGACCCCTCAGTCAGGGCGATCTTGATGATCTACACGGCATGACGGAGAAGGCGGGCAAAGGGCTCACCTCCCTGCCGCCGAACCGCGATCTGCTGAGCCGCAAGATTGCCCGTTCCGAGGCGACCTTTCAGGAAAAATGCGAGCCTGAAGCCGGCTTCTATATGTTTGCACTGGAAGACAGCGCCCAGAAAAAATGTGTCGGTGTCAGCGGTATCGAAGCCCGGGTCGGGCTGGATGAGGTCTGGTACAACTACCGGTTGAGCACCACCGTGAACGCATCGCGGGAACTGGGCGTGCACGTTAAAACGCCGACGCTCCACCTGACCAACGACATGACCGACACCAGTGAAATCTGCTCGCTGTTGTTGGCGGATACTCATCGCCAGGGCGGCAATGGGCTGTTGTTGTCCCGCGCCCGCTTTCTGTTCATGGCGGATTTCAGGCAATTGTTCTCGGAAAAAGTCTTCGCCGAAATGCGCGGCGAATCTGACAGCGAAGGGCGCAGCCCGCTGTGGGATGCGCTGGGCCGGCGGTTTTTTGATATGGATTTCAGCGAGGCAGATTTTCTGTCAGGCATGGGCAACAAGTCGTTTATTGCCGAGTTGATGCCGAAGTATCCGATTTATCTGCCGCTGTTACCGGAGTCGGCCCGCGAAGTCGTGGGTCAGGTTCACGAAAATACCCGCCCGGCGCTGAAAATGCTGCAGGCGGAAGGCTTCAACTTCAATGGTCTGGTGGACATCTTTGATGCCGGGCCGGTAGTGGAAGCGTTTATTCACAACATCCGAGCCGTCCGCGAAAGCTTCAAGCGGCATGTGCTGGTGAGCCGTCAGCCGGTGAATATGGACGTCCCGCCGGAAGAGCGTGTGATGATTTCCAATCGCTCGTTCCGCGATTTCCGGGTGACGACAATCCCGGCCAGCTGCATCAAGCCCGATACCGTCAGCATACCGGCTGAAGTGGCCGAAGCGCTGCAGGTCTCATCCGGGGATCTGGTGCGACTGTCTCCGCTAAAAGACGCTGCCGGCACGCGCAAGCCTGCCCGGTCGTAACTAATTTCTGCCGGGGGGCGCAGTTCAGGGCGAGCCCGGTATTTACCTGAATCGAGGAGCTGGAAATGAGCATGAACCTGACTGGAGAACTCTTTATCGACGGCCAGTGGCTGGACGGCCATGGTCCGCTTGTCGAATCCATCCAGCCGGTCACCGGTGACGTCGTGTGGGAAGGCAAAAGCGCCAATGCCGCCGACGTTGATGCTGCAATACGGGCTGCGCGCGGTGCATTCCCGACTTGGCGCCGCAAGACCTTCGACGAGCGCAAGGCTATTGTGGAAGCTTTCGGCAAGCAGCTAGAAGCCCACAAGGAAGACCTTGCGCGGATGATCGGTGAAGAAACCGGCAAACCGCTGTGGGAGTCCCGCACTGAAGTCGCGGCCATGATGGGCAAGATCGCCATTTCGGAAAAGGCCTACCATGATCGCACCGGCCTGACAGAGTCCGATATTGCGGCGGGTCATGCTGTGTTGCGCCACCGTCCTCACGGTGTTGTGGGTGTGTTTGGCCCGTATAACTTCCCCGGCCACCTGCCGAACGGGCACATCGTACCGGCACTGCTGGCGGGCAATACCGTGGTGTTCAAGCCGAGCGAAATTGCTCCGGGCGTAGCGGAACTGACGCTGCGTTTGTGGCAAAAGGCCGGTCTGCCGGAAGGCGTGATCAACCTGGTCCAGGGTGAGAAGGATACCGGCGTGGCGCTGGCCAGCCATCCAGGCATTGATGGCCTGTTCTTCACAGGTAGCTCCAATGTGGGCCATCTGCTGCATCAGCAGTTTGGCGGCCAACCTGAAAAAATCCTCGCTCTGGAGATGGGCGGGAATAACCCGCTGATCGTTCAGGATGTTGAGGATCTCGATGGTGCGGTGCATCACACCATTCAATCTGCTTTCCTGTCAGCCGGTCAGCGCTGCACTTGCGCGCGTCGACTGCTGGTACCCGAAGGTGAAGCGGGTGATCGCTTTATCAAGCGGGTGGCTGACGTTGCCGCTCAGATTCAGGTCGGTCACTTTGATGCCGAGCCCCAGCCGTTTATGGGATCGGTGGTTTCCAACGCGGCGGCTGATGCCTTGCTGAATGCTCAGGCCAGCTTGCTGGAGAAGGGCGGCAAGTCGCTGCTGGAAATGACGCGGGTAAAAGAAGGCACGGCGTTGCTATCGCCCGGTATCGTTGATGTCACCGACGTGCAGGACGTCGTGGATGAAGAGTTCTTCGGTCCGCTGCTGACAGTGATTCGGTATCGTGATTTCGATCAGGCACTGGAGATTGCCAATAACACCCGATACGGCTTGTCGGCCGGCATCCTGACCGATGACCGGGCGCTGTATGAGCGTCTGACCGAAGAAGTGCGCGCGGGTATCGTCAACTGGAACCGCCCACTGACAGGTGCCAGCAGTGCGGCACCGTTTGGTGGGGTGGGCGCCAGCGGCAACCATCGCGCCAGCGCCTATTATGCGGCGGATTACTGCGCCTGGCCGATGGCGTCACTGGAAGCTGATAAGAGCACGATGCCGGAGAGTCTGGCACCGGGCCTGAGCTTCAAGTAAACGCCACTATATTATTGCCTAACGGATTTTGAGAGGTCATTTATGTCCCAGCATGCCACAGAAGCCAACTTTGACGGTCTGGTTGGACCGACCCATAACTATGCGGGTTTGTCCTGGGGCAATGTGGCCTCCAAGTCCAACGTCGCCGCGACCTCCAACCCCAAAGAGGCTGCGCTGCAGGGTTTGAAGAAGATGAAA
Organism: Marinobacter sp. BGYM27; assembly: GCA_025153445.1. Lineage (GTDB taxonomy): Bacteria > Pseudomonadota > Gammaproteobacteria > Pseudomonadales > Oleiphilaceae > Marinobacter_A. The sequence goes on along the minus strand of JANZNS010000006.1, from coordinate 130,013 downwards.
CTGCTGGCGGATCGAGGGTTTGTGCAGGGTATTCTGCCGCCACACGAACGCCCGCATTTGCCGACGTTGCGCAAGTTGGGCTTTACCGGCAGTGACGGTCAGGTTCTGTCGGCTGTCGCCAGGGAAAACCCGGTGCTGCTGGCCGCGGCATCTTCGGCTTCTTGTATGTGGACGGCTAACGCTGCCACCGTTTCTCCCAGCGCAGACACGGCAGACCACCGGGTACATTTCACGCCTGCCAACCTGAGCGCGAAGTTTCACCGGTCAATTGAACATGAAGTGACAGGACGCTCACTGCGTTCGATATTCACTGATGAAACCTATTTTGCGCATCATCCTGCACTTCCTTCCGGAAGTCATTTCGGTGATGAAGGTGCGGCTAATCACACACGCCTGTGTGGCGAATATGGCAAGCCGGGGGTCGAGCTCTTTGTCTACGGGCAACAGGCGTTTGACGATTCGGCACCGGCGCCGAAAAAATTCCCTGCCCGCCAGACGCTGGAAGCATCCCGAGCGATTGCGCGCCTGCATGGTCTGTCGGATGAGCGCGCCGTGTTTGCCCAGCAGAACCCGTTGGCTATTGATGCGGGTGTCTTTCACAACGACGTTATCGCGGTGGGCAACGGCAACGTGCTCTTTTATCACGATCAGGCGTTTCTGGATGAAGAGCGCACACTCAATGATATCCGCACGCGTCTGGCCGGCACGGAGCTGAAGCCTGTGAGGGTCAGCTCTGATGACGTGCCCTTGCTTGATGCAGTGGCATCCTACCTGTTTAACAGCCAGCTGCTGCGCCAGTCGGATGGCAGCATGCTGTTGGCAGTGCCGGGTGAGTGCCGCGAAATCGCCAGTGTCAGCGCGTATCTCGACAAGTTGGTGGCCCAGGGCGGTCCGATCAGTGCGGTAGAGGTGTTTGACGTGAAGCAGTCGATGCGCAATGGCGGCGGCCCGGCTTGCCTGAGGTTACGTGTCGTGCTCACTGACGACGAGCTGAAGGCGATGCACGATGGCGTGATTCTCACCGATGCGTTGTACGAACGCCTGAATATCTGGGTTGAAGGTCACTATCGCGATGAGCTCAGTCAGGCCGATCTGGCTGATCCCATGCTGCTTGATGAAAGCCGTCATGCGCTGGATGAACTGACAGGGATTCTTGGGCTGGGGTCGATTTACGATTTCCAGCGCTGAGGTCGAAATGAGAGCCGGCCCTGGCCTCTCTCAAGTCGCTTTAATGGACTGGGTAAGCATTTCCATCGAATAGTTGATCAGGGATTCTCGGGGGTAGTGGGCAAGCGGGCCGGCTTCGCCCATTTCCTGTTGGCACATCATCACCACACCATGCAGTGCACCACGCAGATAGAGGGCCGTCTGAAGCGGATCGCTGATGCGCTCGGCGTTCATGCTGCCGTCCTCCAGTCCTGTCCTGATGGCCTGTATCATCAGGTTCATTGTTTCGTTTTCGCAGCAGCTCATCTGTTCCGCTTGCTCGGGAGCCGCGTGCTCCATGACGGTTGCCGCCTTGGTAAGCGCATCGAAATAGTCGGGTTCTTCTTCCCAGAAATGGTAATAGGACCGGCCCATCGCACGAATGATCTCAAGCCCTGTTCCAGCGGTTGCCATGGCATCGGCAAAGCGCGAACGCAAAGCATCGCCTGCCCGTAACATAATGCCGTGCTGTATCGCGGCCTTGTCCTTGAAGTACACATAGAGCAGTGCCCGACTCAAATTGGCGGTGCGGGCGATATCGTCCATGGATGTGCGATCGTATCCTTTCTCAGCAAATACTTTTTCCGCAGCATCAAGAATGTCGAAGTGTCGCTGCTGCTTTTCCTGCTCGCGTCGTTTCTGGAGATCGCTCATAGCGGCTGAACCCTGCCTGGTCGGCTTCAATGTGTGCGATGGGCTGACTTATGGTTTCAAGGCTGACGTGTCGCATCACGTCATCTCGTCATTGACAAAGTGTCAAGGAATGACATTATGTCGGAAAGATCATCCGATAAACCAGACCGAAGTACAAGTCAGTAGCTCATATGCTGATGATGTGGCCTTCAGGGACCGAAACACATGCGCGATACAGGTGACGCAATGACATCCTCACTTTTCACCCGAATTTCCGGGCTTGCTGCTCTTGGCCTGCTTGTTGTGGGTCTGTCCGGCTGCGCTGAATCTGCCAGTGCACCGACCGATCCGGCAGAGGTTACAGCCCAGCCTGCAGCCGTTACCGTTCGCACGGCAGCGGTGACCGCGACGGATTCCGCCTCTGACACCCTGCGTTTTGCCGGCATTGTGCAGGCTCACCAGAGGGCCACGCTGACGTTTCAGGTCAGCGGCACCCTGAAGGCGCAACCGGTAGAAATGGGGCAGCAGGTAAAAGCAGGAGACTTGCTGGCGCGGCTATACAATCCGGCGCTCAAACCTGCGACCGATTCAGCGAAGGCACGGCTGCAGGAGTTGACGACCCAGCTCGAACAGGCGCAACGGGAATGGAAGCGGTCACAAAGCCTTTATCAGCGTGGTGTGGTATCCGAGCAGGCGCTTGAGCAGTTGGCAGCAAAGCGCGACGGGCTGGAAGCCAGTGTCGCGACCGCTGAGGCGTCGCTAGCCGAGGCGAATCAGATGTTGGGTGAGAGCACGCTGAAGGCCCCTTTTGCCGGCCGGATTGAAGCGCTGCTGGTGGAAGTGGATGAATTTGTAGGCGCCGGCACGCCGGTGGTACGGCTCTCCTCGCCGGGCCGTCGGGAAGTCGAGGTGCGGGTGCCGGCCTACATGCTGGAGGACATCAACCTTGGTCAGCCCCTGCCCATCTGGTCAGTTCAGAATCGCCATCAGGAGCCGGTAAACGGCACCGTGGTGGAAATCGCGCAGCCGGGATCGGTGCGGGGTGAATTACACGCGGTATTGGTCAGCCTGCCTGAGAACACCCTTGACGCCGGCGCGCCGGTAGAAGTCGGCATTATCCCCCGGGTGGAACCGGTGACGACGGTACCTTTGCTGTCGGTCATCCGCTCGGCAACAGGTACTGCGGTCTACCGTGTGTCGACGAACGATGGCACTGGCGGCAGCAAGGCAGAGCGTGTTGCGGTGGATGTACGACGCATTGTGGGTGAGCAGGTGGTAATTGAGTCAGACGCACTCAAAGCCGGGGACCAGGTGGTTTATGCCGGTATGACCCGCCTCGCTGACGGCGATCCGCTGGAGATTCTGCCATGATCAGGCGGCTGCTGGGCTCCCAGCGGTTGCTCGGCATGATAGTGACCATGCTCTGCCTGTTGGGTATTGCAGCTTACAGCACCATGCCGCGCCAGGAAGATCCGTCGTTTCCTTACCGTGCGGGGTTGCTGACCGTCAGCTATCCCGGTGCGAATGCCGATGCCGTTGAGCGGCTGGTTCTGCGCCCGCTGGCGGACGAGCTGCTGCAAGTGGAAGAAGTTGATTACGCCCAGGGCACCGCCCGCACCGGCGTGGCGATTGTGAATATCCGGCTGAACGACACAATATACGATACCGATGCGGCCTGGGATCGTGTCAGGCAGGCGATGGAGCGCGCTCGTCAGGAATTTCCGGACGATGTCGGTGCCATGGTGCTCGAAGATCAGATGATCGATATCCCGGCGATTGTGCTGGCTGTGGGTGGTTCGGCGTCAGTTACAGAGCTGACCCGCGAAGCCGAGCGTCTCAAGAACAATCTGGCCGATGTGCGAGGTGTCTCGCGCATCGATCTCGACGGGGATGCGGACGAACAGATCACGCTGGCGCTGGACGACGCGGCGCTATACAGGCTGGGCATCTCACCCTCGCGTATTCTCGACACACTGGCCGAGCGAAATCAGACCATTCCCGGCGGCTTTGTGGTGGTAAACGGGCGTCGGTTGTCGATTCTGCCGAACAGTGAGTTTGGCGATATTGATGCTATCCGCGCAACGCCGATTGAGCTGCCGGACGGTTCGCAGGTGCCATTGGCCGCTGCAGCAGAGGTCTGGCGGGGGCCGGCAGAGCCGCGACAACCGGAGGCCTGGTTTGATGGCGAGCGCGTTGTGACGGTGTCGCTGATCATGGAAGAGGGGTCAACTGACGCGATTCGTTTTGGTGAACGGGTGAGGGCGCGTTTGGGCGAACTCAAAGATGACTTTGCTCCCTACACCATCCGCGAAATGTTCTTCCAGCCTGACAAGGTTGAGGACCGGCTGGATAACCTCGCCTGGAGCTTGGTGATGTCGGTGCTGATCATCGTTGCGGTGGTGTTTACCGGTATGGGTATACGGATGGGGGTGCTGGTGGCGTCCATCCTGCCGATGGTGGCGCTGATCAGCATCGGCCTGTATGCGATGGGGGGTGGCGTTTTACACCAGATTGCGGTGATCGGCATGGTGATCTCGCTGGGGATTTTGATCGATAACGCCATCGTTATAGTCGAAAGTATCCAGACGATGCTCGACAAGGGCGCAAGCCGAATGGAGGCGCTGAGCCGCTCCATCCGTGAGCTGGCAGGGCCGCTCGGCGCCTCTACAGGTACAACGCTTGCGGCCTTCGCGCCTTTGCTGTTGTCGAAAGGGGGGACGGCGGACTTCACCCGCGGCGTGCCGGTGATGATTATGCTGACGCTCTCGGTGAGCTACTTGCTGGCGATCTCAGCGGTGCCGTTGCTCGCATCCCGTTACCTGAAACCTCGCACTCAGATCCGGCAGGACCGTTTGGCCGGCCTGGCTGCATTTCTCGGCAATCTGGTTTCCAGAGCGCCAGGGGCGTTGGTGGTTTTCGGGGTGGTGATGGTCGCCGGGAGCGTGTTGATGATGCCCTACATGAAGCAGCAGTTCTTTCCCAATGCGGATCGCCCGCAAGTGGTGGTGGAACTGTTCATGCCGGAGGGAACCGACCAGCAGCGTACCGCGATGATATCCGCCGAGCTGGAACACGCGATTCGCGGTCGGCCAGAAACCGTGCTGGTCCATCGCTTTGTCGGATTTACCGGTCCCAGCTTTTATTACAACCTTCAGCGTTACCCCCAGGCACCTAACCGTGCTCGCATAGTGGTCGAAACGCCTGAACTGAAAGATACCACCGGCCTGGTTCACTGGATTCGTGATTACACCGCCCAAACCATGCCGGAACTGGATCTGTCTGTGGGCATTCTGGGGCAAGGGCCACCGCGTATCGCGCCGGTGGAAATTCGTCTTTATCACCCGGATGATGCAACCCGAGCAGCGGCGGTCGAGCAGGTGTTTAGCGCGCTTCGGACAATTCCCGGCACCGTCGATGTGCGCCATGATCTGGACCCGGGCGTGCCCAGCATCGCCATAGATGTGGACGATGCGAGTGCTGCTCGCTACGGCATCACCCGTGCCGATGTGGCTCGCAGCCTGTATGGCCAGAGCTTTGGTATCGTGGCCCAGCAGTTCCGACAGGAAGACGACCCCATACCGTTGGTATTACGATCCAGAGAAGGCACCAATCTGTCTCTGTCACGGTTGCTGTCCATCAACCTTTACACGCCACAAGGGGATGCTGTGCCATTGTCGGCGATTGCATCCGTTCGTACCGAGTGGGAGCCCGCAGCGCGTTACCTGCGCAACGGCGTCAGGGTGAGCACGGTGACGGCAAATCTGGAAACCGGTTACAGCTTCAGCCAGATCCTCGACGGTCTCAATCGCACGCTCGATGCACAGCCGCTGCCGGCGGGTACGCGCATGGAGCTGGGTGGCGACAAGGAGGGCTCTAACGATGCCAACAGTGCGTTGCTCACCACTGCGCCGATTGGCGTGTTGTTGCTGCTGTTCTTCCTGTTGGTACAGTTCAACTCGTTCCGGCGTGTTGGATTGATCCTGCTGACCGTGCCGTTGGCGACAGTGGGTATTGTGCCGGGGCTGGTGTTCTCGGGATCGCCGTTCGGGTTCCAGTCGCTACTTGGTGTCATCGCTCTGGTCGGGATCGTGGTGAACAACGCGATTGTTCTGCTTGATGTGATGGATCGGAAGCTGTTGGAAGGTGAAGCCATCCGGGATGCCGTCAGACTCGCGGTTGAACAGCGCACTCGCCCGATTCTGCTGACGACGGGGACTACTGTTGCAGGCTTGCTGCCGCTGGCATTTTCGAGTTCCACACTTTGGCCGCCCATGGCCTGGGCGATCATTTCGGGTCTGCTGGCATCAACCGTGTTAACGCTGTTGGTTGTTCCCGCCTTGTGCGTGGCGGTTATTCGGCCTCCGCAGGCGCGTACGGCAGATGAGATTGAGCAGACATCGGTCTGAGTAGGTGAAGGCTCCGGTGTTTCCGGGGCAGGTGGGTGTTTAAAACTGAGAAGCTGGCCGCCGGAACCCTGATGACGAAAGTGTCAGGGCTCCGGCGGCTTTCTTATGATTGCTCGCGCACCAACAGCCCGACCCGCTGGCCGATCGGAACGTCGCGATTAGGGAAAACGATCGATTCCGGGACCTCTCCGACATGGTATTGCGTTGTCTCGTCTTCCCAGATCAGTGTGCCGGGAGGGTAGGCCGTGAAATTGGCGACATCGTCGGGTACGTGGAAGCTGAAATGCTCACCAGTATTGATGATTTCATGCACCACTTCGAAAACTGCGCGCTCAGCTGTTTGTGCATCGCTGAGGGTTGGCGCGGGCTGGCCGCTAAAGAGGCGCCGCAGAGCCTGCTCTATGCCCTCGAAGCGGCTGAGATCATTTTTGCCAAACGGCTGGACCTTGCCCAGTTCAATGGTAAAGCTCTCGGCGTTCAATCGGGTCGAAGAGAAGGATGAAAAGGTCGTGCCGGACTTGTGTTGCAGCAGCAGCGTCGGCACATCTGCTTCCAGCAGGAAATCGCTCTGGGACTGAGGCACGGTCCGGCCAGGCACAAACGGGTAGAGTGCGAATTTTTCCCGATGTGACGGGCGGATCGCGGTATGCAGATCGTAGTGAAACAGCGTCTTCGCCGGCGCGGCAAACTGGGTGCAGATGTCCTCAAGGTACGCTGCTCGCGCGGCTTCTGGTGTTCCGGCGTATGGCGGCTTGGCATGAGCGCCGCTGAACAGGCGGTTCAGGTTGAAATCGAGAAAACGGGTGCCATTCACCATGGCTGCCGGATGACCCAGGATCAACAGCATTGGCAGGCCAGCGGACCAGTCGCCACGGACCAGTTCACTGACCAGCGCATTCAACACTTCGATCGGTGCGGTTTCGTTGCCATGAACGCCGGCAGAGACGATTAGCCGCTCGCCGGAATCCGCTACCGGTGTCACCTCAAGCACACCCGTGTCCAGCCGTTGGATGCTGGTGCCATCCTCAAGCGTGACCGTGATCGCCGATGTGCCCTGGTTGCCTTTAACCAGGGTATGGGACAGCCAGTCCGGCTCGCCTTCAAAGAGATGCAGGTGAGGGGCCATCATCCGTTCGCCGGTTTAAGGTGACGGAGCATGCGCTTTTCCAGCAGGCGGAAACAGAACACGATAGTGAACGTCAGGGCCATGTACATCAGCGCAACTGCAATAAAGGCATCAAACGGCGCATAGAAGCGGGAGTATATATCCCGTGCAGCACCGGTCAGGTCGACAATGGTGACGACGCTGGCGATGGCGCTGGCATGCACCATGAAGATGACCTCATTCGAGTAAGCCTGCAGTGCACGCCGTGCCGCGCTGGGCATGACGATCCGCCGCACGCGGCGGGCCCAGGACATGCCATAGGCTTTGGCAGCCTCGATTTCGCCGTGAGGCGTTGCTTCAATGGCGCCCCGCAGAATTTCGGTTGTATAGGCGGCCGTATTGAGAACAAAAGCCAGCAATGCCGGATAAAACGGCTCCCTGAAAATGGTCCACCAGAAGGTGTCCTGAATGCCATCGATCTGGGCGATGCCGTAATAGATGATATAGAGCTGGATCAGTAGCGGCGTGCCACGGAACAGGTAGGTATACAGCCATATCGGGCCGGAAATGAACGGATTACGTACCGTGCGCAGTATCGCCAGCGGAACCGCGACAACCAGACCTATAAGCAACGACAGGAAAACCAGCTGTACGGTCGTGACCATGCCGTCCCAGTAGTGCAGCATCGTCGTGGCAGTGAAGATGTCGTTGGTATTCAGCCAGTTCACAATGAAATCAGGCATTTGGTTCAGTCTCCCTTCGCGACGCCGACACTGACCCGGGCGTTGAGCCATTTAATGAAAAGCTCTGAAATAGCCGTCAGTGCCAGGTAAACCAGCGCCACAGGAATAAAGAACTTGAACGGTGCGTGCTCAGCTTTACTGGCTTGCTCGGCAACCCGAACCATATCGGTCAGCCCGATAATGGACACCAGGGCGGTTGTCTTGAGCAGCACTTGCCAGTTATTGCCGATACCCGGCAGGGCGTGGCGCAGCATCTGCGGCAGCATGATCCGGCGGAATGTATGCCAACGGCTGAACCCGTAGGCTTTGCCGGCTTCAATCTGACCAGAATCGACCGCCATGAATGCACCCCGGAAAGTTTCGGACATATAGGCTCCGAAAATCAGTCCAATGGTCAGTACGCCGGCAATAAACGGATCAAACTGAAAGAAAAAATCGATATCGTATTCGTAGTAAATGTAATCCGAGAGCATGTTTACCACTACCTGGCCGCCATAATAAAACAGCAGCATCATGACCAGGTCGGGCACCCCGCGGATCAATGTCGTATAAATGGTGGCTCCACCTACCAGGAGGCGATTGCCTGACAGTTTTGATGAAGCGCCAAGCAGCCCGAGGACTACTGCAAGCAGTAGTGACAGAAGCGCAAGTTCAACAGTGACCAGCGCGCCTTTCATCAGGGAGGGGCCGTAGCCGTGCAAATCAAGCATGGGCAGGTCCGTATCAGAGACGGGTCGCCGGCGTCATGCCGGCGACCACATCGGGTTTTACATCTTGATGTCGTATTTGAAGTATTTCTTCATGATGGCGTCGTAGGTGCCATCTGACTTCAGCTTATCAAGAGACTTGTTGACCTGTTCTGCCAGATCCTTGTCGCGAGGACGCATGGCAACACCGACGCCTTCACCCAGCTTGACCGGCTCGCCGATTTCCTTGAAGCCGTCGCGGCTCAGCAGGGTCTGCTCGCCAACAGGGTAATCAACGAAAACTACGTCCAGACGCTGGCCTTCGAGGTCCAGCACCATGTCGTCAGCAGTGGTGTAACGCTTAACGCTAACAGTTCCGCTCATGTTCTCGGTGACGTAGGTGTCCATGGTGGTGCCGCGCTGAACGCCGACAATCTTGCCTTTCATGGCGTCCATGTCAGTTACGTCCAGGTTGACGCTTTCGCGCGCGAACCAGCCGCCTGGGGTGTTGTAGTAAGGCTTGGAGAAAGTCACTTTCTCGGCGCGCTCAGGGGTGATCGACATGGAAGACATGATGGCATCGAACTTGCGCGCCAGCAGGCCAGGGATCATGCCGTCCCAGGATTGAACCACGAGTTCACACTTGGCTTCGAGGTCTTTACACATGGCTTCAGCCAGCTCAACTTCAAAGCCGGTCAGTTCGCCGTTTGGTTTTTTGAATTCGAACGGCTCGTAAGGCACGTCGAATGCAATGCGGATTTCTTTCCATTCTTTTGCCTGGACTGCGCCCGCTGCCATAGCGAGGGCGCAACTTGCTGCGATAATCAGCTTTTTCATGCGTTGCTTCTCCATTGTTTGCCGTTTGGCTTTTTTTATCAGTAGCACTGAGGCTACCGTCATCTCTGAACCCGCCAGGGCCTGCGGTATTTAGCCGGCCCAGGCCCTGAAGGAGCAGTCGATTTCACTCAGAACGAGGGTGCAAGGAATTGCTTCATGCGCTCGGAATCAGGGTTGTCGAACACTTTATCCGGTGTCCCCTGTTCTTCAATGTGACCCTGATGCAAAAACAGGACCTGAGACGATACATCTCGTGCGAACGCCATTTCGTGGGTCACCACAATCATGGTGCGGCCTTCCTCTGCAAGGTTCTGCATCACCTTGAGAACCTCGCCCACAAGTTCAGGGTCCAGAGCCGAGGTAGGCTCGTCAAACAGCATGACCTCGGGCTCCATTGCCAGCGCCCGGGCAATCGCAGCGCGCTGCTGCTGCCCACCGGACATCTGTGAAGGGTAATAATCCTTGCGCTCGTAGATGCCTACTTTGTGCAGATACGCTTCCGCCCGCTCAATCGCTTCCTTCTTCGGCACTTTCAGGACGTGAATCGGGGCTTCAATGATGTTCTCCAGCACCGTCATGTGCGACCAGAGATTGAAGCTCTGAAACACCATCGACAGCTTGGCGCGAATCAGTTCGACCTGGCGGTTATCAGCAGGTATCCGCTCGCCTCGACGGTTGGTTTTGAAGCGTATCGGATCGCCATGAACGATGACCTCACCCGACGTTGGTGTTTCCAGCAGGTTGATACAGCGCAGAAATGTGCTTTTACCAGAGCCTGAACTGCCGATCAGCGACACCACATCGCCTTTGCGGGTCTCGAGGGAAATACCTTTGAGCACTTCGTTGTCGTTGAAGGTTTTGTGGATGTCTTTACAGATCAAGGGCGCGTTATCCGCCATGAATGACTCCTGGGCCTGTCTGAAATACTTGGTGTCTGAATTCAGCATCTTTGTTTTGGTGCGTCCGGGGCCGGGTATCGGCGTAACCAGACAATTCGATAGTGCTGCAACCGGTTTGCCAAAGGGCTCTGCTTTGATTGCATATTTCCCCGCCAGACAAAACATTCTGCCGGTTAACTAAAGATAGTCGCAATCGGGCGGGTGCACTAACCCTAAGCATCACGAATCCGTCGTGATTTCCGGGGTATGCATCCGATGCAGAGAGAGGGGGTAAAGTATCTACTCGTCGAGGACTTTCGCGAGGACCAGTTTGGCTACGGGAGACTGGCCAATAAGTGCTGCCGGCTGAAGTCGCGGACGAAGCACCGTGGGGAGTAAAAATGATTCAATGGTCATGTGAAGGCTTTGCATTTAAATCATCCTGCCGCTTTCCGGGATCACCGGAGTGGGCATTGCCTTTCTCTTTTTGAGTCATACCGACGCAACAAACTGTTATTGGGGTCGGTTTCTTGGACATAAGTTTTACGGACTGTTGGTGCAAAAATCAATAGTCCGTGCCTTAAAGTCTGTTTCAATCTATGCAGAAGTGGTGCCAATTTACAGGAAAATCATAGAGAAAGGTCTTGATTACCAAACGTATCCGATATGTTTGGCAAGCGTCATTCCGACAGTGATATCAAAACCGCCGGGCTGAGCGTTTTGCGGGCATGCCACTCATTCGCCAGTGCTTACCGGAGGCCAGGCAGATCGATGTATATGCGTAAGGCGAGGGCTTGAGGCGGCTGGTAGCGATGCACTTTGCCTGTGTCGGTTTTTCCCATATTCAGGTATTGCCTGGCAGGAAAGTAACGGATTCCGGTTGTCGCTCACCGCGTTGAGGTGCACTGATTTGGGCCAGGCGTTTTGTTGGTGCACTATATTTGCTTTCAATTTGTGCATAGCGCGGCAACTAACCGTCGTGGCAGCAATTAAGGCGCTGCCACGACATGGTTTGCCAGGCTGCTGCTTAATCGGCAGCTTCCTTTTCGGCTGTATATTGGCCTTTCTTCGCTAGACTATTCAGGCGTGCGCGCTTGAGAAAGGCCTGTTGGGCAAGCGCTTTATTGGCGGTGTCACCAGCCCAGGCTGCCATTGCAGGTTCTTGAAGCGCGCGACCGTAAGACATTCCGAGTTTCCAGGGAGCACCGTTTTCCGGTTGGTTCAGCGCGTTGAGGTTGGCTGTTGCTTCTTCTGGTGTCTGACCGCCGGACAGGAAATTGATGCCGGGTACTGCTGGTGGCACGCAACGTTTAAGCGTGCGCAGAGTCATGGCGGCGACTTCTTCGGGGCTACTCTTTCCGGCTTCCTTGCCCGGTGTCACCATGCTGGGTTTGAGGATCATGTGTTCCAGCGTAACGCCATGCTGGCGTAGCGCGCTGAAGACGGCGTTCAGCACTTGCTCATTCACTTCAGCCGAGCGTTCGATGCTGTGATTGCCGTCGATCAGCACTTCCGGTTCTACAATGGGGACGATGCCGAGGCTTTGGCACACAGCTGCGTATCGCGCCAGCATTTCGGCGTTAGCGGTCAGACCAAGAGGCGTCGGGTTGTGGTCGGTAATCGGATAGACTTCCCGCCACTTCGCAAAACGCGCCCCCAGGGATTTGTAGTGGGTCAGGCGCTCTTCAAGACCATCGAGGCCGTAGGTGATCATGTCGCCGGGAGCGCCCGGAAGCGGGCCTTTGCCTTTGTCTACCTTGATGCCGGGAATGATGCCCTGGCTTGCAGCAAGCTCGGGGAGGGGGGTGCCTTTGTCATCCTTCTGGGTCATGGTTTCTTCGTAGAAGATAACGCCACAGATATAACGACCCACTTCTGTGGTCGACAGCAGCATTGAACGGTACCAACGACGGTTCTCCTCCGTTGATTCAATGCCAACAGCCTTCAGGCGTTTTTCGATCGTTCCGGAGCTTTCGTCAGCGGCCAGAATGCCCCTCTCGCCATCAATCATCTCGTCGATGGTTTTCTGAAGTTCTGCTGCGGTAGACATCGCGTTACCCTCCATAGTGTTGGCTGAGGACCTACTGATTAAGTCTTTTAGCGATTTCTGCTTTCAGAGAAAGCCTCTTCGGGCAAAACTTGAGCGCCTTGCAGAATCGTCCATGACGTAATCAAAGGTTCCTGAAATTTTAGACTGGTCTTGAATGGTTGCTGATCCGCCAGGCAGGAGCAAGTACCGGGCAGGGGCGAGGCTGGTGTTGGACGTGGCGCTGAAGACAAGGTGTTGCGTTAACGCCATGACTGAGCTGGAATTTTGGCGGTATGGCAATGCGAAGCCAGAGCGCAGTGCACGAGGTTACGGTCTGTTTAGGCGATATTTAAGGGCTATTTGGCGTGTTCCTGCCTGATCGCCCTCATGTGTTAAGCCATAAATACCGGCAAGCCGTTATACTCCGGAGACTTGGCGCCGTTTACCGAAGACGCCACGAAAATAACGAATATTGAAGGAGCCCTCTATGTCCAGCTGGCGCAGCACATGCCATTTTCCACAGCTCAAAAGCGCCCGGATCGGGTTTTTCTTTCTCCTGTTGGTCGGGCTCGGCGGTTGCAGTTCAATGTACTACGACGCAATGGAGAAACTGGGTATAGAAAAAAGGGAAATTCTGGTAGACCGGGTCGGTGATGCGAGAGACGCCCAGAGTGAGGCTCAGGAAACATTCCGATCCTCTCTTGAACGTTTTCAAAGTGTCGTCAATACACCGGACACTGACCTGAAAGCCCAGTATGAAAAGATCAGCGAAGCCTATGCGGACAGCGAAAGCGTCGCCGAGAAGGTGCGAGAGCGGATTGAGGCAGTAGAAGACGTCTCCGAGGCTCTATTCGACGAGTGGGACGACGAACTCGATCAGTACGAAAGTGAATCCTTGCGACGTTCCAGCGAACAGAAGCTAACCGAAACCCGCCAGCAATACGGCCAACTGATAGACCGCATGCACAAGGCAGAAGCGCGCATGGACCCGGTGCTGGAGGCATTTGAAGATCAGGTGTTGTTCCTCAAACACAACCTCAACGCCCAGGCGATCGGCTCACTTGAAACAGAACTGAGCCAGATCAGTCAGGATGTGGATGCACTGATCGAGAATATGGCGCAGTCGATTGCGGAATCCGAGGCGTTTATAGAACGGTTTCAGGCGGGGGGCTAGGCGCTCTCGGGCGCCTGGTTTGGCGTGCGCTGAACGGTTTCAATGCTGATGGTTCGGCTCGGCCATTATTCGCCACAATTCGTGCACAAAGCTGTCGGGATAACTCACTCTCTTGGGCGGTAACCTTGTTCCTGTATTCAACTTAAAGCAGGAGCATTTTATGTCAGTGATATACGAGACCGAACGGTGGCTGGAGCTCTGTGACGAGGCCAATCAGGCTGAAGCGCGCTATGTGTTTGAGCGCACCTTCCAGAATTTGCGGGAGTTGCGCCGGGTGCAGAAAGAAAGGGATGAACTGGCTGCGAAGCTGGGACTGCTTCAGGCGTAGGTTTGAGCAATATGCTGGACTCAACGAAAAAAGGCCGCTCGATGAGCGGCCTTTTTAATATTTGTGGTGCCCGGAGGCGGAATCGAACCACCGACACGAGGATTTTCAATCCTCTGCTCTACCGACTGAGCTATCCGGGCAACGGGGCGGTATTAAACCGGTTTAGATGGATCGAGTCAAGGCTTCGCGAGAGAAAATTACCCAGTTTTCCTCGGGTTGATCATTGGGTGATCAATGTGCCTCTTTGTTGTTCGGTTTAGCGCTTTTCCGGAGCGACAAATCCTTCGGCTTGCTCGAACTCTTCATTATCCAGAAACTTCTCCATTTGTGCTTTGAGGTATTTCCGCGCAAACGGGTCGATCATGTTCAGGTGTTTTTCGTTGATCAGCATGGTTTGCTGATCCTGCCATTCTTTCCATGCCTGTTTGGACACGGTTTCGAATAGCTCCTGACCCTTGGTGCCGGGCATTGGTGGCATGTCGAGGCCTTCCATTTCTTTCTGGTACTTTCGGCAGAATACGGTGCGGCTCATGTCGGCTCCTGAGTGTAAGCAATGTTGAGGCGATGATAACAGATGATCAAACCAGGCTGGGTTGTTCGGGCTCGGTCAGTAGCTTGCGGATGGGGCTTGGGACACCGAGCGATGGTGCTGTGCTACGTGGATGCCAGTGCAGGCGCTCGCTGTCGGCAATGGCCGACTGGCCCGTCAGACGCAAGCGCACCGGGTGAATATGCAGGTGATAGTGGCTGAATGTGTGCCGGAAACCCGCCAGGGGTTCCGGGTCTTCACACTGAATGCCCAGCTCGCGGCTCGCGATTTCCGGTAGCTCGTCCAGTGTGACGGCAGTGTCCATCTCTGGCAGGCTCCAGAGGCCGCCCCAGATGCCACTGGGTGGTCGGCGCTCCATTAGCAGGTTGCCGATGTCGTCTTCGATGAGTAGCAGCCAGGTTTCTTTTTCAGGCATGATTTTCCGGGGTTTTGATTCGGGCAACTGAGCGACGATGCCTTGTGCCAATGCCTCGCAGCCATCGTTGATCGGGCAGTCTGCGCAATCGGGCCGACGACGGGTGCAGACCATTGCACCCAGATCCATGATGGCCTGGGTGTAGTCGCGCACTCTCGCATCCGGAGTGTGTTTTTCAGCATGAGCCCAGAGTGCATTCATGACTTTGGGGCGCCCCGGCCAGCCTCTCACTGCGTGGTAGCGTGCCAATACCCGCTTGACGTTGCCGTCAAGGATGGTGGCGCGGATGCCGTGAGCCTGAGCCAGAATCGCTGCTGCGGTTGAGCGGCCGATGCCGGTGAGGGCTTCGAGCGCTGCCTGGCTATCGGGGAATTCTCCGCCATGCTCTTCCATCACCGCGATGGCGGCTTTCTGCAGGTTGCGGGCACGGGCGTAATAGCCGAGGCCGGACCAGTGCTGAAGCACGTCATCTACTGGTGCTGATGCCAGCGCTTCCACATCAGGAAAGCGCTGCATGAATGCTTCATAGTAGGGGATAACGGTGTTGACCTGAGTCTGCTGCAGCATGATTTCGGACACCCATACCCGATAGGGTGTCCTGTTTTCATGCCACGGCAGATTTTTACGGCCATGCTGGTCGTACCAGGCGAGCAACGATCCGGCGACGCTGTCGGGCATTATTTGAACAATCCCTTCAGCGCATCTTTTACTTTGTCGCTGGTTTCCTTGTCGACGTGTTTTTCCAGTTCCTTGCCAACCTTGTCATCAATCGCCTTGTTGGCTTCGTCTTTTGCTTTCTGTTTGGCGGCATTGGATGCCATGCCCTTGAGTGTGTCGCGGAAGCGTGATCCGTCAAAAGAGCAAAGCTTGGCAGGTTCACCGCTGATATCGCCGCGACATTCGACTGGAATCACTACGCCCTCAACGTATTCTGTGACGCGGCAAGCCTTGTCGCGGTGGAGTTCGCCAACCACCCGCAGGCCGATTTCGTAGTCGAGGTTGCTGCTCTTGAGATCGACGGTGCCGTCACCTTTGAGCTCCATACCGGCAAGCGCTGCAGTCAGGTCGGTATTGTTGATGGTGTTGCCGTCAATTTTCAGTGTGCCGTGCATGTCGTTGAACGGTGTGGTGGTGCCCCAGCCGTCAGTGCCAAGGCTTTCACCATTGGCGAACGCGATGCCGGTACAGGCCATGCGGGTCAGGTTCATTTTGTTGAACGAGCCCTCTGCCAGCTTGAAGTTGATATCACCCTTTGCGTTGTTGCGCAGGGTGGACATCCGGTTACCCTGGGTGGTGATGTCCGCCGTTAGGTTGGCGCCACCCGATAGCAGGGTCACTTCGGCCAGATCGGTCAGCAGGGGAAGTGTCTGGATGTTGTTGGCCCGTTCGCTGATTTTCCAGGTCGGGTTATCTTTACGCGCATCCAGCGTGGCGGTCACGTTGAAATCACCTTCGTAGAGGTTGCCACCGAACTGCTGAACCTTGATGAGGCCATTGTTGGCGGTGATCTTCGATTTGATATCGGAGATTGTCAGGTTGCTTGCGATCAACTCCTCCAGTCCCAGGTTGATGTCCAGTGCCAGTCCGCGCAGTGTTTCAAGTGGCAACAAATCGCTTTCGTCTGCTGGTGCCGCGGTTTTGCTGGCGCCATCGCTGCCTGACTCTGCCGGCTGGTCAGAGGAATCGCCGGCAGCGGCAGACTCGTCTTTGGGCGGCAGGTAGCGGTCTACGTTGATTTTGTCACCCTGGAGGTTCAGGGCGATGGCGGTGTTTTCCAGTCCCAGACCGAATGAACCGTTGAATGTGGTGTCATCAAGAACGAGCTTGAGGTTGTCGAGCTGAACCTTGCCGCTATCACCACCAATATCTGTGGAGAAGGAGGCTTTCTCGAGCACGTCGGGATCACTGGTATTGATATCGGCCTGGCCCAGTTCGGCCAGAAGCTTGCGAATCGAGAACTCTTCAAGCTTGAGATCGCCAGCCAGTTTCGGGCTTTCGCCAAAGCCGGTGACGTCCAGGTTGGCTTTCAGGGTCAGGTCGGCAACCGCCAGAGCAAAGTCTTTGAGAGAGGCGGTTTCGTTTTCAAGGTCAGCTGTGATGTTCCCTGTCAGCCCGGTTGTGACTGTTTTACCATTCACCGGTTCGCCATTCATTTCGAAGCTGCTATCGAGATCCTGGATCTCGAACTGCTTCAGTGCTTCGTTGGCCATAAGGCGGGCGTTGATTTTGCCGATGACTTCAAAGTCGGGCTTGTTGGTTGCAAACCGGAACCCCATTTCCAGCGGGAAGAACTGGCCCAGAGTGATGTCGTTGGCGGTGACGCTGAAGTCTTCGAGGGTTACATCCTGGCCGGTGCTTTCATCGATATAGTGCACTTTTGCATTATTGATGCGCACTTCCTCAACGTTGAATTTCAGAGGTGCGCTGTCGCCCGATGTTTCTGCTGTCTCAGGCTCTGCCGGTTCGTCTTGTGCCGTTGCGGTGTCTGCCGCTTCCGGCGTTTCAGCGGGCTCGGGCATGACACGCTGCCAGTTGCCCTGGCCGTCTTTGTTCTTGACCATGCGCGCGTCGAGACCATCCAGAATAAACGTATCGACAGCCGGGGCCATTGCAATCAGTGACCAGAAATCAACCTGCGCGACGAGTTGTTTGAGGCTGACAAATTGCTCACCGTCGAGCTTGGCCTCGACGTCATTCAGTTCCAGCCCGATGGGGATCAGCGACCAGTCGATATCCCCGGCCAGTATCAGGTCGAGGTTGGTGTTTTTCTCGACCACTTTCTCGATTTGGGGTTTGTAGTCGTTCGGGTCCAGCACCATTGTTGCGACGACCACTGCGGCCACTAGAAGTACGACTATTCCGGCGATGGCAATCAACACATAACGAAGTGCTTTCATATCAGCTGTGTCCTTACGGCAAAGTTGAAACGGTTTTAAAACAGCCCTCGGTGATGTCCAAGGATACGCGACAGGTGTTGGAAGCGGCTACCCGGATTGTGACGATGTCGGGCCAGGTACCTGCATGTTTTATGGCTTCTGATCGGCTTCCGGTTTTTCAGTGTCTACGCAATAACACGGCAAAATGGTCATTTTCGCCCTTTGCCCTGTAAACTGTAGATTACAAAATAAACGTTGACCGGGTATGACGTTCAGTTAATGTTCCGCGTCGAAAGTAATAACAATGAAAAGCACAGGTTACAGAAGGAGTAACGGGTGGCGATAACAATAGCAATTGATCTGAGCCGTGAAATTGATATCCCTGGCAGCTACGACGAGGTCTTTGAGTTGCTGGCGGACGTGCCGCGTTCAGCTGATCATTTCCCGAAGGTGGACAAGCTGGTGGATCTGGGCAACAACGTGTACCGCTGGGAGATGGAGAAAATCGGGGTCGACAAACACTCGATCCAGTCAGTCTACGCCAGCCAGTATGCAGCAGACAAAGAGACCGGTGTTATTACCTGGGAGCCGGTGAAGGGTGAGGGTAACGGTGTCGTACGTGGCTCCTGGACGCTAACGGCAAAAGGTGATGACCTGACGCATGCGAGCTTCAAGACCAAAGCTGAATTGACGCTACCGCTACCGAGCCTTTTGAAGCTTGCCATCAGCCCGGTGGTGAAGCACGAATTCAATGGGTTGGTGGACACCTATATGAATAACCTGAAGAAGGCGTTCTGAGGCCTTCGGGCTGTAAGGGTAATTTTGGCGCATAGCGGTGAGAAAGTTGCCTGAAAACGGTATACTCTGCGCTGCCGAATTCCCGGCGATCTGTCGATTAATGAACCTGGAGACCCCATGGCCGAACGTAAGGCGCGGGTAGAACGTAATACCCTTGAAACCCAGATTACGGTTTCCGTGAATCTGGACGGTACCGGTGAATCCCGTTTTGATACCGGCGTGCCCTTTCTGGAACACATGATGGACCAGATCGCGCGTCACGGTCTGATTGATCTGGATATCGTCTCAAAAGGCGATTTGCACATCGACGATCACCACACGGTTGAAGATATCGGTATCACTCTGGGGCAGGCGTTTACCAAAGCGGTGGGCGACAAGAAGGGGATTCGTCGATACGGCCATGCTTACGTGCCGCTCGACGAAGCCTTGTCTCGGGTAGTGATTGATCTGTCAGGCCGTCCCGGGTTGAGCATGAACGTGCCTTACACTCGCGGTTCGGTTGGTGGTTTTGACGTGGATCTGTTTGAAGAGTTTTTCCACGGCTTTGTAAACCATTCCATGGTGACCTTGCACATCGATAATCTGAAGGGCAAAAACACCCACCACCAGATTGAAACGGTGTTCAAGGCGTTTGGCCGCGCGCTTCGTATGGCGATTGAACATGATGATCGCATGGCCGGTGTTATCGCCTCTACCAAAGGCTCCCTCTGACCGGGAGTGTCCAGTCATACCCGCCAGGGCGAGCTGATCGCCCTGGCGATTCATCTCCGGAGTTATCCTGACTATGAAGTCTGTTGCCATTATCGATTACGGTATGGGTAACCTCCATTCGGCAAGCAAGGCAGTTGAGCATGTGGCGCCGGATATGAAGGTGCATGTGACCTCGGATCACGCCGTGATACGGGCTGCTGACCGGGTGATTCTGCCGGGTGTAGGCGCGATGCGTGACTGCATGGCCGAAATCCGTCGCCAGGGTGTCGACGAGCTGGTGCGTGAAGTCGCTCAGGATCGCCCGTTGCTGGGCATCTGTGTCGGTATGCAGGGCCTGATGGCTCGCAGCGAAGAGAATAACGGCGTCGATGGTATCGGCCTGTTTCCTTCGCAGGTGCGTTTTTTTGGCACGGATCTCAAGGGTGACGACGGCGAGCGCCTGAAAGTCCCTCATATGGGGTGGAATCAGGTCTGGCAGACCATCGACCATCCGCTTTGGCAGGGTATTCCCGACGGTGATCGCTTCTATTTTGTGCACAGCTATTACGCTGAGGCGGCAGGTAATCCTGATATCGCAGGGCGTGCCCGTTACGGTGTGGATCTGGCTGCGGCTGTTGCGCGCGACAATGTGTTTGCTGTGCAGTTCCACCCGGAAAAAAGCCACCGTGCCGGCCTGCAACTGCTGAAAAACTTTGTGGAGTGGTCGGGGCGCTGAGCACCTGTCCGACTCCTGTGTGAATTGACTGACTAGTGGATTAAACGATCTCATGCTGATTATTCCCGCCATTGATCTGAAAGACGGAAAGTGTGTACGCCTGCGCCAGGGCCGGATGGATGACTCCACCGTGTTCTCTGACGATCCTGTTGATGTGGCGGCGCGCTGGGTTGATGCCGGCGCCCGTCGGCTGCATCTGGTGGATCTGAACGGCGCGTTTGCTGGCGAGCCGGTTAACGGTGGCATCGTCAATGCGATCGCCAGTCGCTTTCCGGACCTGCCGATTCAGATCGGCGGCGGTATTCGCTCGGCGGAGACAATTGAAGCCTATCTGAAGGCCGGCGTGCAGTGGGTCATCATTGGTACCAAGGCAGTTAAAGAGCCTGAATTTGTAACGCAGATGTGCCGTGAGTTCCCGGGTCATATCATCGTGGGTCTGGATGCCAAAGATGGCCGCGTCGCTACCGATGGCTGGGCTGAAGTATCTGAAGTCATGGCCACCGATCTGGCCCGCAAGTTCGCCAACGATGGTGTTGATTCCATCGTCTACACCGACATCGCCCGTGACGGCATGATGCAGGGTGTGAATGTTGAACAGACGGCAGCACTGGCTGAGGCATGTGGAATTCCGGTGATTGCATCCGGCGGCGTGACCAATATGGATGACATCAAGGGACTATCCGCAGTCGCACATCGCGGCATTCTCGGTGCCATTACCGGTCGCGCGATTTACGAAGGCACGCTGGATGTTGCGGAAGCTCAGGCCTGGTGTGACCAGCAGGAGAAGTAATTATGGCGCTCGCCAAACGTATCATTCCCTGTCTTGATGTTGATAAAGGCCGCGTTGTCAAAGGCGTCAACTTTGTTGATATCCGCGATGCCGGTGATCCGGTGGAAGTGGCGCGCAAATATAACGAGCAGGGTGCAGACGAGATCACCTTTCTCGATATCACCGCGAGTCATGAAAGCCGTGATACGACCTATGAAACCGTTGAGCGAATGGCCAGCCAGGTCTTTATCCCGCTGACAGTGGGCGGCGGTGTGCGCACGGTGGACGATATTCGCAAGCTGCTGAATGCGGGTGCGGATAAGGTCAGCATCAATACTGCAGCCGTGTTCAACCCGGAGTTCGTGCGCGAGGCCGCCGAGCGTTTCGGGAGTCAGTGCATTGTGGTGGCCATTGATGCCAAACGGGTCAGTGGGGAAGGCGAGCCACCGCGCTGGGAAATTTTCACCCATGGCGGTCGTAAGCCGACAGGGCTGGACGCTGTTGAGTGGGCTAAAAAAATGACAGCCTTGGGCGCCGGCGAGCTGCTGCTAACCAGCATGGACCGTGACGGCACCAAAATCGGGTTCGATAATGGTCTGACCCGCGCAGTCAGTGATGCGGTATCTGTGCCGGTCATTGCTTCGGGTGGTGTGGGCGAGCTACAGCACCTGGCAGATGGCGTAACAGAAGGTGGTGCTGATGCCGTGCTGGCGGCTTCGATATTCCACTTTGGCCAGCACACGATTCCGGAAGCCAAAGCCTTTATGCAGGCGCAGGGAATCGAGGTTCGTATCTAAGGGCAGAGAGAAGTGCCAGATACCAAAAAACCGGACAGTGTTTAGCTGTCCGGTTTTTTTTGTGCTTTAGATTGCACTACAGGTTTTATGTTCTCGCCTTTCGCCAGTGATGATCTAATAGGGCGTTTATCGCCGCTGGCGAACATTGGCCGATTGTTGTTGCGCATGGCCCAGAGGCCACTCACTGTCGCGACCGCGATACCCTGTTCATCCAGCAGTGGCAGGTGCTTTTCGAGATAATCAACCGTGGCCTTGTGCGGGTGACCAATGGCGATAGCCGTGCCGTTACGACGGGCCGCTGCTATCAGCAGCTTGAATTGCTTGTCGATACTGGCTTCGGTCTGGTCGTTGTCGAGGAATATGTCACGGCTGAGGTTGGGCACCTGATGATCGCGAGCACTGGCTGCGGCAACAGTTGAGGCGATGGTGCGGCTGTCAACAAAGTACAGCGGATACTGAACCAGCTCCGACATCACCCAGTCCATGTTGGCTCGCCGCTGCGTCAGCAGGCTACCCATGTGGTTGTTAACGCCGCGAACGTACGGGATTGATTGCAACGCCCGGCGCAGGGTCCGGGTGGTTGCGGCTTGGTCCATTGACGGATCAAGCCCGCCGGGCCCCAGATCATAATTGTGGGTGTTGGCCATGGGTGCGTGCAGCATGATTTCCTTGCCGCGCGCGTGGGCTGCTTCCGCCAATGTGCTGGTGTAGCGGCGATAGGGCAGGAAGGCCAGCGTGATCGGCTGATCAAGGGCGATCAGCCGCTCGCCCTCGTATCGGTCATGCCCCACGTCATCAATGATAATGGCGATGGTGGGTGGCGGTGTTTCTCCCGGTTGGCTCTGGGCGTGAGCCGGGATTATGGCGGTGCCCGATAACCCGGCCAGCAACAGGCTCAGCCGGGACAGGCGTCGAACCACTTCAATCACTCAGTTACTACCTTCTTGTTGGCCATGATTGCCATGCCTTTGAGCAGATTCAGGCCGGACCTTAACTGGAAATCCCGTGCGACCAGCTCATCCCGTGCTGCGGGTGGCAATGCAGTGCCGTCTTCATCGTCGTTTTCGAGGTGGCCACTAAGGTCGGCTTCGGTAAAGAACGGCGTGTTGTCCACTTCGGTCAGGCGCGCCTGTTTGACGTCGATATCCGGACGAATCCCTTTGGCCTGGATTGAGCGACCGCTGGGTGTGAAGTAGCGGGCGGTGGTGAGCTTGATCGCGTGGGTTTCGTCCAGCGGCACCACCGTCTGAACAGAGCCTTTGCCGAACGATTTGGTACCCATGATCACGGCGCGGCTATGATCCTGCAGCGCGCCAGCCAGGATTTCAGATGCGGAGGCCGAGCCGCCATTGATCAGCACGACCACAGGGGCGCCATGGCTTTCATCGCCGGGCTGGGCGCTGAAGCGCAGCTTGGAGCTCTGGATCCGGCCTTCGGTGTAGACGATCAGGCCTTCATCCAGCAGCGCGTCTGCCGCTTCGACAGCTGCCTGCAGAACGCCACCGGGGTTGTTGCGCAGGTCAACAATAATGCCGTCCAGTATGCCGCCGTTTTCCTTTTCCAGTTTGCCGATGGAGCGCACAAACTCGCGGCCGGTTTCGGCCTGGAACTGGGTCAGGCGGATATAGGCGTAGCCGGGTTCCAGAAGTCGTGATTTGACGCTGGCCACCTTGATAATGTCCCGCTCTACATCAATCTCAATCGGTGCGCTCTGGGAGTCGCGGACGATGGTGAGCTTCAGCACGCTGCCGGGTTTGCCGCGCATAAGGTTGATGGCTTCTTCCAGGTCCATGCCCTTGACCGGCTGATCGCCCAGTTTGATGATCATGTCACCGGCCTGCACACCTGCTTTCTGGGCGGGAGTGTCGTCGATAGGGGAAATGACTTTGATAAAACCATCTTCCATGCCGACTTCAATGCCCAGTCCGCCGAATTCACCGCTGGTACTTTCTTCCAGCTCTTCAAATGCCTGCGGTTCGAGGTAGGCCGAGTGGGGGTCGAGGCCTGACAGCATGCCTTTGATCGCGCTCTCGAGCAGTGTCGTGTCATCAACCTCTTCGACGTAGGCTTCACGGATCCGGCCAAACACCTCGGTAAACTTTCGCAGCTCGTCGAGTGGAAGCTGCTTTTCGGGGTCAGGTAAGCGGACGGTGATGTCTTTGCCGTTCGCTGTACCCTTTATAACCGTTTCGCTTGCGCTTTCCTGAGCGAATGCCACGGGGGCCGACAACAGGCAAGTGGCTGATAGCCCGATAATCGAGCAGAAAGCTAAAGAAGCAGAACGTCTGGCCAGTTTCATGCAGTTTCCCTGTACTCTCGCGATACTTTATTTGAATTGTAGTATGGAGGGCAGCGCCCGAGTTGTCAGCGTTTTCCAAGCCATTTCAATGGATTTTGCGGCTTGCCCTTGGAGCGGATCTCGAAATAGAGCTGTGAACCTGATCCTTGTCCGCTATCGCCTGCGATGGCGATGGGTTCGCCTGCTTTTACCCAGTCGCCCGGGCTTTTCAGCAGGCTTGAGTTGCGCCCGTAAAGGCTCATATAGCCACCGCCATGATCAATGATGGTGAGCAAGCCAAAACCGCGCAGCCAGTTGGAGAACACAACGCGTCCGTAATGAACGGCTTTGATCTCCGCCTCGGCACTGGTCGAAATCAGCAGGCCGTTATGCTTGAGCCGGCCGCCATGCAGGTTTTCTCCGAAGCCGATAATCACCTTACCACGGGTCGGCCAGGGGAGTTTAGCGCGTAATGTGCTGAAAGGCTGAGACTCTTTCGGGGTCGGGATATCGGCAATGGCCGCTTCAACTTCCTTCAGGAGCTTCTCCAGCCGCTTCCTGTCTGCAATGAGGCTGTCGCGCCGTGAGCGCTTTTTGCTGATATCCGACTTGAGCAATGCCAGCGTGCGTTCCCGCGCCTTGTGTTGTTTTTCCAGCGCGCTCTGGCGGTCGGCCAGGGATGCAGCTGTCTGCGCCAGATCGAGTTGCGCCTCGGTGACTTGCTCACGTGTGGATTGAAGTGCTTTGAGTGTTCTGTTGAAAGCTGCAAGTTGCTCGAGCGAGTAGCGACTGATGTATTCGTGGTAGGTCATCAGCCGGGCAAGTTTTTGCGGGTCAATCTCGTTAAGCAGGACCTTGATGGCCGGCGCATCGCCTTCCATCCAGGCGGTGCGGATCTGGGCGCTGAGTGCCTCACGCTGGGCATGCAGTGTGTCCTGCAGTTGCTGCATCTTGTTATTCAGTTCGTCCAGCTCGGCCTCTTGTTCGGCGGTTTTTTTCTGTAGCGCCCGCCGCTCTTTCTTGAGACGGCTGATATCGCGTTCTGCCCTGGCCAGGGTCTGTTCCAGCTGGCTTTCATCTTTTTCGGCGTCTTTCAGCCAATCGTCAATGCCTGCGATCTCTTCTTTCAGGGCGCGGATCTGGGAGGGAGATACGGTATCGTCGGCGATAGCAGGGCTGCATGCCAACACGCTTGCGACAACGGCCAGCAGCAATCCGGCCAGACCATTGCGGCGAGCGATTACTCGCCGTGGCCGGGCCGGCTGCTTGAGGTAATGTCTGGCCGTCATCAGGGTCGGCACCTACTGCTCCCGGAGCCTTAGCTGAACTGGATCAGGCTGTGACCTGTCATTTCGGCGGGCTGTTCCAGTTGCATCAGTGAGAGCAGCGAAGGCGCAACGTCGCTCAGGGCGCCGTCTTCTTTCAGGCTCAGAGATCCACTGCCAAGATAAACCAAAGGCACCGGACCTGTCGTGTGAGCGGTATGCACCTGACCTGAGGAGGGGTCAGTCATCTGTTCGCAGTTGCCGTGATCAGCAGTTACCAGCGCCTGACCGTCGACATTTTCCAGTGCGGCGGCAATTTTCTGCAGGCAATCGTCCAGGCACTGTGCAGCTTTGACCGCAGCGTCGTAGTTGCCGGTGTGGCCAACCATGTCGCCGTTGGCATAATTGACGACGACCAGATCAAAATCGCCGCTGCGAATGGCTGCGCAGAGCTTGTCGGTCACTTCCGGCGCGCTCATCTCAGGTTGCAGATCGTAGGTCGCTACTTGCGGTGAGGGCACCAGCACACGCTCTTCGCCTTCAAATGGTGTTTCACGGCCACCGCTGAAGAAAAATGTCACGTGGGCGTATTTTTCTGTTTCAGCTATCCGCAACTGGGTCTTGCCCAGCTTTTCCATGTATTCGCCAATGCTGTTCACCAGGGTTGCGGGTGGGTAGGCACAGGCGGTGTCGATGTCGGCTGCGTATTCGGTCAACATGACAAATTCGGCCAGTGCTGGCCGTTTTTTTCTCGTGAAGCCATCAAAATCGTCACTGACGAAGGCGCGGGTGATTTCCCGAGCGCGGTCGGCGCGGAAGTTCATGAAGATTACGGCGTCGCCATCCTGAATAGTGGCGTCTGCGGCACCGCGGGGCTTGATCAGCGTCGCTTTGACGAACTCGTCGTTCTCCCCGCGATCGTATGCCTCATGCAGCGCTTCTACCGGGTTCTCGCTGGTAAACTCTGCTTCGCCTGCGGTGAGCAGGTTGTAGGCGGCTTCAACCCGGTCCCACCGGTTGTCGCGGTCCATCGCAAAATAACGGCCGATCATGCTGGCCACCCGACCGACGCCGAGTTCTTTCAGGCGCTCATCCGTTTTACGCAGAGACGCCTCGGCACTGCGCGGCGGCATATCGCGGCCGTCCAGAAAGCCGTGAACATAGACCGCCTTTGCGCCTCGGGCCTTTGCCATTTCAGCCGCTGCGATGATGTGATCTTCGTGGGCATGTACGCCGCCTGGCGACAGCAGGCCCATAAGGTGCACCGCTTTGTCATTCGCAATGGCCTTGTCTACCGCATCAGTCAGGACCGTGTTTTCGGCGAAGGCACCGTCGCTGATGTCTTTGTCGATACGGGTCAGGCTTTGATAGACGATCCGACCGGCGCCCAGATTCATATGCCCCACTTCCGAGTTGCCCATCTGCCCATCCGGCAAACCGACAAACATCCCGGAGGTGTTGATCAGTGTGCTGGGCTGGTTCTGCCAGATCTGGTCCCAGAAAGGCGTTTCAGCGTTACTGATGGCATTGTCGTCAGAGGGTGCGCGATGGCCCCAGCCGTCGAGAATAATCAGGGCAGTCGTTTTGCGGGTCGCGGTCATTGCTTCATCCGGTAATGAATTGAAATATCAAAAAGTACGAAGATTCTACCCGCTTTAGGCATTGCAGGCTATGTACGGCGGATGTCTGCAACGGTCCGGTAATGTCCTGTGCCATCGCCGTCTGCTTTCCTTCTGTAGGGTGCTGCGGGTGTGTATAATCCTGCCACTATCTTTTGCGGTCCTTGGCAGGTTGTCTCAATGGAACAGTTTTTGGAATTTGTAGTAAATCATTACATTCTGGTGTCGATCTTTGCGGCACTGCTGGCGGCGATGGCCTTGCTGGAAACCCGTCGTGGGGGCAAGAAGGTAACGCCACAAGCGGCGATCGGTCTGCTGAACCGTGATCAGGCCGTTGTAGTGGACGTGCGGGAGCGCAAGGAGTTCTCGGAAGGTCACATTGTCGGCTCCATTCATATTCCGCTGGCGTCAATTAAAGAGCGGCTGAGTGAACTCAAGAAGCACGAAGGCAAGCAGATTATCGTGGCTGACAAGGCTGGCCAGCATTCTGCGGTTGCCGTTAAGCAGCTGAATGCCGAAGGCTACGCTGATGTGAGCCGGTTGGCCGGCGGTATAGCGGAATGGAAAGCCAGTAGCCTGCCACTGAAGAAAAAGTGAGCCCGGGCACGTTTGGTGGGGCGCATCGGTTGAATTCAACCGTGAGTTGGCGCACTGTTTCACATCCAG
The DNA here is from genome assembly GCA_025153445.1 of Marinobacter sp. BGYM27. Taxonomy (GTDB): domain Bacteria; phylum Pseudomonadota; class Gammaproteobacteria; order Pseudomonadales; family Oleiphilaceae; genus Marinobacter_A. The sequence continues at coordinate 102,529 of JANZNS010000006.1, read as the reverse complement.
TAGTAGCGGCAACAGGTATATTTCCCAGTCGGAAGTAGCCTCTATTAACAATAATCGAAATCGGGCGCCGGCGAGGTGCTCTCTCAGTTAAGAATCGGAAGGATTAAAGATGGCTGAAAATCAGCAGGCAGCAGGCAGCGAGAACGAAAACCAGCCCCAGTTCGCGCTCCAGCGCATTTACATCAAGGACCTGTCCTTTGAGTCACCGAACTCTCCGGCAGTGTTTCAGGAGCAGTGGCAGCCACAGGTCAATCTGGACCTCAATACCTCGCACAAGAAAATTGGCGATGCCCAGTACGAAGTGGTGCTGTCGCTGACCATTACCGCGAAAATTGAAGACAAGGTTGCGTACATCGTTGAAATTCAGCAGGGCGGTGTATTCATGATCAAGGGCATCGAAGGCCCTCAGTTGGGTCAGATGCTGGGCGCATACTGCCCGACGATCCTGTTCCCTTATGCACGTGAATCCATTGACGGTATCGTCAACAAGGGCAGCTACCCATCGCTGATGCTGGCACCGGTTAACTTTGATGCCATCTACGCCCAGGCGCTGAAGCGCCAGCAGGATGAAGCGGCAGGTCAGGCTGCCGAAGAGCAGAAGCACTGATCACGGTTGCTGATCGTGAGGCCGGAGTCTGATTGTTATCGGGTTCCGGCCTTATTTTATGTCTTGCCTTGCGTGCCCTGTTTTTCCCTTCTTTTCGAATTCCTGCCACTACATCATCATTGTTCCCGTAAGGCCTGACGAGGCGATTGACCATGTTCGATATCGTATTGCATGAGCCGCAGATTGCGCCCAATACCGGTAATATTATTCGTCTGGCGGCCAACACCGGCTTTCGGCTTCATCTGATCGAGCCGCTTGGGTTTGATTTTGAGGAGAAAAAGCTGAGACGTGCCGGCCTCGATTACCATGATCTGGCCAACGTTTCGCGCTATCCGGACTTCGAGGCGTTTTTGGAAGTCCATCACGACCGGCGGATCTTCGCGTTTTCCACCAAGGCCTCTGCGCAATATTCAGATGTTGAGTATCAGGAAGGCGATATGCTGCTTTTTGGTAGCGAGACGGCGGGTCTTCCACAGGTGATTCTTGATGGCGCCGCTATCGCAGACAAGCTGAGGCTGCCAATGTGTCAGACATCGCGGAGTCTTAATCTGTCGAATGCGGTTTCAGTGGTTTGTTATGAAGCCTGGCGCCAGAACGGATTTCAGGGCGGGGCTTAATCCCTTGCCGGGAAATACGTGCTGCGCAAAAGGTTAAAAAGACAGGTTATTCAAAGGCGGGATGATCAAGCCGGAGCCCGATGACCTGCTTGAGGCAGGGCTCAGACTCCGGCGTTGATGCTTACTGAGGCAGGTTGCTGAGGATACGGTCGGCGCTTTCTTTAGCGTCACCGAACAGCATGTGTGTGTTCTCTTTCAGGAACAGCGGGTTCTCAACGCCGGAGTAGCCGGCTGACATACCGCGCTTCATGACCACAACGCGCCGGGCTTTCCAGACTTCCAGTACTGGCATGCCGGCAATCGGGCTGTTGGGATCTTCGGCCGCGCTCGGGTTGACCGTGTCGTTGGCGCCGATTACCAGCACAACGTCGGTTTCCGGGAAGTCGTCGTTGATCTCGTCCATCTCGAGCACGATGTCGTACGGCACGTGGGCTTCAGCCAGCAGTACGTTCATGTGTCCCGGCAGGCGACCTGCGACAGGGTGGATGGCGAAGCGTACGTTGACGCCGTGCTTGCGCAGACGCTGGATGATTTCGCCAATCGCATTCTGTGCCTGGGCAACTGCCATGCCGTAACCCGGGGCAATTACCACCGAATCAGCATTCCAGAGCTCTTCGCACAGCTCGTCAATCGCGATTTCCTGAACAGTTTGATCTTCACCGCCAGCGACAGTCTGGCTGCTGCTGGTCTGCCCGAAGCCACCCAGAATAACGCTTACGAATGAGCGGTTCATGGCTTTGCACATGATGTAGCTCAGAATCGCACCGCTACTACCGACCAGTGCGCCGGTCACGATCAGCAGGTCATTGCCGAGCATGAAACCGATAGAGGCTGCTGCCCACCCGGAGTAACTGTTGAGCATGGAGACGACAACCGGCATGTCTGCGCCACCAATCGCCATGATCAGGTGGATGCCCAGCAATGCTGCCAACGCCGTCATAATGGTCAACGCCATCAGGCCTGTTGCAGTGCTGTCGGTTGCCAGGAACCAGGCGCCCAGCCCCACACAGGCGATCAGGATGATGATGTTCATCAGGTGGCGACCCGGCAGGGTCAGCGCTTTGCTGTCGATCCGGCCATCAAGTTTGCCGCAGGCAACCAGTGAACCGGTAAACGTCACCGCACCAACAAAGATGCCGACAAAGATCTCGACCAGTTTGATGGTGTGCTCGGCGCCAATTTTGTTGACCAGCGGTTCAACGTAACCCGCATAGCCCACCAGAACGGCGGCCAGGCCGACAAAGCTGTGCAGCAGTGCCACCAGCTGTGGCATTTGCGTCATTTCAACTTTGTTGGCAATGAAAATGCCGATTGCCGCGCCCGTGGCTATCGCAGCGGCAGTGATCAGCCAGCTGTCATTGAGGGTGCCGGCCAGGGTGGCGGCCACAGCAATGAAGATACCGATTACGCCGTAAAGATTGCCGCGGCGTGCGGTTTCCTGGTGGCTCAGGCCGCGCAGGCTGAGAATAAAAAGTATGCTCGCGACCACGTAGGCCACGCTGATTAGTCCTTGAGACATCGTCGCTTCCCTTATTTCCTGAACATTTTAAGCATGCGATGTGTGACCCAGAAGCCACCCCCCACATTGATACTGGCAAGCAGCACGGCGACGAATGCCATGATGCCGATAATGATGTTCTGAGCCTGAGCCAGGTGCAGAATTGCGCCAATAACAATGATCCCGCTGATGGCGTTGGTTACGCTCATTAGTGGTGTGTGCAATGAAGCGGTGACGTTCCAGACGACTTGCCAGCCGATAAAGCAGGCCAGTACGAACACGGTGAAGTGTGACAGGAAGCTTTCCGGCGCATGGGCGCCAATGCCATACAGGGCGGCGATAGTCGCCACCAGAGTAAAGCCTTTCCAGAACTTGCTGCCCAGCAGCGGCTTCTTCTTTTCTGGCGCAGGCGCGGTTGCTTGCGCCGCTTGAGCTTTGGCTGGATCCGCTGCTGGTTTTTCGGGCTGCGGTGGTGGCCAGCTCACATCGCCGTCGTGTGTGACGGTGACGCCGCGAAGAACCGTATCTTCCATATTAACCTTGATGACGCCGTCTTTTTCCGGTGTCAGTTCGGCCAGTACCTGGAACAGGTTGGTGGCGTAAAGGTCACTGGAAACGCTTGGCATGCGGCTTGGCAGATCGGTATGGCCGATGATGCTGACGCCATTGTCGATCACAACCTTGTCCGGCTCGCTGAGCTCGCAGTTACCGCCTTTCTCGGCGGCCAGATCGACAATGACACTGCCGGGCTTCATGCTGCGCACCATTTCGGCACTGATCAGCCGCGGTGCTGGTTTGCCAGGGATCAGGGCCGTCGTGATGATGATATCCACCTCTTCGGCCTGCTCAGCAAACAGCTTCATTTCGGCTTCGATGAACTCGGGACTCATCTGCTTGGCGTAGCCGCCGGTGCCGCTGCCGTCTTCCTCAAATTCCAGGGTGAGGAAGTCTGCACCCATACTTTCAACCTGCTCGCGCACTTCAAGGCGGGTGTCGAAAGCACGCACGATGGCGCCCATGCTGCGGGCGGCGCCGATGGCTGCCAGTCCGGCAACACCTGCACCAATCACCATGACCTTGGCGGGCGGTACCTTACCTGCAGCGGTTACCTGGCCGGTAAAAAAGCGTCCGAAATTGTTCGCTGCTTCAACCACGGCCCGATAGCCGGCAATGTTACCCATGGCGCTGAGTGCGTCCATCTTCTGCGCGCGGCTGATGCGGGGCAGGGCATCAATCGCAAGCGCCGTGACATTCTTGTCAGCGAGCTTTTTGAGTAACTCGGGATTTTGCGCAGGCCAGAGAAAGCTCAGCAGGTGCGCGCCATCCTTGATCAGATTGGCTTCGTCTTCGCCGAGGGCGTCGTTGTATTCCGGCGCCCTGACCTTGAGGATGAATTCGGCGTTGGTCCACAGCTCGCGAGGATCCTCGATAACCTCGGCGCCGGCGTTGATATACGCCTGATCGGTGTAGCTTGCAGACAAACCGGCGCCAGTTTCGATAGCAACGCTATGGCCCAGTTTTATCAGCTTTCCAACGGACGCCGGGGTCGCTGCGACCCGGTGTTCATTGGGATGACATTCTTTAGGTATGCATAATTTCATATAGACACTCTCCGTATGTTCGCGCGCATTATCGCATGGTCTAAGTTTATGTGCTGCCTTTGAGTGATATGATCTGTTGAGCTATGCGATTTTTTTACTGGTTTTTAAGTTTCAAGCGGCTTTTGAAGCGACTCAAACGCGCTGCTTTATACCTTCCTTTCCTGTCATCCCGCCACGTGTTATTGCTGTTACCTCTATTTTTGTCCTGACGTTCAGTCGGCAGACAGTTAGCCGTGTGATGTCCGCGCTGGAAGTGCGTCGCGCATCACGTTGATTCTGATTGCGGGTTGCCTGACTTACGCGACATTGATGGAAAAGAGCACTGGCCCGCTTCCATGCAAGCGGCGCAACTGTCATCAGGAGGGCTGGAGTATGACGCACAGAATTGTATTGCCACGCATGTTGGAAACCGGAGCCGGCGCCATCAGACGATTGCCGGCTGTGCTGGAAACGCTCGGGTGCCGGCATCCGTTGATTGTCACAGACCAGATGATGGTCTCCCTTGGGCATGTTGAGCTGCTGGATGATGTGCTCGGTAGCGCGGGGATGAGTTGTGGCGTGTTTGCCGAAACGGAACCGGAGCCTTCGGAACTTTCTCTTTTGCCGGCAGTTCAGCAGCTCAAAGATGGCAGTTTTGATTCGATTGTGGCGTTGGGCGGCGGCAGCGCGATCGATAGTGCCAAGGCGATCGGTGTACTCGGCAAACATGGCGGCCGCATGGCCGACTATAAAGTACCGCGTGACGTCACCGAAGCCGGCTTGCCGGTGATCGCTATTCCGACAACCGCGGGCACGGGTTCAGAGGCGACCCGGTTTACGATCATTACTGATGCAGAATCTGACGAAAAGATGCTCTGTATGGGCCTGGCCTTTATGCCCTTGGCGGCAATTATCGATTTTGAGTTGACGCTTACGGCGCCCCCTCGAGTGACGGCAGATACCGGGATTGATGCGCTGACTCATGGCATTGAGGCGTATGTCAGCCAGAAGGCGAGCCCTTTTAGTGACCAGCAGGCGCTTTCGGCAATTGCGCTGCTGGCGCCCAACCTTCGCCGGGTCTACCACAATCCGGATGATCGGGAGGCGCGAGAAGCGATGATGCTGGGTTCGACGCTCGCCGGGATCGCCTTCTCCAATGCCTCGGTCGCGCTGGTCCACGGTATGAGCCGTCCAATTGGCGCGCACTTTCATGTGCCTCATGGCCTCAGTAATGCGATGTTGTTGCCGGCAATCACTCGCTTTTCCCTGCCCGGTGCTCCGGCCCGCTATGCGCAGTGCGCCCGCACTATGGGGATAGCCACGCCAAAAGATTCGGATACCCTCGCCAATGAGCGTTTGCTGGACGAGCTGCAGGCAATCAACCGCGAGCTGCAGGTGCCGAGCATGGCGGATTTCGGGATTGAGCGGGGAAAGTATGTGTCGCTACAGGGATTGATGGCTCAGCAGGCGCTGGCGTCTGGTTCTCCGGGGAATAACCCCCGAGTTCCCAGCGAGGCAGAAATTGTCGATTTATATGAACAGGTGTGGCACCAGGCGTAGAGCCGGCGGGTTGAGTCTTGCGTCTGGTATCAAAAAGCGACCTTACCCTGCAACACGGGTAAGGTCGCTTTTCAGTGTTGGGGCTTAGCGTTCTACGGCCAGTGCCACGCCCATGCCGCCACCGATGCACAATGTCGCCAGCCCTTTATGGGCGTCCCGGCGTTGCATTTCGTGCAGCAGGGTCACCAGGATGCGGCAGCCGGATGCGCCGATCGGATGGCCCAGCGCAATTGCACCTCCGTTGACGTTGACCTTGTTGGTATCCCAGCCGAGTTCCCGGTTGACCGAAATGGCCTGGGCGGCAAAAGCTTCGTTGGCTTCAATCAGATCCAGGTCGTCAACGGTCCAGCCTGCCCGGTCGAGACAGCGGCTACTGGCGGGAATTGGACCTGTCCCCATAATCGTTGGATCAACACCGGCATTGGCGTGGCTGCGAATGGTCGCCAGAACCGTCAAGCCGAGTGCCTGTGCTTTCTCTGCGCTGCAGACGATAACCGCTGCGGCACCGTCATTAAGCGAGGAAGCGTTGCCGGCAGTGACGCTGCCGTCCTTTTTGAAGGCCGGGCGCAACTTGCCCAGGCTGTCACCGGTCACGCCGGCACGGGGGCATTCGTCCTTGTCTACAACAACCGGATCGCCCTTGCGTTGGGGAATGCTCAGTGGCACCAACTGGCTGTCAAAGTAGCCGGCTTCCATTGCGGCCACAGCCTTTTGCTGTGAGCTGGCGGCAAAGTTGTCCTGCTCCTCGCGGGAAATGTCGTACTTCTCGACGATATTCTCGGCTGTAATACCCATGTGGTAGTCGTTGAACGCATCCCACAGACCATCATTCACCATGGTGTCGACCATTTTCCAGTCGCCCATGCGCTGACCGTTGCGGCTGTTAGGCAATACATGAGGAGACTGGCTCATGCTTTCCTGACCGCCGGCAATAATCAGCTCGGCATCGCCGCAACGAATGGCTTGAACCGCCATGTGCACGGCTTTGAGGCCGGAACCGCAGACCTTGTTGATGGTGATGGCTGGCACGCTCGTTGGCAGGCCGGCATTAATGCTGGCTTGGCGCGCAGGGTTCTGGCCGCAGCCTGCAGTGAGAACCTGTCCCATGATGACTTCGTCGACCTGGTCGCCGGTAATACCCGTTTCTTCGATTAACGCTTTGATCACGGCAGAGCCGAGTTGATCGGCTCGCAAGCTGGACAAGCTGCCACCAAAGGCGCCTACGGGGGTGCGGCGGGCTGCCGCGATGACGACGTCACGCATCAGCGTTACTCCTGTTATAAGTGTATGGACATTGTATCTGAATTTGCGGGTTTGCGGCCGGATCAGCTCCCTGCGCCCATGCGGGCATTGATCCTAGATGTTGAGGCTGCGGCCGCCATCGACTGCCAGAATCTGACCGGTGACATAGGGCGCATCGCACGCGAGGTATCCAATCGCGCTGGCGATATCCTGCGCGTTGCCGGTGCGCTTGAGCGAGGTGGCATTCACAATGCGGTCCTGATAGTCCAGGGTTACGGCGTCATCCTGTTCCGGCCACATAATAGCGCCAGGGGACACGCCGTTGGCCCTGATGTCAGGCCCGAGATCACGCGCCCAGGAGCGGGTCAGCATCGCCAATCCCGCTTTGCTGGCACAGTAAAGCGGGTGGTCGGCCAGCGGGCGCTCGGCATAAATGTCGATCAGGTTGATGATGCACCCTTTGCTCTGACGCAGCGCGGGCACACAGGCCTGGCCGAGCAGAAAGGGCGCGCGCAGGTTACTGTGCATGATGACATCCCAGTCCTCCAGTGATGCGGATTCGGTCGGAGTCGGGTAGAAAACGGATGCGTTGTTGACCAGCACATCCAGTCGCTGCCAATAGGCGCAGGCGTTGATTGCCAGTTTGTTGATAGCGTCGGGTTCAGTCAGGTCAGCCTGCATTACAGTTGCCGAGTCAGGGCGTTGCAGGTTGAGTTTTGCTGCCAGTGCGTCCGCTTCGGCCCCATGGCTGCGGCAATGGATAATCACCCGCAAACCTCGTGTGTGCAGGTGCTCGGCTGTGGCCGCGCCCAAACGCTGGGCTGCACCGGTTACCAGAGCGACGGCGTCAGATGGTGTCATTCAGGCATGCCTTGTGAAGATGGATTGATTACTGATCCTATACGGTCAAGTCGTGCCTGTTGGATGGCTTTTCCCAACGCCGGTCCTTTGTATCCCTCCGCCATCAACTGCCTGGGTTCTACTCCTTGCGCGGCGCTAAGTGCCGTTTTTATTTGATCGGTATCGATGTTCCGGCCAAGGGCTTGCGCCAATGCTTCGGCGGCGACCTGCAGCTCGGCGAAGCGTTCGGGGCGACGCCAGGCATCGGATTGGTTGAACAGGCCAAGCAGAGCTTCTGCGCCCGGAGATTCGGTATGCAGCAGGACGTCTCGCTGGGCTGCCAGGATCATGGCGAGCTCGCGGCAATCGTTGGGCGCTTTCAGCTTATCGGACAGGGCGCGTACGGCCTCCGAATCACCGAGACCGGCTGTCAGAGCGGCGTAACGCACAGCGGTGTTGTGACTGAGTCGGGCGGCGGCCGTCAGTGCCTTCAACGGCTGGTCGTTCTCAGTCAGGGCATCTGCGAGTGCCGGTAGCAGAGGGCGGAGGGCGCCACATTGATGCAGAACGTCGAAGAACACCCGGGGCGCTGTTTCTTGCATCGCACGTTGCATTTCGGTCCAGACCCTTTCGGGCACCAGAAAATCTACTTCGCCGTCGTCCACCATTTTTCGCATCAGGGTAAGGGTCTCGTCGGCGACCTTGAAGTCAAGTGAAGCAAAACGGGCGGCGAATCGAGCAGTTCTCAAAATGCGCAAGGGGTCTTCGGCAAAGGCGGGCGATACATGGCGGAGCAGGCGATTGTCCAAATCCTGCTGACCGGAGAAAGGATCAATAATGTTGCCGTCACTCGCCTGGGCCATTGCGTTGATCGTAAGATCACGCCGCAGCAGGTCGTCCTCCAGCGTGACATCCGGCGCGCTGTGAACTTCAAAGCCGTGATAGCCATGGCCCTGTTTGCGTTCGGTGCGAGCCAGTGCATATTCTTCCTGAGTGTCCGGATGCAGAAAAACCGGAAAATCGGCGCCGACCTGACGGAATCCCCGGGCGAGCATGTCGTCCGGTGTCGCGCCGACCACCACCCAGTCCCGGTCTTTTACGGGGCGTCCCAGCAGGGCGTCGCGGACTGCACCGCCAACCAGATAGATCTCCATGTAAGCTCCCGAACAAAAAATGAGAGGCTCTTGATGGCCCCGGAGGGATTATCCGGTTGAAGGCGTTGGCGCGCAAACTCCCTGCTCAATCGGGAATATGGCGTCGCGCCCATTCGGTGACTTCCAACCAGGCCAGCGCAGCGTCCGGTGCCATGGGGCGGGCGATATGATAACCCTGGATAACATCACAGCCCATCTCACTCAGGAGTGTCTGGGTTTCTGCGTTTTCAACTCCCTCTGCCACCACTTCGTAGCCCAGATCGTGGCACATGTTCAGGGTTGTGCGCACGATGGTTTCATCCCCCTGGTTGTGGCTCATTTCGGTCACGAAAGAGCGGTCGATCTTGATTTCGTTGACCGGCAGCTTTCGAATGTAAGAGAGCGATGAATGCCCGGTGCCAAAATCATCAATCGACAATCGTACATGGGCTTTTCTGAGGGCGCTCAGCACCGCCAGAGAGTGCGCGGGATCGGCCATGGCGGCGCTTTCCGTTACCTCGAGCACCAGCCGCTGAGCGGCGACGTGATTGGCGTTCAGCAATTCGCAGACTTCTGCGCAAAAATCAGGTTCCCGCAGGTTGATTGCCGAGATGTTGACGGAAACCGTGGCGTCACACTCCAGTTGATCCAGCGATTTGCAGAATTGCAGGGCCCTCACAATGACCCAGCGGGTCACGGGTTTGATCAGCCCGGTTTGCTCTGCCATCGGGATGAATTCATCTGGCGGCACCAGGCCGTGTTCGGGATGCTGCCAGCGGATCAGGGCCTCAAAGCCGGCCACCCGGCGCGACTGCAGGTGGATCTGGGGTTGGAAATGCAGCGCCAGGTTGTCGGTGCGCAGCGCTTCGCGCAAATCCGTCATCAGCATCAGGCGGCGAGGGCTGTAGGGATTCATCTCGGGGTGGTAGATCGCAATCTGCCCATGAAAGTGATGATGCTGGTCAAATGCGATGAACGCTTCACGCAACAGACTTGATGGCGCAACGTCGTTGCCTTCGGCAAAGCTGCAGCCGACGACAAACTGCTGTTCAAGGGTGAGCCCCAGAAACTCGATCGGGTTGCTGAGGCCTTCTGTCAGAGGTCGGGTGGCTTCAATAATCTCCTTGCGGGTATCGCCGGTGAGCATAAAGGTAAAGCTTACCCCCTCAACATGGGCGATAGCGCTTGGTTCGGGCGCTTCTTCGAGTATCGCAATGCCGGCGCATTGGTTGGCCAGTGTGTTCAGGCGCCGGGCGCACTGCGTCAGGAGTTGGTCGGCGTACTCGTGGCCAAGGGTTTTGTTGACGTCGTCAAAGTGCAATAGGTGCACCAGAAACAACGCGCTCAGTTTTGTCTTCTCGCCCTGTTGGGCGTCGGATTTGATGATGCTTTCAAATAGCGCGCGGTTGGGCAGGCCCGTCAGTTCGTGGTGACTGCTGGCGCGGTAAAGCGCCGCCTCTGTTGCCTGCTGGCGCTTGAGTGCTTCAAGCTGATTTTCCTTGGCGCGGAAGTAGGCCTCTTTGCTGCGGTTGTAGCGATCGGCAAGAGCAAATGAGAAGAGCAGCGCCTGTATCGACGCGCCCAGCGGTATGCCGTTTTCGACAATAAACACGCTGGGGAGCAGGCCGAACTGGTGGAGTACAGTGGCCAGCACGCCCAGAAGTAGCGACATCCACGCAACCGAGAAGAAACGGGCGTTTTTTTCGCCTTGAATGAGTAATGCAACGCCGGCGGCGAGATTGGCTAGCGAAACAGGTAAGGCAAGCGCCACGGATGCTCTGGTTGAAAGGGCATAGGGTAGGAACAAACTGGCGATAGCCATGACGCCCGCCACGCCTGCCAGAATCAGGAATGTCCTGTGCCAGTATATATGCCGCTTTTTAAGCATCAGGAATTCCGACGCGAACAGGCACAGGCTCAACTGGCTGAAGGGGACAATAAACAGCAGCAGGCGATCATTGATCCTGGGCCATGCGGGATACAGATACTGGAAGCTGAAACCATGCAGCGACATCATCAGCACCAGTATCGAGAGCACTACAACGACATAGTAGAAATAGGCGCGCTCCCTGATCGACAGGAACAGAAACAAGTTGAAGGCGGCCATGACCAGCAAAATACCGTAGAACATACTGCGCCAGACGGTTTGTTGGGAGCTGGCGGCCCAAAATGCCGTATCCTGCCACAATGCCAGCGGCACCAGCAGCGTGCCCTGGGTCTGGATCCTGAGATAAACCGTTTTAGTGCTTGCCGCGTCCAGTGCCAGCGGAATGACGAAGCTGGTGTTGGCGATAGGCCGGGCAGAGAAAGGCAACTCGTCGCCGGTGATGATCTTGCGGATCAGTTGTCCGCGGCTCACTTCATAGAACTCTATAAAGTCGAGCAATGGATAGGCGATCTCAAGTAGCCGGTCGAGATTCTGTCCTGATTTGTTATCGAGCTGGATGCGGAACCAGTGGCCACGGCTGTCGTAGCCCTGGTTGATATCCTCCGGCGCAGGCTGCCAATCTGATTCCGGCACCTGCATGATGTCTTTCAGCGTGAGCGGCTGGCTTTCGATCAGAATATCTGTCTGCAACGTCAGTGGTTGCTGCGCAGAGGTGGGGTTGATCGGTTGAGCGGCAATCGCAGGCAGGGTGAGCAACGACAGTAAAATTAAGGCAACACCGCTTACTGGAGTCAGTAAGACACCAACGATGATGTTGTGCCACCAGGGGCGGATGCAGCTCTGATGTTGGCTAACCGTCTTACCGTTGAGCAATTGGACACCCTGATTATTTTGTTTTTGTCAGGTGTTGACTATCCGGAGCTAATGGCACCATACCCATGCAAGCATGTTGAATGCCTCGCAGGGTATGGCCGTCCTTGAATCTACAAGTGTCTGGTCAGAACGCTGCGCCCAGTTCTATCGCCGCGCCCATCTCAGTATCGCTAACAAGTCCCGATAACTCCAGATGTGCGCCAAATGGCGACACGCCCAAGCCAAAGGTGAACTGAGTCGTCTCTTCGATGCCCGCGTTGTTGTCGTTGCTGGCCAGGTTCTGGCGTACACCGCCGCGCAGCTGAACATAGCGGAAGACGTCAAACTCGGCGCCCAGCGCCAGCCACTGGGTGTCGTCGCCATAGCCGAAGGCCTTGTTCTTGATCAGGTCCACTTCGGCGGTAAGCACGTGCATGCTGCCCTGGTGGGCGATACCGGCCGTTACGGTGGGCTCAAGCTCAAAGGTTCGACCACTGTTGGATTCCAGATCCATCGGGATCAGGTTGCGCACGGCAAGGCCCGCCGTCCAGTTCTGCTCGCTACCGAAGGCGTAGGCTGCACCCAGGTCAACGTTGAAGCCGCTATCGTCGGTCTGGTACTCGTCCGCGTCAAAGTCATCATCTTCGAAGTCGCTGACATCCTGCCGGTATTCAAACGTGCGCAGCTGAACGTACTTGGGGGAAACGCCAACTGACAGGGTGCGGTTGTCTGCTACTTCAAATGCATGAGCGATACTGATACCGACTTCACCGACGGCTGCGGCGATGATGGTGCCGTCTGACGTCAACTGGTCGCCAATATCATTGACGGTACCGGCTGTTACGGCGTCGTTTTCAATCTGGTCCAGAATCAGCAGGTCGCTGTCGCTGACATTGCCCCGGGTTGTGGCGCGCACAGAGGCGTCGGCAAATACACCCACTGAAAAATGCTCCAGTGGCAGTGCGATGCTGAAGCCCAGACCTGCGTCAGCCCGGGCTGTATCCTGATTCAGTTCTCGAAGCTGGCCTTCGAGCACGCCCGCGCTTTGCTGCACGCCTGGAATATTATTGTTACTCGCGCTTTCGTTGATGCGGTCTATGGTGTCTTGAATGGCGTCAATTTGGTCGAGCACTTCCTCATCATCAGCGAAGCGGGCATTGACCGAAGGGAAAATAACGCCAAAGTCGTCAGCCCATTCGTGATGCGTAGCAGCCATCATCGCCGGGTTGGAAGTGTTTGCCGAAGCAGGATGCGCAACCGCCACGCCGGTGCCGCCCATGGCAAATGATCGGGCAGTGGTGAAGGCCTGAGGGCCGGCAAAGGTTTGTGTGGTGACCAGTCCGAGGCTGACAGCCAGGGCGAGGCGGGATAGTCGCATGAGAGTCTTTCTCCAGTTCAACGTATGTTTTCTTAAGGATTTTGTCTGTTGGAAAATATAGGGGAGTGGCGCCCGGGCAACTACTGGCGTGGAGTTACGTTGTGTGGGGGCATTGTTAATCGTTTGTAAAACAATGACATTTCTCAGCCACCGCGGCACGGCCAAAGGCGGTATGTTTTTGCCGCCCGGTGAAACTGAGGAAAGGGTTAAATGGGAATATCGCAATAACTATCAGTGCCTTGTGTATTGTGGCGTGATTTTTTCATGGGTCTGTGAAAATCAACGATGACATACCGAAACAGTCGGGGAACTTTCATCATGAAGTATCTGGGAATTGGCCTGCTGGCCTCTGTTCTTGCCCTGTCGGGCTGCGCAAGCTCCGGTCAGGATCAGCAAAGTGCCCGAGAAAACAGGCCTGAACCGATTGTTGTGCGCGTCAGTGGCTTTGGCACTTATGAAAACGCCAGCGCTGACCGGCTGGATACACGCAAGCGACTGCTGGCGCGGCGGGCTTCCAAACTGGATGCCTACCGCAACCTGGCGGAAAGGGTATACGGCACAGTGATTTACGGAAGCTCGACGGTGAACGATTTCGTTCTTCGCAACGATATGTTCCGGACCTATGTGGATAGCTATATTCGTGGCGCCAAACTGGTGGCGGTAAACGAACACAGTGATGGGGTGGTTGAGTCGGTTATGGAGCTCAAGCTTGAGCCGCGGTTCCGTGAATGTGTGGCAAAGCATGATGATGCCGACGTGCGGAGTGCCTGTGCGATACCGATGCCGCGAACCAACGACAGCCAGGGCGACATCCAAAGCAAGAATGTCGATTCCCTGTACTATCTGGAGTGATGTTGATGGCGGTGGCAAAGCGTTGGCTTGGCGGATGTCTGGTGTGGCTATGTGTGTGCTTTGCTGGCACAGCATCTGCTGAGTGGGTGCAGGGCACAGGTCAGGCAGTTATCGTCGGCGACGATATTCAGGCGGCGCGAGATGACGCGCGAACCTCGGCGTTGCGCGATGCGGCACTGCAATATGAAGCGACCATCAACAGTCAGGACACTATGGAAAATGGTGTACTCACTGACTCGCGACTGACTGTTGCGTCAAGGGCGCGCGCAAAGCAGGTTCGCATCCTCGAAGAGCAACGTCGCGGCAATATCCTCCGGCTGACAATTGAGGCGGACATGTCTGTCGCCCAACACTGCGAAGCGCGGGATGCAGCGCGCATGCGCAAGCGTGTGGCGATTACGGGATTCCCGGTTTTGCACCCGGAGCAGACCAGTGTGGGTGAAATCGGCGATGCCGGCGAAGTCTTGCCGGAAAAACTCAGGCAGCGAGTGGTTGCAGATGGCGGCATGGAAGTGCTGAGTGCCTCGCGGTTACAGATGTTTCCCGAGCCATTGAATGCACCTACCAGCCAGCGCTTTGATAACAGCCTGACCAATATCATCGAACTGGCACGAGAGCTTGATGCCCAGTTTGTGGTGACCGGTGTTATTCGCGATTTGAGTCTGTCGGATCCCCGCGCATGGGGGACGTCAGTGACCGATCGCATGAAGCGCAGCATGGGGATGACCAACCGCAACCGGGAATTTGTTGCCGACCTGATGGTTTATGACGGCTTCAGCGGATCACCGGTTTACCGGCAGCGATTCACGGCAACAGGTGAATGGGATGTGGATTCGACGGAGGTTACGGGTTTTGGCTCGGCGGCTTTCCGACAGTCAGGCTATGGTCAAGCGGTGGGTGAAGCGCTGGACAAGATGGGGCAGGCGATCCAAAGCGCGATTGCCTGCCAGCCGTTCATTACACGGATCACTCGGGTTGACGGTCAGGCAGTTTATCTGGCGTCTGGCGCCACTTCAGGGTTAAGGCCTGGGGATGAACTTCAGTTGTATCGCAGTTTCCGTTTCTTTGATGCCCCGGATGCGACGCCGGAACTACGGGATGCCAAAGCCACCATGACCGTTAATAATGTTCATCCCGATTTCAGTAATGGCCTGATTATGACTGAAGGTGGGCAGCTGAATTTACAGCGGGATGATATTGCTATCAGGTGGTAGGGCTGGATGCCCCGGTCCCCGAAACCAAAAAGCCCGGATTGATCATCCGGGCTTTTTGTTGGGTGCGCGCTGGAAGTCTCAGCTACTGGGTGGCTTCCTGCGCGGCCAGTTCACGGATCTTGCCGACCATTGAACGCAGGCCATTGCCACGGGTAGGAGAGATGTGGCGGAAAAGATCAAGCTTCTCGAACAGCTCGTCTATATCGACTGTGAGCAACTCCCTCGGTTTACGAGCGTTCAGCGCGATCAGGATAATGGCGGCAAGGCCTCGAACGATCATGGCATCGCTGTCGATCAGCAGGAACAGCCGGCCAGAATCCGGGTCCTGATAGTGGATCAGCCATACCTGGCTCTGGCAGCCATGCACGTAATTGTCTTCGATTTTCTGCTCTTCCGGAAACGCCGGCAACTGCTTGCCGAGGTCGATGATATAGGCGTAACGCTCTTCCCAGTCATCCAGGAACTCAAAGGCATCGTTTACATCATCGAGCGTGATTTTCTGGCCGAGCGGATTGTCGAGAAACTGCTGGGAAGCGATCATATCAGATTCAGAATTCGTTAGTGAATGAATGGCGCGTTACATCATGCCCAGTTCGAGCTTGGCTTCGTCAGTGAGCATGTCGTTGTTCCACGGCGGATCAAAGGTCAGTTCCACGTTGACCTTGTCGACGTTAGGCACGTGCTCAACCTTGCGTCTGACGTCCTCGGTGATCACAGGCCCCATGCCGCAGCCGGCTGCTGTCAGGGTCATCACGATATTAACCTGATTGCCTTCTTCTGTGCCTTGCACGACTTCGCACGAGTAGATGAGGCCAAGATCGACCACGTTGACCGGGATTTCCGGATCATAGCAGCTGCGCATGGCTTCCCATACTTGATGGTCGTTGACCGACCCGTCTTCCGGGGTGTCAAAGCTGCTTTCAGGCGGCGTTTTGCCGAGGGCATCTGCGTCGTGGCCTTCAATGCGCGCGAGGTTGCCATTGACGGCGACGGAGAAGGTGCCGCCAAGTGACTGGGTAATGGTCACAAAGGTATCGGCCGGCACCATGATCTCGGTTCCGGAGGGCACAAGGCGTGCCTCTACTTCGCGCTTGGTCAGGACAACTTCGCGTTCTTGCATGTTCGGACTGCCTCGCCTTTCAATCAGTGTTGCTTCGTTCCCGGACTATCCCCGTTGCGCTTCAATACGCTGTAAGCGGTTCAGGCAATTGAGAAGCTCTCGCCGCAACCGCACTCGGCCGTCGCGTTAGGGTTACGGAAGTGGAACATCGAATTCAGCCCTTCGCGGATGAAATCGATTTCCGTGCCATTCACTACCGGCAGGTGTTTGCGCTCAACGTAGACATCGACGTTGTCGATAGTGAAAACCGCGTCATCGTCGAGTTGTTCGGTGACCCACTCGGTTTCGTACATAAAGCCCGAGCAACCGCTTTTGCGCACGGCCAGACGAATACCCTGGGCATCCGGTTTCTTCGCCAACTGTTTGCGGACGTGGTCGACCGCTGCCGGTGTCATGGTGACGCCAACGCTCGGTGTAAAGGTTTCTGCCGTCATTGATTCGCCCCCTTTCAGTATGGTGATTGATACCTGAGCGCCGGTTCAGTCGGCAAACAGGCGCTGAATTTTCTGGAGCGCGGCAAACAGCTGCTCCACTTCATCCAGCGTATTGTAAAACGCGAACGATGCCCTGGCTGTACCCTGCACGCTGAAAAAATCCATCAGCGGCATGGCGCAGTGATGGCCGGTGCGAATGGCAATGCCTTGCTGATCCAGCAGTGTGCCTATATCACTGGGGTGCAAACCCTCAATTTTAAAGGACATCACCGGTACTTTATTCGCGGCAGTGCCGATGACCTGCATGCCGGGTACGGTTTCCACCAGCTTGTTGGCGTGCTGCAACAGCGCCTGTTCTGCCGTTTCAACGGCTTTGCGGTCAAGGCTCTCGAGATAGTTGATCGCCGCGCCAAGCCCCACAGCTTCTGCGATGGCCGGTGTGCCGGCTTCAAATTTGTAGGGCAGGGTGTTCCAGGTGGTCTTTTCGAACGACACCCGCTCAATCATCTCGCCCCCGCCCTGGAACGGCGGCATTGCTTCCAGCAGGCTCTCGCGTCCATAAAGCACGCCGATACCGGTGGGGCCAAACAGTTTGTGGCCGGAAAACGCATAGAAATCGCAGTCCAGTGCCTGCACGTCAGGCTTGAAGTGCGGTACGGCCTGAGCGCCATCAATGACGGTAAACACGCCTTTCTCGCGGGCTTTGCGGATGAGCTGCTCGATCGGGTTGACGGTACCCAGCACGTTGGAAACATGGGTTACCGCCAGTATGCGTGTTCTGTCACCGAGCAGGCTTTCAAAGGCGGCGATATCGAGTTCACCGTCGGGTGTGACCTGTATCGGGCGGATGATAGCCCCAGTGCGTTCTGCCACCATCTGCCAGGGCACGATGTTGGCGTGGTGTTCCATCTGGCTGACCAGAATCTCGTCGCCTTCAGATAGTTGACCTGCCAGACCGTTAGCCACCAGGTTGATCGCTTCAGTTGTACCGCGGGTCCAGATGATTTCCCGGGTGCTGCGGGCGTTCACAAACTGGCGAACAGTGTCGCGCGCACCCTCGAACGCCGCAGTGGCGCGATCGCCCAGCGTATGGGCGCCACGGTGCACGTTGGAATGCATCTGACGGTAGTAACGGTCCATGGCATCGAGCACCTGCACCGGTTTCTGGGCAGACGCACCGTTGTCGAGATACACCAAGGGCTTGCCGTTGACCGTTTCGGACAGTATCGGAAAGTCTTTGCGAATGGCCTCTACATTGAGTGCCGGTTTACCCGCAGCAAGATCGGTCATCGTCAATCAGGCTCCTTTAAAGGTCTGCTCGATAAACTGATTCAGTCGCGCCTGCACGGTTTCCCGAACGGCCTCGACCGGAATCTGGGCAATCAGTTCGTTGATGAATGCCATGCTGAGCAGGGTATTGGCTTCTCGCCGGTCGATACCCCGGGATACCAGATAGAACAGGGCTGATTCATCAAGCCGACCGATGGTTGCGCCGTGGGCACACTTAACATCGTCAGCGTAGATTTCCAGCTCGGGTTTGGTGTCGATCTCCGCGCCAGTGGACAGCAACAGGTTCTTGTTGCTCATGTTGGCGTTGGATTTCTGGGCATCCTTGTGAATATGAATCCGGCCGTTAAAAATGGCGTGGGATTCGTCTGCTGCAATATTGCGATAGGTTTCTTCGCTGTTGCAGTGCGGCGCCACATGCTCAATGGTCGTGTGGTTATCGTAATGTTGCTTGCCCTGAGTCACGGCGACGCCGTTCAGGCGGCATTCTGCACCAGCCGCTTCCAGCCGTACCTGCAGGTCATGCCGGCGCAGCGGGCCACCGAAGCCCACGCAGTGGCTGTCAAAACGGGCGTTAGCCAACAAGCGAGCACCGGTTGCGCCGATATGCTGGGTGTTGGTGCCTTCCAGTGACAGCCGCACGCTGGTGATATTCGCGCCATCGGCAAGACTGAACTCGCTGACTGTGTTAACCAGTGCCGGCTCAGTACCGGTGGACATGTATTCTTCAACCAGTGTCATCTGGCTGTTGGTGCCCGCTTCGACGTAAATGCGCGGGTACACCGAACCGGTGGCATGCGCATCAGTTTCGCAGATGACAAATAAAGGCTTTTCCATCACGGCGTTGGGTTTCAGACGGATAAAGAGACCGTCTTCAAAGCGCGCCGTATTCAGCCGTGACATCTGGACGGCGTTGCTGTCCAGCGTGTTATCAAGACGCTCGGCCAATTGCTGGGCTGCGATATCATCAAGATCGGCAAAGCTCAGAATCTCGATACCGTCGATATCGGGGAAATCACTGGCTTCCGGCACGACAACACCGTTATGGATCACCACGTGATAGCCATCGAATGCCAGTGCCGGGCCTGCTTTGCGCCCAGAGGGGAGGGCCGATGCCATGGCGTCTGACAACTGCAGGTACCGGCTGGAGTATTTCCAGTTTTCGGTTCGGCGAGTCGGCAGTGGCATATCAACCAGTGCCTTGCCGCGCTGTGCCAGCAAAGTCTGGAGTGGCGATGGCAGGTTGCTGCCAGCGGCTTCCAGGAAATCTGCGTTCAGGGTTGGGGCTGCTTTCGTCATAACCATACCTTAGCTGGCCTCGACTTCGTCTTTGATGCCCAACCAGCCATAACCGCGTTCTTCCAGTTCCAGCGCCAGTTCCCGTCCACCTGATTTGACGATCTTGCCGCCGGCCAGGACGTGAACATAATCAGGCACGATGTGGTTCAGCAGGCGCTGGTAGTGGGTCACCATCAACACGGCGCGTTCAGGAGAGCGCAGAGCATTGACGCCATCGGATACGACTTTCAATGCATCGATATCGAGGCCGGAATCGGTTTCATCGAGAATCGCAATCCGCGGCTCAAGCATCAGCGCCTGCATGATTTCGTTGCGTTTTTTCTCGCCACCGGAGAAGCCTTCGTTGACGCCGCGCTTCAGGAATTCCGGATCAAGATCGACCTGCTTTGAGGTTTCCTTCGCCAGCTTCATGAACTCGACAGCACTCAGCTCTTCCTTGCCGCGATGGGTGCGCATGGCGTTGACCGCAGTGCGCAGGAATTGCATGTTGCTGACGCCCGGAATCTCGACCGGGTACTGGAATGCGAGGAAAATGCCTTCACGGGCACGCTCTTCTGTGGCCAGTTCAAGCAGGTTGTTGCCATCCAGCAGCACCTCACCGTCGGTGACCTCATAGGCTTCGTTGCCAGCCAGAATGGCGGACAGCGTGCTTTTGCCCGAGCCATTGGGGCCCATAATGGCGTGAACTTCACCCGGTTTGATGTCCAGGTTGATGCCTTTGAGGATTTCCTTGCCTTCGACGGAGGCGTGCAGGTTACGAATGCTCAGCATGGATGTCGTTCTCTCTCGTCTTGATCTGTACGTTGGTTCAACGAATGTTGTATGACGGGGTCAGTGCTGCTTTAGCCGACCGACCCTTCAAGGCTGACTTCCAGCAGCTTGCCGGCTTCAACCGCAAACTCCATCGGCAGTTCCTTGAACACCTCTTTACAGAAGCCGTTTACTATCATGGACACCGCCTGTTCCGGATCAATGCCGCGCTGGCGGCAGAGGAACATTTGCTCGTCGCTGACCTTGGATGTGGTGGCTTCGTGCTCAACAATCGCGCCTTTGTTCTTGCTCTCGATATACGGGAACGTGTGGGCGCCGCACTGATCGCCAATCAACAGGGAATCACACTGGGTGAAGTTACGCGCGCCTTCTGCTCCGGGGCCGAACTTGACCAACCCCCGATAGGCATTGCTGCTGCGGCCGGCGGAGATGCCCTTCGAGATAATTGTGCTGGACGTGTTTTTGCCCAGGTGAATCATCTTGGTGCCGGTATCGGCCTGCTGGTAATTGTTGGTCAGTGCCACCGAGTAAAACTCGCCCACGCTGTTTTCGCCCCGCAGGACACAGCTGGGGTATTTCCAGGTGATGGCTGAACCGGTTTCAACCTGGGTCCATGAAATCTTCGAGTTTTTGCCGATGCAGGCACCGCGTTTGGTGACGAAGTTGTAGATGCCGCCCTTGCCGTTTTCATCACCGGGGTACCAGTTCTGAACGGTGGAATATTTGATCTGGGCATCGTCCAGTGCCACCAGCTCGACGACGGCTGCGTGCAACTGGTTTTCGTCCCGCATTGGGGCGGTGCAGCCTTCGAGGTAGCTGACATAGCTGCTGTCTTCAGCAATGATCAGGGTACGTTCGAACTGGCCGGTGTTGGCCGCATTGATCCGGAAGTAAGTGGACAGCTCCATCGGGCAGCGAACGCCCTTTGGAATAAAGACGAACGAGCCGTCAGAGAAGACTGCCGAATTCAATGCTGCAAAGTAGTTGTCGCCGGCCGGCACGACGCTGCCGAGATACTTCTTCACCAGTTCCGGATATTTATGAACCGCTTCGGAAATCGGGCAGAAAATTACACCTGCCTTGGCGAGAGGCTCTTTGAATGTGGTGGCGACCGATACTGAATCGAACACAGCATCGACTGCGACGCCTGCGAGCGCGGCACGTTCATGCAGAGGGATGCCCAGCTTTTCATAGGTACGCAGCAATTCCGGATCAACATCATCCAGACTCTGGGGCATATCCTCTTTGCGTTTGGGCGCAGAGTAGTAGGCGATATTCTGGTAATCGACTTTCGGAAAGTCGACATGCGCCCACTCCGGCTCTTCCATTTCAAGCCAGCGACGGTAGGCTTTGAGGCGCCATTCGAGCATGAACTCGGGCTCTTGCTTGATCGCTGATAGGCGCCGGATCACATCTTCATTCAGGCCGGGCTCAAAGGTGTCGGCTTCGATATCGGTGACGAACCCGTGTTCGTACTCCCGCTTGATCAGCTCGTTCACCTGCTTGTCGGTGTTCGCCATGATCGTTGCTCCGTCTCTCTCTTGGGCAGGCCCGTGGCCGGGCTCTGTTTGATAAAGGCGCTGCGATAATCTGTTATGCCAGCGCTGTAGATGCTGTGCCCCGGGCTAAGTTGCTGCCCTGATTGGCTTTTGAGCGTTGTAAATCATCCGTAGCCGTTGAGTTTACGGCCCGGTTACAACCCTGAAGATTCTTATTGGAGGGGCTTCTGGAGGAAGATTGTACAATATCAGAGTAAATTAGTCAGGTATTATTTGGTGCGGCAAATACCTGTAAACGTGACCTGAAATCACCCGGCCAACATCGTGCCATTACTCTGCAAAAGCCCGGTCACGGCGCATTATAACGCAGCTCAGTGGTTCGCGTCAGTGCCGGCCCGGGCGCTTTAGGGATTACTGGCGTTATCAGGGACTATAGGGGCGATACAGGGATTCAATATCGGTTGTGTAGCTGACTCCGACCAACTTCCAGCCCTGTGTTGCCTGATAGAAGGTGAATTCCCAGGCGATAGCGGCTTCAGCGAATTTCTGCAGCCAGACCTCCCGATAGAAGTCGTCTTCGATCTTCTCCCTGGCGACCCGTGTTTTGCCCACCGGTTTGCCGGCACGATCAAACACTTTTCTGAAGTAGGTGTGCGCCTCGGCAGCCGAGGCATCGAAGGCTTCTCTGGGAACGCCGAGATAGGGCGCGAGGTCTTTGTAAGCCCTGCTGATATCGCCGGAGGCAGCGGTCGCCATGAACTGCTCGGTGGCGTCAGACATGGCCGTGGCAGAGGGCAGTGATTCGGCTGCGGATGTGCTCAGTGATACCAAGCAAAGCAGAAACATGGCTATGGCCAGGTTAATACGCATGCGTTGTTTTCCTACTGGTCGCTGGGGGCAGGGTTCGCTATCGTTTACAGGATTCTATTCCAATCCCGGTCGACTGGCTGTGATCCAGTCTGTCCCCTGCACAGGTTGCGCTCGTCTTGATAAGTGTTGTGTTGTCGCTGTTTACCAAGTTGTTACCGCTTTATGTCACTGTAGCGCTGGGCTGGATAGCCGGTCGCTACCTTGAGGCCAGTGGCCGGCATATCGCCGGCATTATGCTGTATATCGTCACCCCATCGGTGATCTTTTCCGGTGTCATGGCCGCTCCGCTGTCGATTGAAGTGTTGATGCTGCCGGTTGTGGTGTTCCTGTTTTGCGTGGTGGTCAGCCTGCTGTTGCAAGCCGTGTCGCGTCGCTGGCTCCATGATGGCAGCGCCAACATTATTCCGCTGGCGGTGGGAACGGGTAACACCGGCTACTTCGGGATTCCGGTTGCGCTGTTGCTGTTTGGTCAGGAAGGTTTGGGTTTGTACATCGTGTGCAT
Source organism: Marinobacter sp. BGYM27 (assembly GCA_025153445.1). GTDB lineage: Bacteria > Pseudomonadota > Gammaproteobacteria > Pseudomonadales > Oleiphilaceae > Marinobacter_A. Next base: position 79,486 of record JANZNS010000006.1, on the reverse strand, counting down.
GCTCGGCACGACGTTGTTTGAAAACTCCGTGGGTTTTTATCTGGCAGGGAGGGGGCGTTCGTCCGCCCGGGAATGCCTGATCCGGGTTGCGCGATTGCCTGCGCTGTATGCGTTTTTGCTGGCGGTAGTGCTGAATCTGAGTGGCGTCGTTATTCCGACTATTTTTGCGCCTCTGTTCGATAATCTGCGCGGTGCCTACAGTATTTTCGGGATGATGATTATCGGCATGAGCATCCTTTCTTTTCGCGGGCTGGCGGGCAATATCCGCTTTACTGCAATCGCATTCTTCGGGAAATTCGTTGTCTGGCCGGCATCGGCGCTGGTGTTCTGGTGGGCCGACAGTCACTGGTTCGGGTTCTATAACGATGCGGTTTATCGGGCGATTTTCCTTGTTTCAGTAACGCCCCTCGCGGCCAATACCGTTGTTATCGCCACGTTACTGGATGAGTCGCCACGCCAGGCCGCAGGCACTACGCTGTTAAGTACATTGTTTGCGCTGATCTATATTCCGGTAATGGTCGCATTGTTCCTGTAGATAGACGGAGAGTGACGTCGAGAGGTCCGAGGCCTCACACCCGCAAAGTTTTGATACTGCGGTCAGACCACAGCAATTGGAGACGTTAAATGGGATTCAGGCTGGGTGTATTTGCCTGTCTGATATTGCTGGCCGCTGAGGCGAGCGCTGCCTTTCGTTGCGGTACGTCGCTGGTCGATGAGGGTGACTGGCCGGTCGAGGTCCGCGAACGCTGCGGTGAACCGGACTATGTGGCGGAGTATCCACAGGCGGTGCTTCCGGGACTGGGTATCATTAATACGATCGAACACTGGTACTACAACCCGGGTCCAGGGCGCTTTATCCGCCGCCTGGAATTTCGGGATGGTCGGCTCCACCGTGAAGACACCATGGGCTACGGTTTTCCTCCCGGGGCACCGGGCCCCTGCAAGCCTCGCTTGTTACGGGAAGGTCTGAGTGAGTTCGAGGTGGCGGCCCGGTGCGGCGAACCGCTTTCCAGGCGGGTGACCTGGTATGCGCCTCCGGATCACCGCCCGAGGGATAACGCCGTCCAGGCCACCTACCCGGTTGAAGAGTGGCTCTATGGTTTTGGTAGCACTGAGTTCCGCCGCGTGGTGACGCTCCGTAACGGGCGGGTGATCGAGGTGAAAACGGCGGACAAGCCACAGTAAGTTACATGCTTCAGGTCATAGGAAGGAGTGCGAATGATGGCTTCTGAAAGTTCGCTCCCGGTGCCGGCTGCGCTGTTGTTCGATTGGCACGGCACCCTTGTTGACACCCATGACGCTATGTTCAGCGCGATGGAAGAGATGCTGCCGCAGCTGGAGGATCTCGGGCTGGTCGAACGGCTGCTCCCCGAAGCTGAGTGCAATACCGCCGATGATGCCCGGCTGGTCCGCTACATCCGCATCTTCAGGCGTCTTCATCCGCAGATTCTGGCGGAGCGGCGGGTGTCCCGCACGGATATTTTTAACGCCATTTTCGGTCAGGATACCGCGGCCAAAACCATTGCCCATGAGGCCTACAATCGTTGTTACCGGAAGTACTTCGGGCAGGTGAAGCCGTTTCAGGATGGTATCTACGAGTATCTGCAGGCCTGCCGCGCCCTGGGGATTCGACTGGTTGTGGCCACTAACCGCAATCGGGAGTTTCTTGAGCGGGAACTGACGATTGTTGATGGGGGGCGCTGGCAGGATCTGTTTGACGGCACGGTTTGCGCCGATGATGTGGTTCATTACAAGCCGGACCCGGAAGTGCTGCTGCGAGCTGCGCAAACGGTAGGTGTGCCCGTCGATGCGGCGGTCTGGTACGTTGGCGACAGCTATATCGACATGGTCACCGCTAACGCATCGGGCGTGACGCCGGTGTTTTATAACGGCTCGGGCTGGGAGCTTCACCGAATCGAGAGCTGGTTCCGCAAGGAAAGCAGGCCAAACCTGATTCTGGACAGTTTTGAAGCACTGATGGATGCGCTTGCGTCTTTTCCCGCTGATACCTTTGCTGCTCGGGTAGATGAGGTGCGTCCGACGGCCTTCCCGCCGCCGGAAATTCCCGAACCCCGCCAGGAAGCCGATTGGCACCCTGCAGTGGCCAAGCTGATTCGCCCGCAGGTGATTCTGTTCGACTGGCACGCCACGCTGGTGGACACGCTGGATGCGATGTATCACGCAGTGGACGACATGCTGCCGGAATTTCATGCGCTGGGATTGATGAGCCGGATGGTAATGCCGGAAGACAGCAAAACCCCGGAGGATGCACGGTTGGTGGCGTACGTCCGGGAGTTTGCCCAGCTCCACCCGAAAGTGAAGGCTGACCGCAAGATATCGCGAACGGATATTTTTGAAGTGCTGTTCGGAGAAGACGAGCCAGCCAAGCAGATTGCCCATAGCGCGTTCAACCGCCATTACCGAAATCACTACGGCACGGTGAAGGCTTTCGAACCGAAGGTGAGTCAGATGCTGTCAGGCCTGCGCAATCTGGGGATTGAGGTCGGCGTGATCACCAACCGCGACCGTGAATTCTTTGAACATGAGCTGGCAGCAGTTGAAGGCTCTGGGTGGCAACACCTGTTTGACACTGAGGTTTGCGGTGACGACACGCCACTGCGAAAGCCCCATCCGGACCAACTGATTCTTGCGGCCGAAAATCTCCATTATCCTGTCGGCCCCAGCGTCTGGTATGTCGGTGACAGCACCACCGACATGATCGCGGCTAAACGGGCAGGCATGACGGCAGTTTTCTTTAACGGCGCCCAGTGGGATTTGCCCTGGTTGCACACCATCTTTCCGGGTACGCATCGCCATCCCCACAAGCCGGATGTTGTGGTAAATGACTTCTCTGAATTTTGGGCGCTGGTGCTGGCCTGCGAAGTTGGCCCTCCCTGACAAGGCATATCGGGCCAAGAATTGAATGCCGTTTCAGTCGTCTCGGATGAGAGGCTGTTCATTTTTAAAGACTTTCCCGCCGGCGCTATAACCGCCTTGTTTTTAGTGTCATTCGGTCTAATTTCTCCCATTGATGCAACACAGTGTCACGTCTAGGTTTTAGCGTGGGCTGGAGATGCAGGGAGCTGCTAACTCCGACGCCCTCACAAGTGGATCTCCATAACAATAATGAGGGAGGGATGACTGTGAAAAACAGCATCGCAATGAAAGTGCTGATACTGACCCTGGGTATGTCGTTGTCGGGGGCAGCGTTTGCGGAATTGGGAGACTATGGTTTTTGGCGGACACTGGTGAATCTTGCCAGCCCTCCGAAGGCCGACAATCCGGTAACGGAGGCCCAGCGTCAGGGGGACTATCCGTTGCAGGCGAACCCTGCGGGCTTCAATGATGGCTTTAGCCCGGGCAAGTACTACGAATGGCAGACCGTGAAGTTGTCGGCCGAAACCGGGGCTGTCTGTGGCAACGGATCGGAGTACAAATTCTTCGTCAACCGCGTGCCCAACACCAGCAACACGGTTGTCTATATGGAAGGTGGCGGCGCCTGCTGGGATTATGAAAGTTGTTCGGGCCAGACCGGTATTCGCGGGGCGCGCAATCCGGATGGTATTCCGGATGATTACATGAATATTGCCAACCCCAGTGCCAGCCTGGTCAGCCCGTTTGTGGTGCGGCTCAACCCCTTGTCTTCGGTGAAAACCCAGAACTGGAATATGGTCTATATCCCCTATTGCACGGGCGACATCTATTCCGGTGACCGCGTCGCGGTTTATGACGATCCGACAGGCGATGCGCCGCCATTGGTGTGGCATCACAATGGCCTGCGGAACAACCGCGCGGTGGTGTCGTGGGTCAAGGATCATTTGCAACGGCCCAAGCAAATGCTGGCCACCGGGTGCAGCGCAGGTGGTATTGGTAGCCTGACCAACTATCAGCCCATGAGGCGGGATATAGCGCCGACCCGGGGTTTTCTGATCGACGACTCCGGCCCCGCATTCCAGGCGCCGCTGGATGGTGACCCCGCCCAGTATCCTTCGGTGCCCTTGCAGACGCTGATTCGCGATGCCTGGGGGCTTGATGAAGCGTCCGGCCCGCTGGCGTACCTGAAGTCCGGCATGCCGCTGCTGGACCTGAACGATCTCGGCACACTCTACACTGCGCTGGCGACCGCTTTACCTTCAGACAGGATGGGCCATACCCATTTCTGGCAGGATCTGAACTTCTCGGCCTATTCCTATGAACGGTTCTATGACGATATCCAGAATGCACCGAGTGAAGCAGCCAAAGAACAGTTGCTGCATGATCGCTGGCATGTGGATACCGACCGGCTGTTGAGCCAGTTATCCAACCTCGACAACTTCGGCTACTTCATGCCCTGGTACCGGGGTGTGAACGAAAGTCACTGTTCGACCATTATCGAGTTTGCCAACTCGGATATTCAGGAAGCCGGTCTGGAAATGGATGACTTCATCGACAATGTGCTGAATGGCAGCGGGGCTGTGATGCAGGCGTCTGAAACTGACCAGCAGGCAGACTACAACAAGCCATTCAACGCGTTTTACTGGCTGTTGGGGCAGGTTCTGTAGGCATAAGGTCTGATTACCGGATGGCAGGGCAGAGAGCTCAGGGTTCTCTGTTCTGCCTTTCGGCTTCAATTCTTGCTTCCATCAGGCGTTCACGCAGGTAGTCGTTTCGGCTTTTGTCTTCAGGAATGGTCTCAAGCGCCATGACTTCATTTACGATGCGCGTCTCTGTGGCTTTGTAGGCATCAAATTCCGGCTTTGGCTGGACTCGCCAGGCGGCTTGTTTTTTTTCGGCATCTGCCTCGTACTGCGCCATTAAGCGGTCGATGGCGTCCTGCTGTTCTGCTGCGTCCGCTGTGCTTGCTTTTACAAGTGCGACCCGCACGATCAGCCCCTCATTGGCGCTGACTTCCCCTGCTTTTTCATAGCCAGACAATGTTGTTTCCAGCTCTGAGGCCTGGGTCTTTCTTGCTTGCGGATCGAGTGATTCTGCCGAGGCAACAAAATCATTCAGGCGTTGCTGAAATTCAAGACGCTGGCTGAGCTGAATGGTTTTGGGGTTATTCAACAGGTCGATTTGTTCGCGGGTCAGTGGCTCGCCTGTCTTCGAATCCGAGACACCGGCGATCGAGCTCTGTGCCGGCATGGGGGTAGGTTGAGATGTTTTTTCCTGCTGAACGGATGTCGCTATTGACGGGGTGTGCGGTAGTGCGTTGGCAAACCAGAGGGCGCCAGCGCCGACGGCAAGGCCAATCCCCAGTGTGCAGATGATGACACCTTGTTTCATGCGGAGTCCCTCGCCTGTTTTTTGTTGTATTGCCAAGGGTGGATCGTGTTGTTACTGCTCCAGTCTAGCGCAATATGCGGGAATAACATGATGATGCATCACGATTTATTGAAGCCCCCGGCATATTCCATTGGCGGGAGCGATGGCGACGCATAAGCGGCGCCATCATGGTGTCGGCCAGTCATTGATCGACGGATCTGGCGGCTACGCCTGCTTTGCAGTCATTCCACCAAGCTTGAGTCGCAGACGGTCTGGCAGCGAGAAGTGGGCAATCCGTTTGAGTACGGTTCGATACTGACTGCCAAAGCTGCCGGTATTGTAGTTGAGACCGTACTTGTGACAGATCGCTTCCACCTGCGGTGCAATCTCGGGATATCGATGAGCCGGAAGATCAGGGAACACGTGATGCTCAATCTGATGGCTCAGGTGACCGCTCAGAATATGCACCCACTTGCTGCCAGTAAAATTACTGGAACCCAGTAGCTGCCGGTAGTACCAGTGGCCGCGACTCTCGTTCTCGATGGACGCCTCGCTGAAGGTTTCCGCATCTTCGGTGAAGTGACCGCAGAAAATGACGGTCGACGTCCACAGGTTGCGAATCAGGTTCGCCGAGATGTTCCCTGCCAGCACGATAGGGGCCACCGGGAAAGTGATCAGCGGGAAAAAAACATAATCCTTGAACGCCTGGCGTCCGCCTTTGCGGAAGAAGCCTTTCAGAAAGTCGCGCTTGTCTGTCAGGCCAATCTCCCTGCGACGAATGCGTTCGCTTTCCAGTTCATGCAGTCCCACGCCCCACTGGAAGAATACGGTCAGCAGAATGTAGTTGATGAACTGAAGGGAGTGACCAGGGTGCCACTTCGAATCATCACTCAGGCGCAGCAGGGCATAACCATAGTCCCGATCCTTGCCGATCACATTGGTATAGGTGTGGTGCTCGAAGTTGTGAGTCTGGCGCCAGGATTCGCTGGTGCACACAGTATCCCATTCGTAGGTCTGGGATTGCAGCGACGGATCATTCATCCAGTCGTACTGGCCGTGCATTACGTTGTGGCCGATTTCCATATTCTCGATGATCTTGGCGAGACCCAACGAAGCAACGGCAGCCGCAAACACTGGCGGTATGAAACCGAACGGCATCATTACACGGCCACCAATTTCCAGCCCCCGGTGAAGGCGAATAATGCGGCGAATGTATTTTGCGTCCCGCTCGCCCAGGTCTGCGCGAACGGAATCGCGAATGGCATCAAGGTCTGCGGCAAGCGAGTCGAGTTGTTGCTGGTTCAGTTTTGCAGTCATAGCGTGTTCCTCCGGGCGCGCGGCGGATGACCGGTTGCCCATGTTGTCTGGTAGCTGCGCTTGAGGCCCTTGTTTCGGGCTCATAGCGTTTGCGTGTTATCGATAGTGAGCGGTCGTTAAATGTCGATAGAGACCGGGCCCTGTGGCACAGAAATACAGAGCTGAATGGTTTCTTCTCCCGGCCCCGAGGCTTTGCCGGTGAGTCGGTTAATCACGGTGCCTTCGGTCTTTTTGCAGCTGCACTGATGGCAGATGCCCATGCGGCAGCCATAAGCCGGCGTCAGATCTGCGGCTTCCGCAATTTCAAGTAGCGGTGCGTCGCCGTCGGACTCAACATTCACGCTGCTACGGGTAAAGGTGATGGCACCACCGAGCGGCGTGTCCAGCGGCACCGATGTGGGGGCGCTGAAGAAGGTCTTGTTGATCTGATCGTCGCGAAGACCAAAGGGTGCTAGTAACTCATCTACCCGGTCCATCAAGCCTTTGGGGCCGCACAGGTAAACCTGCCGCTCACTCAACTCCGGTATGTTTTTGAAGTGAGACGGGTTTATGTGTTGGCTGTCGTCACCCACTTCGGTGTGGAAGATGCTGACGGTCAGCGCCGGCCAGTTGGCGGCGAGAGAATTCAGTATTTCTGCACCAATCACGTCAGCCTCGGTGCGCACGTAATAGAGCAATGACACCGGAGCAGCGTATGGGCTATCTGCAAGCGTTGCCAGGTGGCTGAGTACCGGTGTGATGCCGCTGCCGCCCGCGATGTAAAGCAAGGGTGACGGGCCGGCCGGCAAGTCGAAATCGCCGAAGGCCTCACTGATACCGATGGTGGCGCCGGCTTGAAGGTGATCGTGCATCCAGTTCGTAATACGACCGCCCGGCGCTCGCTTTATCGTCAGCGTGATGGTGCCATCCGTTCGCCATTGGGCGGGCGTGCTGGAAACGGTAAAGGTGCGGTGGTGGCGCACGCCGTCAGAGTCAACGATGATGTTGATGTGTTGCCCCGCCCGAAATCCATGCCAGCGCGACGAAGGCTGAAGCAGGAAGGTGCGGGTATCGGGAGTCTCGTCAATGACAGACTCAATTCGAGCGGCTACAAAGCCTTGCGCCCACATCGGGTTGATCATCGTCAGCAGCGGATCAAAAAATCCGGCAGGGTCATTCCGGTTGAACAGTTGTTTCCCGAGCCAACGCAACGGGGAGCTTTTTTCGATAGTCGACAGCATAAAACGCCTCCGGCGTCTGTGGGTTTGGGGTGAGCACTTGCTGCGGACAATATGATGTTCTTGGCGCAGGTGTTGTGTACAAGTGTTCACTTCATGTGAACGACTGTACACATTGGTGCTAATGACTGTCAATTGTCTGATTTAAACAAAATAATGCTCTTATAATTGATTGAATTAATTAAAAATGTTTTGTTGTTTCATGTATTTATTTACTCTTTTTTAGCGCGCGCCAGAGTGTTGTGGCCCGAAATGACAGGTATTGTTTCCGATAGAATTCGCATTTGTGTACACTTGTTGTTCGTTCGGGTGCCGGCATTCACAGGCACTGACACCAATACAAAGAAGAGCTCATGGCAGATAAGCAGCGGCGCAAGCCGGGAGAAACGCGAGACAGGTTGATGGCAGCGGCGTTGGCGCTAGTGGGGCGAGGGCGCCACTTTGCCAGTCTGGGGATTCGGGAGGTCACACGGGAGGCGGGTGTGGTGCCAACGTCCTTCTACAGACACTTCCGCAATATGGATGATCTCGGGCTTCAGCTGGTTGATCAGCTGGGGCTAGTGCTGCGCAAGATGATGCGTGAGGCCCGGGCTAACGTCCTCCAGGCAGATAAGCTGATAGAAGAGTCCGTGGCGATTTACATCAGTCATGTGGAGGCGAATCGCAGCTTTTTCTTTTTCATGGCACAGGGCCTGGCGGGAGAGAGTCGCGCGGTACAGGACGGTATTCGTAGCGAGATGCGGTTCTTTGCCAGTGAACTCGCCAATGACCTTCGGCGCATGCGCCTTGCCGATCACCTCAGTGACAGTGATCTCGAGTTGACTTCAGATCTGGTGGTTCGCAGCGTGGCGTTCACCCTGACGGATCTGCTGGGTGTATCCGCTGACGACGAATTCCAGATCAACCAGATCCGCACGCGCACGACCCGCTTCCTGCAGCTGATATTCGTCGGCGCTGCCCACTGGAACAGTCGAGCACAAGAGGGGCAAGTGTGAAGCATTGGCAGCGTTTTGCGGGAACACTGGTTGCATTGGCGACCGTTGCGGCCTGGATGTTGTTTTCGGATCTCGATCAAAAACCCGACAATGACGACCAACAGCAGCGTTCGGCGATGTTTTCCGGAATTCTGGACGATCTTTCCAAAAGTTGGGGGATGGCTGAATTAAAGTCAATAATGCAGCCGCGGGCATTGGCTGGTGGTGAGGCGGCCTACCGCGACATGCTCGAAAGTGCCTCGGCATTGGGGCGGTTTGTCGGGTGTGAGCGTTTGCAGCTGGGGGATTTTGCTTCAAGCGCTCTGGATCAGCCGCCGTTCGATCGATTGGATGTTGACAGGGTTTATCAGGGCAATGGTGAGTGCGCGTTTGAGAAGGGCTCAGCCTATGTTCTGGTCGGGTACCTGCCAGGCGCATCGTCCCGTCCACTGGTTTTGCTGGAGGTGGATCGGGTGCGCTTGTATGACCGCTAGCCCTGTTCCGCATTGATGACCGGGCTGCGCGCTGCAGGCCTTCAGGGTCGGCCATAAAAAAAGCCCCGGCTCTTGCGGGGGCTTTCGGTTATATCATCCGAGAGTATTTGCGCTATCTCTGCTCAGAATAGCTCCTGGGGTAGCAAACTCTCGCTGGTGCCATCTTCCGAGCGTGACCTGAGGGTTTCGCTTTCCTGCTCTTCCATCGGCGGAACATTCTCTTCCCGGAACAGTTCAAATGTGGCATCTGGATTACCAGGGGCTGCCCGCCGGCCAGTTTCCGGATCAATCTTGACGGTGACTATGCCGTTGGGGCGCGGCATATAGGCGGGTGGCTGATCTTTAAAGGCTTCTTTTGAATATTCCAGCCACACGGGGAGCGCCGCAACTGCGCCATACTCGCCCCGGCCCATAGGTTTGGGTTGATCGAAACCCACCCATGCGGTAGTTGCCATGTTGTAGTTGAAGCCAGAGAACCACGCATCCCGCTGCTCATTGGTTGTACCTGTCTTGCCGCCCACGTCTTCGCGATTGAGTGCCAGGGCCCGTCTGCCGGTGCCTCGTTTGATCACATCTCTGAGTATCGAATGCATGATGTAGACCGCCCGCTCATCTGCCAGCTTTGGTGCCGTTCGGATGGCGGGGAACCCAACGTCCGGGGTCGGGGTGTTGTCGGTTATGCGGGCGCAATCCGCGTCACAGAAGACAACGCTGGGCGCTCCGTAAAGGATGTTGCCCCGGCTGTCTTCGATTTTCTGGATAAGGTAGGGCGTGACATCGTGACCGCCGTTGGCGATCACCGCAAAGCCGCGCGCCACTTCCATCGGCGTGAGGTTGCCGCTTCCCAGTGCCAGCGACAGGTTGTGCGGCATGCCCGTTGTGTCGATTTTCAGCTGGTTGAGATAATCAATGGTGTAATCGATGCCAATCGAGCGCAGCAACCTGATCGATACCAGGTTGCGTGACCGATACAGGGCTTCGCGCAGGCGAGTTGGGCCATAGAACTGGCCGCTCGAGTTTTGGGGGCGCCAGGTGGTTTCCAGATCTGAATCATCAAACACTATCGGAGCGTCATTGATCAGTGTGGCAGCCGTATTCCCTTTCTCGAGTGCTGCCAGATACAGGAACGGTTTGAAGTTCGAGCCGGGCTGGCGCTGTGCCTGCATCGCCCGGTTGTACTTGGATTGCTGGAAGCTGTAACCACCAGTCAGCGCAAGAATGCCACCGGATTGCGGGTTAAGCGAAATCAGCGCGCCCTGTATTTCCGGCAGTTGCGACAGGGTAACTTCCGGCAGGGTCTCTGCCTCGGTGCCGGCGTCCGTATCGGCATCTGTCTGGGCCGCCTCGAGAATGGGTTTGACGTAGATTACGTCACCCACGCTGACCACGTCGCCCGGATTGGCCGGTTTACCGCCAGTGAGGTCCTGAGTCTTGTAGCGACGGGCCCAGGTCATGGATTCGAACGACATGGTGGCTGCGCCCAGCCGGCTGACATAGACGTTGACAGCGTCGTCCTTTACGTCGGTCACCACGGCAGGGTAGAGGGGATCGTAGCTCTTGAAGCTAGCCAGAGCGCTATCGAAGTCGCCCGTTTCCATCTGATCGTCGTCAAGCTGGGCGATCGGGCCGCGGAAGCCGTGGCGTCGATCAAAGTCTTCGAGGCCGGATTTAAGCGCGCGGTTGGCTGCGATCTGTTTTTCGCTGTCGACCGTCAGGTAAACCTTGTAGCCCTCGGTGTAGGCCTCGTCGCCGAAACGACGCACCATTTCGGTTCGGGCCATCTCCGCGACATAGTCTGCTTCGAGCTCTGTTTCGGCGCCATGGAAGAAAGCGGTAATCGGTGCTTTGGAAGCCAGCTCGTAGGCATCGTCAGAGACAAACCCCAGTTCGTTCATGCGCTGCAGGATCCAGTTTCGGCGAATCAGCGCACGCTCGGGATTGGCGAGAGGGTTGTAAGCAGAGGGAGCCTTCGGCAAACCGGCCAGCATGGCCATCTGTGCCAGGGTTAAGTCATTGACAGACTTACCATAGTAGACCTGAGCTGCCGCCTGAATGCCGTAGGCGCGATTGCCGAGATATATCTTGTTTAAGTACAGTTCCAGGATCCGTGACTTGGGTAGTTCACGTTCAATCTGAAAGGCAAGCAGTATCTCATTGAACTTGCGAATAAATGTACGATCGCGTGACAAAAAGTAGTTTTTTGCAACCTGCATTGTGATGGTACTGCCCCCGGAACGGATCGATCCGGTAGTGACCAGTTCGACTGCAGCCCGCAGCAGGCCTTTGAAGTCGACCCCATTGTGCTCGTAGAAACGCGCGTCTTCAGCGGCCATGAAGGCATGTAACTGAATTGTTGGGATCTGTTCTATTGTGATAGGTGCCCTTCTCTTTTCACCGAATTCTGCTATTAATCTGTTGTCGCTGGAATAGACCCGAAGAGGCGTCTGGAGCCGGATGTCGACCAACTGGTCAACAGCAGGTAATCCTGGGCGCAGATACAGGTAGAAACTTGAGAGCAACATGGCGCCAAGAGAAATACCAGCTAAAAGGCACCAGGTCGTTATGCGAGTCAATCGAATCATTCGGGACATTTTTTCTGACAACTGTTGGATATAGGTCTATCATTTGAGAAATTGCTTTAGAAGAATCAGGCATCTTTGATGCCCACTTGCCTTTCTCCTAATAAGAACAGGCATTGTAGACGCAAAGCAAAACAAATTCTCTTAAATAAAAAACACATAGCCCGGTGCAATTAACCAGGTATAGGGTGAGCGCGTGTTCGGATTGTTTGGTAATAAATCCAGTACTGTGCTGGGAGTCGACATCAGCTCTAGTTCGGTCAAGCTGCTGGAACTATCCCGGCAGGGTGATCGGTATAAAGTTGAAAGTTATGCGGTTGAGCCGCTGCCCGCCAATGCTGTAGTTGAAAAGAATATTACGGACGTTGAAGCCGTGGGTGATGCGTTAAAAAAGGTTGCGAGCAAAGCTCGAACCAGCATCAAGCACACGGCGGTTGCCGTTTCCGGATCAGCCGTTATTACGAAGCTGATCCAGATGAATGGTGGCCTCAACGAATTTGAAATGGAAGATCAGATCGCCCTTGAGGCCGATCAGTACATTCCTTACCCGCTTGATGAAGTCGCCATCGATTTCGAAGTGCAAGGGCCCTCCGAGACTAATCCGGATCAGGTCGACGTTCTGCTGGCCGCGTGCCGGAAGGAAAACGTGGATATTCGCGAGGACGCACTGTCTATCGCGGGCCTGTCTACGAAAGTTGTCGACGTTGAAGCCTACGCTCTCGAACGGGCGTTTACGCTGCTTGAGCCTCAGCTTGATTCCCAGGGTGAAGAGCTTGTGGTGGCGATCGTCGATGTTGGCGCAACCATGACCACGCTGAGCGTTCTGTCTGAAGGCAAGACGGTGTATACCCGCGAGCAGATCTTTGGCGGCAAACAACTGACTGAAGAGATTCAGCGTCGCTACGGTCTGTCGCTTGAAGAAGCCGGGCTTGCCAAAAAGCAGGGCGGCCTTCCTGATGACTACGAAGTTGAAGTGCTGGCACCTTTCCGTGAAGCGGTGGTTCAGCAAGTTGCGCGCGCGCTGCAATTCTTCTTCGGTGCCAGTCAGTACAACGCTGTCGACTACGTCATTCTTGCCGGCGGCACCGCATCGATTCCTTCCCTGACCGAAATGGTTGAAGAGAAGACCGGAACAGCCACGCTGGTTGCTAACCCCTTCGCCGAGATGGCGGTGGGATCCCGGGTGAATGCATCTGCACTGAGCAATGATGCGCCGTCGCTGATGATTGCTTGTGGTTTGGCGATGAGGAGTTTCGACTAATGGCAAATATCAACCTCAGGCCATGGCGCGAGGAGCTGCGTGCAGAGAAGCAGCAGCAGTTTGTAGTCATGCTGGTTGGCGCTCTGATTGTGGCGGCCGGCCTGGCTTTCTTGTGGAAATCTCATCTTGACGGCGAAATTCGCTATCAGGAATCGCGTAATGCTTACGTGCAAAGCGCAATGAAAGAGCTGGATGCCCAAATCAAGGAAATCGAAGACCTGCGTCGCAAGCGCGACGAGCTGATTTCCCGGATGCAGGTTATTCAGGATCTTCAGGGCAAGCGTCCGGTTATCGTCCGGGTGTTTGATGAGCTGGTGCGCACGTTGCCGGATGGCCTGTTCTATACCGATCTCAAAAAAGCGGGCGAGCAGGTATCGATTGTGGGCATGGCTGAATCCAATAGCCGGATCTCCAGCCTGATGCGTCACTTCGATGATTCGGACTGGTTTACCAACCCTAATCTGACAAACGTTTCAGCCGCAGATAACACACGCGCCGGATACAGTCAGTTTACGTTGTCCGTGAAGCAGCAAACGCCATCTCCCGAAGGGGAGGAGAAAAAATGAGTCTGGCTGATTCCTTCAAAAGTCTAAGCGAATTCGACGTCAATGACCTTGATGTCAACAATGCCGGCATCTGGCCGATGCCGGTCAAGATTATCGTCATGCTGATTATTTTCGGCCTGGTGTTGGGTGGTGGCTACTGGTTCTTTATCAAGGATCAGTATGTGCAGCTCGACCGTGTGGCGAGTCAGGAAGTGGATCTTCGCAAACAATACGAAGAGAAAGCCTACAAGGTGGCGAATCTTCCGACTTTCAAGAGCCAGATGGCTGAAATGGAAGAGACTTTCGGCGCGTTGGTGAAGCAATTGCCAAGTGACACCGAAGTGCCTGGCTTGCTGGAAGACATCACCAACACGGCACTGGGTAGCGGGCTTGAGCTACAAGTTGTTTCGCTCCTGCCGGAGCAGAAGCGTGACTTCTATATCGAGCTGCCGATCAATATCCGCGTTCGAGGCACCTATCATGAGCTGGCCTCTTTCGTCAGCAGCATTGCCGGTCTGCCGCGAATTGTGACGCTGCACGACTTTACGATTAAACCAATCAGTGGTGAAGGGGAGTTGCTGGACATGCAGGTCCTGGCACGTACTTACCGCTACCGGGCTGGAGAGTGAGCATGGCGATGAAGCATGCAGGAAAGGCCTGGGTTAGTGTCTGTCTGGTGTCCCTACTGACGGCGTGTTCCCAGGGTAACGGGTTTGCTGATCTTGATCAGTTCATGGCAGAGACCCGTGCAAAGCCGAGAGGATTTGTCGAACCGCTGCCGGAATTCAAGGCGTACGAAGCATTCACATACTCAGCAGCAGATCGCCGGTCTCCTTTCGAGGCGCCGGTTGAAGTGCAGCTGACGATGATGGATCAGGCGCCACAGAGTGACGTCGAGCCCAATCTGGATCGGCCGAAAGAGGTTCTGGAAAATTTCCAGCTTACCGAGCTGACCATGGTCGGCACGCTGAAGAAAGCGGAAGGTGGGAACGGTCTCTTTGCTCTGGTTAAAGATAATACCGGTGGCATTCATCGTGTCCGCTCCGGTAACTACATGGGTCAGAATTACGGCCGGGTTGTCGGCGTAAACGAGACTCGCATAGAACTGATGGAAATAGTTCCTAATGGCCAGGGCGGCTGGGTGGAGCGTCCGCGCTCCCTGTCACTGGACGAAGGCTAAGGAATGGCAGTATGGATAACTACAGCAAAATGTACGAACAAAAAAGTTTGGGGTCGAGGCTAACGATGTTGAGAAAATACGCACTAACGATCGGCATGACTGTGCTCGGCATGGCCTCTGGGCTTGCAAATGCGGTTAGCCTGAATGACGTGACCTTCTCGTCGCTTCCAAGCGATGGAACGGAAATCAAACTGATGTTTGATGGCACTCCGCCGAACCCGACGGGCTACACGATTGAGCGCCCGGCACGGATTGCAATTGATCTGAGTGATACCCAGAGCGCGCTTGAAAGCCGTGCTCTGTCGCTCGGCAGCGGTAATGCAAAGAGCATGACTGTTGTCGAAACCAAGGATCGAACGCGCCTGATTTTTAATCTGGTCGAGCTTGCGCCATACGAAACCAGCGTACAGGGCAATGCCGTAATCGTCACCATCGGTGGTGAGAGTGGAAACGGCCAGGCGGCGAGCAGTTCGTCAGTGTCAGCGACGGTTGCCGCACCAGCCTCACGTTCGACGGGGCGTCAGGGCGTGTCGAATATTGATTTCCGACGCGGTGAAAAAGGTGAAGGCCGGGTGATTGTCAGCCTGTCTGATCCGAAAACGCCGGTTGATCTTTCCGAAGGTGGCGGTCGCATCCGTCTGGTGTTGGGTGACACGAATGTTCCTGAGGAGCTGCGTCGTCGTCTTGACGTGACGGACTTTGCTACGCCGGTAACCCGTGTTGATACCTTTATGCAGGGTGACGACGCCGTTATTGAGATCCGCCCGAAAGGCGATTACGACTACTTGGCTTATCAGGCTGGTGGCGAGTTCACCGTGAGTGTGGAGCCGCTGACCAAAGAAGAAGCGGACAAGCGCAAGGAAGAGAAATTCCCGTACAGCGGCGACAAGCTGTCCCTGAACTTCCAGGATATCGAAGTGCGCTCAGTGCTTCAGTTGATTGCGGACTTCACCGGCCTGAACCTGGTTGCCAGTGATACCGTGAGCGGCAGCATTACTTTGCGCTTGCAGAACGTACCCTGGGATCAGGCGCTTGACCTGATTCTCAAAACCAAAGGTCTGGATAAGCGTCAGATTGGTAACGTTCTCCTGGTTGCGCCTGCTGACGAAATTGCAGCCCGTGAGCGTCTTGAGCTTGAAACATCCAAGCAGATTGCCGAGCTGGCACCTGTGCGTCTGGATATCGTTCAGGTGAACTATGCCAAGGCAGCAGACATCGTGGCGCTGATCCAGGCGGACGAAGAACTGATTTCATCGCGCGGTTTTGTGTCTTCCGATGCCCGTACCAATACCATCAGCGTGCGTGAGACTTCGGACAAGCTGGAGCAAATCCGTCGTCTGGTTTCAACCTGGGATGTACCTGTACGTCAGGTTCTGATCGAAGCCCGCATTGTGCGTGCACAGACAGATCTTGCGGAAGAGCTCGGTGTTCAGTGGGGTCTTGGATACGGTGATGAAGTCAACAGCGGCAACGGCAACTTTGTTGTGGGTGGCGATCAGGGCAGTGTCACGTCTATCAACAATAGCGGTGTTGGTTTCCCGGCAGGCCTGAACGTGGATCTGGGTGTGACGCGTGCGAACAGCTCGTCGATTGCACTGGGATACATCGGTACCGACTTCCTCGTTGATCTTGAACTTTCGGCTTTTGAAAGTGACGGCGAAGCTGAAATCGTGGCCCAGCCAAAAGTTGTGACCGCTGATCGCCAGACGGCGAAGATCAAGTCCGGTGAAGAAATCCCTTACCAGGAAGCCTCATCGAGCGGTGCGACTTCAGTATCCTTCAAGGAAGCGGCATTGTCGCTTGAGGTGACGCCGCAGATCACGCCTGATGACAAGATCATTATGGACCTGACCGTCAATCAGGACTCGCGTGGTCAGGAGACTGCGGGCGTTCCAAGTATTAACACCAACGAAGTGACTACTCAGGTTCTGGTGCAGAACGGCGAAACCGTTGTTCTCGGTGGCATCTTCCAGTCGGAAACAGCGACCACCATTACCAAGACGCCATTCCTTGGTGATATTCCCTACCTGGGGCGTCTGTTTACCAAGACCACAAAGATCGACGAGCGTAGCGAACTGCTGATCTTCATTACGCCGAAGATCCTGAAAGGCGAACTGATCGACTGATCATGAGAGCTGAATGAAAAGGCCGCCGTTCCAGGCGGCCTTTTTCGTTGTATGATGGGGCCAATCCGGCGCTTATCTGCACATCCGTCGCTGTGCTATCCTTCGCGCCCTGTATTGAACTGAGCTGACATTATGCCGTTGCCAGAGCGTATTGTTATTGTCGGTCCCATGGGGGCAGGCAAGAGTACAATTGGGCGCATGCTCGCGCGCGAGCTGGGTTACCATTTCATCGACTCGGACCGACTTATCGAAGAGCGGTGCGGCGCCAATATCCCCTGGATATTTGACGTGGAAGGTGAGGAGGGTTTCCGGACGCGTGAAACCAGCATTCTGGAAGAGCTATCCAGAGAGCAGGGCGTGGTCGTTGCCACGGGCGGTGGCGCCGTGATGCGCGAGGAAAACCATCGACACCTGAGCCACTCCGCGACCGTTATTTATCTGAAGACCTCCGTTGATCAGCAGTACGAGCGCACGCGTCGGGATCGCAATCGGCCACTGCTTCAACAGGATGATCCTCGGGCAGTGCTGAGTGAACTCTTCTCCCTTCGTGATCCGCTATACAGCAAGCTCGCCGATATTGTGATGATGACTGACAAGAAGAGCCCGCGCCTTGTTGTTCGTCAGCTGGTCAACCGAATTCAGCCAAGAACGCCTCGTCAGAAGCGCCATATCAAGAAGGAAGGTCAAAATCATGCCTGAAGTTTCCCGCAGACTGTCCGTTGAGCTGGGCGACCGCAGTTATCCCATATTGATTGGGGCTGGTGTGCTGGGGCAGGAGGATCTGACGCCCTACGTGGCCGGGGACCGGGTGCTGATTGTGACGAATGACGCTGTTGGCCCGTTATATCTGGATAAGGCAGCAAAATGTTTTCCCGGCAAGGCGGTCGACTCTGTTGTGTTGCCGGATGGCGAGCAACATAAGAACTGGCAAACCCTGAACCTTATTTTCGATGCATTGCTTGAAGGCCGGCATACACGCAGCACTACTCTGGTCGCGTTGGGTGGCGGTGTGGTGGGGGACATGACCGGTTTTGCCGCGGCGAGTTACCAGCGAGGCGTGGCTTTTATCCAGATTCCAACGACCCTGCTGTCACAGGTCGATTCGTCAGTTGGCGGTAAAACCGGGATCAATCATCCGCTCGGCAAGAACATGATTGGCGCGTTTCATCAGCCCGAAGTAGTGCTGATCGATACCGATACCCTGAAAACTCTGCCGAGCGAAGAGGTTTCTGCGGGTCTGGCTGAAGTCATCAAATATGGCCTGATCCGCGATTCCGGGTTCCTTGAATGGATCGAAGATAATCTTGCAGGCCTGATGGCGCTTGACGCGGAGTTGCTCGCCGAAGCCATATACCGTTCTTGCCTGTGCAAGGCCGAAGTGGTGGCCGTGGATGAACGGGAAGGTGGGTTACGCGCCATTCTGAACCTGGGGCATACGTTTGGCCATGCAATCGAAACCTATACCGGCTACGGCAGCTGGCTTCACGGCCAGGCGGTGGGTGCCGGAATGCTGATGGCGGCCGATCTGTCGCAACGAGCCGGTATGATTGCTGACAGCGACGTGGTTCGCATTCGCTCTGTTATTGAGAAAGCCGCGTTACCTCTGAGCCCTCCGAAGGGGATGGCGGCAGAGGATTTTCTGCGGTTGATGGCGGTTGATAAGAAGAATCTTGATGGCAGTTTGCATTTGGTGCTGCTGGAGGCGGTTGGAACTGCAATTGTATCCAATACGTTCCGGCAGGCTGATTTGCAGCAGACGCTGGATCATTTCTGTTGTTGAGGGTGTTAGGCGTGGCGTGCAAGGACGGTCGTAATGGCGAGTGATGATGTATTGGCCAGCGATGCTGGTGGTCTTTTCCCGCGTCTGCAGGAGCGCTACGGATTGGGGCAAGATCCTCTTTCGATGGATGTGCCCTTCTTTGGCGGCGCCCAGCGTCAATATGCCCTGGATACGATTCGTCATCTCGCTGCGTTTGGCGATCTGATGCTGCTGCTGACCGGCGAGCGAGGATCGGGCAAAACCCGTGTGCTTGCGGAGTTGGTTCGAAGTGAATCTGAAAAACTGAGCTTTCACCGTTTTTCTGTTTCTCAAGTCACCAGTGAGCAGGCGCTCGCGGACTTGTTGCTTCGTATCGCCCATCAAGGGCTAGGTGCGGGCAAGTCGGCGCGAGATGCTATCTTCGGCTTTTTCCGCTGGAGTGAAACCTCCACTCGAAAAGGCAATCGACTGGTCCTGCTCTTTGACGACGCGGACCAGATGCCGTCAGCTGTTCTCCATATTTTGCTGGCTGCCCATCGGGGAGCTGATTGCAGTCAGTGTGCTGTGCCTGTGTTTTCCGGTTCGGACAAGCTTGTTGCGTCGCTGGGGCTTAGCGGTGATAGCGGTGCTTATCAGGAGCGCGTGCATCAGGTGCATTTGCGACCGTTAACGCGAGAAGAATTGGCGGAATATCTCAGGCCGAGAGTAGAGCGGGCCAATGGGGATGCGTCGCAGCTGCTGTCATCTTCCCGTCTGAAGCAGTTGCATGAGCTGAGTCAGGGGAGCTTCGGACGGCTCAAGCGTATAGCGCCGGCGGTCTGGCTGGATATGGCGGGGCATCAACCTGCTCCCGCAAAGGCGGCCGGGAAGGGTGTTATGCGCGGTCTACTCTGGCCGGTAAGTGGTTTGATACTGCTCGGATTATCATGGTTTATCGTGTCGAGCCAATACGACTCGACAGTTGCGACCAATCAGGTCGATCCTTCACCGGTGGTTGTGCCAGAGCGCAAAACGATTCGACTGGGTCCCGCTGTGGAAGACCAGTCGGCGAAAGAGAGCTTGGCTGCACCAATCGCTCCGGAATCTGGTCCTGATCCAGCTGTCTCGCCGAACCAGGCCCCGGTAGAGCGCGTTGTGAGTGATTCGGAAGTTGCAGAGCCGGCTGCGCCGGTACCGGATACTTCCACGGCCCCAGACGACAGTGCTGAGCTGGCCACCGCGCCGATTGAAACAGATGCGAAGCCCGAGCCTCCTCAGCCGGCCACAGCGAAGCCTTCCGCTGAAAGTGTTGCTGATGCTCCAAAGAAAGACGCCATCAAGCCAGTGGAGACAGCTCCTGATGCGATGGCGGAGAAAAAAGCTAAAAAGCCCAAAGCTCCCCAGGTGCAAGGCGTCAGTGCGGCCAGGCCGGACCGGTTTCTGCCGATTGCACAGGTCCGCAAGCGCAAAGGGCTGACTGCCCAGTTTATCGCTGGATATGAGGAGCAGACGGTGCTGAACTTCCTGGATCAGTACCCGGAAGTTGATGCACTCACCTATACCCGCTCTACACGGAAGGGCAAACCGTGGTATGTTGTCTTCTATGGACAGTTCGATGATCGTGCGCAAGCTGATCGTGAATTGGGAGCGCTCCCGGGTAAACTCGGTAGGCAGGAGCCCTGGGTCAGGGCATTTAGTGGCTTTTGAGCGCTGTAGGGGTGGCGGTTAGCTGGATTTCCAGTGAGACATTAAGCGCTTAACCTCTGTTTTTATTCTTTCTTACCTCAGTTGGCATCTGTTTTTATTCCGTAAATGCGTTAAAAAATGCTCAATTATTTGAGTAGGTATTACTGCGCATGTAAAATAGCCAGCCCCCATTTTCAGTGTCAAAAGGCGGTGTGTGTATTATTTTTGCATATCCTTTTGATTGAAAAGAATTTTTATGTGAGAGAACGCTTATGATGACAGGTTTGTATCATCCCAGTGAGTTCAGGGACAACTGTGGATTTGGCCTGATAGCCCACATGAAGGGCGAGGTCAGCCACAAGTTGCTGCAAACTGCCATCGAGTCGCTCACCTGCATGACCCACCGCGGTGGTATTGCAGCTGACGGCAAGACTGGTGACGGATGCGGTTTGTTGCTTCAGAAGCCTGACGGGTTTCTGCGCAAGGCAGCCAAGGAGAGCCTGGGTAAAACCCTGGGCGAGCTTTACGGCATCGGCATGATTTTTCTGGATCAGGACGAGCAAAAAGCAGCGCATGGCCGGTCCACACTCGAAAAGAACCTGGTAGCGCAAGGTCTTGAAGTTGTCGGTTGGCGTGAAGTGCCAACGGATAGCAGCTGTCTTGGACCCATGGCGCTGGACTGCCTGCCGCGCATTGAGCAGGTGTTTGTCGAGCCTGCCGGCAAGAGCGAGCGCGAATTCGCCATCAGCATGTTTCTCGGTCGTCGCCATACAGAAAAAGATATGGCGGAAGACAGTGAATTCTATATCTGTAGCCTGTCGCACAAGACATTGGCGTACAAAGGCCTGATGATGCCGGCCGATTTGCCGACTTTCTACACGGATCTCGGCGATCCTGACCTGCACACCGCGATCTGTGTTTTTCACCAGCGTTTTTCGACCAACACCATGCCGCGGTGGCCGCTGGCTCAGCCGTTCCGTTTCCTTGCCCACAATGGCGAGATCAATACGGTAGAAGGTAACCGCAACTGGGCCATTGCCCGTGCTTCCAAATTCAAGTCCCCGGAACTCCCGGATCTGCAAACCCTGCAGCCCCTGGTCAATCGGACCGGTTCAGACTCATCCAGCATGGATAATATGCTGGAGATCCTGCTTGCAGGCGGTGTTGATCTGTTCCGCGCCGTTCGAATGATGATTCCGCCGGCGTGGCAGAACGTCGACACCATGGACTCCGAGCTGCGTGCGTTCTACGAGTACAACTCGATGCACATGGAGCCGTGGGATGGTCCCGCTGGTCTGGTACTTTCAGACGGGCGTTATGCGGTTTGTATGTTGGACCGGAACGGTTTGCGTCCAGCTCGCTGGGTTATCACCAAAGATGATTTCATCACACTGGCATCCGAAATTGGCACCTACGGCTACAAGCCGGAAGATGTTGTTGCCAAGGGCCGCGTGGGGCCTGGCCAGATGCTGGCTATTGATACTGAATCTGGCGAAGTGCTGCACACCAAGGACATTGACGACCGCCTCAAGAGCAGTCAGCCCTACAAACGCTGGCTGCGCGAGAACGCGTTACGTGTTGAAGCAACCCTGAATCAGGACACGCCTGAATTCAGTCTGATGGACAGCGACGAACTGCAAGTTCATCAGAAGATGTTCCATGTGTCGTTTGAAGAGCGGGATCAGGTACTGCGTCCTATGGCCGAAAACGGCCAGGAAGCAGTGGGCTCAATGGGTGACGACACCCCGATGGCTGTTCTGTCCAGCAGGGTTCGTCACGTCGCCGACTATTTCCGTCAGAAGTTCGCGCAGGTCACCAACCCGGCGATCGACCCGCTGAGGGAATCGATCGTCATGTCGCTCGAAACCTGTATTGGCGCCGAACGGAATGTGTTTGAAGAGTCACCAGAGCACGCCAACCGGATTATCCTTTCAACACCGGTTCTGTCGCCCGCGAAGTTTTTGCGTATCGAAAATAATGATCGCCCGGGCTTCGAGGCGATCCGTATCCGCCTGAGCTACAGTCCTGAACTGGGCTTGAAGAAGGCCGTTGAAGCGGTTTGTGCCGAGGCAGAGCAAGCGGTACGTAACGGCAAGGTATTGCTGATCCTGACGGACAAAGATCTGGTGCAGGGCGAATTGCCGATCAATGCGCTGATGGCGACAGCGGCTGTTCACCATCACTTGAGCGAGATTGGTCTGCGCTGTGATTCCAACCTGATTGTCGAAACCGGTTGGGCCCGGGATTCGCACCAGTTTGCGGTGCTGTTCGGCTTTGGTGCGACGGCGGTTTATCCCTACCTGTCATACCAGATCCTGAATGATCTGATTCGCACCGGCGAAGTCATGATGGATCCGATTGAAGCGAAGAATAACTACCGCAAGGGTATCAATAAGGGGCTGCTGAAAATCCTGTCCAAGATGGGGATTTCAACGATCGCCTCCTATCGTGGTGCGCAGCTTTTTGAAGCCATTGGTCTGGACGAAGAGGTCGTTGATCTCTGCTTCCGGGGTGTGCCAAGCCGCATAAAAGGCGCCGGTTTCCATGATTTCCAGCAAGATCAGGAATTGCTTGCTGGTGTTGCCTGGAAAAAGCGCAAGCCGATCTCCCAGGGCGGGCTACTCAAGTATGTCCACGGCCAGGAATATCACGCCTTCAATCCCGATGTGGTGAATACACTGCAGCAAGCGGTCTCCTCCGGTGAATATGGTGTGTATCGCGAATATGCGGCGTTGGTGAATGAGCGGCCTGTCGCCACACTGCGCGATTTGTTGACCTTCAAAGCCGGTATCAAGGCAATCGATATCAATGATGTTGAGCCGGTTGAAGCGATATTCCCGCGGTTCGACTCGGCGGCTATGTCGCTGGGTGCGCTGTCGCCAGAGGCGCATGAGGCACTGGCCGTCGCCATGAATACTCTGGGTGGCCGGTCCAATTCAGGTGAGGGCGGTGAAGATTCGGCTCGTTACGGGACTGATCGTCGCTCCAAGATCAAGCAGGTGGCGTCCGGCCGGTTTGGTGTTACCGCTGAGTATCTGCGCAGCGCTGACGTTATGCAGATCAAGGTGGCTCAGGGTGCCAAGCCCGGTGAAGGTGGTCAGCTACCGGGCGGCAAGGTAAATGAACTGATCGCCCGCCTGCGATATTCAGTGCCGGGCGTAACCCTGATTTCGCCACCGCCGCACCACGATATCTATTCGATTGAAGATCTTGCTCAGCTGATCTTCGACCTCAAGCAGGTCAACCCCAAAGCGCTGGTGTCGGTGAAGCTGGTATCAGAGCCCGGTGTCGGCACGATTGCGGCGGGTGTCGCGAAGGCCTACGCCGACCTGATTACCGTCTCCGGTTATGACGGTGGCACGGCTGCAAGTCCGTTGACATCGATCCGGTATGCCGGCTCTCCGTGGGAGCTGGGGCTGAGTGAAACCCAGCAAGCACTGCGTTCGAACGACCTGCGTGGCAAGATCCGTCTGCAGACAGACGGTGGCCTGAAGACAGGTCTGGATGTGGTGAAGGCCGCGATTCTGGGTGCTGAGAGCTTTGGCTTTGGTACCACACCGATGGTCGCGCTGGGCTGCAAATATCTTCGAATCTGTCATTTGAATAACTGCGCTACAGGTGTTGCAACCCAGAACGAGCGCCTGCGGGATGAGCATTTCAACGGCACCGTTGAAATGGCGATGAACTTCTTCCGTTTTGTTGCGGCAGAGACCCGGGAATGGATGGCCAAGCTTGGTGTTCGTTCACTCGAAGAGCTGGTTGGTCGTACCGATCTGCTGGAGCGTCTGCCCGGCGATACGGCGCGGCAAAGCAAGCTGGATCTGAGCCCGATCCTTGGCAATGATCTGATTCCGGCAGACAAGCCTCATACCTGTCAGGTTGAGCGCAACAAGCCATTTGATCAAGGCTCGCTGGCCGAACAAATGGTGGGTGACGTTATGGATGCTGTCACTGGCAAAGTGGGCGGCACCTGGTCCTATCGGGTCACGAACTGTGATCGCTCCATCGGTGCCCGGATTTCCGGTGAAATCGCCCAGTTGCATGGCAATCAGGGGATGGCTGGAGCGCCGATCACATTGGAGCTGACCGGAACGGCCGGCCAGAGCTTCGGTGTCTGGAACGTCGGTGGTCTCAACCTGATTCTTGAAGGTGATGCCAATGACTATGTCGGCAAAGGCATGACCGGCGGCAAGCTGGTGGTACGTCCACCGCGCCAGAGCACATTCAAGACCCAGGAAACCTCGATTATCGGCAACACCTGTCTTTACGGTGCAACCGGCGGCAAGCTGTTTGCTGCAGGTACTGCCGGTGAGCGTTTTGGTGTTCGTAACTCTGGCGCCCACGCTGTTGTCGAGGGTGTTGGTGATCACTGTTGTGAGTACATGACCGGTGGACTGGTCACTGTTCTTGGCACGACAGGTCATAACTTTGGTGCCGGTATGACCGGTGGCTTTGCTTATGTGCTGGATCAGAAGAACACGTTTGTCGACAAGTACAACCACGAGTTGGTCGAAATTCAGCGTATCTCCAGTGAAGATATGGAGCCGTACCGGAATCATCTGCGCGGTGTTATTCGAGAGCACGTTGCAGAAACTCAGAGCGAGTGGGCTGAACACCTGCTTGATAATTTCGATGACTACCTTGGCCGCTTCTGGCTGGTGAAACCGAAGGCTGCAAATCTTCGCTCACTGCTGGCAAGCACCCGCGGGCGCCCGGAATAACGGGCTCTCCTGAGTAAATAGCTCAGGTTGTGGGGCGCACAGGCGTTGCAAGTGCATCGAAATTGAATAATTGAGAGTCGCGTGATGAAAGAGAGATTAAATAACGATTTCCAGTTTATCGAAGTGGGGCGGGTTGATCCGAAGAAGGTGCCTGCGCGGAAGCGCAAGAAGGAGTTCGGTGAAATTTACCATCCGTTCAAGCAGGATGATGCGGCGAGTCAGGCACATCGCTGCCTGCATTGCGGTAACCCGTACTGTGAATGGAAGTGCCCGGTACACAACTATATTCCGAACTGGCTGAAGCTGGTGTCGGAAGGCAATCTGCTGGAAGCAGCGGAGCTGTGCCATCAAACGAACTCACTGCCGGAAGTCTGCGGTCGGGTCTGTCCGCAGGATCGTCTGTGTGAAGGCGCCTGTACGCTGAATGACGGTTTTGGTGCAGTCACCATCGGTTCTGTTGAGAAATACATTACGGATACCGCTTTCGCGCTGGGCTGGCGTCCTGATGTGTCTCACGTCAAGTGGACAGATAAAAAAGTGGCTGTAATTGGTGCCGGTCCTGCTGGTCTGGGATGCGCTGATATCCTGGCACGTAACGGGGTTAAGCCGGTCGTATTCGATCGCTACCCTGAAATCGGTGGCCTGCTGACCTTCGGGATTCCCGAGTTCAAGCTGGAAAAGACGGTCATGGCCCGGCGTCGTGAAATCTTCGAATCCATGGGTGTTGAATTCCGCCTGGCAACTGAAGTGGGCAAAGACGTGCTGCTTGAAGACATCATTGATGACTATGATGCTGTGTTCATGGGCATGGGGACCTACACATACATGAAGGGTGGCTTCCCTGGCGAAGAGCTTGGTGGTGTTCATGATGCCTTGCCGTATCTGATTTCGAACGTCGACCGGCGTCTTGGTTTTGAAACCGACGAAGCCAGCTTCATCGACATGAAAGACAAGCGCGTTGTCGTCCTGGGTGGCGGCGATACCGCGATGGATTGCAACCGGACTGCAATCCGTCAGCAGGCGGCGAGTGTCACTTGCGCCTATCGCCGTGACGAAGCCAACATGCCCGGTTCTCGCCGGGAAGTGGCTAACGCCAAGGAAGAGGGCGTGAAGTTCATGTTCAATCGTCAGCCTATCGCCATTATCGGCGAAGACCGGGTTGAGGGTGTAAAAGTAGTTCAGACCCGTCTGGGTGAACCTGACAACAACGGACGTCGTCGTCCGGAAGTGGTGCCAGGCAGCGAAGAAGTCATTCCTGCTGATGCGGTGCTGGTGGCTTTCGGTTTCCGTCCAAGCCCTGCTGACTGGTTTCAGCCGCTGAATGTGGCGATCGATGATTCTGGCCGGGTGACCGCCCCGGAAGAGAGCGAATTCCAGTTCCAGACGTCTAATCCCAAAATTTTTGCCGGTGGCGACATGGTCCGTGGTTCGGATCTGGTCGTAACTGCTATCTGGGAAGGCCGTCAGGCTGCTGAAGGTATACTGGATTATCTGGATGTCTGACTCGCGCCTCGCGTGATCCAGAACATGAACTGCTACGTTGCCGGCGCACTCTGCGCCTGTGACGGCTGACAAAGAGAGTGGTATGTCCGAACTGAAGAATGACCGCCTTCTGCGCGCACTGATGCGCCAGCCCGTTGACCGTACACCAGTATGGATGATGCGCCAGGCAGGCCGTTATCTGCCGGAATACCGGGCCACCCGGGAAAAGGCCGGCGACTTCCTGAGCCTTTGCAAGAACACGCCGCTGGCATGTGAAGTCACGCTGCAGCCGTTGGAGCGCTATCCTCTGGATGCGGCGATCCTGTTTTCGGACATTCTCACCATCCCGGACGCAATGGGGCTCGGGTTGTATTTCGAGACCGGTGAGGGGCCGAAGTTCAGGCACACGGTACGCTCAGCCGCAGATGTGGCGGCATTGCCCGCTCTCGATGCGGAGGTCGATCTCGATTACGTGATGGCAGCAGTCTCCACCATACGAGGCGCTCTGGGTGGACGAGTACCGTTGATCGGCTTCTCGGGCAGTCCCTGGACGCTGGCTACGTACATGGTCGAGGGCGGATCTTCCAAAGACTTCAGGGAAGCCAAGCGGCTGATGTACACCGAGCCGCAGGTGATGCATGCCTTGCTCGACAAGCTCGCAACCGCGGTTACGGGCTATCTTAACGGGCAGATAAAGGCGGGTGCCCAGGCGATCCAGATTTTCGATACCTGGGGTGGCGCACTGTCCTCGTGGGCCTATGCCGAGTTCTCTCTGGCTTATATGAAGAAAATCGTCGATGGTCTGATTCGTGAGCATGACGGCCGCCGAGTGCCGGTGGTGCTGTTCACGAAAAACGGTGGTCAGTGGCTGGAGTCCATGGCTGAAACCGGCGCTGATGCGCTGGGCCTGGACTGGACGACGGACATTGGCAACGCCCGCGCACGGGTAGGCGACCGCGTTGCCTTGCAGGGCAATATGGACCCGACAATGCTGTATGCGCCACCTGAACGCATTCGTGAAGAAGTCGCCTATATCCTGTCACGGTATGGCTCCGGCCCCGGCCACATTTTCAATCTCGGGCATGGCATTACGCCAGAGGTAGACCCGGCTAATGCCGGTGCCTTTATTGAAGCTGTGGTTGAGCTTAGCGGCGCTTATCACAAGGGATAATCCGGGTTGCAGTGGCAGGGTTTATTTGATTTCCGAGTGGTGACCACCAGTATCGCGCGCTATATTGAGCCGATACCGGCGTTCAGAACAGGCAGGGATTCAGGTTATGGCAGACCACTCGAAAGCAGATAATCGAAGACGCTTCCATCGGATTTTGTTCGATGCGCCCTGCGAATTGCACTCTGGCGAAGAAACCTGGCACAGCCAGGTGCTCGATATCTCGATGAAAGGGGTGCTGTTGCGGCGGCCGGAGGGCTGGCGCGTGCCCCTTAACCAACCCTTCGAAATTACCATTCACCTGAATGAGCTGGACGCGGGCATTGTGATGGCGGTGAACCTCTGCCATATCGAGCCCAATCATCTGGGCTTCAAGTGCGAGTACATTGATCTCGACAGTGCCACCCACCTCAAGCGTCTGGTCGAATTGAACCTTGGCGATCCGGCCTTGCTGAACCGCGAATTGAGCTTTCTGGGCGAGCAATAGCCTGTCAGATCAGTCGCCCAGATCGAGCAGAGCGTCAATCGCTTCGCTGAGTTTCGATACCGCAATCACCTTCATGCCTTCAACCGGTTTTCTGGGAGCATTGGCTTTGGGTACCAGCGCCCGGGTGAAGCCGTGTTTGGCTGCCTCGTAGATTCTCTCCTGACCGCTGGGTACCGGCCGAATTTCACCGGACAGGCCAACTTCTCCGAATATCACGAGATCCTGGGGCAGGGTGCGATCCCGGAACGACGACACCACTGCTGCGAGTAGCGCCAGGTCGGCACTGGTTTCGTAGACTTTGACGCCGCCCACCACGTTTATAAAAACGTCCTGATCGGCACAGTGCATGCTGCCGTGACGGTGTAGCACTGCCAGTAACATCGCCAGGCGGTTTTGATCGAGCCCCACCGCAACCCGTCGTGGGTAGCTGCCCTGAGCAACATCTACCAGCGCCTGAATCTCGACCAGCATCGGTCGCGTGCCTTCCCAGACAACCATTACCACGCTGCCGGGCGCCGCTTCGTCACCTCTGTTAAGGAAGATGGCGCTGGGGTTTTTGACCTCTTTAAGTCCCTGTTCAAGCATTGCGAACACGCCGAGCTCGTTGACGGCGCCAAAGCGGTTCTTGATGCCTCGCAAGGTGCGGTAGCGACTGTCGCTCGAGCCTTCCAGCAAAATTGAACAATCGATCATGTGCTCAAGCACCTTGGGACCTGCCAGGCTGCCGTCTTTGGTCACGTGACCGACGAGGAACAGAATCGTTCCGGTCTGCTTGGCAAACCGCGTAAGGTAAGCCGCGCTTTCGCGTACCTGGGATACGCTGCCAGGCGCCGATTCGACATCGCTGATGTGCATGACCTGGATACTGTCGACCACCAGAATGCGGGGCTTTTCGACCTCTGCGATCTGGATAATGCGCTCGACGCTGGTTTCTGAGAGCATCTTGAGGTCTTTGGTTGGCACGCCAAGACGCTGGGCCCGAAGAGCAACCTGTTGCAGTGATTCTTCGCCGGTGACATAGAGCGCGGGAAGTTGCTGGGCAAGGTTGCAGACCGTTTGCAGCAGGAGCGTACTTTTGCCCGCACCTGGATGTCCGCCCATCAGGATGGCCGAACCTTCGACCAGCCCGCCACCCAACACCCGATCCAGTTCACGCATGCCCGAACTGATTCGCGATTGCTCGGACAAACTGATGGAATCCAACGATTGAACGCCGGAAAGGCTGCCGGCAAATCCCTCAAAGCGCGAGCCGCGCTGGTTTCCTCCGCTGCTGTTCGCGCTAACACCGCGCATCTCGCTGATGGTGTTCCATGCGGAGCACGCCGTGCACTGGCCCTGCCACTTGGCGTAGTCGGCGCCACATTCTGTGCAGACATAAGCCGTTTTGGTTTTTGCCATGGTTCGCCCGGTAGGAAAAAGAAAGAGGGTTGCGCCGGCTTCGGAATTCGAGGCCGGCGGTATTGGTTGCTGCCCGAAGGCAGAAGACTACGCCAGTTTCTTGTACTTCATACGCTGGGGCACCATTGCGGAGTCGCCTTTGCGTTTTTTATGGTCTTCGTCGTATTCGCTGAAGTTGCCTTCAAAGAACACGACTTCACTGTCACCTTCAAACGCGAGGATATGAGTCGCAACCCGGTCAAGGAACCAGCGGTCGTGCGAAATGACCATCGCACAACCGGGGAAGTTCAGAATGGCATCTTCCAGTGCACGCAGGGTTTCAACGTCCAGATCGTTGGTGGGCTCATCCAGCAGCAGCACGTTGCCGCCTTCTTTCAGTAGTTTAGCCAGGTGCAGTCGGTTGCGTTCACCGCCGGAAAGATCGCCGACCCGCTTTTGCTGATCGCTACCCTTGAAGTTGAAGCGACCAACATAGGCGCGAGAGGGGGTCTGGTAGTTGCCAACCTGCATGATGTCGAGCCCGTCACTGAGCTCTTCCCATACTGTTTTGTCGCCATCCAGATCCCGCATCTGATCCACGTAGGCCAGCTTGACGGATTCGCCGATGGAGATTGTGCCGGTATCGGGTTCGTCCTTGCCGGCCATCATTCTGAACAGGGTAGATTTACCGGCACCGTTCCCCCCGATAATGCCGACAATGGACCCCGGCGGGACATTGAATGACAGGTTTTCGTATAGCAGTATGCCGTCAAAGCTCTTGCTCACGCCATCAACTTCAATGACCTTATCGCCGAGACGCGGCCCGGGCGGAATGTAGAGCTCGTTGGTTTCGTTCCGCTTCTGGAAATCCTGCGAACTCAGTTCTTCAAAGCGGGCCAGGCGTGACTTGCTCTTGGACTGACGCCCCTTTGCATTGCTGCGAACCCACTCAAGCTCATGTTTGATCGATTTCTGGCGAGCCACTTCCTGTTTGGCTTCCACCGCCAGACGTTGCTCTTTCGCTTCCAGCCACTGGCTGTAATTGCCTTCGTGGGGGATGCCCTGGCCACGGTCCAGTTCGAGAATCCAGCCGGCGACATTGTCGAGGAAATAGCGGTCGTGGGTGATGGCGACCACCGTGCCGCTGTAGTCGTGCAGGAAGCGCTCCAGCCAGGCGACGGATTCGGCGTCCAGGTGGTTCGTCGGCTCGTCAAGCAGCAGCATGTCAGGGCTGGACAGAAGCAGGCGGCACAGCGCCACACGGCGGCGCTCACCACCCGACAGGGTTGATACGTTGGCGTCCCAGGCCGGCAGGCGCAGCGCGTCAGCTGCGACTTCCAGCTTGCGTTCGATATCGTGGCCGTCGGTGGCCTGAATCAGGGCTTCAAGCTCACCCTGCTTTTTGGCCAGTGCATCAAAATCGGCATCCGGCTCGGCGTAGGCTGCGTAAACCTGATCCAGCTCGGCCAGGGCGTCGTGCACAGCAGCGACTGACTCTTCGACAATCTCGCGCACGGTTTTGCTTTCGTCCAGTTCTGGTTCCTGCGGCAGATAGCCAATGTTAATGCCGGGTTGGGGGCGGGCTTCGCCCAGGTAATCTTCGTCAATGCCCGCCATGATGCGCAACAATGATGATTTACCGGAACCATTCAGGCCAAGCACGCCGATTTTGGCGCCAGGATAGAAGCTCAGGGAAATGTCTTTGAGGATTTCGCGTTTTGGCGGTACCACTTTGCCAACGCGGTTCATGGTATAGACGTATTGGGCCATGGTCAGGCGGTATCCTTGTTGATGGAGGCTGTTGCAAAACGGCTGTGCTTGGTCGTGCACCGCTGGCGGTCCGCTTGAAACGCTTATTTACGATGAGTAAATAGCGCCTTTCCGCGTGTACTCGACATGTCTGGCCATTGCGCGCGACGATTTGCAATACCCTCACTGGGTTCGGGACGTACGGCGTTGCTATGAGTAAAGAGGGCAGCGCCGAAAATGGTCATATTCTGAGGGTTTCTTACGGTAGCGAAACAGGGGGGCTTTGGCAATTGGCTGCCGGCCGGAGGCATTGCTGCGATAAACCCCTACGATGCGGCTTAAAAGATGATTTTTGCCGCTGTTTTAAGCTAGAATACCGGCCCTTCATTTGACACTGTTTAGCCACTACAGGGGCAGCGCATCCATGTTTACTCGCGAAATGAAAATTGCAGGCTATGACGATGATGTCTGGAACGCCATCCAGGCCGAAAGCGAGCGCCAGGAAGCTCATATTGAGCTGATTGCGTCCGAAAACTACACCAGCCCGCGAGTCATGGAAGCACAGGGTTCTGTGCTGACCAACAAATATGCGGAAGGCTATCCCGGCAAGCGCTACTACGGTGGCTGTGAGCACGTTGATGTGGTCGAAGCACTGGCAATTGACCGCGCGAAAGAACTGTTTGGCGCCGCTTATGCCAACGTTCAGCCGCACTCCGGTTCACAGGCGAATAGCGCGGTTTACATGGCGCTAGTCAAGCCCGGCGATACGGTGCTGGGTATGAGCCTGGCCCACGGTGGCCACCTGACTCATGGTGCCTCGGTCAGTTTCTCCGGCAAAATCTATAACGCAGTTCAGTATGGTCTCAATCCTGAAACCGGACTGATCGACTACGACGATGTCGAGCGTCTGGCAGTTGAGCACAAGCCCAAGATGATTGTGGCTGGCTTCTCGGCGTACTCACAGTATCTTGATTTCGCGCGCTTCCGCGAGATTGCCGACAAAGTGGGTGCCTACCTGTTTGTCGATATGGCACACGTTGCAGGCTTGGTGGCGGCAGGTGTTTATCCTGACCCGATGCCTCATGCCCACGTGGTGACCACCACAACCCATAAAACCCTGCGCGGTCCACGCGGCGGCCTTATTCTCGCCTGTGCGGACGAAGATATTCAGAAGAAGCTGAATTCTGCCGTATTCCCGGGCGGCCAGGGCGGCCCACTGATGCACGTCATTGCTGGCAAGGCTATTTGTTTCAAAGAGGCCATGAGCGATGAGTTCCGCGCTTATCAGCAGCAGGTCGTCAAGAACGCCAAGGCCATGGCTGGTGTTTTTGTTGAGCGGGGCTACGACGTAGTCTCCGGTGGCACGGAGAACCACTTGTTCCTCGTCAGCCTGATCAAGCAGGACATCACCGGCAAAGATGCGGACGCTGCACTGGGTAAAGCCCATATTACGGTCAACAAGAACGCGGTTCCGAATGACCCGCGCTCACCTTTCGTAACCTCTGGCCTGCGTGTTGGCACGCCTGCTGTCACAACGCGTGGTTTCGGTGAGTCCGAGTGTCGCGATCTGGCGACCTGGATGTGTGACATTCTGGACGACCTGGAAAACGAAGAGCTCAACACCCGGGTGCGTGAGCAAGTCAAAGAGCTGTGCGCTCGCTTCCCGGTTTACGCGACCTCCTGATCCTTCCCGCCGACAGTTATTGTGTCGGCAGGAATAATTGATGCGGACTTAGCCAGAACAGACGGGTGCCCGGCACCCGTTCTCCCGGAGCTTTCAAGATGCACTGTCCTTTTTGCGGTGAAGCGGATACCAAGGTTATCGACTCAAGACTGGTTGCCGAGGGCGATCAGGTGCGCCGTCGCCGTGAATGTCTGTCCTGCAAAGAGCGTTTTACGACCTTCGAATCTGCTGAACTGGTGATGCCCAGAGTCGTCAAACAGGATGGCACGCGTCAGCCGTTCGACGAAGAGAAGCTGCGATCAGGCATTATGAAAGCACTGGAAAAGCGGCCGGTAAGCATCGAGGAAATAGAAGCGTCGCTGAACCGGATCAAGTTCCGGCTTCGTGCAAAGGGCGAGCGGGAAATTAAATCTATGGAGCTGGGTGAGGAGGTAATGATCGAGTTGCGTCAACTCGATAAGGTCGCCTACGTTCGGTTCGCATCGGTTTATCGCAGTTTCCAGGATATTAACGAATTCAAGGAAGAGATTGAGCGCCTGAGTGTGCACATGGGGGACAAAGCTGACCCCGTTGACGTCGCGAATGCGCTGGCTGCGCCCGACAAGCCCAAGGGCTGAGGTTGGTCGGCGTGGCATTTGAGGAAGCGCAGGCAGCTCTGGATATCCGGATGATGGCTAAAGCCATTGAGCTGGCTTGGCGGGGGCGCTATTCGACGCATCCCAACCCTCGAGTCGGCTGCGTGATTGCCCAAAACGGCGAGATAATCGCCGAAGGCTGGCATCAATATGCCGGGGAGGGGCACGCGGAAGTCAACGCGCTGGCAAAGGCCGGAGCCCAGGCTGCCGGCGCTACTGCCTACGTGACGTTGGAGCCCTGTAGTCACTTCGGTCGTACCCCCCCTTGCGCCGATGCATTGGTGCAGGCGGGAGTTGCCCGGGTTGTGGTCGCCATGACAGACCCCAACCCCGAGGTGGCCGGTCGTGGACTACAGCGATTGCGCGATGCCGGTATTGACGTCACTGACAATGTGCTGGCCGGTGAAGCGGAAAAGCTCAACCCGGGGTTCTTTCGGCGAATGCGCGATGGGCAGCCTTTTGTGAGGGTGAAAGTCGCGGCCAGCCTGGATGGCCGCACGGCAATGGCATCGGGTGAGAGTCAGTGGGTGACCGGTGCTGAAGCGCGTTCGGATGTGCAGCGGCTGAGAGCCAGGAGCGCCGCGATAGTAACTGGCGTTGGTACGGTTTTGGCAGATGATCCGTCCCTGACCGTAAGGCCCGAACAGATGGGGTCGCCGGGTGCCGCAACTTTGCCTCGCCAGCAGCCCCTGCGAGTTGTGCTGGATCGACAGCTGAGAACGCCGCCCGCCGCTAAAATACTGGCAACGGGTAAGGTGTGGGTTGTCTGTGAGCCGAAGCAGCTGGATTCAGAAGCAGCTCAGCATCTACGTGATGCGGGAGGCGATGTCCGCAGCGTGCCATTGACGGACGGCGCGCTCTGTCTTGATGCCGTTTTGGGTATGCTGGCCGCCGCTGATATTAATGAGGTGCTGGTTGAAGCCGGCCCCACGCTCGCTGGCGCTTTCGTTGCTGCGGGTAAAGTGGATGAATTCTGGTTGTATCAGGCGCCGGTTTTTCTCGGCAGCCGCGGTATGCCGACAGTCATGCTGGCGATCGATCGCATGGCAGATAGTAAACGATGGCAGGTCACGGATCGCCGCCAGATTGGGAAGGATCAGCGTTTGATTCTCACTCCGCAATAATCGGAGATGAATGCGGGCCAGGCAGCTTAACTGCCGGCCAATTTACCAAAGGGTGCAACGTTCTATGGCACTGAACAGTATTGAAGAGATTATTGAAGATATTCGTCAGGGCAAAATGGTGATCCTGATGGATGATGAGGATCGCGAGAATGAGGGCGATCTGGTTATGGCCGCCGAATTCTGCACGGCAGAGGCCATTAACTTCATGGCACGTTTTGGTCGTGGTCTGATCTGCATGCCAATGACCCGTCAGCGCTGCGAACAGTTGGCTCTGCCGCTAATGGTGCACCAGAACGCTTCTGGGTTTGGTACCAAGTTCACCTTGTCTATCGAGGCACGTGAAGGGGTGACCACCGGTATTTCAGCAGCTGACAGAGCGCGCACGGTCCAGGCCGCAGTCGCGAAAGGCGCCAAAGCATCGGACATTGTGCAGCCGGGGCATATCTTCCCGTTGATGAGCGATCCCGGCGGCGTATTGAGTCGTGCCGGTCATACCGAGGCGTCCTGTGATCTCGCGGCGCTTGCAGGCGCCGAGCCTGCCGGGGTGATCTGCGAAATCATGAACGAAGACGGCACCATGGCGCGTCGGCCTGACCTCGAAGCGTTTGCCGAAGAGCATGATCTGAAGATCGGAACCATCGCTGACCTGATTCACTATCGTACGCTGCACGAGCGCACGATCGAGTGTGTCGAAGAGTATGATCTGGATACCGAATACGGCATTTTCCAACTGCGGACCTATCGGGACACCATTCAGGGGCGTACGCACCTGACGCTCACGATGGGTGATGTCAAAGGAGGTGAGCCTGTCCTGGTGCGAGTGCACATAACCGATACCATGCGGGATCTATTGGGAGCCAGACGAAGCGGCTCTCACAGCTGGCCGCTGCATCGTGCACTTGAGAAAGTCGCTGAGGTGGGGCGCGGTGTTGTCGTCCTCCTGAACAGTGCTGAAGACAGCTACAATCTTGAAGACAGAATTCACGAATTTTTTGATGAAGGTTTGCAGCCGGCGACCAAAGGAAGTTCGGGTGTGTACTTTACGGTAGGGACAGGCTCACAGATTCTGCGGGATCTGGGGGTTAGCCAGATGCGGTTGCTGAGCGCGCCTATCAAATTCTCGGCCATTTCCGGTTTTGATCTGGAAGTTGTCGAATACCTTCCCTACAACCCCTAATTTAACCAGGGCTCCGCGTTATCGCGGGGTCCGACACAGGAGTCTGGCATGGCCGATATTAAAACTCTCGAAGGCGATTTCACACAATGCGGCGGCTCCTACGCGCTGGTTGTTGGTCGCTTTAACGCATTTGTGGTCGAAAGCCTGGTGAGTGGCGCGATTGATACCCTGCGTCGTTACGGAATCGAAGATGCGAACATCACCGTGGTGCGTGTGCCCGGTGCCTATGAAATGCCGCTGGCGGTCAAGCGTGTTGCTGAAACCGGACACTATGATGCGATTATTGCTTTGGGTGCCGTTATTCGCGGCGGAACCCCGCACTTTGAGTACGTTGCGGGCGAAGCAGCCAGTGGTCTGGGCGCGGTGAGCCTTGAAACTGACGTGCCAGTTGCCTTCGGTGTGCTGACTGTGGATTCAATTGAGCAGGCGATCGAGCGTTCGGGCACCAAGGCCGGAAACAAAGGGGCCGAAGCCGCCGTTACCGCGCTGGAAATGGTCAGCCTCTTCAAGAAGATAGGTGAATGATGACCGATCAGGACCAGGCGCCAGCTGAGGGCAAGCCATCGGCACCCAAGGCTGGCGAACGCAGGCGAGCGCGCATACTCGCGATGCAGGCGCTCTACCATCGCCACTATTCCAAGTCGTCGGTGACGGACATTGAAGCCGAGTTCATGGTGGATAATGACATGTCACGCACTGATTCGGCTTATTTCCGGGATCTGTTGCGCGGTGTTCATCGTGAGCAGGCGGACCTCGATAAACAGATCGAGCCGTTTCTGGATCGCCCGCTGGGAGAGGTGGATACCATCGAGTTGGCGATTGTCCGGATTGGTGCCTATGAGCTCAAGCATCGCATTGACGTGCCTTACCGGGTCGTGATCAATGAAGGGATCGAGCTGGCGAAACGGTTTGGTGGAACTGAAGGTCATAAGTTCGTTAACAGCGTGCTGGACAAGTTAAGCCGCCGCCTGCGCCTCGCTGAAACCCGCCCGCGGTAGTGTGATGGGTGACCGGCCGATGCGCGAGTTTGAGCTGATTCGTCAGGTTTTCGAGCCGGCCGCTCAAGCATTTCAGCATCCGGATGTTATTTTGGGCCCCGGGGATGACTGTGCAATACAGTCGATTCCCGCAGGCCATCAGCTGGTTTTTTCAGTGGACACTCTGGTTGAGGGTGTTCATTTCCCTCCGCATTATGCTCCCGATTATCTGGCTTACCGCGCACTGGCTGCTGCCGTCAGCGATCTCGCCGCAATGGGAGCGTCTCCGGTATGTTTTACCCTGGCGATCTCGCTGCCATCAACTGACAACAGCTGGCTTCGTGCTTTCGGGCGAGGGTTGGGTGATGCTGCTCGCGTTTTGGGTATTGCTCTGGCAGGGGGCGACACCACGCGTGGACCGCTGACGTTAACTGTACAGGTTCATGGCATCGTGCCTGAAGGCGAAGGTGTGCGCCGAAGTGGTGCCGCACCGGGCCAGCTCATCGGGGTCTCGGGCGCACTCGGTGAGGCGCGGGCTGCGCTGGACTGGCTCGATGCCGCCGACCCATCGACGGATGTGCAATCAGTCCTTCAGCGATATCACCGGCCGATTCCCCGCGTGGCATTGGGTCAGAAACTGAGGCGCCACGTAACTGCCATGATTGATATCTCGGACGGGCTCCTTGCAGATCTCGGGCATGTGTTGGCGATGTCGGGGTGCGGTGCCAAGCTGGATGCAGCGAAGCTGCCCTTGTCCGGGGCGCTCAAGCGTGTTGCCGCAGACAGGGCGGTCAGCTATGGGTTAACAGGTGGAGATGACTACGAGCTTTGTTTCACGATTGAGCCGCAAACATGGGGGACCATTCACGAAACGCTGCCGGATGGCGTAACGATCATCGGAGAGACGTGTACCGGCAAAGGCATAGCCGTTGAGAACGGCCCTGTTGCAGGCGCATCCGCGTTTGCCGGGTTCGATCATTTCGCCAGTGACCTTCCCGAGTGAGATAACGTCTGGTAGTCGCCGAGCGTTTAATGCATAGCCGCGCTCATCGGAATCATGCTGGCTACGTGCAAAAAGCGCCGCAGGCCTATGTCGGCTCTTTCTCTTGAGGCAAAGGGGCCGCTGTCAAAACCTTCACGGGTGGTGAAGTACCACTTTCCGCCGACACAAAAAAAACGACTGCTGCGAAAGGGGATTGGGCCTGATTCACCGCTTCTGATCTGGGTATCCATACGCTTTCTCCTGCCCCGCAGGTATGGTTTGACTTCGGGGAAGTAAATTGTCATGCCGTTCTGTCAAATTTAATTCAAATTTCACCGATTTCAATTAAAACCTTAGCGAATTGACGAATAGTTGACGGGAGTGAACGGTGAACCTTGATATGAGGCCGCTGGCTGGCTTGCGCTTGATAAAAGCAGTCGTCAGAATGCGGAGTCATTCACACATCTAAAGGGTGGCTGCCGGCCACTGCCACGAATACGAGAGGTTTTCATGTCGTCAGGTGATTGCGGGCTGAGAGTAAAGGGGTATTCCAAAGTATTGATGCTGGCACTGGTTGTGCTGGGGTTGGCTGGCTGCAGTGGTGGGTTGAAAAATGTGCAGACTTGGGATGGCCCCTCTGCTGACTCCGATCAGATCGGCATTCTCCATGCGCCGGCCAATATCAATGTGAGCTCGGTAAACGGCAAGGAAATGAGCCGCTATCTGATGGAAGATCTGGCCCTCGATTATGAACTGCTGCCAGGAGAAAACACGGTTGTCTTTACCCATCAAACAATTTGGGCCAAAAAGACGGTGGTGGACAATGGCGAGTCCAAGGTTCACGTCGTCAAGACCGAACCGCAGCAAGTGGTCATCAATGTGAAAGCTGGCGAAGAGTACACTTTTGCAGTGGCGGAGCCCAAGAACAAGCGGGAAGCGGAGCAGCAGGTTGCCCATTTTGAGGCAAAAGTCATTGACGAGCAGAAGCGGCAGGTTGCTGTTGCCAAGCCTTATGTTGCTCAGCGCCCGCAACTTCCGACACTGAGTTCGGCACCAGCGACGGCAGGTGCTGCCGCAGCCGGTGGAGCGGCTGCGGCGACTGCGTCAAAGCCTGCTTCAACCTCCTCTACTACAGCAACATCTGCGCCTGCAGCGCCGGTCGAGAATGGATTGCCGACGCTTGAAGGGCTCAAAGTGCTGTGGGAAAGGGCGTCTGCCGAAGACAAGAAAAACTTTTTGCGCTGGGCTTTCGAGTAAAGCCGGCTAGCCTCTCCTTCCGGGTGGCGGCTATCTGCCGCCACCCGACCTCTCCTGTTTTCTGAACCGCCGCAGTGATTTCTGGACCATAGCTTCTGCCAGATTTAGCGCCTCATTAACCAGCGTTGGGTTACGGTTGTTACTGCTTTGTTCCGGCGCAGACTCTGCCGGCAGGGTTGCAGCGGCTTTTTCGATGTCGAGCAGGCAGGGTTCAAGCAACGCTGTCAGCCGCTCGCCATCGGGGACTACATCCGGGCAAATCGAAAAGTTAAGGGTCAGCCGACCTTCATAACTCACCGCAACGATGACCAGGCCCATGCTGTCGAATAAAGGCGCCGTGTTGTACTGGCGCGCCAGGCGAGTGCCTTGCAGATAAAGCGGAACCTGTGGGCCAGGCACGTTGGTGATCGGAACATTGAACACCGGTTGATAACGCTGAGCGAGTTGGAGCTCGCTGTACAGTCGCGCTGACAGTGCCAGCATCGTTGACGGCACCATTTCGGTGAGGCGATCCGCCGCAATGGCTTCCTGGTAGGGCTCGGATGCCACTGCATTCCAGTGGATTAACCGAATGCGTCGGGCCGGGTCAGGTTCATCGGTCGCCAGGTTGAGCAGCATGGCGGACATCTGGTTACCAGTGGGGCGCCGCAAACTCTTGGAGCGGACTGACACCGGTGTCATGGCAACCAGTGGCCGCTCCAGATCAGCGCCGTGTTCTTCCATATAGCGGCGCAATACCTCAGCGCATAAACCAAGCACCACGTCGTTCAGTGTGACATCACCGAGACTCGCCTTGACTGCTTTCAGGCGGGAGAGTGGCAGAGTGCTCCCGAGTATCTTCCTGTTGGCGGTGATCTGGCGGTTAAACGGGCTGTGTGGCGCGGAGAATAGCGGAAACGGCAGTGGCAGTTTGCGCATTTGTTTCTGGATCATGCCCAGTGTTGTCGCTTCAATTGCCGTTGCGGCAACTGAGGCCATTCTGAACGGCTTGCGAATGAAATTAGCACCGACTTGCATTAGCGCTCGCTCGTCGGAAGGGGCGGGGCGAGGATGCCAGGGCTGGGGCGGCTTTATCGGATCAGGTGTCGGGCTGTACTCCAGTAGTTTGCCCATGATTTCTTCGCCACTGAAGGCGTCTATGGCTGCGTGATGCAGGCGCACTATCAAGGCAAAACCCAGGGCGTCATCGGGATCGCCGGCTTTTTTTCCGGGTGAGCGAAGGCCATCAACAAAAGTGATGTGCCACAAAGGGCGATCCCGTTTCAGGGGCTCCTGCATGATGCGGGATGCCAGTGCCATCAGGCTCGACTCGTCGTTCCGCTCGCCCATTTTGACGTAGGCCAGGTGGCGCTCAATGCTGAAATCCGCGTCATCAATCCAGTAGGGATGACCCAGGCGCAAAGGCACTTCGCGGAGTTTTTCCCGGAATAAAGGCACGACATGCAGCCGGCTTCGCAGGTAGGAGACGAATGTGCTGAACGGCAGCGGCGCTTCTCGCCCCTCACCGTCAAAAATATAAATGCCGCCGATGTGCATCGGTGCAGTATCGGATTCCAGATACAGAAACGAGGCGTCCAGCTCGGACAACTGCCGCATGAATCACTCCCTGTTATGACGACATGGCAGGCTATTTTGCGCTGCCGAATGCGCTACGTCGAGCTCAAGATGGGGCTTTTTCAGGCCAGATTGACGTCACGCCGGCGAGTTGAGTGGATTGACCCAGCGACCAAATTGGCCGGGTTGACTGAGTGTATCCCAGAACCACATCAGTGCTTTACCCTGATCATCCTGGTGACGGGCAAGGTTCAGGATAACGGGCTGGCGTGATGAATTGATCTCGATTTCCACCAGTCGCCCGGTCTCAATGTGTTCCCGAACGCGGGCCTCGGGAAGCCAGCCCACGCCGAGGCCCGCCACCTGGGCGCTGATCTTCTGGTCGATATTGGATACGGTCAGTGTGCGTTGGCGAGAAAATATCCCGGCTGACCAGGGTTGAAGCGTGCGTGAGCTGTCGGCAGCAACCACGGCGGGATAGCGGGCTATGACGTCCTCATCGACCGTGCCTTCGATTTGTGCCAGAGGGTGGTCAGGGGCAACGGCGTAAATGAACGGCACTTCGCCAATGGAGGTTGTGGTGAACGGCCCGGCAGGGCGGCTGATGTTATCTGCGCCAAAAACGAGATCAACTCTTCGGCTTTGTAACGCATCCCAGGCGCCGGCAAACACCTCTTCAACCAACTGGATTTCAACCGGGATATTCAGGCTCTGAAACTGACGGATTGCGGGGAACAGTGATTCTGCTGGCAGCAAGGTGTTCAGGGCGATTTTCAACCGTGTTTCCCACCCTTGAGCGACTTGCCGGGTAGCATGGGCCAGGGCGTCGGTGGCGTCGAGCAGATTTCGGCCCTGGTCGAGCAGATAGCGTCCGGCAGGTGTGAGAACAGCACGATGTCCTGATCGGTCAAAGATTTCGACCTTGAGGTCGTCTTCGAGTTTCTGAACGGTATAGCTGATAGCCGAAGGAACCCGGAAAAGCGCGTTTGCAGCGCCGGCAAAGCTCCCTTTTCGGTCAATCGCATCCAGTACTTTAAGCGCGTCAATGGTAATGGCGTTATGCATGTTCAGTTTATCTGAGGAATTTGGACAGAATTAGGCGTTTGAATGCTACTTAGTGTAGTCGTAGTCTGGATTCATTGGCCAGTTCGGCCCTGGATTGTTCCGGCTTGCAGTGGTGCTGCAGGTGAATCAGCGAATTGAGGAGGCGTTATGGGATTGTTAGTGGATGGTGTTTGGCAGGATAAGTGGTACGACACCAGTAAGTCCGGCGGCAAGTTCGAGCGTGAGCAGGCAGGATTCCGGCACTGGGTGACGCCGGATGGCAGTCCCGGTCCGCAAAGCTCCAAAAGTTTCCCGGCTGTTTCCGGACGCTATCATCTGTATGTGTCCATGGCCTGTCCCTGGGCGCACCGGACGCTAATATTTCGTGTGCTCAAGGGGTTGGAGGCGCACATCAGTGTATCAGTGGTGCATCCGGACATGCTGGAGAATGGCTGGGAATTTCGCCCGGACAATGCCGCTCACTCTGACAATATAAACGGTAAGCGGTATCTGCATGAGGTCTACACCACAGATACGGCGGACTATACCGGCCGGGTGACGGTGCCGCTGCTGTGGGACAAAGAGCAGGGTGTGATCGTCAGCAACGAGTCTGCCGAGATCATCCGAATGTTCAATAGTGCTTTCGATGATCTGGAGGGCGTGGATTCAGGTCTGGATTTCTATCCGGAGCAATTGCGGGCGGATATTGATGCGGTCAACGACCGGGTCTATAACACCGTCAATAACGGCGTATACAAAGCAGGTTTCGCCACCGCTCAGGATGCCTATGAAAAGGCCTACGGGGAATTGTTCGAATCGCTGGACTGGCTTGATCAGCGGCTGTCGCAATCGCGCTATCTGATCAGCAGTGAGCTGACCGAAGCGGATTGGCGACTGTTTACCACATTGATCCGCTTCGATGCCGTCTACTACTCGCACTTCAAGTGTAATCGTCAGCGTTTGGCCGATTTTCCGCATCTGTCGGGCTATCTCAGGGAGCTGTATCAGGTGCCCGGGGTTGCCGGCACAGTGGATATCGGTCAGATCAAGCGACATTACTACGTCAGTCAGCGGACGGTTAATCCAACGCAGATTGTTCCAGTCGGGCCGGCGCTTGATTTTGATGCTCCGCATCATCGGGAGCAGATCGGGCAGGGGCAGCTATCGGTGTGATGGCGTTCTGCCTGCTGTTGCAGCAGGCAGAACATCAGCTGTGTCAGGCTGTGCGGGCAACGGCGACTTCAGTCAGCAAGACCAGTGCGGTTTTATGATCTGATTCCGGAAGTGATTCAACGCACTGTCGCGCTTTAGCCGCTTCCTGGCGGGCGCGCTCAACGGTGTAGTCCAGGGCGCCGGATCGCTCGACGATCGCAAGGATGCTCTCGAGATGATCCAGTCCGCCTTTGCGGATCGCGTTGCGGATAAGCTGTCGGTCGTCTTCTCCGGCGTTTGCCATTGCGAAGATCAGTGGCAGGGTTGGTTTTCCTTCCGCCAGATCATCGCCAACATTCTTGCCCATGGTGTCCGCGTCACCCCGGTAATCGAGTACATCGTCAACCAGCTGGAATGCCAGCCCCAGATGTTTTCCGTATGCCTGAAGCCTGCTGACATCGTCCGGGTTTGCGTCGGCCAGCAGTGCACCGGCGTGAGAGGCTGCCTCGAACAGCATGGCCGTCTTGTTGTGGATGACGGTCATATACTGACTTTCCGGAACATCCGGATTCTTCATGTTCATCAGCTGCAGGACTTCGCCTTCGGCGATAACCGCCGTCGCGTTGGAAAGCACATCCATTACCGGCATCCGGTCGAGCTCGACCATCATCTGAAAGGCGCGGGAATAGAGGAAGTCGCCGACCAGAACGCTGGGCGCGTTGCCCCAACGGGCGTTGGCGGTGGTTTTGCCGCGGCGCAGGTCAGATGTATCCACAACATCGTCGTGCAGCAGGGTAGCGGTATGCAGAAACTCGATTACGGCGGCGAGTTTAAGGTGGTCGTCACCCTGATAGCCGAGCGCACGAGAGGTGAGCAAAACCAGCAATGGCCGCAGTCGTTTGCCTCCGCTGTCAACGATGTACTGGGCGATTTTTTCGACCAGAGGCACGTCGGACGAAAGACGACGGGTAATCAGTTCATTGACGCGGGTGAAGTCGTCCGCGACGGTGTTATAGATGCGCTGCGCTGTCATGCGGCTGATCCGGTGATTTTTGGTAGGACGCGGCAATGCTAGGTATTGCGTGTAGGTGTGTCAACTTAGGCTCATATAACGTTTTTTTGGACGGATCGCAAAGCAGGCTCTCCATCATGTTGTGGTCTGCCGGGTAATGGTGGTATTCACTCACTGGGACAGCTAAAGAATTAACACCCCGCGACCTTGCTAAACCAGTGCTGTTTTCGTACAATTGCGCGCCCTAACTCATCCCAACCTGCGCTCCCTGCTATCTAGGGTTGCCAGAGCGCTTCCCTTAGAACCAGGTGGATTAAAGAGCAGGGATGGGTAGAAAACTGGTCCGCGATTATGCGCGAGGCCTGTTATTACAGCGGAGATTAGCATGTACGCAGTGATCGTAAGCGGTGGTAAGCAGCACCGTGTAGTGGAAGGCGAAACCCTGAAGCTGGAAAAAATTGAAGTTGAAACTGGCGGTACTGTCGAGTTTGACCGTGTACTGCTGGTAGCGAATGGTGATGACGTTAAAGTTGGCGATCCGGTTGTTGCTGGTGCTGCTGTGACTGCAGAAGTTGTGCGTCACGGTCGTGGTGACAAGATCCAGATCATCAAGTTCCGTCGTCGGAAGCATTCCATGAAGCGTCAGGGCCACCGTCAGTGGTTTACTGAAGTCAAGATCACGGGCATCAAGGGCTGAGGCTCTCGTAACCCTGTAACAGAGGAGGCTAGTCATGGCTCATAAAAAAGCAGCAGGTAGTACCCGTAACGGTCGCGATTCCGAGTCGAAACGACTTGGTGTGAAGCGCTTCGGTGGCGAGACCGTATCAGCGGGCAGCATCATCGTTCGTCAGCGTGGCACCCGTTTCCACGCTGGTAGTAATGTAGGTCTGGGTCGTGACCACACACTGTTTGCCAAGGCAGACGGCGTTGTGTCTTTCGTGACCC
Source organism: Marinobacter sp. BGYM27 (assembly GCA_025153445.1). Classification (GTDB taxonomy): domain Bacteria; phylum Pseudomonadota; class Gammaproteobacteria; order Pseudomonadales; family Oleiphilaceae; genus Marinobacter_A. Next base: position 34,598 of record JANZNS010000006.1, on the reverse strand, counting down.
GAGGCCCTGAGAACCGCAAGTTTGTGACGATTACCCCAGCCCAGTAAGGGGCGCGTTGCAGACACTGCAGTTCCTGAAAGCCCCGCAGCCTCATCAAGAGCCTGCGGGGCTTTTTCGTATAGCGGTCTATTCTTTTGGTTTATTCTTTTTCAATAAGCGGGCACCAGATCCCGGGCAGGCAGAACTATGAAGTTCGTAGATGAAGCTACCATTCGCGTGCAGGCAGGTAACGGTGGCCACGGCTGCCTGAGTTTCCGGCGTGAAAAGTATGTTCCCAGAGGTGGCCCGGACGGCGGTGATGGCGGAGACGGTGGCTCCGTTTTTCTTGAGGCTGACAACTCGCTCAACACGCTGGTCGACTATCGTTTTCAGCGCTCGTACAAGGCGCAAACCGGTGAGGGTGGTCGCGGTCGCAACTGCTCTGGCGTAAAAGGTGAGGATCTGGTGCTGCAAGTACCCGTCGGTACCACTGTTCTGGATGTGGATACCAACGAGGTGCTGGGCGATCTTACCCGCGCGGGTGATCGCCTGAAGGTCGCGCAGGGCGGTTTTCATGGGCTTGGTAACACCCGCTTCAAGTCATCAGTCAATCGTGCGCCCCGTCAGACGACCAAAGGGACGCCCGGTGAAATTCGCAATCTCGGATTGGAATTGAAAGTGTTGGCGGATGTCGGGTTGCTGGGTTTGCCCAATGCCGGCAAATCAACATTTATCCGCTCGGTTTCTGCTGCTCGCCCGAAGGTCGCCAATTATCCGTTTACCACGCTGGTTCCGAATCTCGGTGTGGTGAGTGTGCAGGCGCATCAGAGTTTTGTGGTGGCAGATATTCCCGGCTTGATTGAAGGCGCTGCCGAGGGTGCGGGTCTGGGGATTCGCTTCCTGAAGCATCTGGTCCGGACCCGGTTACTGCTGCATCTGGTTGATGTTGCGCCGGTCGATGAGTCCTCGCCTGCTGACAATGTGCGCGCTATCGCCGGTGAGCTGACCAAGTTCAGTGAAACTCTGGCAGGGCGTGAGCGCTGGCTGGTGTTCAACAAGCTGGATATGTTGCCGGAAGATGAGCGTGATGCTGTCTGCCAGGGCATTGTGGATGAGTTGGGTTGGGAAGGCCCTGTTTTCCAGGTCTCTGCGTTGAGTGGTGAGGGCACTAAGGCCCTGTCTCAGGCGGTAATGCGCTGGATCGAGCAGCGCGCCGAGGAAGAGGCTGAGAACGCCGAAGTGGCCGAGCGGGAAGCAGCTCTGCGCCGGAAAATGGACGAGGAGTCCAGGGCGCAAATTGAGGCCCTTCGTCAGGCGCGACGTGCTGCCCGGCTGGATGACAGTGATCTTGATGACGACGACGATGATTATGATGTCGAGGTAGTCTACGCGCCGGAGTGATGCGGGTTGCTCGCATTGAGCGGTTAACTGTCGGCGGATTTGTGTTCAAGGAGTCAGGTAGTTAGGTGATGATGTCTGAACGTCAACGAATGCAAGGCGCCCGCCGCCTGGTGGTAAAGATTGGCAGCGCGCTGCTGACCAATGATGGCAAAGGGCTTGATGTAACGGCTCTGGCTGGCTGGGTTGACCAGCTGACTGACCTGATCCGGGCTGGCGTCGAAGTGGTGCTGGTCTCTTCGGGCTCCGTGGCAGAGGGGATGAGTCGGCTTGGCTGGTCAGTGCGTCCACAGCATTTGCATGAGCTTCAGGCCGCGGCCGCGGTTGGGCAAATGGGGTTGGTGCAAACCTGGGAGGCGCAGTTCAAGCGGCACGGTATTCATTCCGCGCAGATTTTGCTCACCCACGATGATTTATCCGATCGCAAGCGCTATCTGAATGCGCGCAGTACGCTGAGAACCCTCCTGGATCTGGGTGTCGTGCCTATCGTTAATGAGAACGATACGGTCGTAACCGATGAAATACGGTTTGGTGACAACGATACGCTGGGTGCCTTGGTGGCCAATCTGGTCGAGGCGGACGGTCTGGTGATTCTGACCGATCAGGAAGGATTGTTTGATCGCGATCCCCGCAAATTCTCGGATGCCCGGTTGGTCGATTCGCGGTATGCAAGCGATCCGACTCTGGATGAAATGGCGGGCGGAGGCGCTGGTGCTCTCGGGCGTGGTGGTATGCAGACCAAGGTGCGTGCTGCACGTCTTGCTGCGCGGTCGGGTGCCTTTACTGTCATCGTTGGTGGTCGCATTGAGGATGTGGTGTCGCGGCTTCGGGATGGAGAATCAGTCGGAACGCTTTTGTTGCCCGAGCAAGGTCGAATAGCGGCTCGTAAGCAGTGGCTCGCCAGTCATTTGAAGACCCGCGGGCAGCTGACTCTGGATGAAGGTGCTGTTAAGGTGCTTTGTCGTGGAGGGCGCAGTCTCTTGCCGGTGGGCGTACGGTCTGTTGTCGGGGTTTTTCGACGAGGTGAAATGGTGTCCTGCGTAGATGAAGGCGGGCGCGAGGTGGCGCGTGGGCTGGTAAATTACGACGCAGACGAGGCACGTCAGATAGCCGGCCGATCGAGCGATCGTATTGCGGAAGTGCTGGGTTATGTATCAGATGAAGAAATGATTCATCGTGATAATCTGGTTATTGTCTGATCGCAACTTTTTCGGGTGTTCTTGGATCAGAAACATAAAAAAACCGGCTAGAAGCCGGTTTTTTTATGCAAACATGGGTGCAAAATATCAGGCGCTTTTCAGTGCCTTGATTTTGGTAGCCATGCGGCTCTTCAGGCGAGCAACCTTGTTCTTCTCGTAGATACCCTTGTTGACCATGCTGTCGAGGACAGGCTGAGTCGTTACAAAAGCAGCTTGAGCTTCTTCATAGTTGCCAGCTTCGATCTTGCTGTTAACTTTTTTGATGTAAGTGCGGGTCATTGAGCGCAGGCTAGCGTTGTGCTTGCGGTTTTTCTCGTTTTGACGGGCGCGCTTACGGGCCTGGGGAGAGTTTGCCACCGTATAACTCCTGAAATTTGTTTCTGAAAAATCGCCGGCGCGCAGACAGTCAGCGCCTCGAAATAAATGACGCGGAATCATGCCGCCTAACACCGGTGATGTCAAGTGCGGAAGCCCCATACACTGGCTGCTTCCCGGCACAATTCCCCTGTGTGGTAGACTTCCGCCCGGATTTCATGGCGTGGTTGTAGAATGTTAACCGACGCGGCGCTGTTTCTCGGGGCGCCACCAGTCACTTGGTCTACCCACTTTAGCAAATGTCTGTCACAGGGACGTCTTTGAATGGCCACCGAACACCCTTCGCACGAACCCGGCAAAAAGGTACCTAAAGCCTCGGGTTTATTGCGTTCATCTGGCGTGGTTGGTGTGATGACCATGCTTTCCCGCGTTCTCGGGCTGATCAGGGATATGGTGATTGCACGGTATTTTGGTGCCGGAGCCGGCGCTGACGCCTTTTTCGTGGCATTCAAGATTCCCAACTTTCTGCGCCGGCTGTTTGCCGAAGGTGCGTTTTCACAGGCATTTGTGCCGGTGCTGTCGTCCTACCGGACCACTGAGTCGTTGTCCGATGTTCGCCGTTTGGTGAATGCGGTGGCGGGCACACTGGGACTGGTGTTACTGGGTATCACGCTGATCGCCATTCTCGGCGCTCCTGCCATTACCACGGTGTTTGCTCCGGGCTTTACCGATGATGCCGAAAAGTTTGCGATGGCAACGGATATGCTGCGGATCACCTTTCCCTATCTTTTGCTTATTTCGCTGACGGCCTTCGCTGGTGCGATACTGAACAGTTACGACCGTTTTGCCATACCGGCGTTCACGCCTGTGTTGCTGAATCTGGCGATGATCGCGGCCGCCATTTTCCTTTCCCCGATGATGCAGGAGCCGATTATGGCGCTGGCCTGGGGGGTGTTGATCGCCGGTGCGCTCCAGTTGTTTTTCCAGTTGCCGTTCCTGATGCGGTTGGGGTTGCTGCCCAGGCCCCGGGTCGACTATCAGCATGAGGGCGTGCGTCGGGTGCTGCGGCTGATGATGCCTGCGCTGTTCGGTGTATCGGTCAGCCAGATCAATCTCCTGTTAGACACGGTGCTGGCGTCTTTCCTGCAAACCGGTAGTGTGTCCTGGCTTTATTACTCTGACCGGCTTTCCGAGTTGCCGCTGGGTGTATTCGGTGTGGCGATCGGGACGGTTATATTGCCCAACCTTTCTCGCAAGCATGCGGCGGAGTCGCCTGAGCATTTCGCCAAAACCGTAGACTGGGCGATTCGGGCTATCTTGCTTATAGGTGCGCCGGCAGCGATTGCGCTGGCGTTGCTGGCTGAACCGTTGATTGCAACGCTGTTCCACTACGGGGAAGTGGTGGAGCGAGATGTGATCATGTCGGCTCAAAGCTTGCGAGCCTATTCTGCCGGTCTGTTGGCGTTCATGTTGATCAAGGTGTTGGCGCCCGGTTTTTTTGCCCGCCAGGACACCCGCACGCCGGTGCGCATCGGGATTATCGCGATGGTGGCCAATATGGCGTTTAATCTTGCGCTGATTTTTCCATTGGCTCACGCGGGGCTTGCGCTGGCCACGTCATTGTCAGCCTGGCTGAACGCAATGCTGCTTTGGCGAGGACTAAAGAAGGAAGGCGCCTGGCGTCGTCAGAAGCACTGGCTTCGGTTTTTGTTGCAGTTGGGCGTTGCAAACGGCGCGCTCGTCGCCATTATTATCTGGCTTAAATCGCCAGTTGACGCGTGGTTCACCATGACGGGCCTCCAGCGCACACAGGAGATGACTGTTCTAGTTGCGTCCGGTGTCGCTGTTTACTTTGTGATGTTGGTGGCCTCGGGTATCCGGTTGCGCCATTTTCGTCTGAATTAACCGGGAAAGGCTCGCCTTCGGGCGGTTTGCCCATCCTGTCATGGCAGCACCTTATCGCGCTGCCGCAGATCGTTTATAATCGCTGGTTTTATCGCCAACATCGTCCACACCCCGCAAAGGTATGCTGTTAATGCGGCTCATTCGAGGCCTCTCAAACCTTCGTTTACTTTCTGCACGAGCGGACTCGCCGCTGCGTGATGGATGCGTGGTGACGATCGGTAATTTTGACGGCGTACATCGTGGTCACCAGACGATTATCGATCAGGTGCGCGAGCAGGCGATAGCTCGGGGTTTGCCCAGCGTGGTCATGATTTTTGAACCTCAGCCCCGCGAGTTTTTTCAGGGAGCAGATGCGCCGCCGCGCCTGACCGGTTTCCGGCAGAAATTCGAGGCTTTGCTGGCACAGGGTGTGGATATCGTATTGTGCATCCGGTTTGACGAGCAGTTCCGCCAGTACTCGGGTATGGGGTTTATTGACGATATTCTGGTGAAGGGCTTGCAGGCGCGTCATCTGGTCATTGGCGATGATTTCCGCTTCGGCTGTGATCGGGCCGGTGATTTCGAGTTGTTGAAACAGGTAGGTCCTGATGCGGGATTTACGGTAGAAAAGACCCTGACCGTCACAGTGGGCGCAGAGCGGGTCAGCAGCACGCGGGTGCGGAATGCCTTGGCGGCGGGCAGGCTGGATGATGCCGAAGGGCTGCTGGGGCGCCGGTATGCAATATCGGGTCGAGTGGTATATGGCCGACAGCTGGGGCGGCAACTGGGTGCGCCGACAGCGAATATCAATCTCAAACATCTGGCGCCGCCACGTGGTGTTTTTGTCGTGGCCGTGACGCTGGAAGATGGGCGAACATGTGATGCTGTCGCCAATATCGGTCTCAGACCTACCGTTGACGGTCGCCGGCCGTCACTGGAAGTGCACCTTTTTGACTTTGCTGGCACACTGTACGGCCAGCGGATACGGGTCGAATTTCGCCACCCTTTGCGAGATGAAGTGAAGTTCGATTCAATCGACGCGCTTCAGGCCCAGATTAAACAGGATTTCGCCGATGCGCAGGCATGGCTTGCGGCGCATTGACCTGGCACGACTCGTAATACCGGGCATCGTTGCCAGGCTCTAAACCCTATTTCAAGATTCACTACTGACCGACAGAGCACTATGAGCGATTACAAGCACACCCTGAACCTGCCGGAAACCGGTTTTCCGATGCGCGGCAATCTCGCCAAGCGTGAGCCTGACATGCTCAAGCACTGGCAGGACTCTGACCTCTACGGCAAATTACGCCAGAGTCGTGAGGGGCGTGATCGCTTTATTCTTCACGATGGGCCTCCGTATGCCAACGGCAGCATTCACATCGGTCACGCGGTGAACAAAATCCTCAAGGATATGATCGTCAAATCCCGCAGCTTTATGGGATTTGATGCACCTTATGTGCCTGGTTGGGACTGTCATGGCCTGCCGATTGAGCACAAGGTAGAGCAGGAAATCGGCAAAGCCGGCGTGAAGGTCGATTATAAAACCTTCCGTCAGGCCTGCCGGGATTACGCTGCGAAACAGATCGAGGGTCAGAAGGCTGACTTTATCCGTCTGGGCATCATGGGTTCATGGGACAAGCCTTACCTGACAATGGATCCTCAGGTTGAGGCCGACATCATCCGGGCGCTGGGTCAGATCGTTGAAAATGGCCACCTCGTGCGCGGTTTCAAGCCGGTTTACTGGAGCGTGGTCGGTCAGTCTGCGCTGGCGGAAGCAGAAGTCGAGTATCAGGACAAAACCTCAACCCAGATCGATGTTCGATTTACGGTGGTTGATCAGGGTGCCGCACTGGACCTGTTCGCCAACCCGGGCGGTGAAGGTCCTGTTTCTGTTGTGATCTGGACCACGACGCCCTGGACGATCCCGGCTAATCAGGCGGTATCGATTAACGCCGAGTTCGATTACTCGCTGGTTCAGGCAGATGTTGGAGCCGGCGTCGAGCGGATAATTCTGGCAACGGACCTGGTTGAGCCGACCATGGTGCGCTGGGGCGTGTCTGACTACACGGTGCTGGGAACGTGTCGGGGGCAAGTGCTCGAACACACGCAGCTGCAACACCCGCTTTACGACAAGCAAGTGCCGTTGATCCTGGGTGATCACGTGTCAACCGATGCCGGTACTGGCGCAGTCCATACTGCACCCGATCATGGTATGGAAGATTTCGTGGTAGGGCGTGCCTACGGCATCGGCACGCTGAACATGGTGCAGGCGGATGGCACCTATACCAGTGCGGCGGGCGAGTTTGCCGGCATTCATGTTTACAAGACCGATGATCCGATCTGTGAGGCCTTGACCCGGGAAGGCAAACTGGTTCACAGCGAGAAATTCCAGCACAGCTATCCCCACTGCTGGCGGACCAAGACGCCACTGATCTACCGTGCGACGCCGCAGTGGTTTATCAGCATGGACGTCAAGGGTCTGAAAGCCGACGCACTGGAGGCCATCAAGGGCGTCCGTTGGGTACCGGCATGGGGTCAGAACCGAATCGAGGCGATGCTTGAGCAGTCACCGGACTGGTGTATCTCGCGTCAGCGTACCTGGGGTGTGCCGATCACACTGTTTATTCACAAGGAAACCCAGGAGCTGCATCCCGGCACGTCCAGCCTGATCGAATCTGTGGCCAAGCGGGTGGAGAAAGGCGGCATTGATGCCTGGTTTGACCTGGAACCTGCAGAGTTGCTGGGCAGTGAGGCTGATCAATACGACAAGGTGACCGATACTCTTGACGTCTGGTTTGACTCCGGCGTGACCCACGCCTCTGTGCTGCGCAAGCGCGAAGAGCTGGGACAGTTCCCTGCGGATCTATATCTTGAAGGCTCTGACCAGCATCGGGGCTGGTTCCAGTCATCGCTCAAGACATCAATTGCCATCAATGGCGTTGCGCCTTACAAGCAGGTGCTGACCCACGGTTTCACAGTTGATGGCAAGGGTCGCAAAATGTCCAAATCACTGGGCAATGTGATTGCGCCACAAGAGGTGATGAACGAACTTGGTGCCGATATTCTGCGTCTGTGGGTCGCGGCTACCGATTACAGCGGTGAGATGACGGTATCCAAGGATATCCTGCGTCAGACTGCTGACGGCTATCGCCGTATCCGCAACACTGCGCGGTTCCTGTTGAGCAACCTCAATGGGTTCGATCCGGCGGAGCACCTGGTGGCGCCCGAAGACATGCTGGCGCTGGATCGCTGGATGGTGGATCAGGCGCTGGTCGTGCAAGCGTCATTGAATGAGGATTACGAGAATTACGCGTTCCTCAAGGTTTACCAGAAGCTCTATCACGTCTGTGAAGCGACACTGGGTGGCTTCTATCTCGATATCATCAAGGACCGTCAGTACACCACGCCGGCTGACAGCCTGGCGCGTCGCTCCTGTCAGACCGCGCTCTATCATGTCGCCGAAGCACTGGTGCGTTGGATCGCGCCAATCCTGAGCTTTACCGCTGATGAAATCTGGCAGCATCTACCGGGTGAGCGTGGTGAAAGCGTATTCCTTGAAGATTGGTACACCGGCCTTGAACCCATGGCGGACGATGCGCTGATGGGGCGTGAGTTCTGGAGCAGAATCTACGGCGTTAAGGAAGCAGTAAACAAGTGCCTGGAAGAAGCCCGTAATCGCGGCGATATCAAAGGCTCTCTGAGTGCCGAAGTCACCCTATTCTGCGAAAGTGACCTCAAGGCTGATCTGGAATCACTCGGCAACGAATTACGTTTCGTACTCATTACCTCCGAAGCGCGTGTCGCTTCAATTTCGGCCGCTGGCGATGATGCCGAGACGAGTGCCTATGAAGGCCTGCGGGTGGGTGTCAAAGTGACGGAAAACGCCAAGTGTGATCGTTGCTGGCATCACCGCAGCGATGTGGGGCGCCACGAGGCGCATCCGCTGCTCTGTGGTCGTTGCATCGAGAATATCGACGGTGGCGGAGAGGCGAGGGCGTTCGCTTGATGGCCGCAGAACTGAATCCTGCCGGGCAGAAGCGACGCGGCCAGTTGCGTTGGTTGTGGTTGGCGCTGGGCGTAATTGTTGTCGACCTGGGTACCAAGGCCTGGTTTACCGCTATTCTGACGTATGGTGAGCCGGTGCCGGTGTTGTCGTTCTTCAACTTTACCTTGCTGCACAACACCGGCGCGGCATTCAGCTTTCTGGCAGGCGAAGCGGGCTGGCAGCGCTGGTTCTTCGTTGGGCTTGCAGCCGTGGTCAGCGTAGTGCTGGTGCGTTGGCTGGCTACGCTGAAGGCTAATGAAACCTGGATGGCTGTGGCCATTGCACTGATTCTGGGTGGCGCCATTGGTAATGTCTATGATCGGGTGGTGCATGGGTATGTAGTGGATTTTTTGCACTTTTACTGGAATAGCTACCATTTCCCAGCGTTCAACCTTGCTGATACCGCCATCACGATTGGCGCCATCATGATGGTGGTCGACATGTTCAGGAAACCGTCGGAAACGGCGCAGTCTTGAAAGTATTACGTCCAACAGAGGTCATCGCGACATGAGCGAACAGGCTATAGAACAAGGTACGCGGGTCAGCCTGCACTTTGAATTGAGGCTGACAGACGGCAGCACAATTGACTCGACGTTTGACAAGTCGCCGGCCACTCTGGAAATCGGCGATGGTAACCTGCCCGAAAGTTTTGAGTCGTGCCTGTTCGGCATGAAAGCCGGAGAAAAAAACGAATTTGAAGTGCCGCCCGAAAAGGCCTTTGGCCAGCATAATCCCAGCAACCTGCAGATGTTCAAGCGCTCTGAGTTTGGCGCTGACATGGTGCTCGAACCCGGAGTGATGATCTCCTTTGCCGATGCGCGGCAGGGTGAGTTGCCAGGCGTGGTTGCGTCAGTGTCCGGAGATCAGGTTGAGGTGGATTTTAATCACCCGCTTGCCGGGCGTACACTGATGTTCAAGGTTGAAATTCTGAGCGTTGAACCGGCGCTCGCTGCCCACTGATCGAATACAGGACTTGTCATGCAGATTCGTCTCGCTAATCCCCGCGGCTTTTGTGCCGGTGTAGATCGCGCCATTGAGATCGTCAACCGCGCACTGGACGTATTCGGTGCGCCGATTTATGTCCGTCACGAGGTTGTGCATAACAAGTTTGTGGTGAGCAATCTGCGGGATCGTGGGGCTGTTTTTGTAGATGAGCTGGACGAAGTGCCAGACGACCAACTGGTGATCTTCAGTGCCCACGGCGTGTCGCAGGCAGTGCAGAATGAAGCGGCCCGCCGGGGTCTCAAAGTATTTGATGCCACCTGTCCGCTGGTTACGAAAGTGCATATGGAAGTGATGCGCTATAGCCGGGATGGCCATGAATGTGTGCTTATAGGGCATCAGGGGCACCCTGAAGTTGAAGGCACCATGGGCCAGTATGATCGCTCTACCGGTGGAGAAATCTATCTGGTTGAAGACGAGAGCGACGTCGAAGAACTGGTTGTCAGTGATCCTTCCCGGCTGGCCTATGTTACCCAGACCACGCTGTCCATGGACGACACCGCCCGCGTGATCGATGCGCTGCGGGCCCGCTTTCCACAAATCCAGGGGCCGCGCAAGGATGACATCTGCTACGCCACCCAGAACCGTCAGGATGCCGTCAAGCAGCTGGCCGGTGACTGCGACTTGATGCTGGTGGTGGGCTCACCGAACAGCTCCAATTCCAACCGACTGCGCGAGCTGGCAGAGCGCATGGGCACCCCGGCACACCTTATCGACGAGGCTGCGCAGATCAATGCGCAATGGCTTGAAGGTAAGAGCGCAATAGGCGTCACCGCCGGCGCATCAGCTCCGGAAGTACTGGTGAACGACGTCATCTCGCGCCTTAGAGAGCTGGGCTGCGATGCGCCTGAAGAAATTGCCGGGCGTGAAGAGAATATTGTGTTTTCCATGCCTAAAGAATTGCGCATTGATGTTGTTGAGGTGAGTTGAGAAACTGAAAGTCGTTAGATTTCGATAGCTTATATATCGTGCCGGAGGCTTTAACGTCTCCTGTATCAAGCGTCCCTTCCTTCGCGATGCCGTTTGTCCCCCTAGAACTCCCGCTTATCGTTTTTGTGTAGATTGTTTTATAACTCATGAATATTCTGCTTAAAGGCTATTGCGGAATTAAGTTATGTCGTCTTATAAAAAATATCGTGGATTTACGCTTATTGAACTCCTTGTGGTTCTTGCGTTGCTTGCAGTCATCGCAATGATTGCCCTGCCGTCTACTGGCAGGCTAATAGAAAGCAACCGCATTACATCACTTGGGAACAGTATTATTGGCGTAGTTACGACAGCCAGAACCGAAGCGCTGAGGACAGGGTCCAGTGTTAGTGTGGGTCCCGTAAATGGTAGTTATAGTAACGGCCTGGTTGCGGCTGTTGTCGGCGGGGCTGTATTGCGCCAGTCAGAGGCAGCGTCCGGGAATGTGGCGGTAACGCTCAATCCGTTAAATAATTCCTCATCAAATCCCCCCGTATTCAGGCCGAATGGTTTAACTACCCAATCCAACAGTGCTGGCGCCGGCCGGTTCCATTTTAGGGTTTGTGGCGCTTCGGGAAGCAATGGAATTGATATCTTCGTATCTGCTGGCGGTCAAGTGAGATCGGACAATGTGGTATGCCCATGAGATATAGCGCGATGAATGCACATCCTTTTATTCGTAGCAACGGTGACGCCCAGAGGGGGTTCACCATGATAGAAGTTCTTGTTGCTTTGTTGGTACTCGCAATCGGGCTACTCGGTGTTGCCGGAGTTCAGTTGTTGTCACTTCAGCAGACATCGAACGCTGATCTCAGGAGCCAGGCAACGCTCGTCGCTCAGAACATGGCTGAGCGTGTTAGGGCAAACGGTGGTTCTGCGCTGGATAGTGCAGATCTCACCGCTTTTGAGAATGAAATGAGTCGCCAGTTGGGGGGGGGGAGTTCGTTGTCGGTGAATATAAATAATGATATCGCCACGATACAGGTTCAATGGACCGAAAGAGATCCGTTCGCTGCGAATAACTCCTCAACCCAAACTCTGACGATGAATGCGAGGCTTTAATATGGCGGCCCAACGGATGCTGGACAGTACGCGACAAAAAGGGTTGTCGATCATCGAGATTATGATCGCTTTGCTGCTTGGCTCGATATTGATTGCAGGTTTGGTACAAATTTTTTCGTCAAATAGCCAAACGTTTCGCTCCAATGAGGTGAGCTCTCGCTCTCAAGAGGCCGGTCGAATTGCGTCAGATATTCTTTCCAGAGCACTGCGCAATGCAGGGTATTTCGGTTGCATGCCCATTATCGGGATTAAAAACAACCTGGATGCCAGCAATGCCGGCTTTCAAACATATTTGCACGAATTTGGTATCAATAATGCTGCATCGGAGAACTCGCCAGTCGGGATGGAAGAGTACCCGGGTATAAGAGCGGATGCAGCTGTCAGGCCGGCGACGGCACTGGCGACTACGGACCATTTGATGGTTACCGGTGCCCGTAATTTTGGCACAACAATTACAGTTACCTCCGCTAGCACCAACAGCACGACTTTCAATATATCCGATGATGGTGGGATGCAGGCTGGTGATGTCGCCATGATCAGTGACTGCGCGAACGCAGATATCTTCCAGGTTACCGGAGTTTCTGCGGTTGGCGGTGCCAGTACGGATTTTACGGTTACAGCGGCCCCTCAATCCGGGACAGGATTTGGTAACGATTTTTCGTTGAATAGCCCGCCTTCATGCACTGCAGGAAATCCGTGCTTCAGTGTTGTTTACTCGGCAGGAGCTCATGTGGTGCAGCCGTATAACGAGGTGTTTTTTATAGGCACTGGGACGAGTGGTGAACCGGCATTGTTTCTGAGAGACAGTACAGGTACAGATTTGGAGCTCGTTGAGGGAGTTATCGATATGCAGCTTCGGCTTGGTGAGGGCAATGGAACCTTCGATTCAGGGGTTCAAAATTGGCGTGAGCCGGGGGCGGTTGTCACCTGGAGCAATGTGATTGCTGCACAGGTCAGCATCCTTGTGCGTGCCGGGCAAGCCGATAGCGTGGATGCCCAGCAAACCTATTGTTTTCCGGGGTGGCGGGACTGCACGGATCCGGCCAATTTGGACACTGCGCCAGACCGCCGCTTTTATAGGGTTTACACCTTCACAACTACTTTGCGTAATCGCATTTAATCAGGGGGATTTATGCAAATAGGAATCCGGCAAAGGGGCGCAGCTCTACTGATGTCCCTGGTTATTCTCCTGGTGTTGACGCTACTAGCTGTTTCCGGGATGCAGGGGTCCATCATGCAGGAGCGTATGGCCTCGGCACAACGTGATGGCGTGCTGGCATTAGAAGTTGCAGAGACTGCAATGGGAGAGGTCGAGGCGATTCTCGATAGCATGTCCGATCTTAGTGATTTCGGATCCACCAAGGGGTTTTATCAGACTGGTGACGCACCCATTCCGTCTGACGCGGTGACTTGGACCAAGGATACGAATGGTGACAATGTCAGCGTTGCTGATGCTTCAGCTGTTAACGGTATCGTCCCCCGTTATTTCATTGAATATAAAGGCACTGTAACGCTGGATGCAGAAGGCCAGCTTCCCCGCGATATGGGGCAATACGGCGGCAGTGGACCAACAGAGTTTGATTATGCGCGAATTGTGGTTGAGGCAAGAGGCCCTTCAGGTCAGAGCCGTCGACTAATCGAAGGATTTTATGTATTTCAGCCTGGCGGACTAGGCGGAGGAGCTTGATATGGGGATTTTATTTACCCGACGTGGTTTTGTTTATAGCTGTCTTACTACGCTTTTGTTGCTTCCAGCTGCCGGCTATTCGGCCAGACCGGATTTTGCACAAAAGCCTCTGTTTATCGGTAGTTCCGTGTCGCCGAATCTTATGTTTATGCTGGATGATTCGGGCTCTATGGCGCGTGAATACATGCCAGATGATATAGGTAATCATCACTGGACTCAGACTAATGAGCTTTGGTATTACTCAAATGAAGTGAATAAAGTTTATTACAATCCGGATGTTGATTATTTGCCACCTTATAAGAAGGATGGAACGGGTCGATATCCAAATTCCTCTTTTACTGACGCACCAAGGGACGGTTATAGCAGTAATTCACCTAAAGAGGATTTGACACTAAGTTATCGTACGCCACTGGTTAATTTCACCAATCCCGCGTTTTACACTCAATTTAATTCAACACCTGTTTGCGATTCAAATCCAAAGAATGACGCTTGCTACACTGTGGTTTTTTTAACTTTAGGAAGTGATGAGGAAAAACAGAACTTTGCAAATTGGTATTCATTTTATAATACCCGTATCAAAGCGGCGAGAGCAGGGATTAGTGAGGCTTTTTATGACCTTCCGCCAAACTTCCGTTTGGGCTGGGGGCGCATTAATTACGATGGAGGCAGTACCAATAATATAGATGGTGCAAGTGGAGTGCGTGGGGTCCAAGAGGGCGTCAGGGAGTATACGAGCGCCAGGCGGGAGGATTTTCTGGATTGGCTCTATGATGCACCGGCTAGCGGTGGTACACCTTTGAGGCGAGCTTTGGAAGGGGCGGGAAAGTATTATGAAGGTAGTGCTCGGGCTTGGTCAGACAACCCGGGTACAAATGTCAGTTCGACAAATCCGACGCGCGAATGCAGGCTGTCTTATACAATACTGATGTCTGATGGATACTATGGTGGTAGTAATCCCAGCGGGAATGTTTATAAAGCTGACGATAACTCGGGACCTAATATTAACGGCCCCGATGGAAAGACATATCAATATGTCGCTAAAGATCCGTTTAAAGATAACCGCAATAGTTATACGCTGGCCGACGTGGCAATGTATTACTGGAATCGTGATCTGCAGACTGGCATAGATAATTATGTGCCGACCTCGGATAAAAATCCTGCCTTCTGGCAGCATATGGTTTCGTACACTGTAGGGTTAGGGGTTAGCGGTACTGTTGATCCGGTTTCCGCATTTAATGCAATTGCGAGTGAAAGTGCTATTAATTGGTGGGGCGGTTCAAACAATGAAGATAAAATTAACGACATGCTCCACGCGGCAGTTAATGGTCGGGGTGGTTTCTTTAGTGCCTCGGACTCGAATACTTTTGCGACTGAGTTGAAGAAAACAGTCGATTTGATCGTGGCAGAAGCGGGTTCTTCCACAGCAGTTGAATTTGACGTGTCCTCTTTTCAGCAAGGTGGGCTGATATTTTCTGCACAGTTTGACCCCAACGGTTGGACCGGTGATATAAAGGCAGCAAAGCTGGGTGGAACTGATTCACCTGTTGTGCCGAACTTTGATGATGCCATTGCCGCTGGCGATGGCTGGTCAGCGAAGCAGTTGCTGGATAGCCGGGATTTGACGACGTCTCCGCGGACTATTCTTACTATGGCTAATAACGTAGGCACCACTTTTCAATGGGCCAATCTCTCTACACCTGCAAAGAATGACCTGAAGTATGGCGGCGCAACTAATGCTGTTGCACAGCAACGTCTTGGCTTTATCCGCGGTGATCGATCGCTGGAAGATGGTGTTAATTTCCGCAAGCGCACCAGTCGGCTTGGGTCAATCGTTAATTCCTCGCCGGAGTTTGTGGGCGCGCCTCGAGCGGTTTGGCCGGACGCAGCTCCTTTTGGTACAGATTCAAAGCGGTTTTCTGACTTTGTGACCGCCAAAAAATCCAGGACTCCTGTTGTTTACTCTGGATCCAATGACGGTATGGTTCACGGCTTCAATGCGCTTGATTCCGGTGGAAATGAGGTGTTGGCATACATTCCCGAGTTTGTCTATTCAACGGACCAAAATGCCGGGCTGCATTTCCTTGCTGATCCTGATTACCAACACCGTTTCTATGTTGATTTGGAGATGCGTCAACAAGATATCTTTACTAAAGGTAAGCAAGCTAATGGAGCGCTTACGTTGGATCCTGATTGGCGCACAATCATTGTCGGTGGAGGCCGGGCCGGAGCGAAGGGTATATTTGCGCTGGATGTGACTTCACCTGCCAATTTCTCTGACGCAAATGCGCAATCCATTGCACTCTGGGAGTTTTCTGAGGCTGATGATAGTCGTCTCGGCTATGTAACGCAGGCGCCGATTATTTCCAAGGCCCGTTGGGGAACTACTGATGTGCGTTGGACTGCGTTCTTATCCAACGGCTACAACGCGGATACTGCATCGAGCGGATTCTTCATGCTTGACATTGAAGGCGGCATGGATGGCAGCTGGGACGCCGGGGACGTCAGGTATATCGAATTTGAAACTGGAGGAGATGGTCTCTCGCCGCTTACGGCTTTGGACACCACTGGTGATTATATAACGGACAGAATTTATGCCGGTGATTTGGACGGAAACGTTTGGGTTGCATCGGTGGACGCTGCTGGAGCCTGGGGAGCGACCTATAAAACGGGCTCCACACCTGTGCCACTTTTCTCTGCTGCATCGGGACAAGCAATTACAGCGGCTCCCGTCGTTGCCGCCAACAAAGAGATGCCCCGGGCCGGAAATGAACCTAATTTGCTCGTTTACTTCGGTACCGGGCAGTACTTTGAAACGGCAGATGTAACAGATACGTCGACGCAAAGCGTATACGGCATATGGGATAGAGGAGGCGCCGGTATTGTGTTGGCGAACCTCGTTCAGCGAACTCTCACAGAGGGCACACTTACCGTTGAGGGTGTTACCAATAACGTTCGTTACTCGAATGGTGATGCGATCGATTTCAGCAGTGTTAAGGGCTGGTATGCCAATTTCCCAACCGCCGGCGAACGCGCTGTAGTGAGTCCGCAATTGAGAGGGGATTATGTTTATCTCAATTCGATTATTCCTGATCAAAACCCCTGCACCGGAGGCGGGAGCGGTTGGATAATGGCCTTTGGTCTCGACGGGAAAACACCTACTGACAAAGCTTTTCTGGACTTTTCGACATCGGTTAGTGGCTACCAGACAGACGGGTTGACCAATCAGTCGACTATATTGGGTAATTACCGGTTCACGTCAGGTGGCGGTGGCGGTGGTGGCGCTGGAACAGTCGATATAAAGGAAATTCCGCCGATGAGCGGAGCCGCGCCTGGCGCTGGCCGCCGCGGGTGGCACGAGTTGGTGGAATGAGTCCTGCAATAATAGTTACCTTGACCGGAGTAAAGACAATGAGAGCGCTTGTGAACGTTGCTGTGGTTTTCACACTTTTGTTCTGGGTACCTTTGGTTTCGGCTCAAGATCTGTCAGGGGTATCCCCTGATGAGCAGGACCGACAGGGCGAAATCCATTACGTGCACGCCGCTGAGGGCACTATCGTAATAAATGATCAGGAGATGGTTCCTGCGATGGATCTGAAAATTAATGGTCAGTCAGTTTCTGGCGCAGCGGCATTGAGCATCCTTCGGCAGGGGCAGCATCTGAAGTCTTTCGTTGCGGAGCGTGATGATAAAACAGGTGTTGTTTACCTATTGGAAGTGACAACGCTATAAGAACTACGACTCAGGAGTAATGAGCGAAGTGAGAAATAACAAAGGCTTCTCTTTAATGGAGCTAATGATAGTTGTCGCTATCATTGGAATAATTGCTGCAATTGCATATCCGTCATATCTGAATAATGTCAGGGAGACTCGGCGTGCTACTGCTCAGGCAGAGTTGATGGAGATTGCTCAGTGGATGGAGCGCCAGTATTCGGCTAACTTTTCCTACCTGAATGGGGGGAACCCGCCCGCTTTGCCGTTTACCCAATCGCCACAAAGCGGTACGGCTTTCTATAACCTGAGCCTTGTAAACGGTTCGACAACTCAGGCAGCGTATGTTTTGCAGGCTGTACCCACTGGGGATCAGGCAAATGACGCATGTGGAACCTTAACGGTTAACCAGACGGGCGCGCGGACCCCTGCAAACTGCTGGTAAACGAGTTGAGGCGCTTGTCTGTTGTTCACTGGCAGATTATGTTTGCGCCATTTGCTCCTTCGGGGATGCCGTCAGAATCGGCATCCCCGGCGATTCGTATGCGCCCACCGCGGCTAATAATCAAATGGGCAGCTTTCCGTTCGTCATTGGAGTCGGGGCACCACGTGATATTTCCGAGATCACTGAGTATCCGTCCGTTCGGTCTATACTGAAAATAGCTTTTCGATAGAGATCGGACTCTCAAAGAGCCAGTCTCTGGGGGTGGAAGAGTGCGGACGATCCGGGTGGTGGGTGTTAGTTTTCGTTGATTGTCCGGGTCGACGAAAAGGGATAGATTGCTGTTCCAATCTTTGCCGCAGGTATTTGACGAATTGATAGGGCAAAGCGTCAATATTTGCTGGGACATGATCGCTTGCTGTCGGGCCGTAGCCATAACGTTAAGGATGTCATGAACCGCTGATTTGCGTTGAGCATCATCTATCAATGCTGATACCGAAGGCGTTGCGATAAAAATCAGAATGGAAACGATGAGAAGCGTGATGATTAGTTCTGCAAGTGTAAAGCCCGAATGCCTTGGTGTTGATTTCATCCTTGAAATCACCTTGTAATTAGATGTGAGGGTATCTGCAGGGGGGAGCTATTGCTTCCCAGCATTATGTTTGCCGATCACACCCTAGACTGCTATAGCTCTTCAAACCATAAGCTTTTCCATACGCTTTTCGTGAGTATTTGCTTACTCCATCCCCAACTTCTTCAACTTGTACCTTAACGCCCGAAAGCTGATCCCCAGCTTTTTTGCAGCGGCCGTTTTGTTCCAGCGAGTTGTCTCCAGCGCCTTTTCAATCGCCTGTCGTTCGATGTTTTCGAGATAGTTTTCCAGATCCACTTCGCCATCGTCTGGTAGTGCGGGCGCGTTCGGCAGAACCGAGCTGTTATCGCTGTTGGCCGGTCGGGGCGTATCCGATGGCATGGTGCCCAGGTGAAGGTCATGAGCATCGATGTCATCCAGGTCGCATAGCGTGAACGCGCGTTCCAGGATGTTCTCAAGCTCCCTCACATTGCCGGGGAATGGGTGTGATCGCAGGACATCGGCTGCGGCAGGTGTTAGCCGGGCGGGTTCGCATTCGTAGTCTTTTGCCAGTCGCCTGAGGATGTGGTTGGCCAGCAAGGCAATATCGTCCTGGCGTTCCCGCAGCGGTGGTACTGCAAGCTCTATGACGTTGATTCGATAAAACAGGTCCTGACGAAAACTATTTTCCTGCACCAGTTGTGGCAGGTCCCGATGGGTGGCACTGAGGATGCGAATATCGACCGGCGTTTCCTTGGAGTCGCCAACCGGTCTCACTGCTTTTTCCTGAATAGCGCGAAGCAGCTTGACCTGCATTGCCAGCGGCAGGTCGGCGACTTCATCCAGAAACAAGGTACCGCCATCAGCATCCCGAAACAGGCCTGGTTTATTATCGGTTGCGCCCGTAAAGCTCCCCTTGCGATGACCAAAAAACTCGCTTTCCATCAATTCCGTGGGAATTGCACCGCAGTTTACGGCAATGAATGGTCCGTCTTTGCGTGGGCCTTGCATGTGGATCATTCGGGCGACCAGTTCCTTACCACTGCCTGATTCGCCACTGATGAAAACCGGCGCCTGGCTCCGGGCTAACTTTCGGGTTTGGCCTCGCAGTCGCCGAATACCTTCTGATTCCCCAAGCAGCAGGCCCTGGTGGTCGTCTGAGTCGTCAGGGCTGGCCGGCTCTGACAGTTTCAGAGCACTTTGTATGAGCTCCCGCAGACGAGGGAGTTCGACGGGTTTGGAAACGAAGTCAAACGCACCAGCCTTGAGTGCTTCAATGGCGGTGTCCATGCTGCCGTAAGCGGTAATAACGGCGACCGGGGTTTGCGGGCAGGTCTGTTGAATCCACTGCACCAGATCAATACCGTTACCATCGGGCAGGTTCATGTCGGTCAGGCAAAGCTGGGGAGGCTGCGCCTTGAGATGGGCTTTGGCCGATGTAATGTCCGCAGCGGTGGTCACTGAAATGCCCATGCGCGTCAGCGTTATTTCGAGCAATTCCCGAATATCCGGTTCATCGTCGATAATGAGCGCTGTTGGAGTGTTCATGGTGTGGTGTTTCGTCCTTGTTGTGGTGTCGGGCATCAGATCAGGCGCCCGTGGTGTGCAAATGTGATTCGAAAACAGCAGCCGGGTTCATCGTTTTCCAGCAGTGACAGATGAGCCTGATTGGCTTCGCAAAGCTCGCGGGCGAGGTAAAGGCCAAGGCCGGTTCCACTTTGATCGGTGGTGTAGAACGGCTCAAATATGTGCTCCTGCTGGTCATCTGAAATGCCAGTGCCCTGATCCTGTACATCAATAAAGCAGCGTTCTCCGTCAGCGCTGGTTCCTACCCGTAATGTCAGTGTCGCCTTGCCGGTCTGCGCAAGGCTGTAGCGTAAGCCGTTGTCGCAGAGGTTCACAAGTACCTGAGCCATCTGGCTGGTATCGAACCGGGCGGGTGCCTGTTGCTCGGCTATCTCCAGTGAAATCTGCGGTCGCTCGTTGTCAGGGCGGTGCTCGGCGCTCTGTCCGTAGTCTTCGACAAATTCTTTTAGCCAGTAGCCGGCGTCCACTAACTGACTATCGGCAGGGCGGCGGCGGGACAGGTCGAGAACGTTTTCGATGATACTGTTCACGCGCTGGGAGTGACGTTGGATGATGTCGACCATCTTGCGATCACCTGCATCATAGGTCGTCGATTCATTCAGCAGTTGCGCGGCGTGGCTGATAGCGCCCAGGGGGTTTCGGATCTCGTGTGCTATGCCAGCCGTTAACCGGCCCAGTGACGCCAGTTTCATCTGCTGCGCCTGCAGCGTTACCTTGCTCATGTCCTCAATGAAAATCAGGATCTGATCGCCGCGCTCCTGATGCAAACGCGTGAAGTTGGCCTGCAGCATTGGGGCGACCGGCTTGGCCTGAAAAGGCTCAGTTCGCATGCCGGGCCGCTCTATCCATTGATCAAGGCGCTGGCGGAGTTGAGGGGGGAGTTGCTGCATGGCGGATGCCTGATCCCGCTCGCCAAACAGCAGTTCATGGGCCGCGGCGTTGCCAAGTCTGACGTCGCCGAATCGGTCGGTGACGACAATACCGGTGCGCATCCGCTGGATAATCTGTTGGTTGATCTGCTCCAACTCCAGCAGGCTGCGTGCGCGTGATGTGGCGAGCTCTTCGCTGTGCAGCATGCGGCGCGTAACGCTCTGCAGAATAAAGGCAGCCGCGAAATAGAGAATTCCGAGAGAACCGGCGCGGACAATCTCATCGGCATCTGCGTTTAACGTCAGTACCGACCATATGGACACGCCTAATGAGCCAATCGCGGCCAGCGCCGCGTAAAACAGGCCCATGCGGCTGGGTGTGAGAATGTTGCCGGCCGCAACGGAGACGATGACCAGATTTGCCAGGCCGCCTGTCATACCCACGCTCGAAATCAGCAAGCTGTGAAGCACGATGATGTCGATCAGTATCGACAGCGTGATATGCCGCTGGTTAGGCTTGGCGCCGGCCATCATGACCAGCGCCAGAAACAGATTGATCCCCAGATAGGATAGTGTGGTGACCTCGTAGGCTTCGGTCATCCGGAATTTGTTGTCGAGTGTTTCGGGATCAACAAATAGCAACGCAGTAAGAATCAGGCTGATGACGACCCGATAATAGTTATAGATCCTGAAAAGGCGGGCCCGGGGGCTCTGCAGGTCGTCGAGGTTGTCGGGACTGGTACGGTTAACGCTGTCGGTGGTCATGAAATGCTCATATCCGTCCGAAAGTAGGAAGCCAATGCCCGGAGACGGTCGGGCGTTGTACTGCTGTGGTAGGTATAATAGCGGTTTGAGCCCGCAATTGGACAGTTCAGAGCGCGACCATTTGCGCGTTGCATCGTGAGAATGACGGCCCGTTCGCAGACCCGGGCCAGGACAGGAGAGTGAAATAATGCAGGATCAGATCGACCCGACGTCGCAAAAGCGGCTGACGATCACCATGGCGCAAATCGATTTTATGGTGGGCGATCTTCCGGGTAATGCCGAGCGCGTACTGGCAGCCGCGAAAAAGGCGATTGCCGATCAGGGCGCTGATATCGTTGTTTTTCCGGAGCTGTGCCTTACCGGCTATCCGCCGGAAGATTTATTGCTTCGCCCTAGTCTTGATGCACGACTGGAGGATGCGTTCAATCTGCTCGCCAGCGCCCATCTTCCGGCAACATTGGTAGTAGGTGCGCCAGTGCGCAAGCAGGGCCTGTTGTATAACGCGGCCGTTGTGATCGAGGCAGGCAAGGTACTGGCCACATACTGCAAACAGCAGTTGCCAAACTTCCAGGTGTTTGACGAAAAACGCTACTTTGCCGAGGGTAAAGAGCCTTGCGTGGTCATGATTCAAGGCGTGCCGGTAGGCTTGACGGTCTGTGAGGACATCTGGAATGACGGTCCGGTCGAGCAGGCCGCACAGGCCGGGGCGAAACTAGTGCTCAATCTTAATGCATCGCCGTATGACAGCGGCAAGCAGGGGCGGAGGAAAGCACTTCTGGAGCGGCGTGCCCGGGATAATCAGGTGAGCATCGTCTACGTCAATCTCGTTGGCGGGCAGGACGAGTTGGTGTTTGATGGCGGTTCCATGGTGTTCGATCGGTCCGGGGCCCTTTCTGTTGAAGTGCCGCAATTTGCCGAGGGGCTCTTCCCGGTCGAGTTTCTGGCCGATGAACATTGCCAGCCGGTACCTCAACCCGCTATTTCTGAGCCTTCGCTGGAACAGAATGTGTACGATGCCCTGGTGTTGGGAGTGCGCGATTATGTTAATAAAAACGGATTTAAATCCGTGGTGCTGGGGCTGTCCGGTGGTATCGATTCGGCCGTCACGCTTGCGGTAGCGGCCGATGCGCTGGGCCCTGACCGGGTGCGCGCTGTGATGATGCCGTTTCGCTATACCGCTGAAATGAGCATTGAGGACGCCGCTGCGCAGGCCAAAGCCATGGGCGTGCAATACGACGTATTCTCGATCGAGCCCATGTACGAAGCATTTATGGAAACACTCAGCGCGCCATTTGAAGGCACGCAACCTGATACGACCGAAGAGAATCTGCAGGCCAGGCTTCGCGGCGTGTTGCTCATGTCACTGTCGAACAAGTTCGGTTCGTTGGTGCTGACGACAGGTAACAAAAGTGAGATGTCGGTGGGCTATTCAACGCTGTATGGCGACATGGCGGGTGGCTTTGATGTGCTTAAAGATGTCCCTAAAACGTTGGTGTTTCGTCTTGCATGGCACCGCAACACGCGTTCGGAGGTGATTCCGGAGCGGGTTATTACACGACCACCCTCGGCTGAGCTGGCACCAGACCAGAAAGATGAAGACAGCCTGCCGGGATACGATGTGCTGGATCAGATCCTGCATGCTTATATCGAGCGCGATTTAAGCGTTGAGGCGATTATCGCTGAAGGGTTTGTCCGTGAAGATGTCGAGCGGGTTGTTCGCCTGGTGGACATTAATGAATACAAGCGTCGTCAGGCACCGATAGGTGTAAGAATCTCAGAGCGGGGCTTTGGCAAGGATCGTCGTTATCCGATCACGAATGGCTGGAAGCCAGGGAAATAAATCCCGGCTTCCAGTCAGGAGTGCCGTTGGCAGGGGCGAGGGGGCGTTACTCGTCCCCCATCAGGCCGAAGGTAATAACGCTTTTTATGGAGCGCTCTTCCCGTTTGATCGAGCTTGGCACGTACTTCATGTTGTCGTCGAAGGCTTTACTTTGCGGGTAGTTGATTGCCAGCAATGCAATAGCATCGTTTGCGGCCTTGTTCAGGTCCAGAAATTTGTAGGTATCCGCCAGAATAATCAGCGCCTCTTCCACCGCTGGGGTGTTGGGGAAGTTCTCAACCACATGGCGGGCACGGTTGTTGGCTGCAGCATAGGCCTGGCGCTTGATGTAATAGCGGGCTGCGTGCAGTTCCAGCGCCGCAAGCCGGTTGCGGATGGCGATCATTCTCTGGCGGGCGTCGGGAGCATACTCGCTGGCGGGGTAGCGATCGAGTAGCGCGGAAAAGTCCCGGAAGGCCTGGCGCTGTTCGCCCGGGTCGCGCTCGGTGGTATCAATCGGGAAGAACTTGCTCGCAAGACTGATATCCAGATTGTAGGAAGCGATGCCGCGCATATACATGGCGTAATCGGCGTGTTCGCTTTGGGGGTTCAGTCGCAGAAAACGATCAGCCGCCGCCCGTGCGCCTTCCAGATCAAGGTTCTGGTAGCGGGAATAGATCAGGTCGAGTTGGGCCTGTTCCGCGTAGCGACCAAACGGATAATAGGTTTCCAGCGCTTCAAGGTTGGTTTCGGCCTCATTGAAATTGCCGGACTCCATCGCGCTGTGAGCCTGCTCGTAGTAGGCTTCTTCGGAAAGCACTTCCTCGGGTTTTGAGGCGCAGCCGGCCACAACGAATAATGCTGATAGCAGCAGTAAGTGAAACACTGATCTCATGCCTGAATCCCGTATAATGACTGAGCGATGGTCATTGTAACGACCTAGTCGTGTATTGTGCAGGTCTCATTCATGCATTACGTAAAATTCAGGGGAACGAATGACAGCGGAAGACCGTATTCACGGTGAATTTGAAGTGCCCGCAGGGCTAAGCGACCGGCGTCTGGACCAGGCTGCTGCCGAGCTCATGCCTGAGCATTCGCGCTCCCGCATCCAGAACTGGATCAAGCAGGGCAACCTGACGGTGAACGGTGAGCAGCGAAAGCCGCGTGACAAAGTCATGCTGGGAGATCGTATCGCCGTCGATGCCGAGCCTGAAGTCCAGATCGAGTGGACGGCTGAGCCGATCTCACTCGATATCGTTTATGAAGATGACCACATCATGGTGATCAATAAACCGGCGGGACTGGTTGTGCACCCGGCAGCCGGCCATGCCGCGGGCACACTGGTCAACGCCATGCTGCACCACGCGCCTGAAGTCGAGAACCTGCCGCGCGGAGGGATTGTCCATCGGTTGGATAAGGATACGACCGGTTTGATGGTCGTCGCCCGCAGTTTGATTGCCCACACCTCCCTCGTAGATCAACTTCAGACCCGCACGATGGGGCGGGAATACGACGCGGTCATCCAGGGAACGATCACCGGCGGCGGAGTAGTCGATGAGAAAATCGGTCGCCACCCCAATCAGCGCAAGAAAATGGCAGTGACATCCGACGGTAAGCCGGCTGTTACGCACTATCGCCTGGTCGAGCGTTTCCCCGCCCACACGCACGTGCGGTGCACCCTTGAAAGTGGACGGACTCACCAGATTCGCGTCCATATGACGCATATCCGTCACGCACTTGTGGGCGACCCGGTTTATGGTGGTCGTATGCGTTTACCGCCAGGTTGTACACCCGAACTGAAGGAGGAGTTGCGCCAGTTCCATCGTCAGGCTCTGCACGCCCGACGTCTGACGCTGACGCACCCGGCAACCGGCGAAGAGATGAGTTGGGAGGCCCCGATGCCAGAAGACCTTCAGCATCTGATTCTCGCACTGCGTCACCACGCACAGGAAATGGACGCACAGTGATGCTGCCTTTGCTGCAGGCTGAATGGCCCGCTCACCCGCGGGTCAGGACGGCGATCACCACCCGATCAGGTGGCAGCAGCGTTGCACCTTATGACAGTTTCAATCTGGGTGATCATGTCGGTGATGCCGATTCGGCTGTCAGTGCCAACCGCGCCTTGCTGGCTGAAGCCCTGGCGTTGCCGGCACGTGCATTCGGCTGGGTATCGCAGGTTCATGGATGTGACGTGGCGTCGTTGCCCGGGCAATCGGGCATCACGGCAGATGCCAGTGTTACCCGGCAAGCAGGCAACGTATGCAGTATTCTGACTGCTGATTGTCTGCCGGTTCTGTTCTCGGACCTGTCAGGCGAGCAGGTCGCGGCAGCCCATGCGGGCTGGCGGGGGCTTGCTGGTGGCGTGCTGGAGCAGGCGCTCGCCCAGTTCGCGAATGCACAAGACGTCATCGCTTGGTTGGGGCCTGCAATCGGCCCGGCTGCATTTGAGGTGGGGCCGGAAGTGCGGCAGGCGTTTGTTGACATTGATCCCGTGCTTGATGCCGCTTTTGCGGTCTCCTCCCTGAATCCCGACCATTATTTTGCCGATCTTTACCAGCTTGCCCGGATGCGGCTGAGCGCGGCGGGTATCGCCGGAGTCTACGGCGGCGGCGAGTGCACCTACTCGGACAGACAACGATTCTATTCCTACCGCCGTGACGGCCAGACCGGTCGCATGGCCAGCCTGATCTGGCTTGGGTAATTCCCGGCCAGTCTCCTTCATCTTTTGTTGATCAAATTTTCGGCGATGCGCTTGAACTCCGTCTGCATGGCCCTACATCTATTGTCATAGCAAAGCGCCGATGTTCCCGGGTTATCGGGTAGTTCCTTTCCGGCGCGCAGACCTGGAATCGAGGATTCAATATGCGAATTGACAAGTTAACCAGCCGCTTGCAGACGGCTCTGTCTGATGCCCAATCAATCGCGGTCGGCAAGGACAGCAATTTTATAGAACCTGTGCACCTGATGCAGGCCATGCTCGATCAGCAGGGCGGTGCATTGGTCCCGCTGCTGAAGCAGGCCGGCGCCGATCCAGCCCGAATCAGGCAGGCCATTAGTCGTGAAATTGAAAACCTGCCAGAAGTGCAGGGCTCTGCAGGTGATGTGGCGATGTCCAATGATCTTGGTCGCCTCTTCAATATCGCAGACAAGCTGGCGCAGCAGCGCAAAGATCAGTTTATTTCCAGTGAGCTGGTGCTGCTGGCGGCTCTGGAGGATCGGGGAACGTTGGGACGGGTTTTGCGAGAGCATAACCTTGATCGAAAAGCGCTGGAAAAGGCCATTGATGATGCAAGAGGTGGGGAAAGTGTGAACGACCCCTCGGCCGAAGAAAACCGTCAGGCGCTGTCGAAATACACGATCGATCTGACTGAGCGGGCAGAGGCAGGCAAACTCGATCCTGTAATCGGCAGGGATGACGAGATACGCAGGACTATTCAGGTTTTGCAGCGCCGTCGCAAGAACAACCCGGTACTGATTGGTGAGCCTGGTGTGGGTAAAACCGCCATTGTTGAGGGGCTGGCGCAACGTATCGTTGATGGTGAAGTGCCTGATGGGCTGAAAAGCAAAAAGGTGCTGTCGCTGGATATGGGCTCACTGATTGCAGGCGCAAAATTCCGTGGTGAGTTTGAAGAGAGGCTCAAGGCGGTGCTCAATGAGCTTTCCAAGCAGGAAGGGCAGATCATTCTGTTTATCGACGAATTGCACACCATGGTTGGAGCGGGCAAGGCCGAAGGCTCAATGGATGCTGGCAACATGCTCAAACCTGCGTTGGCGCGGGGGGAGTTGCATTGCGTAGGTGCCACCACGCTTGACGAATACCGGACCTATATCGAGAAAGATGCTGCCCTGGAACGCCGTTTTCAGAAGGTGCTGGTGACCGAGCCGGGTGAAGAAGACACCATCGCGATTCTGCGAGGGCTGAAAGAGCGTTATGAAGTGCATCACGGGGTAGAGGTGACCGACGGCGCCATTATTGCTGCGGCCAAACTGTCACATCGCTATATCGCCGACCGGCAACTCCCCGACAAGGCTATCGATCTGATCGATGAAGCGGCCAGTCAGATCCGGATGGAGATGGATTCCAAGCCAGAAGCGCTGGACCGCCTCGAGCGCCGTCTGATTCAACTGAAAATCGAACGCGAGGCGCTGAAAAAGGAAACTGACGAACCGTCCCGCAAGCGTCTGGATGAGCTCAAGACGGTTATCAATGGTGTTGAGCGCGAGTTTGCGGATCTGGAAGAAATCTGGAATACCGAGAAAGCGGCGCTGCATGGCTCCCAGAAGATCAAGAGTCAGTTGGAGCAGGCCAGGATCGATCTGGAAAATGCACGTCGCTCAGGTGATCTCGGCAAAATGTCAGAACTCCAGTACGGCCGCATTCCTGAGCTGGAGCGCCAGTTGGATATGGCCAGCCAGGCCGAAATGATGGAGATGACGCTGCTGCGCAATCGCGTCACCGAAGAGGAAATCGCGGAAACAGTATCGAAGTGGACAGGGATCCCGGTTTCCAAAATGCTTGAGGGTGAGCGAGACAAGTTGTTGCGCATGGAAGATGCGTTGCATCAGCGTGTCATCGGCCAGAATGAAGCGGTCGAGGCGGTTGCCAATGCGGTGCGCCGTTCCCGTGCCGGATTGGCCGATCCGAACCGACCAAACGGGTCGTTTCTGTTTCTTGGGCCGACCGGCGTAGGTAAAACTGAGCTCTGTAAGGCGTTGGCATCGTTCCTTTTCGATACCGAAGAGGCAATGGTCCGCATCGACATGTCGGAATTTATGGAGAAGCATTCGGTGGCCCGTCTGATTGGCGCGCCTCCGGGCTACGTGGGGTACGAGGAGGGCGGTTATCTCACAGAAGCCGTTCGTCGGCGCCCCTACTCGGTGCTGCTACTGGACGAAATAGAGAAAGCGCACCCTGATGTTTTCAATATTTTGTTGCAGGTGTTGGATGACGGTCGACTGACTGATGGTCAGGGGCGCACGGTCGATTTTCGCAACACCGTGATTGTGATGACATCCAACCTTGGCTCCGATGTCATCCAGACCATGGCGGGTAAGGATGAGTATGAGGCCATGAAAACAGCTGTTATGGAGGTAGTGGGTACTCACTTCAGGCCGGAGTTTATTAACCGTGTCGATGAAGTGGTGGTGTTCCACCCCTTGGCAAAAGATCAGATACAGGGGATTGCCAGCGTTCAGATCGGTTCTCTTGGCAAACGTTTGAAAGAGCAGGATATTGCCTTGGAACTGAGCGACGCGGCGATGGCCTTGCTAGGCGAAGTGGGCTACGACCCGGTCTATGGAGCCCGGCCGCTCAAACGCGCTATCCAGCGTCTGATCGAGAACCCTCTGGCGCAGCAGTTGTTGCAGGGTGAGTTTGCATCAGGCGACCGGATCAGGGGGGATGTCGATGACGGTACCCTTGTGTTCACCAAGGGATAAAAGACGCACTGTGCGATTAAGGTAAGTAATATAAAAAAGGGACCCGTTCGGGTCCCTTTTGCGTAACTGGCGACGTTGTTCTGGTGGGATCTGCTTACTTCTGCTCTGCGCAGTCCTTCTCCACTATCGCATTAAATTCGTTGCGCTTCTCTTCAATTTCCTGGGGCGTCAGGTATCGCTGCTCGCCGTTTTCCTCAACCTTGATCCGGGCATTGTTGGTCATCGTCTCAAGATTCTTTTTTGCGATCTCGCAGTTTTTGGCGCGTTGTTTTTGCGCTGCTTCTTCTTTGCGTGTGACAGCAGCTGCTTCCTCTGACTTCTCCTGATTGGCTTCAAGGTTTTTCAGTTGTTCCTGAGGAGAAGGGCGGTCGTCATTTGAATTGCTGCGGGAAGTGCCCGAGCGAACATCGACGCTTTCGCTTTTCTGACCTACCGGTTGTTTGTCACCGAAATGTATCACCCCCTTCTCGTCGGTCCACTTGTAGACAGTCGCAGCGTTCACTTGCAGCGTAGCGGCGGACATCAAGGCGACAAATACCCATCCTAAAACTTTCATATCAGTACGGCTCATATCGTAACGACTCTTGTCAGTAAGATCTGCCAGAGCGGGTTATCAGGTTATTATTCTGCTGGCCTTTGATTTTACAGTTTATAAACAGGCGCTTTCCAAAGATCTGATTTTGCCATGTACAAGCGCAACATGCTCAATGTTAGTGGAAAAATGTGCGGTGGCTAACGCCTGTTTTGTTTTATTGTGCATCCGGCGTGTTGCCAGACATGCCTCAGGACACGCCAGCACCTATTGACAGCGCGGTTCCCGCTGTCACAATTGGCGATTGCCTGAACACAGGGGTTAATACGGCAGGCAATCCCGTGCAGTATCCCCGTTGAATACCACACTGAACGTTTCGCGCATTCCGCGCGACATGGGCTCTTTGAGCCCGTTGATTGGCCGTCCTCCGGCACCCTCAGGAGGTTCGGTTGGCCAAGAGACAACCTCTGCGTCATCAAGTGTGGCGGATTATCCGGTCCGACTTCCAAAAGAAGCGCTGTACCGGATCCCCAGGCAACCGGCTTATGTCCGGCACATTCACTCTATAAAGAGGGTAGAGATAGTGGAGTTATTGTCTGGCGCAGACATGCTGATTCGTTCCTTGCAAGATGAAGGAGTCGAGTACATCTATGGTTATCCAGGTGGCGCAGCACTGCATATTTATGATGCCCTGTTCAGGCAGGACAAGGTAAAGCATATTCTCGTGCGTCACGAGCAGGCCGCCGTTCACATGGCGGATGGCTACGCGCGTGCCTCCGGGATACCGGGCACCGTGCTGGTCACTTCCGGCCCGGGTGCAACCAATACCATCACCGGTATTGCGACGGCTTTCATGGATTCCATTCCAATGGTCATCCTGTGCGGCCAGGTTGCATCAACACTGATTGGTGAAGATGCATTCCAGGAAACGGATATGATTGGTGTTTCCCGCCCCGTGGTGAAGCACAACATGTCCGTGCGTCACCCCTCGGAAATACCGGAAGTCATTCGCAAGGCGTATTACATCGCAGCCACCGGGCGTCCCGGGCCGGTTGTGGTGGATATTCCCAAAGATATGACAACGCCGAACGAGCGTTACGAGTACGCCTTCCCGAAAAAAGTGAAGCTGCGTTCCTACAACCCGGCTATCAGGGGGCACGCTGGTCAAATCCGTAAATCGGTCGAGATGCTGATGGCTGCCAAGCGGCCGATCATCTACGCCGGTGGCGGTGTGGTGCTCGGCAAGGCGTCAAAGCAGCTGACTGAGTTGGCGCATATGCTCGGTTATCCGGTCACCAACACGCTGATGGGTATTGGGGGCTTTCCTGCATCCGATAAGCAGTCACTGGGTTGGCTGGGTATGCACGGCACCTATGAGTCGAACATGGCCATGCACCATTCGGATCTGGTGCTTGCCGTCGGCGCCCGCTTTGATGACCGTGTGACCAACGCGACCGAGAAGTTCTGTCCCGGCGCGCGTATCGTTCACATTGATATCGACCCGGCCTCTATTTCGAAGACTATTGAAGCAGACGTGCCGATCGTCGGTCCTGTCGATGCGGTGCTGAAGGAAATGATTTCTCTGGTCAAAGAGAGCAAGGAAAAGCCGGATCCCGAGGCGCTAAAAGCCTGGTGGAAGCAGCTGGATGAATGGCGCGCGTTTCATGGCATGCGTTATGAAACCAGTGATACCTACATCAAGCCGCAGGAAGTGATCGAGGCCATCTGGCGTATCACCAAGGGCGATGCCTATGTGACTTCGGACGTCGGCCAGCACCAGATGTTTGCAGCGCAGTATTACAAGTTCGACAAGCCAAACCGCTGGATCAACTCCGGTGGCCTCGGCACGATGGGGTTTGGTCTGCCGGCTGCCATGGGGGTCAAGCTCAACTATCCGGATAGCGATGTTGTTTGCGTCACCGGGGAAGGCAGTATCCAGATGAATATTCAGGAATTGTCTACCTGCAAGCAGTACGACTTGCCGGTCAAGATCGTTAATCTGAATAATCAGGCGCTGGGTATGGTCAAGCAATGGCAGGATATGAACTACGAATCCCGCCACTCTCAGTCCTATATGGGATCCCTGCCTGATTTTATTAAGCTGGCAGAAGCCTATGGGCACGTGGGTATCCGCATAGATAAGAAGGAAGACCTTGAGCCGAAGCTGAAAGAAGCTTTTGCCATGAAGGACAAGTTGGTTTTCCTGGATATTTATGTCGACCCTTCCGAGCACGTTTACCCGATGCAGGTAGCGCGTGGCTCAATGAAGGATATGTGGTTGAGCAAGACGGAGAGGGTTTGATCATCATGCGTCGTATCATTTCTGTATTGCTTGAAAACGAGCCGGGTGCGTTGTCGAGAGTGGTTGGACTGTTCTCCCAGCGCAATTACAACATTGAAACGCTCACGGTTGCACCGACTGAAGACGATACCTTGTCGCGACTGACGGTCACCACGACAGGCTCGGACCGGGTCATCGAGCAGATCACCAAGCAGCTCAACAAGCTGATTGAAGTGGTCAAGCTCGTCGATCTTACTGAAGGTTCTCACATTGAGCGTGAGCTGATGCTGATCAAGCTCAAGGCAAGTGGCTCTCAGCGCGCCGAAATCAAGCGCACTGTGGACATCTTTCGTGGGCAGATCGTCGACGTCACCAGCACCATTTATACCGTTCAGTTGACTGGCGATAGCGACAAGCTGGATGCCTTCATTCAGGCCGTAGGTTCTACTGGCGTTCTGGAAGTCGTTCGTTCAGGTGTATCCGGTATCGCCCGTGGCGAAAAAGTTTTGAGTCTCTGAAAAAACATCATTAATTGAATCGCGGCCGCGAGTGGCCGAAAAGAAACAGGGGAATGTTATGCAGGTTTATTACGACAAAGATTGCGATCTTTCTATCATTCAGGGCAAGAAGGTCGCCATTGTCGGCTACGGCTCCCAGGGGCACGCACATGCCAACAACCTTAAAGAATCGGGTGTCGATGTTGTTGTTGCTCTGCGTGAAGGTTCGTCTTCAGCGGCAAAAGCACAGGGCGCAGGACTGACCGTTAAAAGTGTTGTAGAGGCTGCAAAAGAAGCTGATGTTGTGATGCTGCTGGCGCCAGACGAAAACCAGAAGGTCATCTACGAGAACGAAATTGAGCCGAACCTCAAAAAAGGTGCTGTTCTTGCGTTTGCCCATGGCTTCGCTGTTCATTACAACCAGATCGTTGCTCGCAAAGACCTGGACGTAGTCATGATTGCACCCAAGGCGCCAGGCCATACCGTGCGTACCGAATTTACCCGTGGCGGCGGTATTCCTGATCTTGTTGCAGTTCACCAGGATGCATCAGGTAATGCGAAGAACATTGCACTGTCCTACGCCAGTGCAATTGGTGGTGGTCGTACCGGTATCATCGAAACAACCTTCAAGGATGAAACCGAAACAGATCTGTTCGGTGAGCAAGCGGTTCTTTGTGGCGGCACGGTTGAGCTGGTCAAAGCGGCATTCGAAACACTGACCGACGCAGGCTATGCGCCAGAGATGGCTTACTTTGAGTGTTTGCACGAGCTTAAATTGATCGTTGACCTCATGTACGAGGGCGGTATCGCGAACATGAACTATTCGATCTCCAATAATGCGGAATACGGTGAGTATGTTACCGGGCCTGAGGTGATCAATGACGAATCGCGTGCCGCAATGCGCAATGCACTGAAACGCATCCAGAGTGGCGAGTACGCGAAGATGTTTATTCAGGAAGGTGCGGCAAACTACCCGTCCATGACAGCACGTCGTCGTCAGAACGCTGCGCACCCGATCGAGCAGGTGGGCGAAAAGCTTCGCTCCATGATGCCGTGGATTGCTGCGAACAAGATTGTAGATAAAGATAAGAACTAATATTAAGTTAGTTTAGCCAAAGCGCGGCCTCCAGGGGCCGCGCTTTGCGTTTGGAAAATGAAAAATGTGCAACCCGCCGAATTCTCGGGCGGGGTGGATTATCGGCTATACTGCCAAATGCATGTTTCTGAGGTACGGATGGAATGACTTCTAATAGTTCAAACAAAGATGCTGACGAGTCGCAATTGTCGCACGAGGAAGAGCTCGCAAAAGGCGAGGTAGTAGAAGAAGAGGTTGTTGAAGGTGCTCGCGTGCGCCGCAAGGGAATCTATCTTCTACCGAACTTGCTGACAACCGCATCATTGTTTTCGGGTTTCTTTGCGATGGTTTCGGCTGCCAACGGTATGTTCGAGAAAGCGGCTATCGCAATTTTCGTCTCGATGATCCTCGATGGTCTGGATGGTCGCGTTGCACGGATGACAAATACCCAGAGCAAGTTCGGTGAGGAGTATGACAGTCTTGCTGATATGGTAGCGTTCGGCGTTGCGCCGGGGCTGGTTGCTTTTTTCTGGTCGCTTAACGGGCTTGGGAAATTCGGCTGGGCTATCACGTTCATCTATCTTGCGGGCGCGGCGCTCAGGCTTGCCCGATTCAATACCCAAATAGGTTCTGTAGATAAAAAGTACTTCGTCGGCCTTCCGAGCCCGGCAGCGGCAGCTGTTGTGGCAGGATTGGTGTGGTGCTTCAGTGGCTTCGAACGGGAGGGTTGGCTTACCCTGATGACGGTGTTGGTTGTGGCTGGCACTGGCGTTTTGATGGTGAGCAACGTTCTATATAGAAGCTTTAAGGATCTCGATCTCCGTGGCAAAGTGCCGTTTGCGGCGATTCTTGTTGTGGTTCTGGTCTTTGTTGTAATCGCGCTCGATCCGGGGACGGTGCTCTTTGCTGGTTTCCTTGCCTACGCCACGTCTGGTCCGCTGCGTGCCTTGTTCAGAAAAATGAGGGCGCCAAAGGAGGCGGAGAAAGCGTAAGTTCAGGCTGTTTGTCCTGATTTTCGAAAAGGGTGGTGCTGCGGCGCCGCCCTTTTTTGTATATCGACTTTATATAGTTGGCTGGGTGACGGGTTCGGTAGCAAGTTGATTCGTTGAACGTGCAGTTTTTAATTCGCTACCAGTCGTGGATTTGAATGAAATGTGAGCAAAACTGGCGCCGTTTATCAGGTGACTGTTTGCTTAGTGAGCAAGTTGTTTCGGAAAACCGAAACATTGCAAAAAAAGGCTTTACAGCGCCAGCGTGGGCTGTAAAATGCGCCCCACTTCTGAGGGATAAAGCGGAAACGCAGCATCGCTCAAGAGTGCGCAACCACAAGGTTTAGAGAGATTTAAAAGTTCTAAATTAGTGGTTGACAAGGTTGAGGATCGCTGTAGAATACGCGCTCTCAACAGGGCTACACGCCCCGCTCTTTAAAAAGTTGACCAAGTAATTTGTGTGGGCGCTGACTGGGATATTTCGGCA
>JANZNS010000005.1 GCA_025153445.1 Marinobacter sp. BGYM27 | reverse complement strand
CCTGATCCCATCCCGAACTCAGCAGTGAAACGAATCAGCGCCGATGGTAGTGTGGCTTTTGCTCATGCGAGAGTAGGTCATCGTCAGGCTCCTAATACTGAAAACCCCAGCACAGCGATGTGTCTGGGGTTTTTTATTGGGCGGAATAAAAGCGCTTGTGAAAGCAAGACTCCAAATGAAATGGCCCCGGCAGGTGACCCGCCGAGGCCGTTTTTCATTGTCAGCTTATCTGCTCGAACTGGCTCTATCCGCCTCCTGGGTTAACTCCTGTCAGTTCCACCAGGTGACTTACCATCTCTCTCACCACACCAAACTGCTGGTTAATGGTGCCCAGCACGCGCTCGAGCTGGACTATCTCGATGGTAAAAATGAGCGACATCACGATCAGGATAGAGAGCGTAATGAGCCAAAGGGTGCGCATGCGGCGGTAGCGACGATCGATCATTTCTGCCTGTCGAACCTGAAGCCCGGCGATCATGGTTTTGAGCTGGTGTAGCTCGTCGTGAGTGTCTTCGTAGGCGATTTCGAGGGTAGAGAGTCTACCTGTCAGGCGGCGACTGAGGACGGTGTCAGCCGCTTCATTAAGGAGGACGGCAGAGTCTTCCTCGTTTCTGTTGGTCTCCCTTTCACCGGCCAGGATTGATTCGATGGTGGCCAGCAGTTGATCCCGATCGATCTGCTTGCTGATAACGCCGGCTGCTCCGTGAGCCCTGGCATCTTCGAGATAGCGTTCGGCATTTTGGGAGGTGTACATGAAGACCGGAATATCGGCGGTATCGGGGTTCTTCTTGATGAGATCCAGCGCTTCGAAACCGTTAATGCCGGGAAGCAGGTGATCGAGGAATATCAGGTCGAACGTTTCAACCTGTAGTAATTTGAAGCCTTCTTCTGCCGAGGCTGCACCGCGTGTGCGAAGGTCTGCTTTCTGCAGCAGCCTCGAAAGAATAATACGCGCCGTTGAAGAATCATCGATGATGAGTGCCTGGCCGCGTGACATGGCGGTCTCCTTGTAGTTTTAGTCTCCGACCGCTTTAACGAGAAAAAGCGGACTATATCCGTGGAGTTCGCAAACGTTAGCGGCGAACCTGGCTGGACGCAAGGCTCTTAAGGTAGCCAGATCTCAAAAACGCCACCGTTTAATCGACCACCGTTGTATAAACATATGCGTCCGGCATTGCCTGCATTTTCATGCAGGCGTGCAACAGCCGATGCGAAGTAAAGTCCAAGCTGCGTGCTGCCCGTCGAAAAATTCATTGTTCCGGGGTGGGTCGGCTGATTATCGAGCATTTGCGCAGGGTAGCCCTCGCCGTCGTCAGCGACGCTGAGCACCAAAAAATCGTCTTGTTGTCGAGCTTCGATCTCAACGTGTGTTTTGGTATAGCGTATGGCGTTATTCAGGATATTGTTCAGTACACCAGCCACCAGGTCAGCATCGAAAAAGCCATTAATGTCTTCAGTGCTAATTTGATGGGTGATGTTGTGTCCATCCAGCAACGGAACGTGGCGCGCGACCTGGGATTCGAGAAAATCGGGAACAAAATGCTCTTCGATATTCGCAGTTAGCGATTCAACATCGATCCGGTATAAACCGAGGAGCTGCAGCAGGTCCCCATGAACCCGCTCAGTTTCATAGCGCAACGTATTAAACTTCTTTGACTCCCTTACCTCATCAGATAGCTCGGCGCCCAGTTCATCCATAGTGTGGAGTAGCATGCCGAGCGAGTTTTTCATGTCATGAACGGCTGATGCCAGAATCATTGAAAAATCAATCCTGGTTGCGGCATCAGTGGACGCGCGAGCAGCTGATCCGGTTGGCGAACGTGATGGCACTTTTTTGTCCTCTGGTTCGTTGTGCTCTGATTCGTCATGAGTCATCAGATAGCGCCTCAACTTTCGCCTTCAATGTCCTGAAGCGCTTATACTGCCGGTGACCATCAGGAAGGGAGTTGAGCGCCTCGATGCAGCCTTTGCACTCTTGAATCCATTCCTTGGTGCCCGGTTTCCCCGCGCCTTGACTCAGGCGAACCTGAATCAGATTGAGATTAAGGGCGGCGTGGTTCGGCACAAACGTGAGGGCCTCACGAAACGCTTTTGCCGCAGCTTCAGGGTTGTCCTGCTCGAATGCGGCGATACCCTGCTTGTTGAGCTGTCTCGCTGACATTTTTTTCTTGAAGCTGACGGGTTCATCCAGTAACGCTTCAATTTTGTGCTGAATGTCCGGCTCATCTGTATGCCGTTGCGCCAACTCTGCAAGGATAGCTTCGGCTTCGCTACTTCGTTTCAGCGCATACAGGGTTTGCGCGAGCTCAAGGCTGACATCCGTTTCCATCGTATTGACCGGGTCTGCCGGGAGCACACCTTCAAGCAATGCTTCGGCGTCGCCTGTTTGTTGCTGGCCGGCATGGACTCTGGCCTGAATAAGTGCGGCCCGGGTACAGGCGTTCTGATCCTCTTTGAACCGGCGCTGGAGCGCTAGCAGGGTTGTGCTGGCCTCTGATGCGAGCGCTTGTCCGTGTTCGCTCTCATCATCTTCACAGAGTTCGCTGAGTGATCGTGCGAGTTCAAGATAATGCGTGGCGCTGTCATGAATTGAATGCTTTCCAAGCTCGATAGTGCGTCGCCATGCCTGTGATGCGGCTGCGATATCCTGGTTGTCACTAGCGATTCTGGCCA
Organism: Marinobacter sp. BGYM27; assembly: GCA_025153445.1. Classification (GTDB taxonomy): domain Bacteria; phylum Pseudomonadota; class Gammaproteobacteria; order Pseudomonadales; family Oleiphilaceae; genus Marinobacter_A. The sequence goes on along the minus strand of JANZNS010000005.1, from coordinate 484,368 downwards.
GTTGTTGTTGCCGCAAGATAGCGTGAGGGGATCGTTCAGCGGCGCGTTCCAGAATGCGTTGCGCTGCAGCAAGTTTACCTTGTGCCGCAAGTGATCTGGCGAAGGCGTCGTAGGCTTCAACATAGTCCGGCTGGTTGGCAATCAGCGATTGGAGAATGCTACTGGCCTCATCGTAACGCTGCTCGGCAATGTAGGTGTTGGCAAGCCCCAGTCGGGCCCAGGGGATATCCCGTACCTGTAAGACGTCTTCGCAAACCTGTCGGGCATGATTGAAATCACCCATCCGGAAGTAGAGATCAGACAGGGTTTTCAGTATCCAGGTCTTGTAACGGGGTTGCTGGGGCAGCATCTGGACGCAAAGTGATACCGCCGCCGGGAAGTTTTCAAGTTCAATTTCCCGGTTTATCGGCGCGAGAGTGGTGCGCTGCAAAATCAGTGCGCTCATGCGTTGAGCCATCATGGCCTGGTTAATGGGTTTGCTCAGATAGGCGTCGGGCTGATGTTCCCGTGCACCCATGACCATTTCCTTGGATGTTTCAGCGGTGACCATAATGAAAAGCGATGTGCACTTGATCAATTTGCGATGGCGAAGCTCTTCAAGTACGTGCTGGCCGTTCTTGCCCGTGCCCAGATTGAAGTCACACAGAACAACGTCGAAGTTCTCGTAGGTACAACGCTGGAGGGCGGTGGCGCCGTTGCCGCAGACCTCTATGTGCTCGGCCCCCAATGAGCGTAGGATCTGGCGCATCGAAAGCCGGAAACTTTCGAAATCGTCGATGATCAGAAAGCGAAGCTTCTCAATAGCCGGAATCTTGGCGTTCTTGTTTCGGGCAGCTGTTGTCATTGTGCTGATGACTTTCGCGAAATTGAGCAAGTGGGTGGCGGTTGAATTGAGCCGTTGTTAAAAGGCTCTGCTGCTACCGCTTCTGTTTGAGCTGTTTATTGACCATCGCCCGCAGAGCTGCCGGTTTTACTGGCTTATAAAGAATCTGATAGCCCAGCTTCAGGGTTTCAGCTCTGACTTCTTCACCCATATACCCGGTGATCAGAATGCCCGGAACCGGCTTGCCAAAGTCTTTGATGAGCGCATTCATCGCATCAAGACCGTTCTTGTCGTCATCGAGTTGATAGTCAGCAAGAATGATGTCCGGCACAGTGCCGCAAAGTGCCGCCTGAGCCGCTTCGAGACTGCGCGCGGGCGTCACCGTACAGCCCCAATTGTTGAGCAACGCAATCATGCCGTCCAGTATATTCTCGTCATTATCGATACAGAGCACTGACAGATCTTTCAGGTTGGACAGCCCACGCGATGAGGCTGCCTTACCCGCGGTCTGAGGCTCCTGTGCGATAGGTTCCGCACTTGGTACGGTTATACTGAACATGCTGCCTTGGCCCTGCTTGGAGCGAACATGTACCGGGTGGCCCAGCATGGTGCTGATCCGGTCAACAATTGCCAGGCCAAGGCCAAGCCCTTTCTGGTCGCCGGATTGGTGGAGCCGTCGAAACTCTTCAAATATCTGCTCCAGTTTGTCCTGTGGAATGCCAGGTCCGGTGTCCCATACCTCGATACGCACATAGCCTTTCAGTCTTCTGCAACCGAGCAGTATCCGGCCTGTAGGGGTATAGCGCATAGCATTGGAGAGAAAGTTCTGGATGACCCGCCGTAACAACTGAGGATCTGTGTGCACCCAGGCTGTGCTGGGCACCATGCTGAGCTCAAGTGACTGGTCATGTGCAATAGCGGAAAATTCCGTTGCCAGATGCTTCAGCAAGTCGCTGACAGGAAAGCTGGAGAGATTGGGTTCCAGTGCACCGGCATCCAGTTTGGATATGTCGAGCAGGGTGCTGATGAGCTCTTCAGCCGCTTCGAGAGAGCTGTCGATGTGGTCGACCAGAACCTTGGTTTCGCCTTCCATCGCCTTGCCGGCAAGTGCTGAACTGAATAGTCGTGCGGCATTGAGGGGTTGCAGCAAGTCATGGCTCGCAGATGCCAGAAAGCGGGTTTTGCTCTGGTTGGCCTGCTCTGCAACCGATTTGGCTTTCAGTAACTGTTCATTCAGAACCTGAAGTTCCTGGGTGCGTTCCTTGACCCGCTGCTCCAGGTAGATGTTGGTTTCTTTGAGCGCCTGCTCCGTGCGGCGCATGGGTGTGATGTTCTGGAACGTGGTGACGTAGCCGCCTCCCGGAATCGGGCTACCCTCCAACTGAAGGACAGTGCCATCCGGGCGGTGCTGCTCATCTGAAAAGGGCAGGCCCTTCTGCATGCAGTGCATACGCTCATCAACAATTGCATCGACCTTTCGTGCGGGCAGGTTGGTGGTCACCATACTGTAACGGATGAGATCGCTGGATGGCCGCCCGGCCCGGACAAAGCCTCTGGGGTAGGTAAACATTTCCAGATACCGTCGATTCCACACTACAAGCTGTTGCTGCCGATTGACGACCGTAACACCCAGACTGATGTTCTCAATGGCTGACTGGAGCAGTTCCCGGCTGAACGTCATTGCCTGAGACGCTTCATCGACAATGCTGACCACATCCTCGATCTGCATGTCCCGGCCAGTCAGTGTCGATTCCAGCACCACCCTGGCGGTTGAGGCACCAATGACGGAGGCCAGTTGGCGTTCGACGTATTTCATCAGGTGAGTGCTGGCCGCCTTGTGCGGTGACAGGCGTATGGCGTTGCGACGTTCGTAATTGCGGAAAAGCGACTCTGCACGCTCGTCGCCCATAAACCTGTCAGCAAGCGCTTTCAGGTCAGCTGTCATGACTTCGCCTTCCCAGGCCTGCTGGTGCGGCGTTTCAGCCTTGGGTTCGGGATCATGGAAAAAGGAGGCGATCTGTATTTTCTCGCGGACGCGTTGACGCGTCAGCAGCGAAAGCACGATGTATAAAAGGATGTTGCTGCCAAGGCTCCAGATAATGCCATGACTGATCTGATCGAGCTCCAGTCCAAACAATGCAGTGGGCCGTGTCCAGCTCAGACCCCAGAGACCGCTTTCAATCAGCGTATCGCTTAGCCAGCCGGTTGACGTGAGCGCCGGTATAACGAGTGTGTAACACCACAGCAGAAAGCCGACGGCGAGGCCCCAGACGGCACCGGTATGGTTGCCTCTTCGCCAGACGATACCGCCAATCAGCGCGGGCCCAAACTGGGCAGCAGCGGCAAAGGAGAGCAGCCCGAAGGCTGTCAGGCTGTAGTCTGCTCCGGCCAGCCGGTAAAACCCGTAGGCAATCATCAACACCACAAAGATGGCTACCCGACGAATGACCAGCAGCAGGTAGCTCAGATCGCCGCGCCGATTCATTCTCGGCCGGAAGAACTTCAACAGCGCCGGCATGATGATTTCGTTGCTGACCATGGTCGCAATAGCGACCGAGCAGACAATAACCATGGCCGCAGCAGCCGATCCGCCGCCCAGGAACGCCAGTACGGCAAGCCACTGTTGACCCGCCTCTATCGGCAGGCTGAGGATCAGTATGTCGGGATTTGTTGTACCGGCGTTGGCGGCAAGGAGACCCGCACCGGCGATAGGTAACACGAAGGCGCTGGCAATGATCAGATAGGCGGGCATCGCCCAGCGTGCGGTATCCAGATCCCGATGGTCCGTATTTTCGACGACGGTGACATGGAACTGTCGGGGCAAGCAGATAATGGCGAGCATGGATATCAGTGTCTGGGTGACGAAGGATACCGGGTTAAAACTATCGGTTGTCAGTGTGCCGATAAGGTTGGCATCGCTGATCTGGGTGAACAGATCGCCGAAACCGTCGTAGAGGCCGTATCCCACAAAAAGGCCAACCGCGACAAAGGCCACCAGCTTGATGATCGACTCAAAGGCAACCGCTTGAATCATGCCGCGATGGTGCTCGGTTGACTCCAGATGCCGTGTGCCAAACAGAACAGTAAAGACCGCCAGGACCAAAGTGATATACCAGGCTGAGTCGCCCCAGGCCGCCTGGGTAAGCACACTATGAGAGTCGCCATTGCTCGATAGGACGTTGAAGCCCATTGCGATCGCTTTGAGCTGCAGTGCGATATAGGGAACGCTGCCAATCAGCGCAATAGCCGCGATCATGGCAGCCAATGATTGGGATTTGCCATAGCGTGACGCAATGAAATCGGCAATCGACGTACTGTTATTGCGTTTGCTGATGTAAATAATGCGACGGAGCAACGTAGAGCCGAACACGAACACCAGCAGCGGACCGAGATAAATCGGAAGAAACCCGATGCCTTCCTGGGTTGCGCGTCCTACCGCACCGTAGAAAGTCCAGGAAGTAAAATAGACAGCCAGCGATAGCGCGTATATGTGCGTGCGGGCAATGCGCTTGCGGTAGAGCCCGGGGTGGCGGTCGCCAGCCCAGGCAATCGTGAATAGCAACGATATGTAGGTGATGGAAATGAGGCCCAGTAACCAGCCACTCAGCATATACAGCGTTCCCACGATTCAGATGTTATTGCGGCGTGACCAGACTTCTGGCGATGCCGCAGGGTGATTATCGGATTCAGTTGTTCAGCCACAGGCCGCTTTCAAAAGCGGATCGTCCTTCGACAGCTGCCGGAGTTGCTTCATGCTGGCCTTGCGGTTTTCATCCAGAGGCACCAGTTGCAGGTTGTCGCAGTTCAAGAGGTAGACTTTATCTGAAACGGAATCAACGTAGGATTTTTCGAAACGATAAAGGTAAAAGCTGACCACATGGCCATCGCCTGGCTCCTGCGAAATATTGTCGGTATCAAGTACCGTGAAACTTGTTACCTGCGGCACAAAAAGACTCCAGGGCCGCCAGATAATCCGTGACTCTTCCTTGGAAACGACGACCGAGCCTTCAGGCAGCTGTGATTGTTTGAGGTCGAACCAGGTATATTCCCCCTGAACGAGAAAGCCCATCATCCCCAGCCCGGCAAATACCGGAATAATCCACTTGGGTGCTTTTTTCCGGGTGATGGCCCGAATACCAAAAGCGATACCCGCAGCGCCCAAACCACAAAACACGGTTGCGACAAAATTCCAGAACATTTTGTTTCCCTTAAAAAAACGGGCTTCCCCATGAGGAAGCCCGTCGGAGTTCGCTGTTAACAGTCCGGAGACCGTCGCGAGCTACATTATGGATCAGTGATTGCTTGCACTTCCAGCGCCGCGTGGGTAGCGAACGCTTTCAACCAATTCCTGAATCTCGATAGGTGGCTCTTCAGTAGCTGAAGAGACTGCGAAGGCAACGATGAAGTTAATCAACGCACCGACCGCACCGATAGAGAGTGGAGAAATGCCAAGCAACCAGTTATCCGGTGTGTTGGCGAGGTTGTTGGTTCCGGGAATGAAGAACCAGCCCAGGAAGATGAAGATATAGACCAGTGTGAAGATCAGGCCTGACAGCATACCGGCTACCGCGCCTTTGTTGTTCACACGCTTGGAGAAAATACCCATCATCAGGGCAGGGAAGAGCGATGCCGCTGCGATACCGAACGCCAGTGCCACAACCTGAGCCGCGAATCCCGGCGGGTTGGCCCCGAGATAGGTGGCCACCACGATCGCCACAGACATGGTAATCCGCGCCGCCATCAACTCGCCTTTCTCACTGATATCCGGTTTTATCGCGCCCTTTATCAGGTCGTGACTCACGGATGACGATATCGCGAGCAACAGACCTGCTGCCGTCGATAGCGCCGCCGCAAGGCCGCCCGCTGCGATCAGACCAATAACCCAACTTGGCAGATTGGCGATTTCAGGGTTGGCGAGAACCAGAATGTCACGGTTGACGACTAGCTCGTTGCCTTTCCAGCCACGAGCGGTGGCAGTGGGTTCAAACTCTGGTGAATCGTTGTACAGCTCGATACGCCCGTTGCTGTTCTTGTCCTCATACGTGATCAGGCCGGTTTCTTCCCATGCCTTCACCCAGTCCGGACGCGCTTCATATTCGATTGGCTGACTGGTTGGACCATCAGGGTAGATGGTTGTCATCAGGTTCAATCGAGCCATTGAAGCAACAGCCGGTGCTGTCAGGTACAGCAATGCGATGAATACCAGCGCCCAGCCTGCTGACCAGCGTGCGTCGGCAACTTTTGGCACAGTGAAGAAGCGGATGATGACGTGAGGCAGACCGGCAGTACCGATCATCAAAGTCAGGGTGAACAGCACCATGTTGAGTTTGTTATCAACATCCGCCGTGTAATCCTGGAAACCCAGAGCCGTAATGACTTCGTCCAGTTTCTGCAGCAGTGGCAGGCCGGATTCAGTGTGAGTAGAGAACAGGCCGATGGCCGGAATCGCAGTGTCGGTCAGTTGCAGAGAGATGAAAATTGCCGGAATGGTGTAGGCAATGATCAGCACAATGTACTGGGCAACCTGAGTGTAGGTGATGCCTTTCATGCCGCCCAGAACCGCGTAGATGAAGACAACAATCGCCGCGATAATCAGGCCGGTGGTGCTGTCGACTTCAAGAAAGCGTGAGAAAGCAACCCCGGCACCGGCCATCTGGCCGATAACGTAGGTGACTGACGCCACGATAAGGCAGGCAACGGCGACAAAGCGCGCGTTCTTGCTGTAGAAGCGATCACCGATAAATTCCGGAACGGTGAATTTGCCGAACTTCCGAAGATAAGGTGCAAGCAGCATGGCCAGAAGCACATAGCCACCGGTCCAGCCCATCAGGAAGGTTGAGTTGGCGTAACCGCCGGCCGCAATCAGACCCGCCATGGAGATGAAGGATGCCGCTGACATCCAGTCTGCACCAATGGCCATGCCGTTGGTGATAGGGTGTACACCGCCGCCGGCGACGTAGAAGTCTTTGGTGCTACCGGCTTTCGCCCAGATAGCAATGGCGATATAGAGGGCGAACGAGCCGCCGACAAATATCAGGTTAACAGCAAATTGGCTCATCAGGCTTACTCCTCGTCCAGTCCGAATTGTTTATCGAGTTTGTTCATTCTCCAGGCGTAGAAGAAGATCAGAACGATAAACGTCAGGATTGAACCCTGTTGGGCAAACCAGAAACCGAGGTCGGTTCCTCCCACAGCAATCCCGGACAACAGAGGACGGAAGAGTATTCCACATCCGTAAGAGACGAAGGCCCAGACACACAGGCTTCCGATAATCAGGCGAAGGTTCGCCTTCCAGTATTTCTCTGCATTTTCAGAATGTTGCGACATAGCAGCGCTCCAGGTTTCTTGTTATTGAGCTTGAGCTTGAGCTTGAGCTTCGGTAGGTGAGTCCTCAGAAGATCTATTGTTATTCATGTATGTATTTCATCTGTACCCACTATCAGACTTTACGCAGGAAAGCGTTTATAGATATTGGCAAATAGTCTAATTTTCATGTAAATGGAGCAGCTTGCTCATGTCAGCGCTGCATCTGGTGCGGAGCATTTCGAGAGGCGGCGAGGCGGGAGGGGAATCACTGACTCTGGATGTGCTTCAGGCGGCGGGTATACCGAACTTTGTCGTTGAGCCCAGAGAGAGTGACGACATTTTTCCTTGCGGCTTGGTTGAAAGCGATCAGGGCGAGTTCGGCGGTCGCCATTGCGTCAGCGGCAGCGTTATGGCGCTCACTGATATCCAGCTTGAAGTGCTCAATCCAGCTGTCCAGGCGCCCGTCCTTCAATTGCGCGTCAGGGAAAACGGCGGGTAGCACTTCAGCGACATCGAGCCACTCGTGCTTTCTCGTGTAGCCCAATGTCTGGCGTAGTGTCTTTTCCAGAAAACGCTGATCGAATGCGGCATGAAAGGCGAGAATGACGCTTCCCTGCATCCATGCGAGCAACCGCTTCAGGGTGTCCTCAAGTTCATGGCCACTGGCGAGTGCCTCGTTTCCAATGCCGTGTATGAGTACAGTTTTCGAGATATCCAGTTCAGGCCGCCTGAGTATCAGATCAAACTGGTCGCGATACTGGATCCGCAGGTTATCAATGCCGATTGCGCCAATCGCAATTACATCGTCCTTGTTAACGTTAAGTCCGGTGGTCTCCAGATCAAGCACGATCAGGCGCACGCTATCCAGGCGCCGGCCGTCCAGTTTCTCCGGCACAGGCAGGTGATCAAACGATGTGTCGCCGCTGCGCTGACCAAGCCAGTGTTTAATGCTGTCGAACATGACGTGCCATTTCCGGTTCAGAGTTGATAGGACACTTCCAGTTTTTGCTGCAGGCGCTGGGCCTGACGGAAAGACTCTCTCAGGATGCGCCGGTCGAGCTGATTCAGGTCATCCGGATCTATGCGGTTCGTCGGCGCTTGTCCCGCCGCAAGTTGTTCCTGGTGGCTGCGCATTCTGATCATCTGAATCAGGTTATAGGCTTCCTTCCAGGCGCTGGCGTCCTTGCGATCGAAGATGCCGGCTTCAGTCAGTCTCTCAATGCGCTCGAGGGTATTGGAGGCCGCAACCCCGTGGGCGAGGGCGTATATTCGTGCTGAGTCTACGAATGGCGTCAATCCCTGCTTTTTAAGGTCCAGCATGTGCTTTTCGCCGCCCTTTGCGTAGATGAATCCCCTGAATATATTGAGCGGTGGTCTGTGGGTCAGTGCGTTGGCGGCCATCATCTTCTGAAACAACGTGTTTTTCCGGGTCCAGCCCAGTACCTGTTGCTGCAGCGTCGCGACCGCATCGTCCGGCCCGAAAACGCTTCTGATATCCATGAAAATTGAAGAGTTCAGCAGGTTTTCAGGCGTTGCTGATTCAATAAATCGCCTGAACCAGTCCAGCCATTCCTCCATGCTGAGGCAAAGCTTGGGATTGCTCGCCATGATATTGCCTTTGCATAGCGTGAATCCGCATTGGGCCAGTTCGTCGTTTACCTTGCCAGCAAAGGGCAGCAGTTTTTCGCGTGCCTGATCGGCCGTCATGCCGTCGGGTGTTTCAAACAGTATCCCGTTGTCTTGATCGGTCAGAAGGGTCTGCTCCTGTCGGCCCTCGCTACCAAATGTCAGCCAGGTAAAGGAAATGCCGGGATCGTGGGTTTTGAGGTTCAGTTCCAGCACTCGCCTGACGGTGCAGTCGTTTAGTGTGGTAATGATACGGAGTATCTGGTCAGAGGCCGCGCCGTGAGCGAGCATGGTTTCAACCAGACGTCCGACATCTGCTCGCAAGCTGATCAGCGTCCGCAGATGCGCTGCAGTGCCAATCGTTCGGGCCAGGTGCACCAGATCGACCCGTTGCAGGGAGAACAGGTCCCGTTCCGATACAACGCCAATCAGCCGGTCATCGTCATCGACTACGCACACGTGGGCAAAGTGATGCTCTGCCATCAATAGCGCGGCTTCGAACGCATCTGCCGACGAATGCAGTCTGGCCGGATTCGGTGTCATGACGCTGGCGACAGAGTCGTCCAGTCCGGCCTGCTCTTCGGCGATGAGGGTTCTCAGATCGCGCAGGGTGAAGATGCCAACGGGACGCCTTTCATCATCAGTAATCACCATGCTGCCGACCGCGTTTTCGTGCATACGCGATACCACCTTCCGAATCGGCGCGTCGGGTGAGCAGACAATGGGATTGCGAAGGGCGTATCGCTCCAGCGGAGTATCCAGTGACTGGTTGTTGCCAATCGACGCCAGCGCTTTGGACTGGGCGTGACGATTGACCTGATCGAGCAGGCTGCTAACGCCCCGAAGGCAGAAATCACGAAAGGGTTCGCTGTCGGCAAAAATATGAACAAACGCATCATGATCAAGGCTGAGACAAAACGTGTCGCCGGCTGCCCTGTGAAGCGTGCGGGTAGGGCGCTCGCCGATCAGCGCTGCTACCGGAAAACATTCGCCCTGACTGATCTCGAAGGTACGCTCGGTACGGCCATCACGCTTGTTTTCACGCTCGCCGCAAATCCGACCCTGTTTGACGATATTGAACTCGGTTACCACGCCATCGTCAGGTGACAGCACGACATCGCCGTCGGCAAAGAACCGCAGGGTAGTATTTTCGGCAAACAGGGCCAGATGACTGTCGTCCATGTTATTAAACGGCGCATGCTGCTGAAGAAACAGCATCAGTGAGCGCGTGTTATGGCTCGTCGATTCATGTGGGTCTGCCGGCATTGATTTCATCTCATTGGGGAATCAGCGCAGAAAAGGCTGAATGGATGTCAGTTCCCGTACCAGTGTAGCTGACAGGGCGTTGTGGGGAAGGGGGTGATGTTAAGACTAATGTACAACGGAAAGCGTGCCATGCATTGCGTATGGTGTATGCAGTTGCTTCATCTTGATCTCCTGTGAAGCAGCTGTCTGTGGTGTCTGAAAGCTTAAGGGAATGTGTTGTTCCCGATTTATGCTACCCCGGGTCCCTCCGGGGTTTTTTATGCCTTGTCTTTTCATCCCGACACTCATTCCGATACTTCGTCATCGTGTCGCCAGATCGCTGCTGGCGTATTCAGATCTCTACTATTCAACTTTCGTGCTCATCCCTCTGGTGGTAAAGTTTTTTGCAGTAGCAGACCGCCGCTTGATCAGGCTGGCTGATGTCTGAACAAGATGAACCGGATGAAGTCATGACCACTAAAGCCGAAAGACTGAGTTTTCTCGAAGAAATGAGCGATGTGCAGCGTATCAAGCGTCCTAACAAGGTCGATACGCAGGTACCGCGTGAGCTGACTCCGGGTCATCTGGAACGTCAGCGCTCGGCCGTTGATTCACCCATTAAAGATCGCAATCCGTTGACTGCTGAGCATGTTGAGCCGCTTAAAAGCCATGATGTGCTGGCTTATCAGCGTCCGGGGATTCAGCACGGTGTCTACAAGAAGCTGCGACTCGGTCAATATCAGATTGAAGCGCGGCTTGATCTTCACCGAATGACCGTGGAAGAGGCTCGCCGGGAAGTATTTGGTTTTATCAGCGACTGCGTCCGTTATGGCTTGCGATCAGTTCTTATTTTACACGGTAAGGGTGAGCGCAATCCTGATGGGATTGCACAGCTCAAGAGTTATCTCGCCAAGTGGCTACCAGAGCTCACTGATGTCATGGCGTTTTATTCAGCCCAGAAGCACCACGGCGGCACTGGCGCAGTTTATGTGATGCTGCGTAAAGGTGATCAGGACAAGTTGCGCAACCGTGAACGCTACGGTGCGAAATCTGAATAAGTCTGTGACTGATGTGTCAACTTTGTAATAGGTGCTCCCCGGGCTTTGTGTTGCAATAGACGACTGAATTGAATGACGAGATCAGGAGTGTTTGATGAAGAAGCTGATGTTGATTGCGCTTGTGGGCATGCTGGCAGCCGGTTGCAGCAGCGACAGGAAATTCTGGGATGATAACGGCAAGCTTGAAGGTAAGACCGAGAATCGTGAAGTCTGGGATACCAACGGCAAGATGGATCAGGATGGTCGCAAGGTCTGGAATGACAGCGATGGAAAGCCTGTAGTTGAGTAATCGCCACGCGCGTTATTGAAGCCGAAACGCCGGACCTCGTGTTCCGGCGTTTTTTTGTGTGGGGCGGGATGAAGCGAGTTGCGACACTCTCTATAATAGAGGCCGACAGGCTGCCCCTAGCTGGCGGAGCCGAATCTGATTTCTCGTATGATCGCCGCCGGAGGCTTGATGTTTGATGTGACCCGCTATGCCGCTGTTGCGCAGTCGTTGATTGAGGCCGGGCGTTTTCTTTATGACAACGGGTGGTCTCCGGCTACCAGTAGCAACTATTCCGCCCGTCTGGACGAACACCATATCGCCATTACCGTGTCTGGCCGCCATAAAGGTCAGTTGGCAGCAGGTGATATCATGGTGGTTGATTATGCAGGCTGTCCGGTACAGAGCGACGCCCGCTCATCAGCAGAAACCCTGTTGCATACCGTTTTATATGAGCAATTCCCGGATGTTGGTGTCGTACTGCATACGCACTCTGTTAATGCGACCGTGCTGAGCCGTATGCTGTCGGGCAAGGAGCAACTGACACTGCAGGACTATGAATTGCAGAAAGCGTTCCCCGGGGTCACGACCCATGAAGCACCGCTCGTGGTGCCGATTTTCGACAATACCCAGGATATCAGTGCGCTGTCTGAGCGCACCCGCCAATGGTTTGCAGAACATCCCGAGCAGCCAGGCTATCTGATCCGCGGGCATGGCCTTTATACATGGGGAAAGACCATGGCAGACTGTTTGCGCCATGTGGAAGCATTTGAGTTCCTGTTCGCTTGTGAAATTGAAATGATGAAGGTGAGATCATGACCACACTGCGTATTTACAATGAACAACAGCCCGACCAGCCGGACGTTGTCACCGAGAGCACTGCGGAAATCCAGCGATTGCTGGGTGAGCAGGGCGTGCGTTTTGAGCAGTGGCCGACCCGTGATCTGCCTGCCGACGCAACCCAGGATGACATTCTTGACGCCTATGCCGACGAAGTGGCCAAACTGAAAGCAGAATGCGGTTTTCAGACGGCTGATGTGGTCAGCCTGACTGCTGATAATCCGAACAAGGATGTGGCGCGCAAGAAGTTTCTTGATGAGCATACCCACAGTGAAGACGAAGTGCGCTTCTTTGTACGGGGCCAGGGCCTGTTTTATCTTCACTTTGGCGACAAGGTATACGCGGTGCTTTGCCAGAAGAACGACCTGATCAGTGTTCCGGATGGCACCCGTCACTGGTTTGACATGGGACCTGCGCCGGAATTTACCTGTATCCGTTTGTTTTCCAATCCCGATGGTTGGGTTGCCAGTTTTACTGGCGAAGATATCGCCAGTCAGCTGCCTCGCTATGAACGCCTGGTTGGAGCGGCCTGATGATTCGGGTAATTCTGACGGATATTGAAGGCACCACCAGTTCAATCTCGTTTGTGCACGACGTGCTGTTTCCCTACGCTGCGGCAAATCTGGCCGATTTTATCCAGGAAGCAGTGGCGCGGGATGATGACGAGGTCAAAGCCCAGCTTCGTGCGGTTGCCGAAGAAACCGGAGTCCCTGCAAGCGACGTGGATGGTCTGATTGCGGCGCTGCAGCAGTGGATCAAAGAAGACCGCAAGGCCACGCCGCTTAAAGCGTTGCAAGGCATGATTTGGGAAAAGGGTTACCGGAACGGCGATTTTCAGGGCCACGTCTATCCGGATGCCGGCGAGAAACTGCGGGAGTGGCATGACCGTGGGCTGCGCCTTTACGTCTACTCGTCAGGTTCGGTGCAGGCGCAGAAACTGATTTTTGGCTTCAGTTCAGAGGGGGATCTGACCCCATTTTTCAGTGGCTATTTCGATACCCGGATGGGAGCCAAGCGTGAGACTGCAGCTTATCAAAATATCCTGAACGAACTGGGCGTTGACGCTGACACTGTGATGTTTCTTTCCGACATCGAACAGGAGCTTGAAGCAGCAGAGGAAGCAGGAATGCATACTGTTTTGTTGGTGCGTGACGAATCCACGCCCGATACCGCTCGTCAGGTTGCCCGGGACTTTCAGGCGGCTGACGCAATCATTGCCGACATCGACTGATTGCCATCGTCTAAACCTGATATCCCGCCTCTCATATCTGGTAATCAACACCTCCGGCCTCCGGGGGTGTCCCATTTTTTTCCTTCCTGCGTACACTGAGTAAGTCCTTTTCCTATTTCGAGTCTTTCATGCGATCGCTTGTCGGGTCATTGATCCTGTTGATGCTGACCGGGTGCCAGCCATTCTCCGAACCTGAGTCGATGATGGAGGAGTATGTCGAGCGCGTGGCGCGAGTGTTCGACCAACCCGCTGAGCTCAGTCCGCTTCCGGTGACGGGGCTGTTTCCGCGCCGGCGTGACAGGCGCTTGCCAATGCCGGAGCTGGACCTGAGCATGCTCGATTTTCTCTCGTTATACGGCTGCGACTTGCAGCATGTTGTGGGCGAGCGAAATTCCGGGCTGGGCCGTGTCATGCAGCCATTGAACCAGTTGCGGTATGAGTTGAAGTTTATTCACGCTGCGGACGATTGTATTGGAGCACTTGAGGACGACCCTTCGCTGCGCGAAGCGGTAGTGTTTGCCAGACATTCAAAAGTCACCACGCTGCCGATTGCCGTCTGGAACGCGAGCTGGGGTGTGGAGGAAATCGAACCGCTGTTTACACGAACTGAAGGTGCTCTGCCGGTAACCGTTTCGGTGGCGGATATCAGCGATCTGGAAGTTGATGTCCGTCTGCTCGTTCAGCGACTGGGAGAGCTGCGTAAAGGGAAGCTCGATACCGATTTCGGCTTTTTGGGTGAGGTGCATCAGCGTTGGCAGGCGGAGGATCGGATGGGGCAGCTGATCAAGAGTGGACAGTTGCTGGTGACACGTCTGAACGATGCAGCTGATATCATCGAGCACCGGCTGGCGGCGCGTCCAGTCTGCCTGAATGGGCAGCCCAACAATCAGGCCGAAATCGCCCGCAGCATGTTCTTTGCAGTCTACGCGGGCAAGGTTCAGCCCTATATCGCGGCGGTGACGCGGATAAGGCAACATCTGCTGCCGGGCTTTCATGAGTTGGGCGCCACTCAGCGAAATGTCATGCCGGCAGCGTTTGAAGGCTATTTTAATCGCTACCTGACGGAGGCCGGAGAAAACAGCCTCTGGCGACAGCTGGATCAGGCGATCAAGCGACATACCCGGCTCTGGCAGGATGTGCTCGGGCAATGCGGGATGCGCCCCGGTGCATGACCGTATTCGAGCGCCTTTACCTCAGGCGCTTTACCGCTGACTTTCAGGAGTGACCCTGAGCACCTCCTCAATGGTTGTCTCGCCAGCTGCAACCTTTTGTGCGCCGCTCAGTCGTAACGAGCGCATGCCCTCGCGATAGGCGTCTACCCTGAATTGCTCCAGATCGCAGTTTTCATCAACTGCAGCGCGTAGCTTGGGTGTCAGTTGCAACAGTTCATAGACGCCTGCCCGCCCGCGATATCCGGTGTTGCGGCATTCCAGGCAGCCGCCTGGCCCATAGACATCTGCTGGCAAAGGTGCTTTCCATGGCCGGGTGAGACTGGTCCAGGCATCGGCATCAACTGTTGTTTTAACTTTGCAATGCGGGCACAACAGGCGCACCAGTCTTTGGGCCATAACTCCCAGCACTGTTGCCCGAATCAGGTAAGGGGGGATGCCAAGCTCGATCAGGCGGGTAATGGCGCTCGGGGAATCGTTAGTGTGCAGCGTGGAGAGCACAAGATGCCCGGTCAAGGCGGCCTGAACCGCCATTTCAGCGGTTTCCAGATCCCGGATCTCACCGACCATCACAATATCCGGATCCTGACGTAGCAGGGCTCGCACACCTGAAGCAAATGTCAGATCAATGCCGTGCTGCACCTGCATCTGGTTGAAAGCCGGCTCGACCATTTCGATCGGGTCTTCGATGGTGCAGATGTTGACCTCAGGCGTTGCCAGATGCTTGAGGGTCGAGTAGAGCGTGGTGGTTTTGCCCGACCCCGTGGGGCCGGTGACCAGTACGATGCCATGAGGCTTGCCAGTCATCTCACGCCAGCGCAGGGTATCGTCCTTGCCAAAGCCAAGCTGGTCGAATGACTTGAGCAGAACCTCCGGATCAAAAATCCGCATCACCATCTTTTCGCCAAATGCCGTTGGCATGGTGGCCAGCCGCAGTTCAACTTCGGAGTTATCCGGCTTGCGGGTTTTGATACGGCCATCTTGCGGTCGCCGTTTTTCAGCCACGTTCAGACGACCGAGTATTTTCAGGCGACTGACGACGGCTACGCCCACCTGGTCGGGAAATTCGTAAACATTATGGAGCACGCCATCAATGCGAAAGCGCACCTGGGTTATTTCCCTGCGCGGCTCGATATGGATATCGCTGGCGCGTTGCTCGTAGGCGTACTGCAGCAGCCAGTCGACAATTTTAACGACGTGCTGATCATTCGCATCGGGGCTCTTGTTGTCGCCCAGATCGAGTAGTTGCTCAAAGTTATGGATATTGGCCGCATTGCCACCTGCGTTGCCAACGGCCTTGCTGACGGAGTTTGCCAACTGATAGAACTCGACCGTGAACCGACGGATATCCTCGGGGTTTGCAACAACCCGGCGAATATCCTTTTTCAGAACGTGGCGAAGATTGGCTTCCCAGTCGTTCTTGAACGGCTCTGTACTGGCGATCCAGCATTCGTCCTTGTGGATTTCCACCGCCAGAATGCCATGACGCTGGGCAAAGGCGAATGACATCACACGGGCGACGGCGGGGGCGTCTATCTTGAGCGGATCGATGTGATAATAATCTTGCCCGGCCCAGTCGGCCAGCCAGCCTGCCAGGCGGTCCAGGCTCAGTTTTCGGCCGCTTTTCTGGCTGGTCAGCTCGGCTATGGCGACAATTTCCAGCGGATGGCGTTCAAGTGCTTCGGCGCCCAGGTTTGCGGCAAGCACGCGCTCCGCGTCCGGTTGGCTGATTTCCTGATCTTCAACCAGGGCTGTGCAGATATCCCGCAATGTAAGGGTGGAGCGGGGTGGCGCTGCAAGCTGGGTTTTCGACATACCACGGCCTCAAAGTTAGCGACAGTTGCATTGGGTTACCGAAGCTGCGGTGCAATCGACGCAACGCCGGAAAAGTTGGACGCTCAGGCTGCCGGCCGGTTCAGTTTCAAATGGAACATAGCAGATACGAACAGCAGGAGTGCGATTATCGCGCTGACAGTGGCGGCTATCTCGCCTTCGCTCAGCCAGGCATTCACCACAAACTGGGTGAAGTAAAAAATCAGTACGAAGCTCAGCCAGATCATTCCCCGATTGTTTCCGTTCAGTATTACCGGAATGAATATGAGCAGCGGAACCAGCTTGATTGAGAGTATCAGTGGCAGTGACAGTGCTGGATCAGGTGCCGGCCAGAAAGTTGTGGCAAGAAGCATGGCGATTAATCCCAGATAAAGGACCTGGCAGATCAGCCGGGTGGTTCTGGCACGAGCAGAATGGAGCATTCAGTTGTCCTTGTCGGATCTGTGTTGGTTGTGAGAGGCAGCCGGCGGATAATAGCAGCGGCCGCCAAGCGTTCAGTCGCCGAGAGTCTTTGCCAGCCGGGCCAGGCGAGTGCCCAGCGCCTGGCAGATGGTTTTCTCGTCATTCGTCAGCGGCAACGAAGTCTCGGTACCGGCATGATGGCTGGGCCCATAGGGCGTGCCACCTCCGGTCGTTTTGGACAACGTGGGTTCGGTATAGGGAACGCCGGTAATCAGCATGCCGTGGTGCAGCAGGGGGATGCTCATCGACAGAAGCGTTGCTTCCTGACCACCGTGGAGGCTTCCGGTTGATGTGAATACACCGGCAGGCTTATCGACCAAAGCACCGTTGAGCCAGAGATCCCCAGTGGTATCGAGGAAATATTTCAGTGGCGCTGCCATGTTACCGAATCGGGTCGCGCTGCCCAGAGCCAGCCCGGCACAATGCCTGAGATCGTCAGTTGTGCAATAGACGGCACCTTCTGCGGGGACGGCGGGCTCAGACGCCTCGGTATTGGGTGATACCGGCGGCACGGTACGCACGCGCGCCTCCATGCCTGACACTTTGGATACGCCTCGCGCAATCTGTAGCGCCATTTCGGCAGTGTGGCCACTGCGGCTGTAATAGAGCACAAGGATGTAGGGCGCAGCATCAGACATTGGCATCTCCCGTTGATTGCGTCAGGAACAGGGGGTTCAAAGGATATCAAGCACGTCTTCAGGCGGGCGGCCCAGAGCCGCTTTGCCGTTATGAACAACAATCGGGCGCTCGATCAACTTGGGATGAGCGACCATCGCTTCAATCAGCTGCTCGTCGGACAATGATTTGTCGCTCAGGCCTTCGGCTTTGTAGGCCTCTTCGCCTTTTCGAATAATATCCCTCGGAGCCCGTCCGAGCATGGATAGCAAGGTCTTCAGCTCATCCGCAGCTGGCGGTGTTTCGAGGTAGAGTACGATCTCGGGTGTGATCCCGCGCTCTTCAAGCAGCGCCAGCGTCTGACGGGACTTGGAACATCGCGGGTTATGGAAAATTCGAGTTTGTTCTGTCATGGTCTTGCACTCTAGCTTTCAGGATAATTTGCCGCCAGTTTAACAGGAGCAACCTGCTTGAAGTACCTCAAACTCGTGATCTTTCTTGCTGTTATGACCGTGATAGCCGGCTGCAATCGTACGTCATTTCAGGATGCGCAGGGCAATTCACTCAACTGGGACGATTTCCGGGGGCAGTGGGTGGTGGTCAATTACTGGGCTGAGTGGTGCAAGCCCTGCATAGAAGAGATTCCCGAGTTGAACGAGCTGAATCAGTCGCCGGACGTTACGGTTCTGGGCGTCAATTTCGATGGCGTCACCGGTGATGCGCTCACCCGACTGGGCAATAAAATGAGCATTGATTATCAGATGCTGGCGGAAGATCCAGGCCCCGTACTTGGCTGGAAGTTGCCAGTAGGGCTGCCGGCATCGTTTGTCGTCGATCCTGATGGCAAGCTGATCGAGACCCGCTTTGGGCCACAGACTGAAGCATCACTGCAGGCACTGTTTTCCGAGTCGCCGAATGAAGGCTGATCGCCCCGACGGTTGGCTCCCTCGCCTGATTTAATAAGAAACGGGCGCTTTGTTGACGGCGCACTGTTAAAATTACCCGATATTTCCCGAACCGAGCTAAGCACTGACCCCCATGCCGAATAATTTTGTTCATCTTCGCGTTCACTCCGAATATTCACTGGTCGACGGACTGGTGCGGATAAAGCCTCTCATCAAACGGGTATCCGAACTGGATATGCCGGCCGTGGGGCTGACTGAACAATCGAATATGTGCTCGTTGGTGCGCTTCTATAAAGCGGCGATGGGGGCCGGAGTCAAACCGGTTATCGGTGCCGATATCTGGGTCACCAATGAGGAAGAGCCCGAGAAACCCTTTCGGCTGACGTTGTTTGCCCGCGATCAAACCGGCTATCGACACCTCACTGAAATTATTTCTGTTGGCTATACAGAAGGTCAGCTTTTTGGCGTGCCCATTATTCGCAAAGAATGGCTGGAGTCTCGCAGGGAAGGGCTGATTGCACTGTCTGGTGCCAAAATGGGCGATGTCGGTCGGGCATTATTGGCGGGCAAGGACGATCTGGCCCGTGAGCGAGCTGAATACTGGAAAGCGCTCTATCCGGATGCCTACTATCTCGAACTCCATCGCACGGGCCGTGCCGGCGATGAAGACTGTTTGCATCTCAGTGTTGCACTGGCCCAGGCGCTCGATCTGCCGGTTGTTGCTACCAACGACGTGCATTTCATCAATGAAGAAGATTTTGAAGCCCATGAGGCGCGCGTCTGTATCGGCGAAAGCCGGGCGCTGGACGATCCCCGCCGCGATCGCCGCTTCAGTGATCAGCAATACCTGCGCAGCGCTGACGAGATGATCGCGTTGTTTGAGGATATTCCGGAGGCCATTGAAAACACCGTCGAGATCGCTCGCCGTTGTACTGTCAAAGTCCGGATGGGCGAGTATTTTCTGCCGAATTATCCGGTTCCCGAAGGGCTGACGATGGATCAGTTCTTCCGCAAGGCCTCAGAAGAAGGGCTGGAATTCCGGTTATCGAAGATACTCAGCAAAGATGATCCCGAGTACGACAGCAAGCGCCAGGTCTACTACGATCGCCTCAATTTTGAGCTGGATATCATCATCCAGATGGGGTTCCCCGGTTACTTCCTGATCGTTATGGACTTTATCAAGTGGGCCAAGAATAACGGCGTGCCGGTAGGGCCGGGTCGGGGGTCAGGTGCCGGCTCGCTGGTGGCTTACGTTCTGCTGATCACTGACCTTGATCCGCTGGAATATGATCTGCTGTTTGAGCGGTTCCTGAACCCCGAACGGGTTTCGATGCCTGACTTTGACGTCGACTTCTGTATGGAAGGCCGTGACAGGGTTATCGCATATGTGGCCGAGAAATATGGTCGCGAAGCCGTATCCCAGATCATTACCTTTGGCACCATGGCGGCAAAAGCGGTTGTGCGGGACGTGGCACGGGTGCAGGGCAAATCCTATGGTCTGGCAGACAAGCTGTCGAAGATGATTCCGTTTGAAGTGGGGATGACGCTCGAGAAAGCGATCGAGCAGGAGGAGCCACTTCGCGATTTTCTCAATCAGGACGAAGAAGCCCAGGAAATCTGGGAGATGGCGCTCAAGCTTGAAGGCGTCTGCAGGAACGCAGGTAAGCACGCCGGTGGCGTGGTGATCGCGCCCACCAGGATTACAGATTTCGCACCACTGTATTGTGATGATGAGGGTGGTAGCCCGGTAACGCAGTTTGATAAAGGCGACGTGGAGGAGGCCGGGCTGGTCAAGTTCGACTTCCTGGGCTTGCGTACCCTGACCATCATCAACTGGGCGCTGGAAATGATAAACCCGCGCCGGGAGAAGCGGGGCGAAGCACCGCTGGATATCAACGAAATCCCACTGGTTGATGCCCGCTCGTTTGAGATGCTGAAAAAGGCGGAAACGACAGCGGTGTTCCAGCTTGAATCCCGTGGCATGAAGGATCTGATCCGTCGTCTGCAACCCGACAGTCTGGAAGACATGATCGCATTGGTTGCCCTGTTCCGGCCCGGTCCGCTGCAATCGGGCATGGTGGATGACTTCATCGACCGGAAGCATGGTCGCCAGCCTGTCTCGTACCCCCATGTTGATTTTCAGTACGAAGGCTTGAAACCGGTACTGGAGCCCACCTACGGCATCATCCTGTACCAGGAGCAGGTTATGCAGATCGCCCAGGTGATGGCCGGCTATACGCTGGGCGGAGCCGACATGCTGCGCCGGGCGATGGGCAAGAAAAAGCCTGAAGAGATGGCCAAACAGAAGCAGAGCTTTGTTGATGGTTGCAAGAACAACAACATCAGCGAGGCGCTGGCGGACAATATCTTCGATCTGGTAGAGAAGTTTGCGGGGTACGGTTTCAACAAATCGCACTCTGCAGCTTACGCGCTGGTGTCGTATCAAACCTTGTGGCTTAAGGCGCATTACACGCCTGAATTCATGGCCGCCGTACTGACGGCGGATATGCAGAATACCGATAAGGTTGTCACTCTGGTCGAGGAATGCCGGAACCTCAAGCTGGATCTGGTGTTGCCGGACGTCAGCATGTCCGAGTACACATTCACCGTAAACGACGATGGTCAAATTGTGTACGGGCTGGGTGCGATTAAAGGGCTGGGTGAAGGGCCGATCCAGAGCATAGTTGATGCTCGCGCTAAAGGCGGGCCTTTCCGGGATATGTTCGATTTCTGCCAGCGAGTTGATCTGAAGAAGGTCAACAAGCGTGCGATTGAAGCCATTATACGCGCCGGTGCAATGGATAAACTGGGCCCTGGCCGGGCGCGCATGATGGCCAGCATCGAAAAGGCGGTCCAGCAGGCCGGGCAGCATTCCCGCAATGAGAGTGCGGGGATGGTGGATATGTTTGGCGAAACACTGGATACCAGTGAGACCGATCCTTTCCAGGAGGTGATGCACGTTCGGGAGTGGACCGAAAAGGCGCGCCTGAAGGGCGAAAAGGATACGCTGGGACTCTACCTGACCGGCCATCCCTTTGATGAATACGAGAAGGAAGTGCGCCGGTTTGCCCGTCAGTCCATTGCTGACCTGAAGCCGGGCCGGGGATCGCAGCGTATCGCTGGTCTGGTAGTCGCGATGCGAACCATGAAGAACAAACGCGGTCAGACCATGGCGTTTATCACGCTGGATGATCGTACTGCTCGTATCGAGGCCACGCTGTTCTCGGAAACGTTCAATGATAATCGCGATCTGCTGCAGTCAGATGAGGTGATTGTGGTGGACGGCACGGTCAGTCATGACGATTATTCCGGATCAATCAAGTTGCGTGTCAGCGATGTGATGGATGTTGCGACTGCGCGTCAGCGATACAGTCGTGGATTGAAAGTATCGCTGCGTTCGGAGCAGCTTGGGAACGGCTTGCTGGACAAGATCGGGCAGACGCTGCAGTCCTATCGGGGCGAGGGTTGTCCGATCTGGATTGACTACCTCAGTGACGAAGCAAAAACGAGGATTCAGCTGGGGGAGAGTTGGCGAGTCCAACCGAATGATGATTTGCTGCTAAACTTGCGTCATCTTATCGGTGATCAGTCAGTTGAGATTGTTTACGACTAAGTCGCGACTGATCCCTGCGTTATCCGGAATTTTAAATTGGTTTTTCCGGCGTATCGCGGCTTGATTGCCAGGGTGCATTCAAGGCACCCTTAGCGACACTGCTATGCGGGCGAAAGGGGTAACATTATACCAATGTCCGCTTTTTCAGGTGGTACAGGCCTGTTAATTTGATCACAACAAATACTTCAGGCGTCTCGGAAGTCGCCTCTGAGCCAATGACGACGGAAGATCATGAATCCCAACTATCTGGATTTTGAACAGCCCATCGCCGATCTTGAGGCCAAAATCGAAGAGCTTCGATTGGTCGGTAACGACAGTGACATCAACATCACTGATGAAATCAGTCGCCTCAAACACAAAAGTGTCACCCTCACCGAAAGTATTTTTTCGAATCTGACGCCCTGGGATATTGCGCGCCTCGCGCGTCATCCACGTCGTCCCTACACCCTTGATTACCTTGAGATGGTGTTTGATGATTTCGATGAACTCCATGGTGATCGCCACTATGCTGACGACTTGTCGATAGTCGGCGGTCCGGCCCGGCTCGATGGTCGGCCAGTAATGGTCATTGGCCATCAGAAAGGGCGCGAAGTGCGCGACAAGGTAAAGCGTAACTTTGGTATGCCCCGGCCTGAAGGCTATCGCAAGGCGTTGCGTCTGATGGAAATGGCGGAGCGTTTCCGTATGCCCATCCTGACGTTTATTGATACACCGGGTGCCTATCCGGGTATCGGTGCCGAAGAGCGGGGCCAGAGCGAGGCAATCGCGTATAACCTTGCCGTGATGTCGCGTCTCAAAACACCGGTTATTTCGACGGTGATTGGCGAAGGCGGCTCGGGCGGTGCGCTGGCGATTGGTGTATGCGATCGTTTGTACATGCTCCAGTATTCCACCTATGCCGTGATTTCGCCCGAAGGCTGTGCCTCGATTCTCTGGAAGAGCGCTGAACATGCCGCACAAGCTGCTGAAGCCATGGGCATCACTGCTGACCGCCTGAAGGAGTTGAAGTTGGCGGACAAGGTGATTCCCGAGCCTATGGGTGGTGCTCATCGTGCACCCAAAGAAATTGCGAAGGCGTTGAAAGAACAGCTCAAGGCTGGACTGGACGAACTTTGTGCCTTGTCTACAGAAGATCTGGTTAGCCAGCGCTATGAGCGGCTGACGTCTTATGACACCGGTCGGTGATCGGTGTGACCCTTCGACATGGCCTGATGCATTGCGCCAGGCCATGTCCGCTCTCCCTCCCTCGAAAACCTTCTATATCGCCCTGAGTGGCGGTGTTGATTCACTGTTCCTGTTACATGCGGTTGTAGGCTGGTTCTCGGCCCGGCGGGACGTCGCTGTGCGTGCGGTTCACGTCAATCATCAGCTTCAGGGCAGTGCTGATCGGATGGAAGCTTTCTGTCAGTCGGCCTGTGATGCGCTCGGAGTAGTGTTGACTGTTCGCCGGATCACTATAGGCCAACCAACTGACAGCCTGGAAAATCAGGCCCGGAAAGCCCGATATCGTGTCTTTGAGGATGTCCTTGGCGCCGGCGACCTGTTGCTGCTGGGACATCATGCAGATGATCAGGCGGAAACTGTATTGTTTCGACTGGTTCGGGGGAGTGGGGTGCGGGGGCTCTCCGGTATGCCTGTCACACGCCGGCTCGGGAACGGGGCGCTATATCGTCCTCTGTTGCCAATGACGCGTGAGATGATCGCCGATCTCGCCCGCGGCTGGGGACTGACCTGGCAGGATGACCCGACCAATTCCGATACCCGCTTTGACCGAAACTACCTGCGTCACGAGGTGTTGCCTTCAATCAGGCAGCGCTGGCCGGCTGCACTGGATGGTATCGGACGCTCGGCCCGGCACTGCGAAGAGTCCGAGCAATTGAGTCGGTCGCTCGCGACCTATCAGCGACGTGATATCGAAGATGATCAGCAGCGGCTCAGAGTCAGGCCATTGTCAGCGTTGCCGTTTGCCGAACAAAAAAACCTGTTGCGCTGGTGGATAATTGATCATGGCTGCACGCCGCCAGGCGCCGCCAAACAGGCGCAGGGTTTTCCGGATTTGCTTGCGGAAGATCCAAGGCGCACACCGGAGCTCTGCGCTGAAGGCTACCGGATACTGCGCTATGCTGATTGTTTGTATCTGGTCATTGATCAGCCTGAACCACCGGCGCGCGTTATTTGGGAAACGACTGGAGTGTTGCAGTGGGATCAGTTTGACTTGGAGCTTCAGCCTGAAAGGGCGGCACCAGCCGAGCTGGTAGTGACGCGCCGGCAGGGTGGTGAGCGTTTTCGTCCGCGGCCCGGCGGGTCTTCCCGGCCGCTGAAAAAATGGTTGCAGGAACAGGCTGTGCCACCCTGGGAAAGGGACCGTCTGCCACTGGTGTGGTATTCAGGCGAGCTGGTAGCAATAGGTGATCTTTGGCTTGCACAGGGCGTTTTGGCAGAGAATCAACCCTTGCCATTGCGGATTGTCCGGAGGCGGATTTTCGTTGAGTAGGCTGGGGCCTTCTGGTACTCTGGTGCCCCATCTTGAGATGACAATCTCCCTCCTTCACCGAACCTGATAAATCACACGGAAACTGCATGACGCGTTATATTTTCGTCACCGGCGGTGTCGTGTCCTCATTGGGCAAGGGGATCGCTTCTGCATCCCTTGCGGCAATACTTGAGGCGCGCGGCTTAAAGGTCACAATTCTCAAGCTGGACCCGTACATCAACGTCGATCCGGGCACTATGAGCCCGTTCCAGCACGGCGAAGTGTTCGTTACCGAAGACGGTGCCGAAACAGACCTCGATCTCGGTCACTACGAACGGTTCATCCGCACGCCCATGAGTCGGCGTAACAATTTCACGACCGGTCGTGTGTACGAAGAAGTCATTCGTAAAGAGCGCCGTGGTGATTATCTGGGCGGAACCGTCCAGGTGATTCCCCATATTACCGATGAAATCAAACGTCGTGTGATCGAGGGTGCCGCGGGTGCGGATGTGGCGCTGATTGAAATTGGCGGCACAGTCGGTGATATCGAGTCGTTGCCTTTCCTCGAAGCGACGCGTCAGATCAAGGTTGAAGTCGGGTCGCAGCGTGCGTTGTTCATGCACCTGACGCTGGTGCCCTATATTGCCACCGCCGGCGAAATCAAAACCAAGCCGACCCAGCATTCTGTGAAGGAAATGCGCTCCATCGGCCTGCAGCCCGATATCCTGTTGTGCCGTTCCGAGCACGAAGTGGATGCCAGCTCCCGCCGCAAGATTGCTTTGTTTACAAACGTTGAAGAGCGAGCGGTTATTCCGCTGCAGGATGCAAGTTCGATCTATGCGATTCCTGGCATGCTGCATCGCTTCGGGCTGGATCAGATTATTATCGACCGGTTTGGCCTGGAAGCGGGGCCTGCTGATCTTTCCGAATGGGAAGCCGTCGTTGAGGCACAGCTGAATCCTGAGCACGAAGTCACCATCGCGATGGTCGGCAAGTACATGGAGTTGCTGGACGCCTACAAATCCTTGATTGAATCCCTGCTGCACGCGGGCATCAAGACGCGGACCAAGGTCAACATCAACTATATCGACTCTGAAATTATTGAGCGCGATGGCACCAGCGTACTCGAATCTGCCGATGCCATCCTGGTTCCCGGCGGTTTTGGCGAGCGTGGTGTAGAGGGTAAAATCGAAACGGTACGCTATGCCCGTGAGAACAAGGTGCCTTATCTGGGTATCTGTCTGGGCATGCAGGTGGCCGTTATTGAGTATGCCCGCAATGTGGCGGGCCTCAAGGACGCACACAGTACTGAATTCCGGGCTCAGACACCGGCACCTGTTGTGGGTTTGATTACCGAATGGCTTGATGCCACCGGTGAACGGGAAATTCGTGACAGCGCCTCGGATCTTGGCGGCACCATGCGCCTGGGGGCGCAGGATTGCACACTTTCGGAAAACTCGATTATTTCCCAGTGCTACGGCCGCAAAGTCATTCGCGAACGCCATCGCCACCGCTTCGAGGTGAATAACCGCTTCCTGCCTGAACTTGAAAAAGCAGGTCTGCGAATAGCGGGTCGTTCGACAGATGGGGCACTGGTTGAAGTGGTGGAAGTACCAGACCATCCCTGGTTTGTCGCCTGTCAGTTCCACCCGGAATTTACGTCAACACCCCGTGACGGCCACGCGCTCTTCAAAGGATTTGTTGAGGCCGCGTTGCTTCGAAAGAAAAACAGTTAAACAGATGCGCCGGCAGGGGAATCCCCAGCCGGCGTTCTTGTTTGTATTGCAGGAGCCTGACCCGCCATGTCACAGAAAACCCTGACCGTTGCTGATCTTTCGATTTCCAATGATTTGCCGTTTGTGCTGTTTGGCGGCATGAATGTCCTTGAATCACGGGATATGGCCATCGAAGTAGCCGACGCTTATGTCGAGGCAACCCGTAAATTGGGCATACCCTACGTATTCAAGGCATCGTTTGATAAAGCCAACCGGTCCTCAATATCCTCATTCCGTGGCCCCGGACTGGATGCCGGCATGGAAATCCTGCGGGACATCAAGGATCGGTTCGGCGTACCGGTTATTTCAGACGTCCATGAGCCCTGGCAGGCGAAGCCTGCAGCAGAGGTATGCGAGATTATTCAGTTGCCGGCCTTTTTGAGCCGTCAGACTGATCTGGTAGAAGCGATGGCGCGGACGGGTGCCGTTATCAATATCAAGAAAGCCCAGTTCCTTGCGCCGCAGGAAATGAAGCACATTATCAACAAGTGCCGTGAAGCCGGTAACGACCGGCTTATTCTGTGCGAGCGTGGTTCCAGCTTCGGCTACAACAATCTGGTTGTTGATACGCTGGGGTTCGGGATCATGAAGGCGTTTGAGTACCCGGTCTTTTTTGACGTCACTCACGCGTTACAGCAGCCCGGTGCTCGAGCGGACTCGGCCGGCGGTCGCAGAGCCCAGGTGACAGAGTTGGCGCGTGCTGGCATGTCCCAGGGGCTGGCAGGGCTTTTCCTTGAGGCACACCCTGATCCGGAAAAGGCCAAGTGCGACGGCCCCTGTGCATTGCGACTGAAGCAGCTCGAGCCGTTTCTCCGGCAGGTAAAAGCGCTAGACGATCTGGTCAAGTCATTTGACCCGATTGATACGGCCTGACAAACGCTTGCCCCGAATACAGATTCTGTTGACTGACTATTGAACCTTGATCGTATTGGAGACTTGAAGAATGACCAAGATAGCGGATATCAAAGCGCGCGAGATTCTGGATTCGCGTGGCAACCCGACTGTTGAAGCTGACGTGATTCTGGCGTCAGGCACAATAGGTCGTGCTTGCGCGCCTTCCGGTGCTTCTACCGGTTCCCGTGAAGCATTGGAGTTGCGTGACAAAGACGCAGCGCGTTACTTGGGTAAGGGTGTTCTCAGGGCGGTTGAAGCAATCAACGGTCCTATCCGTGACGCCTTGCTTGGCAAGGATGCGGCGGAGCAGCGTGCGCTCGACAAGATCATGATCGAGCTTGATGGCACGGACAACAAGGCTAATCTTGGCGCCAACTCTATTCTGGCGGTATCGCTGGCAGCGGCAAAAGCTGCAGCAGCCGATCGTAATCTGCCACTGTACGCCCACATCGCCGAACTTAACGGCACGGCGGGTCAGTTCTCAATGCCCGTACCCATGATGAACATCATCAATGGCGGCGAGCATGCTGACAATAATGTCGATATCCAGGAGTTCATGATTCAGCCTGTGGCGGCGACATCATTCCGCGAAGCGTTGCGTATTGGTGCGGAGATCTTCCACAGCCTCAAGAAAGTACTGCAAGGTAAAGGCCTGAGCACTGCAGTTGGCGATGAGGGTGGCTTTGCGCCCAACCTGCCATCCAACGAAGCAGCGCTGGCGGTTATCCAGGAAGCGGTGGAAAAGGCCGGATACACCCTGGGCAAAGACATTACGCTGGCGCTCGACTGCGCGTCTTCGGAATTCTACCGTGATGGTCAGTATGATCTCGCAGGTGAAGGGCAGAAGTTCTCGGCAGAAGGGTTCGCCGACTACCTCGCCGGCCTGACCGAGCGTTTCCCGATTGTTTCAATTGAAGATGGTATGGATGAAAGCGATTGGGATGGCTGGG
The DNA here is from genome assembly GCA_025153445.1 of Marinobacter sp. BGYM27. Lineage (GTDB taxonomy): Bacteria > Pseudomonadota > Gammaproteobacteria > Pseudomonadales > Oleiphilaceae > Marinobacter_A. The sequence continues at coordinate 456,285 of JANZNS010000005.1, read as the reverse complement.
CCGTCCTGACACGTAAAATCGGCGACAAGGTGCAGCTGGTTGGCGACGACCTGTTTGTGACCAATACCGCGATTCTGAAGCGGGGCATTGAAAACAGCATTGCCAACTCGATCCTGATCAAGTTCAATCAGATTGGCAGCCTGACCGAGACCCTGGACGCGATCAAAATGGCTCAGGATGCGGGCTATACCGCAGTTATTTCTCACCGTTCAGGTGAGACTGAAGACACCACGATCGCTGATCTGGCCGTCGCTACCTGCGCAGGCCAAATTAAGACGGGTTCACTGTGCCGCTCTGACCGTGTGGCCAAGTACAACCAGTTGCTGCGTATTGAGCAGGAATTGGGCAGCAAGGTACCGTATCGCGGCCTGAGTGAAATAAAAGGACAAGGTTGATCGCGATTCAACCAATTCTCAGCTAAACTCTAACGATCCTGCCGTGTTGGGACTCGTTATTAAAGTTGAATCAGGGATTTCAGATGAAGGTGTTGTGGGCTGTCATGGCTGTTTTTATCGTCGTTCTGCAGGTGCGCCTGTGGATTGGCGAGGGTAGCTTTGCGCAGGTCTGGCAGCTTCAGCAGAAGATCGGAGTTCAGCAGGCTGAGAATGCCAAGCTCGCAAATCGCAACGAGCGTCTCTATGCGGAGGTGCGTAACCTCCGCAGTGGTCAGGGCGCGATCGAAGAGCGCGCCCGCATGAATATGGGCCTGATCCGGGAAGATGAAACCTTTTTCCTTGTGGTTGAGCCCTGATTCTCCATCCGGCTTTTTTTGGTTAATTCCATGACCCATCGGCACTATTGGCTAGTGATACCCGCTGCAGGTATCGGTCAGCGTATGGCCGCCGACATTCCCAAGCAGTACCTTCACATAGACGACCGCTACATCATCGATATTACCCTGTCGCGCTTGCTGAGCACCGGCCATTTTGCCGGCTGTGTTGTGGCGCTTCATCCGGACGACACACAATGGCCATTGACGGACAGTGCGTCCGACGAGCGTATCATCACCTGTATTGGCGGGGCTGAGCGGGTAGATTCGGTGCGATCCGGCCTCGATATCCTGTCAGACAGGGCGGCGAAAGACGATTGGGTACTCGTGCACGATGTAGCGCGACCCTGCCTGAACCTTGCAGATCTTGCCCGATTGATCGAGACCCTTGAGGATGAACCGGTTGGTGGCTTGCTGGCGGTGCCAGTGAGCGACACCATCAAGCGATCAGGTAACGCCGGTCAGGTCGAAACGACAGTGAACAGAGCTGATCTCTGGCGCGCGATGACGCCACAGCAGTTCCGTTATGGACTGCTTGTTGAGGCTCTTGCGCAGGCACAAGCCGATGGTGCGACGATTACTGACGAGTCGTCCGCGGTCGAGGCGGCGGGTTACCACCCCCGGCTGATCGAGGGGCGGGCTGACAATATCAAGATTACGGTGCCGGAAGACCTGGCGCTGGCTGGCTGGATTCTCCGGCATCTTGATAACTGATCGAATTTTATAATGGAGTGCGCAATGCGGATCGGACAGGGTTATGACGTACACGCTTTTTGCGAAGGTGATGCCATCATCATCGGCGGTGTACGAATCCCTCATGGCAAAGGGCTGAAAGCACACTCTGATGGCGATGTATTGTTGCACGCGGTGGCTGACGCCTTACTCGGCGCTGCAGCGCTGGGAGATATCGGTCATTTCTTCCCGGATACCGACGAAGAATGGCGCGGTGCGGACAGTCGTGTGTTGCTGCGAGCTGTCAGAGATGCCGTTGCGGCCCAGGGCTTCCAGGTTGGTAATGTCGACAGCACTATTATTGCCCAGAAACCGCGGATGGCAGAGCACGTGCCCTTGATGCGCGCGAATATCGCCGAGGATCTGGGTATTCCGCTGGCGTCGGTGAGTGTCAAAGCAACAACGACCGAGAAACTTGGCTTTACCGGCAGGGAAGAAGGCATTGCATGCGATGCGATCTGCCTGATCAAGGAACAAAACCAATGAGTCAGTGGCGACTTGACTGGCCAACTGCCTCAGGGCCCCGCCTTGGCACTGCCGTAATCCGCCAGACGCCAGCGGACTTCATGGTTGACGAACTCGTGCGACCGGACACATTCACAGGCGACGGCGAACACCTGTGTCTGCGGATCGAAAAAACCGGCGACAACACCGAATTTGTGGCGCGGGAGCTGTCCAGGTTGGCCGGCTGTCGCGATTTTGATGTCAGCTTTTTCGGCCTGAAGGACCGGCATGCGGTCACACGGCAGTGGTTCAGTCTCTATCGTCCCGGACGAACGGATGATCAGACCCTGATCTCAAAGGTTGGCGAGCGCTGGCCGGTGCTGGAAAGTACGCGGCATATTCGCAAGCTACGGCGGGGTGAGCACTCAGGTAACCACTTTCGTTTGTGTTTGAGAGAAATAACGGCGGATCGCATTGAAGTCGACCAGCGTTTGAAGCTGTTATCCGAAACCGGAAGCCCGAATTACTTTGGTTCGCAACGCTTTGGTTTCGGCGGTAACAACATCGAACAGGCCGTCAAGCAAGGGGACAGGCCCCGTCGAGGCAAAAGCTTTCGCGCGGGAATGGCATTTTCAGCCGCCCGTTCATGGCTGTTTAACGAAGTGCTGGCGGAGCGTGTTGTCCGGAACAGCTGGATGACGCCGATAGACGGCGAGCCGGACCGGGCTTGCGTTTCTGGTCCGCTTTGGGGTGATGGCGGCACCGCTGCAACCGGTGAACTCGAAGCTCTGGAGCGGGAAGTGGTCGCCCGAAACCCGGAAGTGGCAGCTGTTTTCGGTAGCACGCGCATGAAACCCGAGCGTCGACCATTGATGCTACCGCTGAGCAACCTGAGCTGGCGGTGGCCAGAAGAACGAGTACTGGAGCTTGAGTTCAGTCTGGAGCCTGGCGGCTTCGCCACCAGCTTTTTGGCCGAATTTATTGATGTCGTATCTGGTGACAGTGTGCCAAAGCCGGCATCATAGGGGTAAGTAGCCGATACGTTGAGTCGCTGCCTGATAGTTTGTAGTCCGCGACGGTCTTTTTAATATTTCGCCCGAGCGCTTGTTCGGCTGAAGGCGGACCGGGCAACGCTGAATCTGTCAATTTCGCCGGCACCGATGAGATCGCTGCCGGCTTGCAATGGCCCTATGGGTAATGGAGAGTCTCGTGCATATTTTGCTGTCCAACGATGACGGAGTACATTCACCAGGTTTGAGAGCGTTGTATGACGAGCTCACCGGGCTGGGGGAGCTTCGTGTTGTTGCACCTGACCGCGATCACAGTGGCGCCAGCAATTCGCTGACCCTGAGTCGCCCGTTGACTGTTGAAAACCACCCCGGTGGTTTTTTGTCGGTAGATGGCACCCCAACTGATTGCGTGCATCTGGCCGTGCACGGCCTGTTTGATTGTCGTTTTTCACGGGTGGTCTCCGGGATTAACACCCACGCCAATCTCGGCGATGACATTATCTATTCCGGCACTGTCGCAGCCGCAATGGAAGGTCGCACGCTCGGCTTGCCGGCTATCGCGGTGTCGCTGGTGAATAACGGCAAGATGCATTACGAAACGGCAGCACGCGCGGTGAGGCATTTGCTCGAGAAGGAAGCATCGCTGGCACTGGGTCCCCGCTGCCTGCTTAACGTCAATGTGCCGGACGTGCCATGGGACGAGCTTGCAGGCTTTCAGGTTACCCGTCTGGGGCATCGGGGGCGTGGCGAGTCGGCGATTCCGACGACCTGTCCCCGAGGACGCGAGCGGTTCTGGATTGGTGCGGCAGGTGCAGGCGATGATGCCGGTCCCGGCACAGATTTTCATGCGGTGCAGAATGGCTATGTGTCTGTCACCCCCATTCAGGTGGATATGACGCGCCATGAAGTGCTGGATTCCCTGAGTAACTGGTTAAAAGCGGAGCGTTAATGGTGTCTGAACTTCAGGGCATCGGAATGACCTCTCGCCGCACACGAATGAGACTGGTGCAGCGTTTGAGAGAAGCCGGCATTAAAAATGAAGATGTGTTGTCAGCGCTGGCGGAAACGCCACGCCATATCTTTCTGGATGAGGCGCTCTCGCACCGGGCTTATGAAGACACAGCTTTACCAATTGGCTATCAGCAAACCTTGTCCCAGCCTTATATCGTTGCCCGGATGACCGAAGTGCTGATGGCGCATTCACCATCACGGGTGCTCGAACTGGGGACCGGCTCGGGTTATCAGACCGCTATTCTGGCTCAACTCGTGGAAGAGGTTTTCAGCGTTGAGCGGATCAAGCCTCTTCAGGATCGTGCGCGAGAGCGCCTGCGGACCCTGAAGCTGCGTAATACCTTACTACGCCACGCAGATGGAGGCATGGGCTGGCCAGACAAGGGACCGTTTGACGGCATTATTGTCACAGCGGCGCCAGCAAAAGTTCCGGAAGACCTGCTGCCACAGTTGGCGGATGGTGGTGTCATGGTCATTCCCCTTGGAGAACATACCCAGATGCTGACGCAGATTATCCGGCGCGGTGACAATTACGATATTACGGACATTGAGCCGGTGCGCTTTGTGCCTCTGCTGGGCGGGGTAGTGCGATGACTGACCCGAATCAACAAGCCGGGCAGGCCACGAGCCACCACCCGGTGGGCATTTTTTTACGCGGCCTGGCGATGGGCGCAGCCGATATCGTGCCCGGCGTTTCAGGCGGCACTATTGCCTTTATTACTGGTATCTATGTGCGCCTGCTGTCTGCGATCAGCGGTTTCCCAGGGGCTTTCTTCGGCGAGCTTTTGAAAGGGCGTGTTAACGCTTTCTGGCGACGGGCAGACGGTAATTTTCTGGTGCTGCTGTTCGGCGGTATTCTGGTGAGCATCGCCACTCTTGCCGGCCTTATCCGCTATGCGCTGGAGGCCTATCCGGTCTATCTCTGGAGTTTCTTCTTCGGCTTGATTGTGGCCTCGGCCTGGCATATCGGGAAAGAAGTGCCGCGCTGGACGCTGGCCAAATTCGCTGTGCTGGTGGCGGGTGCGCTCATCGCCTGGTGGATCACCGAGTTGTCGCCGGGGCAGGCCACAGTGAACAACTTCACGATTCTCGGGGCAGGGGCGCTGGCAATATGCGCGATGATTCTCCCGGGAATTTCCGGCAGTTTCATTCTGTTAATGCTGGGCATGTACGGACCTGTGCTTCAGGCGGTTAACGAATTGCAACTGGACCGGCTGGCGTTGTTTATGACAGGTTGTGTTATTGGTCTGCTTTCAATAGCGCGGGTTCTTTCGTGGGCGTTCAGTCGCTACCGCGATCTTATGCTGGCTCTTCTTACCGGGTTCATGGTGGGAGCACTAAACAAAGTCTGGCCCTGGAAAGAAGTGATCAGCTGGCGGACCAACAGCCATGGCGAACTGGTGCCCCTGCAAGAAGCGAATTTGTCACCGATGTCATTTACTGACATTACCGGTGAACCGGCACATCTGATGACGGCCATCATTATTGCGATTGCGGGCCTTGTGCTGGTGCTTGGAATGGAGTGGTTCGGTCGGGTGCACGACAGTAAAAAACTGGCCTGATAGACAGTTGACGCGTGAGCGCTGTCTCATCAGGTGTTACCTGGCATGTTACCCACGGGAACATTGCCGTACATTAAGTAACTTTAACCAGTATAAGAAATGTGCAATAAATTAGAGGCTTATATTGCACTCTTCACGCGCTGCACTATTTTTAATACAAATGTGAAATAAAAAAGAAGCTGTTATATCCGTGAGCTTTGAAGATCGTACCGATGATCGAAGGAATATCACGCCCGTGATGTTCCCGGTAAAAGCGTACCGGCGTCTTTTCCCCCGAGGCCTCGGCCTCTGGCTTATCTGTGTTTTTTTTCCTCTTTTCGTGCTTTCTGGCTGTAACACTGCATCCATCTATCAGGACGACGCTTATAACCCGCCGGTTTATTGGGGACAGCATGTCGTCAGATCCGGCGAAACGCTTTACAGCATCGCCTGGCGCTATGGGCGCGATTATCGGGAATTGGGCGATGCCAACGGTATGTCGCCCCCATACCGGTTGCAGGTGGGCCGGGTTTTACGGCTGGATCTGCGCGGCAATGTACCCAGTGGCTCTGCCACAAAATCCCGACCAACGGTGGCCTCAAAGCCCGCGGCTCGTCCCAAGGCAACCCCCAAGCCAAAAGTGCAAAAACGCCCGAAATCCAGTGAGCCGCTGGCGAAACAGTCACAGGTTGTCTCTAACATCCAATGGCACTGGCCCAATGTTGGCCCCGTAATTGCAGGTTATTCTACGTCAGGAAAAGTCAATAAGGGTGTTGATATTGCAGGAAAAGCGGGTGATCCGGTCAAGGCGGCTGCAAGCGGAAGTGTGGTGTACGCAGGCAGCGGACTACTGGGATACGGCAACCTGATTATCGTCAACCACAATGAGCATTTCCTGAGCGCATATGCGCACAACCGCAAGATTCTGGTGCAGGAGGGAGAGAACGTAAGGGCGGGGCAACTCATCGCGGAGATGGGGAGCAGCGGATCACGTTCGGTCAGATTGCATTTTGAAATAAGAAAAAATGGCAACCCGGTGGACCCAATGCATTATTTACCGCCGAGATGATGATCTGGAAAGCCCGAAAATAATAGAAAAAACAACGACTGTAATCGGCCTGAAAAATAAAGATGAAATAAACAGGTATTAGAACAGCAGGCGCTCACTGAATAACAAGAATTATGTGGGTGACAAACGGGGTTTTAAGGCGGGGCAAAGACTATGTCAGATCGAGAAGAATTGATTGTCGACCGTATTGTGGATGCTGATGAAGAATCTGAAGATGAAGCGGAAACCCTGATCAAAGTCGATTCCGACGACGATCAGACTGAAGATGAATCTGAGATAACCTCTAAATCAAAGTCGGGAACTGCACGAGCAGCGGCTACCCGTTTTTATAGCAGTACCAGCCAGAAGCAGCTAGACGCAACGCAGCTGTACCTCAACGAAATCGGCTTTTCGCCGCTTCTCACTCCGGAAGAAGAAGTCTACTTCGCGCGGCTTGCCCGCAAAGGCGAAGAGTCCGGCCGTAAACGCATGATCGAAAGCAACCTTCGTCTGGTGGTCAAGATCGCGCGTCGATACGTGAACCGCGGTCTGACACTGCTGGACCTGATCGAAGAAGGCAATCTGGGCCTTATCCGTGCGGTTGAAAAGTTTGATCCGGAGCGCGGCTTCCGATTCTCGACTTACGCCACCTGGTGGATCCGCCAGACGATTGAGCGGGCGATCATGAATCAGACCCGGACCATTCGACTGCCAATTCATGTGGTCAAGGAGCTGAACCTCTACTTGCGTGCAGCCCGTGAGCTGACCCAGAAGCTGGATCATGAGCCGTCGGCAGAAGAGATCGCCCTTAAAGTTGATAAGCCGGTCAATGATGTTAAGCGTATGCTTGGCCTTAACGAGCGCGTTACATCGGTTGATACGCCGATTGGCAGCAGTGGTGAAAAGTCCTTGCTGGATACAGTCGCGGATGAAGCGGCAACCGATCCGGCCGATCTGCTCCAGGACACCAACATGCGCAGCTGCATTGAGCGCTGGGTAGATCAGCTCAGTGACAAGCAGCAGGAAGTGCTCTGCCGTCGATTCGGATTGCGCGGCTATCAGACCAGCACGCTGGAAGAAGTCGGTCAGGAGATTGGCCTGACCCGGGAGCGCGTTCGCCAGATTCAGGTCGAAGCGTTGCGTCGCTTGCGTGAAATTCTTGAAAAGGAGGGCCTGTCCGGCTCAACCCTGTTCAAGTGAATCCGTGATCGTTTGGCGCTGCTTGTAAACATTCCAGGCGCCATAAACTGAAAAGCCGGCTTCCGTAAGGTATGCCGGCTTTTTTGTGGCCGATTATCCACCAATGTCGTAGACGCACACCGTGGCGCCTGCGGGTAATGACAGCTATCTTGGAAGAGATAAGCAAGGTCCGATAATACGTTCACAACAATGACAAATGGAGTGGGGAAGATCATGGCGAAGTCCGGATTTATTCGATCTGCAGTCGGTGTGGCTGCTGCAATTGCGCTGAGCGTCACAGGCACCGTTCAGGCTGAAGGCAAGTACGTGATGGGAACGGCTACCACCGGCGGAACCTATTATCCGGTAGGCGTCGCACTCTCAACCCTGATCAAGGTCCGCCTCGAGCCCACCAGTAACATTTCGGTATCGGCCATCAGTTCTGCGGGTTCCGGCGAGAACCTCAAACTGATGGACGAGGACCAGATCCAGTTCGGCATCTTGCAGGGTTTGTATGGCGCCTGGGCGTGGAAGGGCACGGGGCCAGTCCCCAAGGCGTACAAAAATCTCCGCTCTGTTTCAATGCTGTGGCAAAACGTCGAACATTTCGTTGTGCGCAAGTCGTTGGCTAAAACCGGCAACATGAGCGATATGGAGAACTTTTACGGCAAGAGCTTCTCCATTGGTGCCCGCAACTCCGGTACAGAAGGCTCGGGCCGGTTTATTCTCGACAAGCTTGGCGTCGATATGGAAAAGATGGACATGGCCTATCTGGGCTATGGACCTAGCGCAGATTCAATGCAGAACGGCAACATTGACGGTATGAATATCCCTGCCGGTGTGCCCGCGTCGGCAGTAACCCGGGCTTATGCCAACATGGCCAAGGACATCACGACGCTGAATGTCACCGAAGAGGAACTCGCCAAGATCAACAGCGAATTCGAACTCTGGACACCTTACGATATCCCGGCCGAAACCTATCCCGGCCAGACTGACGTGATCCACACGATTGCTCAGCCGAACATTCTGGCAGTGCGGGAGGATGTCTCGGAAGATGACGTCTACCAGATCACCAAAACAATCTACGAGAACCTGCCGTTCCTCAACAACATTCACCCGGCAACCAAAGCAATGGCACTGGAAAAAGCGATTGCAGGTCTGCCGATGCCGCTGCACCCGGGCGCCGCGAAATTTTACCGCGAGCAGGGGCTGGATATTCCGGATCGCCTGATTGCAAAGTAGCGGCAAATCTCAGTCTGCGTTATGCCGATAACGCCTTTCGGGGCCGGGTTTACCGGCCTTTATTGTTTTGTTGACCGAGGTTTGTTGTGAGTAAGCCAGAAAACGAATCGATTGAGCCTGATACCCAGGCCGCGCTTGCGAAAGTCCGGGATGAAACGGCTGCTGAATCCGTTGAGCGCCTTGAGCATCCGATTATCGGGCGGGGCATTTTTTGCCTCGCCATCGTCATTACTATAAGCCATCTCTACTTCAATACCCTTTCAACCCTTTCTGAACTCTGGACCTCGGCTCTGCACTTTGGTCTGTTTGGCTTGCTTTGCACCTTGACCATGCCGTTATACAACGCCCGAACGGCTGCAGGTCGCCGTCTGGTGCTGACCCTCGATATGCTGATGGGGCTGGCTGCATTGGGCTGTGCGGTATACCTGATCGCGTTTGAAGATGCGCTTTATGCCAGGGGCGTTACCTTCAATACCGCTGACTGGGTCGTCTCGATTGTCGCAGTGTTGCTGATTCTTGAGTTCGCGCGACGCACAACCGGCTGGTTTATCCCGGTGCTTTGTATGATCGCACTGAGCTACGTGGCCTGGTGGGGGCAGTATGTCGACGGACTCTTTAACTTTCCTGGCTTGAGCTGGGAAACCGTACTCTATCGATCCTACATCGGCGGGCAGGGGATGCTGGGGCCGATAGCCCGCATATCCTGGACGTACGTTTTCATGTTTATTCTGTTCGGCGCCTTTCTGGTGAAGTCGGGAGCCGGTGATTTTATTGTTGATCTGGCCCGTTGCGCCGCCGGCCGATTCATTGGTGGTCCGGGATTTGTGGCGGTATTTGCCTCCGGCTTGATGGGGTCGGTTTCCGGTTCCAGTGTAGCCAATACGGTATCGACCGGCGTGATTACCATCCCGCTGATGCGCAAGGCCGGTTTCCCGGCGCGCTTTGCTGCTGGCGTTGAAGCCGCCGCATCGACCGGCGGACAGTTAATGCCGCCGGTTATGGGGGCAGGCGCGTTTATCATGGCGTCCTATACCCAGGTGTCCTACGTCACCATTATCGGCGTGGCTGCGTTGCCTGCGCTGCTTTATTTCCTGTCGGTGGCCATGTTTGTTCGCATTGAGGCCAAGCGCAGCTATGCGGTGGAGTTGGATGACGGCGATACACCGAAGCTGAAAGATGTCCTCAAAGGCGGTTGGCATTATCTGCTACCGCTTGTCGTTCTTGTGGCGGCGCTGATTTACGGGTTCACGCCAACTTATGCCGCCGGTATCGCCATCCTTTCGGTGATTGTCGCGTCCTGGCTGTCCCGCAAGCCTATGACCTTCCGGGACATCGTCGAGGCACTGGTGACGGGCACGCGAAACATTATGACCACGGCGATTCTGTTGATTACTGTGGGCCTGATTGTCAGCGTGGTGTCGACAACCGGCATAGGGAATACCTTTTCTTTGATGATTACCAACTGGGCCGGTGGCAGTCTCCTGATTACGCTGGTCTTGGTGGCGCTGGCATCACTGATTCTGGGGATGGGGCTGCCGGTAACGGCGGCTTACATCGTGCTGGCAACGCTATCAGCACCGGCGATTTACAATCTGATTGCCCAGAGCCAACTGCTGGATCTGATTGCCAGCGGTAATCTGCCCGAACAGGCAAAGGCGATTTTCATGATTGCCACCCCCGACAAGTTTGAACTGTTGAACGCGCCAATGGATATGGCCACCGCCCAGCAAATGCTGGCTGCGGTGCCCGATAGTTTCAGTTCCCAGCTACTGGATCAGGCGCTTTCACCTGGCGTCTTGTCGATGACACTGGTGTCGGCACATATGATTATTTTCTGGCTGTCACAAGACTCCAACGTGACTCCTCCTGTTTGCCTCACGGCTTTTGCGGCGGCTGCGATCGCGGGCACACCGCAAATGCGTACCGGTTTTACCGCTTGGAAAATTGCCAAGGGCCTGTACATCGTGCCGTTACTGTTCGCCTATTCGCCCCTGATTACGGGGGATTTTCCCGAGATGTTACGGGTCTTTTTCTTCGGGTTGTTTGGCATGTACGCCATCATTGTAGGCCTTGAAGGCTTTATGGAGAATCGCCTCAATGTTGTCATGCGATTGCTCATGTTTCCGTTGGGGGCGCTAATGCTATGGCCTCACGGCACCTTGTGGCTCGATATGGCCGGTCTGGTTGTGTTTCTGGCCGTCCTGGTCTGGAGCAGCCGTCAGGGTAGGGCGGCAGGCCCCGCTGCGTTGGCATAATGGCGGGCACTGAATCGCAGGGAGCGTGTGTCAGATGAGCTTTTTGGATATCGCAGCGCTGGTGGCGGTGGGAGGCGTTGCCGGATTTATCAACGTGCTGTCGGCAGGCGGTTCGATGCTGACGCTCCCCATGTTGATGTTTCTGGGGCTGCCTCCGCAAATCGCCAATGGCACCAATCGTGTCGCCGTTACCTTGCAAAGCGTGACCGCGGTGGGCGGCTTTTTCCGAAGTGGACACGGCAATCTGGCCATCAGTTTACGGCTTGCGGTACCGGCGATTATTGGCGCGTTACTGGGCGCCTGGATCGCCACCTGGATTTCCAGTGCTATCTTCGAATTCGTGTTGGTCGCCGCGATGATTGGCGCCTCCGTATTTATGCTGTTGCCCCAGCCCAAACTGGATACCCGACCGCTGACAGCGAAAAGGCTGGGCCCCGCCATTTATTTCGGCATGTTCCTGATCGGATTGTATGGCGGCTTTATCCAGGTAGGCGTGGGTGCGCTGTTTATCGTGGTGCTGTACCGAATGCTCAAAATTGACCTGCGTCAGGTCAATGTTTTGAAAGTCGCTATCGTCCTGCTTTATACCTTACCTGCACTCGCCATTTTTGCGTTTAACGACCAGGTGCGCTGGGGAATGGGGCTGTTGCTCGCTGCCGGCAATATTACCGGTGCCTTGCTGGCCGTTCGGGTCAATATGAGTGCCCGTGGCGCGCAATGGGTCAAATGGCTGACGCTGGTCATGGTGGGCGCCATTCTTGTGCGCTTGATTGCGTACTGATCACCGCATTTGTTGACATAGGTGATGTGTCAGGGAAACCGGAATCAGGCGAGGTTGTCCGAAAGAGACTACGCTTGAATACAGACTGCCGGTGACGCTTCCCGGCGCTACCCTCTGCGTTCCAGTGGCCGTGTTTTTTACTGTTTGATTGAGCCAAACAGCTGATTTTGTCCTATATAAAATCAGTATGCGTTATACAGCGAAGGTCGTATTTGTCATTTTTGACTGATAGGCTTTTTTTAATCATGCGTATTTCCGGGGCCAAGCGGTCGCCGGCTTACCGGTGGAGATTATGGAGCAGAATGCTACTGCGATAATCGCCGAACACTGGGCAATCGGTGTCTTTATCGTTGCCGTGATTGCCCTTTGTGCCTTTATGATCGGGGTGTCCAGCCTGTTGGGCGGCCGCAGTCAGGGGCGTAGCAAATCCCTTCCTTTTGAGTCCGGCATCGTGGGCGCCGGCAGCGCGCGTCAGCGCTTCTCCGTTAAATTCTACATGGTCGCGATGCTATTCGTGATCTTCGATATCGAAGCCGTATTTCTTTTTGCCTGGTCCGTGTCCGTCAAGGAAGTGGGTTGGGCAGGGTTCTGGGGTGCCGCCATTTTCATCTTTATCCTGCTTGCCGGGCTTGTATATGACAGCAGGGTAGGTGCACTGGAGTGGGCGCCAAAATCCAGAAATCCCGCCAGAAAATCCGGAAGCTGACCCAGCTGCAATCAACGGTAGGGTCAACCGTGTTGATCGTTTGTTGAGTAATTGTCCAAGGGAGAGCATGCATGTCCTACACCCTGACCCGAGCGGATGACGCGATGGCCGGAGGCGATGATCGCTATCCTCTGGGTGACCGGCGGCAAGTGGATGACCCTGTTACCCAGCAGCTTGAGCGCAATGTCTTTACCGGCAAGCTGGAAGAGGTGCTTCACAACGCCGTGAACTGGGGGCGGAAGAATTCGCTCTGGCCCTACAATTTCGGACTTTCCTGCTGCTATGTGGAGATGACCACGGCATTCACATCGCCTCACGATGTCGCCCGTTTCGGGGCAGAGGTGATTCGGGCCTCCCCGCGGCAGGCTGATTTTATGGTTATCGCCGGTACCTGCTTCATCAAGATGGCACCGGTCATTCAGCAACTCTATGACCAGATGCTGGAGCCTAAATGGGTGATTTCGATGGGATCCTGCGCTAACTCCGGTGGTATGTACGATATTTATTCCGTGGTGCAGGGCGTAGACAAGTTCCTTCCGGTGGATGTGTATATTCCCGGGTGCCCGCCGAGACCTGAAGCCTTTCTGCAGGGGCTCCAGCTGTTGCAGGATTCGATTCAGGAGGAGCGTCGGCCGCTGTCCTGGGTGGTCGGCGATCAGGGTGTTTATCGCGCGGAAATGCCATCACAGCGAGAGAAGAAACGGGAAAGCCGCATTCAGGTAACCGAATTGCGCACGCCTGACAGCTTGTAGTTTGTTTTAGTTGCGCGGTGCCAATCGACGTTTGATCTGACACACATCCCTCTGACGAGGCTTGCGAATGAGTGTTGTAACCCCGGCTCACGGGACATCGAACAACGAATCTGTCGCTGATCCGGTGCTTGACGCTATCCGGCAACAGTGGGGTGCGTCTGTGGTTTGTGAACAGCAAACGCTGACCGGCTTGCCTGTTATCTGGGTATCACGCGACAGCCTTGTGGATGTGCTCGGCTTTTTACGCCAGATGCCCCAGCCGTTTTCCCTGCTTTATGACCTGTCGGCCATTGATGAGCGTATGCGCAGCCATCGCCATGGTTTGCCGGCGTCCGACTTTACGGTGTTCTATCACCTGCTTTCCGTTGATCGTAACCGCGACATCATGCTCAAGGTTGCGCTGCAGAATGATGACCTTTCGTTGCCGAGCTGCGTCTCTGTGTTTGCCAGTGCCAACTGGTACGAGCGGGAAGTGTGGGACATGTTCGGTATCCACTTTAGCGGCCACCCCCGGTTGACTCGTATCTTGATGCCGCCCACCTGGACCGGCCACCCGCTACGAAAGGATTACCCGGCCCGGGCGACAGAATTCGATCCCTATTCGATGACGGTCGCGGGTCAGGAAACGGAGCAGCAGGCGCTGAAATTTGACCCGGAAGCCTGGGGCATGAAACGCGAACGCAATGGCAGCGAATTCATGTTCCTCAATCTCGGCCCCAACCACCCGTCGGCCCACGGCGCGTTCCGGATCGTGCTGCAGCTTGATGGTGAAGAGGTAGTCGATTGCGTGCCCGATATCGGCTATCACCACCGGGGCGCCGAGAAGATGGCGGAGCGCCAGTCGTGGCATAGCTTTATTCCCTATACCGATCGCATCGATTACACCGGCGGCGTGATGAACAACCTGCCCTACGTGTTGGCGGTCGAAAAGCTGGCGGGCATTACCGTGCCGTCGCGGGTTGAAACTATCCGGGTGATGATGGCGGAGCTGTTCCGCATTAACAGTCACCTGCTGTTTCTGGGCACTTATCTGCAGGATCTGGGCGCCATGAGCCCGGTGTTCTTTGCGTTCAGTGACCGGCAGCGGGCCTATGAAGTGATTGAGGGTATTACCGGGTTCCGCATGCACCCGGCGTGGTATCGCATCGGCGGCGTGATGCAGGATCTGCCGACGGGGTGGGAAAAGCTGATGCAGGGCTTTCTGGACTGGATGCCAGCGCGCCTGCGCGAGTATGAGCGGGCGATGATGGATAACGCCATCATGCGTGAACGCACCAAACATATCGTCGCCTATAACACCGAAGAGGCGCTGGAGTGGGGCGTGACCGGCCCGAACTTGCGTGCCACCGGCTGTGATTTTGATCTGCGCAAGAAACGGCCTTACTCCGGTTACCAGAACTTCGACTTTGAAGTGCCGTTGGGGAGCAACGGTGATGTGTTTGATCGTGGCCAGATACGCATTGATGAGATGCGCCAAAGCTTGCGCATCATCCAACAGTGTGTCGATCACATGCCGTCTGGCGACTACAAGGCGGACCACCCGCTGACCACGCCACCACCGCGGGAGCGGATGCTGCAGCATATCGAAACCCTGATTACCCACTTCCTGCAGGTGTCCTGGGGGCCGGTGCTGAAGCCCAATGAATCACTGCAGATGATCGAAGCCACCAAAGGCATCAACAGTTATTACCTGACCAGTGACGGCAACACCATGAGTTATCGCACCCGGATTCGTACGCCGAGCTTTCCACACTTGCAACAGATTCCATCTCTGATGAAGGGTGGCTTTGTGCCGGATTTGATTGCCCACCTGGGCAGTATCGATTTTGTTATGGCTGACGTGGACCGCTGATGGCGCTGCCAACTCTGGTGATCCCGGTGACTTTGTCGACTACGGATGAAGATGATGACGATTGAAACGGCAACTTCCGATAGCAGCAGGTCCATCGCGACTGATAGGGACGGTTTCGAACTGCACCCGGATGATCGCGCCGAGATCGAGCACGAGCGTGGGCATTACGAGCAACCCCAGGCGGCCTGTATCGAGGCGTTGAAAATTGTTCAGCGCCGGCATGGCTGGGTTCCTGACGGGGCAATTCCAGCTATCGCGGAGGTACTTGGCATAGGGCCGGCCAGCGTTGAAGGCGTGGCGACCTTTTATAGCCTGATATTCCGTCAGCCGGTCGGGCGGCACGTGATTCTGATCTGCGACAGCAGCTCCTGCTTTCTGACCGGCTACGAGGCGCTGAAAGATGCGATAGCCGACGCCCTTGACATCGGATATGGCGAAACGACGGCGGATAACCGATTCACCTTGCTACCGGTTTGTTGTCTGGGCGCCTGTGATCGGGGGCCGGCGCTGATGATTGATGACGATACCTACGGCCCGGTGATGCCGGAGGATGTGAGTCGATTGCTGGAGGTGTACACATGAGCGACAACGCAGCCCATATCGACAACCTTCGTTATCGGTGTCAGCTGCACCAGTCCGATGCTGAGCGCAATGAAGAGACTCATCCGTTGACCTGGCGGCTGCGGGATGACAATACGCTGGTAGCGCTCGATGACTATGTCGGCAAAGACGGTTACACAGCGGTTGCCAATACCCTGAAGGGAATGTCACCAGCGGATGTCATCGCGCAAATGAAAAAGGCCAACGTGCGTGGCCGGGGCGGTGCAGGCTTCTCTGCTGGCGTGAAGTGGGGCCTGACCCTGCAGGGTGACGCCTTGCCCCGTGGTTACATCGTCTGCAATGCCGATGAGATGGAGCCGGGCACATTCAAGGACCGGTTGTTGCTGGAGCAGCTACCACACTTGCTGATTGAAGGCATGATTCTAGCGGCCTACGCCAATAACGCGAAGATGGGCTATATCTTCCTTCGTGGCGAGTACAGGGAAGCTGCCAGGGCGATCACCATTGCCCTTGGAGAAGCCCGCGAAGCGGGGTGGCTCGGCGACAATATCGCGGGCAGCGGCTTCGACTTCGATGTGGTGTTGCATACCGGTGCAGGACGCTACATTTGCGGTGAGGAAACCGCGCTGATCAATTCGCTCGAAGGCCAGAGGGCCAATCCCCGTGCGAAGCCGCCATTTCCGGGGCAGTCCGGTGCCTGGGGCAAGCCGACGGTAGTCAACAACGTCGAGACCCTGTGCAATGTGCCGGCGGTCATGCGACACGGGGCCGAATGGTATCAATCGTTGTCCGGTGGGCTGAGTGATGATGGCGGTACCAAGCTTTATGGCGTATCGGGACGGGTTAATCGGCCCGGCTTGTGGGAGTTGCCCATCGGCACGTCCGGTACGGAATTGCTGGATCGGGCAGGTGGTATCCGCGATGGCCGCGCGCTGAAAACCTGGTTACCCGGTGGTGGAAGCACCGGTTTTTTATTGCCGGAGCACCTCAAGCTGGCGCTGGATTTTGACACGATCGGCAAGCAGGGCAGTCGGCTGGGTACGGGGCTGCTGGCTGTTGTCACGGACGAACAGAGTGTGGTGTCGCTGGTCCGTAACCTGGAAATGTTCTTTGCCCGGGAATCGTGTGGCTGGTGTACCCCCTGTCGCGATGGCTTGCCTTGGACCGTCAAACTGCTTCAGGCGTTGGAGCGGGGTGAGGGCAGGCAAAGTGATATCGCCATGCTGGGTAAGCTCGCCGGTGATCTCGGACCCGGTAAAACGTTTTGTGCCCACGCACCGGGAGCTGCCATGCCATTGGAAAGCGCGCTGCGTTACTTCAGAAGCGAGTTCGAGCAGGGCGTAAGTCAGTCTTCGAGGCATGCTGCTGCCGAACCGTTACCGGCAGGTGGCGCATGAATCGGGTGACTACAACACCGTGGGGAGGCCGATAGCGAAATGGCAACGATTCATGTCGATGGCAAGTCCTATGAGGTAGACGGCGGGCATAACCTGCTGCAGGCCTGCCTGTCTCTCGGGCTTGATGTGCCGTACTTCTGCTGGCATCCCGCGATGGGCAGTGTGGGAGCCTGCCGGCAGTGCGCGGTAAAGCAGTACAAGGATGAGGACGACACCAAAGGGGCATTGGTGATGTCCTGCATGGCGCCGGCGTCCGACAATACGCGCATTTCGATTGAAGACGAAGAGGCCCGTGAGTTTCGGGCCAGTGTTGTCGAATGGCTGATGATCAATCACCCCCACGATTGTCCTGTCTGCGAGGAAGGCGGGCATTGCCACCTGCAGGATATGACGGTGATGACCGCCCATGATCGCCGGCGCTACCGCTTCAATAAACGCACCCATCGCAATCAGAACCTTGGGCCGTTTATCGCCCATGAAATGAATCGCTGCATCACCTGCTATCGCTGTATCCGCTTCTATAACGATTACGCCGGCGGCACAGATCTGGGTGCATTTGGTGCCAACGATAATGTGTACTTTGGCCGTTATCAGGAAGGTACTCTGGAAAGCGAATTTTCGGGCAACCTGACAGAAGTCTGTCCGACTGGTGTATTCACGGATCAGACGCACAGTGATCGATACACCCGAAAGTGGGATCTGCAGTTTGCACCGAGCATTTGCCACCAGTGTGCAGCCGGCTGCAATATCAGCCCCGGTGAGCGGTATGGACAAATCCGGCGTATCGAGAATCGTTATAACGGTGACGTGAACCGGTATTTCCTCTGCGACCGGGGCCGGTTTGGTTATGGCTACGTCAATCGTGACGACCGACCGCGACACCCTCAATGGCGCACCGTAGCAGAAGACAGCGCGGTTGCCCTGTCGGTCGATGCGGCTCTGGATCGAGGCAGCCATATCCTGCGCGAGGCAAAACGCGTTATCGGCATCGGCTCGCCCCGGGCCAGTCTTGAAAGCAATTACCAGTTACGGCATTTGGTGGGGGCTGAAAATTTCTCAACCGGTATAGCGGCGCGTGAACTGGCCGGTCTGGAGCAAATGGCGGAGCTTAGCCGCGCCAGCGGATTACCGACCCCCAGCCTGCGGGATGTTGAAGATCACGATGCGGTGTTTGTGCTGGGCGAGGATTTGATCCAGAGCGCCGCCCGGGTTGGGCTGGCGGTGCGTCAGGCCGTGCTGGGCCGGCGTGAAGAGCTGGCCGGTGAGCGTGGCATACCGGAATGGAATGCCGCCGCAATCAAAACCCTGGGGCAGGACAGTTGTCATCCGTTGTATGTGGCTTACCCCACTCAGACCGGGCTCGACAATATTGCACAACCTTGCCCCGCCTTAGCCCCACAGGACATTGCCCGCCTGGGCTTTGCTGTTGCCCATATTATTGACGGCGCAGCACCGGCAGTGGAAGGTTTGGCCGACCCGGTCCGGGATGCTGCTCAAGAAATTGCGGCCTCGCTGCTGGCCGCGAAGCGGCCTTTGATCATCAGTGGTGGCTCACTCGATTCGGCCGACGTACTGGCGGCAGCGGGCAACGTTGCCCGGGCGCTGGCAAGGCGTGCGTGTGCCGGTGGACTGATGCTTATTCGCCGGGAGGCCAACAGCACGGGCTTGCCCATGCTGGGTGGCCAGTCTCTGGAATGGGCGCTGGACACTCTAAGTGACGGGCAGGCAGACGCCGTTGTCATACTCGAAAACGATCTCTATCAGCGTCTGGCGCCCTCCCTGATTGATCCTGCGCTGGCCAGAACTGATGCCATTGTCGTGATTGATCACCAGCAAACCCGCACCATGGAGAAAGCCCACCTGTTGTTGCCTGCTGCAAGTTTTGCAGAGAGTGATGGCACGCTGGTCAGTCTCGAGGGGCGGGCGCAGCGTTTCTTCCAGGTTTATGACCCTCGCTATATCCGGCCGGACACCAATATTCACGAAAGCTGGCGCTGGCTGCACGCGCTCGGCTCGGGAATGCGTCGTGAGGAACCTACAGATATTAATCTGGACGCTGTAATCCAGAGTCTTACGCAGCGTCACCCGCAACTTGCCGGGGTTCTGGATGCTGCCGAGAATGCTGATTACCGCGTAAATGGCGTCAAACTGGCACGGGAGCCACATCGGTACAGCGGGCGTACATCGATGCGGGCCAACCTGAACGTGAACGAACCCCGCACACCCCAGGATTCCGATACGCCGTTTACGTTCTCAATGGAAGGCTACAACGGCTTTGACCGGCCGCGCAAAGATGTCGCGTTCGCCTGGGCACCGGGATGGAATTCGCCCCAGGCATGGAACAAGTTTACCGATGAGGTGGGGGGGCACTTGCGGGCGGGTGACCCCGGCGTGCGCCTGTTGCACCCGCAACCGGGCGCCTATGACTATGCGGCGAATGTTCCAGCGGCATATGCTCCAACGGACAATCGCTGGCAGCTGTTGGTGTTGCCCCGCTTGTTTGGTGGTGAAGAAACGTCGTCCCGTGCAGCGCCAATCCTTGAGCGCGCGGAGCCTGCACACATACGGTTGTCAGCCTCCGACGCCGCTACGCTGGGCTTTGTCGACGGTGATCCCGTTTCCGTGATAACCGGCGACAGTCGACTGACTCTGCCGCTGCAGATCGATACAAGGCTCTCTGCCGGGCTGGTAGCTGTGCCGGCAGGGGAGCTGCCGCCATCGCTGTTTGGTGCCTGGTGTGAGTTGTCACGGGGGGACGCTGCTTACGCAAACTCTCAACCTCAACTCGATAACGGCGGGGAGGCGCGACCATGATGGGCTGGCTGACACCAGAGGTGATAGACGTGCTCATTGCTGTCGGCCAGGCAGTGGTCATTCTGCTCGGAGGTGTTTTGCTCGGCGCCGTAATGACGGTGGTGGAGCGGCGCCTGCTCGGGTTGTGGCAAGACCGCTACGGCCCCAACCGGGTCGGCCCCTTTGGTTCGCTTCAGCTCGTCGCCGACATGATCAAGATCTTTTTCAAAGAGGATTGGATTCCGCCATTTGCTGATCGCAAGTTGTTTGTTCTGGCGCCGGCTATCGCCATGGCGTCATTGCTGCTGTCATTTATGGTGATTCCCATTACGCCGGGCTGGGGTGTGGCGGACCTGAACATTGGTTTGCTGTTTTTCTTCGCTATGGCCGGTATCAACGTTTACGCGGTTTTATTCGGCGGTTGGTCCAGTGGCAACAAGTATGCGCTGATCGGCGCCATGCGTGCATCGGCCCAGACGCTGTCCTACGAAGTTTTTATGGGACTGTCGCTGATGGGCGTGGTGGCCATGGCGGGCTCATTTAACATGCGTGAGATCGTCGCCGCTCAGGAAGGCCTGTGGTTCATTGTGCCCCAGTTTTTTGGCTTCTGTACCTTCCTGATCGCGGGGATTGCGGTCACCCATCGCCATCCGTTTGATCAACCAGAAGCCGAGCAGGAACTGGCCGATGGTTATCATGTTGAATATTCCAGCATGAAGTTCGGCATGTTCTTTATTGGTGAGTATGTCGGCATGGTGCTGGTCTCGGCGCTGATTGTGACCTTGTTCTTTGGCGGCTGGCACGGCCCCTGGTTACCGCCGTTTATCTGGTTTGCACTGAAGACAGGCGCTTTCCTGTGTCTTTTCATTCTGCTGCGGGCCTCGTTACCCCGGCCTCGTTATGACCGGGTGATGAGTTTCGGCTGGAAAATCTGCCTGCCGCTGACATTGATCAACCTGCTGGCCACGGGCGCCGTTATTTTGCTGACGTCGGCCAGTTAAGCCGGTAAAGGAGGAGTTCACGAATGCTCAAATGGCTGTTCACAGGCACCTGGTCCCAGTTGCGTTCAGTGGCCATTATTTTTATGCACTCGTTTCGCAAGCGGGAAACGCTGAATTACCCGGAGGAGCCGGTAAAACTGCCGCCCCGGTACCGGGGTCGTATCGTTCTGACCCGGGACCCGGACGGAGAAGAGCGCTGCGTCGCCTGTAATCTTTGCGCCGTTGCCTGCCCGGTGGACTGCATTTCACTGCAAAAAGGCGAAAAGGATGATGGCCGCTGGTATCCGGAGTTTTTCCGCATCAACTTTTCCCGTTGCATATTCTGTGGCATGTGCGAGGAAGCCTGTCCGACATCGGCCATCCAGCTGACGCCGGACTTTGAATTGGGCGAGTACAAGCGACAGGAACTGGTGTACGAAAAAGAAGACCTGCTGATCAACGGACCCGGCAAAGACCATGATTATCACTTCTACAAAGTTGCGGGTTTGGCCATTGCAGGTAAAGACAAAGGCAAGGCTCAGAACGAGGACGAGCCGATCAATGTGACCAGTTTGCTGCCGTGATGGGTCATCGCAGTTGGCACTAATCGGGCAAGAGTCGGCCAGCAATTGAACAAAAACGGGACAGCACGATGGAACTCGCTTTTTACCTCAGTGGATTAGTGGCGGTATTGGCTACTCTGGGCGTGGTAACCGGTACCAATGCGGTGCATGCGCTGCTGTATCTGATCGTTTCGCTGATTGCGGTGGCGATCGTGTTTTTCGCGCTGGGCGCGCCGTTCGCCGGGGCGTTGGAAATTATTGTGTACGCGGGCGCCATCATGGTGCTGTTTGTGTTCGTGGTGATGATTCTGAACCTGGGACAGGGGGCTGCAGAGCAGGAGCGTATCTGGCTCAAAGCTCAAACCTGGGTCGGCCCGTCGATTCTGGCGGCCGTCCTGTTAGGCGTGTTGGTGATCACCCTTTGGCGCGGCAATACCGGTCTTGTGATAGAGGGCGAAACCCTGACCGCCAAAGCGGTGGGCGCCACCTTGTTCGGTCCCTGGATCATAGTGGTCGAGCTGGCGGCAATGCTGTTGCTGGCGGCTTTGGTCACGGCGTCTCATGTCGGGCGCTTGCCATCGGCGACCTCAGGTGAGCATTCAGGAGGCGATCAATGAACGGCATTCCGATGGAACACGGCTTGATCCTGGCTGCGATCCTTTTTGCCATTGGACTGGCAGGCCTGATGTTCCGGCGCAATATGGTGTTCGTGCTCATGAGCCTTGAAATCATGCTTAATTCGGCAGGGCTGGCGTTTATTGTGGCGGGCACCGCTTGGGAGCAGCCTGAAGGGCAGGCGATGTTTTTGCTGGTGATCACTCTGGCGGCGGCCGAGGCCAGTGTCGGGCTGGCACTGCTGATTCAGCTTTATCAGCGGTTTCGCACACTGGACACTGATGCGGTCAGCGGGATGCGAGGATGATGATGGGAGTGTCGATGTCATATCTGCCGCTGACGTTTTTGCTGCCATTGCTGGGCACTTTCATTCTGGCGCTTTCCCGTGGCCACATGAGCGAGCGGGGCAGTGTCTGGGTCGGTGTCTCCAGTGTCGGTTTGGCGGCACTTGTAACGGCATTCATCACAATCCAGTTCATGAGTGGTGATCAGAGCGCGCAAACCCTCACGCTGTGGACCTGGATTTCAGTCGGCAATTTTACGCCTACCATAGGTCTGGCATTGGATGGTTTGTCGATCACCATGCTGGGGATTATCACTGGCGTCGGCTTTCTGATCCATCTGTTCGCTGCTTGGTACATGCGCGGTGAAGAGGGCATTACCCGGTTTTTCGCTTACATGAACCTGTTTGTGTTCAGCATGGTATTGCTGGTGCTGGGCGATAACCTGATGCTGCTGTTTCTCGGCTGGGAAGGTGTGGGCATCTGCAGTTACCTGTTGATCGGTTATTACTACAGGGACTCCGCCAATGGTGCTGCAGCGTTCAAGGCCTTCCTGATTACCCGCATCGGCGACGTCTTTCTGGCGATCGGACTGTTTCTGATATTTGCCGAGCTGGGCACGCTCAACATCGCCGCGATTCTGGAGCAGGCGCCGGCACACTGGGCAACCGGCGATTCCTTGGTACGCTGGGCCGCCTTGATGTTTCTGGGTGGTGCACTGGGTAAATCGGCGCAGTTGCCGCTTCATACCTGGTTGGCGGACGCGATGGCAGGCCCCACACCCGTTTCGGCATTAATCCACGCTGCGACGATGGTTACCGCCGGTGTCTATCTGATTGCCCGCATGCACGGGATTTTCGATTTGGCGCCCGATGTGCTGCACCTCGTCGGTGTGATTGGTGCGGCTACGCTGTTGATGGCCGGTTTCGCGGCACTGGCCCAGACCGATATCAAGCGGATCCTCGCTTATTCCACCATGAGCCAGATTGGCTATATGTTTCTGGCGTTGGGGGTCGGTGCCTACGATTCCGCCATTTTCCACCTGATGACCCACGCCTTCTTCAAGGCATTGCTGTTCCTGTCTGCCGGGGCTGTGATCGTGAGTTGCCACCATGAGCAGGATATGCGCAAGCTGGGCGGACTCTGGCGGCGACTGCCGTTGGCGTACATGGGCTTTATTGTCGGTGGCGCAGCATTGTCTGCGCTACCGCTGGTTACCGCCGGGTTCTACAGCAAGGATGACATCCTCTGGCAATCATTGGCTGCCGATCAGAAGGGCTTGCTGCTGGCCGGATTGGTGGGTGCCTTGTTGACGTCGCTGTATACCGTGCGGCTGATCATCGGCACCTTCCATGGCGAAATGAAAAGCGATCACGCCCGCAATGCCGAACCGGGTCGTGGGCTTCAGCATGGCCTGCCTCTGATTCTGCTGGCGGTACTCTCGACCTTTATCGGCGCCATGATTCACCCGCCACTTTCCGGCGTGCTGCCCGCAAGTCCCGGAGAATCGACTGAAGCGGGGCATACCGCACTTGAGTTGATTGCAGCCGGCACGGCTATCGCCGGTATCGCATTGGCAGCCTGGCTGTTTCTGCGTAAGCGCGAGGCGCTGGCGCGTCTGGTATCCGGTGGGCCTGGAGCGTCGTTATGGACACTCTGGAATCAGGCCTGGGGCTTTGACCTGTTGTTCGACCGTTTGCTGGTGCGGCCGTTCCGGATACTGGTATTTATTCTGCGGCGGGACATTATCGATGCCCTGTTCGGGTTGGTAGCCAGTATTACCAAAGGGCTTAACGCTGGATTGACGCGAACCCAGACCGGCCGAGTGCGTACTTACGCCACGTCTATGGTGCTCGGCGCTACGGTGGTGCTGATTTTTCTGGCATTCGGGCAATAACGGCGGATTAACAATGGCTCAGATATTCATCATGGCTGATCACGGGGAAACGATGACGATGCTGCTGACCGCTGACAAGAGGAGCCCAGCCGTATGATTCTGCTCTGGCTGGTCCTGGTGCCGTTCATTGGCGGCTTGCTGTGCTGGCAGGCCGATCGTTGGGGTGAAAAAGCGCCACGCTGGATCGCACTGATTACCATGATGCTGGTGCTGATCATGACGCTGGTGCTATGGCTGCAGGGGGATTACCAACTGCCAGCGATGAATGCCGGCGCTGACTCAATTCGCTGGGCGATGGAATGGAAAGTGCCGTGGATCCCACGGTTCGGAATTGATGTGCATCTGGCGCTGGATGGCCTGTCACTTGTCCTGATTGCGCTTACAGGCTTTCTCGGGATGCTGGCGGTGCTGTGTTCATGGAAAGAGATCGACGACCGGATCGGCTTCTTTCATCTCAACCTGCTGTTTATTCTGGGTGGCGTTGTCGGGGTGTTTCTGGCAATCGATCTGTTCCTGTTTTTCTTCTTCTGGGAAATGATGTTGGTGCCCATGTACTTCCTGATTGCGCTGTGGGGGCACAGTGGGTCGGAGGGCAAAACCCGCATAAGGGCCGCCATCAAGTTCTTCATCTACACCCAGGCCAGCGGTTTGCTCATGCTGGTGGCGATCCTCGCACTGGTATTCGCCCATCATGCCAATACAGGCGAATATTCGTTCAGCTACGCTGACCTGTTGCAGACACCACTGTCGGAAAACATGGCGATGGTGTTGATGCTGGGCTTCTTTATCGCGTTTGCTGTAAAACTGCCGGTTGTGCCGCTGCATGGCTGGCTACCGGATGCACACGCCCAGGCACCGACTGCAGGCAGTGTCGATCTTGCCGGCATTCTCCTGAAAACCGCTGCATACGGAATGCTGCGGTTTGCTTTGCCCTTGTTCCCCGAGGCATCCCAGACTTTTGCACCCATCGCGATGACGTTGGGCCTAGTTGGCGTCTTCTACGGTGCTGTTCTCGCCTGCGGCCAGCGAGATATCAAGCGCCTGATTGCCTATACCAGTATTTCCCACATGGGATTTGTGCTGATCGGCATCTATTCCGGTTCAGAGCTCGCTCTGCAGGGGGTTGTGGTGCTTATGGTCGCACATGCGTTCTCTGCTGCAGGTCTGTTCATTATGAGCGGCCAGCTATTCGAGCGTCTCAATACTCGTGACCTGCAGGAAATGGGCGGACTCTGGGGCCGTATGGGCAGTCTGCCGGGGTTCTCCCTGTGTTTTGTGGCGGCCTCTCTGGGGATGCCCGGTACCGCTAATTTCGTCGGCGAATTCATGGTGCTGTTCGGCACCTTCCCGACGGCACCCGTGGTCGTGATCATTGGTGCCTGCGGTATGGTGTTCGCGGCGATTTATTCGCTCATTCTGATGCAACGCGTGTATTTCGGGCCGTCCCTTAACGACCAGAAGTTTGAAGGGCTGGATGGGCGCGAGTTCACCATGTTGCTGGGGATTTTCGCACTGGTCGTGCTGTTCGGGCTTTATCCCCAGCCGTTGCTGGATACCACGAGTGCAGTGATGGGGGAAGTGCAGGGACTGTTCCAGGGCTCGCTTCCTGCTGGCTCTGTGCCAATGAGTAGCTTGGCCGGAGGAGGGCAATAATGCTGACAAGCGCGCACATGATGGCATTGACGCCCGTTATTCTGGTTTGTGCCACCGCAGTCACCGTGATGCTGGGCATTGCCTGGCGCCGGCAGCACGCGGCCACAGCATTGGTGTCGATACTCGGTTTGAACCTGGCACTGGTGTCACTGTATCTGGTGTACAGCGCAGGCGATGTGTCGACACCGCTGTTGGTATTTGATCGCTTGAGCATGCTGGGTATGGTGCTCGTGTTGGCGTCAACACTGGCTTGCCTGACCATGAGTCACGCTTATCTGGAAGGCTACCCGGGCCGGAAGGAGGAGTTCTACCTCCTGATGCTTTGCGCGGCAGCGGGCGGCATGGTGCTGGTCGCCAGCCAGCATCTCGCGACGCTGTTTTTCGGGTTGGAACTACTGTCAATGCCGTTATACGGCATGCTGGCCTATACCTATCGCGACAAGCGTTCGCTCGAGTCGGGTATCAAGTACCTTGTGTTGTCAGCAGCAGCCACGGCCTTTTTGCTGTTCGGTATGGCGCTGTTGTACTCCCAGTCGGGGCGTCTGGACATTGCCGGGTTGCTTGCAGGGCTCGAAAGCAGCGGTGGTGGAGCCTGGGCGCTGGCGGGTGCCGGCCTCATGCTGGTGGGGCTGGGCTTCAAACTGTCGATTGTACCCTTCCACCTGTGGACGCCTGATGTTTATCAGGGTGGCCCTGGGCCTGCGGCGACGTTTCTGGCGACGGCCAGCAAGGCAGCGGTTTTCATCGTGCTGCTGCGGATCGTGATGGTGGCTCCGGCTTTTCATGTGGAATGGCTGCACACCGTGCTCGGTGGCCTGGCGCTGCTGACAATGATTGTGGGCAACCTGTTGGCGTTGATTCAGACGAACCTCAAGCGGCTGCTCGGCTATTCATCTATTGCCCATTTCGGGTATCTCCTGGTTGCTTTGGTCGTGGCAGATGGGCTTGCTGTTGAAACCGCTGGCATCTACCTGATCACCTATCTGATGACAACGCTCGGTGCGTTTGGCGTGGTGACGCTGCTTTCCAGCCCGTATAGCGGTGAGGATGCATCGGCACTTCACCATTATCGTGGGCTGTTCTGGCGTCGCCCGTATCTTGCCGCGGTATTGACGGTCTGTTTGCTGTCTCTCGCAGGGATTCCCTTTACGGCAGGCTTTATAGGCAAGTTCTATATTGTCGCTCTGGGTGTCGAGGCCGGGCGCTGGTGGCTGGTCGGAGGTATCATCGCGGGCAGCGTGATTGGGCTTTACTATTACTTGCGGGTGATGGTGACGCTTTATCTGGTTGAGCCGGGAATGCGGGGTCGCGACGCGCCTGACAATTGGGGAATGAAGGCCGGTGGTGTGGTTGTGTTGGGTCTGGCGCTGCTGGTGATTGCGTTTGGCGTATATCCAACACCGGTCATCGACTGGATGTCGGTACTCACGTCGCCCGTGCATTAATAGCGCGACGAACAGCCGTGTTCACCGGCTGATTTTGGCCTACCAGTTAATGCAGCAGGTTTTGAATTTCTTGCCGCTACCGCAGGGGCAGGGGTCGTTTCTACCCGGTTTGAAAATGCCCTGTTTGGGTTCTCCGTAAAGGTAGTACCAGCGACCGTCTTCTTTAACAAAGTCCGAATGCTCTTCCAGATATCCCCATTGATCCTGTTCCCGGTATAGCGCACGGAAGTGCACCTTGCCGGTCGCCTGTGTTTCATCCGAAGACAGTATAGTGAGAGATGTCCATTCGGGAGAGCCTTCAAGACTCAGGTTTTCGGGACGGGTATCCGGGTGCCATGTTTGCGTGAGGTACGCCACATCGCCGGTCACAAAGGCTGTGTAGCGGGATCTCATCAATGCCTCTGGAGAACGGGCGTCGGTTCCCTGATGAAAGGGATAGCAGCAGTTAGAATATGGTTGCTTGCTGCCACAGGGGCAGGGGGTCTGTGGGTCCATGGTGCTCTCCATGAAAACGGCGTGTCAGTTACTGGCGAAAAAAAACGCCAGCCCCGAAAGGCTGGCGTTTTTCAGGGCTTTCAACCCTTCAACTTACCTGTTGATCAGGCTGATTCGGCGTTAGCCGTGGCAGCCTTGGAAGTGTACTTTTCCATTTGATCAAAGTTCAGGTACTTGTAGATGTCTTTCGACATGCTGTTCAGGTCCTTGGCGTACTCCATGTACTCAGCAGGGCTGGGCAGTTTACCCAGAACCGCGCCTACCGCAGCCAGTTCCGCAGAGGTCAGGTACACATTGGCACCATCACCCAGACGGTTCGGGAAGTTACGGGTAGAGGTCGACAGCACCGTAGACTTCGCAGCCACACGCGCCTGGTTACCCATACACAGTGAGCAGCCTGGCATTTCGGTACGCACACCGGCAGTGCCGTAGATGTTGAAGTAGCCTTCTTCCATCAGCTGGGCTTCGTCCATCTTGGTTGGCGGTGACATCCACAGACGGGTTTTCAGCGGTTCCTTGTTCTGCTCAAGCAGTTTACCTGCTGCGCGGAAGTGACCGATGTTGGTCATGCAAGAGCCGATGAATACTTCGTCAACCTTGTCGCCAGCGACTTCTGACAGCAGCTTGGCGTCGTCAGGGTCGTTCGGGCAGCACACGATTGGCTCTTTGATGTCAGCCAGATCAATTTCGATCACGTGAGCGTATTCAGCATCTTTGTCTGCACGCATCAGTGAAGGCTCAGCCAGCCACGCTTCCATCGCCTTGGCGCGACGCTCAAGCGTACGTGGATCGCCGTAACCTTCGGCAATCATCCAGCGCAGCATGGTAATGTTGGAACGCAGGTACTCGGCAACTGAATCTTCCGACAGGTTGATGGTGCAACCAGCCGCAGACCGCTCTGCTGAGGCGTCTGACAGTTCAAATGCCTGCTCGACAGTCAGGCTCTCAAGACCTTCGATTTCCAGTACACGACCGGAGAATTCGTTGATCTTGCCTTTCTTCTCAACGGTCAGCATGCCTTGCTTGATGCCGTACAGCGGAATGGCGTGTACCAGATCACGCAGGGTGATGCCTGGCTGCATTTCGCCTTTGAAGCGCACCAGTACAGATTCAGGCATGTCCAGTGGCATAACGCCGGTCGCCGCTGCGAAAGCCACCAGACCGGAACCCGCAGGGAAGGAGATACCCATCGGGAAGCGGGTGTGGGAATCGCCGCCGGTGCCGACAGTGTCAGGCAGCAGCATACGGTTCAGCCAGGAGTGGATGATGCCGTCGCCAGGACGCAGGGCAACACCGCCACGGGTCTGGATGAAGTCAGGCATGGTGTGCTGCATTTCAACGTCAACCGGCTTCGGATAGGCCGCGGTGTGACAGAAAGACTGCATGACCAGATCAGACTGGAAGCCAAGGCAGGCCAGATCTTTCAGCTCATCACGGGTCATCGGACCGGTGGTGTCCTGTGAGCCAACCGTTGTCATCTTGGGTTCGCAGTAGGTGTTAGGACGAACGCCTTTGCCTTCTGGCAGACCACACGCCTTGCCGACCATTTTCTGGGCGAGGGTGAAGCCTTTGGTGCCTTCTTCAGGGTCTTTTGGCAGACGGAACAGGTCAGTAGCGCCCAGCCCCAGCGTTTCGCGGGCCTTGTTGGTCAGACCGCGGCCGATGATCAGCGGGATACGGCCGCCGGCCTGAACTTCGTCCAGGATAACGTCTGATTTGAATCCGAACTCGGAGATGACATCGCCATTCTCGTTCAGGATCTTGCCTTCATAGGGACGGATATCAATCACATCGCCCATGTGCATGTCATCAACAGGTGCTTCGAAAACCAGTGCGCCGGCATCTTCCATTGTGTTGAAGAAAATAGGCGCGACCTTGTTACCGATACAGACACCGCCGCTGCGCTTGTTGGGCACGCCCGGCATATCTTCACCGAAGAACCAGAGTACCGAGTTGGTTGCAGACTTACGCGAAGAACCGGTACCGACCACGTCACCCACGAAGGCAACCGGCAGGCCTTTGGCCTTGATTTCGTCGATCTGGCTCATTGGGCCAACCTGGCCTGGCTGTTCCGGCTTCAGGCCATCGCGTTCCATCTTGTAGGCAGCGCGGGCATGCAGCGGGATGTCAGGACGTGACCAGGCATCAGGAGCAGGTGACAGGTCGTCAGTGTTGGTTTCACCGGTCACCTTGAAAACGGTCATCTTGATGCTTTCAGGTACTTTCTTCTTGCCGGTAAACCACTCAGCGTTGGCCCAGGATTCCATGATCTCTTTGGCGACGGCGTTGCCAGCGTCCATTCTGTCCTTCACATCATTGAAGGCGTCGAACATCAGCAGGGTTTTCTTGAGCTGCACTGCAGCCAGTTCTGCCAGTTCAGCATTGTCCAGTTGCTCAACCAGAGTGGCAATGTTGTAGCCACCCTGCATCATGCCCAGCAATTGAATGGCTTTGGGCTTGTCGATCAGCGGTGAAGTGGCTTCATCCTTGAGGATGGCTGTCAGGAAAGCGGCTTTGACGTACGCGGCTTCGTCGACCCCGGGTGGGACGCGATTTTCAAGCAGATCAACCAGCGTATCTTCTTCGCCAGCAGGCGGGTTCTTCAGTAGTTCAACCAGCGCGGCAGTTTGCTCGGCGTTCAGCGGCTTGGGAGGAATGCCCTGAGCTGCGCGCTCTTCGACGTGTGCACGATATGCTTCTAACACGGTAAGACCCTCATCAGTTAGGATGCCCCGCAGTGTGGAGAGGAGGCACTGAATAAATAGGTTACGCAGGTCGCCGGGGGGATAAAGGTGTCTCGGAAGACGGCCACAGCGACAGGCAAGTTACTTATTCAGTGGCTCCTTCTTTATAGCGGGGGGTTTATAGTTGATTAGGGAGCCGTCTTTGGTTCCCTGGGCGTTAGTTCAGGCGCAGGATTTTATAGGAAACGCGGTGAAAAGTTAAGCTGGGCGATTGTTGTCAGGTCAACTTCCGGTAAATGCGCACGCTGCAAACGGCCGTTTGCAGGCTTTGTTTTAGCTGTTTCAAGCCGACCGAATTCAACCGGTATGCTTTGTGTATAATGCCCGCCATCGGAAGTAGGGGAACCCAGAATATGCAAGCCGCACTCGCTGAAATACACGATTTTTTGCGGTGTCCGACGCCGTCCAGATGGATAGAGAACGCCCTGGACGCACAGGGCATCATGTTGATCGATCACGCGCACTGTGAAAAGAAGGCCGCGTCCACGGCGTTAGGCTTGATGTACCGGTATGTGGAGAATTCCGATCTGCTTAATCGGATGTCCAGGCTTGCGCGCGAAGAGCTGCGTCATTTCGAGCAGGTGTTGGCGATTATCAACAAGCGTGGCATTCAGTATGGTCACCTGACCGCGGCGCGTTACGCAACGGGGCTGCGAAAAGAGATCCGGCAGGATGATCCGGGGCGTCTGGTTGATGTCATGGTGGTTGGCGCCATTATCGAAGCACGCTCGTGCGAGCGTTTCGCGGCGTTGGTGCCGCATCTGGACGATGAACTGGCATCCTTTTATAGCAGTCTGCTGAAATCAGAGGCGCGGCACTACCGTGATTACCTGACGCTGGCCGAAAAAGCCTCTGATGAACCGATTGATGACCGGGTTGAGCTGTTTCTTGAAATCGAGAAGGAGTTGATTCAGTCGCCTGACACCGAATTCCGATTTCACAGTGGGCCTATCGAGCAATAAGCAGGCGTTGCAAAATCAGTCTTTGTTGTCTGTTTTAAGTGCCCGGCAGAGTTCCATCCAGCTGGCTATGCCGGCGCTGCGGTATTTCTGTCGATGCAGAATAAAGTAGAACTGACGATCAAACTGGCGGTACTCCGGTACATTTAAGGGCACCAGACTGCCTCGCCGGAAGGCGTCTGCGAGGCATACCCGGGACAGGCAGCCAATGCCCAGATTTGCCTCTACCGCCCGCTTGATTGCTTCGGTATGCTCAAGCTCAAGCAGGATGTTCAGGTCGGACAGTATGCCGTGCATCCCTCGCTCGAATGTTTGCCGGGTGCCGGATCCCGGCTCCCTCATGATCCAGGTCGCTTCACGCAGATCGTCATCGCCAAGGCGCTTTCTGCGGGCGAGAGGATGATCCGGTGCACAAAACACCACGAGTTCATCCGACCGCCAGGGTATAACCTCCAGCTCTGCCGATTGAAGCTCGCCTTCTATAAGGCCGATATCCAGTTCGAAATCTTTCACGCGGCGGGCAATGGTGCTGGTGTTTGCGACTTCCAGCGATACGCGGGCGTGCGGCTGGGTACGCATGTAGTTCGCCATGACACCAACGGCAAGGTAGTTGCCAATTGTCAGGGTCGCGCCGACTTTAAGGGCGCCTGCTTCCGCATGCTGACTGAATGCTTGCTGGAGCTCGGCGCCCTGGGCCAGAAGTGCTTCAACCTGCGGGCGAAACAGTCTGCCGAGCTCGTTGAGTTGTAAGCGTTTACCGACGCGATCGAAAAGCAGAATGTCGAACTGGGACTCGAGCTCCTTCAGTGCGCTGCTTGCGGCGGATTGCGACATGGCCAGTGATTCCGCGGCTTTGGTGATGTTTTCCATGCTGGCAGCAGCTAAAAAAACTTCCAGTTGGCGGAATGTGTATTTCATTATCGATAATTCCGAATAAGGTTATGAAAATATCCCATTTTGTCGATAGGTTACTCTTGCGGTAAACTGCTCTCAACCTGAAATTATGCCTCTCATCAGCGGAGTAATCGCAATGAGCAATATGAATCTCGAGCGTGTCACCAGTGTCCGTCACTGGAACGATACCCTGTTCAGTTTCAAGACAACCCGGGATGCCGGCTTCCGTTTCAAGAATGGCCACTTCATCATGATCGGTCTGGAAACCGAAGGTAAGCCGCTGATGCGCGCCTACAGTATTGCCAGTGCTAATTATGAAGAGGAACTTGAGTTCTTCTCCATCAAGGTGCAGGACGGCCCGTTAACGTCCAAGCTGCAGAAAATCGAAGTCGGCGACGAGATCCTTGTGAGTCGTAAGCCAACGGGCACCCTGATCGTTGATCAACTGCTGCCAGGGCGTAACCTGTACCTGATCAGCACCGGAACAGGGCTGGCGCCGTTCCTGAGCATCATCAAGGATCCCGAGGTTTATGAGCGTTTTGACAAAGTGATTGTGACGCACGGTGTGCGCCATGTATCTGAGCTGGCTTATCAGGAGGAAATCAGCGGTTTGCCTGATAACGAATTTTTCGGCGAGATGGTGCACGGCAAGCTGCTTTACTACCCAACGGTTACCCGAGAGGCTTTCCGCAACCAGGGGCGCCTGACAGACCTGATGGCAAGCGGCAAGTTGATGTCGGATCTGGGTTTGCCTGAGTTCAATACCGAAGACGACCGCTTTATGATTTGCGGTAGTCCGAGCATGTTGAAGGACACCTGTGCAATTCTCGATGCGCAGGGCTTCAAGGAAGCGCGTCAGGGCGACCTTGGACATTACGTGATTGAGCGGGCGTTCGTAGAGAAATAATGCGACGTTATGCGCTAGTCCCGCGCTGTAAACGCGGGGCATAGAAAAAGGGGCCAATTGGCCCCTTTTTTTGTTTGCCGGTCTGTCAGAGCGGCTCTTTCTTCAGTTCAGGCTTGCGATCAGGTTCCGCTTCCAGCCACCAGACATGCTTGTCCCAGTCGCCTAGCACAATACGCTGCGCAGGTTGGCCGTTTGCCTCATGGTCATGCACTGCAGGGCGGTGCGTGTGACCGTGTATCATAAGTTGGACCTTGTGAGACTCCATGTCCTTGACGACTTCTTCTGGTGTCACGTCCATGATGAACTCGTCTTTGCCCTTGTTCTTGGCCATGCTGATTTCGCGTAGTTGGCGGGCAACCAGTTGCCTGTCGGCCAGCGGACGCTTGAGGAACATCTCCTGCCACTGGGCGTTGCGCATGCTGGCTCTGAACTTCTGGTATTCCACATCCGCTGTGCACAGGCTGTCGCCATGCATTATCAGGGTGGGGGTGCCATAAAGATCAATCACCGTTGGATCATCCAGCAATTCGCCGCCGACGCTGTCGCAGAAAGCGTTACCAATCAGGAAGTCCCTGTTTCCATGCATCAGGTAGAGGCGTGTGCCGCCATCAGTCAGCTTGCGCAGCGCTGCTGCCACTTCATCCTGCAGCGGTGTGTGCTCGTCGTCACCGATCCAGGCTTCAAAAAAGTCGCCCAGAATATAGAGGGTTTCGGCTTTAGCAGCGCGCTGCTCAAGAAAGTTCAGAAAGGCGCGGGTAATATCCGGGCGCGATTCTACGAGGTGCAGGTCCGAGATAAACAGCGTGGTCACGCTGCGCCTCCGTCCTCGATGATTTCTGCACTCTCGATAATCACTTCCTCAGCCGGAACATCCTGATGGCCCTGGATCATGGTGGTGCGCACGCCACGAATGCTGTTGATGGTATCCATGCTGTCGACGGTCTTGCCGAATACGGTATAGCCCCAGCCTTCCGGAGTTTCAGCGGTATGGTCAAGAAAACCGTTGTTCTCGACGTTGATGAAAAACTGCGCGGTCGCTGAGTGAGGATCCATGGTGCGTGCCATGGCAACCGTGCCGATCATGTTGCTGAGGCCATTGTTGGCTTCATTGCGAATGGGCTCGCCGGTTTTGCGGGGGATCATGCCCGGTTCAAAACCGCCGCCCTGAATCATGAAGTTGCCGATGACGCGATGGAAAATCAGACCGTCATAGAAGCCATCTTTGACATATTGTTCAAAGTTCGCGGCGCTTTTCGGGGCCTTGTCATAATCCAGTTCGATCTTGATATCGCCATGATTGGTTTTCAGCAGAATCATTTGGGGGTCCTGTAGGTCGGGTCAGTCTTGATAGGTGTTTAACGTGTCGGTCTCATAACGCTGAAACAGCAGGCGGGTGCTGCAATACAACCTTCCGGTGCGGGCGCAATGGAGACTGTGATAAAAAATTAAGCCTAATTGTACGCGAGAGCACGCCTGTGTGCATGAGATACGTCCTCATCTATGCGTATAATAGCCGCATTCCATTGACCATCCATTTACATGTCAGACGAGTATATATGAGCGCAGAGTCGAAAAAAGCCAACAACTTTATCCGTAACCTGATCGAAGAAAACATTGCCAATGGTCAGCAACAGGGCAAAGTGGTGACCCGGTTCCCGCCTGAGCCCAACGGATATCTGCATATTGGTCACGCCAAATCGATCTGCCTGAACTTCGGCATTGCGGAAACTTTTGGCGGTGATTGCACGCTGCGCTTTGATGACACCAACCCCGAGAAAGAGTCCCAGGAATACATCGATGCCATTACCCGTGATGTGAAATGGCTTGGCTGCGAGTGGGCGGGCGAGGTGCGTTACGCGTCTGACTATTTCGATACGATCTACGCAGCTGCAGTGGAGCTGATCGAAAAAGGTCTGGCGTATGTTTGCGCGCTGACGGCCGACGAAATGGCGGAGTATCGCGGGTCTTTGACCTCGCCTGGTCGCAACAGCCCCCATCGCGATCGTCCGGTGGCAGAGAACCTGACACTGTTCCAGGAAATGCGCGATGGCAAGCACGAAGGCGGGGCCCTGGTGTTGCGCGCGAAGATCGATATGGCGTCACCCAATATAAACCTGCGCGATCCCATTCTTTACCGTATTCGTTATGCATCCCACCATCAGACCGGTGACAAGTGGTGCATCTACCCGATGTATGACTTCACGCACCCGATATCCGATGCAATGGAAGGTATTACCCATTCGCTGTGCACGCTTGAATTTGAAGATCATCGCCCGCTTTACGATTGGGTTATCAACAACATTTCGGTTCCCTGCAAGCCCCGCCAAATCGAATTTGCGCGGCTGAACCTCAATTACACCATCACCAGCAAGCGAAAGCTCAAGCGCCTGGTCGACGAAGGACACGTCGAGAGCTGGGACGATCCGCGCATGCCGACCATCTCGGGAATGCGTCGTCGCGGCTTTACACCGGCTTCGATTCGCCAGTTCTGCGATATGGTCGGTGTCAGCAAAGCCGGCGGCACTGTTGATGTGGGCATGCTGGAGCACGCCATCCGCGAAGATCTGAACGCCCGCGCACCACGCGCGATGTGTGTGATGCGGCCTCTGAAGGTCACGCTGACGAATTACCCCGAAGGTCAGGCCGAAACCCTGACCCTGCCGGTGCACCCACAGGATCCTGAAATGGGCACCCGGGAGGTGCCGTGGACCCAAACCCTGTATATCGACCGGGAAGACTTTGTCGAAGAGCCTCCGCGCAAGTGGAAGCGTCTGGCGCCCGATCAGGCAGTGCGCTTGCGTGGCGGTTACGTGATGACCTGCCGCGAGATTATTCGTGATGACCAGGGCGATATTGTTGAGCTTCGCTGCGAATATGATCCGGCGACACTGGGCGTCAACCCTGAGGGCTACAAGCCGAATGGCGTGATCCACTGGGTGTCTGCAACCGATAGTATCGATGCAGACGTCTATCTGTACGATCGTCTGTTCAATGAAGAAAATCCGGACAACGATAAAGACGTGGATTTCGTCACGCATATTAATCCCGAGTCGTTGCAGATCACGCAGAATGCGCGTGTTGAGAAAAGCCTTGCGACGCCGTTGACTGACATCCCGTATCAGTTCGAGCGTGAGGGTTATTTCTTCTTTGATGCAGCGCGATCCGAGGGTGGGCGGCCTGTTTTTAACCGTACCGTGACTCTGCGCGATTCCTGGGCGAAAGGGGGCAAGTAAGTGCAAGTGAGTACTGATAACGCCATTCAGCTTTACAGCACGCTGAGCCAGAAAAAAGAAGCGCTGAGAACCATTGAGCCAGGCAAGGTGCGTATGTATGTCTGCGGGATGACCGTGTACGACTACTGCCACCTTGGCCACGCCCGTGTGCTGGTAGCGTTCGACGTCATCACACGTTATCTGCGTCATCGCGGTTACGACGTCACCTATGTGCGCAATATCACCGACATCGATGACAAGATTCTGCGTCGTGCAGACGAGAATGGGGAGGCTTTTGATGCGCTAACCGATCGAATGATTGATGCAATGCACGAGGATGAGCGTGCGCTCGGCGTGCTGGCGCCTGACGATGAGCCTCGTGCGACAGCCTATATCGGCCAGATTCTGGAGATGATCCAGACCCTGATCGATAAAGGCTATGCCTATGCTGCAGATAACGGTGACGTTTATTACGCGGTGCAGAAGTTTGAAACCTACGGCAAGCTCAGCAAGAAAAAGCTGGAAGATCTGATAGCCGGTGCCCGGGTGGATGTCTCCGAAGTGAAGCGCAGCCCTGCAGACTTTGCACTATGGAAAGCGGCGAAGTCAGGTGAGGTAAGCTGGTCGTCACCTTGGGGTGAGGGGCGTCCGGGCTGGCATATCGAATGCTCCGCGATGTCGACCTGCTGCCTGGGTAACACCTTTGATATTCACGGTGGTGGTCCGGATCTGATGTTTCCCCACCACGAGAACGAAATCGCGCAGTCTGAAGCTGCGACCGGTAAGCACTTTGTGAATTACTGGATGCATGCCGGCGCCGTGCGGGTCAATAAAGAGAAAATGTCCAAGTCACTGGGCAACTTTTTCACAATTCGCGAAATTCTCGACAAGTACCCGGCGGAGGTGGTTCGCTACTTTCTGGTGTCCAGTCACTATCGCAGTCAGGTGGATTATTCCGAAGATAATCTGGCAGAGGCATCCAACACCTTGGCGCGTTTGTATCAGTCGCTGCGTGGAGTGGTGCCCGCTGAGACGGTGGGCGAAACAGAGTTTGACCGGCGCTTTGCTGAGGTCATGAGCGATGACTTCAATACTGCTGGCGCCAACACGGTGCTGCACGCGGTGGCGTCCGAGATTAATCGGCTACGCCGGGACGGCGACGATGCCGAAGCCGCCTCGCTGGCGACTGTGCTGATTCGTCTCGGTGGTGTGCTTGGGTTGTTGCAGCAGGACCCCGAAGTCTACTTTCAGGCTGGCGGAAAGGATGGCCTGTCCCCAGAGGAAATAGAGCAGCAGATTGAAGCCCGGGCACAGGCCCGTCGTGATCGTGATTTTGCCGGCGCCGATCGCATTCGCGATGAGTTGGCGGAAAAGGGCGTTATCCTGGATGACTCACGTGAAGGTACAACGTGGCGTCGGGCATGAATTCATCCGTATTATCCCGTAGAATACCGCGCTCTGAATAAGCGCACTTTGCCGGCCCGGATGGCCGGCAAACAGAGAGTGGCCCAAGCGGCAATAGAAACTCCGCGTTGCGGACTCCACAGAATTTAGCAAACCACTGAGGCGATAACGATGACAGAACGCGTCCAAGTCGGCGGCCTGCAGGTCGCAAAGGTCCTGTACGACTTTGTGAACAATGAAGCGATTCCCGGAACGGGTGTAGATGCTGACAAATTCTGGTCAGAATTTGACACCATCATTCACGAGCTGGCGCCGCGTAACAAGGCGCTGCTGGCCAAGCGTGACGACTTTCAGGCCAAAATGGATGCCTGGTACACCGAGCGCAAGGGTCAGTCGATTGATATGGCCGAGTACAAGTCGTTCCTGACGGACATCGGTTACCTGACTGAAGAGCCTGCGGCCTTCAAGATTTCGACTGCCAATGTTGATGCCGAGATCGCTACTATGGCCGGCCCGCAGTTGGTTGTGCCTGTCATGAATGCCCGTTTTGCGCTCAACGCAGCAAACGCTCGCTGGGGCAGCCTTTACGACGCGCTGTACGGCACCGATGTGTTGTCAGAAGAAAACGGCGCCGAGAAAGGTCGCGGCTACAATCCGGTACGTGGCGCGAAAGTGATTGAGTATGCCCGCAACATGCTGGATGCCTCCGCACCGCTGGCTAACGGAAGCCACAAGGATTCCGTCAAGTATCTGGTCGAAGGCGGCAAGCTGGTCGTCAAGCTCCAGAATGGAGAGACCACGGGTCTGAAAGACGAATCCGGCTTCGTTGGCTTCACCGGCGCGTCCGCTGAGCCTACCGGTATTCTGCTGGTCAAGAATGGCATGCACTTTGAAATCCAGGTTGATGCCAGCCATCCGATCGGTAAAGACGACGGTGCTCACGTAAAAGATGTGCTGGTCGAATCTGCACTGACCACCATTATGGATTGC
This sequence comes from Marinobacter sp. BGYM27, assembly GCA_025153445.1. Taxonomy (GTDB): domain Bacteria; phylum Pseudomonadota; class Gammaproteobacteria; order Pseudomonadales; family Oleiphilaceae; genus Marinobacter_A. The sequence continues at coordinate 417,173 of JANZNS010000005.1, read as the reverse complement.
GAAGACTCGGTTGCAGCAGTTGATGCTGACGACAAAACGGTTGTGTATCGCAACTGGCTGGGTCTGATGAAGGGCGATCTGGAAGAAAGCTTCGAGAAAGGCGGTCAGCAGGTTACCCGCAAGATGCACGGCGATCGCACCTACACCGCGGCAGATGGCAGTGAGCTGACGCTCAAAGGTCGCAGCCTGATGTTCGTCCGTAACGTGGGTCACCTGATGACCATCAATGCGATCCTCGATAAGGATGGCAATGAGATTCCTGAAGGTCTGATGGACGGTGTGCTGACCTCTCTGATCGCGATTCACGATCTGAAGGGTGAGGGCGCTATCCGCAACTCCAAGACCGGCAGCGTGTACATCGTTAAGCCGAAAATGCATGGTCCTGAAGAAGTTGCGTTCACCAACGAGTTCTTCGGTCGTGTTGAGGATGCATTGGGTCTGCCGCGCTTTACATTGAAAGTTGGCATCATGGACGAAGAGCGTCGCACGACAGTTAATCTCAAGTCGTGTATCGAAGCTGCCAAGGACCGTTGTGTATTCATTAACACCGGTTTCCTTGATCGCACCGGTGATGAAATTCATACCTCCATGGAAGCAGGCCCGATCATCCGCAAGGGTGATATCAAGTCTGCAGCCTGGATTCAGGCCTACGAGCAGTGGAACGTTGATATCGGTCTGGAGGCAGGCCTGAAAGGTGTCGCTCAGATTGGTAAGGGTATGTGGGCAATGCCGGATCTGATGGCGGCAATGATGGAAGCCAAGATTGGCCACCCGAAAGCCGGCGCCAATACTGCGTGGGTGCCTTCGCCAACAGCCGCAACCTTGCACGCGCTGCATTACCACCAGGTTAGCGTTGCTGACGTTCAGTCTCAGCTCGAGAGCCGTGCGCGCGCAAGTCTGGATGACATCCTTACTGTGCCGCTCATGAAGGATCCTTCATCGCTGTCTGCTGACGATATTCAGCAGGAACTCGACAACAACGCCCAGGGCCTGCTTGGTTACGTTGTGCGTTGGGTCGACAGTGGCGTTGGTTGTTCCAAAGTGCCTGACATCAATGATGTAGGGTTGATGGAAGATCGCGCGACATTGCGTATCTCCTCGCAGCATATTTGCAACTGGCTGTACCACGGCATCTGCTCGGAAGAGCAGGTCATGGAAACGCTGAAACGCATGGCAGCGGTTGTTGATAAGCAGAACGCCAATGATCCGGCGTATCGCCCGATGGCAACAGACTTTGACGATAACGTTGCTTTCCAGGCGGCGGTCGATCTGGTGTTGAAAGGTCGTGTGCAGCCGAATGGCTATACCGAGCCGCTTCTGCATGCTTACCGTTTGAAGGCGAAAGCCAAATACGGTCAGTAAGCGAAAGCTCACAAAAAAACCCGCCTTCGAGCGGGTTTTTTTGTGTCTGCCAATAGCGTTGTGGGCTGGCGAACTCGCCTGTTAGTCCTTGTGCAGTTCGTTTGCGGCAAACAGTGTGTTCTGTAGCAATGTCGCGATCGTCATCGGTCCAACACCACCGGGTACCGGCGTAATGTAGGCCGCGCGCTCTGCGGCGACATCGAATTCCACGTCACCGATCAGCCTGCCCTCGGCTGTGCGATTGATGCCGACATCAATGACCGTTGCGCCGGGCTTGATCCATTCGCCCTTTACCAGTCCTGGTTTGCCTGCAGCGGCAATCACGATATCCGCTTCGCTGACAAGTTTGGGGAGGTTGTCGGTAAACCGGTGCGTGACCGTAATCGTGGCGCCCTTGAGTAGCAGTTCCATCGCCATTGGGCGCCCCACGATGTTGGATGCGCCGACAATAATGGCGTGCTGGCCCTTATAGGGAGTACCAACACTGTCCAGCAGTGTGATGATGCCTGCTGGTGTGCAGGGGCGCAGTTCCGGGCGGCGTTGAACAAGGCGGCCGATGTTGAATGGGTGAAAGCCGTCCACATCCTTGTCGGGGCGGATCTTGACCAGAATCGGGTCAGCATCAAGAGGCGCGGGCAGGGGCAGTTGCACCAGGATGCCGTCTATCGAAGGGTCTTCGTTCAATTCGTCTATAAGGGCTTCAAGTGCCTGTTGCGTTGTGTCTGCGGGCAAATCGTAGGATAGCGAGTATATGCCGGCCTGGTCGCATGCTTTTCTCTTGTTGCCTACATAGACCTTTGAGGCGTGATCTTCTCCCACTAGAACCACAGCAAGCCCTGGCGGTCGAAGGCCTTTGTCAGTGCGAGCTTTAACACCTTCCGCGACGTCGTCACGGACTTGAGCCGCGATTTTTTTGCCATCAATAATTTGTGCTGTCATTACCTGCCAGTTCTGGTTGGTGAGCAGCAACGGGCTGCGCACGGGTGACTGAGGGATAGGGTGTCGGCTGACGGGTAGGCTTGTCCGCCGCAAGTGTTGGGCAACGTCTGGATCACGCCAGGGGCACATTAAGTGTCCGGTTCGGGGCCATGCTGCCAAGTGCTATCCTGAGAAAGTGCGCTATTGTCGCACGGTTCGATGCTTCGGCCAACGGAGCGTGAGGCTATTTGATAACCGGTTTGTGTCGTATTTTGGGTAATATTGATCAAGAAACAAACGGTATCACCGTTAATTTGAAAGTATTATGAAATCCATGTTGACGGACCGCAAAACCGCCGGTATTCTTTGCGCCAACTTTGCTACAGCAACTGTTGTTCAGGAAGTAGAAATCGGGGTATAGCGCAGTCTGGTAGCGCGCCTGCTTTGGGAGCAGGATGTCGGGAGTTCGAATCTCTCTACCCCGACCACTTTTAATTCCTGGAAATTCAGATGGGGCGAAAGAGCACGCGCCCGTAGCTCAGCTGGATAGAGCAATGGCCTTCTAAGCCATGGGTCGCAGGTTCGAGTCCTGCCGGGCGCGCCAACTTAACCCGGCTGGAAGCAGTCTGAATCAGTTGAGGCTAAAGGCCAGGCAAAGTTTGAACGTTTGCAGTACAGGACTTATTGGGTAGCAAGTTGCCCGATGTTGCGGATCAACTACCGTAACATGTCGATATGGTGGGCGTAGCTCAGTTGGTAGAGCTCAGGATTGTGACTCCTGCGGTCGAGGGTTCGATCCCCTTCGTCCACCCCAACTCCTTTTTCGGGTGCATGTCATCTGTTAAACTCCGGTAATAGGCTTATATAGTCATCCATAGATTTGGATGAACTCAGAAAGCTGTTATGAGTGAGTCGGGTTGGTTATTCAACGACAAGGTTCGTTGAGCTGGCATTAAGCCAGAACACAGTTTTATGCTCCGGTGGTGGAATTGGTAGACACGGTAGGTTTAGGTCCTACTGCCGCAAGGTGTGGGGGTTCAAGTCCCTCCCGGAGTACCAAATCAAAGCCCTTAGACATCGTCTAAGGGCTTTTTTTATGCCTGCCAAAATCGTTGGTGTCCCGGATGGGCCGCGAAAGTATTCATTGGTTAAAGAAACGCAGAAAGGTTTGCTCCTGTCGCTGGGCTTCATGCAGCGAAGTGGGTCTGAACCGAAGTTTGCTGCCCGGCACGCATTGGGCAAGCGCGTCCAGGCTGCGTGGCGTCACCGCACCGAGTTTAGGGTACCCGCCGATCGTCTGGCGGTCGTTCAGCAGGATGATGGGTTGCCCATCTGCCGGTACCTGAATCGCTCCCAGGCTGATACCTTCGGATATCAGGCGTTCTCCGTTTATCTCCAGAGCTGGGCCGTTGAGGCGAACCCCCATGCGATCGCTTTGCGGGCTGAGCTCATAGCTTTCGCTGAAAAAGCTCTCCAGCGCGCAGGCCGGAAAACGATCCACTTGAGCCCCCAGAATGACGTCCAGTGCGGTTTCGGCGTTGTAGTCGGGAATCCAGTGATTGGGGACTTTTCGATTAGGTGCTTCGTGTGTCATTGGAGGGCAGGGCAGTACATCGCCAGTCTGCAATGGTTTGCCGTTGTGATGCAGGCCGCCAGTGCCTTCGCGGGTGAAAGTGGCGCAGCTGCCGCCAAGTCCGGCTTCTGTCTGGAAGCCGCCGCGCACAGCGAGATAGGCGCGCAGCCCGGATTGGGGAGCGCTCAGGGCGATGTCGTCTCCTGGGCACAGGTTCAGGGTTGCCCATAATGGGCGTGCTTCGCCATTCACTGTGCAGGTTACCGCAGCGCCTGTAACAGCAATCTGGGTGTTCAGGTTGCAGGTGAGCTCGCAGCCCCCAAAAGTGACTTCCAGAGCTGTAGCGCCGTAGCGATTGCCTAACAATTGATTGCCCCAAGCCCATGCGTGACGATCCATTGCACCGCCGCAGGCAAGGCCGAGGTGCATGACGCGAGTTCGCCCGGCATCCTGTAGAAGGCTCAGAAAGCCAGGTTTGCGAACGATGAGTCCTTGGGGCTGATCCGTCATTTCTGGTCTCCTTTCGCGTTCGCCGCCGCTGTTTCCCAAGGTAAATCGTCCAGCTTGCCACTCAGCGCTGTGTACTCCGATTCGCTGATGGCTCGAAAACGAACCAGCTGGCCCGCTTCCAGCAAGCTCGGGCGAGTGCGGTCCGGGTCGAACAGTGTGAGTGGCGTTCGGCCGATCAGGTTCCAGCCTCCGGGAGAGCTGATCGGATAGATTGCGGTTTGGGTGTCTGCGATGCCCAGCGTGCCGGCGGGTACCTTTTTGCGGGGTGTAGAGAGTCGCGGCGCGGCAAGTTCGTCTGCAACCTGGCCCAGATAGGCAAAGCCCGGTGCAAATCCGATTGCAAACACGTGATAAGTCCGACCTGTGTGGCGCTTGATAGCCTCTTCAACGCTGATATTTGCCCGGCTGGCAATGTTCTCCAGATCCGGCCCCACTCGGGGATCATAAAATACCGGTACGTCCACGACCTCTGGTGGTTTTGCTGACTCGTTGCCCGCTGTCGACAATGAATCCAGGGCCGGTTTCAGGTCAGCAACTAGGCTGGCCAGGTCATCCTGCAACAGGTCATAGCGAAGCAGAAGCGTGGTGTAGGACGGCACTGCGTCCAGCAGGCGCTCGCCCAGAGTGTTGTGCAGGACCGATGCGGCTCTGTTAATTGTCGAAACCAATGCGACGTCAATTTTCTCGCCGAAATGCAGGGTAATGGTATCGACGCCCGTAACCTCGTAACGCCAGAACATTACACCAGCTCCTGCAGTGCTTCCCGAATGCTGCGCACAGCGGCGACGGATTCCGAGTTGTCGCCGTGCACGCACAAGGTGTCGGCTTCCAGGGTCAGTGGTTGACCGTCAAGGGTGTGGATGGGTTGTTGACGGGCGAGGCTAATGGCCTGTTGCACGATTATGTCCGGATCGTGGTGGACGGCGCCGGGCTGGCTGCGAGGCACAATGTAGCCGTCCGCGTCATACGCTCTATCGGCAAAAGCTTCCAGTATCAGCTCGATACCGTGGGCGTCGCAGGCTGACTTCAGGGGGCGGTTGTCCGCAGTAGTCATGGCCATTAACGACAAGGATTGCGGCGACTGGCTAAGTGCTTTCAGCACCGCGTTCAGGATGTTGGTATTGCGCATCATGTTGTTGTAAAGCGCGCCATGAGGTTTGACGTAGGCCAGTTGTCCGCCTTGCGAGTTGGCGATCTGGTTGAGCGCACCCACCTGGTACAGAACCATTGCTGTGATTTCGTCTGGTTTGCAGGCTATATCGCGACGACCGAATCCCTGCAGGTCCGGGTAGGCTGGATGTGCGCCCAGAGTGACGCCATGTGCGATCGCCAGGCGCACCGTGTTTGTCATTACAATCGGGTCGCCGGCATGGAAGCCGCACGCAATATTGGCCTGATCTATAAATGGCATGACCTGTTCATCCAGACCCATGGTCCAGGCTCCAAAACTCTCGCCAATATCACAGTTCAGTCGCATGTCAGTCTCCCGGCTATGGCTATTCTGTCATGGGGGTTGTTCCCAGAATGGGCCAGCGAACGATGTTTGTCATGTCCTAATAGAAACAAAGTATAGATAAAATATCGATAAAAAAAGGTAAAAACACCTATATTATCTAATCAAAAAGTTTGACAGGGGTTTTGGGCGCCGCTAGTTTGGTTGAATAAAGTACAGATTCCGTACATGCGGAAAGTGATCCGGATGCGCCGTAATGGCGTTTATAAACAATAAATTAGGGCGGCTGCGAGCGGTATTCGACCGGATCGGCAGTCACCCGGAGGACACGATATGCGAATTCGAATGAAGCACTTGTGGGTCTCTCTGGCTGCTGTTACGTCGTCATTTGCAATGGCCGGGGCTCAGGCGACGGATTGGGACATGCCAACGCCTTACGGCGATTCCAATTTTCATACGGTCAATATCCGCCAGTTTGCCGAAGACGTAAAAGCCTCGACGGACGGCGAGCTGAATATCACGGTCCATAGCAGCGGATCACTGATTAAGCATCCTGAGATCAAAAACTCCGTGCGCCGCGGGTTGGTGCCAATGGGAGAGTTGATCATGTCGCGCCTGGCGAACGAAGATCCGTTGTTTGAGGTGGATTCTGTGCCGTATCTGGCCAGCAATTATGATGAGGCCTGGAAACTCTGGCAGGCATCCAAAGATATCCTGGCCAAGCGCCTGGAGGGGCAGCGTCTGAAGCTGCTGTTCGCGGTTCCCTGGCCGCCACAGGGTATTTATACCAAGTTCCCGGTCGAGACGGGCGAAGAGTTGCAGGGCGTGAAAATGCGTGCTTACAACAAATCGAGTGAGCATCTGGCCGAGTTGCTGGGCGCAATTCCGACCCAGGTTGAGGTTCCGGACATCCCGACAGCCTTTGGCACGGGCCGCGTGGACGCCATGATCACATCGCCGTCTACCGGCGCGAACACCCGGGCCTGGGATTATCTGACCAATTTTAACCACGCCCAGCTTTGGCTCCCTAAGAATATGGTTATCGTGAACGCGCGTGCGTTTGCGAAGCTGCCGGAGAATGTCCAGGCGGCTGTTGAAGAGGCAGCGGCTGAAGCTGAAAAGCGTGGCTGGGAGGCCAGTAAAGAAGAGACCGATGCCAAGATTGCGATCATGCGCGAAAACGGCATTGATATCGCAGAGCCATCTGATGCGCTGGAAAAGCGCTTGAAGGCGGTCGGTGAAACCATGACCGCAGAGTGGCTTGAGCGTGCAGGGCCCGATGGCCAGGCTTTGCTTGACGCTTACCGCAAACAATAAACCTGGCACTTTAGAGAGGGAAGATGTTGCCCATGCGCAATGCTCTGAATGGGTTTTATCGCTTCGGCGGTGCGCTATCTGCGCTGCAACTTGTGGCCATTATGGTGATGGTGGTGTTGCAGGTACTGGGCCGGGTGCTTGATCGGGTATTGGTCTGGCTTGGCGCTGATGCTCTTGGGCTGAATATCCTGGGGTTGGCAGAAATTGCGGCTTTCTTCCTTCTCGGCGCGACATTCTTTGGCCTTGCATACACTTTCTGGCAAGGGGGCCATATACGGGTCACCCTGCTGGTGCAGCATCTGCCGCTCCCTGCTCAGCGGTTTATGGATATTGCCACTGTGTTGGTTGCGGCTGCGATCACGGCATTTGCCGCCTGGAATAGCGCCTGGCTTGCATACGACAGCTATGACTTCGGCGATCTGTCGATCGGTATGGTGCCGGTGCCGTTGTGGGTGCCCCAGCTAGGTATGGTGCTGGGCCTCGTCTGGCTGCTGATTGCATTGCTGGATGCGTTTTTCTCGCTGGTGACCGGGCGGATCCAGACAATTCCTACTGAATCGCCGCAGGAGTAAACGGCATGGATATGATCTGGATGAGTCTTATCCTTCTCGTCGTTCTCCTGGCACTTTTGGGAGCAGGGCTATGGGTGGCATTTGCTCTGACGGCGATTGGCTGTGTGGCACTTTATTGTTTCAGCAGTATTCCGGTAGGTGACAGTCTGTCGACTGCATTCTACAGCGCCAGCGTTTCCTGGGAGCTGGCGGCCTTGCCGATGTTTATCTGGATGGGGGAGGTGCTGTTCCGTTCTCGGCTCTCCGAGCAAATGTTCAGTGGTATCGCGCCCTGGGTAGGCAAGGTTCCCGGGCGGCTACTGCACACCAATATCGTGGGCTGCGGCATATTTGCCGCGATATCCGGCTCCTCCGCAGCAACGGCGGCGACAATCGGCAAGATGTCGATTCCGGAACTGACCCTGCGCGGCTACGACCAGAAGCAGATTCTGGGTACCCTGGCCGGTTCAGCGACGCTGGGACTGCTCATTCCACCTTCAATCATTCTGATTGTGTACGGTGTGGCCACGGAGCAGTCAATCGCGCGGCTCTTCGTTGCGGGTATTCTCCCCGGCCTCATGTTGATGGTGTTATTTGGCGCCTACGTTATGTTTTGGTCGCTGATGAATCCGGCGGGGGTGCCTGCGGGCGATTCCGAATCGCTTTCGTTTACGGCCAAGCTTCAGCGCAGTCGGCCGTTGATTCCGGTGGTGTTGTTGATCGTCGGGGTGATCGGATCAATCTACGGAGGGCTTGCATCCCCAACTGAATCAGCTGCGATCGGTGTCGCTTTGGCTCATTTACTGTCTTGGCGCAGTGGATCCATGAGCCGGAATACCTTTATAAACGCGCTTATGGGCACGGTGAAAACGTCATCGATGATTTCGTTCATTCTGGTGGGCGCCCATTTCCTGACAACTTCAATGGGGTTTACCGGAATTCCGCGTGAGTTGGCGGCCTGGATCAGCACGCTGGGCTTGTCGCCGTATATGTTGCTGGTGGCACTGACGCTGTTCTTCATTCTGCTGGGATGCTTTCTGGATGGCATCTCGGTGGTGGTGCTGACGACGTCGGTCATCCTGCCAATGGTGCAGGCAGCAGGTATTGATCCACTCTGGTTCGGCATCTATCTGGTTATTGTGGTGGAAATGAGTCAAATCACACCGCCGGTTGGTTTCAATCTGTTCGTGATTCAGGGGCTCACAGGCGAGAACATCTTGCGGGTGGCGTGGGCGGCTTTGCCGTACTTCCTGCTGATACTGACTGGCGTTGTGCTGATCACGATATTTCCGGAAATTGTGACCTATCTGCCAGGCAAGATGGGCAACTGATAGACTGCCCCCGTTCGGTGTATGGGTTGCCGAATGCCATTGTTAACGGATTAAAGATGCATGTATGAAAAAGAACAGTGATAGCAATACACCGCAAACGCAGGAAGAAAGCTCGCATCGGGTCGGGCCAATTGTATCCTCCGCTCATCTGGCGGCGGGCAAGTCGGCGGAGTTGTCAGAGCTGGAGTTCGGCCTGATAGTGGCGGGCAATGCCTTCAATCGCTGGATGGTGCGTTGCATGAACGCCACAGGGCTGGAGGATCTCAGCCCCTTGGATGTATTGGTACTGCACAGTGTGAATCACCGTAATCGCCCCAAAAAATCGGCTGACATTTGTCTCGTACTGAATGTCGAGGACAGTCACACCGTGACTTATTCCCTGAAAAAAATGCTCAAAAGCGGCGTTGTCGGGTCGGAGAAGCGAGGCAAGGAGACTTTCTACACCGTGACCGAAAAAGGTGAGGAAATCTGCCGGCGCTATAGTGAAATTCGCGAAGATTGCCTGGTCGATTCTCTGCGGACGCTGGGCTTTTCCAATGCAGACCTGGGGTCCATTGCCAGCTTTTTGCGGGGTATTTCCGGGCTGTATGATCAGGCGGCGCGCTCGGCCGCATCACTGTAGTCATTGAAGGGCATTGTTGTGGTCAAACAGTGACGCCTCCCTTCCGGGTTGAACTGGCTTCTCTTCAGCGTCGTACTCCAGGTGCTTGCATACAATGTTGCGCCTTGCTGCGCCGCATTGTGTCTGAAAAACGCGCTTTTGTTACCTGATCCTGAAAACTCTGGGGTCAGAGCGATTCTCTCTGCCACCAAAAGCATGATAAAATGCGCGTTTAAATTTTCGCAGGTCTGATCAGGCGACTTCTGTGGTTCAGTCGGACTCCTCACGTCGGCCTGCGTGTCCTTTAACTATTGAACCGGTAATTCGAGGATCTTCCATGCAAGTGTCTGTTGAAACGACGTCTAACATCGAACGTCGCATGACGATTGGTGTGCCCGCTCAGGATATTGATCAGGCAGTAGCAAGCCGACTGCAGCAAACAGCCAGCACCGTCCGTATGAACGGCTTCCGTCCAGGCAAGGTGCCAATGAGCGTAGTGAAGCGTCGTTTTGGTGAAGGCGTTCGTCAGGAAGTGGTTAGCGAACTGATGCGCGATAGCTATGTCAAAGCACTTGAAGAGCAGAACATCTCTCCAGCTGGTTGGCCGCGTTTCGAGCCGAAAACAATGGAAGAGGGCAAGGATCTCGAGTTTGTCGCAATCTTCGAAGTGCTCCCTGAAATCACCCTGGGTGATATGAGCAAGATTACGATCGAAAAGCCTGTTGCCGATATTGCGGACAAAGACGTTGAGAAAATGATCGATAGCCTGCGCCGTCAGCAGGCTGACATGAAATCTGTCAAGCGCAAGTCCAAGAAGAAAGACATCGTCACCATCGATTTCAAAGGTTTCGTTGATGGCGAAGAATTTGAAGGTGGTGCAGCCGAAGGTCACAAACTGACTCTGGGCTCAGGCCAGATGATTCCTGGCTTTGAGGAAGGCATCATTGGTGGAAAAGCCGGTGAAGAGCTGGAGATTGAAGTGACCTTCCCCGAGGATTACCAGAACGAAGAGTTGGCTGGTAAGCCTGCCAAGTTTGAAATCAAGATCAACGAAGTCGAAGAGCCTGTTCTGCCTGAGCTGAACGAAGAGTTTTTCGCCAAGTTTGGTGTTGATGCCAAAGACGAAGAAGGCTTCCGCGAAGATGTTAAGAAAAACATGGAGCGTGAGCTGAAGCAGGCGACAAGCAACAAGGTGAAGAACGACGTTGTTGACGGCCTGCTTGAAGTGAACGATTTTGAAGTGCCACAGTCATTGATTGACCAGGAAATCGATCGCCTGCGTCAGGACGCGGTTCAGCGCTTCGGTGGTCAGATGGATCCCAAGCAACTGCCAGCCGAACTTTTCACTGACCAGGCGAAGCGCCGGGTGAAGACTGGTCTGCTGTTCCAGGAGCTGATCCGTCAGAATGACATCAAGGCTGAAGCGGATAAAGTTGAAGAAAAGATCCAGGAAATTGCCTCAACTTACGAGTCGCCTGAAGAGGTGGTTGCCCACTACAACAGCAACCCGGAGCAGAAAGCGCAGATCGAATCTGTTGTTCTTGAAGACTCGGTGGTTGAATTTGTCCTGTCTCAGGCCAAAGTAAAAGATAAGAAGATGAAGTACGAAGAAGCGGTTCAGGCCGGTCAGCCGCAGCAAGGCTAACCTGCCTGCCGTCAATAGCTGCTCCGGCGAAGGTTGGAGCAGCTCGAGGGTGTTGCAAAACGCAGAGAGCAAAGGTCAGGCAAGGCGAAGATTTGCGAAAAGTGCAGTTTACGCTGCGTAAATGAGCATATTGAGCCGATTTTCAGCGCCGCATGGCTGAGGTCATTGGTTTTGCAACATACTCGATAAGCTACACTGTGGAACAGCCGGGTTCTCCGGCTGTTTTTATCTCGGTAGCTGAATGCCAGTGACTTATCTGCGACCCCGGTAAACGGGGCGTCGGGATCGATTTCCAGCGCAGTGCCGTATCCATGATACGGGCGGCTGGCTCGCTCAAATAGCTAAGGAGTTCAGGCACATCATGATGCAAAAACCTTACGACGGTCCAACAATGGTTACCAACTCTGGTCTGGTGCCCATCGTCATCGAGCAAACCGCACGAGGTGAGCGCTCTTTTGACATTTATTCCCGTCTGCTTAAAGAACGGGTTATTTTTATGGTGGGGCCGGTTGAAGATCACATGGCCAACCTGATCGTCGCACAACTGCTGTTTCTGGAGTCCGAGAACCCCGACAAGGATATTCACCTCTATATTAATAGTCCCGGTGGGTCTGTGACTGCGGGTATGTCCATTTATGACACCATGCAGTTTATCAAGCCTGACGTGGCAACCCTGTGTGTAGGACAGGCAGCCAGCATGGGCGCCTTCCTGTTGGCTGGTGGTGCTCATGGCAAGCGTGCATGTCTGCCGAATTCGCGGGTGATGATCCATCAACCGTTGGGCGGTTATCAGGGGCAGGCGACGGATATCGAGATTCACACCCGTGAGATCCTGAAAATTCGTGAGACCCTGAACAAGCTGCTGGCGCACCACACTGGCCAGGATCTGGAAACGATTGCGCGGGATACAGAGCGCGACAATTTCATGGATCCGCATCAGGCCAAGGAGTACGGTCTGATTGACGCTGTGCTTGATAAACGCGTCCAGAATACATAATACTGACTCAGGTGCCCTGATTTTTGCTGACAGGCCGGGGCACCGGAGCTTTGACTTTATATATAAATGTATCGTGATCGCACGACGTCTCGCGGGCGTATGTTAGAGCAGGCAAGCGAAGCATGAGCTTCGCGCCGCTTTTTCGGTGAACACGTAAGCCAAGACAGAGGTAATTCAATGGCAGATGACAGAAACGGCAGAGGCGACGATAACGGCAAGTTGCTCTACTGCTCGTTTTGCGGAAAGAGCCAGCATGAAGTCCGCAAACTTATTGCAGGGCCTTCGGTTTTCATCTGCGACGAGTGTGTTGACCTGTGCAATGACATTATCCGTGAAGAAATTCAGGAAAATGCACAGGAAGAACAGAGCGATCGGTTGCCCAGTCCCGCGGAGATCCGTGAGAACCTGAACCAGTATGTCATTGGTCAGGATCGCGCGAAGATTGTGCTGGCAGTCGCTGTCTACAACCACTATAAGCGGTTGCGCTACGGCGAAGGCAAATCCGATGTTGAGCTGGGCAAGAGTAATATCCTGCTGATCGGCCCTACCGGCAGCGGCAAGACACTGCTGGCCGAGACGCTCGCGCGGATGCTCAATGTTCCGTTCACCATCGCCGATGCGACCACGTTGACCGAAGCCGGTTACGTCGGTGAAGACGTCGAAAACATCATTCAGAAGCTGCTGCAAAAGTGTGACTACGATGTCGACAAAGCCCAGCGCGGCATTGTTTACATTGACGAAATCGACAAGATTTCCCGTAAGTCTGATAATCCGTCTATTACCCGTGACGTGTCGGGTGAGGGTGTTCAGCAGGCATTGCTGAAGCTTATCGAAGGCACGGTTGCGTCGGTTCCACCGCAGGGCGGTCGAAAGCATCCGCAGCAGGAATTTCTGCAGGTTGATACTGGCAATATCCTGTTTATTTGTGGTGGCGCGTTTGCGGGCCTGGATAAGGTTATCCGTGAACGTTCCGAGCGCAGCAGCATCGGCTTCTCAGCTGCGGTTATCAGTGATGACGACCGCAAGAGTACCGGCGATCTGATCAAGGACGTTGAAACTGAAGATTTGGTCAAATACGGGCTGATTCCTGAGTTTGTAGGCCGTTTGCCAGTTGTGGCGACGCTGACAGAGTTGGATGAGGCGGCGCTGGTCCAGATTCTGACGGAACCGAAAAACGCTCTGACCAAGCAGTATCAGAAGCTGTTTGATATGGAAGAGGTTGAGCTCGATTTCCGTGAAGATGCCCTGCGTGCTGTGGCGCGAAAGGCAATGGAGCGGAAGACCGGAGCCAGGGGGTTGCGCTCGATTCTTGAAGCAACGCTGCTCGATACGATGTATCAGATTCCTTCGGAGCGAGACGTCAGCAAGGTTGTCATTGACGAAAGCGTGATAAACGGTGATTCCGAGCCGTTCAAGATTTACGCGAACAATGACCGTGCCAAGGCTGTTCCTGAAGACTGATCAGTTGAAGCAATTGTGTGTCATGCCCGTCAGCGATGATGGGCATGACGCGGTTAAAAACAAAAGGGGCGCTCGCGCCCCTTTTGTTTTATGCGGCATTTGTCCTCCCTGTCTCGCCAGGCAGCATCTTCGCTGATCACAGTCTGGCCCGAAAGGCATTGCAATATGATGTGCCTGCCCCAATGATTAATTCAAATGACATTCATACGACATCGTCGGCCCGGTTTCTGTGGCATCATGAACAGGCTCATGTTGTTCGGATGCCTGCCAGTTAACGAACAAGGCCGGTGATGTCGCATTCGCTTGTTTCTCCTCATGCTCTGTCAGGGCATGCTAGTCAGAGGATTATCTATGACACCAAGACCTGAGACCCCCATGAAAGACTATCCAATGCTTCCCCTGCGGGATGTTGTGGTGTTTCCCCACATGGTTGTTCCCCTGTTTGTTGGTCGTGAGAAGTCGATTCTTGCGCTGGAAGCGGCAATGGAGGGGAGTAAGGAGATCTTGCTGGTTGCTCAGCGGGATGCTGGCACCGACGATCCGGGGCCGGGCGATGTCTATGATATGGGCACGCTTGCTACCGTGCTTCAGATGTTGAAGCTGCCTGACGGCACCGTAAAGGTGCTTGTTGAGGGCAATGCCCGTGCTCGCCTTGATTCAATTGAAGATGGCGACTACCTGTCTGCCAGATCAATGCTGATCGATGAGGACCCGCTTCCTGAGCGTGAAGAATCGGTGCTGGTCAAAACACTGACTGAGGAATTTGAAAAATACGTCAAGTTATCCAAAAAAGTGCCTTCAGAGGTCACCAACTCGCTGACCGGAATCGACGATCTGGAGCGATTGGCGGACACCATGGCAGCTCATCTCGAGCTGAAAATCCATGAGAAGCAGGAGCTGCTGGAGTCGCTGGATATCCGTACCCGTATTGAGCTGTTGCTGGGGCGACTTGATGGTGAGATCGACCTGATTGAAGTCGAAAAGCGCATTCGTGGCCGCGTTAAGAAGCAGATGGAGCGCAGCCAGCGCGAGTATTACCTGAATGAGCAAATGAAAGCGATCCAGAAAGAAATGGGTCAGCTGGGTGAAGGTAATAACGATTTTGAAGAGCTTGAGCAGCGCCTGGAGGAGGCAGGACTTCCTGAAGAGGCGCGCAAGAAAACCGAAGCCGAATTGAATAAACTCAAAATGATGTCACCGATGTCAGCCGAAGCAACGGTTGTTCGCGGCTACATCGACTGGATGCTGGCCGTGCCCTGGAAAAAGCGCAGCCGGGTGCGTCATGATCTTGAAAAGGCCCGGGAAATTCTGGACGAGGATCACTTTGGGCTGGATGAGGTCAAAAAGCGCATTCTTGAGTATCTGGCCGTGCAGAGCCGCGTCAAGAAAGTGAAGGGCCCTGTGCTATGCCTGGTGGGGCCGCCGGGTGTCGGTAAAACCTCTCTTGGGCAATCCATTGCGCGAGCGACAAATCGCAAGTACACCCGTATGGCGTTGGGTGGCGTACGCGATGAAGCTGAAATTCGTGGCCACAGGAAAACCTATATCGGTGCTTTGCCGGGTAAGCTGCTTCAGAAGCTCTCCAAGGTTGCGGTCAAAAACCCGCTGTTCCTGTTCGACGAAATCGACAAGATGGGCATGGACCACCGTGGCGACCCTGCATCGGCATTGCTTGAAGTGCTTGACCCCGAACAGAACCACACCTTCAACGATCACTATCTTGAAGTTGATTACGATCTCTCGGACGTGATGTTCGTTTGTACTTCCAACTCGATGGATATGCCTCAGGCGCTGCTTGACCGTATGGAGATTATCCGTATTCCAGGCTACACCGAGGACGAGAAGGTCAATATTGCGCTGCAGCATTTGCTACCCAAGCAGCTCAAGGCCAACGGGTTGCGCAAGGGCGAGCTGAATATTCCGGCTGAAACGCTGCGTGATCTGGTGCGTTATTACACGCGTGAGGCGGGTGTGCGGAGCCTTGAGCGTGAGATTGCAAAGATTTGCCGTAAAGTTGTCAGGGAGCATGTTGAAGCAGGGGAGAAAGTGTCCCTCGATCTCACCCCTGAAATGCTGGAAGACTACAGTGGTGTTCGCCGCTTCAAGTACGGTCTGGCGGAAGAAGCGAATCAGGTCGGGCAGGTCACTGGTCTGGCGTGGACCCAGGTTGGCGGTGAGTTGCTCACTATTGAGTGCGCGTTGACCAAGGGTAAGGGCAAGGTCGTGAAGACGGGCTCGCTGGGTGATGTGATGCAGGAGTCTATTCAGGCGGCGCTGACAGTAGTCAGAAGTCGTGCAGTTGGCCTTGGTATCAAGGAAGACTTTTACGAGAATACGGACCTTCATATTCACGTTCCTGAAGGCGCAACACCCAAAGATGGTCCCAGCGCAGGTGTTGGCATGTGCACAGGGTTGGTGTCCGCATTGACGGGTATTCCGGTGCGGGCTGACGTGGCGATGACCGGTGAAATCACCCTGCGCGGTCGTGTTTTGCCCATCGGTGGCCTCAAGGAAAAGCTTCTGGCGGCACATCGCGGCGGTATCAAAACCGTGATTATTCCTGACGAAAATATCCGTGATCTCAAAGAGATACCCGACAATATCAAGGAGTCACTGGAGATTCGGCCAGCCGCGTGGATTGACGAGGTGCTTGATATCGCGCTGGCTTATCAGCCAGGGCCGGATACAGGTGATCTGCCACAAAAGTCAGCCGGTGGAAAATCCCGTGACGACGAAGGCGACGTCGGCGAACGCATAAATACACATTAAACGTGGATCCCGTTGTTGACACGCCAGAGAGCCCGTTGGTATAACTGTTTCGACCTGAAGCAGCCTGTACCAAGGGCTCGAGGGGTTTTTGACCATATTCCGATCGACACCAGATGACCGAAAGGAATAACAATACCGAAGAATGGAATTCTCGAGACGCTTATGCGATAGTCGAGAAGATCCAAGAAAAACAAACCAACATATAACATCTTCAACCTGAAATCGAAGGGGTTTAGTGTGAACAAGTCCGAACTTATCGACGCAATTGCAGAGTCAGCAGACATTTCCAAGGCCGGTGCAGGACGTGCCCTGGACGCTATGGTGAGCTCTATTACAGGTGCACTCGCAAAAGACGATCAGGTCACTCTGATTGGCTTTGGCACCTTCTCAGTAAAAGAACGTGCAGCGCGCACTGGTCGTAACCCGCAGACCGGCGCTGAGATCAAGATCCCGGCCTCAAAGGTTCCAGGCTTCAAGGCTGGCAAGGCTCTGAAAGACGCTGTCAAGTAAGAAGCGGCCTTTAACGGCAGCGCTTTTATTGGCGTTGCCGGGGTGGTCTCTTCAAGGCATCCGGTTCCGGTAGGTCGTTGACCTCATCACGCTGAAATCCCCTGATTGACTGCCCCGTTGGTTTTGAGGCGCATTCCTTGCCGGATGCGCCTTTTTACGTTCAGTGCGCTTCACTTGCCCATGTCGATAGTACGTGGTTTGTGGGCGCGTCTGGTTTTCAGGACAAATAGAAACAAGAGGCCTGATGCAGCTGCCGGTGGATGTTGTCTCCGCTGGTAACGACTGTCTGGGAGAAACATGCTTCAAGATATCCGGAATAACGCTCAGGGTACGATTGCCAAAGTCATCATCGGGTTACTGGTGATCGGGCTTTCCATGTTCGGTATGGACGCCATTATCGGGGGATTTTCGGGTGAGCCTGAAGTCGCCACTGTAAACGGAAAGGACATCACCGAGCGCGAATTTCAGCGTACCGTGCAAATGGAGCGGCAACGTCAGCTTTCCCAGATGGAAAACCCCGACCCCTCACTGATTAACGATGATGAGCTGCGCAACTCCGTGTTGGAGGGGCTGATCCGGGAAGCGGTTCTGTCACAGGACGCAGTCGATCAGGGTATGCAGCTGTCGAACACTGATATTGATCGCATCATTACGTCCATGAGTCAGTTTCAGGTCGACGGCGAGTTCAGTCGCGAGGCGTTTACTGCGACAGTTCGTAATGCTGGCATGGGCGTAGCGGAATTCCGTGAAGCCTTACGTCGTCAGTTTGTTATCAATCAAATCCGCAGTGGTATCGCTGCCAGCGCCATTGTTAATCCGGAAACCGCAAAAGATATTCTGAAGCTTCAGTCACAGACACGCAGCTTCTCGACACTGACGATCCCTGCCGATGCAGTGAGTGCCAGCGTAAAGGTAACGGACGACGAAATTCAGGACTACTACGACGCGAACAAGGCGGATTACAAGGTGCCCGAGAACGTCGATGCTGCTTATGTCGCTTTGTCGCTGGACGCATTGGCGAAGGGTGTCGAAGTATCTGACGAAGAACTGAAAGAGGCCTATGAATCCCAGTCCAAAGATCTTGGTGGTGAAGAGCAGCGTCGCGCGTCGCATATTCTGATTGAGCCAGGCGATGATGCTGAAGCCACAGTAGCGGAAGTCGAAAAGAAGCTGGCAGACGGCGAAGACTTTGCGAAGGTAGCTGAGGAGTATTCAAAGGACCCAATCTCGGCTCAGGAAGGTGGTGATCTCGGCTATGCCGGTAAAGGGGCCTATGCCGGGCCTTTTGAAGATGCGCTGTTCGAGCTGAAAGAAGGCGAGACATCCGAGCCGGTAGAGACACGGTTTGGTTTCCATATCATCAAACTCACAGGTATTCGCAAGACTGAGCGCCCATCGTTCGAGTCAATGAAAGATGAGCTGCGCGAGGGCGTTGCGCGTGAAAAGGCTGGCAAGCTGTTTTCCGAGAAGCGCACCCAGCTGGCCGATTTGTCCTATTCCGAGCCAAACCTGGACGTGCCTGCCGAAGAGCTGGGGCTCGAAATTCAGGTTGTTAAAGATGTCGCTCGCGAAGGTGGGGACGCTCCGTTTGATCATCAGGGATTGGTGCGTCAGCTGTTCTCCGACGATGTGCTGAACGGTGAGTTCAATACCGAGATGGTAGACGTTGACAACAGTACGGCGGTTGTTGCCCGGGTTCGTGAGCATCACGAAGAAAAGCAGTTGAGCCTGGCTGAAGTCAGTGATCAGATTCGCGAACAGCTGAAGGCCGAGCACATCCAGAAGGCGCTTACCGAAAAGGGCAGCGAGTTGGTGGCAAGTTTGCAGGATGGCGCAGATCCCGCCAGTGTTGCTGAAGAAGCGGGTGCAGAGTGGCAGGAGCACCCCGCCATGTCCCGCAATGGTCGAGGGGTTGAGTTTGATGTCCTTCAATCGGTATTCAGCATGCCGCGGCCTGAGGACGGCAAGACCTATGATTCTGTAGCAGGTGCCCAGCGTGTTGTGATCGTCGGTCTTGAGAATGTTCAGGAGGGCGAAATATCCGGAGGTGATGAGCAGGTTAAGGCGATTGCCAACTTCCTGACATCGCAGCGCGGGCAGCGTGAGTACATCGCATACAGTGCCTCTCTGCGCGATAGTGCGGAGATTGAGAAGCCGTAACGCGATACCGACCCGGAAGTACGAGAAAGGCAGGATGAGAATCCTGCCTTTTTTTATGGATTACCGCTGTGATCAGCCGGGTTCTGACCGGCTAATAGGTGACGGTTGGAACGCCGGAGCCTTGTGCTCCGCTTTGTGGCTGCTCGAATACAGCAACCGACAAGGCGGGGACTTCGAAATCGCCGCTGGCGAATGACGCGCCGTTAGCGGGCATCCCCCGGTGGATCTCAAAGCCTGTCAGACTCGTTTGTAAGGTCTGGGCGGTGGGTGTGGCATTGATTACCACCATGATGGCGTCGCTATTACTGTCGATATCGTTGCCTGCAGCCGTCCCGTCATCAAGGCTGAATGCTATGAGTCCCGGCAATTGCTGCGGTCCGGTGTTATGGAAAACCAGCCGTCTCTTGATCTGCTCGGCAGTTGTCAGCCGAAAGAGTGCTGACTGCTTGCGAATGCGTAGCAGGGTTTCGACGGCATCGCGGGTATACAGCCTGTCGGCAGTGGTTGGGCTTGCCTCACTGTCTGCCAGTATTGGTGTGATGATCGGCCAGTTGTCACCGTCTTTGTCGGCACGGGGGAGCCCCCGGTTCCAGGTGCCGGTCTGATAACTGAAGTCGACAGCGTTAAACCAGTCCCCGGAATCGTAACTGTCCCGCTGCATCGATTTGGACCGCAGTATTTCTGACCCCATATGCAGGAACGGAATGCCTTCGCTCAGTATCGGGATGGCGAGTGCAATGACCTGCATGCGGGCCCGGTCGCGGCTTGATGCAGCCGTTGGTGCCTTGTACTGGTTGTTGTCCCATAGCGTCTGGTTGTCGTGTTTTGAAACGTAGTTAATCAGTTCCTGGGGATCCGCGGTGTAACCGGCTGCCTGACCGTTGTAATCAATTTCCGAAGCGGTTTTCGTGCTGCCATCGAACGTCTCCAGCCGGTAGCTTGCCAGTCCGCCTGTGATACCCACGCGAATCCAGTCCATGGTCTGGAGCAGACGTTGTTTCTCTTCGTCGTTCCCGTTATTCAGTTCATTCGGAAAGGTATAGAGACCATTTGCAAAGCCCTGGTTGCTGCGAAGCGACTCTCCGCTGTCGAAGGGGCCGCCTCCGCGGACGCCATCCCGGCTGCGATCATTGAAGGAGCCAATGCCTGAGCCTCCGAGATTTTTCTGGATCGCATTCACGCCCCGGGCGTTGTCGGCCACTTCGCCGAAGTTCCAGCCTTCGCCATAAAAATAGGTATCGGGGTCGATCGCCTGAACGGCGGCCAACGCGTCCGTCATGTTCGACAGCATATGGTGCCCCATAAGATCGAAGCGGAAGCCGGATACCTTGTACTGGCTGGCCCATGTGCTGAGAGAATCGGTCATCAACTTCGCCATCATTCGGTGTTCAGTGGCGGTATTCTCGCAGCATGTGGACTGCTCCACAGCCCCGGTCTGAGGGTTAAGGCGGTGATAATAACCAGGTACGATCTTGTCCAGTACGGACTTTTCGGCCAATCCCGAGGCGTTGGTGTGGTTGTACACCACGTCCATCACTACATTGAATCCCATCTCGGTCAGCGACTTGATCATGGCGCGAAACTCAATGATCCGGGTCACGCCTTCAGCATCGCTGGAATAGCTTCCCTCCGGCACGGTGTAATGCTGGGGGTCGTAGCCCCAGTTGAAGCTGTCCAGGCCTCTGAGAACGGAATAGAGCGCTTGTGCATCGCCTGAGGCCGGATCGAATCCTTCCAGCGCGCTACGGATGGTGCCGCTGCTGCATTGATCTGCCCACTGGTCGGCTGCGACATCGGAAAGCGCACAGAGCCGACTGAACTCATCATCGATATCGACGACCTTCGCCGGATCCTCGTTGACCGTGGCAATATCGAATGCCGGCAGCAGGTGAATGTGAGTAACGCCGGCATTAGCAAGGCGTGCCAGATGGGTCAGGCCCGCACTGCCGCTCGCCGAGAATGCGGCGTATTTGCCACGCTGAGCAGGCGCAACGCTTGCGTCGGACGCACTGAAGTCCCGAATGTGCGTTTCGTAGATGACCACATCTTCAGGTTGAGCGACTGCGGGCGGCGCGACGCCAGTCCAGCCAGCGGGTTTGAGGTCTGCATCATCAAGATTGACCACCTGGGCATACTCGCCATTGGTTGAGAGGCTCAAAGCGTAGGGATCGGATGTGATTGCAGTCTCGACCCTGTCCGTTTGCGGATGGAAGGCTGTGACTTCGTATTGGTAGTAGGCACGATCCAGCGACAGAGGGCCGGTGTAGTGCCATACAGCGGCGTTTTCGGCGGTGGGTGTCATGGCCACAGGGAATCCCGGGAGCGGCTGCTTGTTGGTATCGAAAGCTCTTAATTTTACCGATTGAGCGGTTGGCGCCCAGACCGCGAACTCAACGCCACTACCTGTGACGCGAGCACCAAGTGGTCCCTCATAGGCGTAGGCTGCGTCGAGCACGCCGGGAATCTGTAGCCGTGTCGCATGTGTGAGTTTCCCTGTCTTGTCGTACGCGGCGGCTATGAGCTGGCTTTTAACAATGCGAGCCCGTTCTGCTTCATTTATATCGACTTTGAACGCCGGCCAGCTTGCAAGGTGGGGAAACTGATTGGCGGCCTGCTGGGAGATAGTTGATGAAGGGAGTTCGATCGCAGTTCCGCCAGTAAGAACGCCTTCGTCTACGCGAATGTCTGCATTTTCGTCATAGCGAAGCTCAATTCTGTTTGCTTCTGACGCATCGTCCCAAACCAGCGTATTCGCATCAATCCAGTGGGCACTTGCGCCCTCCAGTGCTACGGAGGGGATGGCAACCGGATCAGCTGACAGATCGGGCGATCCACTGAGCGTAAAAACGCGTCGCCCCAGTTCGGCAAAGCGCCATTGGATGTCGTTGCCGCCCAGGTCTTTGTTGTCGCCCTGGTGCATGATCATGTTGAGGCAGTCGCCATCGTCTGTGACGTCAATGCGGTAGTAGGCTCCATAAGTCTCGCTGATACCATCAGCCAACAGTGGAGTGGCCCATTCAGTCGGCGCTGCGGCACCGATGCAGGCATCTGTATTCCAGAGGTGCAGGCCCCACTCATCATAGCGCTTGTCTTCGCGCAGATAGTACAGGATGGCTTCATTGGGGCCGGGTTCAATAAGCGCCTCGGTGCTCGGCGAAGTGCCTGGATCCGTCGGCTTGTCATTGTCCGATTTGCAGCCTGTCAGAATAAGACTGGCGGTGATGAGTAGAATGCTGCCAATTCCCGGGCAGCAGGCAGGGGTCATGCGCTGAATCATAACGTCGTTTCCTTGCTCTGTTTGTTGTTTTTGTACTGCTCTATTGATGGTGATCTTTGGGGCAAGGGGGGCGCATCCTCTGGGGAGCCATTTTTTATGGCGTAGGACGGGAGGCGTATTCAGCGATTAATTTCGGGAGAGGGCGCAGAAAGGATTGAAGCCTGGGGCGTAAAGAAAAACAGGCCCGATCACCCCTGTGGGATGACCGGGCCCGGCTTGCGCTTGTTTAAATAACAGGTGCGGAGGTTACTTCACCACCAGGCTTCCATCTGGACGCCGAGCTGCACATCGCCATCGACACCGTCGCCGCTGCGGGCTGCTTCAGCCTGATCGCCAAAGAATGCTGCGGCGTAGACACGTATTACCGGGCGGGCCCAGTAGCCTTCGCCGGCAGACCATTGTTGCGCGATGGCGACCTTCTGGAGGTCTTCCTTATCGGAAGGGCCGGTGGATTTGACGTTGTCATAGCCGACTTCAAGAGCCGTGCTGGACACCGCGCTCCAGTTATAGATCGGACGGGCAACAACGCTCAGGCGTTCCGCGTCATCAAGGCTGGAGTCGTGTGCTTCGCCACGCTGGTAGAGTGCTGAGTAACCCAGGTCCCAGCTGCCGCCCAATTTGATGACGCCATGATCGAGAATACGCCAGCTGCTTTGCAGGTAGCCGCTGGTATTGTTGTTGGCGATACGTCCGCCGCCGCCATTTTCGAAGGCGTCGAAGCCCATCGAGTCTGCACCGTACTGAAGCACAAACTTGTTGAACCCACCCATAAAGCCGCTTGCCAGCTCAGTGGTCAGGAAGTAGCCGTCTTCGTCATCAAGGCCGGCATCCTCTTGCTGGTCAGTCAGGTCGGCCATGCCGTAAATGCCAACCAGTGTCAGGGTGCTTGAGCCCACAGGGAAGGCGTACCGAACGTCGAACTTGTTGTTCTGGACCAGTTCAGTGCCATCCTTATTGTCGTGGTTGGTAAATGCGAGTGATAGCTGGCCCGGGCCGGCGCTGATGTTTTCCACACCACCACCGTAGCCCGAGTTGTTCAGGTAATAGAGGTCAAGCTGGTGAACGTCGTGACGCTGGTAGTAGCGCTTGCCCGCCCAAAGTGTGGCTCCGGGGAACAGGTCGACCACATTTTTGCCGGAGATATAAAGTTGGCGCAGTGACGTATCGCCGCCATCGTAGCCGCCACCGTCATTGTTGTAGCTGTAGCTCTGAAAGTCGTTGCCCTGATTGTTGGCGCCATATGACACCATGGAATCAAACCGGAATGACTTGCCATTCTCATTATAGAGTTCGTCGCCAAGGCCTATTTCGGCATAGGTGTCGCACTCGTCAGCCAGGCGCCCCACGTAATGGCCGCCTGCACCGCTGCCGAAACAGGTTTGCTCGCCGCCGCTATTGAGGTTGGTTGAGGCGCCCGCGCGGGCGTAGCCATTAAAATCGAGTGCGGCTGCCGGTGTGGTGAACGCGATGGTTGCGATAGCAGCCGTAAGCGGGGAAAGACGTGTGATCAATCGGTTGTTGTTCTGCATCATCCTGATTCCTGTGCTTTTTGTATTGTTTTGAGCGCCAGGGTTTCGTTGCCTGCACACGAACGGTCGGGTTAACCAGGGCCCATAAGCGTGTACCGATTTCCGAAACCTGCCGTAGCGACCATGCCAACATATGTGCAAGGCTGCATGCGGGGCTTCCAGCCGATTTGAGTCGGGAAACCTGTTTTCATACTCCTTAAACAAAAGGCAAGCCACATCATCCGGTCATGAAGTTTTGGGGGTGGAGATTCAGGGGGGAGGAGGGGCGTAGATAAAACGGGTTTAATGAGCATCCCGCTAGAATATCCGGTCTTGCGGCAGGGCGCGGCGCACCACGCCACAGATTGGGCGCGATACGCTGCAATATTCCGGGCGGGGGTTAGTCGGCTGCGTATCGCGTCGGCCTGAGGCTATCCTTGATTTTTTTCAGGTGCTGCTGGAAATCGCTGCCGCGCTTGAGTGTTACCCCGGTCGCGAGGATATCGACTATCGTGAGATGAATGATCCGTGACGTCATGGGCATGTAGACGTCGGTGTCTTCCGGTGCCGTGACTTCCAGTGCGACGGTGCAAGTTTCGGATAACGGTGAGTTCGGCGCGGTAATGCCGACAACGGTCGCACCGTTTTTGCGCGCGTCTTTCGCGATCTCCACCATTTCGCGAGTGCGGCCGGTGTAGGAGATCACGACAATAACGTCGCCGGTGCTGCTGCCGGCTGCAACCATTCGCTGCATCAGTACGTCGTCGTAGGCCATGACCGGGATATTGAAACGGAAAAACTTGTGTTGGGCATCCATGGCAACAGGCGCTGAGCCGCCCATGCCAAAGAAGTTGATCTGTTTGGCCTGGATGAGATAGTCGATAGCAGATGACAGTGCGCTGGGGTTGAGCGCCTGGCGCGCTTTGTCCAGGCTGGCCATAGTGCTCAGTACTATTTTGTCAGCGAAGGTAGCAACGTCGTCATCCGGTTTCACTATCTGGCTAACATAAGGTGTACCGGTGGCAATACTTTGTGCCAGCTGGATTTTGAAATCAGGGAAGCCGGAGGTTGAAAAGCCCCTGCAGAAGCGGTTCACCGTGGGTTCACTGACGTCGGCGGCGCGCGCCAGTGCTGCAATACTGTAACGTGTTGCAGCTGAGGGGTCTTGCAGAATAGCTTCAGCAACTTTGCGCTCGGACTTGTTGAGGTTGTCGAGTTTTGCCTGAATCTGTTCCAGCAGGTTCAGGTGGCTGCTGTCATTGAATTTGTGCATGTGCTTTCCCTGAATTGCCGGCTGTCACTGCCTGGCAGAGATGTGCCGAAGGATGATTGTGCTGAGATTATAGCGTGTTTTTTGCATTAAAATCCGTAGTAAAAATATCACAAATGACGATTTTAACTTGGATATGGCAAAATTAAGTGTCATTATTTTGTTTAAATTACTACTTATTGACGATAACAAGCTACCAAAGTGCCCGTTTTATGCTGGTTGTCTGTGGTTGTAGCACGGCGATTGGCAGCTGGCACGGCTTTCGCAACCATAACGGGATAACGTGGCGTCTGCGCGGCAGGTGCCAGAACGCTATTGCCCGTTGAGTTGGATCGAATCTTCAGTCAGCGGAGTTGTTGGTCACGATCTCAAGGCTCCAGCCTGATATGACAACAATAAATGGCGCGTATACGGACAGTAAAGGACTGTATTCATGGTTAAAAAGACTGAGAACCGGTGTGACCTGATCATGTTTGGCGCATTGGGTGATCTGGCGCAGCGGAAGTTGTTTCCTGCGCTTTATCAGCTGGATGCTGCTGAGCTTTTGACAGCGGGCACCCGCGTGCTTGCGGTAGCTCGCAAGGATCTGGATGTTGAAGGCGCGCGAGAACAACTGCGCAAGAAAATCCTTGAGAACGTAAAGTCCGAAGAGATGGATCAGGCTGTGCTCGATCGCTTTCTCCAGCGCGTCGATTATCACCGCCTGGATTTCGGCACGCTGGACGACTACCACGCTCTGCGCGAGTGGCGGGAAGAGGGCGGTCATGGTGCACTGATTGCGTACATGGCAACGCCGCCCTCGTTCTATGGCACCATTGCCCGCAATCTCCGGGAAGCCGAGTGCATTGATGCTGCAACCCGTGTGGTTGTGGAGAAACCGATCGGCCATGATTTTGAGTCGTCTTGCGAGATCAATGATCAGTTAGCTGAGGTGTTTAATGAGGACCAGCTATTCCGTATTGATCACTATCTGGGCAAGGAAACTGTTCAGAACCTGATTGCATTGAGGTTTGCCAATAACCTGTTTGAGACCCAGTGGAATCAGAACCAGATCTCCCACGTGGAGATAACCGTCGCCGAGAGCGTTGGGATTGAGGGGCGGTGGGGCTACTTTGACCAGGCCGGCCAAATGCGGGATATGATTCAGAATCACCTGCTGCAGCTGCTTTGCCTGATAGCCATGGACCCGCCGTCTGATCTTACTGCCGATAGCATTCGTGACGAAAAGGTCAAGGTGCTTAAAGCGTTGCGCCCGATAACGGCTGACGTGATGGAGACGCATCTGGTTCGCGGCCAATATACTGCGGGGAGTTCCGGTGGCAAGGCGGTGCCTGGTTACCTGGAAGAAGAGGACGCAGTGAGAGGCAGTTCCACTGAAACCTTTGTTGCCCTCAAAGCGGAGATTCACAACTGGCGCTGGTCCGGCGTGCCTTTCTATATCCGTACAGGCAAGCGCCTGCCGGAGAAGCTTTCCCAGATCATTATTCACTTCAAGCCGGCCCCGCATTACATCTTCGATCCTGACCAGAAGCAAATGGCCAATAACAAACTGATCATTCGACTGCAGCCGGATGAAGGTATGTCTTTGCAGATCCTGACCAAGGATCAGGGGCTGGATAAAGGGATGCGTCTGCGTCAGGGGCCGCTTGAATTGACCTTCTCGGAAACCTTCGGTCAGGGCCGTATACCGGATGCCTATGAGCGCCTGTTGTGGGAAATAATGAAGGGAAACCAGTACCTGTTCGTGCGCCGTGACGAAGTAGAACACGCCTGGCGCTGGGTCGATCAGGTGATTTCGAACTGGGAAGATCATGCCGCGCCACCGAAGCGATACGCCGCCGGAACCTGGGGGCCGGTGGCCTCTGTCGCGCTGATCACCCGTGATGGGAGAAGCTGGTATGAAGATGTCTGATTTGCACTGGCCCGCAGACGTTGATGTGATCCAGGACGAGAGTGCCGATGTGATCGCGAACAAGCTTGCCCGGACAGTTGCCGAAAAATTGACTGAGGCGCTCGGCCGCAAGTCGCGCGCCTGTATGGCGGTGTCCGGGGGCAGTACACCCAAAGCTTTTTTTCAGGCGCTGAGTCAGTTGCCTGTTGAGTGGTCCCGC
The DNA here is from genome assembly GCA_025153445.1 of Marinobacter sp. BGYM27. Lineage (GTDB taxonomy): Bacteria > Pseudomonadota > Gammaproteobacteria > Pseudomonadales > Oleiphilaceae > Marinobacter_A. The sequence continues at coordinate 389,849 of JANZNS010000005.1, read as the reverse complement.
GTCGATGTGACCCTGGCAGACGAGCGCTGGGTTGATGTGGATGCGGACGCCAGCAACGAACGGCTGGTCAGGGCGGCGCTGTTGCAAGGGCCGGCTGCCAACGCCAGGCTCATCGGGCTGAAGCAGCCTCATGACACGGCCAATGCCGGGCAACCCATCGCTGAAGAAGCCCTTGCCGAGATGGAGTGGCCGCTGGATGTGCTGGTGCTGGGGATGGGCAATGACGGGCATACAGCGTCACTGTTTCCAGATGCACCGGAAATCGGCGAGGCCCTTGATTCGAGCCGCCCGGCTCGCTGCATTGCGATGCACCCGCCGTCTCAGGCTGTTCCCCGGATTTCATTGTCACGCCGCGTCTTGGCCGAGGCCGGTTGGACTGCAGTGCACCTCAAGGGTACAGACAAGCTTGAGACGCTTGAGCGGGCATTTGCCGATCTCGCCAATGTTCATGCCATGCCGATACGCGCATTTTTGGGTGGTGGGGCGCAGGTTTACTGGAGTCCCTGATCTTAGCGTGCGGATATTTCGCCATTTTTATTAGTCAGATATCGAAGAGAGGGGTTTATGTCATCCTCAATAACGGATGCCCGCCGGGCGCAGGTTCAGGCAGTGCTTGATGCGTGTCCTTTGATACCGGTAATAGCCATTCATCGGCCGGAGCATGCCCTGCCTCTCGCCCGGGCGCTGGTTGAGGGCGGGATCAATATTCTTGAAATCACCCTGCGCACGCCTTTCGGGCTGGATGCTATTCGGGAGCTTCGCAAAGAGCTACCGGAAGCCTGGGTTGGTGCCGGTACGGTTACCAGTGTCGATCAGTACCGCGCTGTGGAGGAGGCGGGCGCTCAGTTTGTGATTACGCCCGGTACCACTGATTCTTTATTTGATTACGGCCTGACAGCCTCAGCACCGCTGCTTCCCGGTGTCGCTACCCTGTCAGAGATGATGCGGGGCTATCAGCGGGGCTATCGCCATTTCAAGTTCTTCCCGGCTGAAGTGGCGGGCGGGGTGTCTGCGCTGAAAGCATTTTCCGGTCCATTCCCGGATGTGTGTTTCTGCCCGACGGGTGGCATCCGTAAAGAGACAGCGAGTGACTATCTCGCGTTGGCTAATGTGGCTGCTGTTGGTGGGAGCTGGCTAACGCCACAGGATGCGATTGATCAGGGTGACTGGCAGCGTGTTACGGCGATAGCGCGAGAGAGTTTGGCCTTGTTGCGAAACGGCAAGGTATGTTGAAGGGATAAAAAAAGGGGTATGGCGTTGCTGCCATACCCCTTTTGTTTCTATTCAATTCTTCAGGATTCAAACCTGCAATTTTGAACCCCGCTATTTGACGGTCGCGCCGGCACGGACGATTTTCATCGAGTTGGTGCCGCCCTGTGGTGCCGCGTAGTCGCCTTTGGTGATGACCACCAAGTCGCCATCTTTCACCACGCCACGTTCCATCAGCTCATCTACCGCCGCGCTGTTGGTCTTTTCGTTGGCAATGGTGTCGGAGTCAAATGGTACCGTCTGCACGCCGCGATAAAGCGCTACCCGATGTTGGGTGCTGTGATGGCGTGAGAATGCAAAGATCGGCAAGCTTGATTTGATTCGGGACATCAGCAACGGTGTGGCGCCGGTTTCTGTCAGGCAGATGATGGCCGTGACACCGGCTAGATGGTTGGCAGCGTACATGGCCGACAGGGCAATCGCCTCGTCGATACGCTCCATGCTCTCGTGAATCCGGTGCTTTGACTGGTGCATGGACGGCTGCTTTTCAGCGCCCAGGCAAATGCGCACCATCGCTTCGACCGCTTCTCTGGGGTAGTCGCCCACGGCGGTTTCAGCCGACAGCATCACTGCATCGGTGTAATCCATGACTGCGTTGGCCACGTCAGATACTTCCGCACGGGTGGGCATGGGGTTGTCGATCATCGATTCCATCATCTGGGTGGCGGTGATTACGACACGGTCCAGGCTGCGGGCCCTGCTGATGATGTGCTTCTGAACGCCAACCAGTTCAGCATCGCCGATTTCTACCGCCAGGTCGCCCCGCGCTACCATGACGGCATCGGACGCTTCGATAACCGCATCGAGCTGTTCCGGATTGTGGGCCAGTTCTGCGCGCTCAATTTTTGCGATAAGCGACGCGTTGGAGCCGGCGGCCCGCAGTAACTTGCGAGCGGTGTGCATGTCTTCAGCGGTGCGCACGAAAGAGACTGCGACATAGTCTGCACCCAGTTCGGCGGCAGTTACGATGTCCTTCTTGTCTTTTTCGGTAAGGGCTTCGGCAGACAGGCCGCCGCCCCTTTTATTAAGGCCCTTGTTGTTGGAGAGAGGACCGCCGATCAATACGCGGGAGGTGATGCTGTGCTCGCTGACCTGTTCGACTTCCATCTCGATCCGGCCATCGTCGAGCACCAGGATATCGCCCGCGGTCACATCATTGATCAGTTGTTCGTAGTCAATGCCGACGCACTGGTCGGTGCCGGCTTCTTTGTCCATCGCGGCATCAAGCACGAACTGCTGCCCCGCTTTAAGCGTGACTTTGTTTTCGCTGAAGCGGGCGATACGCAGCTTGGGGCCTTGCAGGTCGGCCAGCAAAGCAACAAAGCGTTGCTGTTGTTTGGCGATAGCCCGCACTTGTCTTGCGCGTTCTATGTGATCGTCTGCGCTGCCGTGGGAAAAGTTGAGCCGTGTGACATCAACGCCTGCGGCAATAATGGCAGATAGCGATTCGGGAGAGTCTGTGGCCGGACCGAGCGTGGCGACAATCTTGGTGCGCCTGAGCATGTGTGCTCCTTTTGATGGCTTGAAGAGTTCTGTTGGGTTGGGAATTATCAGCGACTGGCGGCCTGCATCAGTGCCGTAGCATTATCCAGCATGCGATTCGAGAATCCCCATTCATTGTCATACCATGCCATGACTTTAACGTGACGGCCTAGCGCCCGCGTGTGATTGGCATCGAAAATGCTGGAAAGTACGGAGTGATTGAAGTCGACACTGACCAGCTTTTCCTGGTTGTAGCCCAGTATAGAACTCTTCTGTGCGGCAGATTTCAGTAAATCATTAATTTCGTCTGCGGTGGTATCGCGACTGGCAATAAAACTGAGATCCACCAGCGATACGTTAATTGTCGGCACGCGCACCGCCATTCCGTCGAGCTTGCCGGCAAGTTCCGGGAGAACCAGACCAATTGCGGCTGCCGCACCTGTTTTGGTGGGAATCATGGATTGGGTAGCCGAACGCGCACGATAGAGATCGGTATGGTAGACATCACTCAGCTTCTGGTCATTGGTATAGGAGTGAATGGTCGTCATCAGGCCGCTCTCAATACCAATGCCATCGGATATGGCTTTCACCACGGGTGCGAGGCAGTTAGTGGTGCAGGAGGCGTTGGAGATGATGTGGTGTTCGGCGGTCAGGGTGTGATCATTGACGCCATATACGATGGTGGCATCAGCGTCGGGCGAGGGTGCAGAAATAATCACTTTGCGGGCACCAGCGCTCAGGTGGGCTGCCGCGGCTTCGCGCTTGGTGAACAGGCCGGTGCACTCAAGCACGACATCGACATGGTAATCTTTCCATGGCAGTGAAGCCGGATTGCGCTCAGCGCAAATGGCAATCCTGTCACCGTTGACTGAAAGTGATTCTGCATCATGGCTGACAATGCCATTAAACCGCCCGTGCACGCTGTCGTATTTCAGCAGGTGGGCGTTGGTTTCGGCGTCACCAAGATCATTGATCGCCACAACCTGCATGGTCTGGCGATAATCGTTTTCGTAAAGTGCACGGAGAATATTGCGTCCGATACGGCCAAATCCGTTAATACCTATGCGAATCGTCATTGTTAGCTCCACGGCCGGTAATTGTTTTGTTTGTCGGCGGAAGGGGCAGTGAAAATGCTCCCGTCGATGGAAATTGAGCTTTGCTGGTTCTCGAAGTTACGTAGTAAATATAACAAAAGTTAGATTATTTGTGCACGTAAATGCTGAATAAAGTAAAAATACTACGTAGTATTGTGATCAAATAGTCTCAGGTTCGAGGGTTAGATCGTCTGTAGTCGAACAAATGAGGCTTTAAAGTTTACGACCTGTGCTGCAAGGTTATGTTCCCGGCGCCGAGACGGGCCAAAGGTCTGGTCGGTGTGCCGAATCAGCAGCCAAGGTCTTGCGACAACAGTCAGTGAGGAGAGGGCAATGCATCCTACGATCGAGAAAGTCACGCAGCGGATTATTGAGCGCAGCCGTGGCAGCCGCGAAGATTACCTGCAGCGGATGGCGGCGTTGGGAGCTCAGTCTCCTCAGCGGGAATCGCTCTCCTGCGGTAATTTGGCACACGGATTTGCGGCATGTGGCAAATCAGACAAAGACACCCTTAAGCTCATGAACAAGGCGAATGTCGCGATCGTTTCGGCCTACAACGATATGCTGTCGGCGCATCAGCCTTACCACCGGTTTCCCGATATTATCCGCCAGGCGGCGCATGGAATGGGGTCAGTTGCCCAGTTTGCCGGTGGTACGCCCGCAATGTGTGATGGTGTGACACAGGGGCAGCCTGGAATGGAGTTGAGTCTGTTTTCCCGGGACGTCATCGCCATGAGCACGGCGGTGTCCCTGAGTCACAACATGTTTGATGCGACCATGTTGCTGGGTATCTGCGACAAGATTGTGCCCGGCCTGCTCATCGGCGCGCTGAGCTTTGGTTATCTGCCAACAGTGTTGGTACCTGCCGGCCCTATGCCCTCCGGGCTCCCCAATAAAGAAAAGCAACGCATTCGCCAGCTCCACGCTGAAGGCAAGGTTGGCCGAGATGAATTGCTGGAATCCGAAAGTCAGTCGTACCACAGCCCTGGCACCTGTACCTTTTATGGCACGGCCAACAGCAACCAGCTGCTGGTTGAGGTTATGGGGTTGCACATGCCTGGCGCCGCGTTTATTCATCCGGATACCCCGTTGCGGGACGCTCTGACCAGCGCTGCGACGGAACAGGTGATTCGTTTGTCCAAGCCAAATGGGGGGGCGCTCGGGCTTGCGGACATGGTGTCAGAGAAATCGATTGTCAACGCGCTCGTGGCATTGCTGGTAACCGGTGGATCGACCAATCACACCATTCACTGGGTAGCCATTGCCCGTGCAGCGGGTATCCATATCAACTGGGATGACTACTCGGAGCTGTCATCCGCTGTGCCGTCGATGACACGCATCTATCCCAACGGCCAGGCTGATATCAACGCCTTTCATGATGCTGGCGGAACGCCTTATCTGATCGGTGAACTGCTTGATAAGGGGTTGCTGCACAACGATGTGGAAACCGTTGTGGGGCACGGTCTTGAACGATACGCGCAAATGCCGTCGCTGGACGGTGACAAGCTGGTTTGGTCACCCGCCAAGACAGAATCATCCGATCTGACGGTGCTGAGTTCGGCTACCGAGCCCTTTGCGCCTGAAGGGGGCTTGAGAGTGCTCGATGGTAATCTCGGGCGCGGCGTTATCAAGGTGTCTGCTGTAGCGCCGGAAAATCATATTGTTGAAGCACCGGCAGTTGTTTTTGACGACCAGAACGAACTGAAGGCGGCTTTTGAGGCCGGCGATCTTGATCGGGATTGTGTGGTTATTGTGCGTTTCCAGGGCCCCAAAGCCAACGGAATGCCGGAGTTGCACAAGCTGACGCCGTATCTGGGTGTACTGCAGGACAGGGGTTATCATGTTGCGCTGGTGACGGATGGTCGTATGTCCGGTGCGTCCGGCAAGGTGCCTGCTGCTATTCATGTATATCCCGAGGCTCTGGACGGCGGCCCGCTGGCGCGAGTGAAAAGTGGCGATGTTGTTCGTCTGGATGCTGTAGAGGGCGCGCTGACGGTGGCGTTGTCGGAAGATGAACTCAGTGAACGGGCGCTTGCGAAAAATGACCTTTCCAAACATCACAGCGGTTTGGGGCGTGAAATGTTTGGTTGGATGCGCCGTTCCGCAAGCACGCCTGAAGAAGGCGCCTGCTTTTTCTGGAACCACGATGCATGAATGATAACCTGTCCTTTTCACTGGTAGGCGATATCGGTGGTACCAATGCGCGACTGGCGCTGGTGCGCGAAGGCGAGGTGCGTCCGGAGGCTATCGAGGTACTGGCTTGTGGTGACTACGACAATCTGGACAGTGCGATTACAGCCTATCTTGCCAAAGTTGGCGTGGCATCGGTTACCGATGCCTGTCTTGCTGTTGCCTCGCCGGTGCCGGAACCCGACGATCCCGATGCTCAAGTGCGCATGACCAACAATCACTGGCGGTTTGGTGTACAGGCGATTCGCGAGGCGTTCGGTTTACGCCACTTCAAGGTCATCAACGATTTCACCGCCATGGCGCTGGGTGTGCCTCATGTGCCGCAAGACCATCTGGTTCATGTCTGTGGGGGCGCAGGCAAGTCGACGCGGCCTCGCCTGGTAATAGGTCCGGGCACAGGGCTTGGTGTATCAGGGCTTATCCCGATCCGGGACGGGTGGGTGCCGTTGATTACAGAAGGTGGCCATGTGGATTTTTCGCCAACCGACGAAACCGAAATCGCGGTGCTGCGTATTCTCAAGGCCCGCTTCGGTCGCGTATCGGTGGAGCGAATTCTGTGTGGTCAGGGGCTGCTGAACCTGTATCAGGCCCACGCCGAGATTCAGGGCGTTGCCGCGCCACTGGATGAACCTCACAAGATCACGATGGCAGCAGTCGAGCAGGCGGATCCGCTAGCGCGGCAAGTCTTGCGGCATTTCTGTGGCATTCTGGGAAGAGTGGCCGGCGATGGAGTGCTGACACTGGGAGGACTGGGTGGCGTCTATATCTGTGGCGGCATCGTTCCCCGTTTTATCGATTTCTTCCTTGAGAGCCCCTTTCAGACTGGCTTCGAAGATAAAGGGCGAATGCGCCCGTTGATGGAATCAACGCCTGTGTATATTGTCACCGAGCAATATACCGGTTTGCTGGGTGCAGGCGAGGCGTTGCGCAATCCGGAAGTCTGAGGCTATTTGAATCGGTGTCCGTTTGATGTCGGTTAGCTGACACATGCCTTTCTCCATGCTTCAATACACTCTATACAGGAACCTCGCAGGCTGAAGCCTGACGAGGTTCCGCCATCTTGTGCCGGGCCTGGTACCGGCATCGTCGCACTCTGCGAGACATCAAGGAGATCCCGTCCCGATGAGAATCGCCGTATTCTGTGGCTCAAGCACCGGTTCAGACCCCGTTTTCACCGATCAGGCAAAAGCGCTTGGCAAGCAAATAGCCGAGGACGGGCACAGCCTTGTTTACGGTGGGGGCAATGTGGGGCTGATGGGTATTATTGCTGATGAAGTGATGGATCGGGGTGGCAAGGTCGTTGGTGTGATTCCGCGGTTACTGAAAGAGCGGGAAGTGGCTCATGAGGATATCAGTGAGCTTTTCATTGTCGATGACATGCACGCCCGAAAGGCCAAGATGGCCGCCTTGTCTGACGCCTTTGTGGCGATGCCCGGTGGTGCCGGCACGCTGGAAGAGATTTTTGAGGTCTGGACCTGGGCCCAGCTGGGGTATCACGAAAAGCCTTGCGGTTTTCTGAATGTCGAAGGTTACTTTGATCCTTTGCTGACGTTTATTGACAGTATGTGTGATAAACAGTTTTTGAAACCGATCTATCGTGCCATGCTGCTGGTGAGCGACTCGCCAGCTGAGCTGCTGGCGTCGTGTGTCGAATATGAGGCGCCGCAATCGAAGTGGCGCTGAGTCGTTGCCAACTGGCCTGACCAGACGTTCATCAGGCACGGGAGACCGTTATGGATCACGTGGCGTACCAGTCAAAACTCAGACACATGCTGGCAGGACGGGAGTCTGCCTTTCCAGATGCCGAATATGATCGCCGCCAACGCTTGTTGAATCGCAAAATGAGCGACAACGGGCTGGATGCGATATTGATCACTCACCCCTCCGATATCTATTACCTTACCGGTTACAACACCTTCGAAGTCTCCGTTCACACCGCCCTTATCTACGGACCTGAGCGTTGCGTGCTGCAGGTGCCGTCGATTGAAACCGGACCTGCAATCGCCTGTGCACGATGCGATGAGGTAATCGGCTATCGTTGGGAGGGGCCGGGCGAGGTTCTGGCGCCGCTCGCCGACACGCTTGGGAGTATGGGGCCCCGTATCGGTATGGATTGCTGGGGCGGCGGCCTGCGCCCGGGGATCGTTGATGGCTTGCGTCAACGCCTGGGTCGTCATGAACTGGTTGACGCCTCCGGCATACTCGCCAGCATCAAGCGTGTGAAGTCTGCGGTTGAGCTGGAGTGCCTGCACCAAAGCGCGCGTATCACGGAAGCCGGTATTCTGGCTGCACGTGGCGCTGTAGCTGTGGGGAGCACTGACAATAAGGTGGCGTCAGCGGCGGCAGAGGCCATGATTGCTGCGGGTAGCGAGTTTATGAGCATGCAACCCATTGTAGTCGCCGGACGGCGCAGCAGCGTGATTCACACCAACCACCGGCGTTTCACCATTGCCGACCGGGAACCGGTATTTATCGAGCTGGGTTCGGCCTGGCAGCGATACACCGCGCCGATCATGCATACAGTGGTAGCAGGCAGCGAAACGCCAGATGCCCGTATGCTGAAAGTCTTCGATACCTGTCGTCATGTCTATGAGCGTTTGTTGGCCGCCATGCGCCCTGGCAACACGTTTGGTGACGCTGCCCGGGTTGCAAATGAGGCGCTAAGACCGATTCAGGATGAGGTGTTTTTCTCCGGCGTATTCGGTTACACCGTGGGTGCACAGTTTCCGCCGTCATGGGTTGAGGGGAGCGGGTTTGTTGCGGCGGGTGAGAATGACCAGTTTGAAGAAAACATGGTGTTTCACCTGCCGCTTTGCTTCCGGATACCCGGCGTCTGGGGTATCGGGTTCAGCGATACTGTCAGAGTCGGTATTGACGCGGCTGAGCCGATCACACGAAACGACTGGCGTCTCACGAGCAGTGGTCACTGAGTCGCGTATGGCCGGCGTCAGGGGACGGGTTTCCCGCGTGCGGCCTCTAGCAGTGTGAACCAGTCGGTCCGTGACATGCCCACTTCAGCGCCCGTCAGGGCGTCATCAATGCGGGTTGGCTTCATTGAACCCAGCACCGGAATCGGGTTGCCGGGAATCTGCCTGAGCCAGGCGATCGCAAGTGCCGTGGGTGACAAACCGGTTTCGGCGCCTAACTTCTTAAGTGCACTGGCAATGCGACCTTTCGCAAGGCTGCCGCCGCCCAGTGGTGACCAGGCCAGCCATTGCAATCGGTCCGTCAGGTGCGCTTCCAGAACGCCGTCAGAGAGGGGGTCGTTTGCAGTCAGTGAGAGTTCGCTCTGATTGCACACCAGTGGCAGGTCGGTATTGGCTTGCAGCCAACGCCATTGTTCCGGCAAAAAGTTGGACACGCCGATCTGGCTGATCTTGCCAGCCCGTACCGCCTCTTCCAGCACGTTTGCCACGCCTTCGGCATCCATTAACGGATCAGGGCGATGAATCAGAAAGGTGTCGATCTGGTCGATGTTAAGGCGCGCCAGAGCGTTGTCGATCGCTTGTGCCACGTAGCCGGGCTCGGCCCTGTAGTGTTTAACGGTGTCGTCTGTGGCATGCACAATATCTGTTTTGGTGATGATCCGGATCTGCTCTTTGAGTGAGGGCGCATAAGCCAGCGCTGCCCCGAAGGCTGATTCTGCTGACCCGCCACCATAGATATCGGCATGGTCAAAGGTGTTCAGTCCTTTATCGAGTTGCTCTCCGATCCAGCGAGCCAGCGGCCCGGCGCCTGTCAGTTCCGGATAGTCCTCCAAGCGCATCATACCAAGGATCAAAGGGGGAAAGGCGGGCATGGGTTACTCCTCCAGCTTGGGGTCAGTGGACAATTATCGGTTGGTTAGCGTGGCATAACCGGGGACTTAAGGTAAGTCGTGATCAGGTTCATGCTGCACAGTGGATGGGGTGTGGGTCTTCAGATAACTCTGAATATTACTGACTTGCGCGGCGGTTAGCCTTAAGCCCAGCTTTGTGCGGCGCCAGATGATGTCCTGAGCGTCACGCGCCCATTCATGGGTGGTCAGGTAATCGATTTCTCGGGCGTACAGGGTGCCGCCAAAATGCTGGCCGAGATCAGTCATTGCCTGGCAGCCTTTCAGCATTTGCCGCGTGCGCGTGCCATAGGTGCGCACGTAACGTCGTATCAGAACCTCATCCAACCATGGAAACTCCGCTTTGAAAGCCGCAATGAGTTCGTTCTGACTGGAGAAGTCGCCGCCAGGCATGGTGGCTTGTCGGGTCCAGCGTGGGCCGGCATCAGGGAAGAAGCGGCAGATCTGGTCTGTCGCCGCTTCGGCCAGCTTGCGGTATGTCGTAATCTTGCCGCCAAAGACCGAGATGAGTGGCGCAGTTTCGGCATTGCCGTCCACTTCAAAGGTATAGTCTCGGGAGGCTTTCTGGGCGCTGCCGGATTCGTCATCCATTAACGGGCGCACCCCCGAGTATGACCAGACAACGTCGGCTGGCGACAGGGTATTCTTGAAGTGATCGTTGACGATGCCAATCAGATATTCGGTTTCCTCAGCAGAGATCGTCGCTTTGCCGGGGTCACCGTGATAATCCACATCGGTTGTGCCAATCAGCGAATAGTCATCCTCGTAGGGTATAACGAAGATGATCCGGTTGTCGGCATTCTGGAGCATATAGGCTTCAGGCTCGTCATGGACTTTCGGCACTACAATGTGACTGCCCTTTACCATGCGGATCTGCTTCGGTGCGGGCAGGCTCAGTGTTTCCTTGAACAGGGCGCTGACCCAGGGGCCGGCGGCATTGACCATCGCCCGTGCCCGGCAGTGTCTTTGCTCACCGCTATCAACATCGGCCAGCGTCACCTGCCAGTGCTTGCCATCGCGTTCGGCCCGAAGGCATCGCGTCCGCGTACAGATCTCGGCGCCGTTTTCTTCGGCGCCTTTCGCCGACATAACAACCAGCCGGGCATCGTCAACCCAGCCATCGGAGTATTCAAAGCCTTTGGTGATCGAGGGCAGTAACGGGGAGTTTTCGTCAAAACGAATGCTGTTTGAGCCACCCAGTAATTCGCGTTTGGCCAGGTGGTCGTAGAGGAAAAGCCCGGTGCGGATCATCCATGCAGGGCGCAGGTGAGGGAGGTAGGGCAGCCGAAAACGCATGGGCCACATGATGTGGGGCGCACTGCGTAACAGTGCCTCTCGTTCGCCCAGCGCCTGACGGACCAGTTTGAATTCGTAGTGCTCCAGATACCGCAGCCCGCCGTGAATCAGTTTGCTGCTGTTTGATGAGGTGGCTGATGCGAGATCGTTCATCTCACAAAGCAAGACTTTGAGGCCTCGGCCCGCGGCGTCGCGGGCGATACCACTACCGTTGACACCGCCACCTACTACAATCAGATCGAACTCGGTATTGTCTGCCGTCATGCCTCTACGTCTCCGTACTCACCTTGTTTTCAGGCGAGCCCCTGTCGATGCAAATGGATTCCCTGATGATTATGGGAAACCCGCGGAGGTTCGTAAAGGAAAAGGCAAAGATTGAAAACGAAAATAAAGCAGGATTCCCGGTTTCGGATGCCTGCTTCGTAGTGTTCAGTGTGGTTCAGACCACATGAAGTTCCACGGCGTTGTCGTTCAGCATTTGCTGGATTTCACGGGGCGGTGCCTGATCCGTAAAGAAATGATCGGCCTGGGTAATGTTGCCAAGCCGGACCATGGCGTTGCGGCCAAACTTGGAGTGATCAGCTGCAAGCAGTACTTGGTGGGAGTTGGCGATGATGGTCTGTGCCACCCGCACCTCACGGTAGTCGAAATCGAGCAATGAGCCATCAGTATGAATGCCGCTGATACCGATGATGCCGAAGTCCATCTTGAACTGGTTGATAAAGTCGCGGGTCGCTTCACCCACGATACCGCCATCTCTGTTACGCACTTCACCGCCTGCGATAATGATGTTGAAATCTTCCTTGGCGGCAAGGATGGACGCGACGTGCAGATTGTTGGTTACCACTCGCAGGTTATTGTGGTTCAGTAGCGCCTGGGCAATGGTTTCGGTCGTGGTGCCGATGTTGATGAACAGTGACGCATCATCGGGGATATGCCGCACCAGGTCCTCGGCAATCCGCTTTTTGGCTTCGAGCTCCATGATCTTGCGGGTCTGGTACGCGGTGTTCACGGTGCTTGAGTCAATGCCCGCACCACCGTGATGACGCCGCACCCGGTTCTGCTCAGCCAGCTGGTTGAGATCCCGGCGAATGGTTTGCGGTGTGACCTGAAAATGATCAACCAGTTGTTCGGTGGTGACGAACCCGTTTTTCTGGATCAGTTCGATAATCAGATCATGCCGGTTAATCTGTGCCATTCCGCGCCTCTTGATACAGCCAAAACCCATGCCGGGAAAATCAGGTGACGCCATGCGTTTGGTGGCACCCTGGAAGCCCGGTCATGAAGCGATTCAGCCCGCTATGGAATAATGCAACAGGGGCTCAAGTCAACTGATGTCCGATTGAAAATCTTACCTCACACCTTACCGAACACCGAGTTCCCTCAGGTGCTTGTAAATAGTGTTCCGACTGTATCCCAGTTGCCGTGCGGTTCTGGAGATATTACCCCGGTAATGGTTGTAGGTTTCCAGCAGCCGATCCAGCCCATTGTCTTTTGAATGGTCTGATGTGTTGACCGATGCGTTCGCCGTCTGGGGTTCTGGTATTTGCGCGTCACCCGCGGTGCCGGAGGGGGAGGACATCGCCTGTAAGTCCCGGATAAAGTCGTCGGGCAGGTGCCACATCTCCAGCGGATCGTTATCGGCCATTGCCAGTGCCACCTTCATAACGTTGATCAGTTGGCGGATATTGCCCGGCCAGGGGTGCTTCTCGAACAGATCAAGCACCGCATCGGGCAAGTCTGGTGCCTGCTCCGGCTCCCGGTGCTGGCGGTGAACCTGCCTGAATATTTCACGTTTGTCGGCGCGTTTGCGCAGCGGTGGCAATTCGATATTCAGGCCGCTGATACGGTAGAACAGGTCACGGCGAAACAGGCCTGACTCGAGGTGTTCTTCCAGGTGTTGATTGGTTGCTGAGACCAGCCGGATATCAACGGGATAGGCTTCCGTTGAACCCAGAGGCGTTACTTCCCGCTCCTGCAATACGCGCAATAGCCGGGCTTGGGCACGGGGAGGCATCTCACCGATTTCGTCCAGAAACAGTATGCCCTGATGGGCCTTGCGAATCAGGCCGATAGCCCCTCGTGTACTGGCGCCGGTGAAGGCACCTTTTTCATACCCGAAAAGTTCAGATTCGATCAGTTCCGAGGGGATGGCGGCACAGTTGACGGCTACCAGTGGTTGGTTGTGTCGTGCGCTGGCGCCATGGAGTGCTTTTACGAAGACTTCTTTACCGACGCCGGTCTCACCATGAATCAGGATCGGAATATCCTTGTCTGCAACACGGGAAGCCTGACGTATGCAGCGTTTGATTTGAGGGTCGCCGAATTCAATGTGCTTGAGAGGTACAGCACCTTGTTGGTCATGCCTGTGGTAGGGCGCGTCCCGGGTTGTTGGAGGTGTGCGGGGGGACGGTGTCGTTCTGGCCGGCGTGTCGAGCGTCGCTTGCTTTGGTGCAGGCCGCTTGATCAAACCGTGGAATCGTCGTTGCTGAGCTGTTGTCAGCTGCACATGGCTGCCATCTTCCATATCGCTGACGGGCGGCTGCTCGCCCGCTGGGAATACATCGGCGAGGCGCTGGCCCACCAGATCGTGCCCCAGCAGCTGCAATGCCCGGCGGTTGGCTGCACGAATGCATCCGTCTTCATCAAACACAATCAGCCCCGACCATTCGCTGTCGAGATTATCGGCGTGGGTATTGAGCGTGAGCAAAAAGCAGGTGGCCCTATAGCTTCGCATCATCAGTCTGTTTTCGACCGCGAGCGACATCAATTTGACCATCCCCAGCGTGTGGGCCTGCGGCAGATAAGCATCGCTGGAGACGTTGAGCACGCCGATCAGACGTTGTTCAGCATCAAGGATGGGAGCAGCACTGCCGGCCATAAAACGGTTCGCTTTCAGATAATGCTGATTACGTTGCACCTGAACGGCCTGACCGGTGGCGATAGCGGTACCAATTGCGTTGGTGCCGCTGGTTTGCTCGAGCCAGCTGCGACCTTCAATGAACAGTGATTCCCGACCGGCCTGAATAAAACGCTTGTCACCCCAGTATTTCAGAACCCGGCCGCCGTTGTCGGCCAGCACGATCATGCTGCGGCTATTGGACAAAATGTTGTCGTAATAGGGCAGTACTTCATTTTCTGTCGTCGTCAGCAATATGGCGTTGCTGTTGCGCAACGCTGCGAGGTCCTGCTCATCAAAGGTTTCGGCCTGGGGCCTGGTGGCGGGTGACAGGCCGAATTGCTGGCACCGCGCCCACGAAGCGGCGATCGCATCCGCAAAATCGTCTGATTTGCTGAGGTTTACTTGGCTGCTCAACGTATCGTCCCTGTTGTTGTTTCGTTTTTATGTTTTCGCGCGCCAGAGGATGTGGTTTTTGTTCAGTATTGTGTTCATTTTACTGACTTGTCAATGTTCACACTGATCAAGTTGATTCGTATGCGAACATTTATTGAGCAACCGAAAATATTCGGTTGAAGATAAAAAATAATAAAAATCAATATTATAGGGTGTGTGCGAAATAAAATGATGTGGACTGGTATGTTCATTGCGTTGCGGTATTCGTATTCGAACGCTCACGTGACGGATCATGCCTGCGGGAATGACATCACGGACGTCCAAAACAAAAACAAGGAAAGCGTTAATGTCGCTCACTCTGGAAAACGTCTCCCATGTTGTGGATGGCGTGCCCTACATTGCGGACGCGAACATCACCTTTGAAGCGGGCTCCTTCAACGTATTGCTTGGTCGGACACTGGCAGGCAAAACCTCGTTGATGCGGCTGATGGCCGGGCTGGATAAGCCCACGGAGGGCCGCGTGCTGGTTGACGGCCGTGACGTCACCCGCGAGTCCGTTCAGCGCCGCAATATTTCGATGATCTACCAGCAGTTCATCAACTACCCGAACCTCACAGTTTGGGAAAACATTGCTTCTCCCTTGCGGCTGGCCAAAATGCCGGAGTCCGAGATAACCCGGCGAGTGCAGGAAACCGCCGCGATGTTGCAGATCGAGCCGCTGTTGAAGCGGTATCCGCTGGAGTTGTCGGGTGGTCAGCAACAGCGTACGGCGATGGCCCGGGCGTTGGTTAAGGACGCTAGTCTGATCCTGTTTGACGAGCCGCTGGTCAACCTCGACTACAAGCTGCGGGAAGAGCTGCGAGCAGAGCTCCGGGAACTGTTCCGTGCCCGCAACTGTATTGCGGTTTACGCCACCACTGAAGCGAACGAGGCGCTGGCCCTGGGAGGCGTCACCACATTACTTCATGAAGGCCGTATTATTCAGTCCGGACCGGTGATGTCGGTGTATAGGGAACCGGTCAATGTCACCGCGGCGGAGCTGTTCAGTGAGCCTCCGATTAATCTGATACCCGGCCGGGTAACGGATACCGACGTCACTTTCGATAACTATGCACATCATCCACTGACGCGCGAACTTCAATCCCTGAGTCCTGCCGATTATCAGTTTGGTATCAGGCCGAGTCACATCAGTCTTGTTCCCCAGAACGAAGACGACCTGGAATTAGCCATGACGGTTGAGCTGGGGGAAATCAGCGGCTCCGAAACCTTTATGCACGTGAACAACGAGCACTTCCACATGGTGCTGCAGTTGATGGGGGTTCACGAATATCACACGGACACGCCGATCAAAATCTATCTGCCCATCAGCAAGTTGTTTGTTTTTGATGTTGATGGCGCGCTGGTGCATGCACCTTCACAACGGGCAGGGGAGTAAGCGGTCATGGCAGAAATTCAGCTCAAATCCCTCGCTCACAGTTATAGCAAGCATCCGTCAGGCCCCGAAGATTATGCCATCAGGCAAATAAGCCATACCTGGCACAAAGGGGGTGCCTATGCGCTGCTAGGGCCATCCGGGTGCGGCAAAAGCACGATGCTCAATATCATTTCGGGATTGCTGGCCCCCTCGGAAGGTGAGGTTCTGTTTGATGATGTCAGGGTCAACGAACTATCGCCCAAAGAGCGGAACATCGCTCAGGTGTTCCAGTTTCCGGTGATTTACGACTCGATGACAGTGTTCCAGAACCTTGCTTTTCCATTGCGCAATGCCGGCATGGCAAAGGACCGCATCGAGACCAAAGTTAACGAAGTCGCTGAAATTCTTGAATTGGAAGCCGTGCTTCACCGCAAGGCACGGAATCTTACGGCTGACGAAAAGCAGAAAGTATCGATGGGTCGCGGACTGGTCAGAGACGATGTCTCGGCCATTCTGTTTGACGAGCCGCTCACCGTTATCGACCCGCAGCTCAAGTGGAAACTGCGCCGCAAGCTGAAGCAGATCCACGAGCAATTCAATATCACGATGGTGTATGTCACCCACGATCAGCTCGAAGCATCGACTTTTGCTGACAAGATTGCAGTGATGTACGACGGCCAGATTGTCCAGTTTGGCACGCCGCGAGAACTGTTCGAGCGGCCGAATCACACATTCGTAGGCTACTTTATCGGGAGCCCGGGGATGAATCTGGTCGCGGTCGAGCGGTGCGAAGAAGGGGTTCGCTTTAATGGTATGACCGTCAAACTTGGCGCCGGATTGCAGTCGCTGTTGGAGCAAAGCACCTCATCCAACCTGAAGTTGGGCATTCGCCCGGAGTTTATTCAGCTGACCACCACGCCATCGGATGACACTTTTGAGTGTGATGTGACGGACATCGAGGATCTGGGCACATACAAGATTGTGTCTCTCACGCTGGGCAATCAGTCGATCAAGGCGCGCGTGGACGAAGATCACGCTGTAGCGCCCGGAAAGATCCATGCAGGATTTCCCCGCCAGTGGCTGAAGCTCTATGTCGATGAGTTTCTGATTGAGGAGCAAACAGAATGAACAAGATCCCTGATAACAGAGCCTGGTGGCTGGTGCTGCCGGTTTTCATTCTGGTGGCTTTTTCTGCGCTGATTCCACTGATGACGGTGGTGAACTATTCGGTGCAGGACATCTTCGGCCCCAATAGCGCTTACTTTGTGGGCACTGACTGGTTCCGGGAAGTGCTGCAAAACGAGAATCTCCAGGCGTCTCTTGGGCGCCAGTTTGTGTTTTCAGCCGCCGTGTTGCTGATCGAAATTCCGCTGGGAATCGGTGTGGCATTGATGATGCCGACATCCGGACGGCGCGGTTCCCTTTGCCTGATTCTGCTGGCCATTCCGCTGCTGATTCCGTGGAACGTGGTAGGCACTATCTGGCAGATTTTCGGCAGGGGCGATATTGGGCTGTTTGGCTGGGCGCTGAACGAGATAGGGATCAACTACAACTATACCGGCAATACCGGTGATGCCTGGGCCACTGTATTGCTGATGGATGTCTGGCATTGGACGCCGCTGGTCGCGCTCTTGTGCTACTCGGGCCTGCGGGCCATTCCGGAGGCCTTCTATCAGGCTGCCGAGATTGACCGGGCGTCCCGCTGGGCGATTTTCCGCTACATCCAGTTGCCGCGTCTGAAAAGTGTGCTGGTGATCGCGGTGCTGTTGCGCTTTATGGACAGCTTCATGATCTATACCGAACCCTTCGTATTGACGGGCGGCGGACCGGGCAGCTCCACAACTTTCCTCAGTCAAACACTCACCACCATGGCGATAGGCCAGTTTGATATTGGTCGGGCGGCCGCTTTCTCGCTGGTTTATTTCCTGATTGTTCTGTTGGTGTCCTGGTTGTTCTTTACGGCCATCACCCACCTCGACAAAGAAAAGTGAGGGGCGCCTGATATGAAAATGAATAAACGCAAAGGGTTCGGGATCAGCATTTACATCGTCTTTGTACTGTTGCCGATCTACTGGCTCCTGATCATGTCATTCAAGACCAATCAGGAAATTCTGGGCGCGCTTACGCTCTGGCCGCAGAATTTCACGTTGGCAAACTATGCGGTGATCTTCACTGACCCCAGCTGGTACAACGGCTATATCAATTCGATGATCTACGTCTCAATGAACGTGGTGATCACATTGCTGGTTGCGCTACCCGCAGCCTACGCCTTCAGCCGTTACAAGTTTGTCGGCGACAAGCACCTGTTCTTCTGGTTGTTGAGCAACCGGATGGCCCCGCCGGCGGTATTCCTGTTGCCATTCTTCCAGCTCTATTCGTCGATCGGGTTGTTTGATACCCACATCGCTGTGGCGTTGGCGCACTGTCTGTTCAATGTGCCGCTGGCGGTCTGGATCCTGGAAGGATTTATCTCCGGTGTTCCGCGTGAATATGACGAGATGGCCTATATCGATGGTTACAGTTTCCCAAAGTTTTTCATTAAGATTTTTATTCCGATGATCCGCTCCGGTATCGGCGTGACGGCCTTTTTTGCCTTCATGTTTTCGTGGGTCGAGCTGCTGCTGGCCCGAACACTGACATCAGTGGAGGCCCAGCCGATTGGCGCCATCATGACTCGAACGGTAGGGGCAAGTGGTATCGATTGGGGGGTGCTGGCGGCCGCCGGTGTTCTGACTATCGTGCCAGGCTTGCTGGTGATCTGGTTTGTACGTAATCACGTGGCCACAGGCTTCGCGCTGGGTCGGGTGTAATTACCATGAATAAACCCGGGGGAGAACAACAATGATTGCCTGGATGTCCTGGACAATGCCGACCGCGATTTTCTTCGCGGTGATTGCGGCCATACTGCTGGCCATGACCGTTTACGAAGTCGTGTCGCCCTGTACCGAGCGCAAGGGGTTTCTGCCGATTGCGACAACGCGGGGCGACCGGTTGTTTATCGGTTTGCTTACCAGCGCCTATATTCATCTGATGTTTCTTGGGCTATCCGAAGTGAGTTTATGGCTCGCGCTGGGGATTTCGGTGGTGTGGTTGTGCATCCTGTTGCGCTGGGGATAGCGCTTGAAGGTGTGAACTCACAATAGAACGAATGTTTGGAAAGTGTTTTTCAATCTGTTGCCCGGTAGTTGCTGTGCGCATGGGCAAGAGCGGTGAAAAAGGGGTCTTACCGAGACCCATTCGTCTACAACTCTAACAATACGAACGAGGTTGGCTATGTTCAGGAACAATCAAAGTCCCAGAGCGCTCATGCTGAGTGCCGCCATCAGCGTTGCTGGTTTGGGGGCCGCAATGCCGGCTCTGGCAGATCAGTACTCGGATGCCGCCAAGAAGTGGGTCGACAGCGAGTTCGAAACATCGACATTGACGGAAGAGCAAAAGCTCAAAGAAATGGCCTGGTTTACCCAGGCCGCCAAGTCCATGCGTGGCATGCAGATCAATGTGGTGTCTGAAACCATCGCCACTCATGAGTATGAGTCGAGTGTGCTGGCCAAGGCGTTTACCGACATTACCGGTATCAAGGTGACCCACAACCTGATTCAGGAAGGTGACGTCATTGAGAAACTGCAGACGCAGATGCAGTCAGGCCGCAACATCTATGATGCATTCATCAACGATTCTGATCTGATCGGCACACACTTTCGCTACGGCAAAGTGGTCCCGATCTCCGACATGATGGAAGGCGACGGCAAGGATTTCACCTTGCCAACGCTTGATCTTGACGATTTCATCGGCCTGGATTTCACGACTGCACCCGACGGCAAGCTCTACCAGCTTCCCGATCAGCAGTTTGCAAACGTCTACTGGTTCAGGGCCGACTGGTTCGAGCGCGAAGATCTGAAAAAGAAGTTCAAGGAAATTTATGGCTACGAGCTAGGCGTGCCGGTTAACTGGTCAGCCTACGAAGACATTGCCAAGTTCTTCAGCGAAGATGTGAAGACCATTGATGGCAAGCGCGTATACGGCCACATGGATTACGGTAAGAAAGACCCGTCTCTGGGTTGGCGGTTTACTGATGCCTGGTTCTCAATGGCGGGTGCGGGCGACAAGGGTCTGCCTAATGGTCTGCCCGTTGATGAATGGGGTATTCGGGTTGAAGAGTGTCACCCGGTTGGCTCCAGTGTCACCCGTGGTGGTGCCGTCAATGGTCCGGCAGCTGTCTATGCCACACAGAAGTATGTGGACTGGCTGAACGAGTATGCCCCGGCTGAAGCAAAAGGCATGACCTTCTCCGAGTCCGGTCCGGTACCTGCGCAGGGTAATGTCGCGCAGCAGATATTCTGGTACACCGCGTTCACCTCCAGCATGACCAAGAAAGGGCTGCCGGTCGTCAACGAAGACGGCACTCCAAAATGGCGGATGGCGCCATCGCCCCACGGACCATACTGGGAAGAGGGCATGAAGCTGGGTTATCAGGACGTTGGCGCCTGGACCTTCATGAAATCAACGCCTAAAGAGCGTCGGTTGGCTGCATGGCTGTATGCGCAGTTCACGGTATCCAAAACGGTATCTATGAAGAAGACGCTGGTAGGTCTGACTCCGATCCGCGAGTCTGATATCAATTCAGACGCGATGACTGAAGCGGCGCCGATGCTGGGCGGTCTGGTTGAGTTCTACCGCAGTCCTGCGCGGGTCCAGTGGAGTCCGACTGGCACCAACGTGCCGGATTACCCCAAGCTGGCCCAGCTGTGGTGGCAGTATATTTCACAGGCAGCCAGTGGCGAAAGCACACCGCAGGAAGCATTGGACGGCCTGGCCAAGGCTCAGGACAACATCATGATGCGTCTGGAGCGGGCCAATGTGATGGAAACCTGCGGTCCCAAGCTGAATGAAGAGCGCGATGCGCAATACTGGCTGGACCAGCCGGGTGCGCCCAAGCCGAAGTTGGACAACGAGAAGCCTAAAGGGCAGACCGTGCCATACAAGGAACTGCTGAAGAAATGGGAAGCTGAGAGCTAGGCATCCCGGTATTCAGGCGGCAGAGAGCAGGTCTCTGTCGCCTGAAACTGGTTATGGTGACGTCCTTAAGTTATTTCCGCGCAAACACGACGATGATCTTGTCGTTTCCTTTCTGTCTTGAAAAAGCATAAGGCCGCTCACTGAGCATTTTATGCTGACCGCCACCAATGGCCGGATGCCGTTGTCTGAATTGTCCGAGTGTCTGCCAGTATTCAATAAGCGCGGCCACTTCTCCCGAATCGATTGCGCGCCAGTTCATATCCGATCGGGTTCCCTGTTGCGGATCTGAGCCGCTGGGTCCTGCAATGCGGGCGCTTTCATCGCCGTAAAAAATCTGCGTGGTGCCTGGCGCCAGCAGCAAAGCAGCGGCAACGCGTTTTTGCAAAAGCGGATCATCAGCCGTTTCGCTGCTGAACAACGCGGTGTCATGGGATGAGATGTAGCTCATAACGTTAAAGGCTTTTTCACCCTGCAGGCTCTCGGCGTATTGCCGGTAAACAGGCTCCATCGCTGGCAGGCAAAGTGCGCCCGCTTTTGCCTGCTCCTGAAAATCAAAGTTGATAACGGCATCAAAACCTTCATCGAAATAGTGACTGCGGGTAACCGCGTGCGGGAATACTTCACCCACCATCCAGAAATCCGATGCCGGCAGGGGATTGTCCGGATGCGCCTTGCGGTAGTCATCCAGGGCCTGTTGTCCTGCCGCTTTGAGCGCTATCCATGTGGCGGGCTCCACGTGTTTGACGGTATCAACCCTGAACCCGTCGATACCGTAGCGGCGCACCCAGTCTGTCTGCCAGGCGATCAGGTAATCTCTAACTGTGGCGCCGTCGAGAGGGCGGGCTCTTGTATCAGCCTTGGAGGTCAGAAACGCCGGAAGGGAAACAGGCTGAGCAGACTCGGTTTTGAAGTCAGGTAAAAACGCCAGCGACCCACGAATGGGATCAATAGTGGCGTTTGGTGGCGAGTCGTAGTCAGCGATACCTGCGCGTACCCAATCTTTCCCCCACCAGTTTGCCCAGGCATCCGTGTTGTCGTAGTCAATCAGCGCGTGGTAGGCATGGAGGTCTTCCCACGACTCGGGCTGCCAGTTACCCCGGTGCTCGGGCAGGTATTGTTCAAAGCCTTCGAACAGAGCGCCGAACTTGAAGTCCTGCATATCCTGCAATGTGCTGTAACCCGGGTGATTCAGAACCACATCCATGACCACCCGGATGTTGCGTTTGTGCGCTTCGTCTACCAGTGTTCTGAATTCGGCTTCGCTGCCGTAGCTCGCGTCAGGAACGGTAAAGTCGAGCCCGTAGTAGCCGTGGTAGCCATAATGACGAAAATCGCCTTGATCGCCGCCACCGACCCAGCCGTGTATCTGTTCAACTGGCGGCGATATCCATAGTGCATCAACACCGAGTGCGGCGATGTAATCGAGTTTCTGCGTGAGTCCCGCGAAATCACCACCGTGAAAAGTCCCGATTTCCTGGTCGCCGTCTGGCTGGCGACCGTAGGCGTTGTCATTTGCCGGGTTACCGTTGTTGAATCGGTCGGTCAGTGCGAAATAAACCGTGGCGCCGGCCCAACTGAAGTGCTGTTTCTCCGGCTCGACAGGTTCCAGCAGAATGATCCCTTCCGATCCCTGCGCGGGGGCAATCGTGACTTCACCCTGGCGAACCTGTACCCGTTGACCCGAGAAGGCGTCTTTTAACCAGGCTCCATCGGCAAAAGTGCTGTTGACCGGGATGGTGACCGGTGCATCATCCACAGCGCACGCCGCAGACGCCAGGGAGGCAGAGGATGGATTTGCTGGCTGGTCGCTGGAACTGGTCGGGGTAGTGCCCTTACTATCACCGGCACGCTTGGCTGACTCTCCTGTCGCACAGGCAGACAGAGTAGCGGTAATGGCGACGATTGTGATGCCAGTAGCAAGGGCCTTGCCGGGCAGGAAGGCATAGGCGGATCTGTGTAGGGCCAACATGGGCGACTCCGGTTTTATTGTTATCGGCAAGTCCGGCGTTGCGGACGAGTTGAGACTTAACCGATATAACCAGAGTGCGGTGATTGTGGGTAGACGGAATCCTCTACGCCGGTCTACTCCCCCGTTCTACGCCTCGTCGATTAAAAACAGGGGGGATGCTCTTGTTGCCCGATTACCACAGGATTTGAAGCATCGCAGAAAAGATTGCGACCGCCCCGGTGATCGAAAGCCTCATGCCGGCACCGGCCAACAAGAATAAGTCAAGGAAAGAGAGGTACTGAACCATGAACCGCCGGAAATTTATCCGCAGCACACTCGCCGTATCCATCCTGGCGACACTCGGTGCGGTCTCGCCCGCGCAGGCTGACATTCAGGAAGGTAAGCTTGTTGTCTGGATCAATGGTGACAAGGGGTATAACGGTCTTCAGGAAGTAGGTGACTGGTTCGCTGAAGAAACCGGTATTACCGTTGAAGTGGCACATCCTGATAGTGCGACTGACAAATTCCAGCAATCTGCCGCAACCGGTAACGGGCCCGACATCTTTATCTGGGCACACGACCGTCTGGGCGAGTGGGCTCAAAGTGGCCTGATTGCCGAGCTCAATCCTTCCCAATCAGTGAAAGATGCCAATTACGATTTTACCTGGGATGCCGTAACAGTTGACGGCAAGGTATACGGCTACCCCATGGCCGTTGAATCCATTGGCCTGATCTATAACAAGGATCTGGTATCCGAACCACCCAAGACCTTCGAAGAAATCCCTGCGCTGGACAAAAAGCTGGCCGAGCAGGGCAAGAAGGCGATCCTGTGGGACTATAACAACACCTATTTCACCTGGCCGATGATGGCGGCCAACGGTGGTTACATCTTTGCCAAATCCGGCAAAAGTTACGATGTTAAAGACACCGGGGTTAATTCTGATGGCGCCATCAAGGGTGCCACGGTGCTTGAAAGCCTGATCGAACAGGGCGTCATGCCTCGCGGAGCGGATTACGGCGCTATGGATTCGCGCTTTAACAAGGGCGAGCTGGCGATGATGATCAGTGGCCCCTGGGCCTGGGGTAATCTCAAGAAGAGCGGCATCAACTTTGGTGTCACGACGTTGCCAACAATCAACGGCAGTGAGCCCAAGCCGATGGTCGGTGTGATGGCCGCGACGCTCAATACAGCCAGCCCGAACCGGGCGCTGGCGGTCGAGTTCCTTGAGAACTACGCGCTTTCGGTTAAAGGGCTGAAGATGGTGAACGACGACGTACCACTGGGCGCCGTTGCCAACAAGGAGCTGATGGACGAGCTGTCTGCAGATCCGAATATCAACGCGACCTTCAAGAACGCCGAAATGGGCGAGCCCATGCCCAGCGTGCCTGCGATGGGAGCTTTCTGGTCTTCCATGGCGCCGGCTCTGCAAAATATTACATCCGGGCGCCAGTCAGTAGAAGAAGCGCTGAATGCCGCTGCGAAGCGCATCACCCGATAATGCCTTGAGAACCCGGCGGCTTCCATCAGGAGGGCGTCGGGTTCCGTGTGATCGCACTCCATAGCGGTTGCAAGGTATTGGCAGGGCTTACTGTGGCAGGGCTTACTACAATGCTGACTGATACGCTGACTTACCCTCGAGCCGAAAACAGAGCATTCATGACTCGATCAATTCTGAAATGGAGTGCGCTGGCGATTACCGTCAGTATGGCGCTCTATCTGATATTTGCGCTCTATGCGCAACAGGCATTTGTTTTTGCGATGCTGTTTCTGGTGCTTACAGCATCGGCCGTATTCGTTTTTGTGAACAAGCGGATGTACGCCCACCGTTACATTTTTCCTGCGATCGCAGGCATGACGCTGTTCGTGATTTTTCCGCTGATGTATACCGTGGGCATCGGTTTTACCAACTACAGCGCCAGCAACCTGCTGAGCTTCGAGCGGGTGCAGAATAACCTGATGGGGCGCACCTTCCAGTCTGAATCCGTCCGCTATGGCTACAGCCTTTACGATACAGACAAGGGCTATGTTATCTATCTGGAAGGCAAGCACCAGAACCTGATGTCGCCACCGTTCAGTCTGGAAGGCGACGAGGTTCAACCGGTACCGGTTCTGCCGGCTCAGCAGACGCCGTCCGGCGAGCCCCTGCAGATTCGTGACATCATCAAACACCGTTCTGCGCTCAACGAGTTGAAACTGTCTACCGAAGACGGACGCGAACTCAGCATGGCGAGCCTGAGGGACTTCGCAGCGATACAGTCGCTTTATGCTGTTAGCGAAAATGACACACTAACCAACAACCGGACCGGCGTTACTTATTTCCCTAATCATGATGAGGGGTTTTACGAAAGCGCGGACGGCGACAGGCTGGTGCCTGGCTGGACGGTCTCTGCCGGTTGGGATAATTACACCAAAGTGATCACGGACCCGACGATCAGCGGCCCGTTTCTCCAGATTTTTATCTGGACGCTGGTATTCGCTGTCTGCACGGTGATCTTCACCCTGATTCTGGGGCTGCTGCTGGCCAACCTGTTGCAGTGGGACCAGATTCGCGGGAAAGGTTTCTATCGCACCATGCTGATTCTGCCGTATGCCGTGCCGGCCTTTATCTCGATACTGGTGTTCAAGGGGTTGTTTAACCAGAATTTTGGCGAGATCAATCTGGTGCTGGAGAACCTGTTCGGCATTCGGCCTGACTGGTTCAGCGATCCGGCACTGGCCCGGACCATGATTCTGATCGTCAATACCTGGCTGGGTTATCCATACATGATGCTGTTGTCGATGGGGCTACTGCAGTCGATTCCAAAGGACCTGTACGAAGCCTCGGCGATGGATGGTGCGGGGCCGATCAACAACCTGATGAACATTACCTTTCCGCTGATTATAAAGCCGTTGGCTCCGTTGCTGATCGCCAGCTTTGCATTCAACTTCAATAACTTCGTGTTGATTGCACTGCTGACAGGCGGCGCGCCGGATATTCTGGGCGCCAGTACACCGGCGGGTACAACAGACTTGCTGGTCAGTTACACCTATCGCATCGCGTTTCAGGATTCCGGTCAGAACTTTGGTCTGGCAGCGGCAATTGCGACGGTGATCTTCCTGGTGGTCGGGGCGCTGTCCCTGATCAATCTGAAACTGTCCAAAATCAAGGTATAGGAGGCGGCTATGGCAATGGTTCAACCACGATCCACGAAGTACCGGGTGCTGGCCTCCCATATCGGGATGCTGTGTTTTATCGCACTGATCCTGTTTCCACTGCTGATGGTGATTTCGATTTCCTTCCGCAGCGGTAACTTTGCAACCGGCAGTTTGCTGCCGGAGGTGCCATCGCTTGAACACTGGTCGCTGGCATTGGGGATTCCCTATACCGACGACGCGGGCAATGTCACACAGCCGCCATTTCCGGTGCTGCTGTGGCTCTGGAACTCGATCAAGATTGCGGTGGTGTCGTCGATACTGATTCTCGCGCTGTCGACAACCAGTGCGTACGCTTTCGCGCGGATGCGGTTCGCCGGCAAGGGGTTTGTGCTCAAGTCGATGCTGATCTTCCAGATGTTTCCGCCGGTGCTGTCGCTGGTTGCGCTCTATGCGTTGTTTGACCAGATCGGCAATCATGTGAGCTGGCTCGGCCTCAATACCCATGGTGCGGTTATCGTGGCCTCGCTGGGGGGGATGGCGCTGCATATCTGGACCATCAAGGGCTACTTTGACTCGATCGACCGGTCGCTTGAAGAGGCGGCTATCGTTGACGGGGCCACAACCTGGCAGGCATTCCGCTATATTCTGCTGCCATTGTCTGTGCCAATTCTGATGGTGGTATTTATCCTCGCCTTCATTATGACGATCATGGAATACCCCATGGCGTCGATCCTGCTGGTGGATACTGACAAGCTGACGCTGGCGGTGGGTGCCCAGCAATACCTCTATGAGCAGAACTACCTCTGGGGCGACTTTGCTGCAGCTGCGGTGCTGTCAGGGCTGCCCATTACGCTGGTGTTCCTCTACTGCCAGAAGTGGATTGTCGGCGGCCTGACCGCAGGCGGTGTTAAAGGCTAGGGGAGAGCTGGAGGCCGGGGAATGGCCATTCGCTGACCATTCCCCGGCTGCATTCCTGTATGGCGGGGATGACGTCAGTTCTTGTTCCGCCCCAATTCCTCAATGGATATCTCGCGCATTTTGTACTTCTGGATTTTGCCGGTGACCGTCATCGGGAAGTCGTCGACAAATTTGAAGTTGCGCGGAATCTTGAAGTGGGCAATCTGGCCCTTGCAGAAAGCCTGCAGGTCTTCGCTGGTCACACTGCCGGCATCCGGGCGCAGCTTGACCCAAGCGATCAGTTCCTCGCCGTATTTATCATCGGGAATGCCCGTCACTTGCACATCCGATATCGCCGGGTGTGTGTACAGAAATTCCTCGATTTCCTTGGGGTAGATGTTCTCGCCGCCACGAATCACCATGTCTTTTATGCGACCCACAATTTGCAGGTAGCCGTCTTCGTCCATCTGAGCCAAATCGCCGGTATGCATCCAGCCGCCCTCATCGATGGCTTCGCGGGTTTTTTCTTCGTTGTTCCAGTACTTCAGCATCACGCTGTAGCCACGGGTGCACAGCTCACCGATCTCGCCTCTGGGGAGAATGCGGCCAGTGGCGGCATCCACAATCTTTGACTCCAGGTGCGGCTGAGTGCGGCCTACGGTAGTGACCTGCTTGTCGAACGGATCATCTGAGCTGGTCTGGGTGGAAACCGGGCTGGTTTCTGTCATGCCATACGCGATCTGCACTTCTTTCATGTGCATGGTGCTGTTCACTTTCTTCATCACTTCCGCCGGGCAAATCGAGCCGGCCATGATGCCAGTGCGCAATGACGATAAATCGAACGATGCAAGGTCCGGATCTGCCAGTTCGGCAATAAACATGGTCGGCACACCGTAAAGCGCGGTCGCCTTTTCCTTGTGGACTGCCTCGAGCACAGCGCGCGGCTCAAAACCTTCGCCAGGATAAATCATTGCCGCACCATGCGTAATGCAGCCCAGATTGGCCATCACCATGCCAAAGCAGTGGTAGAGCGGCACCGGGATGACCAGGCGATCCTGTTCGGTGAAGTTCATGCTGGCGGCCACAAAGTAGCCGTTATTCAGAATGTTGTGGTGCGACAGGGTTGCACCCTTCGGGGCGCCGGTGGTGCCTGAGGTGAACTGGATGTTGATAGGATCATCGAACTGCAGATCTGACTGCACCTTGTCGAGCTGCGCTTGAGAGACATCATCGGCCCGGGCCATGAAATCCTGCCACGACCACATCCCGTCATGGCGCTCTTCGGCCATATTGATCACGCCTTCAAGCTGTTTCACCCGTTCCGCTTTCAGTTGCCCGGGTGCACAGGTTTTCAGCTCCGGTGCCAGCTCGCAAAACATGGCGCGGTAGTTGGACGCCTTGAAGCTGTCCGCCGTTACTACAAAGCGGGTGCCGGCGAGGTTAAGCGCATACTCGAGTTCGTGAATGCCATAGGCGGGGTTGATGTTGACCAGAATGGCCCCCGCTTTGGCGGTTGCAAACTGGGTCACCGTCCATTCATACCGGTTAGGTGACCAGATGCCGACACGATCGCCAGGCTTAACGCCGATCGCGAGCAGGGCGCGGGCGCACTGATTCACTTTTTGCTGAAATTCGCGATAGGTCCAGCGGATATTCTGGTGCAGTGCGATCAGCGCATCGTTGTCAGGGAAGCGTTCGGCAGTCCGGTCGAACATATCGCCGATTGTCATGCCGATAAGCGGCTTTTCCGAAGTGCCGCTGGTGTAGCTGGGCAGTGCTGTGCTCATAGTCGGGCTCCATTATTGTTGTTAAGCCGTGGGCTTGGAGTTGCTATTCATCCGGTTTGACCTCGTTCTGATCGATAGCCGATCGAGCGCTGGTCGAGCTGCAATCGTGCCGGAATCGACGATATCAGCGATCCTGGCTGTGATATTCGGGGTTGGGGCGCATATCGCTGGCAATCGCGACCCGGTTTGTCATGTTGTAGAAACCGACGATGTTGCTGATGTCCCAGATAGCGCTATCGCTGAAACCTGCCTGGCGTAACGCATCAGTATCAGCCCCGGAAATCGTTGCAGGGGAGCGCGTGAGGGCAGAGGCGAAATCCAGCATGGCGCGATGCCGGGCTGACAGTTCAGCGCTGCGGTAATTCATCACCAGATGCTCCCCCAGAACCGGGTCGCCACTGTATTTGCGAACGGCTGCGCCGTGGGCCACAAGACAGTAAAAGCACTTGTTCTCGGAAGACACCACGACGGCAATCATTTCTCGCTCGAGTTTATCGAGCTCGCTTTCACCCAACATCATTTGATTATAGATGCGGGTAAAGGCTTCAAGCTGTTCGAGGTTCTGACTGTAGGCCCTCAATACGTTGGGGATCATGCCCAGCTTGGTCTGGCAGATATCGAAGTAACGCCGGGTTTCTTCCGGGAGATCCGCGGGGTCCGGGATAGGTAAGTCCAGTGCGACGGGCCGTTCATTATCAGACATGATGTTACCTTCAGATTTACGTTTTAAGGCTTACCGGCCGGGATGATATCGCGCTTGTCGGGACCCGCATTTGCTCACCATGCCAGCCGAATTAACGTCAGAATTTGTTTACACTAGATAAAGTTTACGTAAACGTAAATTAGATCAAAGTGGAGCAGGATACAACCGCTTCCAAAGCTGTGCGTAAAAGAATAGCAGCCGCCGGGAATCAGCGATTGATGTGGCGCCCAGGCAGGGGGGCTTTCCTTTCCTGACATAAAAAAGCCCGCCGGAGTGGCGGGCAACGTGACACAACAAACACACGGGCATTCCAGGCAGGGCCTGAAAACTGGGGGCGTCTAAAGATCGACGCAGGGTTCTTTGTAGAGCCTCGGGCAGGCGTTGCCGTCTCCCCGGAAAAGGTGACACCGATTGGCGCGAATACCGAGTGTTACGGTATCGCCCTCTTGAACGGGATTGCCGCCATCAGTGCGCATGGTCAGAATGTCATCAACACCTTCGACGGTCATATGCACCAGGGTCTGGTAGCCCAGTCGTTCAACGACCGTGACCTCGCCGGCCATCGACAGTTCGCAATCTTCTTCAGTGCAGAAATGCTCGGGGCGAATGCCTAGCGTGAGCATGTCGCCTTCCGTCACATCGGTTCCGTTCACGGGCAAGGTGAGTTGCGTTGCCCCCGGCAGACTGACGGTCACCTCCTGACTGCTTACTTTGACCGCCTTGCACGCCACAAAGTTCATTTTCGGTGAGCCGATAAAGCCCGCAACAAACCGGGTTGCCGGGTAGTGGTAGAGTTCCAGTGGCTTGCCGACCTGCGCGATACTGCCGTGATCCAGTGCCACGATAGTGTCTGCCATGGTCATGGCTTCAACCTGATCGTGGGTTACGTAGATCATCGTAGCGCCCAACCGCTTGTGCAGGCTGGATATCTCAATGCGCATTTGAACCCGCAATGAGGCATCGAGGTTGGAAAGCGGTTCGTCAAACAGGAAGACTTCCGGTTCCCTCACAATCGTTCTGCCGATCGCTACCCGCTGGCGTTGGCCACCGGACAGATCCTTGGGTTTGCGCTCCAGCAGGGGATCAAGTTGCAGCAGGTGTGC
This sequence comes from Marinobacter sp. BGYM27, assembly GCA_025153445.1. Classification (GTDB taxonomy): domain Bacteria; phylum Pseudomonadota; class Gammaproteobacteria; order Pseudomonadales; family Oleiphilaceae; genus Marinobacter_A. Next base: position 359,384 of record JANZNS010000005.1, on the reverse strand, counting down.
GGCGTCGTTCACGCGCCGATCGATTTCGCCTTTCTGGACCTTTGCCAGCTTGAGGCCGAACGCCATGTTTTCGGCCACGTTCATGTGGGGGTACAGGGCGTAAGACTGGAACACCATCCCCACCTCGCGTTCTTTGGGGGGCAGGTTGTTAACGCGCGACTCGCCGATATACAGATCGCCATCGGAGATATCCTCAAGCCCGGCAATCATGCGAAGCAAGGTCGATTTGCCGCAGCCTGACGGCCCGACGAAGACAACAAATTCACCGTCCTGAATATCGAGGTTAACGTTGCGAGTCACTTCAATGTCGCCGTAACGCTTGTAGACGTTTCTGAGGGTGACGCTTGCCATAATATGCCGTCTTTGTTGTTGGTAAATCGCACGCTCCGTGCGATGCCGGAGCGATGTTCCGATGCGTTTGTCTTACAGCTGGCCGATGGCGGCACCGAACGCCGGTAGCTCGAGCCTGTTGCCTTGCCAGTCACCGCCAAGGGAGGCCGGTGCATTGTCGATGCGCTGCGCAGTGGCTGGCAAGTCGAATGCAGCGGGTTGATCGCCCAGATTAAGCCCGATCAATAACTGCTGACCATCGGTTTTTCGGCTGAAAAGCAGTGTGTTGTCCGGACTGTTGTGGAAGGTTATGTCGCCCTCCAGCAGAGCGGGTTGTTCACGCCGCCAGGCCATAAAAGTGCGATACGCGTGCAGCACTGACTCATCTTGCTGCTCCTGGATATCGACCGCCATGTTGTAGTGCTCGCTGTAAACCGGTAGCCAGGGGGTTCCCGACGAGAAACCTGCGTTTTGTTCTTCAGGATGCCAGACCATCGGCGTGCGGCAGCCGTCGCGTCCTTTATATTCCGGCCAGAAGCGAATGCCATAAGGGTCAACCAGATCCCGATAATTCAGTTCGGCTTCTCCAAGCCCCAGCTCTTCGCCCTGGTAGATGCACACACTGCCTCGCAGGCTAAGCAGCAGCACCATGTAAAGTTTGATCTGTTCAGGCGAGCGGGTTGCCCATCGCGAGGCCACGCGGGCAACATCATGGTTGCCGACAGCCCAGCAGGGCCAGCCATTCTGGAGTTTGTTTTCAATGGTTTCGACTGTGTGACGAATGAATGCAGCGTTGTGCTGCTCAGTCAGCAGGTCGAACGAATAGGCCATATGCAGTTTGTCACCGTTGCTGGTGTAGTCCGCCATGGTTTGCAGCGAGTTGTCGTCGCCGATTTCGCCGACTGTCGTTGTGCCCGGGTATTCATCCAACAAGGAGCGCAGCTGTTTCAGAAAGGCCAGGTTCTCCGGGCGGGTTTTGTCGTAAATGTGTTGCTGGTAGCCGTAAGGGTTCTCTTTGCGAACACCAATTGACGCTTCTGCGACGGCCTCGCTGGGCGGGTTGTTTCTCAGCTCAGGGTCATGGAAGCAGAAATTGATTGCATCGAGGCGGAAGCCATCCACGCCCCGGTCCAACCAGAACCGGATATCGGACAGTACCTGTGCCACGACATCCGGATTGTGGAAATTGATATCCGGCTGGCTGCTCAGGAAGTTGTGGAGGTAGTACTGCTTGCGCCGTGTGTCCCAGGTCCAGGCTGGTCCACCGAACACCGAAAGCCAGTTATTGGGTACCGACCCGTCTGGTTTGGCTTCTGCCCATACATACCAGTCTGCTTTGGGGTTGTCCCGGCTGCTGCGGCTTTCAACGAACCAGGCATGCTGGTCTGATGAATGGCTCAGCACCTGATCGATCATGATTTTCAGGCCCAGGTCATGGGCCTTGGTAATCAGTGCATCCAGATCGTCAATGTTGCCGAAGATCGGATCGACACCGCGGTAATCCGCAACGTCATAACCGAAATCTTTCATCGGTGACGTGAAAAAGGGGGACAGCCAGATAGCATCTACATTCAGACTGGCAATGTAATCAAGCTTGGCCGTAACGCCGGGCAAGTCGCCGATGCCGTCGCCGTTGGAATCATAAAAGCTTCGGGGATAAACCTGATATATGACGGCGCCGCGCCACCAGTCCGGATCTTTCTGCTGCATGCTGCCTCACTCAGATCGTGTTGTTGTCATTAGTTGTTGATAGCTATCGATGATCTGATGGTGCGACACGGCATCTGTTCGTGCATCCTCCCGGGCTTATTTTTGCTGGCGTAGCCCGGGGGATGAGAGGGGGAGGAGGCAATCTGCTGCACTCTGATCTGGCTGTTATTCCCCCTGGATTTTGCTGAGCAGATCACGCGCGAGGGCAATGGCCTCTGACCGATGCGCAATGTTTTGCTTCTGATAAAGGCTGCGAATATGGGTTTTGACGGTAGTGGCGGCAACCTTGAGGTGCTCTGCTATCTGGTCATTCGACAGGCCGGCGTGAATCAGGCTGAGAATCTGCCACTCCCGACGGGTGAGAGGTGACGTGCGGATTAGCTCGGGCACATCGGGCCGGTCAATAATGTCCTGAATAATTGCCTCATCAAGCGAGATGCGAATGGCCCGGCTGAAATCGCGTTGCTGCTGAGCGAGCTGAATCAGACGTTCGGCCCTCTGGAGTTCCATGCCATCCAGTGCGTGATCTGCAATCAGGCCTTTGAGAATCACAATCAGCACCTTGCCCAGACGCAGGAAGCTGCCGACGGCACCGGTTGTGCTGGCCAGTTGCAGCGCCTGATGCATGTGGTGCAGCGCCCGTTCCCGGTCATCTTTTAGCCAGTGAAGCTGCGCCAGGGCGATATGATTTCGGTTCAGATCGGTCTGCAGGCCGACGCGCTCGGCTACCGTCTGAAGGCCTTCAAGAATCGGCAGGGCCTTGTCGGGTTGCTCAAGGCTCAGGTAGGCGCGTGCCCAGTTGCGGGCATTGCACTGCAGGAAGTGATTGGTAGCGTTTTCGATGGTGTATTCCGGTGCAGCCGTCAACCAGCGCTGGATCGATTCCAGGTCTCTGACCGCATCCCAGAACGACAGCATGGTGGCATGGGAGTTCGCGACCCAGTCGATATGGTATTCACCGGACGCCAGCATTTTCTGAATCTTCTGAACGTAGTCCGCACAGAGTGTTTGTCGACCTCTTGCCTGGGCGACCTTGGCAAGCGACGTGTAGCTCTGCACGTACCAGCGCTCGCCCTGGGATTCGAGGATCTCGATGCCGACGAGCGCGCACCGTTCGGCATTCTCGAGATGATGCCACTCCCACATGATCTGGCTGCGCACCCGGTACAGAAACTCGAGAATCGGCATGTGGTTGAGGTGGTTTTCCTCGGCATACTGGAAGCCGCGTTCCTGAATGTTGTAGGCCTTTTGAAGCAGCCCCATCGCCATGCAGATTTCAGATTGCTGACACAGGGACCAGAGCACGTTCTGGTGTGCGCCGTGTGTGCGAGCCAGGTGTTCAGTGTCCTGCATTCGCGCCAACGCATCTTTCAGGTGACCCTGAACAAACAGCGCCTCACCCATAACAGATGCCGCCGCGACCTTTGATGTCGGGAGGAACCTGGATTCCTGTTGAATGGCATCTTCGGCCAGTCCCATTGCCGTATCGACGTCACCATAGTTCATCGCTACCTGTGCCCGTAATGCGCTGAACTCACAGCGCAGGGCATTCAGATCCGCTTCGCCGAGCGTTTCTTTCAGGCGGGTTTCAGCGGCTGACAGCCACTGTTCCACTTCGTCGAATTTGTACTGACTTTGCGTCACCCAGGCTCTTAGCAAAGTAAGCAGCGGCTCGTCAGCGATAACGGCCGGATCCAGAGCATCCAGGCATTGTTGTAGCAGCGAAAACTGGCCCTCGGTGAAAAAGCTTCTGCCGGTTTCCATCAGGATCCGGATAATCCTGTCCGCATCACGCGCTTTGACCGCGTGGCGGGCGGCTTCTTCATGCTGACCCATTTCCCGCCAGGCATCGGAGGCTTTCTGATGCATCAGCGTGACATCTTCGCCAGCGGTGCAGGCCAGCAGGTGCCTGAGATAGGCGTTGAATAACGGGTGGTACCGGTACCAGAGTCCGCTGCTATCGAGTGGCATCACAAAAAGACCGCGCCCGATAAGCTGGTTGAGTAACGCCTGGCCGTCGTTATGGCCGGTTACCCTCATGGCGAGGAATGCATTGAAGCGATCAAGAATACTGGTGCGCAGAAGGAACGACAGTTCCTCAGAGGATATGCCGCGCCCGAGCAGTTCTTCAAAGTAGTCAAAAATGTACTGGTTGCCATGCTCGAACTGCGCAACCAGATCATTGAAATCCACGCTGGTGGGAGCGCTTGCGGCGAGTAACTGCAGGGCAGACACCCAGCCTTCAACACGACGAACGGCGCGTTCGATACTTTCCCGGGATATTTCGTAGGGAAGGCGGGCATCGAAATAGGTCTGGGCCTCGTCAGCACCAAAGCCCAATTCCCGTGGTCCGATTTCTATCATCCGCCCCTGCATGCGCAGCTGCGCGACACCAATTGGCGGCAATGTGCGAGACAGCAAAACCAATGTGAGGTAGGCCGGCTGATGGCGCAGTAAAAAGCGAATGCCGTCATGAATGGCCGGGTCAGCTATCAGATGATAGTCATCCAGCACCAGATACAGGGGTGGCGCGTCCAGTGGCAATTCGGCCACAAGATGCGTCAGGAACGTCTGTAAATCAGGGAAGCCTTCAGACGATAGTCGCTTGAGCGTATCGGGGCAGGCGCCGGGACGATGGGTCTCCAGTGCGTGTGCCATATAGGCCGCAAACTGAGATGGATTGTCATCAGGTCTGTCGAGCCGATACCAGACGGTGTCAGCCTCAAGCGCGGCAAGGCGCTCAGCGATGGTCGTTGTTTTACCAAAACCAGCCGGTGCCTGCACCAGTAGCAGGCTCACTGGATCGGTTTCGTGCAACAGGTCATTAAATTTTTCCCGCGCAACCAATGCGGTCGGGGCCTGTGGTGGCAAGGTCTTTGCGCCGATATAGGTGTGGCTGCCAGCGGTAATTGTTGTGGTCATTGTGTCTGCCAATACCTTGGTATGATGTAAATACTAGTAAAAAAATACTATTATTGTGTAGCAAGGTAGATGTTTGTTTATCAAATTACTACATCGGTATGACATGTCGAACAAAGGCGATCATGTCTGATCCACTTATCCTGCCTGTTTATTTCTGCCAAATCTGTGTCCGATTTCGGATAGGCGATCCGGTAAGTGTCAGTTGATGTCTTTGTTCGTGCCAGGAGAAATCAATGCTGCATGATGAAGATCCTATTGAAACGGGTGAATGGATCGAGTCGCTGGACTCGGTGCTGGATGAAGAGGGGCTGGAGCGTGCTGCCTTCCTGCTGGAAAGACTGGGAGAAAGAGCCAGTCGAGATGGCGTAAAGCTGCCCTACAGCGTCAATACGCCTTATCGCAATACTATTCCCACCCGTCGGGAAGTCAGGATGCCCGGGGATCTTTTCATGGAGCGCCGGATCCGGTCATTGATCCGCTGGAACGCTTTGGCGATGGTGATTCGTGCCAATAAGCGGCCCGGAGATCTCGGTGGGCATATCCATTCGTTCTCATCTATTGCGACATTGATGGATGTAGGGTTCAACTATTTCTTCCATGCCGGTGACGAGACGCGCGAAGGCGATCTGGTTTACATCCAGGGCCACTCGTCACCCGGCATTTATGCCCGTTCGTTTCTGGAAGGTCGTCTGACCGAAGAGCAGCTGGATAATTTCCGCCGGGAAGTGGATGGCAATGGCCTGTCTTCCTATCCGCATCCGTGGCTGATGCCTGATTACTGGCAGTTTCCTACGGTTTCGATGGGCTTGGGGCCGATTCAGGCCATCTACCAGGCCCATGTGATGAAGTACCTCCAGGGGCGTGAACTCACCGAAAACAAGGATCGAAAAGTCTGGTGCTTTATTGGTGATGGCGAGTGTGACGAGCCGGAAACACTCGGCGCTATCGGCCTGGCTGGGCGGGAGAAACTGGATAACCTGATCTTCGTGGTCAACTGTAACCTGCAGCGCCTGGACGGCCCGGTGCGTGGGAACAGCAAGATTATTCAGGAACTGGAAGGCATCTTCCGCGGAGCCAACTGGAATGTTCTCAAGGTCGTTTGGGGACGTCTGTGGGATCCGTTGTTCGAGAAAGACACTGACGGGCGCATGCAGAAGGTTATGGATACCGCCGTCGATGGTGAAATGCAGAACTTCAAGTCCAACGGCGGCGGCTACGTGCGCAAGCACTTCTTCGGGCAGGATCCGGAGCTGCTGAAGCGTGTTGAGCAATTATCCGACGATGATATCTATGCTCTGAATCGTGGTGGTCACGATCCTTACAAGGTTTACGCTGCGTATCACGAGGCGGTCAACCACAAAGGCGGTCCTACTGTGATTCTGGCCCATACCATTAAGGGTTATGGTTTTGGTGAGCAGGGGCAGGCACAAAACACCGCGCACCAACAGAAGAAACTCAGCAGCGATACCATTCGGGCCTTCCGGGACCGTTTCGGTGTTCCGATTTCTGATGATGAAATCGAGGAGATGCCTTACTACAAGCCGGCTCCGGACTCGCCGGAAATGCTCTACATGCAGAAAATGCGGAGCAAGCTTGGCGGCTCTTTGCCTCGTCGTCTGAAAGACAGTCAGCCGCTCACCATTCCACCGCTTTCCACCTTCAAAGCTCAGCTGGAATCCAGTGGCGATCGCGAGTTGTCGACGACCATGGCGTTTGTTCGCATGCTCGGGACCCTGATCAAAGACAAGCAGATCGGCTCCCGTGTTGTGCCTATTGTTCCGGATGAGGCGCGAACCTTCGGTATGGACGGCATGTTCCGTCAATTGGGTATTTATACCGCTGAAGGCCAGAAGTACACACCAAACGATCGTGCTCAGATCATGTACTACAAGGAAGATCGCAAGGGACAGATCCTTCAGGAAGGTATCAACGAAGCCGGCGCCATGTCGGCCTGGATTGCTGCTGCGACGTCATACAGTACCAATGATTACCCTCTGATTCCGTTCTACGCCTTCTACTCGATGTTTGGATTCCAGCGCGTGGGTGATCTGTGCTGGGCGGCAGGGGATATGCGTGCCCGAGGCTTTTTGCTGGGCGGCACAGCCGGGCGCACAACGCTAAACGGCGAGGGTCTGCAGCATCAGGACGGACACAGTCACGTCTTGTCGTCCACAGTGCCCAACTGCGTGTCTTACGATCCCACCTTCGCCTATGAAGTCGCGACAATTGTGCGTCACGGCCTGCAGCGGATGTACGGCGACAACGAGAACGTCTACTTCTATATCACCCTGATGAACGAGAATTACGCCCACCCGGCGATGCCTGAGGGTGTCGAGGACGGCATTGTTCGCGGTATCTATAAGCTTGAGTCCCAACCTGCAAAGCAGAAGAAATCGGCATTGGCTGTTCGCCTTCTGGGTAGCGGCACCATTCTCAATGAAGTGCGGGAAGCAGCGACGATTCTTGCGGAGCAGTACAACGTGGCGTCCGATGTCTTCAGCGTCACCAGCTTTACCGAGCTGGCGCGGGATGGTCAGCATGTTGAGCGCTGGAATCGTCTGCATCCCGCTTCCCGGCCGCGTAGTGCGTTTGTTCAGGAAACCCTGGGTGAGACGGATTCGCCTGTTATTGCCTCCACGGACTACATGCGTCTGTTTGCCGAGCAGGTGCGCGCGTGGATACCGGGGGACTATACGGTGCTCGGAACTGATGGCTTCGGTCGCAGTGATACCCGGGAGAAGCTGCGTCGCCATTTTGAGGTGGATCGCCATCACGTTGTGGTAGGAGCGCTGGGTGCCTTGGCTCGCCAGGGCAAGATCAAGGCCGAAGTCGTGGAAGATGCGATTCGGGCATTCGAAATTGATGCCGACAAGCCGGATCCGGCGCTGAGCTGAAACCAGGAGGAGACACCCGATTATGCAGACTGAAGATATTCGTGTTCCCGATCTTGGCGGCTCCGAGTCGGTTGAGGTCATCGAGATCAGCGTCAAGGTGGGTGATACCGTCGCTGAAGAAGATCCGATTCTTGTACTGGAATCAGACAAGGCTTCTGTTGAACTGCCGTCGCCGCTGGCCGGCAAGATTGCGTCCCTGAGCATCAGCGTCGGCGACCGCGTGAGCGAAGGCGACGTGATTGGCCAGCTGGAAATTGAGGGTGCAGAAGGCGACGACAGTGAGCAGGACACGCCTGCACCGGAATCCGAACCTGAAGCCGAGTCTGGCTCTGAGTCTGATGAAAGCGCCAAAGAGACATCATCTGAACCTGAGTCCGGCTCTGCCAGCATTGACGACATCCGCGTACCGGATCTTGGCGGCGCTGATTCCGTAGAGGTGATCGAAATAGCGGTCGCAGAGGGCGATCAGGTTGGCGAGGAAGATCCGATTCTCGTGGTTGAATCTGACAAGGCGTCAGTCGAACTGCCGGCTCCCAGTGGTGGCACCATTAAATCGATCACCGTAAAAGTGGGCGACCGGATCAGCGAAGGTGACGTGGTCGGTCAGATCGAAGTGGCAGGGGGCAGCGCCGGGCCAAAGTCGGAAACGGTGGCTCAAGAGACCTCTTCGACGGAAAAAGAAAAGCATACTGAGTCAGCGCCTAAAGCGAGGCAGGAAAGCACACCAACACCGCAGGCAGAAGCCTCGCCGGCTTCCGGAAAACGTGTTCACGCAGGCCCTGCGGTTCGACGCCTCGCTCGTGAGCTGGGTGCCGATCTTGGGCGAGTGCAGGGCAGCGGCCCCCAAAAGCGCATCCTCAAGGAAGATGTTCAGGCTTATATCAAGCAGGCTCTGGCGACGTCGCAGGAAGGTGGCTCGACGGCGGGTGCCGGTCTCCCCGGTGTGAAGCTGCCAGACTTCAGCCAGTTTGGTGAGGTTGAGCGACAGGCCATGAGTCGCCTGATGAAGCTGACGGCAGACAGCATGCAGCGTAGTTGGCTCAATGTGCCTCACGTAACCCAGTTTGAACAGGCTGATATCACCGAGATGGAAGCCTTCCGAAAGTCGATGAAATCGCAGGGCGAGACGAGAGGTGTGAAGCTTACACCCATGGCGTTCCTGCTGAAGGTCTGCGCCAAGGCGCTGGCCGCCCATCCCGGCTTCAACGTGTCACTGGACGTGGAGAAAAAGGAAGTCGTTCAAAAACGATTCATCCATATCGGTATAGCGGTGGACACCCCTGACGGACTGGTTGTGCCGGTCATTCGCGATGTTGATAAGAAAGGGTTGTGGGAGCTTGCCGAAGAAGCGCAGGACCTGGCCAGGAGGGCGCGTGACAAGAAGCTGGGCCCGCGGGACATGCAGGGTGCATGCTTTACGATCACCAGTCTTGGTGGTATCGGCGGTACCGCATTTACACCCATCGTGAATACGCCTGAAGTGGCTATCCTGGGAGTGTCCAAAGCGTCGATGGCGCCGGTCTGGGATGGGAATGCATTTCAGCCACGTCTGATGCTGCCGCTGTCGTTGTCCTATGATCATCGTGCGGTCAATGGTGCTGATGCGGCGCGATTTACCAATACATTGAAGGCTGCACTGGAGGACCTGCGCCAGCTTCTTCTGTAGGGAAAGATCCAGGGCATTCCCTGAAACAATCTCCGAATGAGCGGTCACCGGTGTTGGCGATATGATGCTGACGCCGGAACCGCGCTTATCAATTGCTGAAGAATTGATGACCTGAACTGCGTGTTGTTCGGGGCATCATGGCCTCCTATTGCCGCTACCTTCCTGACAGCTCCCCACTTGCCGCGCGCTCTGAACATTGTGTGAATGACGTGAACTGGCTCCCAAAACAGCATTCTCAGGCCTTTTTTGCCCGAATAGAATTGAGGCACAGTTATCTTTCAGCGCTTTACCATTCCGGTATCTTACCGTAACAGGATGTAACGGCGACTGGGCCCAAAATAATCATAATCCAGACCGCCGGCTGCGCTACGAATCTGACCGTGCGCCATCGTATTATTCCAATAACAAGGAAGCTTTTTTGCCATGATTTTGGTGCTGGCGGGGTCCCTTTTGACATTTGCAATCGTGCAGGAGGCTACAGTTGTTGAGCCTTTTGAACGAGGCGCTGTGGTCATTGAGCAGGACTACGACAAGACTCCCCAGAAACTCCGCAACGATGTCCGAATTGCGCCGCTTGTTGAGCAGCGCTATCGCAATGTGGTGCGTCAGGCATACGACTACAGTTGCGGTGCAGCGGCACTGACCACGGTTCTCCGATATTACCTCGGCCGCAACTTGCAGGAACGCCAGGTTATGGAAGGCCTGCTGCACTACGGTCAGAGCGAACGCATCATTGAACGCCGCGCATTTTCGATGCTGGACATGAAGCGCCTGGTAACGGCTCTCGGTTATCCGTCAGGGGGCTTCAGGGCCACCATGGCAGACCTCAAGGAACTCGACCATCCGGCGATTGTGCCCATCAAACACGCGGGCTTTAAGCACTTTGTTGTGGTGCGTGCGATTCAGCACGATCGCATCTTCATCGCTGATCCTTCCGTCGGCAATATCTCATTCACGCTGGCCCAGTTCGAAGAGAAGTGGGACGACAACGTCCTGTTTATTGTGTTCCCGGGCGGTGAAAAGCCGCTGGATGCTCTGGAGCTCAAAGAAGAGGATCTCCGGTTTATTGATGATCAGACCATGACGCAACTGGCGCTGGATCACATACCCGAATACTACGAAGCAATTGATCGTCGCATTAATAATTTGCTGGAACGACAGAAAAATAATCCTGACGGCACGGTAGAGAACACCCGTAAAGAACTCTATTACCGTCGCAACTGACCACGATTGTCATGCGGCGCCTTGTTAGCAGGCACGGCGTCAGGGAAACAAATACCAATAAAAAGGGAGCCAGGATGAATCGTTGGGTTGTGCGAGGTTTACTCATCTGTTCCGTGGCGGGCCAGCCGGCAATGGTGTGGGCTCAGGAAGACGACAGTGTGGACAAGGCCCGTGAGGCGCTTGCCAAACAGGCTGATGACGAAGATTCGGCCAAGCAGCTCGAAGAAGTATTCCAGTCTGCAGAGCAGAATTATTCGCTGCAGAAAAAGGGCAGCCATGCGCTGACCTACTCCTTCGATTATGCCTACACCGGAGACCAGCGGCTTGATCTGAATATCGAGAACGGCTCGGTTCGGAATCTGGATATCGTACCGTCAGCCACACACAGCTTCACCAATGCGTTTTCCTATGACTACGGTCTGCTGGACAACCTGACGATTGGTACCCGGGTGCCGCTGGTGGTCAAGTACGACACCGAAGACGAGCTCAACATCTATGATCTGGGTGACGTTTCCCTGACTGCACGCTGGCAGCCAAATCCCTACGTGCCGGGCAAGATGTCGACCACTCTGTTTACGTCACTGACGACCAAAACCGGTGTCAGCCCCTACGAAATCGACATTCGCCGCCAACTTTCCACCGGTAGTGGTTATTACACCATCGCCGGCGGCGCGAGTCTGTCAAAGGTGCTTGATCCAGTGGTGTTGTTTGGCTCCGCGAGCGCAAGCTACAACACACCACAGGACAATCTCAACCAGGTCAGGGGCGCACGCCTGCTGACTGAAGTCGAACCGGGTTTTGGTCTGTCAGGATCGATGGGCTTTGCCTACTCATTGTCTTATGACATCTCCCTGAGCGCCTCCGCGCAAATCAGCTACAGCGATGAAACCACATTGACGTTCAGTACCGGCGAACAGGCGGTTGCCCAGGACCAGATGACCGGTTTCCTGAGCTTCTCTCTGGGTACTCGTGTCAGCGATACGACCATTATCAACACCAGTTTGGGTATAGGCCTGACTGAAGACGCTCCGGATTTTTCTCTGGGCCTTTCACTCCCGATCAACATTTCGGGTCTGAAGGAATAATTGGCGCTTCGGACGTTTTATCGGTTAGGGACGAATGTCATGCAATTGAACTGCTGCAAATCACGACTTATCGGGGCCATTGCAGCCAGCGCAATGTCGTGCGGTGTTCACGCACAGTTGGCGCAGAATCTGACGATCCACCCGAAAGCATTGGCTTTGGGTAACGCGGTGACCGCGGATACCCCGGGTATTATGGCGATTCACTACAACCCTGCCGGCCTGACCAAACTGGATGGTCGCCAGCTTGAAGTGAACCTGATGAGCATCTATCTGGATGTTGATGCTGATTTTACCGCACCGCCTGGATACAACATTTTTGGTATTGATGGACTTGAAACAGATCCTGTCACCGGCGAACAGCGGGATCCTGTTGCCAACAGCCACAGTCATACCAACACCGTTGCGCTATATGTTCCCGGGCGCGGCATCACTAAGCTACCACCAGGCCCCGCATTTGCGCCGTCTGCAGGTATCAGTCTCCAGAAACCGGGATCCAAGCTGACGTTTGCCAACGCCTTTTTTATACCGATGGCGGCCGGCTTTTACCGGGATTATGACGATCCGGGCAAATACCAGCCAAAAGCCACGGCATTGCAGCGTACGACCTATCTGTCACCAACGGTGGCCTACGAAATCAATGACGAGTGGTCAGTTGGTGCCGGTATTCATATTTCCCATATGGCGGTAGCGGCAGACCAGTATATGCGCGCGCCGAACATGCTGCTTGGCGTGGCAGAAGTGCTGCAGGATGCCTTTAACTGTCAGTCCGGTGATGAGCCTCTGGCACCTTGGCTGGCTTTGTGTGGCGGTAATGTGGGCCCTTGGGATGACATCGGCGCGCTGAGTATTGACGTTGAGGAGTCGATTTCGCCTACCTACTCGCTTGGTGTGACCTGGGAGCCCACCGAGTGGTTCAGGTGGGGGGCGAGCTATACCTCGGAAGCTGACATGAACATGAAAGGTCAGTTTTCGATCGAGTATACCGAAGACTGGTCTGGTTTCTGGCAGAGCGTTAACAGCTCGATTCTGGGCGCGATCGGCTCCGCAATCCTAAGTCTGCCGTCCGGCGCACCGCGGGAAGCTGGCAACGTCAGCCTTAACCTGACTTACCCCCAGCACTTTCAGACCGGTATCAGTATCGACGTACATCCCAAGTTGACTCTTAACGTTGATGTGGGCTGGACCGATTATTCCGAATGGGATGCTTTCAACTTCGTGTTTGACCGCAACCTTGAGTTCCTGAATGCCGCCCGTATTTTGTCACCAGACAACGCGACTTCGAACTCATTGAGTCTGCCTCTGGGGTTCAAGGATCAGTGGAACTGGGGGTTTGGCGCAGAGTTTCATGCGTCGTCACGGCTTGATCTCAGGGCAGGGGTGGAGATACGTGATTCGGTTATTCCGGATGATCAGCGACAGGTCATGGCGCCGTTTGGCGGGGCAAACCTGTACAGTGTCGGGATGGGCTATCGCTGGGATCGCGATACCGAAATTGATTTGAGCTTAAGCTATTTACATTCGGTTGAATCGATCCCTGCAGATACCAGTTGTAATCTGAACTGCACTGGTATCACCAATATCATTTACAATCCTTATGCCGGGCTTGATGTTAAAACGTCTTTGCGCGTTGTCATGGCTGGCCTGAGTTTTCGAACCAAATTTTGATAGTCGCCCGAATCCGGCGCAAGCAGGCTCCGGGTTCCAGCGGAGGCTGAATGGCTAATTCCAGACTCACGATCGGCCCGGCCGGGATTATGCTGGTGGCAGCGTTGATAGCCACGGCCGGACCGCTTCAAAGCGCTGACCGGTACTTTACTTGGGTGGATGAAAACGGTCACGTCCAGCACACGCTAATTCAGGAAGAAGACAATCCGGTGGAAGAGCGGGCCGAAGCCGTCCGCGAAGAGAAATCAGCCAGTTCAGCAACCGACGTCGACCAACCTCGATCATCAGCCAGTAAGCAGAAGGAAACGGCCTCCGAACCTGCTGGTGCCAATGAGCCAGCCGCTTCGGATGACGAGGCTTCGACCGCAAAAAATGGGCCTGCAGCTGCAGAATTCCCGAAGTCGGCCGGTGACCAGTTGGTGACAGAGCCTGTGCCCGAAGCCGGTGAACAGGCACCCATATCGGACGCGCCACTCCCGCAACAAGCCCAACCTGCTGCCGCTGCACCTGAAGCGCCCGCGAATCAGGCCGCTACGCCGGCCACTTCCGGAGCTGATGCCGAGCCGAGCGGCGTGCAGCGTCCAACCAACCCTGATTACAACCTCAAGAATTATCCCGATGGTGATGAGTTGGCCAAAAAGGGGTTTCTCAGAGAAGGAGACGCACTGCCGTATTACACCTGGCGCGATGCGCAAGGCAATGTCAGGGTCGATTACTATCGGCCTGAGCCCGGATTCGAGAAAAAGAAATCAGCTGCTGAACCACCTGAACTGAGCGAGGCGATGGTGCTCGATGGTTCGCGCGGTAAGGTCGATAACAAGATGAGCGCTGAAGCGATAGCGGTTCTGGAACTCGACCAGAGCGGCTCGTTGATGGATGAGTGGATGGCGAACTGTTGTGTCGGTTTGCCGGTAAAGGATCTTGTCGAATGGGACGATTCCAGGGAGTTTCAGGTAGACCTTGATGATATGGCGCCTGAATATCTGTTCTCTACTGGTGAGAGTGCCTACCGCCTCATGAAATTGCCCGCTTCTTCCGAGGCACCGGCATTCGTTGTGCGTATTCGCTCCTATGTCCAGTCTGGTGTCTTTGTGCCCACTTTGGTGTTTTTAGATAAAGGAATGGCTACAAGGCGGTTGGTGACCGAAGTTGCTTTTGATTACGAGCCGGAATCCTGGCATAGCCACGGTTATATTGAGGCGAGAGTGCCGGTTTTTCCTGCAGAGGGCGATCGCTGGCTACTGGTAATGAGCCGTGGTGCGGACCAGCGTGATCAGACTGTAGTCGAAACAGATACGGGCCCACTGGTTATTCCCCACAAACCGACCGGATTATTGGGCGTGTCGCAACTTCACTAGAAACCTGCCTGGCACATTTGAATGCCAGGCAGGGTGCTTGATGCGTCTGGAGTGGCGTGGGTTGGTGTGTTCAGTCCTCCGGCTTTGAAAGATCAATCCACTGCACTGACTGCCAGTAAAAACGCCCCTCACTAGCCGGATACGTGCAGTTATATCGGAATCGCCGGCTATCGAACGCCCGGTCCGCCGTCACCATGACGGCGCCTTCAGCTTCATCGCTTTTTACCACCAGCTGCCCCACGCCAGAACCGTAGCAGGATAGTGCTTTGGTGGGCATGTTGGCAGGCAGACTGAATCGGAGCTCCGGTGGGTTGTCCTTAAAGATGCCATCCGGCAGCGAGGCTGCATCTACCGGCAATGCCTTGCTCATGAGCTTGTCTTTAAGTGATGACAACTGACCGAAACTGGTCGCCATGGGAAAACGGGGCAGCCGGGTTTTGGCGGATTGAGCCCCTATGGGGCCGGATTGCTGACCATACGCCAGCCATTGGCGATCTTCGATGAGCTTTTCAAGTTCGCTGTCATATTCGCCATAAGGGTAGGCAAATAACGTGGGCGTTACGCCCAGCTTCTCTTCAATACGCGCGGCAGATGCGTCAAGACTGTGCGATACCCGCTCGTGCCATTGCGCTTCAGCCTCATTGGGTTTGCGGGCCAGATGCCCATGATCCAGGCTGTGATTGCCGATCGTCACTTCCGGGTGGCTTGCCAACTCTTCAAGTTGTTCCCAGGTCATTGAGCCTCGGTCTTGATCATCGATCGCCTGGCTGTTTACGAAAATAGTGAACGGCAACCCTTTCTCAAGCAGCAGCGGAGCAGCAAATGTGTAGACCGAGCTGTAGGCATCGTCAAACGTGATCGCCACTTGCTGGCTCTCGTTCAAATCTCCGTCAAGTGCTTCTTTAGTGGCGGATTCAAGCGGTTTTACGTCGATATCGAGAGACTGAACCATGTCGATCTGGTTGCGAAAAAGCGACGGGGTGGTGCTGGTTGAGGCCGGTGTTTCATTGCTGACATGATGGTATTGCAGAACTGCCAGATCAGCAGATACTGCGCCACTGGCCAGCAGCAGGACGGCCGCAGCCGCGACGCTATTAAAACGACGTTGTTTCGAAATCACTAGTTCAATCACTCCTGTACAGCTGAACGGAAATGCTGACGCAAACATGCGAATGCCTGATTGAGAACCTGAACGTCCTGATTGCTGCCGCCCCGGTCCGGGTGCGCCCGCATGGCCTGCTTGCGATACGCTTTCTTAACTACTGAAAAATCATCTGGCACGGTATCAAAGCCGAGTGCTCTGGCAGCTTCAGCAATATCGCTTTCTCCGATGAACGGACGGCGAACCCCTTTCCAGAAATCGTCGACCATCCGGCGAACAGTCAGTCCGGACAAATCATACTGGGACAGATCAAGGTAAAAAAGCCGCAGTGCATCGGGAGCATCGGGAACGCCGCTGCCCGCTACCGTACTGGCGGGGCCAAGAGTGATGCGCAGAGGCGAGATGGTGAGTTGTTCGCCCTGAACAGACAGCTCATCCCTGAGTCGATACAGGCAATGAAATACCAGAAAGTGAACAGGATACAGTGAGGCCGGATCGGAAAAGTCCACGCTTTCGAGCAAAGCCCAGGGCGGTGATTGGAGCGTGCGGATAAGCTGCAGCTCGGAAAGCCCCTCGGGGAACTCCCTCAGAGTGGCTTCAATGGCCTCCGAAAGCAGCACAATCTGCCGTTCCAGCGCCTCCTCTGGCTTCAGCTCATTGTGCGATTCATGTCGGGCTGGATAGTCTTGTTGACGGTGGTTCATCACTCAAGCCTAAGCCAGCCATCAGCTCAGGGAAAGGGGAAACTTTCCGGGCGACGCTTTTGTCGCGCCCTTATGCATCAAACCGCGAAATACCGCGCAGAAAAAGCGAAGTGACGAAATCGGCTGCCTGCTCAGCCTCGGAGTCCCGGGTTTCGGGAGCGTGATGAACCCGGCGCGCCACCTGGAGGCTCATTTCGTAGGCAATGCCGAAAAAGGCTGCGCTAAGGTATTCATGGTTGACGTGTTGGAATAGCCCGCGTTTGGCAGCATTGCGAATATCGTCATCGAGGGAGGCCATGGCAAGCCCCAAAATGTCGGATCCAAATAATTCCCTGATGGCCTGATCATTCTTGTGGGCCAACTCGTAAATGAGAGGATCTTCCGCAGTCGCTTGAAACAATGCCAGGTAGGTCGAGCGAATAAAGTCGGTTTCGGTGCGTGCGGACTGGCGAAGTGTTTCAATATTGCGATTCAGCGTGGCGAGAAAGTCGTGCAGCAGGGCGGAGAAGATGTCACGTTTATCAGAGAAGTAATTGTAAAAGGTGCCGGCTGCGAGATCAGTGCGGCGGATAATATCGCGAATGGTGGTTCGTTCGTATCCGAGCTCGCGAAAGCAGGCTTTGGCAGCCTGTAATATCGCATGCCGATTATTGATTCGGTTTTGCTCACGTTTACCGAGTTTCAACGCTTCCATGTCGTATTCCCTGTCCGTGGGATTGATTTCAAAAGATTAATCAGTTGTTCATAGGCTCGTTGATTGGCCGTTTTCGGGCTATACGTGAAATCCGGAACAGGGGATTCCGACACTGACGCAGCCGGGGTGTATCCGTTATACTCCGCACCCCAATTTTTTCAATGTCTGGCAGAGTTATGGCTGAGCATCAAACCGGTGACCGCGAATCAACACTTGAACTGAACAAGCTGCAAAAACGACTGCGGCGCGATGTCGGTCAGGCGATATCTGATTTCGGACTTATCGAAGCAGGCGATAAGGTAATGTGCTGCCTCAGTGGCGGCAAAGACTCCTACGCCATGCTGGACATACTGTTGAACCTGCAGCGGAGCGCGCCGGTCGATTTCGAGCTGATTGCGGTGAATCTCGATCAAAAGCAGCCTGGGTTTCCTGAGCATATTCTGCCGGCATACCTGGCAGCGCTGGGCATCGAATACCATATTATCGAGAAAGATACCTACAGCATCGTGAAAGAGAAGGTGCCGGAGGGTAAAACCACGTGCGGCCTTTGTTCACGGCTGCGGCGGGGCATCCTGTATAATTTCGCAGATGAGCACGGCGTCACAAAAATTGCGCTGGGCCATCACCGGGATGACATGCTTGAAACGCTGTTCCTTAATATGTTTTACGGCGGCAAGCTGAAAACCATGCCGCCCAAGCTCAAAAGTGATGACGGTCGCAATGTCGTCATTCGTCCTTTGGCGTACGCTCGGGAAAAAGATATTGAGCGCTACGCCGAGCTGCGTTCATTTCCTATCATTCCGTGCAACTTGTGTGGCTCGCAGGAGAATCTGCAGCGCCAGGTGGTCAAGGATATGTTACAGACGTGGGACAGACAGCACCCGGGACGCATCGAGTCCATGTTCCGGGCAATTTGCAATGTCGAACCTTCGCATCTTGCTGACCCGAAGCTGTATGACTTTGAAAACCTGAGGGTAGAGGGTGCGGCTGGCAACACTGGCAGCGCCGCAACAGCCTCGGCGCCTGAGCCGACGCCAAGCTATGACCGATTGGATGTACTGAATATCTGACCAGGGTTCCCGTTTTCAGGCAGGATGAAATAAGTTGTCTGGAGTCCCCTGTAAACACAGTTTTTCCAGCGTTTTCTGGAAACGGGCGATGCAGCGGCGCTCCTGTATGTGGGTGAGGTCTGCCCAGAGCTGAGAAAGAGCCGGTGCATCATCCGCCATTGGCCAGGATGGTCGAACCCACTGCAGTGCGCTGATACCTACAGCTGCCGCATACTGGGTGTTGGTGATCAGTTCGGCATCAGGGTTCACCAGAAACTGCCGCTGACTGGCGAAGCCGCGCACCTGGCTTGCCTTGTCGGGTTCAAATGCCAGGTATTCATCCCACACCTGTCGGTGAAGGGTAGGGGAGATGCCAAATACACCCAGTCCTTCATCCCGGTCTTCCGCAAACGGATCAAAACCCCGAAGCGTTGCCGCGCTCAGTAGAATTTCTTCGTGAATCAGATGGGGTTCGCCTAGCGCCAGGGAGACTGGGCGGATGATATGGTTCAGAAGTGCGTGTGCCTGGGACATGACCAACGTCCTCGCTAGCAATACTCTTACGACCGGGTCTTTAGCAGAAACAACAAGTTAAGTTTTATTCTGCAGATACACTCTAGCATTTAAAGCTAAGTTCATGATGAATATAGCTGGCAACGCAGGTGTGGTCAATAAATAAACAGTTAAACATGGCAAAATGGGGATCCCTCGCGATCCGCACGTGTTTCATGGTCGCGTCAGGTTAGTTGTGGGATATGAAGGAACGGTAGTGTCCACAGCCCGAAGGCAATGAGCAAGGCGCCAGTTATTTGCCGGAAGTAGCGGTTGGACTTGAGGCGTTGGAGCGATGTCGCCGCGAAGCCCGTAGCCAGCATTGACGGTAATGTTCCCAGCCCAAAGAAAAGCATGGTCATTGTAGCCGCAGGGACCGTGGGCTGAAGCGCCGCCCAGCCGAGTGTGCTGTAAATCAGACCGCAGGGAAGCCATCCCCAAAGCATTCCAAGCAATAGCGCCTGATACGGACGTTGCACAGGCATAAGGCGTTGCGTCAGGGGTGCCAGTCGTCGCCATAACGGGCCACCAACTCGCTCGATATAACGGATGCCCTGCCACCATTGACCCATCGCCAATCCCATCAGAATCAGCAGCAGGCCAGCGACTGATCGCAATGCAGTGCCAAGCTGGGCCCAGGTATCCACTGCCTGGGTGCTGACCAAAGCAATCAGTGCGGCGATCAGCATATAGCTGCCGATTCGACCTGCATTAAACCCCAGCAGCATAAGCGACTGGCGCGCCCGGAAGTTTTGACCCACTGGAATGGCCATGGAAAGTGAGGCGCTGATGCCGCCACACATTCCCAGGCAATGGGTGCTCCCCAATAAACCAATCATGAAAGCACCGGAATAACTCAGGTAGAGCTCACTGCCCATTGTCGTTCGTTTTATCCTGTCCGGACTGTTCAGGAGCGGTCTTTGAAGGGCGAGCTGCTTTTTTCTGAGCTTCGGTCTTGGCGTCTTCGGGGATCATGTCGCGGTCGTCATCGTAGAGAATACGGTGTGCAGGGCCTTCAAGGTCGTCATATTGGCCGCTTTTCACCGCCCAAGAAAATACAACGACACCAATGGTGACGAGTATCAGGGTGACCGGAACCAACAGATAAACAATTTCCACAATCAGGACCTCTAAAACTGCGTTAATTCAGCGTGTCAGCCCGCGATGGCATCGCCAGCTCCGTCTCTCGAGTCTTGTCGCTGGCTTTGCGTTTGCCCAGCCGCAGCGCATTGGCGACAACCACCAGTGAGCTGGCTGACATGCCAATCGCGGCGACCCAGGGCAAAATCATACCGGCAGCCGCGAGAGGCAGGGCGCAAATATTGTAGGCAATCGCCCAGGTCATGTTCTGACGGATAATCCGCCGGGTTTGTTTGCCTGTTTCAAGTGCGCTGACCAGTCGGGTTAATTGACCATTCAGCAAAACCGCATCGGCTCGCAACTGTGTCAGGTCCGCGGCGCTTCCCAGAGCCACGGACACGTCGGCACCCGCCATGACCGGGAGATCGTTCAAACCGTCCCCCACCATCATAACGTGGCAGCCGCTTTCTTGCAGTGTTCTGAGGTAAGCGAGCTTGTCCTCCGGTGATGCCTGTCCGCGGACCTCGGCAATTCCCAGCTCATTGGCGATGCGTTGGACATGCGCCGAGCGATCGCCACTTAAGAGGGCTGTGTTAAGCCCGAGAGCATGCAGTTGCGCAATCGCAATCCGGGCATCGGCCCGGGGCTGATCGTCCAGTACAAACCTGGCCAAAACCGCAGTGTCAGTGGCCAGAAACACTGTCAGGCCGTCGCCGGATTCGTCCAGCTCCTGAGCAGTGCTGTGCTCACGGATAAAACCGGCATGACCAATTATAATGGGCGCGTTGTTGTGGTGCCCGGTCAGACCGCCGGCAAGGTGATTGTGCACATCGCTTATCGGGGTGTCCGAGCGTGCGAAGCGCCGGAACACCCGGCTGATGGGGTGCTCCGAGTATTGCTCAAGACCGCCTGCCAGCGCCAGACAGTCTGCCTCGGACATCTCCGTATAGGTCTTGGTCTGCTGGAGAGTCAGCGCACCTTCTGTGACCGTACCCGTTTTGTCGAAAACCACCGTATCAATCTTGTTAAGGGATTCCAGCGTATGGCCGCGAGTGGGCAAGAACCCCATATTGCGAAGCTTCATGGTGGCACTGGTAATCGCGGTAGGCGTTGCCAGCGACAATGCGCAGGGGCACGTCACGACCAATACCGACAAAGCAATATCGAACGCTCGGTCAGAACCTGCCAGCCACCAGCCAAGCCAGACGCATGGTGCGATCAACAGAATACGACTGACGAAGACGCCAGCAACCTTGTCTGCGGTTCGGGCAACCGGTGGCTTTTCAGATTGCACGCGGTCGAGAATACGAAGAATGCTGGACAGCCGGGTGTTTGCGCCGGCGCGTTCAACGGTCAGTGTCAGTGGGCTTTCGCCATTAATGGCGCCGGCGTGCGCGACATCACCCGGGCCGCGTTGTTCGGGCATGTATTCGCCAGTTAACGCCGCTTCGTTAAGCGTGGATCTACCCGCGGAAATGATGCCATCAACCGGAACAACTTCACCAGGCTTTACCTCAACGGTGTCGCCGGGCTGGAGCTGATGTACCGGGACGATCTCCAGCGTGTTGTTCTGGCGGCGAGTCGCTATCGCGGGCATCACCGATCCGACTGATGCGCCGGTCAGGCCTGCCCGGTAACGAGCCTGCATCTCGATATACCGTCCCAGTGACAGGAAGAAAGTGAACATGCAGACGGATTCAAAATAGACTTCTTCGCCACCCACGACAGTAATCCATGCGCTGGCGCAGTAGGCGAGCCCGATGGCCAGCGCAACCGGCACATCCATGGTCAGGTGCCGGCTACGAATATCCCGCAGGCTGTTGGTGAAAAACGGTCGGGCGCTGTAGAACACGACCGGCGTGGCCACCAGTAAGCTGACCCAGCGGAAGAATTCGAGAAATTGTTCAGAAAGCCCGCTGATAATGCCGAAATACAACGGCATCGCCAGCATCATGCTTTGCATCGTGCCCATGCCGGCGATACACAGTCGAATCAGTGCGCTGCGTTTCTCCCTTTGGAGTGCCGCCTCGGCCTGATCGGGCTCAAACGGACGGGCACGGTAACCCAGCTGATGGATAGCAATCAGAAGGTCGCTGAGACGGGTATCGTCTTTGGTCCATACCAATCGCGCCCGCCGAGTAGAATGGTTGACGCTGAACTGGACGACCCCCGCCTGTTCGGCGAGGTGATGCTCCAGTAGCCAGATGCAGGCGGCGCAGGTGATGCCATCAATCAGAAGGAGGGCTTCGCGGCTAATGGGCTCCGATTTGCTTTGACCGACTTTGCCTGGCACGTCTGAAACAAAGGTGTCCTGGACAAGCGGGTGGTCGTAAAGCCGGAGTTGTTCTTTCTCTTGTTCCGCGAGCGGGGTTGGTGTGACCGCAGTATTGGTGCGGTGATGGTAAAACCCTGTCAGATTCTCCGACACAATCAGTTCGCACACGGCCCGGCAGCCGTGACAGCAAAACGCCCGAATCGAGCCGTCGACGTCAAGCTCAATCCGGGCGCTACTCAAAACGGGTTCGCCGCAATGGAAACAGACTTCGGAGGACAATCGTTACCCCTGATGTGCTGCCGCCAGTACCTGGGGCTTGTCCGAGGGGAGTATTGCCTCTCCCTTCAAGCGCCAGTTGTTTTCAGGGCCCCGCAACTCCATATACCAGCGGCCATCGAGTTTAACGGGCAGCTTCGCTTCGTACAGACCATCACCAACAGGCTGGAACTGGATCCGTCGATCCCGATCGGCGAGAGTTGGATGGGAGAGGTCGAGTATCAAATAATCGAAACTGGCGGGCCTGCCAGCCTTTTCTATCTCGAGGGTTATGGTGTTCCCGCTAAAAATGACGGTGCTACCGAGTTTGAAATCTGCAGCCGCGCGATCCCGAGCCAGTTCCAGGTTGATCCCGAGACCTTCTTTTGAATAGTCATCGGTGACCAGCGGGTCTTTGGTGACCACTGCAACGTAAATCATCCCGATGCACAACACGATGGTTATGCCGGGAATAGACAGCAGGAACCATAGCCAGAACTGGCGGTACCAGGGTGCAATGGTTTCAGTTACGTGTTCGCTCATTCAGGTGTACGCCCTTCTAGTAAATAACGTGCGTTATCGGTTCGGACCAAGGAACCGGCTTTCTTTCTCGGCCATGAGCTCGTCGTTACCTTCGACTTTCACTGTGAAAGTAATGTTGTTATTCGTGCCTTGCAGGGCATCGGGGCTGACTTCGACAACAGTCGGAAGTGACAGGCTTTCACTGGCACCCAGCGTGATCTCGTTGTCGCCCAGCATCCGCACGCTATCCAGACCTGATACTGTGATCGAGAACGTCTGCGGTATCTCGGTCATGTTCTGGATCTTCAGCGTGTAGGAATTTTCGATCATGCCACGGCCATTCATCTGATAGAGCGCGCCGCGATCCCGGATTGCTTCCAGTTCAATGGGTACACGGGTGACCAGTGTGTATACGAGGGCGCTGATCATCAGCACCAGCACTGCACCATAGCCGAATGTGCGAGGTCGCAACAGCTTTGATGTCTTGTGTTCGAGTTCGTGTTCGGTGGCGTAGCGAATCAGTCCGGTGGGGTAGTCCATCTTTTCCATGACTTCGTCGCAAGCGTCAATGCAAAGCGCACAGTTGATACATTCGTATTGCAGGCCATCCCGGATATCAATGCCGGTAGGGCAGACGTGCACGCACATGCCGCAATCGATGCAATCGCCGATGCCCAGCTCGTCCTTGTCCGCATCTTTTCGCCGGCCGCCGCGAGGTTCGCCCCGGTTGAAATCATAGGCAACAACCCGGGTGTCTTCGTCAAACATGACGGACTGAAAGCGGGCGTAGGGGCACATGTAAAGGCAGACCTGCTCGCGCAGCCAGCCTGCGTTGGTGTACGTCGCCAGGGTGAAAAAGCCGACCCAGAAGTAGGCCCAGCCATTGGCGTTAAGCGTAAACAGGTCAATCGTCAGGTCGTGAACGGGGTAAAAGTAACCAACAAATGTTAAGCCTGTGGCAAAGGCGATGAGCAGCCATACAGCGTGTTTAGCGCCCTTTTTAATCATCTTTTCGGCGCTGTTGGGTGCCTTGTCGAGTTTCATCCGTTTGTTGCGGCTACCCTCTATTTTTTCTTCAACCCACATGAAAATGAAGGTCCAGACCGTTTGCGGACAGGTGTACCCGCACCAGACCCTGCCAAACAGTGTGGTGATGAAAAACAGGCCGAAGGCGGCAATGATCAACATGCCTGACAGCATGATGAAATCTTTCGGAAAGAACGTCGTCCCGAACAGATGGAATTCCCGTGCTGGAAGGTCAAAGTAAAGCAGGGGTTCGCCGCCGATATGAATCCAGCAGAAAAGGAAGTACATGCCCATGAGGGCCCACAGGCTCACAAACCGTATGCGCTGGAAGAAACCTTTAACAGATTTGACGTATATCTTTTTGCGGCTGGCGTAGAGTTCAACGGTCTCGGTATTTTTATTATTAGAGGAGGCGTCAGTCGCGGGGTCAACTTGTTTGACCGGAATTTGACTGCTCATAGGGACCTCTCAATGGCACGGTCTTCTCAAGTATGGGCACGAGAGGTGCCCAGATTTCAAAAGACTGTGTCCGACAACCGGCAGGGCAGCCTCGAGCTACCCTGTCGGTCGCGACGGATTACTTGCTTTCGCGGTGGGACAAGCCGTACACGTAGGCAGCGAGGATGTGAATCTGATCGTCGCTGAGGCGGCCTTCCTGGGCCGGCATTCTGTTCTGGCGTCCATGAGTGACGGTTTCCTTGATCCACTCATAGGTGCTGCCGTAAAGCCAGGCATCGTCTGTCAGGTTGGGAGCACCCACCATAGGATTGCCTTTGGCTTCCTGACCGTGGCACCCGGCACAGGCCTGAGCAAAGATCTTTGAGCCACGTTCGGCTGCTTCAGCGTCTTTTTCGCGGCCGCTGAAGCTCAGGACATAGTTTACAACCGAATCAACCTGATCCGTGGTCATCCCGGGCATCAGGCCTTTTGCGGGCATCTGGTTCTGACGCCCCTTGTGAATAGTCTCAACGATGCGGTCAGGTTCGCCGCCCCAGATCCAGGCATTATCTGTCAGGTTTGGAAAGCCAACAGCGCCGCGCGCCGCTGAGCCGTGGCAAACTGCACAGTTGTTTGCAAAAAGACGTTGTCCCATTTTGCGGGCATCTTCGTCTTTTGCCAGTTCTTCTACCGGTACGCTGCCGTATTTTGCATACAACTCGCCGTATCTGGCATCTGCCAATTGCATTTCTTCCTGCCACTGACCTTCCTGTGTCCAGCCCAGTATGCCTTTGAAGTTGCCCAGGCCAGGGTAGAGCGCGAGGTAGCCCAGCGCGAAGATGCAAGTAGCGACGTACAGATAGAACCACCATTTTGGCAGCGGGTTGTCGTATTCTTCGATACCGTCAAAGGAGTGACCGGTTGTCCGGTCAGTTTCCTTGTCGGTCACCTGACTTTTACGTGTTGACCACAGAAGCCACCAGCACCCAAACACCGTGCCGAGCACGATCGCACTGATCCAGATGCTCCAGAACGTACTCATTCCTTATTCTCCGTCTTGTCTTGCTGTTGAGTGCGCTGGTCTATCTCATCGTCGTCAAACGGCAGATGAGCCGCTTCATCGTTGGCGTTTTTCCGGTGCGAGCTGTAGGCCCACCAGCAAATACCAATGAAGGCTATTAGAACAAGCAGGGTATGAATCCCGCGCACATCATTAATATCCATCGACATCACCGCTTGGTTGAAATCACCGTGCCGAGCTGCTGTAGATAAGCTACTAGCGCTTCGATTTCGTATTTATCGCGAATTTCGTCCGGGGCGCTGGCAATCTGCTCGTCAGTGTAGGGGACTCCGAGTGTCTGCATTGCCTCAAGCTTGCCGGTGATTCCCTCAGGGTCGAGCTTAGTGTCGAACAACCAGGGATACGCAGGCATTACGGATTCAGGCACAACATCACGCGGGTTGTAGAGATGCACCCGCTGCCAGGCATCGGAGTAGCGTCCGCCAACACGCGCCAGATCCGGCCCTGTGCGCTTCGAGCCCCAAAGGAAGGGGTGCTCATAAACAAACTCACCGGCAACCGAATAGTGCCCGTAGCGTTCAGTTTCGGCACGGAATGGGCGAATCATTTGGGTGTGGCAGACGTGGCAGCCCTCGCGGATATAGATGTCACGGCCTTCCATTTCCATCGGCGTGAGCGGCTCGAGACCGGCAATCGGCTCATTGACTTCCTTGAGGAAGAACAGGGGGACAACCTCGACCAAAAAGCCGCCACTGATCACTAACAGGATCAGTACTGCCATCAGGCCGATGTTTTTTTCGACAATTTCGTGTTTCATTCTGTCTCTCTCTTACTCAGGCAGCCTGTGGCGCACTGTTGTCGAGCGCTACTGCATCTTTCTGGCGAATGGTCATTCGCACGTTATAGGCCATTACCAGCATGCCCGACAGGAACAGGGCACCGCCAATGAGGCGAACCAGGTAACCAGGCTTGGAGGCTTCAAGAGCTTCAACAAAGCTGTAGGTCAGGGTGCCGTCCGAATTGACTGCACGCCACATCAGACCTTGCATGATGCCGTTGACCCACATAGCGACGATGTAAAGTACGGTGCCGATTGTCGCCAGCCAGAAGTGAACGTTGATCAGGTTGATGCTGTACATCTTCTGCAGTCCCCAAAGGCGCGGGATCAGGTGGTAAATGGCGCCGATACTGATCATGGCAACCCAGCCCAGTGCACCGGAGTGAACGTGGCCGATGGTCCAGTCAGTGTTGTGAGAGAGGGCGTTGACGGTTTTAATTGCCATCATGGGGCCTTCGAATGTGGACATGCCATAGAACGACAGTGACACCACAAGGAAGCGCAGGATGGGGTCAGTACGCAGCTTATGCCAGGCACCTGAAAGCGTCATCATGCCGTTGATCATGCCGCCCCAGCTTGGTGCCAGCAGGATCAGGGACATCACCATGCCTGCTGTCTGTGCCCAGTCTGGCAGTGCACTGTAGTGAAGGTGGTGAGCACCAGCCCAGACGTAAGTGGCGATCAGTGCCCAGAAGTGAACGATCGAAAGGCGGTACGAGTAAACCGGACGCTCAGCTTGCTTGGGAACGAAGTAGTACATCATGCCAAGGAAGCCAGCTGTCAGGAAGAAGCCAACCGCATTGTGTCCCCACCACCATTGCATCATGGCATCGGTTACACCGGCATAGATTGAGTAGGATTTGAATGCGCTGACAGGCAGTGCCAGGTTGTTACCGATGTGAAGAACGGCAACTGTCAGTATGAAAGCGCCGTAGAACCAGTTGGCAACGTAGATGTGCTTGGTTTTGCGTTGAGTGATGGTTCCGAAGAACACGACCGCATAGGACACCCAGACCAGAGTGATGAGGATATCAATCGGCCACTCAAGCTCTGCGTATTCCTTGGTAGACGTCAAGCCCATTGGCAGCGTGATAATCGCTGCCACAAGAACGGCTTGCCAGCCCCAGAAGGTGAAAGCCGCCAGGCCAGCCGAGAACAGTCTCGCCTGACAGGTGCGTTGAACCACGTAGTAAGACGTGGCAAACAAGGCGCTGCCGCCGAACCCGAAAATAACCAGGTTGGTGTGGAGTGGGCGAAGACGACCGAAGTGAGTCCATGGAAGATCGAAGTTCATGAACGGGAATCGAAGCTGTGCTGCGATCAGCACGCCCATGCCCATTCCGACGATACCCCATACCACCGTCATGATGGCGAACTGACGCACCACCTTGTAATTGTAAGTCAGGTTTGGATGTACTGTGCTCATAGCCTTACCAGAGGATTACGAGTGGGAATGTTTGAGGCCGCAAGTATGGGGAATTGATTACGTATTTGCAATGACCCAAATCAAGGAAACAACCCGCCGAAATCAGCAACATGGGGCGGTTTATCTCGCGAAGTTACACGCTTGCAGCGCTCAGTTGACACGAAATTCCAAGGACACTTCTAGATAAGGGTAGCGGGTTCTGGAAAAATCGCGCCGTCCTCTTTATAAGGATGCGGAATGAAAAACAGTGCATGACTGCAGTCCTTGTAATAAATGATGAGCTTTGCACATTCATCGACATAAATGGATAACGAAAAATGGAAGTCAGAACCGAGAATATGGGTAGCGCCGAGAAGGCTGGTTGGCTTGTGAACCATTCGTCGGAAGGCGAGGCAATAGCGATGATCATCTTTGCCCATGGTGCCGGCGCGCCAATGGATTCTGGTTTCATGGTAGCCATGGCAGAACAGCTAGCCCTGAATCGTGTCCATGTTATTCGGTTTGAGTTCGGCTATATGCACCAGCGTCGTCTTGACGGTAAACGCCGGCCACCGCCAAAAGCTGAGAAACTGCTTGGCGAGTTTCGGGAGGTTGTCGAGGCTGTATCGGCCATGAACTCTGGCATGCCCTTATTTATCGGCGGCAAGTCAATGGGCGGGCGGATTGCGAGTCTGCTCGCAGCCGATGCCAACTGGGTCGAAAGCGGTGTGGCGGGATGCTTTTGCGCTGGATATCCATTCCACCCTCCCGGGAAGCCCGGGCGGTGGCGAACGGATCATTTCAATGAACTGGCGATGCCAGTCCGAATAGCTCAGGGCACGCGTGATCCTTTCGGACGTTACGAGGAGGTCGAGCATCATTTGGCAGAGCGGCTGCTTGGCAGCCCGTCGCTAACGGTGAGCTGGCTGGAAAGCGGCGAGCATGACTTCAGGCCGACGAAGGCGTCCGGTCGCGATCAGGACGATTTGATTGCCTCTGCAGCGCAGGACGCAGCAACCTGGATGCGCACATTGAACGACTAGGCTTCGCTGGCGCAGACGCGATTGCGACCGGTTTCTTTCGCTTGATAAAGCGCTTTGTCCGCTCTTTGGTATAGCGCTTCCAGTGAATCCCGATGACTGTAGGTGGCCACGCCAGCGCTGAGAGTGATCGTATAGGTATCACCGTCTGGCGTTTCGATCGCCTGTGATGCGATATCCTCCAGAATAGCCTGCGCCACAGCCATCGCACCCGCGAGTTCGGTTTTTGGTAGCACCACGGCAAATTCCTCGCCACCAAACCGGACCACAATATCCATCGGGCGCTTGATGTGCCGCAAAAGCGTTTCGGCAATCACTTTGAGGCACCGATCGCCGAAGGGGTGTCCGTAGGTATCGTTGATCGTCTTGAAACGGTCGGCATCCAGCATGATTAAGGCGACCGGTTGCTTGAGGCGCCGCCCCTCTGCGCAAATGTCGGGCAGCGCGGCATCCAGATGTCTGCGGTTGTGGAGGCCAGTGAGGTCGTCGTGAATACTGAGTTCCTCCAGCCGCTGGTTAGCGACTTCAAGTTGTCGCATGGTGTCGCGCAACTGGGTTGTTCGTTCATCAACCCGAATCTCCAATTCATGCCGTGCAGCCGTTTCCATGCTGAGAACCTTGTCTGTCAGCAGTCGCCAGCGCTGAACCATCGCGTAGTTCAGCAGAATAACCTGCACGCCCACTGCAATCTGCATCAGAATTTCCTGGGCCAGAAAATCGGCCAGATAGCCAAATGCTGCAAGGGCGTATATACACGTCCCTATTGCCATTGTTGACCAGGCAAACACGTACCATTTGGCAGGGGAGTAACCTTGAAGCCAGCGCTGAATGCCGATGACGAACAGCGTGACGATGCAGAACAGGCCGTACAGCGTCGCAATTTTGATGACGATGCTGTACGGCAAAACAAAGCACAGCGCGATCACAAGCACGCTGAACGACGCCAGGTATTTCAGTAAACCGGAGAGCCGGGGTTGTGCTTCGTCAATGTCCAGAAAGGCGCGACCGAAGAGGATGAAGGCGAGCGTGCTGAGGCCCTCACTCAGCGGGATCGCCATGTTGGCCAGCCAGGGAACGTTCGGCCATAAATACTGGAACGACAGGCCAGCCATCGAACACAGGAAGAGTCCGGTGGCGAGCATATAAAAGGCGTTAAAAAAGTAATAGGCTGTGCCTGTGCTGAAGAACAGCAGCAGGTTGAATGCCGAGAATATCAATAGTGCGCCATAAAATAGCCCGTGAGTCAGTGTCAGTGCATTACTCTGGGCAATCAGGTTTGCTGGCTCTTCAATGCTCAAGGGGAGGTTGATGGCACCACTGCTGTTGATGCGCATATAAATGTCGGTTTTGGCATTTCCTTCCAGCAGAATGGGTACCAGATAATATCGATAGTCGACGTCACGGGACGAAAATACCGTATGATCGCCGGTGTGAATCTGACGATAGCCGTCGCCTTCGCTTACCCACATCGCGATGTTGTCGAGGGGCGCGTAGCTCAGCATCAGAAACCAGTATCCGGCGCTGTCCGCTGTGTTCTTCATGGTAATCTTGAGCCAGTAATCAGCGCTGGACTGGGTGAAGATCAGTTCGTCACCTTTGCTGCGCTGCCAGTCCTGGATGGACGCGAGCTCATCGGGGTTCTCAAATCGCGCATTTTCTTCGGGGTTTGCAAGCCGGCGCCTGTCGACGTAGTAGCAGATGTTGTCCAGCAGACTTGCCCTGTGTTCCGGCATGTTGGCTGCGACTTCCGGACAGCTTGCTGCGTTCAGGGCAAGCGCATGCGTGCCCGGCAACAAAGTGCAGAGCAATAGTATAAAACGGAAGATGCAGCGGCCGGCACGTTGCGAGTGAGAGCCGTTTCTACGGTGTGGGTGCATAGGCGCTGAGTATAGCTAAAGCGCCCGCTGGCACGCTTTAAAACATTATAAATTCTTTAAGTAGTTGAGATATGAGTCAGATTTTTTTGTTTTGTCGTGCAGGTTTTGAAACGGAAGCTGGCCGGGAATTGACGGATGCTGCCGCAGCCGAGGGCGTTTATGGATATTTTCAGCCCGAGTCAGGTAGCGGCTGGGTGCTGTTTATACTTGCTGATGGCACTGACGCGATCACATTGATGGATCGAATTCCTTTCGAGTCGTTGGTTTTTGTGCGCGACTGGTTCGCTGTTGTAGCGGATGAGGTGTTGCCGAAGGCGGATCGGGTTGGCGCGGTGCTGGATATTCTGCGAGAGCAGGATGGGTTGCGACCATCATCCAGGGTAGAAGTGCGCATACCGGAAGAGTCCCAGAACCGGGACTTGAGCAATTTCGGCAAGAAGTGGGTGGCGCCGCTCTCCAGAGCCCTGAGGGAGTCCGGGTTTCTGGTGGAGTCTGCCGGTGGCTCCAGGCTTGAAGTATTTCTGCCAACGTTTGATCGTGTCCTTCTGGGTGTCAGTCTCACTGGCAATCGTGCAAAGTATCTCAGTGGTATTCCGAGATTACGGCTTCAGCCAGCGGCACCCAGTCGATCGGCGTTAAAGCTGGAAGAGGCATGGAAGGTTTTTATTCCGGACAATCAGTGGCTGGATTACCTTGGTGGTGCTAAAAAGGCGGTTGATCTTGGCGCAGCGCCGGGCGGTTGGACGTGGCAGCTCGTAGAGCAGGGTATGCTGGTGTCAGCAATCGACAATGGCCCGATGGATGAAGCCTTGATGGCGTCTGGCCACGTCGAGCATGTCAAGGCTGACGGCTATCAATGGCGACCGCGCAGCGCCGTTGACTGGATGGTATGCGATATCGTTGACAAGCCCCGCCGAACGGCTGACATGGTGGTGGATTGGCTGACCCACCGGCGGTGCAAGTACTCGGTGTTTAACCTCAAGCTGCCGATGAAAAAGCGCTATGACGAATGGCTGGTATGTCGGGATAGTATGCTCGAACAGTTGGACGCCGCCGGCATCCACGTCATATTCCGGGCAAAGCATCTCTACCATGATCGTGAGGAAATCACCTGCTTTATCGAGCGGATGAGCTAAACGCCACTGCCGGTCAGTGTTGTTCGAGAATGATGATTTTCTCGTCCTGATCCATGATCGGCACCAGTTCGTTCATCAGTTCTTTGCGTTCTTCGGAGTGATACCATTTGTCCCAGTCCGCCGTTGAACGCCAGTTGCAAAGCGTTAGCCTGTGATTGGGGTCCTGGGAGTCGACAAGGGTTTCACCCGAAATGAATCCGCGGGTCGCGACGGCGTGCTGGAGCAGTGTGCGGGAGTTGAGTTCGTAGACGGATTCAAGCGTGTCAGCAATATGGCGGTCTATTAATACCCGGATCATAATATCCTCCACAGCTCTTTGATCTGGTCATTTTAATCTAGCACGTGGTTGGCGATTTTGCGTAGTCAGCGCGACTGGGATCACAGCGGAGCGCTGTGGCAGCAGAGGTAGCACGACCCCTGAGACAAGGCGGTAACGAATGGGAGTAAGGTGTGTCAGAACGTTGTTTTGATCTCGAGTTGGATGCAACCGGGCTGATGTGCCCTGAACCGGTGATGATGTTACATAATCGCATCCACGATGTGCCAGTCGATGGCGTATTGAAAGTGGTGGCGACAGATCCCTCTACTACACGGGACGTGCCCCGGTTTTGTCAGTTTCTGAATCATGTGCTGATTGATGAGCAGCACACTGACACCTTATTTGTCTATTTTATCCGCAGAGGTCAGTGAGTTTGACACTTTAACCGTCTGTTTCCTCGCTTGTTTCATTGCCTGGTTACACTGGCTGGCGCTGTCGCAGGTTCATGAGTCCGGCGCCAACAATCAGGATACAGCCGATCAGTTGTTCCTGAGTGGTCGGTTCCAGAAAAACAACCCACCCCAGTAGTGCAGCAAACAGCACGGAAGAATAGGTGAACTGACCGATCTGGCCGGCCGGTGCGATCCGGTAAGCGGTCGTAATCAGCATCTGGGCGAGAGTGGCACATGCGGCCAGTCCGATTAACCAGAACCACTGACTGGTTGTCGGTGTGACCCAGCCAAGTATCGCCGCGGGCGCGGTAACCAGGGAGCCAAACAAACCGAAATAAAACACGATTCGGGCGCTCGGCTCTGCAACCCCCATTCTCCTGATCGTCACCTTTGCCGTTGCGCCGAGTAGCGCGCCCAGCATCCCGGCGGCAACAAACAGGTAGTCGTCGAACCCGGCCGTTTGAGGATCAAGAAGCACCAGTACGCCGGCAAAGCCGATGGCAATCGTCAGCCAGATTCTGGAGCTGGTCGCTTCCTTTAGCCATAGCAGGGCAATAATCGGGATGAAGAAGGGGGCTGTCAGCTTCAGCAGTACGGCCTCTGTTAGCGCCAGATTGTTGAGGCTGAAAAAGTAGCAGTACATGGCGCTCACGCCGATTACCGCGCGCATCAGGTGAAAGCGCAAATGCCGGGTTTTCAGTGCCGAAGGTCCCGTCTGGAACAGTACGATGGGCGTGATAATAAGCAGGCCCAGCCCATTGCGAAGAAAAACGAGAACAGCATTGGGCAGGTCCGGGGCGAGATACTTGATAATGGCGCCCATGATCGCCAGCAACATTTCGCCGGCCAGCACGCAAGCGGCGCCACGATAGAGTGGGCTCACAGGGAGGAGGTAATGGTATCGGGCAGGCCATTAATATGGGCGAGGAACTGCTCCCGATCCATTTCGCCCATAACGCGTGCGGGTTTCAGCTCGTTGCCACTGGCGTCATAAAACAAAATTGCGGGTGGTCCGAACAGGCCTAACTCATCAAGCAGGGCTTGCTGGGCCGGCGAGTTGTCGGTCACATCGATCTGCAACAGGGTGAATCCGCTCAATGCCGACTGTACGCTCGGTCGACTGAACACATTGCGCTCCATAACCTTACAGCTGATGCACCAATCGGCATAAAAATCGAGCATGACCGGCTTTCCGCTATTGGCTGCGGCGGCCATCAGCGTGCGCAGTTCAGCAGGTTCCGCCACTTGCACAAAACCGGTTTCAGCATGTCCGGCTGTTGCGGCATTGCCAGCATTGCCCGAACCTGCGCCGGTGACCAGCGGTTCCAGAGGACGAAGCGGATCAGTTGCGCCGGTCATCGCGCCGCCAAGCAGTGCGAGCGCATAGGCGAATAGCACCAGTCCGAGGCCTTTCCAGGTGCGCTGCCAGCCGGCTCTTGCACTTTCAAAGGCGCCCAATTGTACGCCGGTGACAGCCGCGAGGAGCCCCCACAACACCATTGATGCCCAGCCGGGCACAAGGCGCTCAAGTAACCAGATTGATACCGCAAGCAGCATCACGCCATAGACAGCTTTCACGGTGTTCATCCAGGCGCCGGCTGTTGGTAGCAAGCGTCGTCCGCCGACAGCAACCAGAATCAGTGGAATTCCCATGCCAAGCCCAAGTGCAAATAATGCGGCTCCACCGAGCACGGCATCCTGCGTAGTGCTGATGTAAATCAGACTTCCCGCCAGCGGTGCGGATACACAGGGCGACACGATCAAAGCGGAAAGGGCGCCGATACCGAACACGCTGGCCACCTTGCCACCGGACATGCGCTGGCTCGCATTGTTCAGGCGATCCCGCAGGAATGCAGGTAGCTGAATATCGAACATCCCGAACATTGAAAGTGCAAACAGGATAAACAGTGCTGCGAACACGCTGAGAACCACAGGCGACTGGAGGTGAGCCTGGAGGTTAAAGCTGGCGCCAAGCATACCTGTGATTACACCTGCCGCTGCATAGGTAAGCGCCATGCCGACTACGTAACTGACAGAAAGCATGAGAGCCTGGGCCGTTGATGACGTGGTTCGGCTCGACACCAGTGTCGAAATAATGGGAATCATTGGCAGGACACAAGGCGTAAAGGTCAGGCCAAGTCCGAGCAGCAGGAAAAGTCCGATAATCACCGCTGTTGATTGATTGGCGAGAATGCCGGCGATGCCAGTTGCACTATCCGTATTGACGGGCGACTCGATGGCTACCGCCGCAGTAGCCGCCGCGATGGGTGTGGAAGCGGGAGACATCGTATTGTCAGGCGCTGCCGGCGTTGAAGTGGCGTTGCTGATGTAAAGCACATCGCGGGTTTGGGGCGGATAGCAAAGACCGGCATCCGCGCATCCCTGATAGGTGACTTTAAGGTTGGCCTCTTTCATGCCCTCCGGCAATGTGATCGCGACGTCGGCAGAGACAGGTTCGGTAAAGACAACAACCTCACCAAAATAGGGATCCTGTTTGTCGTGTCCGAGTTTAGAGAAAACGGGCTCGGAGATGGTCACCCTGTCATCGTCGGCTTTGACTGAAATGCGACCGCGATAGAGATAGTGCTCCGGCGCAATGTTCCAGCTCAGGGACACACCGTCTTCTGAAAGTCCGGATGTAAACGGTAAGGCTTCATCCACTGGCAGGAACTCGCCCATGGCACCGGCCGTTGCCGATTTTCCAAAATCAAAAGCCTGAACGGATGATGCGCTTCCAAGTAGCACCAGACTGAACATCATTGACGCAATGATTTGCCGGAAGGAAACTTGTGCGCTGCCGTGGGAAATGAACTGCATCACGGTGATTCTGGATCTCTAGTTAGGTGTTGGGTTGCGTTACAAGCAAGGCGCCTCACAGCATATCTGAAGCGCTAACGGGCTTGTTTAGAGCAACTCTTGGTGCGGAATGTTACCAGAAAGTTCCCTGTTTCGAGTGTAAACCGTTCGTCAGTTCCGGTATCGGAAGGCCGCTGTAACCCGGTAATACTTGCGGAATGAGGGGCAGGCTGGTATTGAAAGCGTGAAAGACGCACAATAGCGCTCGCATGAAACACCATCCTGACGATCTCATCATGTTGTTCAATGACCTTTTTCTCGAGAAGTGGCGCACACGTCTTGTTAAAGGGGACATAGAGCCCGAATACATTCCCGCTTCTGATGCCGATGCTCATCACCGGGTAATTTTTGCTCATGGCTATTTTGCCAGTGCCTTGCACGAGGTTAGCCATTGGTGCATAGCCGGCGAGCGTCGCCGTATGTTACATGACTACGGTTACTGGTATTGTCCAGACGGTCGTACAGAACAGCAGCAGGCGGCATTCGAAAAAGCGGAGATAAAGCCGCAGGCGCTAGAATGGGTTTTTTCTGCTGCAGCCGGCTCTAAGTTTAATATCAGCGTTGACAACCTCTCGGGTGAGGGCCCGGCGGATGAAGATGTGTTCCGTGCCCGTGTTTCAGAGCAGGCCCAACGGTATGTCGTCAATGGATTGCCGCCACGGGCTGCTCTTTTCAAAGACGCGTTGCTCGATTTTTATGGCCGTCATGCCGAATTTGGCCCTGATTGTTTCAGGGGCGCTGCTACAGGCTGCGCAGCCGATAAGGAATTTAACCACGCGCAGGCGCCAGCTGCGCTCTAGCGACAGAGCCTCATTGAATGTCGGGGCTGATTATCCGTTTATCGTCCATAATAGACGGCAGAAATTTACGCACGATGCGTTGTGATTGGTGGCCTGGCGTTGAAATCGAAGCGCTTTCAACCCGCACTCACCAACGTGTTGAATCATAGTGCCGGGAGGACCCGTTGAATAATATTGATGTTCCTGAAGTAGAAGGGAAAGCCCGCTTTACCGACTTTAAACTGGATGCGAAGTTGCAGAAAGCGATCGCCGGTATTGGCTTCGAATACTGCACCCCCATTCAATCTGAAACATTACCACTGACTCTTGCCGGCAATGACCTGATTGGTCAGGCCCAGACCGGCACAGGCAAAACCGCTGCGTTTCTGATTACAGCGATTCAGCGCATGCTGGCATCACCGATTCCTGAAAACGAGCAGTTCGCGTCAGAACCGCGCATTCTGGCTTTGGCTCCGACCCGTGAATTGGCGATGCAAATAGCCGAGGATGCGGAAACCCTGTGTGCGCATACCGGCCATAATGTGGTAACCGTACTGGGTGGAATGAACTACGACAAACAGCGCGACCAACTCCGCAACGAGGTGGTGGATGTGCTGGTTGCCACGCCAGGACGATTAATCGACTTCCTGGGATCACAGGATGTGTTCCTCGATCAGCTCGACATGCTGATCATTGATGAAGCCGATCGCATGCTGGATATGGGTTTTATTCCAGATGTTAAACGGATCATCCGCAAGTGCACGCCAAAGGAAGAGCGACAGACTCTGTTGTTCAGCGCCACCTTTAATCAGGATGTATTGAATCTGGCTTCTATGTGGACGCGAAGCGCTGAATTTGTCGAAATTGAGCCAGAGCAGAAAACGGCGGAGCGGGTCAAACAGACCGTCTACATGGTCGGCGGTGATGACAAACTCACAGTATTGGTCAATTACCTCAAGCGTCCGGAAGTTTCCAAGGCGATCATCTTTGCCAACAGGCGCGACCAGTGCCGGGATCTGGAAGAAGATCTCAAACGACAGGATGTGAGCACGGCGTTGCTGTCAGGTGAAATTGCACAGAACAAGCGCCTGCGAACACTGGAAAAATTCAAGGAAGGCAGCATCAAGGCTCTGGTCGCGACGGATGTTGCGGGTCGGGGGATTCACGTTGATGGGGTGACCCATGTTTTCAACTACCACCTGCCGGAAAATGCCGAGGACTACGTCCATCGTATCGGCCGTACCGGTCGGGCAGGGCAGGAAGGCGCCTCTATCAGCTTTGCCAGTGAGGATGATGCCTTCTCGCTGCCTCCTATCGAAAAGTATATCGGTCAGAAGTTGACTTGCACCGTGCCGGAAGAGTCATTGATGGCAGCGCTTGAAAAGCCGCCGATTACCCGTCAGCGGAACCGTCGTCGGCCGTCTACCGGGCGCCGGCCGCCACGTCGGGCTTAATACGAGGAAAGGCGATGTTAATTGTTGCAGACGAAAATATCCCCTTGTTGAATGCGTTCTTTGAGGATATTGGAACAATCAGACGGGTTTCCGGACGCACGCTGACGGCGGATCAGGTGCGCGATGCGGATATTCTGCTGGTGCGCTCCGTCACCCGGGTGGATCAGGCGCTGCTTGAGGGTAGCCGGGTGAAGTTCGTCGGCACGGCCACTATTGGCACCGATCATGTGGATGTGGACTGGCTCAAGTCAAAAGGTATCGCCTTCGGTTGCGCGCCAGGCTGCAATGCAGCAAGCGTGACTGAGTATGTGCTGAGTTGTTTGTCGGTATACGCCGAACAGCGGGGCTACGATGACTGGACCGATCTGAGTGTAGGGATCGTAGGTGCCGGGAATGTGGGTAGCAGACTTTGGACGCGACTGAATCGGCTGGGCTTTGACGTTTGTGTCCACGACCCCATTCGCGCCGAAAATGAAGGTGAGGACGATTTCAGTTCGCTGGAGGAGGTATTGCAATGTGATGTGGTAACGCTGCATACGCCGCTTACCCGGGAAGGTGAATTTCCCACATATCACATGCTGGATGCAGGTCGTCTTGAAAGC
This sequence comes from Marinobacter sp. BGYM27, assembly GCA_025153445.1. Taxonomy (GTDB): domain Bacteria; phylum Pseudomonadota; class Gammaproteobacteria; order Pseudomonadales; family Oleiphilaceae; genus Marinobacter_A. Next base: position 321,114 of record JANZNS010000005.1, on the reverse strand, counting down.
CTTACCAGCGATCAGTTACTGATCAATACCAGTCGCGGCGGTGTCATCGACAGCGCTGCCCTGAAACAGCGTTTGCAGGTTGAGAATAGCCCTTACGTTGCGTTAGACGTATGGGAGAGTGAGCCGGAAATAGATAAAGAGTTGGCGGATCGCTTGTGGATGGTCACGCCACACATTGCGGGCTACAGCCTTGAGGGCAAAGTTGGCGGAACCGAGATGATTTACCAGGCGTTATGCCGGTTTCTGGGGTTGCCTGCACGCAAGCAAAGCGGCCAGTTCATGAGTGATCCGGCACTTGGAAAACTTTCGTTTACGTCATCGGCCAATGCGCTGGACGCGGCTCATCTTGCGATTCGGGCCTGTTACGATGTGCGTAAGGATGATGCGTTCTATCGCCGTTCCCTGTTGCTACCTGCAGACCAGAGAGCGGCAGCATTTGATGCCATGCGGCGGGACTATCCGATACGTAGGGAGTTCTCAAGCACCAAGATTCAGCTAAAAGGCGGGGTGAAAGAACTCCAGCAGGTGTTCCGTGCGCTGGAGTTCAAACTGAAAAGCTGAAGTGGCCGGTCGCTGAATCAGCGGCCGCCGTTTGCGACCCGTGACGTTTGCTGGTCGTCTTCGTCATCGGCGGCCAGTTTTTCGAGCGAACTGCGCACCATAGTATCGGTAATTGGAATTTCCCTTCCATCAGAAAGAATGATTGCAGCACCATTCATCCAGGATTCCGTTGACTGTGTATCGGTCATCACGTGTCTGGCCTCTTTCGTCTCTGTTTATCCAAGTTCCGTCTCAGGATACGGTTCGATTATGTCGCAACGATGACACTGAAGTCGTGACAGTCCTCTCAACCTTCTGTTTCATTATTAACCAACTTCCCCATTCTGACGAGCCTTCGGTTTTACCGCCATTGTACAAAGGTGGTGCAATGGCAGTGGCGTGACCCGCCGGCAGTCAATGCTGCTCCCTTATGACCTACTCTGGAGTGCAGCGATCCTTTCTTCAAGGGGAGGGTGAGTCATAAATAGCGCACTTAACCCCTGGCGGGCGCCGCGGTTGATACCGAAAGCCTGGAGCGTGTCCGGCATCTGGTCCGGTACTTCGCTTTCCTGGCGCAAACGGTTCAAAGCGCTGATCATCGCGCTGCGCCCTGCTAACTCTGCGCCGGCAACGTCCGCACGAAACTCTCTTCGCCGTGAGAACCAGAACACGATCGTACTCGCCAGAATGCCGAGTACGAGCTCAGCAACAAGGCTGACCACAAAAAAACCAATGCCATGACCGTTTTCGTTGCGGAATACAACCCGATCCACAATGGATCCGATCACGCGAGCAGCGAAAAACACGAAGGTGTTCACGACGCCTTGTATAAGCGCAAGTGTCACCATATCACCGTTGGCCACATGGCCAATCTCGTGACCCAGAACTGCGCGGATTTCCGATTTATCGAAGCGTTGCAAGAGTCCCTGGCTGACGGCTACCAGCGCGCTGTTTTTATTCCATCCAGTGGCAAACGCGTTGGATTGGGAGGCGGGAAAAATCGCAACATCCGGCATACCAATCCCCGCTTTCTGCGCCAGTTCAGCCACAGTGTCCACCAGCCAGCGCTCAGCAGGTGTTTTCGGGTTCTCGATAATCTGGGCGCGCGTGCTCCACATGGCCATTTTCTTGGAGATCAGCAACGAAACAAGCGATCCGCCAAATCCGATCACCGCTGCAAAAACCAGCAGTGACTGGTAGTTGATGCCGTTTTCGGTGAGATAGCTGTCCAGACCCAGCAAGCGCAACGTGATGCTGGCGACGAGTATGACGGCAAGGTTGGTGCCCAGTAAAAGCAAGATTCTCATGGTGTGTTCCTGAAAGACTGAATCAGAGATATGTCGGAGAATATCGGGTCAGACAGGATTTTGTTCAATAGGTTTACAGTAATTTAAGTAAAGACTGTTTTGATGGAGGGGGCAGGTCACTCAAAGGTCTGGGCGCTTCCTCAAGAAACGGCGTTTAAAAGAGCACGGCCTTGACAACTTCTGCGAGAAACGATGAATTGCCATCTTTCAATGCGGATCGCAGCAAGTGAATATTCGTTGACATGTCCGACTGGATGAAAGGCGGCGCGTCCTCTGGGGAGGACGGTATCCGGTTCATCAGTTCCGGCGATAACCGACCGTCCCTTGCAGGGGTGTTGAGACAGACGAATGCGGTCTGAGTGAGGACGGCTTGGTCTGCTGCATTCTGGAGGATGGTATCGTCGTAGCGGATATGGCCTTCGGCTGCGAGCCACAGCATGGTGGAAAAACAGGCTCTGTGCCGGCGACTGTGCAGGCCGAATTCGTCGGGGGAATCCGGTCCTGCAATGTCCTCGACGTAGAGCGTCACCTTGCGGGGGAAGGCGTTGTAGAGTTGAACAAGGATAATGGCCGTGTCCTTGTAAAACTCCTCGATATGAATGTCCGCCATCGTCGCCTGCCTTGTTTTTATTATTGCTGATAAGTCGAGAGGAAATGGGCCAATCGTTTGATGGCATCTTCCAGCGTATCGACCCGGGGCAAAAACACCACGCGTAGATGCTGTTTGTCTTCAATATTGAAGGCAGAACCCTGTACAAGAAGGATTTTTTCCTGGGTTAGAAGGTCCAGCACCAGCTTCTCATCATTGTGAATAGGGAAGCGCTTGGGGTCGAGTTTGGGGAACATGTAAAGCGCTCCCATGGGCTTTACACAACTAACGCCCGGAATGTCGTTCAGGAGTGACCAGGCCGTTTCCCGCTGCTCGTATAGACGTCCGCCTGGCAGCACCAGATCATTGATCGACTGGTAGCCACCAAGCGCCGTCTGAATGGCCAGTTGAGCTGGCACATTTGAGCACAGTCGCATTGACGCGAGCATGTCGATGCCTTCGATCAGATCCCGGGCTTTATACTTGGCGCCGCTGATAATCATCCAGCCGGAGCGATAACCTGCAGCGCGGTGATTTTTTGAAAGCCCGTTAAAGGTAAAGAACAGTACGTCGTCTGCAAGCGAAGCAGTGGAAACATGCTTGACCCCGTCGTACAGGATCTTGTCATAGATCTCGTCAGACAGCACGATCAGGTTATGCTGGCGGGCCAGCTCTATGACTTGCTCAAGGAGCTCTGTTGAGTAGACCGCACCTGTTGGGTTATTAGGGTTGATCAATACGATGGCGCGGGTGCGCGAGGTGATCTTGCTCTTGATGTCGTCAATGTCAGGGAACCAGTCCTGCTCCTCATCGCAGTGATAATGCACCGGTTTACCGCTCGAAAGGGTGACGGCCGCGGTCCACAGCGGATAATCAGGCGCGGGTACCAGCACTTCGTCGCCGGTATTCAGAAGCGCCTGCATTGAAAGCACGATAAGCTCACTGACGCCATTGCCAAGGTAGATATCGTCGATATCCACTTTGTCTATGCCGCGTTGCTGACAATAATGCATGACCGCTTTACGGGCCGAGAACAGGCCTTTGGATTCCACGTAGCCTTGAGCGGCTGACATGTTTGAAATCACGTCCTGCTGAATCTCTTCTGGAACGTCGAGCTCAAAAGCAGCGGGATTACCGATGTTCAGCTTCAGCACTCTGTGACCTTCTTCCTCCAGCTGACGCGCCGCTCGCAGAACCGGACCACGAATTTCGTAACATACGTTCTCCAGTTTGGCGGACTTCTTGTAATTCTGCATGAGCTGAGGGTTCCTGCTTCGGCTTGGGTCAAACCCCTATTCTATCCAAAGGGTTACGTGGGTAGGAAGTGGCGCGTTGTGATCAAGTGCGATCAAATGTGATGAATAGTGGCACAATGCCTGAAATTGACCTCATAGCGTAGGGGCATTTCCCCGGAGTTAAGCCGATATGCTCGCATTTAATGTGATTGAAGATCGCGCAGTGGCGCGCCTTGGGAGCCTGGAAGCTCTGCAAGGCCTGATGCCAGCCGTGCGCTCGGAGAGTGAATTGATCGCACTGCCCGATCGATACTTCCTATCCGTGATGACGCGGAGAATTTTTCAGGCCGGCATGCGTCACAGCGTCATTAATGATCGATGGCCCGTATTTGAGGAGTGGTTCTGGTCATTCGAGCCGGAGAAGCTGATGCTGCTTTCGGAAGAGCAGCTAGAAAAAGCGATGCAGAATCCTGCTTTGATTCGCCATTGGGGCAAGCTGCGCACGATACCAACCAATGCGGCCCGAATGCTGGATATCAGTCGGGAAAATGATGGTTTCGGTCGTTTTCTCGCCAGCTGGCCCGACGCGGATCTGTTTGGGTTATGGGCGTATCTTAAAAAACACTTTGAGCGGATGGGCGGCCATTCGGGAGCGCGTTTTTTGCGATTGGCGGGGCGGGACACGTTCCAGCTGACGGATGACGTTATCACTGCACTGATCGCGAGTGATGCAATTGATGACAAGCCGACCCGAAAGGCTGATCGCGAGCGCGTTAATGCGGCGTTTATGGAATGGCAAGCACAATCTGGCCGTCCGCTGGCGCATATCAGCAGGATTTTGTCGCTGACAGTAAACTGATGCCTGAAGGGCGTCACGGTATCTAACTCGGCGCCCCTAAATTAAGTTGTGCACAATTTGTTTGTAACAAATTTAAATTTGACGGATACTGGCTGCATTGTGGAATACCGGATACTACAGGCCGAGGAGGGCACAGCATGACAGCACAGAACCTTTACGATATTGAAGTACAAGACATCAAAGGCGAGACCCACACATTGGCGGAGTACAAGGGCAAAACCCTGCTGATCGTCAATACAGCCAGCAAATGCGGATTCACGCCGCAGTTTGAGGGGCTGCAAACCTTGCACAAGGACCTGGGTGGCGATGCTTTTGAAGTGCTGGGTTTTCCGTGCAACCAGTTCATGAGCCAGGACCCGGGTAACAACGATGAAATCAGCCAATTCTGCAGCCTGAATTACGGCGTCGATTTTCCGATGTTTGCCAAAATTGAAGTGAACGGTCCTGACACGCATCCTCTCTATGCTTTTTTGAAGAGCCAGGCAAAGGGCTTGATGGGATCAGAAAAAATCAAATGGAACTTCACCAAGTTTCTGGTCGATGGTAACGGGAAAGTCGTCAAGCGTTATCCGCCAACGGCAAAGCCTGAGGCCATTCGTGCTGACATCGAAGCATTGCTCTAGTCCATCGTGATGAATACCGATCCTCTCGCGCTGGATAATCAGGTCTGTTTTGCGTTGTACGCTGCAAACAGGGCCATGACCTCTCTATATCGTCCGCTGTTGGATGCGCTGGGCCTGACCTATCCGCAATACTTGGTAATGTTGGTGCTGTGGGAGGCTCAGGGGCAATCTGCCGAAGGCGCTCCGACTGTGACGGTATCAAGCATTGGTGAGCGCCTGAGGCTGGACTCAGGCACTTTGACCCCCTTGCTCAAGCGATTGGAGCATCGGGGCCTGGTCACCCGGCGTCGCAGGGAAACCGATGAGCGGGTTGTGGATGTCGCCTTGACGCCGGACGGCCAGCAGCTCCGTACGCAAGCGCTGACAGTACCCGGTGACATGCTGTGCCGGAGTGGTCTGGATGTAGAGCAGGCTGATCAACTCAGGCGCAATTTGAGGCTGTTACTGGATCAGTTCTCCTGAGAGGAGTCACCTGCCGCAGCCCAGTGTTCGATCATCGCCTGCAGTTCATGCTTGTTGTAGGGCTTGGTGATGTAATCATTCATGCCGGCTGTCAGGCAATCGTCTTTGTCACCCTGCATGACATTTGCGGTGACGGCGATAATAGGCAGTGATGCCCACTCCGGATTCTGCCGGATACGTTGTGTTGCTTCATAACCATCAAGTACTGGCATCTGGCAGTCCATCAACACCACGTCGTAGGTTTTCTGCTTCAGGGCTGAAATCGCTCGCTCACCGTTCTCTGCCAGATCTACCCGGTAACCCAATTTCCGTAGCATGCTACTCGCTACGATCTGGTTAACGCGGTTGTCCTCTACCAGAAGGATGTCGAGCGCGCGATTGCTCGTTCTCTCGCCGTTCGGGGTTTGGGTTGGTTCTTTTGATGGCTGGCGTGTGCTCGTGGCCGACTGAAGTACAGTTTCAACCTGTTCCCGCCTCAATGGCAGTGAAATAACCTGCATCGGACGGCCCGATACCGGCTTGATGGATTCGGCGGGCTCGCCAATTAAAACAAGCGGGCAGGGAAGCGGAATGTCAGTCAGCTTGCCCCGCATCCAGTCTGCTGTGTCACACAGATAAGCAGCGCTGTGAATAGGGTTATCGCGGTCAAGCGCTTCACTGGATGCCTGAACCGGAATATTCCAGAACTGGAGCTGCCGTTCGAGTGGCAGTCGATGTGGATTGGCGTGGTTCATGTCGAGCACAATGCCGGCTTGTCGCAAGCGTTCTGATTCAAAGACCGCGCGCTTGGCCTGTGATCGCACCGGTAGAGGCAGGATAACGGTAAAGTGAGTGCCTTTGTTCTCCCGGGATTCAACCGTAATCTGGCCGTGCATTCTTTCAACAAGTTGCCGGCATAATGTCAGGCCCAGCCCCGTGCCACCGTATCGGCGGGTCGTGTCTGCATTGGCCTGCGAGAACGGCGAGAAAATCCGGCGCAGAGATTCTTCAGCCATGCCGATGCCCGTGTCGATGATATCGATTCGCGTTTCGGTTTTGTCGCTTTTGGCCCTGATCCGTACTTCGCCGGTTTCAGTAAATTTGATGCCGTTGCCCAGCAGGTTGTTGATGATCTGACGGACCCGTGTAGGGTCGCCTTGGAAAATATCCGGAAGTGCAGGGTCGAGATCGATAACCAGTTCAACGTGTTTGTGTCGGGCCTGCTGGCTTAGCAGAGTGGCGCATTCTTCGATCACATCCCGCAGACTGAATTCGATGCTCTCGAGGTTAAGCTTGCCAGCTTCCACCTTGGAAATGTCCAGAATGTCGTTAAGGAGGTTGAGCAGGCTTTGGCCGGCGTTGAGTGCAATGTCGAGCCGGTTTCGCTGACTCGGCTCAAGCTCGCCTTCAAGTGCCAGGCTGAGCATGCCCAGCACGCCGTTAAGTGGCGTGCGGATTTCGTGGCTCATGCTGGCAAGGAAGTTGGCTCTGCTGCGCGCCCGATGAACCGCATCTTCCTTGGCGCGTATGAGCGCCCGGTTACCCCGTTGCAGTGCTTCGTTTTTGTCGGATATTTCCCGTGTTCGGTCGTCGACTTCCCGCTCAAGTTGCGACGAGTAGTGCTTCATCTGGGATTCGGTGTGCCGCACCTGATCAAGGCTGCTGTCGATGGTATCCAGGTGGTGGTTGATAATCGTGACCATCAGCCCGATTTCATCTTCCTGGTGGTGCTTGGGGATTGGCAGCCGGACCTTCTCCGGCGCTTCAGGCTCAACCTCTTGCAGGGCTTCGATAACCCGCAACAGAGGCTTTGTCAGTACGAAATAGAAAATAAACAATAATATGATGCTGAGAATCAGGCTTTTGATAAATCCGCTGATAAGCGTGTTGGCAGCGCGGCTGAGAAAGGCGGTGCCGTAATAGTAGGTGTCAATGCGCACCTCGAGTCGCCCGAGCGGTATGTCGTCAAGCTGCGGCACTCGCAGGCTTTCGGAATATTCGCGCTCGTTCCCGAAGAGGGCGTCGCTGAGCATGCGGTAGCGGGATTCGTTGGAGGTGCGGGTTGAAGACGCCAGTATGCGATCGTCCGGGTCGACAATCCGGGCTTCAACGATAGCGGGATGGCGCAGTAGTCCATCGAGCAACTCTTTTGCCAGGCGGGTATCGATGTTATAGGCGATCTGGGATGCCGGGCTGTAACTGATATCCATAAGCGCCCGGATTTCATCGTCCATGCTCTTTCGGGCATTGAAGAAGTCCAGAGTCACTTGTGCCATATTCAGCACGATACCTAGCAGCATCGCGAGCAAAACGGTGTTACGCGTCAGGCGAAATGAAAGGCGCTTGGTAAAAGGAGCACTCACAAATCAAACTATCCCTGTATTATGGCGTCGCGAATTAATCGTCGTAATCCGCTTTTTTCTTCCATTCTTCTTCGTGGGCAAACGAATCCCACTCTTTATCGAGCCGCTGCTGTTCTTCGTCAGATTTTTGCGGAGCATTACCTGCCAGCGTGCCTTCCAGTTCCTTGATCCGCATGCGATAGCTTTTTATCGATTTGACGGCCATCGGGTGATCTTTGATTTTACCCAACTCTGTTGATGCCAGATGGTAGCAATGAATGGCCTTACGAAGCTCGTTATTGCGAATCAGATCGCGGGCCTGGCTGATAAGCAAATCCGCCTGTGTTTTGTGAATAAGAAACAGCACCAGGCTCATAAGCTTGCGGGCCAGGCTTTTTTCAATGCGTCCCTTCTTTTGCTGGCGTTCGATCAGCTTGAACAACGACTGGAGCAGTTGTTTAACGTCGCTGCAGCGTTGCGGTGTATCAATACGCTGAGGAGATTGTTCGTCGGCGCCATCTTCGATGCGCTGGCGGGTTGCCTTGATCTGGCTTTGCCATTGGTCGACTGGTTGCGCTGTTTTAAGCGCCTGGAGTTCCTTGCAGATGTCTTCGGCCCGCATGAGAATGACCAGCTTGAGGTCGCGGGACAGGTATTGCGGGGGCAGCTCCGATAACAATCGTTGGGTAAGATAATAACTGTCTTCAAGCGCTTTTACGGTACGCGCGCGCTCGATTTTGGCCTTTTCCCTGAACTGGGAGATGACAATGATGGCGATCGATACGAGAACGATGACCGCAAAAAATATAACGATGGTAGTGGTGTTCATAAGCCAGCAAACAACCCTTATGCTATTCGATTCCAGCGCCGGTGACGTATTACGCGACTATCCCTGCAGAGTATAGCCCAATCATCTGTCTCAAAGGGTTAAGTTGTGTGTATAAGACAATGACTTAGCTTTGTATGTGATAGAGGTCTGTGGCCGTTCTTCTTTCAATTCATTCCGTTGATGTTGATCCTTTCCTTTATTTATTCCATGAATGGTAGACTGCGCGCTATATTTCTGCCCTGGTGATCAGACCACACAAGGAGAACGGATGGATATTTCACGTGTTGACCTGAACCTGTTGGTCTACCTTGATGTGCTTTTACGCGAAAAAAATGTCACCAAGGCAGCGAATCATCTGGGGATCACTCAGCCCGCAATGAGTAACGGCCTTCGGCGACTACGCGATTTGTTCGGCGATCCTTTGCTGGTGCGGACCAGCGAGGGGATGACCGCTACCGAACGCGCGCTGGAGCTGAAGCCCCTGGTGCGTAATATAGTCGCGGATATCGAACGTGCGGTGCAGGCCAAGTCAGAGTTTGCGGCTGATGAGAGTCAGCGTGTATTCCGGATTATGGCGAGTGATTACGCTGAGTCCTGCCTGATGCCCCGGGTTTTGCGCCGCATCCGTCAGGAAGCGCCGTATGTCACCCTGGATGTATTGACCCCCAGCGACGTGAGCTTTCTTGACGTGGAGCAGGGGCGCCTCGATATGGCGATCAACCGGTTTGATACCTTGCCCCAGTCCTTCCACCAGAAAACCTTGTGGACCGAGTACTTTGCCTGCCTGATGAACGCGCACAACCCAATCCTGAGTGAGCCGTTTACTCTCGATACCTATCTGGATGCCAGTCACATCTGGGTCAGCAAAACGGGTTTCGGTGTGGGGGTCGGGGTGAATCCAAAGGATGTGCAGCGTTTGGGCTGGGTGGATGAAGCGCTCACTCTGATGGGGCGTAAGCGAAATATCTCTGTATTCACCCGTCACTATCAGGTCGCAATGCTGCTGGCAGAGCAGCATGATTTGATTGCGACGCTGCCCAGCCGAGCGGCCTGGCTTCAGCGACACAACGCGCAACTGGTGGTGAAGGTTCCGCCGTTCAAGATTCCGCCATTTGAATTGAAAATGGCCTGGAGTCCATTACTTCAGCACAACCCTGATCATCAGTGGTTACGACGTCTGATCATGGATGTTGCTGCTGAAGTGGATGCGGAGTTTGCCGAGTTTGGTCGGCCATTCGAAGGGCAGGATCACTGATCGACAGCTGGTGCGGAGGCTGGCGTTAAATCGGAAGTTCGCGCAGTTCAACCGAAGGACGCGCGCTATCCCACATGCGCTGGAATGCCTCGCTCTGTAGCTTCGCCCGCCCGGTATCGTTGAATCGCGTCCAGCCAACAGGGCTATCCAGAGAGTGTCGGTAGCTGACGCTTTCCCTGTCGCCTATCGAAAAGGCCTGGGTTTCCACAGGGTAATCCGGATTCACCAGGCGTAGCTCGATCTTACTGGGTAGACGCCGCATCAGTTCGACCAACTGATGCCGGCGTTGCACCAGCGGTTTGTCGTCATGGATCAGTATTCGAATTTCAGCATTGCGATGGCTTCGGGCAAGGTCCGAGATCAGGTCCCGCAAGCGCTTGCGATCGTAAATCTCATGGCTGAGGTGCCGTTCGTAGATCCATAGGCGTTGCCGGGCCTGGCCTGCCAGTGTGTCGGTCAGGTCGCAAAGATCCGTTTCGCTGGAGAAGTGCCAGGTGTTGCTGTCTTCCCCGGCAATTGTGGGCATTGATGCGCCACCAACGTTTGCAAGAACTTGCCTGGCAGCGAAGCAGCGCATAGCAAGATGTGGTATGCCGGCGTCATCATAGGGCAGGGAGCAAACATGGAACCCGGCCCGTTGATAAAACGGTACTGCGTATTGCTGGGCACTCAGGTAAAGGCTGTCGAACTCCGGCGCAGCGTCAGCGATCACGTGCCGCAGCATCTGCTCACCGAGCCCCATTCCCCGAAAGTCCTTGAGAATCGCCATCCGCCCGATATGGGCAGCATCTGTAATGGAGGGAGCTAGCCGCGCGACTGCAACCGGCGTGTTGTCCGGGGTCAGGCCGATATAGTGATCCGATATTTCATCGGTATCATCCCACTCCAGCTCTGCAGGCACTGCCTGTTCGTCAATAAAGACGGCCTGACGGATCTCCCTGACGGCCGAGGGCGCCAGTTGCCAGCTGTATTTGCGGATCTTCAGTCGCATTCCAGATACAGGCTTCCCTGATTGATGAGTGTGACCAGCAGGCCGGAAAGTGCCTGGTCTTCTGCCATCAGCGTCATTTGCTGTGGATCAGGCCTATGGCCGGCACACAGCAGGGGCGCGATCCGTTTGGCGTCTCCCTTGAGAACGAAGCGCTCGCCATCGACGAATAGCGCTGTTGCGCCATCAAAGTCATGATAGGCGAATCGGGAGCCTTCGTTCCAGCGAAGCTGCTCGCCGTCATTCAGAGCGTCCCGCAAATCCTCTGCTGTATAGACTTCTTCCGGAGGTGAGACAATCTCACTGTTCTTGGGCGCTGTGGAGTACTGGCCCAGCCAGAGTGCAAGTTGTTCGCGGTTACCAAGGGCAGCGTTCACGATATCCGCAACTTTATCCAATGCTGTCGCACTGATCTCGCCCGGGTTCTCCTGGGGAACGAGGTCAGGGTCGCGGAGCAATTGCTCGGCGCCAGGCAGATTACACAGGAAATCGCTGAAGCCGGTCAGTATATCGTCGTGGCTCGGTGCGCGAAATCCTACGGAAAGCGTGATGCAGTCGCCGCGCGCAATGCCATGATGGCCAACCCCCGGTGGAATATAGAGCATATCGCCCGGTTCAAGCGTGTAGGTATGCTCAGGTTGCCAGTCCCGAAGAATGCGCAGGGGTGTGCCGTCGACCCGCGCAGACTTCTCGTCACAGTGACCACCGTAGTGCCATTCCCGCCGGCCCTCAGCCTGCAGCAGGAACACATCATACTGATCATAATGTGGGCCGACGCTGCCGCCTTCTGGCGCAAAGCTGGCCATGATGTCGTCCAGTCGCCAGTTGGGCACAAAACGGAACCGGTCGAGCAGTGGCGCAAGATCCGGCACCCAGTGATCAAGCCCCTGAACCAGCAAGGTCCAGTGCGTTTCAGGTAATGACTGAAAGCGATCTGCCTCAAACGGGCCATTCTCAAGCTGCCACGGCTTTCCGTCGTCATCCTCAATGACGATTCGCGATTCAACCGAGGGCTCACAGGCGAGCCCGGCCAGTTCGTCGGGAGAAACAGGGCTTTCCATATCCGGAAAGGCCTGTCGGATGATCAGCGGCTTTTTCTGCCAGTAGTCACGCAGAAACTCAGCTGCGTCGAGTCCACCTGGGATTTGCATATCAGATTGACTTCGCCTGATCGGTAGCATTACCGATGTAATTGGCAGGCGTCAGTGCGAGCAATTCGTCTTTACCGGCTTGCGGCATATCGAGTGTGCGCACGAAATCCTGAATAACTTCTGGCGTCATGGCTTTTCCGCGCGTCAGCTCTTTCAGTTTTTCATAGGGCTTTTCGATGTTGTACCGGCGCATGACGGTCTGAATGGGTTCTGCCAGCACTTCCCAGGCCTGATCAAGATCGGCGTCCAGTCGGCTGGAATTCAACTCCAGCTTGCCAAGGCCTTTCAATGTTGATTCGTAGGCAATCAGGCTGTGTGCAAAACCAACACCCAGATTCCGCAATACAGTGGAATCGGTCAGGTCGCGCTGCCAGCGGGAGACGGGGAGTTTGGCAGACAGGTGACCCAGTATGGCGTTGGCGATGCCGAGGTTGCCTTCGGAGTTTTCAAAGTCAATCGGGTTGACCTTGTGAGGCATAGTGGATGAGCCAACTTCGCCTTCAACCGTTTTCTGCTTGAAGTAACCGAGTGAAATGTAGCCCCAGACATCCCGGTCGAGATCAATCAGGATGGTATTGAAGCGGGAAACGGCATCATAAAGCTCGGCAATATAGTCGTGTGGTTCGATCTGAGTGGTGTAAGGATTCCAGCTCAGGCCGAGGGATGTTACGAAAGCTTCTGCGTTCGCTGCCCAGTCAATCGCGGGGTAGGCGGACATGTGGGCATTGTAATTGCCGACTGCGCCATTGATCTTACCCAGGATTTCGACTCGCTTGATCTGCTCCACCTGACGCCGCAGGCGGTGAACAACGTTTGCGAATTCCTTGCCCACGGTTGAGGGCGAGGCTGTCTGGCCGTGTGTACGCGAGAGCATGGGCTGAGCGGCATGCGCGTGAGCCAGTTCGGTGATGCGCGCAATGATGCGGTTCATCGCCGGTAACATGCCGAGCTCCAGACCTTCGCTCAGCATCAAGCCGTGAGACAGGTTGTTGATGTCTTCCGAGGTGCAGGCGAAATGCACAAACTCTGTGACGGCCTGGAGCTCGGGCGTGTCGGCGATTTTCTCTTTAATGAAGTACTCGACAGCTTTTACGTCGTGATTGGTGGTGCGCTCGATAGTCTTGATGCGCTCGGCGTCTGCCAGGCTGAACTGATCCACCAGCTGGTCGAGCACGGCATTGGCCTGGTCAGACAGTGCCGGAACCTCGGCAATTTCAGGGTGTGCTGCCAGTTGCTGAAGCCAGCGGACTTCGACCTTCACCCGGTTTCTGATCAGGCCGTATTCGCTGAAAATTTCGCGAAATACGCGGACTTTTTCGCCATACCGGCCGTCGACCGGTGAAATAGCGGTCAGGGCAGTCAATTCCATCAGAAACCTCTCAATTCATGCGCTGGAGCAGTTGGACAATACCAGTGACGCCAGTTGCGGGCTCGCGGGGCGGCGCCATCAAGTTTGAGAGGGTGTTGCAAAGCGTCGCGAGCGACGGTCAGGCAAGGCGAAAATTCGCGAAAAGCGCAGTTTACGTTAAGTAAATGCGCATTCTGAACGGATTTTCAGCGCAGCTTGGTCGAGCGCGGTCGTTTTGCAATACCCTCTTTAAAATGGGCTATAGGATACACCAGTTGGGGCCGGGAATCAGTGGAAAACCGATCAGTGGAAGACGGACTGGTTGGCTTGCTCAGACAGACGCCGGGCACATTCCACAACCCGCTTGCGATAAAACACCAGATGCCAGCGTCGCCCGCCAGTCTGGTGCCACAATACGGCAGAGCGAATGCCGGCCAGCAACAACGCTCTCACGCGCGCTGCAGTTTCTTCGGTGCGCAAGTGATTGGGGTCACCGGTGACCTGAATGCGCAGGCGGAAGGTGCTGATGGTATCGGTGTAGACTGACGCCAGGTTATTAATCAGGTTGATGTGGCTGAAGCCGAAGTGATCCGCCGTGTGCCTGGCCTGCTTGATACGACTGCCGAGTATATCGATCATATCGGGCTGTTTGCGCAGCTTCGCTTCCAGGTGAATCAGGTTCAGGGCGTAGCGCAGGATCTCGATGTCCTGCTGGCCGCTCTGGGTTTGCAGCAGCTTGCTCACAACCGACAGGCCTTCACGCAAATCCTTCAGTTCGCCAAAAACACTGAGTGTGGTGGGTGGGTTGGTCGCAAACAGGGAGCCTATAGAGGTTTCCAGAGTTGAGGGCGCACACTGGCCTCGATGAGCCAGTTGCTGAACCAATGCGGCAGCCTGGAAAATGCCAGCTAGTGCCAGCGTTTGTTCTTCTAGGGAGCGACTCAACGTTACCTCACTTGGTGTAGCCTGATTGAATTTATTAGAGCCGGGTTGGGCTGCCAGATTTGGTGTCAGGCCGACGTTGCCGTCGGGACCGCAGCGGACTCATCGCGCCACGTCGTCTCGATCACGCCGCCACCGAGACAGTTGTCGCCATCGTAGAATACGACCGATTGGCCGGGCGTTACTGCGCGCTGGGCGTCGTCGAACACAACCCGACAACCCACTTCAGTCACCGTTACAGTGCAAGCCTGGTCAGGCTGGCGATAGCGGGTCTTGGCATGGCAGCGGAATTCCTGCGCCGGTGCTTTGCCCGACACCCAGTCGACAGGGCCGCTGATTAGACCACGGGAAAACAGCAGTGGATGCTGTTTGCCTTGCACCGCGACCAGTATGTTGCGATCGAGGTCTTTCTCGGCAACGTACCAGGGGTCGTCGTTGAAGTTGCTAAGCCCACCGATGCCGAGGCCCTGGCGCTGGCCTATGGTGTGGTACATCAAGCCTTGATGGCGGCCGATGACCTGGCCCTCCGGTGTCTCGATATTGCCTGGCTGAGCCGGGATATATTGTTTCAGGAAGTCACGGAACTTGCGCTCTCCGATGAAACAAATGCCGGTTGAATCTTTTTTGTCGTGGGTCACCAGGCCGGCTTCTTCGGCGATGGCGCGGACTTCGGTTTTTTCGATTTCGCCCACCGGGAAAAGGGTCCGGGCGATACGGTCACCCGATACCGCGTGCAGGAAATAGCTCTGGTCCTTATTGGCGTCGAGCCCCTTCAGTAGTTGGGCTTCACCGGACTCGGTGAGCTGTCTGCGTGCGTAATGGCCGGTTGCTATGTAATCAGCACCCAGGGTGATCGCGTAGTCGAGGAAGGCCCTGAACTTTACTTCTTTATTGCACAGGATGTCCGGGTTGGGCGTGCGGCCAGCGCGGTATTCTTCAAGAAAGTGCTCAAACACCCGGTCCCAGTATTCCGCAGCAAAACTGGCGGTGTGTAAGGTGATACCAATGCTGTCAGCGACGGCCTGTGCATCTGCAAGATCCGTCATTGCAGTGCAGTACTCTGTGCCGTCGTCTTCATCCCAGTTTTTCATGAACAAGCCTTCCACTGCATAGCCTTGCTTCAGCAACAGCAGGGCAGCAACGGAGGAATCGACACCGCCGGACATGCCGACGATAACGCGAGGAGAGTTTCCGGAGTCAGTCGTATTGGTGCTCATAAAAAATAACGGAATCGAGGCAGAATTTGGCAGCATTCTATCAGCTTTGCCGCCCCAGGGTGATCCGTAGTTTTGCAGCCAGGATCGGGCAGGGTGGTCTTAGTTTGCGTCCATGCCGATCTTGTCCGTGATGATTTCAAGCGGGTAGCGCTTCCCTGCCAGATAGTCGTCGATACAATTGATGACTAGAGGGCTGCGGAGCTCTTGTCGACGCTTGCAAATCTCGTCGTAGCTCAGCCAGTGGGCGGCAATAATATCGTCGTCGAGAGTATCACTGATGTGCTCGATGGCTTTGGCTGCGAAGCACAGACGATAGTAGGTCGCGCCGTTGGGGGCCTCAAAGGTGTAGAGCCCCATGAAGTCAGTGGGCTCAACTTGCCAACCGGATTCTTCCAGGGTTTCCCTGCGGGCGGCATTGAGAATGGATTCATGCTGTTCGATGTGACCTGCCGGCTGGTTATAGACCACCCGGCCATCGCTGTGTTCTTCAACCATCAGAAATCGACCATCCTGTTCAACGACGACTGCAACTGTGGCGTGGGGTTTCCAGGTCATTTTCGCTTTCCTTTGAAGGATCCGCTTTTGTTCGCCGGTTTGCCACGTTTGGCAGGTTTTGCCGGTGCGGATGGCATGTACACATCGACCGTCCGGCTTTCGCCCGGTTTAAGGTCGTCGAGCGACCAGTCGCCGATACGCTGTCGAATCAGCCGCAAAGTGGGGAACCCGACGGCGGCGGTCATTCGGCGCACCTGCCGGTTACGGCCTTCGGTAATGGTCAGTTCAAGCCAGCTGGTCGGAATGTTTTGCCGTTGCCTGACCGGCGGGTTGCGGGGCCAGAGATCCGGAGCGCTCAGGCGCCGTGCTTTGGCTGGCCGGGTTGGGCCATCCTTGAGATCGACACCTGAAGATAGCCGAGACAGGGCCTCGTCGGAAATATCGCCTTCAACCTGAACCCAGTATGTCTTGGACATCTTAAGCTGCGGCGAAGCGATACGGTGTTGCAGGGCGCCGGTATCCGTGAGCAGCAGGAGCCCCTCTGAATCGTAATCAAGTCTGCCCGCAGGATAGACGCCGGGAGTTCGAATAAAATCTGCAAGGGTGGAGCGGCCACGGTCATCCGTAAACTGGCAGAGGCAGTTGAACGGTTTGTTGAGCAGTATAAGTCGGGCCATATCGCGTCTTTAAGAAAGGTAAGTCAGCTGATTATCACGTATATCAAAGGCTTCGGCACAGGTGGTCATTCGAATACTGCGACAACCAGGCGGATGAAACAGGGCGTAGGGTATCATTGATACTACAAGAAAAAACGGCGCCTCGTGGGCGCCGCTCTACTGTATTCGGGATATGTTATAGAAGAACCGGCAGTGATTGTGTGTCAGGCAGTAAAATTGGGTTCGTGTAGAACCTTTGTTGCCTTCTTTGCCGGTTTCAGAGCGTGCTTACGCGCTCCGGGAATCGCCGGATCCTGTTAACGCCATCGGCTGAGTGTGCTTTGGCGTCCGTAATCTGGCATGAGCATTCGCATGGTGTTGCGTTTGAGATTGTCAGCCGTGGGCAGCGCGGAGTGTTGGTCCTGATGCGCCCTCTGATAGCTCCGATTCGGCATCGGAACTGCTCGCGTCACTGTGTGACGGCTCACGTTTCTCAAGGCGATCCAGTGGAACGATGTTCACCGCATGGGTGCCTTTGTCACTGGGCTTCTTGTCAAAGCTGACCGTCTGTCCGGCCTTCAATGTCTTGTAGCCTTCCATCTGGACTGCTGAGAAATGGGCGAACAGGTCTTCGTTGCCGCCATCTTCAATAATAAAGCCATAACCCTTGGCATTATTAAACCACTTCACTTTGCCTTGAGGCATGATCCACTCCCTTGTTTTCCTGCTCGTCTTATTATTGCTTTTAAAATTCATTGGCAACGGGCCGAAGGCAAGGTCGGCACCGCAGTTGACATAATTTCACATTACATCTTGTACTCTTGACCAATATTCGCACAGAGTCAATAGAGGGCGCTGCAAAACTGTTGCGGGTGCTCACGGGTGGTTGAAAATCGGGTCAAAACAGGCATTTCTGTGAGGTGAATTGTGCCTTCAGGTTTTAAATTATTCGCGGTCGGGTGTCGGCGGTACTCGTAGCGTTTTGCGATATTTTCATTCGCAACAACGCTGGTTGTGAGGGTGGGCTAGGCGTTAATATGGATACAGGCCCCTGTTTTTACGAATCCTGCGGGTTGTGCAGTTTTTATTGTGCCTGTGTCTTGAAAACAGCATCACGGGGAACCACGTTTAATCAGGGAATGGAACTACTCAAATCCCTGCGAATCTAAAATCCGGTAAAGAAGCATGCGGAACATCGAAAATTCTCTACTAGTATTAAGTCAGGGAGGGGAAGATCACGAGCCTGGCCGTGAGGACGGTTTGGCAGTATCTCCGGAAAAACCTGCCCTGAAACGCCCTGCGCGCTTCAGGGTACTGCTCCTCAACGACGACTACACGCCGATGGACTTTGTAGTTGAAGTGTTGATGACATTCTTCGGAATGAATGAAGAAAAAGCGACGCAGGTGATGTTGCTCGTCCATACGCAGGGAAAGGCCGTATGTGGTGTGTATACCCGCGATATCGCGGAGACCAAGGCGGCACAGGTGAATCAGTATTCTTCGGAATGTGAACACCCACTGCTTTGTGAGATTGAACGTGCGGACTGATAGACGCTGGGGTGGCCCATGTTAAGCAAAGATCTGGAAATTACGCTGAATGCAGCGTTTAAAAGTGCCCGGGACAAGCGCCACGAATTCATGACGGTAGAGCACTTACTGCTCGCTCTGCTCGACAATGATTCTGCGATTGGTGTCCTTAAGGCTTGTGGTGCAGATCTGCAGGGACTGCAGGAGGATCTCCTGGAGTTCGTTGATTCAACAACCCCACTGATTCCCCATAATGACAGTGAACGTGAAACACAGCCCACATTGGGCTTTCAGCGTGTGCTTCAGCGCGCAGTGTTCCATGTTCAGTCATCCGGGAAGAAAGAGGTGACCGGTGCCAATGTGCTGGTTGCCATTTTCAGTGAACAGGAAAGTCAGGCGGTTTATGTTCTGAAGAAGCAGAGCATTGCACGCATTGACGTCGTCAACTTCGTTTCCCACGGCATTTCCCGTCTGCAAGGTGCAGATGAGCAGGAAGGTGTTGAGCAGCCCCAGGAAGAAGTCAGCGAAGATGGCACATCGTCCAAGCCTCTCGAAAGCTATGCGACAAACCTGAACGAGCAGGCTCGCCAGGGTCGGATCGACCCGTTGATCGGGCGCGAGCACGAGGTGGAGCGTGTCGTACAGATACTGGTGCGTCGACGCAAAAATAACCCGTTGCTGGTCGGTGAGGCCGGTGTCGGTAAAACGGCCATTGCTGAAGGGCTTGCCAAACGCATCGTTGACGGCCAGGTGCCGGATGTTATCTCGGATGCCGTAGTCTACTCACTGGATCTGGGTGCGCTGCTGGCAGGTACCAAGTATCGTGGTGATTTTGAGAAACGATTCAAGGGGTTGCTGGCTGATCTTAAGAAAGAAGATCACTCTATTCTGTTCATCGATGAGATTCACACCATTATCGGTGCCGGCTCGGCTTCCGGTGGGGTTATGGATGCGTCCAACCTGCTCAAGCCGCTCCTGAGTTCAGGCGATATCCGGTGTATTGGCTCAACCACGTTCCAGGAATTCCGGGGTATCTTCGAGAAGGATAGTGCTTTGGCGCGCCGCTTCCAGAAGATTGATGTGAATGAGCCAAGCGTGGAAGACACCTATCAGATTCTACGGGGTCTGAAGTCCCACTTTGAGAAGCATCATGATCTGAAGTATACCGACAAAGCGTTGCGCGTAGCCGCTGAACTGGCTGATCGTTACATCACGGATCGTCACCTGCCTGACAAGGCCATTGACGTGATTGATGAGGCGGGGGCTCGGCAGCAGTTGTTGCCGGGCAACAAGCGTCGCAAGGTGATCGGCGTCTCCTCAATTGAGGATGTGGTCGCAACGATTGCCCGCATTCCGCCAAAAAACGTGTCTACCAGCGACAAGGATCTGCTCCGCAATATGGAGCGCGATCTCAAGATGGTGGTATTCGGTCAGGATCGGGCGATCGAATCCCTGTCGACGGCGATCAAGTTGGCGCGAGCCGGTCTCAAGTCGCCTGAAAAACCGGAAGGGGCCTTCCTGTTTGCCGGACCTACCGGTGTCGGTAAAACAGAAGTAACGCGGCAACTGTCGAAGGTGTTGGGAATCGAGCTTGTCCGCTTTGACATGTCAGAGTACATGGAGCGCCACACGGTATCGCGCCTGATCGGTGCGCCCCCGGGGTACGTCGGGTTTGATCAGGGGGGCTTGCTGACCGAGGCTGTTAACAAGCAGCCGCACTGCGTGCTCCTGCTGGATGAGATCGAGAAGGCACACCCCGAAGTCTTCAACTTGCTTCTGCAGGTGATGGACCACGGTACGCTGACCGATAACAATGGGCGCAAAGCTGATTTCCGGCACGTTATACTGGTGATGACAACCAACGCGGGCGCGGAAAGTATGAGCCGCCGCTCAATTGGTTTCAGCGAGCAGGACCACAGCACTGATGGTATGGAGATCATTACCAAGACCTTCACGCCGGAGTTCCGTAACCGTCTCGATGGCATCATTCAGTTCGAGGATCTCCAGCGCGACACGATCACTCATGTGGTCGACAAGTTCCTGACCGAATTGCAGGCTCAGCTTGATGAGAAGCGCGTGGTGCTGCATGTGGATATGGATGCCAAGCGCTGGCTGGCGGACAAGGGCTATGACTCGACAATGGGCGCCCGCCCGATGTCGCGCCTGATTCAGGACAAGATCAAGCGGCCGCTGGCCGAGCAGATTCTGTTCGGTTCGCTGGCAGAGAGCGGTGGCGAGGTTAATATTCATCTTGAAGGCGATGAGCTTGTCTTCAAGTATGAAGATGAGCCTGCTGAAGCAATCTGATCGGACGCTGTTGTACTGACTTACCGGCCCGCTTCCCTCACGAGGGCGCGGGCCGGGATTCCTATACCGGTTCTATGAATCCCGGCACTTCATTGCTACTAGCTGTTATGTCATTAAGTGCCAATCTCACCCTTGTTTTCCCCTCCGTTATTTCTGGTTCCTAAGCGAGCACTCCCTGAAACCGCGGGTTTGAGCGCTGAATTGCAGATTTGCCTCGAGAAGAATCAATGTCAGGTCAATTTGTTTAGGTCTTGGCTCTGGGATCGTTCCGACTATACCTCGCCCTTTGTGTGCTTCAGTGGTGACGCGGGTTCAGGTAATCAACAAAAACGATAACCCGGAGGAACAAGACGATGGCAAGGGGAACGCAATATCTGCTTCTGATACTCACAATGACATGGACGGTTCAGGGGCATGCGCAGCCTTCACGTGCGTTCTGTGTGTTCGATGTGGCAGGCGCTAGCGGTTACGTATACAACACATTGAAAACATACCGCAGGGAAATGCTGCAGGTAGGCGAAAACCTGCAAATGAAACCTTATACCGATGAGGACAGGGCGAGGGCGGACTTTGAAGCCGGTCTCTGTGATCTGGTAGCCGTTACGGATATGGGCGCTCGTCACTACAACCGATTCACCGGTTCGATCAGTGCAATTGGTGCTGTGCCCCGTTATGAGGATCTCAAGGTTCTGCTTCAAATTCTGGCCAGCCCCAGAGTAGGCGACAAAATGGATGGTAACGGATACCAGATATTAGGCGTGGCACCGATGGGCGCTGCCTACCTGTTTGTAAATGACAGAAGCATCGATACCGTCGAAGATCTAAGAGGTAAGCGCATCACGGTTTTTGAAGGCCACTATGATGCATGGCACATGGTGGAGTATGTCGGAGCGATTCCGGTGCCTGCAAAAATCAGCAATTTCGCGGGCATCTTCAATTCCGGGCAGGCGGATATCAGCTATGTTCCGGCGGCGGCTTACGAGGTGCTCGAAATGGCCAAAGGCATGGGCGTCAAGGGAGGCATCGTCAGGTTTCCGGTGGGTCAGGTGACCATCCAGTTGGTGGCACGTCAGGGAGCATTTGATGCGGCATTTGTGCAGAAGTCGAGGAAGGCAATGTCACGACTTTACAATGAGTCGATGAGACTGGTGAGGCAGTATGAGGATGCTGTCCCCCAGTCGCGCTGGGTCGACGTGCCGCAGAAGGCGAAGCTGGAGTATCAGGAGATGCTGAGAGAGGTCCGGATCGATCTCGATGGCAATGAAACCGAGATCGGGCGCCTTGCTGCTCAGGTTTATGATGACGACATGATGACTATTTTGCGGAAGGTGCGCTGTTATACCAACCCCGGAGGGAAGGAGTGTTCGTCGCCTGACCGGGAATAAATTACTCAGTGATTGCCGATCTCGGGCCCTGGCAAAAGCTATCGCCCAATAAAAAGCCCCGGTCGATTTGTTCGAGCGGGGCTTTTTATTGCCTCGGCAGTTTAACGCCAGGGCAAAACAGGGCGTTGACCGATCTTTACCCTTACGCCGGGTAACTAAAGGCCAGATAATCTGTTAACGGGCGCGGTAAACAATGCGACCTTTGCTCAGGTCATAAGGTGTCAGCTCAACCTTGACCTTGTCGCCGGTCAGGATACGGATGTAGTTTTTGCGCATCTTGCCGGAAATGTGTGCTGTAACAACATGGCCGTTCGCCAGTTCAACACGGAACATCGTGTTGGGAAGGGTGTCTACAATTGTGCCTTCCATTTCGATGACATCTGATTTTGCCATTCAGTAAAAACCTCACGCTTTGAATTAGTCGTCTGGGAGTCAGGGGCGCGTAACGCCCGGTCGGCTGGCTGAATATCAGCGGAAATTTACCGACCCCTACCGCAATAAATGAGCGCAATTCTGCCTGATTTATAGGCGTATAGCAAAAAAAGCCCCATCTTGCTCATTCTGTTGCGACAGAATGGCCGCTTGTTGCGATTAGCTGCTGCCAGCGCCCGCCTATAAAGGCCTCCAGTGGCTTGAACCTGGCTTTATAGTTCATCTTGCGACACTCGCGGATCCAATAGCCGAGATAGAGGTAGGGGGTGTCGCGTCTGAGGGCCTCTTTCGCCTGCCACAAAATAGCCAGTGTACCCAGGCCGCGTTCATCTTCGGCAGGATCGAAGAGTGTATAAATTGCTGAGAGGCCATCGTCCAGTGAATCGACAACTGCGAGTCCGATCAGCGTATCGTCGAGCCACATTTCAAGAAATTCGCTTTGATTGGCGCCTTCTACAAGAAATGAGGTGAACTGCTCCCGCGAGGGCGGGTACATGTCACCGTCCGAGTGGCGTTGCTCGATGTACTTTGCGTATAGCTGGTAGTAGGTTTCACGAAAGCGTGCTGGAGCGAGCCTGAACCGGACGTCGCTGTTCTTCTTCCAGACGCGGCGTTGCGAACGGTTCATTTCAAACTCGCGAACATCCAGCCGCACCGGAATGCAGGCGTTACAGCTTTCGCAATGAGGGCGGTAATAATGGGATCCACTGCGTCTGAATCCCAGTGCTGTCAGTTGGCTGTACAGGCGTTTGTCGACTTGCGCCCGAGGGTCGACAAACATGGTCGTCGCCTCGTTGCCGTCGATATAGCTGCAGTCATGTGGCGGTGTTGCGAAAAACACCAGCGTTTTGAGGCTACTCATTGACAGAACCTCTGCATCTAGCCGATTCCACCGGAGGGCCAGTGCCAGTCCAAAATCCAGCGACTCTGACCGGGCGACTGATCAATGCCTTTTTCCAGTATAGATAAAAATTGCTGACGCGAAATACAGCGTGCGCCAAGGCTGAGCAAATGATTGTTTTCGACCTGACAGTCCATGATGGTGTAACCCCAGGATGCCAGCTGGTTGGCCACGTGCACGAAGACAATCTTGGAAGCATCGGTTTCCAGAGTAAACATGGATTCACCGAAAAAACAGCGCCCGATCGATACGCCATAGAGCCCGGCTACAAGTTCGCCAGCACTGTTCCATGCTTCGAATGAGTGGGCGATGCCACGGCGGTGAAGGCGCCGGTAAGCGGATTCCATGTCTGAAGTGATCCAGGTGCCTTCAGTCCGGGTTTGCCCACATGCTCGAATGACGCCGTTGAAATCCCGGTCTATGGTGATGGTGTAGGGCGATTGGTTCAGTCTGCGGCGCAACCGCCGGGATATATGCACTTCGCCGGGGATGAGCACGCAGCGTGGATCCGGCGACCACCAGAGAATCGGCTGGTCTTCGCTGAACCAGGGGAAAATTCCTCTCCGATAGGCAGCCTCCAATCGCTCCGGTGACAAATCGCCACCAATAGCAAGCAGGCCGTCCGGATCTGTGAGGGCATCCTGAGGCGCAGGGAACCAGAGCTTGTCTGGATCAAGCCAGGGCAGTGCAGTCATCGTTGAGGCGTATACTCCAGTGCAGGCCGGTTATGAACGACATAGAGCTTCAAGCGTAACATGAGAATAAAAGGAAGGTGAGACCGGAGATGACTTCGGGCAGTTGTTGCAGGGATCAGGTTGATTGGTTACACGTGAGGGCTGACCGGCGCAATCTGGTGATTGCCCGCCAAGCATTGCGCTGACAGGACAATCACCAGGTTGGATCGATGCCTTACTCTGCAGCTTGATCCAGAAAACGCTCTGCATCCAGCGCCGCCATGCAGCCGAAACCAGCAGAGGTGACGGCCTGGCGATAGACGTGGTCAGCGACGTCGCCAGCAGCAAATACTCCCGGAATACTCGTCATGGTAGCCAGGCCTTCCAGTCCGGAGCGGATTTTCAGGTAGCCGCCTTCCATTTCCAGCTGCCCTTCGAAAAGGGTGGTGTTCGGTTTGTGGCCAATGGCGATGAAAACGCCGGCAAGATCCATGTCTTGTGTGGCGTCCGATTTGGTGCTCTTGATACGAATCCCCGTGACACCGGTGCCGTCGCCCAGCACTTCATCCAGAGTGTGATCCCAGATAATGTTGATGTTGCCGTTCTTTTCTTTTTCGAACAGCTTGTCCTGCAGGATTTTTTCCGAGCGCAGCTTGTCGCGACGATGAATCAGTGTGACTTCGTCTGCGATGTTGGAAAGATAGAGCGCTTCCTCAACTGCTGTGTTGCCGCCACCAATCACCGCCACTTTCTGTTTGCGATAGAAGAAGCCGTCGCAGGTGGCGCATGCTGACACGCCCTGGCCTTTGAACTTCTCTTCGGATTCCAGACCCAGATACATGGCGGTTGCGCCGGTCGCGATAATAAGTGCGTCACAGGTATACTCGCCGCTGTCACCCTTGAGGCGGAACGGGCGTTCGTTCAGGTCTGCTTCGTTGATCGTGTCGTACACGACTTTGGTTTCAAACCGCTCTGCGTGCTTGAGCATCCGCTGCATCAGTTCCGGGCCCTGGACGCCGTCGTTGTCGCCAGGCCAATTATCGACGTCAGTCGTGGTGGTGAGCTGGCCGCCGACTTCTATCCCGGTGATCAGGGTAGGGTTCAGGTTCGCTCGTGCAGCGTACACCGCGGCGGTGTAACCCGCTGGCCCGGAACCCAGAATAATCAGTCGTGAATGCTTTGCTTCGCTCATGATGCGGTCTCTCTCGAATATGTCTTGCGAGCCTCTTGACGGCCCACTGATGCGTAATTGAGGGCGAGAATAACACGCCTCAAGGTTTATCTGAATTGATTGGGCTTATGCCGTTCATTGCGGTGCGCTATAGATCCAGGCGCCTAGAATACGGCAACCTCATTGATAAGCTGGGTAACCCGGTGAGCGCTGCTGGCAGACTCACCCTGTTCGAGGCGGTGACGGGCAACGGCCGGCAGCACCGCCTGAATGTCGTCCGGGAGAACGTGATGCCGGCCTGCCATCAGGGCCCAGGCGCGGGCTGCGCGCAACAGGCCCAGTCCTGCCCTTGGTGACAGCCCGTACTGAACGCCGGGCATGTTGCGACTTTGCTCTAGCAGCCGCTGCACATAGTCCAGCAGCGCGTCGCTGGCGGTCACCTTTTCAACGGCGGATTGAAGAGCCTCGAGATTTCCCTGGCTGACCATGGGGGTCATGGCATCGGTCATTGCGCGCCGGTCGCTGCCTTCCAGCAATGCGCGCTCGGCACGGGGATCGGGGTAGCCCAGTTCTACGCGCATCAGAAAGCGGTCAAGCTGCGATTCCGGAAGCGGATAGGTGCCACCTTGTTCAAGAGGGTTCTGGGTGGCGATGACAAAGAATGGTGTTGGAAGCGGGCGAGTTTCGCCTTCAATCGATACCTGGCGCTCTTCCATCGCCTCAAGCAAGGCGCTTTGGGTGCGAGGCGAGGCACGGTTGATTTCGTCAGCCAGAACAACCTGTGAAAACACCGGGCCTTTGTGGAACACCAGTGCGCCGGCCGCCTTGTCATACATGGAGAAACCCAACACGTCGGCAGGCAGCAGATCGTTGGTGAACTGAATCCGGGTGTAGCTCAGGTCCATTACTCTGGCGATGGCGTGGGAAAGGGTTGTTTTACCCATGCCCGGGATGTCTTCGATCAGCAGGTGACCGCGGGCAAGCAGGCAGCAGACCGCAAGTCGCACCTGATGATCTTTGCCCAGCAAAATAGTATTGAGCTGGCTGACGACGCCATCGATCAGTTTTTTCATATGGTTTGAATCCCTGATCAGTCGCGCACGCGTTTAAGAATATCGCCGTAGGCATCAATGCGCCGATCGCGAAAATAGGGCCAGATCCGCCTGATCGATTCGCTACGGTTGCGATCAATCGTCGTGTGAAGAATGGCTTCGTTATCCGAGTCCGCTCTTGCCAGAAATTCCCCTTGGGGGCCGCAGATGAAGCTGTTTCCCCAGAACTTGATGCCATCGCTATGGCCGTCGGGATCCGGCTCGACGCCGACGCGGTTGGGTGCGATCACCGGCAGGTTATTGGCGACTGCATGGCCGCGCTGGACCGTCACCCAAGCTTCAAGTTGGCGTTGTTGCTCGTCCTGATCGTCAGTGACGTCCCAGCCAATGGCGGTAGGGTAAATCAGGCACTCTGCACCGGCCAGGGCCATCAGGCGAGCGGCCTCCGGATACCATTGGTCCCAACACACCAGAACACCCAGTTTCCCGAGCGAGGTTTCAATCGGTGTAAAGCCGTTGCGGCCATCGTTGAAGCTGGCATCCCCCGGTGTGAAGTAGAACTTTTCGTAAAAGCCGGGGTCATCCGGGATGTGCATTTTTCTGTAGGTACCGGCGATGCTGCCGTCTGTATCAAAGACAACGGCGGTATTGTGGTAGACCCCGTTCATTCGGCGCTCGAATACCGAACCGACCAGCACGATCTGCAGTTCGCTTGCCAGCGCTGATAGCCTTTCGGTTGTTGGCCCTGGTATGGGTTCAGCCAGTTCAAACGTGGCTGTGTCTTCGTTCTGGCAGAAATAGAGGGTCGCGTGGAGTTCCTGCAGAACGACCAGTTGAGCCCCGTCTTTTGCCGCCTGACGTATCAGGCGCTCGCTGGTGGCGAGGCTTTCCTGCTTGTCGGCGCTACAGGATTGTTGAATGGCTGCCACGTTGAGAGGGCGGGCACCTGTTGAGCTCATAGCGTCACGACTCCGGCTGGAAACTGCATGGTGACACAGTGCAGGCTTCCATGTTGATGAATCAGGGGAACGCAGTCGATGGGGATGATTTCCCGATCGGGGAACAGCGCGGTCATGGTTCTGATCGCTTCGACGTCTTGCGGAACGTTGTAGATGGGCAACAGAACCGCGCCATTAATTATCAGAAAATTGGCGTAGGTTGCCGGCAGTCGCTCACCGTCTTGATCAAAATGGGCGTCAGGCCACGGCAGCGGGACGAGCGAGTAGGGTTTGCCTTCAATGTTGGTGAACTGGCTCAGCTCACGCTCCATGGCGTTGAGGGCGTCAAAGTGTTCGTCTTGCGGGTCGTCACAGCGTACGTAACAAATCGTGTCGGCGGAACAGAATCGGGCAAGTGTGTCGATATGACTGTCAGTATCATCGCCCGCGAGATAACCGTGGTTGAGCCACAAAACCTTGTTTGCGCCCAATGTGTCCCGTAGTTTGGATTCGATTTGCGAGCGATCGTAGCCCGGATTGCGCGCAGTAGACAGCAGGCACTCGCTGGTTGTGAGCAGCGTGCCTGCGCCGTCGGACTCAAGCGAGCCGCCTTCCAGCACAAAATCCTGATCTTGCAGCGGAGCAGCGCCAAAAAAACCGGATTCGGCCAGTTGGCGGTTAATGGCATTGTCCTTTGCCCATGGGAACTTGTCGCCCCACGCATTGAAGTTGAAATCCAGCAGTTGCAGCTTGTCGTTTTCCAGCACCGTGATGGGGCCGTGATCCCGGGCCCAGGTATCATCTGCCGGCACGGCTGCGGTTTTGACGCGGCCCGGAAAACCCCGGTTCACAACCCAGTCGTTCAATTCGGTCTGGATAGACGCTGCCTTATCGGCGTCTTCGCAACTCACAATCAGGTGCTGGAAGCGCAGCACGGCTTTCGCGATTGCGTCAAACACGGGCTCAACAACGTCAAGTACATCAGCCCAGTCAGTGCCGGCATGGGGCCATGTCAGCATCACGGCACTCTGGGGCGCCCACTCGGCAGGCATAATGCGGAAATTACTCAAGTTACCGTCACCTTATCGCTTGGCGGTTGTCTCAGATTGTGGGGAAATGATGGTCGGTATTAACTGCGCACCATATCCGGTGCGGCTGATTAATGGACGATTGTCCCAACCTGCGTTTAAGGCGCCGACTCTTCATTCTCGCCATTCTACCTGCCTGAACGTCTGATACCAGCGACTTCAGGGTGGTTGCGGTATGTACAGATGCGATTGCAGGCATGCCTAATATCAATACGCTGCGATGTCTTCAGCGGTTTGGTTTGAGAACGGCATGGATAACCCGGTCGCCTTCGAAGTACACAACGAAGTCATTGAAGAACCACTGGGTAATAGGAGGTTCACCGGTAGGGCCCTTAATGCCCTGCGGCTTGCCGTAATGGCTCTGGACCTGGCCTTTCGTTTCGCCGTGAGCCGGCAGTTTTACTGTCCGTTTGTCGCTGCCTTGTTGCATGACGGGGATGCGAACTTCGTCTGCGATTGCCGGCGTCGTTGCCGTGAATGCTGCGAGTGCGACCATCGCACCGGCGACGAATGACAAAGGACGGGCTACGTTTAGCGGTCTGGGCTGCGATAGCGTTTTCATGAATCGTTTTCCTGCTGCTTTTTGTGTTGATCTGCCGGCTTTAATTATCAATTTGGCGGCGGCCCTATCGAAAAACTGACGAGGCCTTACCCGGCTCAATCATTGTTTTAATTACTGAAATTTATTATCACCCGAACATTACTACAGAGTATCGTCGAAAGTAATCGACTTGTGACAGACCCGTCAGTCTCTTGAAGGTTGTTGGCGCCGGCGAACCTGCCAACGTAAGACATGCCGGGAGATGAGTTGCCGGTCTGCATCATCAAGTGTGGTAAATTCCGTGTGCACCCAGCGTCGGCCATCGGTTTCCGAAATGGAGATAATCTGCGCTACAGCTCTGGGTTGCACAAACTCCGGGGGTAGCGTCATCCGCAGGGCGATAAACCGGTCTTCGACGAGGGAAGGGTCATCAGAGGGGAACGCGATGCCACCTTCACTGAGTGTTACCGGATGCCACTGCTCAGGTTGCAAGGGATTTTGCTCAAAGGCCATAATGCGCGCCAACGTGTCGATCTTGGCATTGAACGACTTCATCAGATTCGAAAGTAAGCGCTCCCGTTCGGCAAGAGCGGCAAGCTGGCTACGAATATCCTGGTCCAGCCGTCTTAGTTCGTCTTGCAAGGGTGCGAGCTGGTTGTCGTCGAAAGCAAGATCGCTGTCGCTATGGTCATCGTTCTCCAGCGGTTTGATTTCGAGACCCGCATGATCGTCGATCCGAAAGTAATCGCGGCGGTCTTCGGATGAGTTTGTCGTCATGAACAGCACCTGTGATCGCAGAGTTATTCGTGTAAGGCATTTACAGTAGTTTAACAGCTTCACCGGTACCTGACGGGTGCCGGGAGCGACACCCAATCAGTTCAGGGAAGCGGTAGGCCCTCATTCATGTTCAAGCCTTTATCTTTGTCCGTCGGTTTGCGTTATACCGCTGCCAAGCGACGCAATCATTTTATTTCTTTCATCTCACTCACTTCCATGATCGGTCTGATGCTCGGCGTTGCCGTGTTGATTATCGTCCTGTCGGTGATGAACGGGTTTGATCATGAACTGAAGCACCGGATTCTCGGTATGGTGCCTCATGCCGTCATTCAGGGGCAGAGCACTGTTGATGATTGGGAGCGGATTGACAAAATTGCGACCGAAGACAGGTCTGTTATCGCTGCGGCGCCCTTCATTCAGGGACAGGGCATGGTGACAGGTGCGGGTAACGTCCACGGTGTGATGATCAACGGTATATTACCGGAGCAGGAAAAAACGGTATCGATCATCGAAGACAATATGGTTGAAGGTAAGCTGGATGATCTGCAGTCGGGTGAGTTCGGTATTATCATCGGCCGAATGCTGGCAGCCAACTTGCGGGTGAAGCTCGGTGACAAGGTGACGTTGGTGTTGCCTGAAGCGTCAATAACGCCGGCCGGCGTTCTACCAAGACTCAAGCGCTTCACTGTGAAGGGGATCTTCAGCGTGGGTGCAGAGCTCGATGGCAGCTACACCCTGATCCATATGGATGATGCGGCAAAGCTGATGCGCACCAATGGAAAAGCCCAGGGCGTTCGCTTGCTGGTTGATGACCTGTTCAAAGCGCCGGCTGTTGCCGAGCGCGTTGCGCGGAGCCTGGGTGGCCGATTCTATGTATCCGACTGGACCCGAACCCATGGCAATCTGTTCCAGGCGATCCGCATGGAAAAGACGATGATTGGTCTGCTGCTGATGTTCATTGTGGCGGTCGCTGCATTCAATATCGTGTCAACACTGGTGATGGTGGTGACGGATAAAACCGGTGACATTGCGATTCTCCGTACCATGGGCGCAACACCGGGCCGCATTATGCGTATCTTTATGATTCAGGGTGCGGTGATCGGGATTTTCGGTGTGTTGATCGGTACCACGCTGGGCGTGCTCGGTGCCGAATATATCAGCGCCATTATCAGTTGGCTGGAAGGGGTTCTGGGCCACAAGTTCCTGAGTGCCGACGTGTATTTCATCAGCTACCTTCCATCCCAGTTGCAATGGGATGATGTATTCATTATCAGCGGCGCTGGCATGGCTATGAGCCTGCTGGCAACACTTTATCCGGCATGGCGTGCGTCTCGTGTCGATCCGGCAGAGGCATTGCGTTATGAATAATACAGCACAGGTATCACCGGATCGCAGCGAAACATCGCTGGTGATCGATTGCGAAAAAATTACGCGGACCTACAGTCAGGGGCCGGCGAAGCTCACGATTTTTTCGGACATATCACTCAAGGTTAAAGCCGGTGAAACAGTAGCCATTGTGGGAAGCAGCGGCGCCGGTAAAACCACCCTGCTGAATCTGCTGGGTGGCCTCGACAAGCCATCATCAGGGCGGATTGAGATCTGTCATGCCGACATCCACAGAATGAAAGAAAAGGCGCGCGCGAAGTTTCGCAACCGGCAACTCGGCTTCGTGTATCAGTTTCATCACCTGCTACCGGAGTTCACCGCGCTGGAAAACGTCATGATGCCGTGCGTGCTTGGTGATCACTCCATTGCATCGGCGCGAGACAAGGCCAGGGAGATACTTTCGGCTGTCAATCTGGGGAGCCGACTGGAGCATAAACCGGGCGAGCTGTCAGGTGGCGAACGCCAGCGTGTCGCGATTGCCAGGGCGTTGGTGAACGAGCCCCAATGCGTGTTGATGGATGAGCCGACCGGCAATCTTGATGAGCAGACAGCCCACGGTGTGCAGGACCTTATCGAATCATTGCGGGACAGGTTGGGGATTGCGTTTGTAGTCGTGACGCACGATATGCGCATGGCGCAACGTCTCGGTCGGGTGCTCCGGCTCGAGCAGGGCCGGTTGGTCAGCGCGGATTAATCTTCTTCGTCTGTGCGCAGGCCGCGGCGCCTGCGCCAGTCAGATCGCACCTTGCGCCGCCAAAGATACTGCATTACCAGGTAGCTGATACACGCCGCCAGGACCGCCACGACCACCGATCCGAAATACAGAGGGACGCCTATCTCAACCAGGCGCTGGCTGAGCCAGTGCCAGGACAGGTGAAACTCGAAATCCAGTACCGGATGGCCGAGCAGATACGCACCGACCTTGTAGTTGAAATAGAAGATGGGCGGCATTGTTATCGGATTGCTGATCCACACCAGCGCCACGGAAATAGGCAGGTTGGCGTTGAACCAGATAGCGAAAAAGCCGGCTGCAACCATCTGAAAGGGCATTGGGATAAAGCAGAAGAAAATGCCGATCAGGAAGGCGCGGCAAACCGCATGGCGATTGATATGCCACAGGTTCGGCTCGTGCAAGAGGTCACCAAGGAAATGAAGCGATTTCATTGCCTTGATCTTTTCCGGCCTTGGCATGTAACGCTTGATGAACCGTTTCGGCATGGCGAAGGGGGTGCCTGTCAAAATTGTTCAGCACATGTGCTGCATTTGCCACAAGTGCCATAAATATGGACATCAGGGCATGGAATGCCCGGGAGATTCAGCGTGCGCGCAGGGATTGCTGCATTCGCGGGCGGCGTCATCTTACTTTATTGTATCGGCGAAATACCACCGTGGCAGGGGCTCCTAGTTGCTCTGAGTGGTCTCGCCGCGATCGCGGCTGCTTATCCGCCGGGCCGCCGGGCGCTTCTGTTGGCAGTCTGCGTGCTCGCCGGACTGCTCTGGGCCGGCCTGCATGCGCAGTCCCGACTGGATTCCCGGTTTCCGGCAACTCTCCCAACTGATGTCCCTTTCGAGGTCATTGGCTTCCAGTGTAGTCTTTCCGGACCCGGTAGTTACAACAGTCTGCGCTTTGATTTTTGCATAACACGCTGGGTCTCGCCCGATAAACGCCTTGCTGACGTTAAGAAAATACGTCTTTCGCTATATGGCGATCACCCTGAATCGCTTCCTCATCAAATGCGGTTGACCGTTCGTCTCAAGCCCCCTCATGGCACCGTCAATCCTGAAGGGTTTCGCTACGAAACCTGGTTGTTCCGGCATGGGTATGACGCAACCGGGAGTATCAAGGCCTGGGCACCAGAACAGGCGGAGTGTGGTGTGCACTGCCACTATAGCGAATACAGGGCAGGTATTGCCGGTTGGCTGCAGCGTCATTATGGAACCATGCGACGCTATCCGCTGATCGAAGCGCTGGTGCTCGGAGAGCGACGCTATCTTGAGTCCGCCGACTGGGAACGTTTCAGGGTGACGGGCACCTCTCATCTGATTGCCATTTCAGGACTGCATATCGGATTGATAGGGTTGTTAGGCGCAGCTTTGGCCAGGGCTTTGCTCCGGTGTGTGCCGAGCCGCTTTCTGGGTTCCCGGGCCCGTCGTCGGTGGGTCGTGGGCACCAGTATGTTGTTCTGCTTGTTATATGCCTTGCTTGCCGGATTGTCGGTGCCGACGCAGAGGGCGCTGGTCATGGCGATAGTCGCCAGCGTGGTCTATCTGCGAGGTCGGCTTTCGGGCTACTGGACTGCCTGGTTGATTGCATTGGCCGGTGTTTTGCTGATCGACCCTTTTGCACCTCTGGATGGTGGGTTCTGGCTATCATTCGGCGCCGTCGCCTGTCTGATTCTGGTGTTCTCAGGCCGATTGCGTCGAAGTGGTGCGGTAAGGTCATTGCTGATTGCCCAGTGTGCTGTCGGTTTCGGGTTGTTGCCTGTTTCTTCGGCACTGGGGTTAACGGCAGCACCATTGGGCTGGCTAGCCAATATTCTGGCCATTCCGTGGCTTTCTCTGGTGGTCATGCCGGTCTTGATGATGGGTATTCCGGCAGGTGCTTTCTCTGAAGTGCTAAGGGAGCCGGTCATGACAGTAATTGACGTGGTGCTGGGGGCAATGACGGGCGGCCTCGAATTCATTGCGTCAATGTCGCCGCCTGCTGCTACGGTGCTGTTTTCCCTGTCGATCTTTCTCGCCTTTGTGATGTTGCTGTGTCTGTTCCCGGTACCGAATTCGCTACGTCGCAGGATTGCGACTGCGGGAGCGATAAGCGTTTTGACGGTTGTAGGCTGCAGTGCAGTCATGAAGCCTGTTAACCGATTTGTTGAGCGTCCGGAGTTGTGGATTTGGGATGTCGGGCAGGGGCTATCGGTGATGTTTCGGGATGGTCACGATGTGATGCTTTACGATACCGGGCCGGGTTCACCATCCGGTGAGACGTCCGTTGGCTCGGCTATTTTGCCAACGTTGAGATCGCTGGGTGTGAATCGCTTGTCACTGCTGGTTATCAGTCACGGTGATGCAGACCATGCCAGTGGTCTGGATGAGCTGTTGGGTACTTTGCCGGTAGATCAGGTGGTGAGTGGTGATAGCGAGCGGGTTCGGCGCCTCGCTGGCGCTAAAGCCAAGCACTTCGAACCCTGCCAGAACCATCAACCGGCAGAGGTAGGGAAAGGGACTGTGGGCTTCTGGCAGCAGGCCCCCAAGCCAGTCGGCAGCATGATTGAAGGGAATAATGCTTCTTGTGTCGTGCGAATCCGGTTTGAGCGCGCTGAGATTATTATTCCCGGCGATATTTCAATCAAAAACGAAGGGTTATGGCTTAGCGATAATGTCATTTCTGAAAATGTGTCCCGTCTGCTCCTTGCGCCACATCACGGGAGTAAAACATCCTCGGGAGTTGAATGGATCCGTCAGCTTGATCCGGATCACGTCGTTTTTTCGTCAGGTTTTCGTCATCCCTATGGCCATCCCGCAGGCTCAGTGGTGGATCGTTACACGAAATCAGGCGCACAGGTATACAGCACAGCGTTGTCGGGCGCTTTGCGTTTTGTCTATTCGTCTGAAGGCTGGATTGTACATTCGTTGCGCAACGGCGCTCCTTTCTGGATTGAGCCAGGGCGCACACCGTCGGGCAATGCGCTATAGCGGGGTGTAGCGAGTGGCGTTTGCTGTGCTAAAGTAGCGCGCGGCTGTATCCATATCAGGGAGAACAAAGAGTGTTTGAGCTTCTTCAGGCAGGTGGCATCATCATGGTGCCGATCATTGCGTGTTCCATTCTAGCGCTTGCCATTATTCTTGAGCGTTTCTGGTCATTGCGGGTATCGCGTGTGGCACCCCAGACCACGCTGAATGAACTGTGGCGCTGGATCAAAAAGAAAGAACTGAATGCGCGCAAGCTGAAGGCTCTTCAGGCCTCGTCACCTATGGGCCGGGTGCTCGCTGGCGGTCTGATGAACGCCAAGCATGGTCGCGAGATCATGAAGGAAAGCATTGAGCAGGAAGCGAGCCAGGTTATTCACGAACTGGAGCGTTTCCTGAATCCGCTGGGCACGGTCGCCACCATCACACCGCTTTTGGGTTTGTTGGGTACGGTAATCGGTATGATCAAGGTGTTTGCGGAGATCCAGCTTGCAGGTGTTGGCGATGCCGGTAACCTGGCTGGCGGTATTTCGGAAGCACTCATGACAACAGCCGCGGGCCTTAGCGTTGCGATACCGGCGCTGATCTGCCACCGCTATTTTCTCCGTCGGGTTGATGAACTTGTTGTGAACATGGAGCAGGAAGCCATCAAGCTGGTAGAGGTCGTCCATGGCGATCGTGAAATCGACGTAGAGGGAGCCTGAGCGCCGTGAAGTTCAAGCGCCAGAGAAGTCAGGAAGTCAGTGTTGATCTCACACCCTTGATCGATGTTGTCTTTCTGCTTTTGATATTTTTCATGGTCTCGACCACATTTACCCGAGAAAGCCACCTCAAGGTTGATTTGCCTGAAGCCAGCGGTGACGCTGCTGAATCCCAGGCCAGTCAGGTTGATGTTGTGATCACAGCTGACGGTCAGTACGCCGTTAACGACAGGGTACTGGTCAATAACCAGAAGCAGACGTTGCAGAAAGCGGTTGAAGAGATCTCTGACGGAGATTCCAAGTTGCCCTTTATTATCACGGCGGATGGTCAGACACCGCATGAATACGTGGTCAGGGCTATGGATGTCGCGGGTCATCTGGGATTTGTGAAACTCAGTATTACCACTCAACGCGCTGCAGAAGACAAATGACAGCGCCCTCGGTGATGCCGGGGGTTGCGTCTTTGATCGATCAGGAATCGGGACCCAAATATGACAGCGGACTCCGCGACCAACTGGCAGACCTATAAGCGCCTGCTGAAATATGTAAAACCTTTCTGGGTCGCTTTCTCTCTGGCGGTCGTTGGCAACATTATCTACGCCGCCGCGTCGACAGGCATGGCGGCGGCAATGGAATACGTCATCAAGGCGATTGAAAACCCCACCGAACAGAACAGAATTTTCCTGACAGCAATGATCGTCGGCGTGTTTGCTTTCCGCGGGTTGGGTACCTTCCTTGGGCAATACTACATCAGCTACGTCGGCAGACAGGTCGTGAATGCGTTGCGCACCGAGGTGTTTGAGCGGCTTTTGAAACTTCCGTCCCGTTTCTATGATGACCACTCGTCAGGGCACCTTGTGTCCAAGCTGACCTTTAACGTTGAACAAGTTGCGGATGCCACCACCAATGCGGTGACGATTACCTTGCGTGAAGGTCTGACTATCGTCGGGCTGCTGTGCTTCATGCTGTGGACCAACTGGAAACTGACCCTGATTTTTGTGGCCGTTGGACCGATTATCGGCTTTGTGGTCCGTTATGCGAGCAAGCGTTTTCGCAAGCTGAGTCGCCGTATCCAGGGCTCAATGGGTGATATTACCCATGTGGCGTCTGAATCGATCAGCGGTTATCGGGTAGTCCGGATCTTCGGCGGCGAAGAGTACGAACGCGAACGCTTTCGCGGCGTGAGTGAGCAGAATCTGTTGCAAAGCCTGAAAATGGCGTCGACTCAAGCGATCAGTGTGCCGATTATTCAGGTACTGGTTGCCTTGGCAATTGCCGGGTTGGTGTGGCTGATGCTGGCACCTGAAATCCGGGGTAGCATGACCACCGGTCAACTCGTCGCGTTTATAACGGCGGCGACCACCATGGCGAAGCCCATACGTCAGGTGACGTCAGTTCATTCCAAAATACAGAAAGGTGTTGCTGCAGCGCACGATGTGTTTGAAACGATCGACGAACCACCCGAGCAGGATGGTGGTGAGTTTTCTCCTGCCAGGGTCAAGGGCGATATCAGCTTCAAGGATGTGTCGTTCCGCTATCGCGACCAACTGGATAATGTGCTGCAGGGAATTGATGTTGAGGTTCCCCAGGGGCAGAGCGTGGCACTGGTAGGGCGATCAGGTAGCGGCAAATCAACCATGGTGAGCCTGCTGCCCCGATTCTATGATCATACCGGTGGCGACATCCTGATTGATGGCGTGCCTATTACCGATTACACGTTATCAGCTCTGAGGAATCAGATCGCACTGGTGACCCAGAATGTTGTGTTGTTCAATGATTCCATTGCGGCCAATATTGCTTACGGGGCCTTGCGTCAGCACAGTCTGGAAGAAATACGTGAAGCGGCTGCCAAAGCCCATGCGCTCGAGTTCATTGATCGCATGCCGGAAGGCATGGACACGCTGATCGGTGACAACGGCGTGATGCTTTCGGGCGGTCAACGTCAGCGGCTGGCGATCGCCAGGGCATTGTTGAAGGATGCACCGATTCTGATACTCGATGAGGCGACATCGGCTCTGGATACGGAGTCCGAGCGCCATATTCAGTCTGCGCTTGATGTGGTTATGCAGGGCCGGACAACGCTGGTCATTGCGCACCGCCTTTCAACCATAGAAAAGGCTGACCGGATTCTGGTTATGGATGGCGGACGCATCGTTGAATCGGGCACTCATCAGGAGTTGCTTGATATGGCGGGCGTCTATGCGCAACTGCACCAAACAGATTTCAGCGAAAACCCATGACGGGCATGGTTGACCGGCTCTGGTACGGTCGACGCAGGCCTTTGTGGCCTTTGTGGCCATTGGCGTGGGTGTACCGGCGGGTGACACGTTCTCGCCGGCAGGCTTTCCTGTCAGGTAATGCTCCGGCGCAAAGGCCGCCGCTTCCGGTTGTAGTGATTGGCAATATTACCGCCGGTGGCACCGGCAAATCTCCTCTGGTCCTTGCCGTTGTATCCCATCTTAAAGCTGCCGGCTGGCGCCCGGTCATTATCAGTCGCGGTTATGGCGGCAAAAGTGATGCTTACCCGGTTCGGGTTGATGCCAATACCCCAGCTGCTCTTTGTGGCGACGAGCCCAAAATGCTATCGGAGCAGGCCGGTGTGCCGGTGTATGTCGACCCTGTCCGGGCAAACGCAGCCGCTAGCGCCTATAAGGACAACGCCGGTGATGTGCTCATCTGCGATGACGGGCTCCAACATTACGGGCTTGGTCGTGATATCGAGATTGCCGTTATCGATGGCGCTCGGGGCTTTGGCAATGGTGCGCCGATTCCCGTCGGGCCGCTTAGGGAATCGCCTGACCGATTAGGCAGCGTTGACGCCATCGTATGCAACGGCAAACTTATTGATGGGCTAGATCAGTTTGGCGCTGCTTCCGTGTCACTGATGACGTTTGAGTCGGTGCGCCTGGTTAATCTGGTGACAGGGGAGCACAGGTCTCCTTGCTGGCTGGACGGTCAGCGCGTCACTGCAATCGCCGGAATAGGGCATCCTGCCAGGTTTTTTACCGCTCTTGAAGCGCTCGGGGCCAACCTGGAGCCGCAACCACGCCCCGATCACCACACGTTTACTGCGGCAGATTTAAGCCGGCCCAAAGGTCAGCTGCTTGTCATGACGGCCAAGGATGCAGTGAAATGTCGGGAGTTTGCGGACGATAAATGCTGGTCACTTGAAGTTGAAGCGCGCTTACCGGATGCTTTCTGGAAGGCGCTGGATCATAAACTGACCTCGCTCGAAACGACGCCGGGTCATCTCAAAGAGAAGCGAACTGATGGATAAAAAATTGATGGCGATGCTCGCATGCCCTGTCTGTAAGGGCGAGCTTCAATTGAAGGCGGATCGCACCGAACTGATTTGCCGTCCGGATGGCATGGCGTTTCCAATTCGTGAGGGCATTCCGGTAATGCTCGCAACCGAAGCGCGCACGCTGACAACAGACGAGCGTTTGGATAAGGGATAAATCGCCCCGACCCGCTAAACTCAATCCACATTCTGTTTTCGAGCAACCTATGTCTTTTAGTGTCGTCATCCCGGCCCGGTTTGCATCTACTCGTCTTCCCGGCAAGCCCTTGCTTGATATAGGGGGGCGGCCGATGATCGAGCATGTTTATCTGCAGGCCAGTGCAAGCGAAGCCGAGCGCGTCATTATTGCGACAGATGACGACCGTATATTGGACGTTTGCCGTGGGTTTGGTGCCGAGGTGGTCATGACGGCAGTCGATCATTCATCCGGCACTGACCGGCTTGAAGAAGTCGTTCGCAAGCTCTCTTTTCCATCGGATGCCTGTATCGTCAATGTTCAGGGGGACGAACCTCTGATCCCTCCGGCGCTTATCAATCAGGTTGCGGCGAACCTGCAGGCCAATCCGGATGCGGCCATTGCGACGCTCTGCGAGCCCATCGAAAGCCTGGAGCAGTTACTGAACCCCAACGTTGTGAAAGTCGTGCGGGATCTGCAGGGGGTTGCGCTGTATTTCAGCCGCGCGCCGATCCCTTGGCCAAGGGACGCCTGGGGCGGCGCCTCTGCAAGCGGTGTGGAACGGAGAAAGCCCGCAGGCGTCGACTATTTCCGGCATATCGGGATCTATGGCTACCGTGTCGGCTTACTCCATGACTTTGTCACCTGGTCACCATCACCACTGGAAAGCAGCGAATCGCTGGAGCAGCTGCGGGCAATGGAAAACGGCGCACGGATTCATGTCGATATCGCGGCGGAAGTGCCACCGGGCGGTGTTGATACGCAGGAAGACCTTGACCGTCTCAGGGCTCTTTTTGAAGCCTCCGCGACTAAGGGGAGGCACTCCTGATGCCACAGCCTATTCGGGTGCTGTTTGTTTGTCTCGGGAATATCTGCCGCTCGCCAACAGCGCAGGGCGTATTGGAAGGGCGGTTGAAGGCTGCTGGTCTGGCAGACAGTGTTTCAGTTGATTCTTGTGGTACCGGTAACTGGCATGTTGGAGAACGGGCCGATGCCCGTGCTTCGGCCGCGGCGAAAGCGCGGGGTTACGATCTCTCCGCGTTGCGGGCGCGCCAGTTCGTACCTGAAGACCTTGACGAATTCGATTACGTATTGACGATGGACCGGCAAAATCAGCGTGATATTGCTGCTTTTGCTTCCGTGCATTCCCGAACCCAACCCCGGCTATTTCTGGAGTTTGCAGGTGACGCTGCTGAGCAGGAAGTGCCTGATCCCTACTATGGCGGTCAGGATGGCTTCGCGCATGTGCTGGACCTGGTGGAAGCGGCATCCGACGGTCTTATCGAGGTGATAAAGGAGCGCCTCAAGTGAGCGCTATCCCCCTTTCGCCACGCAAGAACGCGTCCCTTCAATCGCTAAACACCCTGCGATTTTCAGCTGAAGCCGCCTGGCTTCAGGTTATCGACAGTGTCGAGACTCTGGGACAGGCACTCGCCTGGGGGCGGGAGCGATCGCTACCCATGCTGGTTTTGGGTGGCGGCAGCAACGTGGTCTTTGGTGGTGATTTTCCGGGTCTGGTTTTGCAGGTTGCCTTGCGGGGTAGGTGTTGGAGTCAGGTAGATAAAGATACCGCTATCCTTGAGCTGGGGGCTGGTGAAAACTGGCATGACACTGTGATGTATGCGGTTCGGTCCGGCTATCGGGGTATTGAGAATCTGGCGTTGATTCCGGGAACGGTCGGTGCGGCGCCCATCCAGAATATCGGCGCCTATGGCGTTGAGTTGTGTGATGCGCTCCAGAGCGTGAGAGCCTGGGACTGTGACACAGGAGAAGTCGTGGTCTTGTCCCGCGATGATTGCCGGTTCGGTTACCGGGACAGTATTTTCAAACAACAGCCGGAACGGTACGTGGTGCTCGGGATCAAACTGAAGCTGTCCAGAACCGCGCCATTTAACCTTGCCTACCGGGATCTTCAGGAATACTTTGCTGATAGAACAGACCCTTCCACGTTAACGGTCGATGATGTGGCAGATGCGGTCATCAAAGTCCGCAATCGCAAGTTGCCCAATCCTGATATGTTGCCAAACGCCGGCAGCTTCTTTAAAA
Source organism: Marinobacter sp. BGYM27 (assembly GCA_025153445.1). Classification (GTDB taxonomy): domain Bacteria; phylum Pseudomonadota; class Gammaproteobacteria; order Pseudomonadales; family Oleiphilaceae; genus Marinobacter_A. The sequence continues at coordinate 280,208 of JANZNS010000005.1, read as the reverse complement.
ACCCGGTGGTATCTCGCCGCCAGTATGATGATCTGCTGGACCGCTTTCCGGATATGGTTGCGTATGTTGCAGATGATACAGCCAAGTTGGCAGCGGGTTGGCTGATAGACCAGTGCGGCTGGAAGGGTTTCCGTGAAGGCCATGTGGGTGTTCACAGCAAGCAGGCACTGGTGCTGGTGCACCACGGTAATGGACAGGGGATCGAACTGTTGTCGCTCGCTAGCCGAATCCGCGATGACGTCAAAGCCCGTTTCGGCGTGACGCTGGAGGTTGAACCGCGGATATTTCCGTTATCCATGCGTAATCGTTATAGGCTGTGAGCCCCAGAAAACAACGGATATAAAAAAGCCACCTGGGACGAAGTGTCCGAGGTGGCTTTTTTCATACATGCCTTATTAGCCGCACTTGCTATCACCGCAAGACAGGCAGGTCGCGCAGCCATCCATCACGATCACGGCTTTGGTGTTGCACTTGCCGCACAATGTCGCGTTGGACGGGTAGTCGCCAGTGGTATCGTCGTTGGTCGACTGGCGCGATTCAAACTCCGCGCGCTTTTCGGCCAGTACGCGCTTGGCAACGTCGCCCAGTTCATCACTTTCGATCAGGCCGATGGCCTTCATGTGTTTCTCGATCACGGCGCCAATTTCGGCCACCAACGAGGGCATGAAGACACCGCCCTTTTTGAAGTATCCACCGTTGGGGTCGTATACCGACCGCAGCTCTTCTACCAGGAAGGTAACATCACCCCCTTTGCGGAAAACGGCAGAGATAACGCGGGTGAGGGCGATGACCCACTGGAAGTGTTCCATCGACTTGGAGTTGATGAAAACCTCGTAGGGCTGACGGCTCTCGTGGTCTGTGTCTTCATTGAGCAGGATGTCATTGATGGTGATATACATCGCGTGCTCAGCAATGGGCGGCTTGATTTTGTAGGTGGTACCTAGCAAGAAATCAGGGCGCGCAATGTACTCGTTCATCTGGACCGGTTGGGCCTGAGTCTCAGCCGGGGCAGCCTGTGCGTCGGAAGCGTCATCTTTGATAACGCGGTAGCCGACAATTTTTTTATCGATTTTTACCGTCATGATGCTGTGTCCTATCTTGTCCTGTGCCGAAGTAACGGGTCAATATTTGCCGTAGGTGCCTTCTTTGAGGGCGTCGAAGAGGTTAGCGGCGGTATGTAATTCGCCGTCGTACTCCACTTCTTCATGACCCTTCAGGCTGACTTTGGAGCCGTCATCCAGAGTAAATTCATACGCTGTGCTTTCGAGATCCTTCTGCTTGACCAGAACACCCTGGAAGGCTTCCGGGTTAAAGCGGAATGTTGTACAGCCTTTCAGTCCCTTTTCAAATGCGTACATGTAGATGTTTTTGAAATCCTGATAAGGGAATTCCGTTGGCACGTTTGCAGTCTTGGAAATCGACGAATCGATCCATTTCTGCGCGGCGGCCTGAATATCGACATGCTGAGTCGGGGAGACGTCGTCAGATGTTGTGAAATAAGCCGGCAGCTTCAGCTCGGTTTCTTCAGAGAAAGGCATTGCCTTGGCATTGACCAGATGCCGATAAGCCAGCAGCTCATAAGAGAAAACATCGACTTTCTCTTTGGTTTTACGACCTTCACGGATCACGTTACGGGCGTAATGGTGGGAGAAACTGGGCTCAATACCGTTGCTGGCATTATTCGCCAGCGACAGGCTGATAGTGCCGGTCGGTGCAATTGAAGTGTGGTGCGTGAACCGTCCGCCATGTGCGGCCAGCTCTTCTACCAAACCGGGCTCGACCTCGGCGATTTTCTGCATGTAGCCGCTGTACTTGGCATGAAGAACACGACCGGGAACCTTGTCGCCTTCCTTGATGCCATCAGCGCGCAGTTGAGGGCACTTGGCCAGCATTTTACCGGTCACTTCGAATTCGTCGAGCATGATCGGTGCGGCGCCTTTTTCTTTGGCCAGCGACAACGACTGGCGCCAGCCTTCAACTGCCATTTCGCGAACGACGTTGTCAGTGAAGGCAATGGAGTCGTCTGAACCATACGGCATGCGCAGCATGGCCAATGTCGAGCCAAGGCCAAGAATACCCATGCCGTGACGGCGCTTGTATTCGATTTCGTGACGTTGCTCGGCAAGTGGCAAGCCGTTGATTTCGACAACGTTATCCAGCATCCGGGTGAAGGTGCCTACCACTTTGCGATATTTTTCGTAGTTAAAGCTCGCTTTGTCGGAGAACGGATAATCAACAAACTTGGTCAGGTTAACCGAGCCCAACAGGCAGCTACCGTAGGGTGGAAGTGGTTGTTCGCCGCAAGGGTTGGTGGCGCGAATGTCTTCGCAGAACCAGTTGTTGTTCATCTGATTAACTTTGTCGATCAGGATGAAGCCTGGCTCAGCGTAGTCGTAGGTAGAGGTCATGATGCTGTCCCAGATGAACTGAGCTTTTACCGTTTTGTAGATGCGGCAGGCGACTTTGCCTTCATCATTGGCGACATAACCATCCAGAATAGGGAAGTCACGGTAGACGTACTGGCTGGCGTCAGACAGGTCCAGTGACTCGGCTTCGGCTTCCTGCTCGGTAATCGGGAACGACAGGTGCCAGTCGGCGTCGTTTCTGACGGCTTCAATAAAATCTTCGGTAATCAGCAGAGACAGATTGAACTGGCGCAGGCGGCCATCTTCACGTTTTGCCTGAATAAAATCGATAACGTCAGGGTGGTGAACGTCGAATGTCGCCATCTGGGCACCGCGACGACCACCGGCTGAAGACACGGTGAAGCACATGCGGTCGAAGATATCCATAAAGGACAAGGGGCCGGAGGTCGTCGCGCCGGCACCTGCAACATAGGCGCCTTTGGGACGCAAAGTGGAGAATTCATAGCCGATACCGCAGCCGGCTTTCAGCGTCAGACCGGCTTCATGGTTTTTCTCCAGAATGTCATTCATGGAGTCATTGATGCTGCCAGACACGGTGCAGTTAATCGTTGAGGTAGCGGGCTTGTGCGCTTCGGCGCCGGCATTGGAGATAATACGACCGGCAGGGATAGCGCCGTTCTGCAGGGCCCAGACAAACTCCTTGAAGTATTTGTCGCGCTTGGCTTTGGCTTCAACATTGGACAGGGACCGGGCAACCCGCTCGTAGGTGTCCTCGATAGTGGCGTCAACCGGATCGCCGCTTTTGGTTTTCAGCTGGTACTTACTGTTCCAGATATCCAGCGAGGTATCCTGCATCGGAATGGTAGAGATCAGTTCCTGTACTTTTGCGCTCATGCCGCCCTCATATAATCCTGTTGTTGCTCGATTCAGGTCTCTGCGTACCTGTCCCTGATCCAGAAAGACTGGACCTGCTAACTGAAAACCAGTGTGCTTCGGTTTGTCGTGAAACACTACATCTGGTGTTTGCTTGATGTTGGTGGTCGACCGGTATTTCTGCAAGTCGCGTCGGGCGTGTGTTTGGGGTGTCAAGCGATCAAGGATTGTTCAGTCCAATTCGTGATCGCTTGAAAATTCACCAAAACCCAATATAGCCGGTCAATTTCGAGTGAGTATAACAGGATATTGTGGTCTGTGAAGAAAAGGGAAACTATCGCTGACACCGGATATGCACCTAAAAATCAATCTACGGTAACTTGAATTCGACATGCTTTGCCGCTATCGGTCGATTTTTTCGCCAGCCGACTTCACTACATGTTGTGTTTTACAAGGGTTTACATTTCAACACTTAACAATGAGTGAACTGTGACCTTCGGCACGTCGATAGACTGGACGTGTCGCTAAAGTGAGAGCATGGAGGGAATCTGCGTGGTATCGCTTCATGATGTGTTGATACTAATAAAAGCAAAAAGGAACTCGACTATAATGAAAGGCCTGAAAATAAAAAGCTTAGTGCTATGTATGGGCCTGGTGCCCATGCATAGCTTTGCTGAAATACAGCCCCTGAATGAGAGTGAAATGGGTAGTGTTACCGGTCAGGCCGGTGTCACTATCGAGCTCGAAACCAAGGTGAACATTGACCAGTTTCGGTACATTGACGAAGGCACGCTCGCCATCAGTGATATCGAAATTGGCGGCACAAACAGAACCGACCTGTTTGCCGAAATGGGCACCAATCTGACCGGAACCACGCCCAGTGACTTGCTGGACAATATCAGGATCAACATCGACGTCAAAAGCGACGGTGATGCGATAATCAACGTCCTGCCTCAGCAATTTGGTGCTGTTGATTTCAGAATCAGCACCGGTGCATGGGAGTTGAAAGGCGCAAACGACAGCACCACCATTCTGGATAATTTCCAGATGGACGCGCTGGCCGGTTCAGCCACTATTCGTGTCGATACCGCGACGGACAAGCTTAATTTCAAGACCGATATCGCGATTGATGATATGGATTTCGACGCGCCTTTCCTGGCGGTCGGTGTTCGTGATCTGCGGCTAACGGGTGCGGATTATGATCTTGATGCGCCGACACCGCTGCGAGTGTTTTCGTACGTCGAGTTTGATATCTACAAGAGTACACGTCACGACGGCGGAGATGCGCTGGCGATCGACCTGCAGGAGTTCAACTCCGATATCACCATTGGTGGCGTGCTGATTGGTGGTACATCCATTGGTGCTATCGCACTGGATAACCTGTCGATACAGAACACGGCAATGCGAGTCTACGGCCACTGATCCATTGGTAGCCTGAAACGAAAAAGCCGCGGCTTCTCAGCTCGCGGCTTTTTTATTGCCATACAAAAAGCTATTTGAATGGATTAGCTCAGGAGCAGGCTGTCATCGGTAATTTCGATACCGCGCTGCTTTTCGAAAAGCCCCAGCAGATCCGGAACCGTAAGCCCTTTTCGATCCTCGCCGTGTATATCGAATACCACTTTGCCCTGGTGCAGCATAACAGTGCGAGTACCTACTTCGAGTGCCTGCTTCATGCTATGGGTGACCATCAATGCCGTCTTCTTCTGATCCTCGATAATCCGACAGGTGAGGTCCAGCACGAAGGAAGCTGTGCGTGGGTCCAGCGCAGCTGTGTGTTCGTCCAGCAGCAAAATACTTGAAGGGTTCAAGCTGGCCATCAACAGACTGACCGCCTGGCGCTGGCCTCCTGAAAGCAGTCCCATTTTGTCCGAAAGCCGATTTTCAAGGCCCAGGTTGAGGCCAGACAGGCCCTCGCGGAAGCGGTCCCTGTAGCGAGCCTTGACGGCTGATCCCAGCATGCGTGGCATGCCGCGTTTAATTGCGAGGGACATGTTCTCTTCAATGGTCAGGTCTTCGCAGGTACCTGCAAGGGGATCCTGGAAAACCCGGGCAACACGGCCCGCGCGCTTATGGGTCGGAAGTTTTGTGACGTCGACACCATCAACTTCGATCTTGCCGCTGTCGACAATCACTTCGCCGGAAAGCGCATTCAGAAAGGTAGATTTGCCGGCACCGTTACTGCCGATGACCGTCACGAATTCACCCTGATTTACTGTCAGGCTCATGCCCTTGAGGGCAGGATTCTCCAGCGGCGTGCCTTTTCCAAACGTCAGGTGAAGATTATCAGCGCTGATCATCGCTCAACTCCGTGAAAAGAAGGATTTGATGGAATGGCGCGCATTAGGTAACACAATCGCAAGTGTGACCAGCACGGCCGTGACCAGGTTGAGATCCTGTGTTTGCAGACCAATGAAGTCCGCATTCAGTGCCAGCGCGATGGCAATGCGATACAACACAGCGCCTACCAGGCAGGCGAGCAGGGCGCGGAATACCGTTCGCGGAGAAATAACGGCCTCACCACCGATAAGGGACGCCAGGCCCACTACGATTACACCGACGCCCATGGTGACATCTGCTGCACCCTGACTCTGCGCAAAGAGCGAGCCAGCCAGCGCGACCAAACCGTTAGAGAGTGCCACACCCAGAATAATCATCCAGCCCGTCGCAATACCCTGTGCCCGCGCCATTCTGGGATTCGCGCCGGTTGCGCGCATGGCGAGCCCGGTTTCCGATTGCATAAAGCGCCAGAGAACAAACAGGCCGATGATGGCGATCAGCAAGAACAGCAGCACCGGCACCTGGTGATAGGCGAGGCCAAGATCGTACCAGGGAGTGAGCACGGTTTCTTCGCCGAGCAGCGCGATGTTGGGGCGCCCCATAATCCGCAAGTTCACGGAATAGAGCGCGATCATCGTAAGAATCGAGGCCAGCAGGTTCAGGATGTTGAGTTTGACGTTGAGGAGGGCAGTAACGGCGCCTGCACCCATCCCGGCAATAATGGCTGCACCTGTTGCCAGCCATGGATTGTAACCGCCAATAATCAACACTGCAGAAACAGCCGCCCCAAGAGGAAAGCTGCCGTCGACCGTGAGATCCGGGAAGTTGAGTACCCGGAACGAAATGTAGATTCCAAAAGCAACCAGGCCATAGATTAGGCCTGTTTCAAAGGCGCCGTATAGGGCAATTTCACTGAGCATGACGGTACTGATATCCCGGTGTATCGCGTGGCAGTTTGGGACTCACATTGTGAATCAATTTGTGATTTGGGTGTCCTTACTCAATGACCTCAGCCGCGCTGCTGATCACATCGTCGGATAAGGTTACGCCCATCCGCTTGGCCGCCGCCGGGTTCACATGCAAAGACAGCTCTTCGACACCGGTAACTGCGATGTCGCCCGGCTTTTCACCGTTCAGAATGCGCGCGACTACTTTGCCTGTGTCGCGCCCGACGTCGTAATAATCAAAACCCAGTGCTGCAACAGCGCCGCGGGAAACGGTTGCGGTATCGGCTGCGAATACAGGGATCTTGGCGCGCTCACCGACCGATATCACGGCTTCAGCTGCCGAGATCACCGTGTTGTCAGTGGTGAGGTAAATGGCATCGGTGTTGCCGACCAGTGAGCGGGCGGCAGCCAGAACCTCAGATGTCTTGGTGGCGGCGGCCTTGACGAGAGTCAGTCCACGCGCCTTGAGCTTGGCATCCAGCTGTTCGACCAGCGCAACGGCATTGGCTTCACCGGGGTTATAAACAGTGCCGATTCGCTTGGCGTCTGGAACGATGCGCAGCATCATGTCCAGGTGCTTGTCGATCGGCAGCATGTCGGTAATGCCTGTGATGTTGGCTCCTGGCTTGTCGAGTGATTTCACCAGACGCGCACCCACCGGATCGGTAACCGCAGAAAATACAACAGGGATTTCTCGTGCGGCTGCCGCGACGGTCTGGGCTGATGGTGTGGCGATTGCCACGATGACATCCGGCTGGTCGCCTACGAACTTGCGTGCGATCTGGGCTGCAGTGGCGGTATTGGCCTGCGCACTTTCATGCATATAGGTGACGTCGGTACCTTCAGCGAACCCTTCTTCGGTTAGCTCGTCTTTGACACCCTTGTAGACGGCATCAAGCGCTGGATGTTCGACGATCTGAGTGATCGCAACCACCTTTGGGGCAGCGTGGACTAGGCCGGTCAGGCCCATCAGTAGGGCGATAAAGCCAGTGCGCAGAATAGTGCGATTCATTTGCGAATTCTCCCGATCCATATGCGAGGGTGCCGGTATGCCCGAATGGGCCTTCGAAAAGCCGCGAATTCTAACACAGTTCGGGCGTTTCGCTCTTTAGGTGTAAGTCGCAGTCCTTGAGCGGTGTTACCCGGTGTTGGCTTTGCGACGGTATAAGCGCAGCGTTCGCAGGTTACGCCAGGCCTTGAGGATGGTGTAAACGAAACCTGCCACGAAGAAACAGCCCAGAAGCACCAATGCGAAATGGCTTGAGCTGGCGCCGGCATTCGAAAGCTGAATTGCCTTTACGGCATCAAGCAGGTGGTGGATGAGCAGATAAAGGGAAAAGCCGATGCCCACGATCGATGTTGCGAGTTGGGTAATCGATATCATGAAAGGGTGAATATTTGCCTGATGTCCGCAAAAGCTGCATTGGAAACGGTCCATCGGATCGGGCTGGTCCAGCTTTGATACCGGATCCATCAACCCTTTGTTGCACTTGATGCAGACATACATGGTGGCAGTATTCCCCGTCGTTCTGTGAAAAGCGGCATGATGACGTGCTTGTCGGTTATCCGGCTTTCAGTTGAACTCAAACCCTGTCAGTTCTTATATTGCAGGCGGCTTCGACAATTAGTTGAAAACCTGTCACATTTTGTGAGTCGTTGGTGTGTTGAAATAATGGGTATGCAGGCGCTTAAGACCCCTTTATTGCAAAAGCATCAGCCGTTGTTGTTTTCAGTCGCTGTACTGACGAGCACGACCGAATGCAGGCATGATACCGTTGGTGTAGTCCAAAAAACAAAATACAAATACACAGGCAAGGATCACATGGACACCAAAAACAAACTTCCTCTCGAGATGATTTACCACTGGGAAACCGCCAAAGCTGAAGACATCTATATGACGCAGCCAACAGGCGGAGGCCAGGTTGTTGATTACACCTGGCGTCGGGCTGTTGGTGAGGCCCGGCGTATGGCGTCTTACCTCAAGTCGTTGAATCTGCCAGCCGGCAGCCGTATCGGGATCATGTCCAAAAATTGTGCTCATTGGATTATGTCGGATTGGGCGATCTGGATGGCGGGCCACGTTTCCGTGCCGTTATACCCGACCCTGAACGCTGACACCGTGCGTTATACGATAGAGCATTCAGGTTTGGAGGTACTCTTTGTCGGTAAGCTCGATGATTGGGAAACAATGAAACCGGGTGTTCCGGAAAATGTCTTGTGCCTGTCGTACCCGCTGAGTCCGAAGAATGACTTCAAAAGTTGGGATGATATCGTCTCCAAGTTTCCGCCTCTGGAAGAAAACGTTGAGCGTGATCCTAAAGAGCTGGCAACCCTTGTTTACACCTCTGGCAGTACCGGCAGACCTAAAGGCGTTATGCTCGATTTTGCTAGCCTGGGCTATGCCGCTGCCGGCGGTATTGATGCGCTCGAAGTCACGCCAAATGAGCGCATGTTGTCGTACCTGCCGCTGTCCCATGTTTTTGAGCGCTTCGTGGTGGAATTGGGCTCAATGCACAGCGGCTTTCGACTCTACTTTGCGGAATCGCTCGACACCTTCGTTAACGATCTGAAGCGGGCGCAGCCTACCCTGTTCCTGGCGGTGCCTCGCATCTGGACGAAGTTCCAGCACGGGGTATTCGAGAAGATGCCTCAGAAGAAGTTGCAAAAGCTGCTGCGCATTCCGGTTCTGAATCGCGTCATCAAGAAAAAGATCCTGACCAATCTGGGGCTGCAGCACGTGAAATTTGCAGGTAGCGGATCAGCGCCACTGTCCCACGATATTCTCGATTGGTATCGGGGGCTCGGGCTTGAGCTGCTTGAAGGCTACGGTATGTCCGAGAATTTTGCTTACTCTCATATGACCAAGCCGGGTCGTGCCCGCACAGGCTATGTTGGTGAGGCTTTGCCAGGCGTTGAAGTGAAAATCAGCGATATCGGGGAAGTACTTGTAAAAAGTCCTGCCACAATGAATGGCTACTACAAGGATGAGGAAAAGACCCGTGAAACCTTCTCCGAGGACGGGTTTTTGCGAACCGGTGATAAAGGGGAAATTGATGAACTCGGCAGGCTCAAGCTCACCGGACGCATCAAAGAGATCTTCAAGACAAGCAAGGGCAAGTACGTGGCGCCTGCGCCGATTGAGAACCGTTTGATGAGCCACCCGGATATTGAAATGGTGTGTGTGTCGGGCGCCAATTACCCGCAACCCCATTGCCTGGTCATGCTATCCGAAGAGGCTCAGCGCAAGACGGCAGATGAGGCTTTCCGCAAGGAGCTGGAAACCAGCTTTGCCAGTCTGCTGAAAGATGTCAATCAGGCGGTTGATCCGCATGAACAGCTCAAGTTTATTGCAGTGGTCAAAGATGAATGGAACATTGAGAATGACTTCCTTACGCCCACAATGAAGCTCAAGCGCAATGTGGTGGAGGATGCGTATAAGCGTGATCTGGATAGCTGGTACGAGCAGCGCCAGTCAGTCATTTGGGAATAATTTCTGGTTATCGTTGCGCTTTTAAGGGCAGCGCCTGATGAGCGCAACGGAATAAATAGTGCTGAAGTGAAAAGGAAGAGCAAAAAAGGAGCCTGACAGGCTCCTTTTTTGTGGGCGTCGGAGTGTGATTCCGGATTCTATTCTGGCTTTGCTAGTGAAAGGCCCGTGACTGGGAGATGGAGCGGCTCATCAATATGATGGGAATGATCCCGGCAAGCACGATAATTAACGCGGGTAGCGCGCTTTGCCGCAGCATCTCGTCTGAGGCGTATTGGTAGACCTGCGTCGCCAGTGTTTCAAAGTTGAAAGGGCGCAAAATCAGTGTTGCGGGTAGCTCTTTCATGCAGTCTACAAATACGACCAGCGCAGCTGTAAGAAGCGTTCCTCGCAACATCGGGAAATGAACGTGGATGAGTGTTTTTCCGGGTGGATGCCCCAATGATCTGGAGGCCATATCCATACTCGGCGTGACTTTCTGGAGCGCGCTTTCGATGCTTCCGGCTGAAACGGCAAGAAATCGCACGGTATAGGCAAATATGATGGCGAACGCCGTACCGCTTAGTAGTAGGCCGCTATTCCAACCAAACCAGCGTTCCATTTTCAGATCCAGCCAGTTATCGAAGCCAGCCAGCGGAATGATGACACCAACCGCAAGCACAGCACCAGGCATAGCGTAACCGAGGCTGGAAAGACGCATCAGAAATCGAATGCCCGGCGTATCGTGCAGGCGGCGGCTGTAGGCGAGCAGGAGTCCGATAAGCAGGGTGGTGAAGGCAGCTGTTCCGGAAAGAAACAGACTGTTGAGTGCATTTCGTACGAACTCTGTGGTCCAGCTTTCACTGAAATAGCTGATGGCGTAGTGGGTCAGCATGGCGGCCGGGATAACGAATCCCAATATGAATGGGAGCACGCAGGTCAGTATGCAAAGTGTCTGCAACGCTGGTGATAGTTTGAACCGGTGAATGGGGTCTCTGAGGTCCCGGGCGGCAAACTGCTGCTGGCGGCGGCGGGAATAGCGCTCAAGTGTGACCAGAATCAGCACGAAGGTCAGCATCACAGTGGCGATTTGGGCGGCACCTCCTATGTTGCCAAGGTTCATCCAGGTGTCAAACAGGCCGGCTGTCAGTGTATTCACTGCAAAGAAATCAACGGTGCCAAAATCATTCAGTGTCTCCATCAGCACCAAAGAAAGACCCACGGCGATGGCTGGTCGGGCGATAGGGAGCACGACACGGAAAAAAGTGCTGATAGCCGATTGACCAAGGCTTCGGCTGACGGCAAAAAGTGAGGGTGACTGCTCAAGAAACGCAGCACGAGCAAGCAGGTAGATGTAAGGGTAAAGCACCAGACCGATCATGATAACGGCACCCGGCAGGCTTCGAATGGACGGAAACCAGTAGTCGGCGGCGCTTTGCCAGCCAAAAACGTCACGTAGCATGATCTGAACCGGCCCGGCATAGTCCAGCAGGTCAGTGTACACATAGGCAATCACATAGGCGGGCACGGCAAACGGTAAGAGCTGAGCCCATTCAAAAAAGCGTCGGCCCGGGAACTCGCACATGGTCACCACCCAGGCCGTGGATATGCCGATGACCAGCGTCATAACCGAAACGCCGATCATGAGCTTAAAGGTGTTTGAAAGATAAATCGGGAGTGTTGTGTTCAGCAGGTGTGGCCAGATGTTGTCTTCCGGGAATGCGGCAAGGTAGAGCACCGAAAAAACGGGAAGTGCCACCAGCAAAGTGGTGACAAGAGAGGCCAGAATCCATCGCCGGGACGTTCCGGATCTCATCGGTTGGGGCGCAGATACTGGGTTGGCGGTTTGCGCCGGATGATTCATGGAAATCCTGTTGAAACGTCAAAGAGGCCGGTAACGCAGGGGAGTTTACCAGACCTCAGTGACGTCGCAATCTGAAGGACGTGTTTCAGCTGCTTTTAGTTATCGAAGTTCACGCGATCAACCATTTTGACCGCAGCTTCACGATTTTCAGCGATATCGTGCAGTGGAAGTGGGTCAGGATTCAGCTCACCCCAACCGGCAACGACCTTAGAGGGTGCCACTTCAGGGTTGGCCGGGTATTCAAAGTTAACCTCGGCGTAGATGTGTTGTGCTTTTTCAGTGGTAAGAAACTCCATCAGTTTGACCGCATTGTCACGGTTGGGAGCACTTTTGGTGAGTGCCATGCCACTGATGTTGATGTGCGTACCGCGACCCTCAGCGTTGGGGAATACGAGGTTGACCGATTCTGCAGCAGCATGTTCAGCCTTGTCATCAAGCATTTTGCCGTAGTAATAGCTATTGCCGATGGCAATGTCACAGACGCCTTCAGAAATCGCCTTGATCTGGTCACGGTCGCCGCCCTGAGGTTTGCGGGCAAGGTTGCCTTTAACGCCTTGCAGCCACTTTTCGGTCTCCGCCTCGCCATGGTGGGCAATCATGGAGCCGATAAGCGCGATGTTGTAAGGGTGCTTGCCGCTGCGCGTACAGATGCGGCCGTTCCACTTGTCGTCAGCCAGCTCTTCGTAGGTGGTGATTTCACCTTCTTTTACCCGGTCTTTTGACGTAAAGATCAATCTTGCCCGGGTCGTTAGCCCATACCAGAGCCCTTCAGGATGCCGCAGGTTTTCCGGAATGTCCTGAGTCAGGATCGGGGTTGTGATGGGGGCAGTCACGTCTTTTTCGACCAGTTCATTCAGGCGCGCAATATCAACGGTCAGCACGATGTCGGCAGGGCTGTTACGGCCCTCGCGTTGCAGGCGCTCAGCCAAGCCGTTTTTGGCGAAAACCACGTTGGCCTCGATACCCGTCTCTTCTGTGAATGCTTCGAGCAGAGGTTCAACTAGGTACGGCTGGCGATAGGAGTATATGTTGACTTCGCCTTCAGCCAATGCGGCTGTGGAGGCTGTAGTCAGAGATCCCAGAACGGCGAGACTGGCCAGGATCGAGGCGCGCTTTTTCATGAAAGAAAGTCCTTGTATTGAGGGCGGCAGTGTTGCCACGCAAGATAGCGATGAGTTTCGCTGCTGTTAACCTAAAAGGAAACGATTCTCATTGTTGTGATATGAGTTGTCAATTCAGGTAAATTTACTAAACAGCGTGCTGTAAAGTGCTATTCTTCGAAAAAACAAGCAGAAACAGCCGAAACCGTATAACTGCCGTCAATAAAGGCAAGTGGTTCTCACGCGCTGCCTACAGTCACTAGAACCTACCGCCAAACTGCGCTAGCTTCGTGTTATCGGTTACGTGTGCGACTTGTATCAAAGGGAATGAGAGAAGAGATGTCCGACAATCGACGAGCCCACATTCGTACTGCGCTGAATGCCAAAGTCAGCGTCACCCACCCAGAACTGGGACGACACGTCTACAATACTCGTGACATTTCCGACGGCGGCATTTTTATAGTCACAGACACTGACGCACTGCCATCGCTTGGAGACAGGGTAGAAGTGCAGGTTCAAGGACTGCCTGTGCCCGCGCCGGTGCTTCAAATGAAGGTCGTGCGAATGACCGTGGATGGTTTTGGGCTCCAGTTTCTGGACGAATAACGATAGTGTACTGGAGCAAGTTGCGGGCATTTGTAATCGGCCCGGCACTTGTGCCGCTGGGCGCTTGTGGGTATAACGCTACCAGCGACATGTGGATGATGGATTATCTATGACGTTTTTCCCTTTTTTCGCCCGCAATATTCTTGTTGCCGGGCTGCTCGCCGCGCTCAGCGGTTGTGCTTCCTATTACACTCATTACGGTATGTTCACAGCGTCAAATTCCGCTGGAGATCCACGCCAGGTTCGTGTGACTTGGGATACGGCTGAGTATCCTGCATGGTGGTTTGCGAGTAGCCAGTCGACCCCTATTACGCTTGAAACGCAGTGCAGCAGCCGGGTTTGGAAACTTACCGATAAGGCGGAAGAGTGCGTAGGCGGTATCTCCGCCTGTGGCGATCCAGCTCTTGATATCAATGCGCAATCCGGCCATCCGGCAACCATAGATACACCGTGTATTCAGGCGTCCGGCGATGAAGCAATTGTCGACATTGATCGCAGTGTTGATCTGCTGGTGTCCTGCAAGCCGGCTCAACCGGTCACTGAGTCGGGCGGTGAGAAGACCAATCATGATTACCTTCGGGCCTCAACGATTCCCTACAGTATCAGCGTCAGGAAAGCCGCAAGAAACAGTCTTTCGGCTCGCCCTCCTGAATTTGACAATCACGTGTGTGAAGCCAACTAGGAGCGTTCAAGGCTGTCTTTCAATGTCGTATCGCAACAAGGAAGTGTGCGGTTCGTCACATTCCTGGCGTTAAGTACGTCGCGACGCAACTAAATGTTGCCTGCAGACATGTTTGGTAACGCTTTGTGGCGCAATGGTTACCCAGCAGTACAAAACTGTAATTGCGTCTTTCGTCGATGGCTGCAGAATAGACATCATCGTTTACTTTATTTTCAGAGGTGCCGGGTGGGTGTAAGCCAGAAAAAGGTTGCGGTCCATGACTTGAGGATCGGGACATTCGTCTCCGATCTGGATCGTCCATGGCACGAAACGCCGTTTCCCATTCAGGGCTTTTATATCCGGAGCCAGGACGATATTCGGTCGCTGACATCCTATTGCCGCTGGGTGATGGTCGACGTTGCAGAGTCCCGGGACACGTCTGAGTACGAAGCGACGAATACGCCCATATTTGCCAGGCGCCTGGGCAACCGTGATACCCAAGAGATCGTTCAGCTTGCGCCGATTCAGGTGCGTAATCCCGAGAATTATCCTGTCGCCTCAACGCTAAAAAAGGAGGCGCGTCAGTGCAAGCGATTGTTGGCTGATGTCGAAACCTCGTTGCAGCGTATTGGCAGCCAACTTCGTCAGGGTGTTGAGCCTGACCTTTCAGCGATCACCAGTATTGCCCGTGGTATGGCTGACAGCGTTACCCGCAATCCTGACGCTATGCTGTGGGTGGCACGGCTGCGTAAGCACGATGATCACATTTATAGACACTCGTTGAATACGGCAGTGTGGGCGCTGGTTTGCGGCCGGCATTTCGGATTGGAGCGGACCGCACTGCAGAACCTGGCTCTTGGTACATTGCTGGCGCATATTGGTAAATCAGAGTTACCTGTTGAGCTACTGCACAACGAAAGCAAGCTCGACGCCGAGCAGTTCGCCCAGTTTAAAACTTACGTCAATAGAGGTGTGGCCCACCTCGAAGCGACAGCCTTGCCTCGTCCGGTCATCAATGTCGTTCAGTTTCACCGGGAGCGTCACAACGGATCCGGGTTCCCTCAAGGCGTCAGGGGAGATCGTATTCCGTTGCTGGCCAAGATTGCCGGGCTGGTCGACTATTACGAATCATTGGTAGAAGCGCGTGACGATCAAGCGTCGTTGACCCCGGCTCAAGCGGTTGCCCACCTGTATGCGTTGCGCAATATTGAGTTTCAGGATGACCTGGTGGAGCGGTTTATCCAGTCCGTAGGAATTTACCCGACTGGAACACTGGTGCAACTCAGCGATGGCCAAAGGGGAGCTGTTGTTTCTCACTCACCTGTCAGACGCTTGTGGCCCAAGGTCATGGTCATGACCGATCGCGACCATCGCCCACTAAAGGCTGCGAAAGTGGTTAATCTTGCCAGCATCAATGATGGTAAGGATCCCTCAATGATGTTGAGTATCAGTGGGTGTCTGCCGTTCGGTGCAGAGGGTCTGGATCCACGTCATTACGAGTTAACGAGCGCTGGCTCCCGCTGGAGCCTCAAACGGCTGGTAGGGTGATAGGCGAGCTACACCTGCGTAGTGTTTAAACAGGTGTAGCTACAGGCTTCGATGACTACTTTCTATTCAATCTATTCAATGATCACTCTCAGTGGTTTTCTCAGCCACCGGTAATCGTCCGCAGGCCGGAAATTGACGATCACTTCGCTCTCGTCTTCCGGTGCGCCCGCAACAAAATATTCAGCTGAATGCGTCTGTGCACTGGTGCTGTGAATGACCACGGCCATCTCATCGGTGCTCACGGATTCCAGTCCCTGCAGGCTGGGTTCACCTCCAACCAGACGCACAAATACTTCCCGGATAGCCGTGTCGGAAGCGCTGATGTTCGCGGTTACGGTGCTCAGGTAATAACGGTTGGTGCGCTCGGTGGTGATTTTGTCGAGCTCGCGCAGCAGGTATTCTTCCACGTCCGGGAGCTGAACGTCACCTACCTTGCGGATAGCGGCGAGGATCCGGTCGCGTTTGTTCTCCAGATCATCCTTGTACTCGATGTTTTCATCGCGCGGCATGTCGGCTTCCGGGGGTGCCGGGGCAGCGTCGATTTCCGCTTGTGTTGGCGGGTCTTCGCAGAGTTCGTCGTCTGGCGGGTAAAAGCAGATTTCGGCGAGCGCCTGGTTGGCAACTGACATGGCACCGGTATCTTCATCGTCGAGGGCAAAGACACTGACTGGCAGGGTGAAATCGATGCTGTCAGGCAAGTACGCCATTGCCTGGTTGAGCTGACTGATGTTGCGGGCAGTGAAGTAGATGTTGCCGCCATCATTGGTGGTTTCGTTATCATCCATCACCATCATGAACCGGGTGATGTTAATCAGCGTAGGATTCTGGATAACCTGTTTTTCAACCGGTTTGTGGCTGAGCAAGCCATACTCGTCTGTTATGGATGATTGAAGCTGGTTTCGTGTTTCAGGCAAAAACTGGAGCGGTGTAATAACATCGTCGGTTGGAATATCGATACCGACCGGCAAATCGCCAATGCTCAGATCAACCGTCTCGCCGGGGTAGTAAGCGTAGCGACCGGAGGCATCCGTGAGGCTGCGCTGACTTTGAGTCTGATAGGTCAATCCGCCAATTCCGGTCAGGGTTATCTGCCCAATCGACGTATCGTCGCCATCATCACTGTCGCCGCCAAAGCAGCCGTGAAGAATGAGTGTTGATGCAACGAGGAGTGCGGTTTTTAGTCTCATAAAGGGTTCGATACGTCCTTGGAGGGCGGGATGCGCAACCTGAGCAGCATCTGTCGTCCGGAATCCGCCATGCTTTTAATATTTTTCGATTATAGGGCTGTATGCGAGGGGTTCTTGGAAGCCCGTCGCAGTTTGCCAAAGTCATGATGTTTGCGGGGCTTTTTGCGCAGCAGCAAAAGGCGAAATCGGGGTAACCGGATTGGCTGGCTATGGCTCAGGGTTGAATTTGCTGGTGTCGCCTCAATCTAAGGCGGTTTCACTCTTTCTTTTTCTAAACCGATATTCAAGGCGCTCATGACTGACGCATTACGAATAGAGAATCTTCGCAAAACTTACGGCTCCGGATTTGAGGCCCTCAAGGGAATTGATCTGCAAGTCAGGCAGGGCGACTTTTTTGCTTTGCTCGGACCGAACGGCGCAGGCAAATCGACCACTTTGGGAATTGTCTGTTCGCTGGTCAATAAAAGTAGCGGCAAGGTCACCGTGTTTGGTCACGATATTGATACCGATCTATCCAGGGCAAAAATGACGCTCGGCGTCGTGCCTCAGGAGATGAACTTCAATCAGTTTGAAAAAGTCATTGATATCGTCGTGACGCAAGCGGGTTACTACGGTATACCGGCCAAGAAGGCAGTGGTATCCGCAGAGCGCTATTTGCGCCAGTTGGGGCTCTGGGATCGTCGTAATAGTCCGGCCCGGAGCCTTTCAGGCGGCATGAAGCGTCGCCTGATGATTGCGAGGGCGTTGGTGCACGAGCCCAAGCTGCTGATACTGGATGAGCCGACGGCAGGGGTGGATATCGAGTTGCGCCGGTCAATGTGGACCTTCCTTGAGGATCTGAATAAACAGGGCACAACGATTATTCTGACCACCCATTACCTGGAAGAAGCGGAGGCGCTGTGCCGCAATATCGCCATTATCGATAAAGGCGAGATTATTCAGGACACCAGTATGCGAGATCTTCTGAAACAGCTCAGCGTCGAGTCGTTTCTTCTGGATCTTTCAGAACCGCTCTCTGAAGTCCCTGAACTGGAGGCTTTCGATTCCCGTCTGACTGCAGAAGGGCAACTCGAAGTCGATGTGCGCAAAGGCCAGGATCTGAATACGGTGTTCAGCAAGCTCGATCAGCAGGGTATTCGGGTGTTGAGCATGCGGACCAAGGCAAACCGGCTGGAGGAGCTCTTTATCAGACTGGTTGAAAGTAACAGTGCGCAATCCGGAGGTGCACTATGAGCCCTCGTGCGATTTGGACAGCGTTGATGACCATTGTCGTCCGGGAAGTAAGACGGTTTACCCGCATCTGGCCACAAACGCTGTTACCGCCGGCTGTGACCATGACCCTGTACTTTGTCATCTTCGGCAACCTGATTGGCTCACGGATTGGCAAGATGGACGGCTTCGACTACATGGCGTTCATTGTGCCCGGACTGATCATGATGTCGGTCATTACCAGTTCTTACTCCAACGTTGTGTCGTCATTTTTCGGCATCAAGTTTCACCGCAGCATTGAGGAGTTGCTGGTATCGCCGGTACCCAACTACATCATCCTGGCCGGCTATGTTGCCGGTGGTATGGCGCGAGGGCTGGGTGTCGGGCTCATCGTGACACTGGTGTCGCTGGGCTTCACTGATCTTTCGGTCCAGCATCCTGTGCTGACAGTGCTTACGGTCGCATTGACGTCGATGCTGTTTTCTCTTGGTGGTTTCATCAACGCCATGCTGGCGACGAAGTTTGATGACATCTCGATTGTGCCGACGTTTATACTGACGCCGCTGACCTATCTGGGCGGGGTATTTTACTCGATTCATCAGCTGCCGGAGTTCTGGCAGTCGGTGTCAATGATCAACCCTATTCTATATATGGTGAATGCATTCAGATTCGGAATTCTGGGTGTGTCGGACGTTAATGTCGGCATCTCACTCGCCATGATTGTGGCCTTTATTGTCGGACTGATTGTGGTCTGCTTGCGCATGCTGGCCCGTGGCCAGGGTATTCGTCACTGATTTTTCTGAGAGATTCAATTTATGGCCCTGCACAATGCACCGCTGGGGAAGAACAGCCGCTATCCCGATACCTATGCGCCGGAACTTCTTTTCCCTGTGCCGCGAAGTGACAACCGCCGTCGCATCGGGCATGAGGATGGCCGCTGGCCATGGTTTGGGTCGGATCTTTGGCAAGCGTGGGAGATCTCCTGGTTGCGCCCGAATGGCGTACCTGCGGTAGCCTGGGCCGTGCTGGAAGTGCCCGCGGCATCACCCAATATCATCGAATCCAAATCCCTCAAGCTGTACCTCAATTCGCTGAATCAAGAGGTGTTTTCCAGTGAAGAGCAAGTGGTGGGGCGTATCGAAAGCGATCTTTCGAGCGCCTCCGGAGCGGCTGTCGGTTGCCGGATTTTCAGTGTTGATGAGGATGGAAGGGCTATCGGCAAGCCGGCTGGTTACGAGTTGATTGATAACGAAGACGTGACGATCGAAAGCTACCAGGGGTGCCCTGAAGCGCTGATAGCCGGCGATGAGCAGGTCACTGAAAAGCTGTGTTCCCATTTGCTTAAAAGTAATTGCCCGGTCACCGGTCAACCGGATTGGGGGTCGGTATTGATCACCTACACTGGCGGTAAGATTGATCGGCAGGGATTGCTGCGATACGTGGTGGGATTTCGTCAGCAGCAGGATTTCCATGAACACTGCGTCGAGACAATATTCACTGACATTATGACCCGATGCCAGCCAACGCAGTTGACGGTCAGTGCGCATTACACTCGTAGAGGCGGGTTGGATATAAATCCCTGGCGGAGTACGGAGGCGCATCCGCCTGCAATGCCCAGGCTGGTCAGGCAGTAGGTTTTAATCCATGGGATGGCAGGAAGGCGATCCCTGCTGTCAGCTTTCTTCGTGTCTGAGCCGTTCTAGCGCGTTCTGGAGCGCAATCAATATATCTTCGCGCTCGGTTGTTTTGATTTTTTCTGAATCAAGATACATGGCAAAGCCCGCGTGTTCATGCTCCAGAAAGCTCCGGTCTGTACCCAGATCGCGACGAAAATCAACGACTTCGTAAATCGGAACCGGTCGGCCAAAGCCTTTTACTGAAATTTCACCTTTGTCCCGACACATGATCTTGTCTTTGATCAGAGAGAAGGTTTCATAGGAAATCAGAATTTCGCCTGGGTCTGCGAGTGATTCCAGGCGGCTGGCGAGGTTCACTTCCTTGCCGATAATGGTGTAGTCCATGCGGTTTTCAGCGCCGAAGTTGCCGACTGTCGTGTAGCCCGCGCTGATGCCCATGCGGATTTCCAGCGGTGTCTTGATGCCCTGGCTGCGCCATTTTTGACGCATGATCTTCATGTGTTTGCGCATATCAATGGCCATCGCCACACAGGCGAGGGCATCTTCTCGTGGACCCCGGCTAGTCGGGTCACCAAAGAAAATCATGATCGAATCGCCTACAAACTTATCGATTGTGCCACCGTACTTGAGCGCTACCTGGGACATCTCGTTGAAATAGTGATTCAGAAGTTCGGTCAGCGCCTCCGGCTCCATTTCCTCGGAAAGCTCGGTGAATCCTTTGATGTCAGAGAAGAAAACGGACAGCTTCTTGCGCTGCGTTTCGAGCCTGACGTCGCGTTCGCCGGT
Source organism: Marinobacter sp. BGYM27 (assembly GCA_025153445.1). GTDB lineage: Bacteria > Pseudomonadota > Gammaproteobacteria > Pseudomonadales > Oleiphilaceae > Marinobacter_A. The sequence goes on along the minus strand of JANZNS010000005.1, from coordinate 259,678 downwards.
GAAAATGGATTGCCATACCTGGGGCGACAGGTACTTGGATAGCTTGTGGGAGAGGGCAATGGACTGTTCCCGCTGATACTGGATCTGGGTCTTGGCCGTCATCAGAGCGCGGGCCTGCTGATGGGCGTAATAAGCGGTGATCCCGATATACAAACCCGTAGCGAACAACGCCACCATGCTCAATAGAAGCGGCGAGTTGAATGTCGGTGCAGGGCCGTGGAGTGCGAACACAGTGACGGTTGTCACTGAGAAGCAGAGCATGCCCCATAACCACTGACGAATGCCGCCAATTAACATGCAGCTGAAAGTCAGCATCATGAAAATGGCAAAAGACGGAATCGCAATCAGACCCACCAGGCCTATGAATGCGCCACCAATCGCGCAATCGATCAGCAGCATTTTGGGACGCACGCGACTGGATCGTTTGAGCATGGTCCGGCGCGTTATAAAGTGGGCGGCATGGGGCCATAACAACGCAGCGGGAACAAGCCAGATCAGCCAGTCAGCGAAAGTCTTTGTCAAAAGGCCGGCAAAGATAATGGCCGCGGCGCCCGCATAGGCCAGCACCCGCCCGTTGTAGTCCGGCATCGGAGGGATTGCGATCGGCTTGTTCTGGGTATCAATAACAAGTTGTTTGGAGGCGGCCAACGGTGCATTCATCATTCTAGAACCGAATCCGGCCGGTGAGCATATCCCGGAACATGACCCAATCGCCCAGCAAGCTGTACAAAGGATGCTTGAAGGTAGCGGGTCTGTTTTTTTCGAAAAAGAAGTGACCGACCCAAGCGAACCCGTACCCGATAACGGGAAGCAGCAAGAGGTAACTCCACTGTCCACTTATAAACGCGACAGCAATAACGAGTAGCACCAGCGCGCTGCCAACAAAATGCAGTCTGCGGCAGGTTGGGTCGCGATGCTCTTCCAGATAATAGGGGTAGAACTCCGCAAAGCTGTTGAACTTTGTTTCCTGAGTCATGACTTTCCGCAGCGAGGTTGTTGTTATAGTGTTTGCGAAGGCCTGCGAGGCCTTTGTCGGCAGATTTTCCGGTTACCGTTAATGACGGTAATGTTTGGTTTATCCGGCTACTGACTGCCTTTTGGCACAGATTAACAGTATTACATAAGCCTCACAATTCGCTAACTCATCACTTGCGTTGCCCGCTGGGGTGTATCCGGCGCCCGCGCAGCGGCCTCAGTCCCAAGGAGTGTTATGACGGACGTTATCAGTCAAATTCTGAACCGGTCATCAGAGCCCAGACTCGAGTCACCGGCACCCGACGCATCGGTACTCGATACCGTTTTTAAATGTGCCGCAAGGGCGCCGGACCATGCGTTACTCAGACCCTGGCGTTATCTGGTAATTGAAGGTGACGGGTTGGACGCATTGGGCGAGGTGTTTGCCAGAACGGCCGATGCCTCCAATCCCACGGCTTTGCCGGTGGAGAAGCTGCAAGGTATGACGCGCCGCGCGCCAATGATTATTGTGGGTATCGCGTCCCATCACGGTCATCCCAAGGTACCGCCTATCGAAGAGACGCTTTCGGCTGGTTGCGGCATGGCGTATATCCTGCTGGCGCTGGAGGCGCAGGGATTTGCCGGTATGTGGCGCACCGGCTCCATTGCCTATAATCCGGTAATCGCTGAAGGCTTGGGGCTTGCCTCAAACGAGTCGATCGTCGGCTTTCTCTATGTTGGTACACCGGTTTCCGAAAAGCCGGCGATTGATCGCCCCGACCCCGATGCTTTCGTCTCACGTTGGCCAGGATAGTAGCGCAAGTGCTGATGGAAGGTCTGTGTCGAAGTAAGGAGGAAAGGGCTTGCCGCATTTCCTCTTTTTGCCTCTTTTCTTAATCCCCGTTTTAATCTTTTCTCCCTGAAAACCCCGCCGCTACACGTTTTTTAAAAGATGGCATCGCAGTTGCTTAGTCTGTGGAAAGCAGAATCGCGGCAAAACCTGCGGGAGACATCATGGCCATCAGTTTTAACAATGCACTCGGCATTCACGAAAAGGCGCTGAATATGCGCGTACAGCGTGCCGAAGTACTGGCAAATAATCTGGCAAACGCCGATACACCGGGCTTTAAAGCGCGCGACGTCGATTTCAAGGCCGCATTGGGTGCGGCTCAGTCGGGTGTTGATAGTGATCTGGCGATGGTACGAACCGACTCTGGCCACATTGACACTGCAGCGGCCATGAGTGACCGGGCAACCTTGCTTTATCGCGCGCCTTATCAGCCATCCATTGACGGCAACACGGTGGATGCGCAGCAGGAACAGGCTCGGTTCATGCGCAATTCTATGGATTATCAAGCCAGCTTTCAGTTTCTGAATGGCAAATTTACCGGTCTGAGCAAGGCCATCACGGGCCAATAACCCGATCCCCGGATAATTGAGGAGGCAGATTATGTCGCTCGGAAACATTTTTGATATCGCCGGTTCGGGTATGACTGCTCAGTCACTGCGTCTGAATACGACCGCTTCGAACATTGCCAATGCTGAAACTGCCAGTTCCAGCACAGAAGAGACCTACCGGGCACGCAAGCCGGTATTCGCAGCCATTCAGCAGGATGTAATGAGCGGTGACGCGTTTGGCGCAGGCTGGGGTGCAAACTCTGCTGCCTCCACCGGGGTTCAGGTTGAGGGCATTGTGGAGAGTGATGAAGATCTGCAGATGCGCTACCAACCGGATCATCCGGCGGCAAACGAAGATGGCTACGTTTTCTATCCCAACGTGAATGTTGTCGAAGAAATGGCGGACATGATGTCGTCTTCGCGCAGCTTCGAAATGAACGTTGATGTCATGAACACTGCCAAGTCGATGATGCAGCGCATCCTGACACTTGGACAATAAGCCGGCCCGGTAGGAGTAAGCCATGAGTACAGTTGATAACACTGCCGCAGCCAGCGTACTGAACCAGTACCAGAATGCTTCGAAAGCTTCTTCGTCCTCTGATGAACTTGGCAAGGGCGAGTTCATGGAGTTGATGCTGGCCCAGCTGAACAATCAAAACCCGCTTGAGCCCCAGGACAACGGCGATTTTATTGCGCAGTTGGCGCAGTTCAGCTCGCTTGAAGAAATCCAGAGCCTGGCTGGATCAGTTGATGATGTGGTCGGCCAGTTCCGCTCAACGCAGGCTCTGCAGGCGTCGGCCATGGTTGGCCGGACCGTGCTGGTGCCATCTCAGACCGGCATTCTGTCATCAGCGGGTGAGATGAAGGGTGTAGTGAATGTGCCTGCATCCACTTCCAGCCTGCGGGTTTCCATCATGAATACCAGCGGTGAGTTGGTCAGACAAATCGATCTTGGTCCTGCACAGGCCGGTCAGACGTCCTTTGAGTGGGACGGTACTAACGGAAGCGGCGAAGCGCTGGATCCGGGGGCCTACATAATTAAGGCTGAAGGCAGCTATCCGTCAGGTTCCGAGCAGCTCGGCACCCTGATCAGCGCCAATGTCGACAGCGTTTCGCTGGGCAGTGCAGGCAGTGTCACGCTCAATCTGGCGGGGATGGGATCCATCGCGCTGTCAGACGTCAGTCAAATTAACTAACACATACAGTCGAGGTGAGGTATGGCGTTCAATACTGGACTTAGTGGTCTTCGGGCCGCCTCGGTTGACCTGGATGTCACCGGTAATAACATTGCCAACGCAAGCACGGTGGGCTTCAAGAACAGCCGCGTGCAGTTTGGCGACCTCTATGCCAATGGTTTTCTGTCATCCGGTACCAACCCGATTGGGGATGGCGTCCGTGTGCAGGATATTCAGCAAACATTCGGGCAGGGAAATATCAGCTTTACCGACAATGGCCTGGACATGGCGATTGACGGCGATGGTTTCTTTATTCTGAATAATAACGGTGAAGTGCGTTATTCCCGTGCAGGACAGTTTGGTCTCGATAAAGACGGCTTCGTCGTTAACAACCAGGGCATGCGCGTTCAAGGCTTTCAGGCGAACGCTGACGGCAATCTGTCGGGCGTGCGCGGTGACTTGTTTATCGATAGCGACAACCTGGCTCCACGTCGCACTACCAATCTGCGATCCGAATTGAACCTGGACTCACGCCAGTCGGTGCTGGAAGTCAGTGGGACGCGCATTCAAACCAACGCGCCGGCAGCGGGCGCCAGCATCGGGCCCCAGACCCTCACCATTACCTATCCTGATGGCACCAGTCGGAATGTGCCGGTTACGGCCGGTAGCTCGGCGAGTGCCGTAGCGGAATCCTTAAACCAGGAAGAAGGCGTTAGTGCGTCAGCGCGTACCGAGGTGCTGTTGAATGGCGGCAATATTCAGCCGGACGACGTTTTTACGCTGGAAGGGGTCGACTTTACCGTGCGCGGCACTGATGCGAGTGGTAATGCACTGACAACAGCCCAGCAGTTGTCCCAGCTTGCAGATGATATCAATGGCTCATCACTCAGCAGCCTGAACGCAACGATTGATGGTTCGGGCAATCTCCGCATCATTTCAAGTCGCGGCGATACCTTGCGCCTGAGTTATCAGGATACGACCGGCACGGGCGGCAGTATGAGTTTTGATGCCGGGGGCGCGTTGTCTGCTGACAAGACCAATCCGTCGACACAGGTGGGTGTGCTGAGCGTGACACTTGATCGTGACGTCGCGATGACTGCAGCGGCAACACCGCCATCGACTTCGACTGTATTGGATGGCGTTACACCGTCGGCCTTTACCTCCAATACGTTTGATCCTGACGATCAGAAAACCTACAACCACGCCACCTCAACAACGATCTATGACAGTCTGGGCAACTCGCACGTGATGACCCAGTACTACGTGAAGGAACCCAATAACGGCGCCAATCAGGGCAATAGCTGGTCGCTGTATGTTCAGATCGACGGGGAGAACGTGGGTGATCCCCCAAATACCAGCGGTGAGCCGTCGCTTGCCCGGTATGACCTCAAGTTCACTGAAGATGGCACACTCGAAAGCGTGAACGGCTCGATCGACAAGGAAATTCTGATTTCCAACTGGACGCCGCTGGATGCGAACGGACAGCCTAACGGTGCCGATGGTCCACGCCTGGTGGCGAACGGGGGGCAGACACCTATCCCTGATCCCCCGGTCAGCTCAAACTTCACGCTCGATCTGGATGACACCACTCAGTTTGGTAGTGAATTTGCCGTCAATGATCAGCGCCAGAATGGCTATACCACGGGTCGATTGTCCGGCCTGGATGTCTCGACTGAAGGGGTGCTGTTTGCCCGTTACTCAAACGGTCAGTCCCAAACCCTGGGGCAGGTTGCGTTGGCAAGCTTCCGCAATACCGAGGGTCTGGCACCGGTGGGGGATACCAGCTGGGTAGAAACTTTCGAGTCCGGTCAGCCGATTATCGGCTCGCCTGATACCGGCACCCTGGGTTCAATTGCCGCAAGTTCGGTTGAAGAATCCAACGTCGATCTGTCAGCAGAGCTGGTAAACCTGATCATTGCCCAGCGCAACTATCAGGCGAACGCCAAAACCATCGAAACGGCAGACGCTGTAACCCAGACAATTATCAACCTGCGATAAGCGCAGTTCCCCTCTGATAACGATAACCACTGGCCTCAAGGCCCGTGGTTATCGTCTTTTCTAATACTGGCACGACTTCTGCTTATTCACTCTTATTGAGTCAATAATCCGGCAGGAGTTTTCCTATGGATAAAGCGGTATTTATCGGCATGTCCGGTGCCAAGCAGACCATGCTGGCCCAGCAGGCCCATGCGAACAACCTCGCTAACGTGTCGACTACCGGCTTCAAGCGGGACTACGCGCAGGCCCGGAGCATGCCCGTTTACGGTGAACACTTTCCAACACGCGCCTACGCCATGACTGAGCGGCCGGGCACCGATATGTCTGCCGGATCGCTAATGGAAACCGGACGGAAACTTGACGTTGCGGTTGGTGGTGACGGCTGGTTATCGGTGCAGTCCCAAAACGGCGAAGAGGTGTATACCCGTTCCGGCAGCCTAAGCGTGGATGTGAACGGCATCCTGCGGACCTCATCCGGTGAACCGGTTATCGGTAATGGTGGTCCGGTCGCATTGCCACCCTACGACAACCTGCTGATTGGCTCGGACGGCACGGTATCCATTGTCCCGGTTGGCGGCCCGCCAGACCAGCTGGTGGAGGTTGACCGGCTCAAACTGGTCAACCCTGGCAGAGAGGCAATGGAAAAAGGTGTTGACGGTTTTATGCGTCTCAAGCTGGGGGAGGTTGGTGGCGCGGGCCAGGTAGCACCTCTGGATGCCACTGTCAGGGTTGAATCAGGATTTCTTGAAAGCTCCAACGTCAACGCGGTGGAGGAGATGATTTCCAATATGGAATTGGCCCGCCAGTACGAAATGCAGGTCAAGGTCATGCAGACCGCCAAGTCGAATTCCGACGCAACGGCACGGCTGTTGCAGAACCTCTGATAACAGAATCTGAAACGGTGACGGTTTCTGAAAAGCGGCAAATGTTCGCCGCATTAATCTCCGACACCGCTCATTACCGGGATTGACGCACTATCCCGACGAGGAGAATGAACAATGCATCCAGCACTTTGGGTTAGTAAAACGGGCTTGAGCGCTCAAGACACCAACATGACCACGATCTCCAACAACCTGGCGAATGTGAATACCACCGGGTTCAAGCGCGATCGGGCGGTGTTTCAGGACTTGCTTTATCAGGTCAAGCGTCAGCCCGGTGGCCTGTCAACCGAGAACTCCGAGCTGCCTTCCGGTCTTCAGTTGGGTACGGGTGTGCGGGTGACGGGCACTGCCAAGCAGTTTACCCAGGGCAACCTGCAGGTAACCGAGCAGCCGCTTGATATGGCGGTTAACGGTCGTGGCTTTTTGCAGGTATTGCTGCCTGATGGCGAAATTGCCTACACCCGCGACGGTCAGTTTCAGTTGAACTCTGACGGTGATGTGGTGAATGCCAATGGCTATCCGCTGGAACCCAACATCAATGTACCCGATAACGCCACGAGCATCACAATCGGTACGGACGGCACGGTTTCGGCGGTGATCGAGAATCAGGCTGCGCCGGTCCAGTTGGGCGACATCACATTGGTGAACTTCGTCAATCCGCAAGGTCTGCTGGCGGTGGGTAACAACCTCTACCGTGAAACCAATGCCAGTGGTGATCCCCAGGAAGGTGAACCGGGTATCGGCGGGCTCGGCACGATCGAGCAGGGGATGACAGAGTCGTCGAACGTTCAGGTCGTTGAGGAACTGGTCAATATGATCACCACTCAGCGCGCCTATGAAATGAACTCCAAGGTGGTGTCGACAACCGACCAGATGTTGCAGTTCATTACCCAGAATATCGGTTAAGGCATGAGCGCGGGCAACGAGTCCCGGGTTAACGGAGGATCATCCAGATGCATTCAACACTAACGCCAATTATCGTCTTCGTGCTGGTGCTGCTTCAGGGCTGCGCGGCTGCGACGCGTCCCCGTGCCGTGCCTGACGATCCGGCTTATGCGCCGGTCAAGGCGCAGGCCATGTTGCAGCGTGACCGCTCCTCCGGTGCGATTTACCAGACCTCCCGCAACTTCAATTTTTACGGTGACACTGTCGCGCTCAATGTTGGCGATATTCTGATGGTGACGCTTGAAGAGCAAACCAAAGCCTCCAAAAACGCCGATAGCAAGATCACCAAAGATAATGATGTCGATTTTAACAATGGCGCAATCCTGGGTCTCAACAAGCTTGGCCTGGAAACCAATGTAAGCATGGAGCGGGATTTCGAAGGCAAGGCAGAAGCTGATCAGAGCAACAGCCTCGCCGGCAGCATCACCGTCACGGTCACAGAAGTCTATCCCAACGGTATTCTGCGCATCCGTGGTGAGAAGTGGCTATCCCTGACCAATGGCGATGAATTTATCCGTTTGACCGGGCTGGTGCGTCCACAGGACATCACCCCGGACAATACCGTGTCCTCCAACCGTATTGCCGATGCCCGCATTGGCTACGGCGGGACCGGTGATTTTGATCAGGCCAACCGTATGGGCTGGTTGTCGCGGTTCTTCAACAGTGAGTGGTTTCCGTTATGAACGGCTTGAGAATGATCGTCGCATTCTGTCTTCTGGCGTTGGTTGCCGAGCCGTTGCTGGCTGACCGCCTCAAGGACATGACCCGGGTGCAGGGTGTGCGCTCCAACCAGTTGGTGGGTTACGGTCTGGTGGTCGGGCTTGATGGCACCGGTGACAAGGCGCCATTTACTGATCAGACGTTCCGTAATTTGATGAACCAGTTTGGCGTCACCATGCCGCCGGGCGTGAATCCCAAGCTGAAAAATGTCGCGGCGGTGACCGTCCAGGCCAGATTGCCTGCGTTCGCCAAGCGCGGTCAGGAAATCGACATTACCGTTTCCTCTATCGGTAACGCTGAAAGTCTGCGTGGTGGTGCTTTGTTGATGACGCCGCTCAAGGGCGCTGACGGGCAGGTATATGCGCTCGCTCAGGGAAACCTTGTCGTGGGCGGTTTTGGCGCATCAGGTGCTGACGGTTCCAAGATTACCGTTAACCTGCCGAGCGTTGGCCGGATTCCCAATGGCGCCTCGGTGGAGCGGGAAGTGCTGTCGCCATTCAGTCAGGGAGACACCATTACCTTTGATCTGATGAGCCCGGACTTCACTACCGCACGCCGGGTAGTGGAAGTGATTAACGGCACGCTGGGGCCCGATATGGCCTACGCCCACGATGCCACGTCGATCTCCGTGAAAGCGCCCAGGGATCCGTCGCAGCGCGTCAGTTTTCTGTCAGTGCTCGAGAATCTTGAAGTATCGCCCGCAGAAGGCGTCGCCAAGGTCGTGATCAACAGCCGCACCGGCACGATTGTGATCGGGCAGAACGTTCACGTCAGCCCTGCCGCAGTTACTCACGGCAACCTGACGGTGACCATTGAGGAAAACCCGGTCGTCAGCCAGCCCAACGCCTTTGGTCGTGGCGACACAGTGGTCACTCAGGAATCGACAATTACGACCACCCAGGAGCCGTCGCGGATGTTCAAGTTCGGACCCGCAGTCACGCTGAATGACATTGTGCAGGCTGTTAACCAGGTGGGCGCTGCCCCGGGCGATGTGATGGCAGTGCTGGAAGCGCTTAAACAAGCCGGTGCACTGCGCGCCGAGCTTATCGTGATATAGGTCGCGCCATGCAGGATTCACGTCTTCAGCAAGCACAGATTTACAACGACTTTGGTGGCCTGAACGCACTTAAAACCCAGGCGCGCACAGATAAAAGTGCTGCCCTGAAAGAAGTCGCCAAGCAGTTTGAAAGTCTGTTTCTGTCCGAGATGGTGAAGTCCATGCGGAAGGTGAATGACGTGTTCGCCGAAGGCAATTATCTGAATACCAACCAGTCAAAATTCTATCAGGATATGTTTGATAACCAGCTGACCCTGTCAGTCAGCGAGCAGCAGGGTTTTGGTCTGGCAGAGGTACTGGAACGCCAGATGTCGCGTCAGATTCCAGGGATGACGGCTGAGGGAGTCAAAACCGGCAAGCACAGGGCCACGCTGGCAGATTACGATCGCAGTCTGCCTTCGCTGTCACCGAAACTGCCGGCACAGGTTGAAGAAGTCCGCAAGCTGGCAAATTCAGAAGCGTCAGTCACAGGGGCAGATGGCTCTGTGAAAATGTCGAACACGGCGACGCTTCCAGCCCGGTTTGATTCACCCGAGCATTTCGTCAAAACACTGTTGCCGATGGCGGCTGAAGCCGCAGGTGATAGTGGTATTGACCCACGAGTAATGGTGGCTCAGGCCGCGCTTGAGACCGGCTGGGGCAAGCACATGATTGAGGGCTCTGAAGGTGAGCCAAGCTTCAACCTGTTCGGCATAAAAGCAGACACCCGTTGGGACGGCGGCGCTGTCGATATTATGACGACGGAATACCGCGAGGGCGTGCCAATGAGCGAGCGGGCAGCGTTCAGAAGTTACGATAGCTACAGCGCAAGTTTCAGCGATTATGTTGAATTCCTGAATCGCAATCCTCGATACCGGGATGTGCTGGAAGCGGCGGATCGACCGGAAGAATTTGCTGATCGTCTGCAGGCAGCGGGCTACGCCACCGACCCGAACTACGGCGCAAAAATACGCAGCATCATGAACAGCGACACGTTTGACGCATTTGATACCGCTACCGGGGAATCGCTTTCAATGAATCCTCCGTCGTTTGGTTTCAACCCACAAAGCACTGGTAACGAGGAGTAATTCTGATGGCAGGCCTGATCAATATTGGTTTGTCCGGCATTCTCGGACACCAGAGCGCGCTGAATACAACCGGTAATAATATTACCAATGCCAATACGCCCGGTTATAGCCGTCAGCAGGTCATCTTTGATGCCCGGTCGGGAATCAATACCGGCGCCGGTACTATTGGTACCGGTGTCAGCATCGAAGATATCAGACGGGTTGCGGACGACTTCGTCGTGAATCAACTGCGTTCGGACACCTCGTTGTTCGGCGAGCAAAGCGCATTGAACAGCGAGTTGACCCGACTGGACAATCTGCTTGGTGGCGAAACCACCGGCCTCAATACTGCGCTGAACAACTTCTTCACAAGCCTTCAAAGTGCTGCGGAAGATCCAGCGGCTTTGCCCCAGCGTCAGCTTGTATTGAGCGAAGCCCAGGGGCTGGTGACGCGATTCCAGTCGCTGAACTCGTCGTTGATTCAGCAGCGGGAATCCGTCAGGTCGCAAATGCAGGCGTCGACGGCTGATATCAATTCGTTGCTGTCGAGCATCGCGGATCTGAACGGCGCCATATCAGAGTCGCCGGGTCTGGCGCAGGGCAAGATGCCAAACGACTTGCTCGACAAACGCGATGAGCAGTTGCGCCAGCTGTCTGAACTGGTTCAGGTCAAAGTGACACCCGTGGATGGCGGTCAAATCAATGTGTCACTGGCCGGAGGGCAGGCGCTGGTAACTGGGGATCGCGCATCGTCTCTGACAACAGCCGACAGTGACTCGGATCCGAATCAGCTGGTGTTCAAACTGCAAACGGGTAACCGGGTTGCGGATGTGACGGGCCAGATCGTAGGCGGCGAGCTTGGCGGGCTTCGTACCTTCCAGACTAAAGTGCTTGAGCCGGCATTTGGACAGTTGGGCCGCATTGCGATTGCGGTCTCCCAGCAACTGAACCAGCAGCACCAGATTGGCATGGATCTGGAAGGTGATCTTGGCGGCCTGATGTTTACGGACATCAATAGCCGTCAGGCCCAGTTGGGGCGTGTGACGCCCAATGCCAACAACTTGCCGCCCCAGAGTGGCGTGGTGGGCGTTGAAATCACCGACAGTGCCGATCTTGCCGGTGTTAATTACGAGCTGAAGTTCAGCGGAAACAACGGCGAGGATTTTGCGGTTGTTGATACCCAGACAGGCAAGGTGTTGCGCCAGGGGCAGCTGCCGGATCCGCTGCCGGCCGAAATCTCCATGCCGGGATTCAATATCGTTGTTGAATCAGGTCAGTTTCAGGATGGCGACAGCTTTCTGATCAACCCGACCCGCAATGCCGCGGCTGATATTGAACTGATGATTGAGCGTGAAGAGGATCTCGCTTTCGCAACACCGATCACGGCGGACGCCGATCTGGGCAATAGCGGCACAGGTAGCATTTCCCAGGGCACCATGCTGAGCGTGAACAACCCGCTCACCAATGTGCCACTGTCGAACTTTACGCAGAGGGGCGAGCTTTCACCGCCTCTGGTGGTCCGTTTTACCTCGGCGACAACCTACGACATTCTGGATGCCAGCGATCCGGCCAACCCGGTGCCGCTTACACCACCGATGACGGGGCAGACTTTCCAGGAAGGTATTTCGAACAAGATATTTTCCGAGGACCCATCGGACCCTAACTACCGCGGTTTCCAGTTTGAGATCAACGGTAACCCTGAAGCGGGTGACATGTTTACCATCGATTACAACACCGATGGTGTCTCTGATAACCGTAACGCTCAAATCCTGGGCGGGCTGGGTACAGAGAACACAATGAATGGCGGGAACCAGAGCTTCAGTGAGGCTTATGGTGGCCTGGTCGAGACGGTGGGCGTGACCACACGTCAAAGCCAGTTGGATAAAGACGCAGGTGCCGCATTGCTGGAGCAGTCCACCAATCAGCGGGAATCTGTCTCGGGTGTCAACCTGGATGAGGAAGCCGGCAAGCTGATCCAGTATCAGGCAGCTTACAACGCCTCTGCGCAAGTCATGAGCGTTGCTCAGGATCTGTTTGACACCCTGCTTAGCACCTTCAGGTAAGCTCTTCGGAGTGAGGAGTTAATATGCGTATTTCATCACAGCAGATTTTTAGCGGCGGGATCAGCCGGTTGCAGAACCTTAACAGTAATCTGCAGAAAACCGATGAGCAGATCTCAACCGGCAAACGCGTGCTCAACCCGTCCGATGATCCGGTAGCAGCAGCCCGTATACTGAAGCTGGCGCAGGAGACGGCTCAGATCGAGCAGTTCCAGCGCGGGGCAGGTCTTGCCGAGAACCGGTTGCAGCAGGAAGAAAGCACGCTCGCCAGCATCACAGATGTTGTGCAGCGCGTGCGGGAGCTTACCGTGCAGGCGGGTAACGGCGCATTGTCGGAGTCTGACCGGAAATCAGTGGCTGCGGAACTGCGGGAAAGGCTGGACCAGCTTGGTTCGCTGGCCAATACCCGCGATGCCTCCGGTGAATATATCTTCAGTGGATTCAAGGGGAATACGCCTGCCTTTACCCAGAATATCTCGGGTGACTGGGTTTATCAGGGGGATGAAGGTCAACGCCAGCTTGAAATTGATAACGGCGTGAAAGTGGCGATTAGCGATAACGGCAAAGGGCTCTTTGTCGATATTCCATCGAATAACCCGACGTTTTTTGCCGAAGCCAGTAGCGCCAACACGTCCAATCCCCCTGCGCGAATCAGTTCGGGTATGGTGTTGGATCAGGAGGTATTCAACGGTGTTTATCCGGCTGACCTGGTGGTGCAGGTTGATGCCACTGCGGGTACCTTTACAGTGACAGACCGGGCGTCCGGTGCGGATCTCACACCAACACCGGCCAACTATGTCAGCGGCGAGAGTATTCGGGTTGCCGGTATTCAGTTTGAAATTACCGGCGCGGCTGATGGCGACAGCTTTGTGATAAAAACTGCCGAAAAGCAGTCCATGTTCACCACCGTCGAAAAGCTGATTTACGGTCTTGAAAATCAGGCCAAATCACCGGCTGTGGCGACTATCCCGGCTGCAACCTTTACGCCGGATGGTGACGACACGCTCACGATCAATGGTGTCGATTTTACCGGTATGACGGATGTTGCAAGCTTGCGGGATGCAATCAATCTCAATAACGACCCGGCAACTGCCAACATCAGCGCAGAGCTGGATGACAATGGAGATCTCGTGATCACGTCCCAGGATGGGGACCTCGAGTTTGCGGCAGATGACGGCGGTACGGCCACCGGCCAAATGGTTGTCACCGGAACCAAGTTTGAGGATCTCGACCTTCAGAACGGACCGGTTACGGCGACAGTGGCCAGCGGCCAACAAGCCTTCGATGAGTTGATCGCAAACTCGCTGGCGGATCTGGACAATGTGCAGGAGAGCATCCTGACCACCCAAACCCAGATCGGTGGGCGGCTAAACGCTATCGAAACAACGCGCGATTTCCTGACAGATTCTTCGGTATACACCGAGCAGATCCGGTCTGAAATCCAGGATGTCGATTATGCTGAGGCGGTCAGTCGCCTGAGCTTCCAGAGTTTTGTGCTTGAGGCGGCCCAGCTTTCGTTTGCTCAGGTATCCCGCTTGTCGCTGTTCGACAAATTGTAACGGGCGATATTCGAGAGGGCTGTTATACGCGCAGGCAGTTGACCTTGCGAGCGACGTCAGTATAATCGCCACACTCTTCGAACGCAGGGGTAGCGAGATCGGAAGACTCGCAAACGGAGCAGGTCGTGCTGACAGCTTTATTGCAGCTCCCTTGCTGGCCTCATCGGTTTTCTCGAAGTATTGTCGGTTGTTTGTAAGCTCTTGGCGGAGTGATGAAATTGGTAGACATGACGGATTCAAAATCCGTTGCCTTCACGGGCGTGCCGGTTCGAGTCCGGCCTCCGCTACCATTGAAATGGTTAGATCCATTGCTTACCAACTAATACACCGGCAAATAAACTGATTTTGCGTCTGATTACTCTTTTTTTCGTGTTTTCATAGACAGTATTTGGACAGCGATTCGAATCTCACCTCCGGAACCATGTCTGAGTGCGTCCATGTATGTGTTGGGGCGTCATCGCAATGCACTTTTGCGATGCGGTTTCAGGCAGGTACAGGATACCTGGTTAAATCCTCATGAAAGTCTCCGATTTCCATTACGACCTTCCTGACGAGCTGATTGCACGCTATCCACTTGAGCAGCGTTCAGCCAGCCGCCTGTTGACCCTCGATGGTCCGACAGGCGCGACCGCCCACCGTCAGTTTCGTGATCTTCTCGACCTCATAAATCCCGGTGATCTGCTGGTATTCAACAACACCCGGGTTATTCCTGCGCGCCTCTTTGGCCAAAAGGAAACCGGTGGTCGGTTGGAAATTCTTGTTGAGCGAGTGCTGGACCAACAGCAATTGCTGGCTCATATCCGGTCGTCCAAATCACCCAAGCCCGGCCAGAAGATATGGGTTGAAGGTGGTGGCGAGTTCGCTGTCACTGGTCGTGAAGACGCGTTGTTCTGCCTGTCCCTTGCTGGCGGAGCTGAATCGGTGCTCGATCTGTTGGAACGGGTAGGGCACATGCCGTTGCCGCCCTATGTCGATCGCCCTGATGATGAAGCTGACCGGGAGCGCTACCAAACCGTTTACGCCCGTGAGGCGGGGGCTGTTGCTGCACCGACAGCAGGGCTGCATTTTGACGAGACCCTGATGGCCGAATTGGCTGAGCGCGGTGTAGAACAGGCATTTGTCACTCTCCACGTCGGTGCGGGTACTTTTCAGCCTGTGCGTGTTGATGACATCCGTGACCACCATATGCATAGTGAGGTCGCCGATGTGCCTCAGGCTACCGTAGAGGCGGTTCAGCGCACGCGTGCCCGTGGTGGGCGGGTAATAGCCGTCGGTACGACATCGGTCCGCTCGCTGGAATCAGCATCGGTTAATGGCGAGCTCACCACATTTCAGGGTGAGACGGATATTTTCATCTATCCCGGTTACCGCTTTCGTTGTGTCGATGCCTTGGTCACCAATTTCCACTTACCCGAATCCACATTAATCATGCTGGTAAGCGCGTTTGCCGGTTATGACCCCGTGATGGCGGCGTATCGTGAAGCTGTCGATCAACACTATCGCTTTTTCAGCTATGGCGATGCCATGTTTGTGACCGGGCAGTTGCCCTCAGTCGCTGCAGCGGCCGTCCAGGAGTCCAGATCATGAGTGAACGCTGTTTCATGACGTTTAAAACCCTCGCGACTGATGGTCGTGCCCGCCGCGGAACACTCAGCTTCCCGCGTGGAGAAGTGCAAACACCAGCGTTTATGCCTGTCGGTACCTACGGCACGGTCAAGGGCATGCTGCCTCGTGACATCGAAGAAATTGGCGCTGAGATTATTCTGGGCAACACCTTTCACCTGATGCTGCGCCCGGGTACTCAGGTTATAAAGGAGCATGGTGACCTTCACGATTTCACCCAATGGCAGGGGCCAATCCTGACCGACTCCGGTGGGTTCCAGGTGTTCAGTCTGGGCGAGATGCGCAAAATCAGTGAACAGGGCGTGAAATTTCGTTCGCCGGTGGACGGCTCCCCAGTGGAGCTCTCGCCGGAGATCTCGATGCAGGTTCAGCGAGATCTCGGCTCCGATATCGTAATGATTTTTGACGAATGCACGCCGTATCCGGCTACCGAGAAGCAGGCAAAGGATTCCATGGAAATGTCGCTGCGCTGGGCTGAGCGCAGCAAAAAGGCTCATGGCGACAGCCCGTCTGCATTGTTCGGTATCGTGCAGGGTGGAATGTACCCGGCGCTGCGTGACCAGTCGCTGGAAGGTCTCGAAGCCATTGGATTCGATGGCTACGCAATTGGCGGTCTTTCGGTTGGTGAGCCAAAAGAAGACATGATCCGGATTCTGGATCACTTGCCTCCTAAAATGCCCGCAGACAAACCGCGCTACCTGATGGGGGTTGGCAAGCCTGAAGATCTTGTCGAGGGTGTGCGCCGCGGTGTCGATATGTTTGACTGCGTGATGCCCACCCGCAACGCGCGCAACGGACACCTGTTTACTTCAGAAGGGGTGGTCAAGATCCGCAACGCCCGTCACCGGAGCGATACATCGCCGGTAGATTCCCGTTGTGATTGCTATACCTGTCAGCATTTTTCACGGGGCTACCTGCATCACCTCGATCGTTGTGGCGAAATGCTGGGTTCGCAGCTCAACACAATCCACAATCTGCGCTTCTATCAGAACCTGATGGCCGGATTGCGTGGTGCCATTGAAGCAGGTACATTGTCGGACTTTGTTGAGCAGTTCTATGCACTTCGGGACCAATCAGTTCCGCCTTTGACGGCGACGCCTGAAGCCTGAAATGCCGTCCCGGTGCGGGAAACAGATTTCAATCAAAAACGGAGTAACTGAATGAAAGCTTTGCGTAATGCACTGATTGCTATTCTCGCGGCCATGCCTGCTGCGGCCATGGCTCAGGATCCTGCTGCTGGCCAGGGCATGGGTGTGTATGGAAACGTTATCTTCTTCGCCGGCTTTATCCTGATTTTTTACCTACTGATCTGGCGTCCGCAGTCCAAGCGTGCAAAAGAGCACAAAGCGCTGATGGCAGGTTTGGGCAAAGGCGACGAAGTTGTCACTTCAGGTGGTATCGCCGGCCGGATTACCCGTGTCACCGACGATTTTATCGTGGTGGAAGTGGCTGACAATGTTGAAGTCAAAGTGCAGAAAGTCGCTGTGGCTACAGCACTGCCGAAAGGCACACTCAAGGACGTTTGATCCTGATTGAGGGGCACGACAGTGCCCCTTTTGCATTCAGGTCCGCAGCTTCGCGGAGGTTTTTGACACTGGTCTGAACGGCATCCTGCGGTTCATGACAGTTTCCGAGAAAGATACAGGGCTGGCTCCGGCCGGCAGATAAGGCATTCCATGCTCAATAAATTCCCGCTCTGGAAAAACATCGTGATTATTGTCGCGATTGTGATCGGTTTTCTATACGCGCTCCCCAACCTTTATCCGGATGACTTTGCAATCCAGATTACCGGCGCGCGCAGCAGTACCCAGGTTGATCAGGCCACGCTGGACCGTGCGGTCTCATCGCTTGAAGAAAGCGGCATTACTGTTAAAGGTGCCAAGCTCAATAACCCGGATGCCCTGATTCGCGTTGAAAACGGCGATGTGCAGCTCAGCGCCCGCCCGATCGTTCAGGAAGCACTGGGTCGGGATTATCTGGTTGCCCTCAATATGGCACCCACCACCCCGGGTTGGTTGCGAAGCATTGGTGCGGGACCAATGAAACTGGGCCTCGACCTGCGCGGCGGTGTCCACTTCCTGTTGGAAGTCGACATGGAGAGCGCATTGCAGCAGCGCCTCGACGTTTATGCCGGTGAAATCAAGCGTCAGCTCCGTGACGAGCGTATCCGGTACCGCGGTGGCGACGTTGTTGATGGCAATTCCATTCAGCTGTTTTTCCGTGATGAGGCGGCACGAGACGAAGCCTTCGATCTTGTGCGTGCTCAATACAATGAGTTTCTGCTGGATGAGCAGCAGGCGGGTGAGGGTGAATACACTCTCCAGCTCAATCTTTCCGAGCAGGAAGTGCGAAATATCGAGGATTACGCACTGCAGCAGAACCTGACGACCATTCGCAACCGGGTTAACGAGCTGGGTGTTGCGGAGCCTCTGGTTCAGCGCCAGGGCCGGGATCGTATTGTGGTCGAGTTGCCCGGTGTTCAGGACACGGCTCAGGCCAAGCGTGTACTGGGGGCTACTGCAAATCTCGAGTTCCGTCTAGCCGCCAAGCAGGATGCGCCATCCGGCACAACCGAGGTTTATCCCTTCCGCGACAACGAAAACCGCACGGCACGTCTGGAGCGGGACATCATTGTCACCGGGGAAAATGTCTCGAATGCGCAGCAAGGTTTCGATCAGAACGGCCAGCCGCAGGTCAATATCACGATGGATAGCACCGGCGGCGATATGATGACCCGCGCGACCCGCAATGCGATCAAGCGTAGCATGGCGGTATTGTTTATCGAGTACCGTACCGAAACGGTCGAGAAGCGGGTAGACGGCAAGCTGCAGGAAGTGGAAGAGCGCAAGGTTGATCGCAGTATCATCAGCCTGGCAACGATCCAGTCCACTCTGGGAAGCAGCTTCCGGATTACCGGTCTGGATTCAATTCCTGAAGCATCGGAGCTCGCGCTGTTGCTGCGCGCAGGTTCACTTGCCGCGCCCATGTACTTCGTGCAGGAACGCACTATCGGGCCAAGCCTGGGTCAGAAGAATATCGACTCCGGCATCCTGTCGGTCACGATTGGTCTCGCGCTGGTGCTGCTTTACATGCTGGTGTACTACCGGTTCTTCGGGCTGGTGGCGAATATTGCGTTGGCAATCAACATGATGATGCTAGTGGCCTGTATGTCGATTCTGACGGCCACCCTGACGCTTCCGGGTATTGCCGGTATCGTGCTGACCGTTGGTATGGCGGTGGATGCCAACGTGCTGATATTCGAACGTATAAAAGAAGAGTTGAGGCTCGGGGTACCGCCGCAAAGTGCCATTAATGCTGGCTTCGGGCGCGCATTCGTTTCAATCTTTGATGCCAACATCACGACCTTGTTGGTTGCGATCATTCTGTTCGCGATGGGCTCCGGTCCGGTCAAAGGGTTCGCGGTTACGCTATGCATCGGTATTCTGACCTCGATGTTCACGGCATTGCTGGTCAGTCGCGGTATCATTAATGTGGTTTATGGCGGTCGCAAGATCGAAAAGCTTGCGATCGGGGGGCATGTCACCAATGGCTAGATTAGGGAAGAATGTAATCAACTTTATGGCGCTGCGCCGTTCGGCGTCAGTGGGATCGTTGATTGCGGTTGTGCTCTCGATTGGCATATTGGCGTTCAATGGCCTCAATTTCGGCCTGGACTTCACCGGCGGCACCTCGATTGAGTTCGAATACAAAGAGGCGCCTTCATTGGACGCAGTGCGCCAAACGCTCGATGCTGCCGGGTATGAAGAGTTTGTGGTTCAGAACTTTGGCGAGGATACGTCTGTTCTGGTGCGTTTGCCGCAGGACTTTGATGATTCTCTCGGTCGCAAGATGGCAGCTGATCTTCGGGCAAATGGCGACCAGGTCGATATGGTCCGGGCAGAGTTTGTGGGGTCACAGGTTGGCGACGAGCTGAAGGAAGATAGCGGGCTGGGTATGCTGCTCGCCCTGTTTGTCGTCCTGATCTATGTCGGCATGCGATTCCAGTTCAAGTTTGGCGTCGCGTCGGTGTTGCCTCTGGCCCACGACGTGATCGTTGTGCTGGGGATTTTCTCGCTGTTCCAATGGACTTTCGACTTGAGTGTGTTGGCAGCGCTGCTGGCTATTATCGGTTACTCGCTGAACGATACAATCATCGTATCTGACCGTATCCGCGAGAATTTCCGTAAATTGCGGACCGGTACGACCGAAGATATCGTTAACCAGTCAATCACCGAAACCCTGACGCGTACGCTGAATACCTCCGGCACTACACTGGCGGTACTCATTTCGTTGTACCTTGTGGGTGGTGAGGCGATTCACAACTTCGCGGTTGCGCTGATTATCGGTATCGTCGTGGGTACCTACTCATCCATCTACGTATCTGCAAACCTGCTGATACTCCTGGGTGTTACCCGTGAAGACCTGATTGTGCCTGCTAAAGAAGGAGCAGGAGAAGCGACTGATGAAGAGCAGCCGCCAGAGTGGCTGAACCGGATGTAGTCCGTTGTTCGGCCCGTCATAAAAAAGCCCCGCATTTGCGGGGCTTTTTTTGTGCTTCCTCCGGAGAGGAGGGTCGCCAGCTATCTATATCTACCGTGGCAAACGGCCCCGGAAGCTATGGAGCGACTTCAGTATGTCTTTGAACAGCTTTGGGTTGGCAATGACAAGCTGACGGCTTTCCTGGCTGGAGGGGTTGCCAGAGAAGTCGCCGGAAAGCCCGCCACTCTCGTGTGCCAACAACAAACCCAGCGACTGTGTGACACTGTCAGGTTTGAATAGCACGGCTGCATCCAGGTGGCCCGCACTTACGCGTGCAATATCGAGTAGTGCGCAGCGGCTGGTTTGTACGTCGGTCGATTCTGAAGCCAGTGTGGTGATCAGCTCACCCCAAACCAAAGGATTGTCACCTTCGCGCGTAAAATTCAGCACGTTGGTTGTCAGACGGGCTTCAGCGATGAGTCGTGCGCCCCCCATGCGGATCCGGCGGCTGTTCAGTGCTGCGCCATGACCGCGGCTGACTGAATACTCTTCACCGGTGACAGGGTTGATCAGCAACAGGTGCTCAGCGCGGTTCTGCTTTTTCTGAACCAGTGCAGTGACAAATTCGGGAATGCCGCGCACAAAATTCTCACTACCGATAACCGGAAATACGTGCCAGCTGGCATCGTGGCCGTCGGCTTCAATGTCGCCGGTCGGCGCAATGTAGTGATCCTTGTAGGCTTTCTGCAGCTGTTCCGTGAAATTGGCGGATATGGAGGCCTCAACATTCGCCAGCTGTTCACGGGCTTCTCCGAAGTCCTGAACCGCAGGGTCCTGGCGTTCGAAATGGGCTTTTAGAAACTCTGAACCCTGGCGCGCTATGCGCAGGGCCATCTTGATCGCTGGTTGCATGGAACTATCTGTCACCTGGCTGTGTACAAAGGTCGCGTATCATATCAAATCGCCTTGCTGGCTTATATGTTTTTTGCGGACTGGAGTAATAGGGGATTACCCGGTTAATTAGCGTCTTGAGCGCTCAACCGGGATTAACATCTGATATCATGTCGCGCCCTGACGATCTGATATACCCGAGGCTTGATTGCATGAGTGCTACCCCCGCCAATCCTTACGACAACGTTCGCATCGTACTGGTCGAAACATCCCATTCCGGCAACATCGGGGCTGTCGCGCGGGGGATGAAGAATATGGGCCTGGGTAATCTTTGGCTGGTGAATCCGGCATCCTTTCCTGATGAAACGTCCTATGCAAGGGCCGCTGGCGCCTCTGATGTGCTTGATCGGGCGCAGGTCGTTGACAGCCTGGACGAAGCTCTCGCGGGTTGTATTACGGTGATGGGGACCAGCGCTCGAGGGCGAAAGGTGCCTTGGCCTATTATGTCGCCCTCAGCCTGCGCTGAAAAAGTGAACGAAGAAGCCGTCAAAGGCGAGGTTGCGTTGATTTTCGGGCGTGAAAATCACGGCCTCAGTAATGATGAGCTGCAGCGGTGTCACTACCACATTCATATTCCCTCGAACCCCGACTACAGTTCGCTCAATCTCGCCATGGCGGTTCAGGTTGTGTGCTATGAATTGCGGATCAAGCAACTCGAAGCACTGGAGGCTGAAGGTGAGCGGACAGCGCTGCAGCCAATGCTTGCCCCGGGTGATCCCGGCTGGGATATGCAGGCCGCCACCGTGGGTGAGGTGGAAGGCTTTTTCGGTCACCTGGAGCAGGTGCTGGTCGACATCGAATTCCACCGCCGCGAAAATCCCCGGCAGCTCATGAGTCGCCTTCGGAGATTGTTCCAGAGAGCGCGCATGGATAAGATGGAAATCAATATTTTACGAGGCGTTCTTTCAGCTGTTCAGAAGAGTGCCGGGGCGCCGCAAGGGCAGACAAAAGCAGGGCAGGACCAGGGCTGATTTATGTTTGAACGTCTACGTGAAGATATCAGCAGTGTATTTCATCGTGACCCGGCGGCGCGCAATACGTTCGAGGTTTTAACCAATTATCCCGGGTTGCACGCATTACTCTTCTATCGGTTCGCTCATAGCTTATGGGTGCGGGGCTTTAAATGGCTGGCCCGCACGATCTCCACATTGGCTCGCTGGTTTACCGGAATAGAAATACATCCCGGTGCAGTAATTGGTCGACGGTTTTTCATTGATCACGGTATGGGGGTCGTGATCGGTGAAACAACGGTTATTGGCGATGATGTTACGCTATATCAGGGCGTTACGCTGGGCGGTACAAGCTGGAACAAGGGCAAGCGCCATCCCACGCTGGGAAATGGTGTCGTGGTCGGTGCCGGTGCCAAAATTCTGGGACCTTTCGAGGTAGGTGACCGGGCTAAAGTGGGGTCCAATTCCGTCGTCACCAAGGCTGTTCCGGCTGATGCGACGGTAGTCGGGATTCCTGGGCGCGTCATCATCAAGCGCGATACCAATGATAGCGATGAAGCGAAACGGCGTGATATGGAGCGACGCATGGGGTTCGACGCTTACGGCGTATCGGAAGAAATGCCCGATCCGGTAGCGCGCGCCATGCGCAGCCTGCTGGATCACATGCATGTGGTGGATGACCGGATCGAAACCATGTGCAAGGCGCTTCAGCGCGTAGACAAGGAATATCGCAACGGTGCAATGCCGCCAATCGATGAGGAAGACTTTGATTGTGTGAGGGACGAGAACCGCGAAGTTTGATCTTTTTCGAGCGGTTCGCCCTGGGGTTGAATACTTGACTGTTTTAGTGGGTCAATTCATACTTCCAAGTCAATTTCGTACTCTTCTTGACCTCTAGAGGCAGCGATCAATGCGACTGACCACCAAGGGGCGCTATGCAGTCACGGCAATGCTTGATCTTGCGTTGCATGGTGGCGATGGGCCCGTCAGTCTGGCGGACATCTCCCAACGTCAGGATATCTCTCTATCTTATCTGGAGCAGCTTTTCGCCAAGCTTCGCAGGCACGCGCTTGTTGTGAGCGTGCGCGGACCTGGCGGAGGCTACCAGTTGGGCCGCTCGCATGAGCAGGTCTTTATTTCCGAAGTCGTTGATGCGGTCAATGAATCGCTCGATACCACCCGGTGCAACAATAAAGGTGATTGCCAGAACGGTGAAAAGTGCCTGACGCATCACCTTTGGTCAGATCTAAGTGATCAAATTCATACGTTCCTGAGTCAAATCAGTCTGGCCGATTTGATGCGCAAGCGCGAGATCCAGATTGTAGCGAGTCGCCAGAACGAACGTCAGGCGGATGCCATCAATACCGAGCGACTGATGGAAGGCGATCCTGTCTAACGCACTGGCGTTATTTGCTCCGGTCTCCAAAAGCAGTAACCGTTTCAGAAAACCACAGAAAAGCGCCGATCATCCATGAAAAAGCCTGTATATCTCGATTACGCAGCCACTACACCAGTTGATCCTCGGGTAGCCGCGAAGATGGCTGACTGCCTGACGCTGGACGGGGTTTTCGGTAATCCGGCATCACGAACACACGGTTATGGCTGGCAGGCGGAGGCCGCCGTAGAGGGCGCTCGTAGGCAGGTTGCAGACCTGATTGCCTGTGATCCTCGGGAAATCGTGTGGACCTCCGGCGCAACTGAGTCCGACAACCTAGCGATTACCGGATGCGCTTTGCGGCACCCCGGCGGGCATATCGTCACATCGAGAATTGAGCATAAAGCCGTACTGGATACCTGCGAATGGCTTGAAACCCAAGGTTACCGCGTAACCTATCTTCAGCCCGATGCGAAAGGGGTGATTTCTCTTGAGCAAGTAACTGAAGCGCTCACCGACGATACATTCCTTGTGAGTCTGATGTGGGTCAATAATGAATTGGGCGTGATCAATGACGTGCCTGCTATCGGTCAGATGCTGCGGAGTCGAGGCATTACTTTTCACGTCGATGGCGCGCAAGCGGCGGGGAAGCTGCCAATAGACCTTTCGAAAGTGGAAGTGGATTTGATGTCTTTGTCGGGGCACAAGGTATATGGACCCAAAGGCGTTGGTGCGTTGTATGTGCGTCGGGATCCGGCCGTCAAAATCGATCCGCTGATTCGCGGCGGTGGTCATGAGCGTGGTATGCGATCCGGTACACTCGCCACTCACCAGGCGGTCGGGATGGGAGAGGCCTTTCGGATTGCAGCGGAAGAGCTAGACGAAGAAATGGCTCGCCTTGGGGCGCTTCGTAGCCGTTTTATCTCGGGATTGTCCGGATTGGACGGGATTTTCTTTAACGGGCACCAGGAACTCACGGTGCCTGGCATTGTCAATATCAGTTTCAGCGGTATCGACGGCGAATCGTTAATGCTGGGCCTGCGTGATCTTGCGGTATCATCCGGCTCAGCGTGTGCTTCCGCCTCTATGGAGCCTTCTTATGTGCTGCGGGCCTTGGGGGTGGGGGACGCACTTGCCCACAGCGCACTCCGATTTTCTTTCGGGCGATTTTCAACGATCGAAGAGATCGATTTTGCAGTAAGCGAAATCACCTCCGTTTTCACCCGTCTTCGGGACATTCAGCAAGCGAGAATGGGTGCCCGGTAGGCAGTGGCCGGCTTCGTGCGTATAATCGCCGATTAGTTTTTCACCTTCACCTGAACATTAACTGGAGATATAGCATGTCTATCGAGCGTACGCTCTCTATTATCAAGCCGGATGCCGTTGCCAAGAACGTAATCGGCGAAATCTACAGCCGTTTCGAAAAAGCCGGTCTGAGCATTGTTGCGTCAAAAATGATGCACCTGACCCAGGAGCAGGCAGAAGGCTTCTACGCCGAGCACAAAGAACGTCCTTTCTTCGGCGATCTGGTCGCGTTCATGACGTCTGGTCCTGTTGTGGTTCAGGCTCTGGAAGGCGAAGGCGCCATCCTGAAAAACCGTGATCTGATGGGCGCTACCAACCCGAAAGAAGCAGCTGCCGGCACTATCCGTGCTGACTTCGCATCTTCAATCGATGCCAACGCTGTTCACGGTTCTGATTCTGCTGAATCAGCTGAGCGTGAAATCGCTTATTTCTTTAATGATAACGAGATCTGCCCACGCGGTTGATTTCTGCCGGACCGGGCGCCTGCGGGCACCCGGTCCCGACATGGTTATTTGATCGAGGTTATTGCAATGACGGCGCCTTCTGAAAAAGTAAATTTGCTGGGCCTGCCCAAGGCCAAAATGGAGGCGTTTTTTGAGTCCATGGGTGAGAAGAAATTCCGTGCCACCCAAATGCTTCAATGGATTCATCAGCATGGCGTTGATGACTTCGATCAAATGACTAACGTCAGTCGGGTATTGCGCGAGAAACTGGCAGAGGTCGCGGAGATTCGTGGGCCGGAGGTCGTGCTCGATGAAACCTCCAAAGACGGTACTCGCAAGTGGATCATGCGCATGGATAGCGGCAACAGCGTCGAAACCGTGCTGATTCCCGATGGCCAGCGTGGCACTTTGTGCGTGTCATCCCAGATCGGTTGCAGCCTTGACTGCACCTTCTGCTCCACAGGAAAGCGGGGCTTTAATCGTAACCTGTCGGCGGCTGAAATTATCGGCCAGGTCTGGGTTGCCCGCCGCGCGTTTATGCCTTTCGATCAGAAAGCCGACCGGCCGATCACCAATGTTGTCATGATGGGAATGGGTGAGCCGTTGCTCAACTTCGACAATGTTGTCGACGCCATGAACCTGATGATGGAAGATCTGGCTTACGGCATATCCAAGCGCCGGGTAACGCTCAGTACTTCAGGCGTCGTACCCGCGCTTGATCGTCTGGGGGAGGTTACGGATGTGTCCATCGCCATTTCGTTGCATGCGCCTAATGATGAACTGCGTAACGAGCTGGTGCCAATCAACAAGAAGTATCCGATAGCCGAGTTGTTGGCGGCCACCCGCCGTTATCTTGCCCGTCTGCCGGATAAGCGCAAGGCGACAATCGAATACACCGTCATCGCCGGCGTTAACGACAAGCTTGAACATGCCCATGAGCTCGTCCGGGTGCTCAAGGACTTGCCATGCAAGATTAACCTGATCCCGTTTAATCCGTTCCCGGAAAGTGATTTCAAACGCCCGAAGATTCAGGCGACCCGCCGTTTCCAGTCCATCCTCAATGAAGGTGGATTTGTCACAACTGTCAGAACAACCCGTGGCGACGATATCGATGCGGCATGCGGCCAACTTGTCGGCAAATTCGAGGATCGCACGCGCAGAAGTCAGCGCCATATTGCGGTTCATCAGGTTTCCCCATAATCAATTCGTCACCATAAGGATTTCCCTGGAGTGAATGCATACGGCCGTAGAATTCGTTTTTTCAGGTTGCTTGCTCTGGCTGGATTGCTTGCGCTTTCCGGTTGCGTGACGACAACTGACAGTCCTTTTGCCAAAGAGGCCGATAAAGAGAAGGCTGAGAAGAACTATGTCCGTCTGGGCACAGCCTATCTCGGACAGGGAAATTACGACCGGGCACGCGATCATCTGAAGCGTGCACTTGAAATTAATCCCCAGAGCGCTGGGGCTCTCTCCGCAATGGGGCTGATTTACCAGTCGGAAGGCGAGCCAGAGCTTGCAGACGACTACTTCAAAAAGGCGTTGCGTAGCGATGGCAGCTACACCCGTGGCAGGATCTATTACGGCGCCTTTCTCTACAGCCAAGGCAAGTTCAAAGACGCCAGCGAACAGTTCGAGACAGCGTCCAAAGATACCGAGTACGAGGATCGTGGGTCGATCTTTTATAATCTCGGCCGAACCCAGCAAGCCATGGGCAAAGACGATGATGCATTGCAGAGCTACTATCGGGCAGTAGAGCTGTCACGGGGTAATGCAAGCTATCTTCTTGCAGTGTCCACTGCGCTGGTAAACAAGCAGCAGTATACAGAGGCTTCGGCTTTCTATAATCGTCTGCAGAGGATGATCAATGATAATCCGCAGATGCAGCATTCTCCCGAGAGTCTTTATACCGGAATCCGCCTTGCTCACTATTACGGTGACAAGCATCGTGAAGCGAGCCTGGCTTTACTTCTGCGCAACCAGTACCCAGAATCAGAAGAACTCAAACAGTACAGGGCCCTGATTTCAAATGACAAATGAAGACGGCGGGCAGTCACCAGAAGTCCCTGAATTAGCCGGGGACGTTGGTCGTGAGCTTCGTGAGGCACGGGAAGCGAAAGGACTTTCTGTAGCGGAGGTTGCTGAGCATCAGCATCTGCGCCCGTCCATAATTGATGCCATTGAAGAGGGACGCTACTCGCAAATCGGCAGCGAGTTGTTTCTAAAAGGCTATGTTCGGGCTTATGCAGAGCAACTGGGGCTGGACGTATCTGACCTGATCAATCGTCTGGATCACGAACTGGAGCCGATTCGCGTTAAGGCTGTCGAAGCACAGAAATCGAATCCACTCGAAAATATTGCTCAGAAAAAGCGCAGAAAGCGTCGTATAGCACGATGGGTGCTGCTTGTTGTGGTGCTGGCTGCAGCAGCATTTCTCGCATCTCGATTTGTGCCGCTGGGAACGCTGCTGGGTAATGACTCCGCTTCTGAGTCAGGAGAAGCTCCGCAAAGTTTACAATCGGCGCCCGCTGAGGATTCAGAAGCGGATATGATGGATACCGCTGAACCCTCCGCAGAAAGCGACACCTCAGAATTTGAATCCGACGGCATACTGACATCTGCTGCAGACGAAGAGTCGGACATGTCGTTTGACGCTTCGGACGCCTCCGTTGAAGCAGGCGAATCTGAAAGTGATTCTTTTGAGTCAAGCGCCGCCGAGAGTGCTTTGACTGAACCGGCGGATGAAAGCCCGGTTGACGCCGCAGTCGCGCCACCTTCGACAGCATCAGACGAACAGGCGAGCGTGCCGGAAAATACCGAATCGCCCGCCACAGCCGGTGCATCTGTCATTACAGCAAGCTTCTCGGCTGATTGTTGGGTGTCTGTTAAAAATGGTGAGGGGCGAACCGTTGTCTCTGTGTTGAAACGCGATGGTGATACCCTGCGCTATGAAGGCCCGGCACCCTTTACGGTTGTACTGGGCGCTGCTGATGCTGTCTCACTGAACTTTAACCGTGAAGCTGTTGATCTTTCACGCTATCCGACGTCCAATAACCGCGTCTCGCTGACGTTGGGTAACTGAGCTTTCAGAAATCATTCCAGGATTGTATGAAACACGAATCACCGATTAAACGCCGTAAAAGCCGCCAGATTTTCGTGGGTAACGTGCCTGTGGGAGGCGATGCTCCGATCGCTGTCCAGAGCATGACGAACACCGAAACCTGTGATGTCGACGCTACCGTTGCGCAAATCGAGGCTCTTCAGGAAGCGGGCGCTGATATCGTGCGGGTCTCGGTACCAAGCATGGACGCAGCGGAGGCTTTTTCCCGCATAAGACCACGGGTGTCCGTGCCACTGGTAGCCGATATCCACTTTGATTACCGCATTGCTCTCAAGGTCGCCGAGTACGGTGTTGACTGCCTTCGCATCAACCCGGGCAACATTGGGCGTGAAGATAGGGTGCGGGCAGTCATTGATGCGGCCAAAGATAAAAACATCCCGATCCGGATCGGCGTCAATGCCGGTTCGCTGGAAAAGGATCTTCAGCGCAAATATGGCGAGCCGACTCCGGAAGCTCTTGTCGAATCCGCCATGCGTCATATCGACATCCTTGATCGCCACAATTTCCAGGATTTCAAGGTGAGCCTGAAAGCCTCGGAAGTGTTCATGACAGTTGCGGCATACCGGCAGATTGCTTCACAGATAGAGCAGCCTCTGCATCTGGGTATTACCGAAGCGGGTGGTTTGCGATCCGGCACGGTCAAATCGTCGATCGGGCTGGGCATGCTGCTGATGGACGGTATTGGCGACACCATTCGGGTTTCTCTGGCGGCCGATCCTGTGCAGGAAATAAAGGTCGGCTACGACATTCTCAAAAGCCTGCGCTTGCGTTCCAGAGGCATTAATTTTATTGCGTGCCCCAGCTGCTCGCGACAGAACTTCGACGTTATTCAGACCATGAATGATCTTGAAGGTCGCCTTGAGGATGTGCAGACCGCTCTGGATGTGGCGATCATCGGCTGTGTGGTAAACGGGCCGGGTGAAGCCAAAGAGGCCGATATTGGTTTGACGGGTGGTTCGCCGCGTAATCTGCTGTATATGGCTGGCGCCCCGGATCACAAGCTGGATAACGAAAACCTCGTTGATAATCTTGAAAACCTGATTCGAACGGAAGTGAAGCGCCGCAAGGAACAGGAAGACGCCATTATTGTCCGCACGCACGACTGAGCCTGATTTGACCAGCGAGAACTGATTTCGGGCCGTCGATATCTGTTGATTCTCCTTGTTGAAGTAATCAGGCTGTCGCCTTCAGCGGATGGCGTGATTTGAAACCTGACCAGGAAATACACCTTGGCAAAGATTAAAGCAATTCGTGGGATGAACGATATCCTGCCTGATCAGACGCCTGTCTGGCAGTACCTTGAACGTACGGTCGGGCGGGTTCTCAGTGGTTACGGCTACCAGGAAATCCGGATGCCGTTGCTCGAACAGACACACCTGTTCAAGCGTTCGATTGGTGAAGTGACCGATATCGTCGAAAAGGAAATGTACACCTTTGAGGATCGCAACGGCGAAAGCCTGACATTGCGCCCGGAGGGTACGGCCGGTTGTGTGCGGGCCGCTGAAGAGCATGGCCTGTTATTCAATCAGACCCAAAAGCTGTGGTACGCCGGCCCGATGTTTCGTTATGAGCGTCCTCAAAAAGGGCGTTATCGCCAGTTCCACCAGATTGGCGTCGAGTGCTTCGGGATGGACGGTCCTGATATCGATGCTGAGCTTCTCATCATGCTGGCGCGTCTGTGGCGTGCTCTGGGGCTCATGCCGCATGTTCGGCTGGAGATCAACTCGATTGGCAGTGCGGAATCCCGTAAAGCTTACCGGGAAGCACTGGTCGATTATCTTTCGGGTTTCCGTGAAGAGCTGGATGAAGACAGTCGCCGGCGTCTCGAGACCAACCCGCTGCGTATTCTGGATTCCAAATCAGTGGATACCCAGAAGCTTCTGGACGATGCCCCGAGCCTTGACGATTTTCTTGATGATGACTCCAGGAACCATTTCGCAGGTCTGAAAGCCCGTCTGGATCTGGCGGGCATTGAGTATGTTGTGAATCCGAGGCTGGTGCGTGGTCTCGATTATTATGGCAAAACCGTCTTTGAGTGGGTCACCGAGAGTTTAGGTGCGCAGGGCACCGTGTGTGCCGGCGGCCGATATGATGGTTTGGTCGAGCAGCTGGGTGGCAAACCGACCAAAGGCGTGGGGTTTGCGATGGGCGTCGAGCGTTTGATCCTGATGCTTGAAACACTGGATCTCGTGCCCGGGACTGTGGGTGCGGGTGCTGATATCTACGTGATGGGGATGGGCGAGGCAGGTGAGGCTGCGGCACTGAAAGTGTCCGAAGACCTGCGTGATGCACTGACCGAGCGAACGATTGTGAGTCATTGCGGTGCCGGCAGTTTCAAAAGCCAGATGAAAAAGGCGGATCGCAGTGGTGCCCGGTATGCGCTGATTCTCGGCGACAATGAGGTAAGTTCAGGTACAGTGAGCCTCAAGCCGTTGCGCACCGAAGAAGAACAACGCAGCATCCCACAGGACGCGCTTGCGGAAGAACTCAAAACCTTACTGAATTAAACCAGCTATCGATTTTACGGGAGTGTTAGAGCGTGGAACTGCGTACTGAAGAAGAACAAATTGCAGCGATCAAAGACTGGTGGAAAAGAAACGGCAGTTCGCTGCTTATCGGGATTGGCGCTGCACTGGCTATTGTATTTGGCTGGCAAGCCTGGGAAAACCATCAGGAAGAGCAGCAGAGCGCTGCCGGTGCCAAGTTCCAGCAACTGATTACCGCGGTCAGCCAGCCTGACGGCGAAGAAAAAGAAAAGACCATTACCTTTGTTACCAAAGAGCTGCAAGATGAGTTCGACAGCAGCGCCTACGCCGTGTATGGCTCTCTTATTCTGGCAGCACACCAGTTTTCTCAGCAGGATGATGCCAAAGCTGCAGTCGAGACGCTGAAGTGGGCCAAATCCCATGCCGCCAAAGGGCCGCTGGTAACGCTGATTACCCAGCGCCAGGCGCAGGCCGAGTTCGCTGCAGGCGACGCTGACGCGGCACTGAGCACTCTGCGTAGTGTAGATGAGCCCGGCGAATATGCTGCTCTTTACGCTGAGCTGGAAGGTGACATTCTTCGTTCTCAGGGTGACATCGAGGGTGCGCGTGAAGCCTACACCGTTGCTCGTGATGCAGCCGGCGATGCACGAAATCCAATTCTTGAACTCAAAATGGCCGATATGGCCATCGGGGAGGACGCCTGATGACTCCAGGCCTGCAATCCGCCAGAAACTGGCTGATCGGACTGATCGCGGTAGGGACTCTGGCTGGCTGTAGCTCAAACGACACGTTTGAGGAGCCATCTCCGTTACCGGAAATTGAGAGTACGGTATGGCTTGATGAAGTCTGGGATATGTCCATAGGTGACGGGGACAATGATCAACTCCTGTTCCTTCAGCCCGTCATATCCAATGGCGTACTGTTTGCTGTCTCAGAGGATGGTGAGCTGGTTGCCGTTGACCCCAAAACAGGCGATGAGAAGTGGGAGAGAGACCTCGACCGCAGCATTCTCGCAGGCGTAGGGGCGGACGACGACCGGCTGTATGTGTCCACCCGCGCGGGTGAACTGCTCGGTTTGTCCCGTGAGGATGGCTCCGAGCAGTGGTCTGTGTCTTTGCCCAGCGAAATTCTCGCGCCACCTCAATCGAATGGCAGCACTGTTGTTGCCCAGACGATTGATGGGAAGGCACTTGCTTTTGATGCACAGACCGGTGAAAAGCGTTGGCAGTATGACGGTGTCATTCCAGTGCTGAGTTTCCGCGGCAATGCAACGCCGACGGTGGGCTCAGAGACTACCTTGCTGGCTTTTGCCAGTGGTCAGGTCTTTGCGCTACTGACGGAAACCGGCCAACCGGTGTGGCAGTATGCCGTCGGTGAACCCGCGGGTAGAACCGAGCTCGAGCGTCTGGTTGATGTTGATGGTACACCGGTGCTCAAAGATGGCGTGGTCTACGTTGTCGGTTACCAGGGTAAAATGGCAGCCGTTGATGCCCGTAGCGGGCAGGAGCTCTGGAGCCGAAGCGCCAGCAGTTTCCAGTCACCAACTCTGGGCTATGGCAATATTTACATCTCCGGTTCTGACGGTGTTATCAGTGCCTATAGTTTGTTCAACCGCAAGGAGCTCTGGACCCAGGACAAACTCAAATGGCGCCAGACGACC
Organism: Marinobacter sp. BGYM27; assembly: GCA_025153445.1. Classification (GTDB taxonomy): domain Bacteria; phylum Pseudomonadota; class Gammaproteobacteria; order Pseudomonadales; family Oleiphilaceae; genus Marinobacter_A. Next base: position 227,495 of record JANZNS010000005.1, on the reverse strand, counting down.
TCCCTGCTTGCGGTTGATGGTTATTTGATCACGGGTGACTTCGAAGGGTACGTGCATATCCTGTCTCAGCTCGACGGGTCTCTTCAGGGGCAGCGGGAAATTGACGACGATGGGTTGCGAGTACCTATGCTATTAGATGACGACATGATTTATATTTACGGTAATAGCGGCCGACTCGTGGCTTACCGTCTACAAGAGGAAGATTGAGCGCGTTGCCTAGCAACAGCGTTCGATCTCGCCTGGCGATGTCGTCCCCCATTTTCTGACTGACGAACTCTATATGACTCCTGTAATTGCTCTGGTGGGGCGGCCAAATGTTGGCAAATCCACTTTGTTCAACCAGATGACACGCTCGCGGGACGCGCTTGTTGCTGATTTCTCTGGTCTTACCCGCGACCGTAAATACGGTGAGGGAAACTTCGAGGGTCAGCGCTTTATTGTCATTGACACTGGAGGGATCACGGGAAACGAGCAGGGGATTGATGCCAAGATGGCGAGCCAGTCAATGCTCGCGATCGAAGAAGCGGATATTGTACTGTTCCTCGTTGATGGTCGCGCTGGTTTGACGGCTGGTGATGAGATGATTGCCGCTCATCTGCGTCGCTCAGGCAAGTCAGCCCACCTGGTGGTGAACAAAACTGACGGCCAGGACCCTGATGTCGCGACAGCTGATTTTTATCAACTGGGTTTTGAGTCGATATACCAGATTGCGGCCTCTCACAATCGCGGCGTTCGCTCGATGCTCGAGCTGTTGTTGCCCGCTGTTGATGAGGGTGAAGTTGATCACGCTGAAAAGTATCCCGGTATTCGCATCGGTATCGTCGGGCGCCCGAACGTAGGCAAGTCAACGCTTGTAAACCGCATGCTGGGTGAAGAGCGGGTCGTTGTCTATGATATGCCCGGAACCACTCGCGACAGCATCTACATTCCTTACGAACGCCAGGGCCAGGAGTACACGCTGATCGACACAGCGGGCGTTCGACGACGCAAAAGCGTGAAGGAAACAGTCGAAAAATTCTCGATTATCAAAACACTGAAAGCCATAGAAGACTCTCACGTCGTTATTCTGGTGATCGACGCAAGGGAAGGTCTGGTCGATCAGGATCTGCACCTGATTGGTTTCGTGCTTGATGCCGGCCGTGCACTGGTCATTGCTGTCAATAAGTGGGACGGCATGGATGGCGATGAGCGGGCTCGTGTTAAGGAGCAATTGGCTCGTCGTCTCGAGTTTCTTGACTATGCCGACAAGCACTTTATTTCAGCGCTGCACGGGTCTGGCGTTGGTGTGATGTACGACTCAGTTGCTGAGAGCTATGAGTCGACGATGGCCAAGTGGCCGACCAACCACCTGACGACTATTCTCGAAGACGCGCTGGTTCAGCATCAGCCACCTTTGGTAAACGGGCGTCGAATCAAACTTCGGTATGCGCATCAGGGGGGCTCGAATCCGCCGGTAGTGGTGGTCCATGGGAATCAGACGGATAAATTGCCAAACGCCTACAAGCGCTATCTGGAAAATATATTCCGCAAGGTGCTGAAAGTACGTGGCGCGCCGATCCGATTTGAATTCCGATCCGGTGAGAACCCGTTTGCGGGGAACGTCAATCGTCTGACCCCGCGGCAGAAAGTTAAAAAAGACCGTCTCATCCGGCACGCAAAGAAAGCGAAAAAGAAAGAGAAGTACAAAAAAGCGAGATAAGCGCAACTGCTCTCGGAAAAGGGGCCCTCGAATTGTTTTCGGCGGCCCCTTTTTTATTGCGTTGAATCCCAAGTGCCGGCTCGATCAGTCGGATTCAGCCGCTTTCGCATCCTGGGTTTGCTTGGCCTGAACCGCAGTCAGGGCGATAGTGAAGACAATATCTTCAACCATCGCGCCGCGAGACAGATCATTGACCGGCTTCCGCAAGCCCTGAAGCATGGGGCCGATGCTGATGACATTGGCGCTACGCTGCACGGCCTTATAGGTTGTGTTGCCGGTATTCAGGTCAGGGAATATGAAAACGGTTGCCTTGCCCGCCACCGGGCTATCAGGAGCTTTGCTCCTGGCGACGCTTTCGATTGCTGCAGCGTCGTACTGCAATGGTCCGTCAATCATCAGATCAGGCCTGCGCTCCTGTGCCAGTGCTGTGGCTTTTCGCACTTTCTCTACATCGGAGCCAGAACCGGATTTGCCCGTGCTGTAACTGATCATGGCGATACGCGGGGTGATGCCGAAAGTTGCTGCAGAGTCGGCGCTCTGAATTGCGATGTCTGCCAGCTCATCGGCATTGGGATCGGGGTTGATGGCGCAATCACCGTAGACCAGTACCTGCTCAGGCAAACACATAAAAAACACGGATGACACGACCTTTGCCGCTTCATGGGTCTTGATCAGCTGCAGTGCAGGGCGAACGGTGTTGGCCGTGGTATGAACCGCACCGGACACCAGTCCATCAACTTCGTCGAGGGCCACCATCATAGTGGCAAGCACCACATTGTCTTCCAGTTGTGCTTCTGCCATATCCGGCGCCAGTCCCTTGTGCTTGCGCAGCTTCACCATGGGCTCGATGTAGTTGCCGCGAACCTCATCCGGATCGATAACTTCGAGATCGTCTGGTAGCTCCAGCCCCTGGGCTCGGGCAATGTTCTCGATCTCGTCTCGCTTACCAATCAGTACGCAGCGGGCGAGGCCCCGCTCCTGGCACATGATGGCCGCCTGAACCGTGCGAGGCTCGTTGCCTTCAGGCAAAACGATGCGCCGGTTGGCTTCACGAGCCTGCTGCGATAGACCATAACGAAATGCCGGCGGCGATAGCCGACGCTCCCGCTGGATGCTCAGGTGTTTTTGCAGCCATTCGGTATCAATTGCACTGGCGACAGATTCCATCACCTTTTCGATCCGGTCGACGTCATCAACGGGCACTTCAATGGGGACGTGGGCGAGTTGGTAGGCACTGTCGTAGGTGTTGGATGAAACCTGCAATACCGGCAACCCGGTTTTCAACGCGCCTGCGCAGGCCTTCAGCGTGCGCTCATCCGGTGTTAAGCCGCCCGTGAGTAAAAGGCCTGCCAGAGGAACGCCGTTGAGCGCGGTCAACGCCGCTATAACCGCAATGTCATCCCGGTCGCCCGGCGTTACCAGCAGGGTGCCGGGAAGCAGTGTTTCCACCATGTTCGGTATCGTGCGGGCACAGACGCTGATCCGCTGAACTCGGCGCTGGTCTATCTGGCCGGCGTGCAGCACTTTGGCATTCACGGCTTTTGCCACGTCTGACATGCGGGGCGCCAGCAACTCCGGTTGCCAGGGAATGCAGCCCAGAAGGCGCAAATGGCCATTCCTGAAAATGTCACACTGGTCCGCAAAATCCGTTGCTTGTCCTGTCTCGGGGGCGAGCGCGTGTGTCGTGAGACCTGTTCGCTCAGGTGCTCCCACCTTGTTGAGAATAACGCCGATGACATCGGGGTCTTTGGGCGCAGCAAACAGCCGGGCAGAGAAATCCAGCCATTCATTGAGTTCTTCGGGATTACGTTTGCCCGGGGCGCTGACCAGAATGACCTCTGCATTGAGGTTGCGGGCAATTTCGACATTGAGGCGCGCTGTGTAGGCCTCACTGCGATCCGGAACCAGACCTTCCACGATCACGACATCGACATCCTTGGCCGCTTGTTCGTAGTGGCCGATCAGGTCTTCCATCAGGGTTTCGGAATGGCCTTTGTTGATCAGACTCTGAGCGTGCTTGAGGCTGAGCGGGCTTGGCGGATTGAGCTCGGTGCGGGCACGAAGGAAAGCGACCGAACGGTCTTCTTCGACAGTTTCGCCGATTTCTGAAGAGGACGGTGGCTGACTGACCGGCTTATAGAACCCGACGCGAACGCCGACATGGTCCAGTGCCCGAACGAGACCAAGGCAGACAGAGGTCAGGCCCGAGTCGAGATCGGTTGGGGCAATAAAGAGGTTCTTGGCCATGGCGCGAGAGTGTCCTGTCAGTGATTTTTTGGCGTGTCTGGATAGGCTGCGTCAACTGCTTCTCGGGCGATCATGCTCTCTTCGTCAGTAGGGATGACGTAAATTGCATGGCCGTTGCCGGAATCAATTCGCCCGCTACTCTGGCGACCGTTTTGGGAGTTCCTGTTCTGATCGATGGTAAACCCGAGCAGCTGCAGGTGGGCAACGGTCTGCTCGCGTATCGTGGCGCTGTTTTCGCCAATACCGCCGGTGAAGACAAGCCCGTCAATTCGGCTCAGTGATGCCATCATGGCGCCGATGTAGCGCGCGAGGCGAAAGCAGAACACATCGATGGCATCTCGCGCAGTTGCGCTACCGGCGTCCCTGGCTTCGACGATCGCGCGCATGTCATTGGTTTTACCAGACAGGCCGAGCAGCCCGCTTTCGCGATTCAGCATGCGTGAAATGCTATCCCGGGAGAGTCCTTTGTGTTGCAGGAAATCAAACAGACCGGGATCAACATCACCACTGCGGGTTCCCATCACCAGACCCTCAAGCGGGGTAAGGCCCATGCTGGTATCACGGCTTTGACCCTTTTCTATGGCGGTAATTGAGCATCCATTTCCCAGATGCGCCGAGATCAGTGACAGCGCATTGGCGGGCTTGTCGAGCCGTTCACCGAGTTGTTTGAGCATATAGGCGTGACTGGTGCCATGAAAACCGTAGCGCCGAACACCCCAGTCCTGATAACAACGCCGGGGAAGGGCATAGAGGTAAGCGTAAGACGGGAGAGTCTGATGGAAAGCGGTGTCAAACACGGCGACCTGAGGAACATCAGGGTAGAGTTTGCGTGTTGCCTCGATACCGATCAGGTTGATTGGATTGTGCAGGGGGGCAAGATCATTACATGCAGTGATGGCTTCAATGACGGTTTCGTCGATCACCGTTGCAGAGGAAAAGTTCTCGCCACCGTGGACGACCCTGTGGCCTATGACGAGCGGGTCACCCGTCAGTACATCTTTTGATTCGAGTAAACGCACAACCGTGGCAAGGGCGTCAGCGTAATCGCTGTTTGGCTCAAGCGTGACGGATTCACGCTTGCCGTCGATTCTTGCCGAGGCGGAGGGATGATCGGTGTCGAGCCGTTCAACAAGCACCTGAGCCTGATGTTCGAAGTTTTCTGACAATACGGCAAGCTTGAGTGACGAACTGCCACAGTTAACAACGAGAGTGCTTTTCGCCATCCCTTAACGTTCCTTGTTGGTGTGGTTGTTTCAGGAGCGTCAGTGTACCGCCGAGTGTCTGCGAGACTCTAGTGTTGTTCCAGATGATTGACCCTGATCCACTCGAGAAAATCAGCGTTTGAGACCGGTCTGTTGTAAAAGTAGCCCTGAGAGTAGTCGCAATGGTGCTCTTTCAGGAACAGACTTTGATCGGATTCTTCGACGCCTTCGGCGATCACTTCAAGGCTGAGGCTGTGCGCCATATTGATGATCGCCTTGACCAAGGCTGCGTCGCCTTCCTCGATCATGATATCGCGGATAAAGGACTTATCGATTTTAAGCGTATCGAACGGGTAGCTTTTGAGGTAACTCAGCGCAGAGTAGCCGGTTCCAAAGTCGTCGACTGACAGCCGAACGCCCATGGCATCGAGTTGCTGGAGAATGTCTGCTGTCTCGATCGTGTTGTCCAGAATGAGGTGTTCGGTTATTTCCAGTTCCAGACAATCGGGGCTCAGGCTATGTGTGTCCAGGGCCTGTTTGACGATGTCCACGAACCCGGGGTCCCTGAACTGACGAGGGGATACGTTGACTGCGATTGAGAGTGAGAGGGACGTTGCCTGCTTCCACTCCCAGGCGGCTGCGCAGGCCTCACCGATAACCCACTCGCCAATGGGAATAATGAGGCCCGTCTCCTCGGCGAGCGGGATAAACTTGTCCGGCATTACCATTCCCATCGAGGGGTTGTTCCATCGGATTAGCGCTTCAGCGCCTATCAGTCGTCCGCTATCGGTTTCGACGATGGGCTGAAAGTGGAGTTCAAATTCATCCAGTTCGAGGGCCCGGCGTAGCCTGGATTCGATCTGCAGGCGTTCATGGGAGACATCCTTCATTTTCGGTGCGTATCGCACGAAAGCGCTTTTGCCCTGGCGTTTGGCCTGATACATCGCGGCATCGGCATTCTGCAACAGGGAGCTGCTGTTGTCCGAGTCGGTAGGGTAAATGGCAATGCCTATGCTGGTGCTGACAAAGACTTCCTGTGGGCCCAGCTGAAACGGCGGTGTGAAGGTTTGCAGAATACGTTCAGCGACCTGCTCGGTAGAGAGTGGATCTTTTAGCCCCGGAAGGATAACGAGGAACTCGTCTCCGCCCAGCCTCGCAACAGTGCTGGTGCCCCGCAGGCAACTGGATATGCGGCGAGATGCCTCAATAAGCAGGTTGTCGCCGGCTTCGTGGCCCATGGTGTCGTTAATGTGTTTGAAGTTGTCCAAATCCAGAAACATCACGCCAACCAGCGTTTCTTCGCGGCGGGCCTGAGCGAGCGCCAGTTTCAGTCGGTCCAGCGCCAGCATGCGGTTGGGGAGCCCGGTCAGCACGTCGTAGTTAGCCTGGCGCAGGAGTTGTTGCTCATAGCGCTTACGGATACTGATGTCTTCCCCGAGGATCAGGAAGTGAGTGGGGCTGCCCTTGCTATCCTTGATAGGCGTAACAATGACCTGCTCCCAGAACCTTTCACCACTGCGTCGAGCGCTGTTTATCTCACCCTGCCAGACACCTACGCGCTGCACCTGCAGTCGAATGTTCTGCCAGAGTTGCTGGTTCTCCCTTTGGGAGAACGAATCGCTGGTCAGCATGCCCGGATGCTTGCCTTTTATCTCTTCACTATTGAAACCGGTCAGCTGAAAAAACTTGTGGTTGGCAAATTCGATGTGCCAGTGCCGGTCGCAGATCAATACCGATGACGGGCTTTGCTCTATTGCCATTGAAAGCTTCTGAATCTCGGATGCGTCGTCCTTTTGTTGCCTGACGTCGTCGTTGAGGCGCTCCCGCATTTGATTAAACGCCTCTGTCACCTGCGACAGCTCATCCCTGCGGTTGGCCGGTGTATCGGGGCGGTCCAGCGAAAGGGGTTCTTCCAGGTTCTGAAGCGAAAAGCGTCTGGCATAGCTGGCCATTGTCGACAGATGTCGAGCAACAAAGTGTTGGAATATTAGGATGATAAGGACAGAAATGAAGAAAGTTTTGAAGAACTGAACCGTCAATATGACGATGATCTTTCGGCGCAGGTCACGAAAAATATCCTCAAGACTGGCTGTAATCGTCAGTGTTCCCAGTTCGTAGACTTCGTCGCCCCGGTAATTGAGCGGGAAGGTGCGGGTTTTGGTGGATGTCTGGCGAGGGATATTGCCCATGATCACTTCAGAGTCGGGAAAGATCTTCAGTCTCAAGTGAACAATATCAGGCAGGCTGAGAATTCCTTCCATCTGAACCTGAAGCAGTTTTTGATCAAGCGCCCAAAGGCTTCGGGACAAGCTGCTGGAGTAACTGGTCTCGATCACCGACATTCGTTCGTCTACCAGCGATACATCCCGGCGGAAATCCGAATAGATCTGGATAGCCGATGCCGCAAGCGTAAAGAGTGAGCTGAAAAGCAGAATATACGCGAGCAACCGGAATGATAACGGTGAGCTGGATCTGAACTGACTTAAACGTGTTGACAGCTTGGTCATGTTGAAGCGCTTTCAGGAGCCCTTGAATATTGGCCAAAAACCCGTGTCCCAGCCAAAAATATGAACAATTCAGCCTTTTAGGCAATATAGCAGTAGATGGTGGCGAGCGCTTTGGGCACGTCAAAAAATAGGACACATCGCGCAAATTTTTCCCGGTATGAGGTGAACTGGAGAGAGTTTTCTATACTGGCCTTACATGGATCCGTTGGAAGGAGTGACATGATGACGGTAGTTGGGGTGCTCAAGGAAACCAAAACCCACGAATACCGGGTCGGATTGACGCCCGCAGGTACCCGTGAACTTACCGAGCATGGCCATACGGTTGTGGTTGAGGCATCGGCGGGTATCGGCTCCGGTTACGAGGATGAGCAGTATCTGAAAGCCGGCGCCCGAATAGCGAGCGATGCCGCTTCAGTATTTTCGGAAGCAACCTTGCTGATCAAGGTAAAGGAGCCGCTCGCAGCAGAGCGAAAACTGCTTCAGCCGCACCATACGTTGTTTGCCTATCTACATCTGGCTCCGGATAGGGATCAGACCCATGATCTTCTTGCCAGCGGTGCGACCTGCATCGCTTATGAAACGGTGACAGATGGGCGGGGCAATCTGCCGTTGCTGGCGCCTATGTCAGAGGTTGCGGGTCGGCTGGCGATTCAGGCCGGTGCTCAGGCGCTGGAGAAGGTCAAAGGCGGGCGCGGCGTGCTGCTTTCGGGGGTTCCGGGTGTCTACCCTGGGAACGTCGTGATTATCGGTGGTGGAGTAGTCGGACGCAATGCTGCCCAGTTGGCGGTTGGTTTGGGGGCAAATGTTACCGTGCTGGATCGTTCAGTCGCCGTGTTGAGGGATCTGGATCAACACTATCGCGGCAGTATAGCCACGTTGTATTCGACACAGGATGCGATTGAAGCCGTTTTGTCTGCGGCAGATCTTGTGGTGGGGGCTGTACTGATTCCCGGAGCATCTGCGCCGCGGTTGATTACTCGTGACCTCCTGTCAATCATGCCCACAGGCTCTGCGTTGGTTGATGTCGCAATTGATCAGGGTGGCTGTGCTGAAACCTCAAGACCCACAACACATGATGACCCCACCTATATCGTTGAGGGTGTTGTGCATTATTGTGTTGCGAATATGCCGGGTGGTGTGGCTCGAACGTCGACGCAGGCGCTGACCAATGCAACGTTGCCTTATATTATCCGGCTTGCAGATCACGGTGCGAAACGCGCACTGGAACAAGATAGAGGGTTTATGTCAGGACTGAATGTGGCACAAGGGAAGTTGACGTGTGAGGGTGTCGCGACCGCTCAAGGGCTTGAGTATCTTGCACCTGAAAGAATGCTGGGAAAAATAAGCTAGTGCTTGAAGTGAGCCAGCGGGGTCTGGCGAGGCTCGGCGATACGATAGCCGGTTCCGGGATCTTTCGGAATCAAGTGATTTGATTCCGTGTTGCTATTACCTGACGAGAAAAAAAGTGGCGTCCCCTAGGGGGTTCGAACCCCTGTTGCCGCCGTGAAAGGGCGGAGTCCTAGGCCACTAGACGAAGGGGACGCAGCGCGTTAAACGCTTACCTCGTCGAGGTGGCGCGTATAGTATTTAAGGGTTGCCACTGTGTCAAATAGTTTTTCAAAAAAAATGAGCAAAATCAGCCTTGGCCATTCAGGCAGTACTTCAATTCGTCCCCGATGGCATCGAATGCGGCGGTCACCCCGTCAGAGTGATAGAGGTCGTAAATCGCTCGGGCGATAGGTTCGCGGGTGGTGGGTAATTGCGGCAACACCTTGGATATCGGCGCATCGAGAGTGGCTGATATCAAGACTTCATATCTGAGCTTGTTCTCACCTGCGCAGAAGTAAAAATGCGATTCCCGACTTGCAGGCGGTGGGCGTCCGGATCGGTCGTAAACGCGTTTGCTGCATTTTGCATACTCGGCGTTAACGGCAGAAAAGGTGTCAACCAGCGCGCTTTTGCTGGCTGTTGCAGCGTCGAACAATGTCGTCACCCTTTTTTCTGCAGCTGGGCTCAGCCCCGGCAGGCTTTCGGTGAGCTGGGACTTGCTGAACCCCTTGGCGACGAGCTGTAAAACCGTCACATATTCACTGGTAATCATGCTGCAGGTTTCAAAACTTTGCTCTGATGTCGTATCAGCTGCCGCCAAAGCAGGTGTCAGCGTTGCCAGCATCAGGTAAAAGCGAGCGATTGAGGCGAGTCGGACCATCGAGCATGTCATTAGGCTGAAATTGAGAAACTAAGCTTAACAAAGCCCATGTGTGTCCGTTGTGCGCAAATCCCCAAACCGACTCGGCATCCCGGATCTGAAAGGGGTATCTAAAGTGATGCCTTCAAGGCGCTGTCGAGATCGGAGTAACGAAAGTCAAATCCCTCTGACTGTAACCGGGCGGGTTTGGCGTTTTGGCCCTCAAGCAATAGCGTCGCCATTTCGCCGAGGCCTAGTTTGAGCACGAATGCCGGTACAGGTATTAGGGTGGGCCTGCCGAGGGTTCTACCGAGTGCCCTGGTAAAATCATCGTTGGTAACAGCGCGGGGACTCACGACATTGTATGGGCCGGATGCGGTGGGGGTTTCAAGCATCCAGCAAAGTGCCCGTACAACATCGTCCCGATGAACCCAGGGCATGTACTGACTGCCGTCGCCAAGTCTGCCCCCAAGGCCCATTCGGAACGGCGGTGTCATTCGCGCGAGAAAGCCGCCGTTCTTGCCGACCACGATGCCTGTCCTGGAAAAACATACCCGGGCGCCGAACTCCTCGGCGGGAAGTGCCGCTTTCTCCCACTCGGAACAGAGTCTGTGGGTGAAGTCCCGTTGGTTGGGGGCGGCATTCTCGGTAATCGTGGCGCTGTCCTGGCTGCCGTAATACCCGACCGCACTTCCTGATATAAAGACTTCAGGTTTTTGAGTGCGTAATTTGAGCGCGTCAACGAGCGAACGGGTGAGCGCGACCCGGCTATCCATGAGTTTTTCTTTGCGGCTTTTTGTCCACCGTGACGCAGCGATGCCTTCACCTGCGAGATTGATAACGGCATCTATCGTGTCGAGTCCGGGAACCTCGTCGGTCGAATGAATGGGGGTTACTCTGCCACAGATAGAGCGCACGTCGGCGTTTGACTGGCGACTGAGCACCGTAAGCTCATAGCCTTTTGATAGCAGGTCAGCGCAGAGTTGCTGCCCGATAAACCCGGTGCCGCCTGTTATCAATATGCTCTTCATTAATCTCTCCTGAAGTGCTTTGTCATTACATCTTTATAAATAGCTGAAATCATCTAGTTTTTTAAGCGTTCTTTTGCTATCTGGCTGATCGATTCCGCAAGTAAGGGGTGTTCCCCTATGGGTGCGGCTAATTCTGTGATGACGCCGTGACGCGCTGATAATTGCGCCAACATTTCCGGAACGTCCTTGCGAAGGTGCCGGCCAGCGGCGAGAAAGAGAGGTAGTACCGTCACCTTTTCAATGCCGTCGCGTGAAGCACGTGCAATTTCACTGGCCAGTGACGGTTCGCTCAGTTCCATATAGGCGATAGCGGCTTCGGGGATCGCGTCGAGGCTTGGGCGTGCGAGTGCCTCAAATGTTTCGCACCACTTGGGGTCGCTGCTGCCGTGAGCAAGCAGCAGTACGCGATGACTGCTCATTGGTGAAGGGCTCCTGAGTATGGTTGGCACGTTTTCATATCGAATTACGTATAGTATGCCGAATAAGCCCAATTAAAAGTTCAGTGATTTTTATCAACGGCCGACTTGAGAGTGTATGGCGAGGCAAGCTTGCTTTGATGCTGAAGATCGCGCGGCCGGGGAACACAGATAGAGGAGTGGCTATGCTCGGATGGCACGATGTGCTCGCGTTCTGGTTTGGCGAATTGGATAGCGATAACCTGCCGGACAACTTTCATCGGGCGCGCTGGTTTAAATCCAGTCGGTCGTTTGACTGGGAGATCCGGCGCCGGTTCCTGTCTTTGGCGCTGGTTGCCTCCGAAGACGGGCTTGACGGATGGCGGGACCGGCCGGAGTCGGCCCTCGCCGAACTTATCCTGCTTGATCAATTCACCCGAAATATCAATCGCGGGTTGGCACTGGCGTTTGATAATGATCGCCTCGCGCGACGCCTGTGCAAGGAAGGGCTTGAAAAGGGCCTTGATGTCATGCTGAAGCCCATTGAGCGGGCGTTTTTCTATATGCCGTTGCAGCACTCCGAAAGGTTTGAAGATCAACAGAAGGGCGTCGGCTTTTATGAGCAACTGGTGGCCTCGACCCAGGGCCGGGAGCGGGAGCTCATCCTGTCATTTTTTCGGTCCGCAAAAGAGCATCGGGACGTCATTGAGCAGTTTGGGCGCTTTCCTCATCGCAACAAAGTTCTCGGGCGCCGAAATACAGAAGACGAAACGCGATACCTTGAGGGCGGTGCAAAGCGATATGGGCAGTAGCAGTGAGTTGCTGTGGTTTTGCGGCCGCTCTGTAGACGTCTGTCACGATTTTCGCTGCTTCGATTTGGCACAATTGAACGACGCGGGCGCACACCATGGGTAGCCACGGAACGCTGGCACGAGATGCGCCGTGATCCCAATCTTCCGCTCGGCCAGCGTGGTGACGTTGCTCACGAACAGGACATGCCATGGACCAGCACAATGATAGATGACAACACCCTAGCCAAAGTAAAGCTGAGTAGCACACTCAAAGATTCGATCCACTATAACGGGCGGAAAGCAGCCCGGGCGAAAAGTGAAAATCGACGTGTGCAGATTCTTGAGGCCGCCCTTGAAATTGCTGCGGTGGAAGGGGTTCGTGGTGTAAAGCATCGGGCGGTAGCCCGCCGCGCGGGCGTTCCTCTGGCATCAACGACTTATTATTTTCGTGATATTTCGGAACTGATCCGCGACGCTTTCATGTTGTTCGCAGAGAAGGCAAAGGAAAAGCTCGATAATTATCATGTACGCCTGAATGCACTTATCGATGAAGCGCAACGACAAGGGTTGCTTGAGTCCCCTGAAGGGAAATGCGAAGTTGCCGCTCAGGTTGCCAGGTTTATTGCTGACTATTTCTGTGAGGAGTTTCGATTCCATCAGTCAGCCGTTCTGACGGAACAGGTGTTCCTGTTTGAGGCAATGCGTGAACCGGAACTGCATACATTGGCCAGGCAATATCGACGGGCCTGGTATAAAGGTGTTGAAGCGGTATTGTGCCGTTTGAATACTGACCAGCCGAAGCGGGATGCAGCTCTGATCGTTTCTCTGGTTTCAGGGATGGGGTATGACGGTGTGCTGTTCCGTGACCGGTTTAACCCTGCATTTCTGGAGGAATCATTAGGGCGTACTTTGGGCATGTTGATGGGTGTCGACCCATCATGCATGGCTGAACGAGTAGTGAGCCAGCGGGCTGCAATTGCTCCCGAAGAACGTTCAATGCCCGGTAAAAGCCAGGAAAATGACCCTGAAAGTGAAAAAAATATTTGAAGGTGTTGCGCCCTTAAAAATCGCTCCGTATAATCCCGCCCCGTTGTAGAGAGTAACCGAAAGGTTCACCACAACGTTCAGCGGGAATAGCTCAGTGGTAGAGCACAACCTTGCCAAGGTTGGGGTCGCGAGTTCGAATCTCGTTTCCCGCTCCAGATTTCAGAAAACCCGGCTCTTTGAGTCGGGTTTTTTCGTTTATGGCATCTGAAATTGCATCTGAGGCCGGGGTCGGGGTAGGCCGGATTGAAATGCTCGGTTTCGGCGGGGCTCACTGGTATCCTTTAGTTTTATAACGGAGCCAAGAGATGGCATTACTCACCGTTGAGCAGCTGTACTATTACCCTGTGAAGTCCTTGCGTGGTATCGCGGTCGATTCGCTTGACCTGTCGGATTTCGGGCCTCTGAATGATCGTCGCTGGATGATTGTTGATTCTGATGGCAAGTTCGTGACCCAGCGCGAGCAGCCGCGTCTTGCACAGGTCTCGGCGCAATTGACCTCATCGGGGCTGCAGCTCTGTTTCCCCGCCATCCCGCCATTCATTGACGAAACCATTGTCGCTGTTGAATTGGGTTCTCAGAGCCTTGCCGTGACCGTTTGGAAGGATACCGTCAGGGCGATTGTCGCCAAGCCGGCGTCATCGGAAGCGTTGAGCCGTTTTCTGGGCCTGCAGGTCCAGTTGGTGTATATGCCGCAGGATGTTGTGCGCGAGGCTGATACCCGTTTCACCGAGCCGGGGCGCCGGGTCGGGTTTGCTGACGGGTTCCCGTTCCTGGTCACTCATCAGGCATCGCTGGACGCGCTATCCAGGCGGATTGGCAGCGATATTGAAATGCGGCGATTTCGGCCGAACATCGTGGTGTCCGGTGGTGAGGCATTTGCCGAAGATCGGTGGAGAACGCTTACAAAGGAAGGGTTGACGCTAACGCTGGTCAAGCCCTGCTCACGGTGCATTATGACGACAGTAGACCCCTGGTTAGGCGTTAAGTCAGATGACCGGCAGCCGCTTCGCGAACTGGGTTCATTTCGTCGAACGGATGCCGGTGTGATATTCGGAATGAATGCGGTACACGATGGTGCTGGCCCGATTAAGGTCGGCGATCAGTTCGAAATTTCAGAGTAGAGGATAAACGGCACATGCCATTGCTTACGTTAGATGGAGTATCACTCGCTTTCGGGCTCAAGCCATTGCTGGACGATGCACGGCTGGTGATGGAGCGCGGTGAGCGGGTCTGTCTGCTTGGGCGCAATGGCGAAGGCAAGTCCACCCTGCTTAAAATCGTGACTGGTGAAGTCACGCCCGATGGCGGCCATGTAAGGCTTGATGATGGCGCGGTGTTGTCCGTATTGCCACAAATGCTGCCATCAAACGATACCCGCACGGCCTATGAAGTTGTTGCGGGCGCATTTCCTGAAACAGGCGAAGTGCTGGCCGAATTCCATGCACTTTCCCAGCAGGCGGATGAAGCCAGCCTCGATCGATTGATGAAAGTCCAGGATCGGCTCGAAGCGTTGGATGGCTGGCGACTAGATCAAAAGGTCAATGCTATTCTCGCGCAATACAAGATCGATCCCGACCAAACGCTGAATACCTTGTCTGGCGGCTGGCAGCGGCGCGTTCTGCTCGCCAAGGCGCTAGTGGCCGAGCCTGATATCCTGTTGCTGGATGAGCCCACCAACCATCTCGATGTCCCTGCGATTGCCTGGTTGGAAGACGCGTTGCGCCAGTTCAGCGGCGCCTTGCTGTTTGTCAGTCACGACCGGGCCTTTATCCGTCGCATTGCGACCCGAGTGGTGGAGCTGGATCGCGGACAACTGGTTAGTTTCTCTGCGGATTACGATCATTATCTGGAGCTGAAAGAGAAAGCGCTGGAAGAGGAGGAGCGTCAGAACGCGTTGTTTGACAAGCGTTTGAAGCAGGAAGAGGTCTGGATCCGCCAGGGCATAAAGGCGCGGCGAACCCGGAATATGGGGCGAGTACGTGCATTGAAGGCCATGCGGGAAGATCGAAAGCAGCGCCGCGAGCGGAGCGGAAATGCCAGCTTTTCGGTCGAAGATGCAGCGAAATCCGGCAAGCTGGTGGTTGAGGCGACTGCGGCGAGCTTCGCCTATCCGAGCGGAAAGCGCATCATCGATGAGCTTGATTACACGGTTATCCGCGGTGACAAAATCGGTTTGATTGGCGAGAACGGCACAGGTAAAACGACGCTCGTGCGCTTGCTGCTGGGCGAGCTCGAACCCACCTCAGGACAGGTGCGGCTGGGCACAAACCGGTCTGTCGCCTATTTTGACCAGTTGCGCGGTGAGCTGGATAACGAACTGAATGCTCTGGATAACCTGTCAGAAGGTCGGGAATTCATCGAAATCAACGGGCAGCAAAAGCATGTTCTGGGCTACCTTCAGGATTTCCTGTTTACCCCGGAACGGGCTCGGTCTCCGGTGCGTGTGTTCTCTGGCGGTGAGCGGGCACGGTTGATGCTGGCCAAACTGTTCAGTAAGCCTGCCAACATTCTGGTACTGGATGAGCCAACGAACGATCTGGATGTTGAGACGCTGGAGTTGCTGGAATCTCAACTGGTGTCTTTTGCCGGCACAGTTGTGGTCATCAGTCACGACCGGGAATTCCTCGACAATGTTGTGACCGATACCCTGTTCCTCGACGGATCAGGGCAGGTCAGTGCTGCTGTTGGCGGCTACAGCGACTGGCGACGTCAGGGTGGTCGATTCCCCACCGAGGCCGAAGTAAAGTCGTCATCCCGTAAAAATGCGCCTCCGGTGAAAGAGTCTCCGAAATCCACCACGCCTTCGCCCAAGGCTCCGGCAAAAAAAATGAGCTTCAAGCTGAAACACGAGCTCGAACAATTGCCGGGCGAAATCGCAGCACTCGAAGAATCGATTGCGGCAGATCAGGTTCAGGTTTCCGATAGTGCATTCTATTCAAGGCCTCATGACGAAGTCACCGCTGTTCTGGAAGGCATGGCTGAGAAAGAAAAGGCGCTTGAGTCAAAAGTTGAACGTTGGATGGAGCTTGAGGAAATGGCGGGTTAGTAAGGGCTGGGGCGAGCGCTGGCTGGAACTGTTAAGCCGATCACTTTTCCTGGTCATCCGGCCGCTCCTTTCTGTGGGCAGTGCACGCCACGCCTTCCTGTACTGCTATACACTGCCCGGCGATATAAAGCCCTGTCCTGGACGGAATGGGCTCCGTTTAGACTCGCGGAATAGTGAGCGGGTAAAGCCAAGAAGGTCGTTTGAATGAATGTAATTTACGCCTTTACCTTTAGCGAAGGCGATACCCGAACATTCCGGGTTGATATCGATCGCCAGTCATCAGCGCCTGACGCTGGCGCGCCTGACTGGACCCGCTTGGCGTATTGCCAGTGCTCAAACTGTCCGCTAAGTAGCAAAACGCACAAGCACTGTCCGGCGGCACTCGATATGGTGCCTATTGTTGAAGACCTCGGTGACGATAATGCCTATCAGAAGGTAAGGGTGGATGTAGAAGACGATCGCCGGCGCTATTCAAAGGATACAACGCTGGAAGAAGGGCTGCGTTCGCTACTGGGGCTGACAATGGCGACCAGCCAGTGCCCTCTGCTTTCGCAACTTCGGCCCATGGCGATTCACCATATGCCTTTCGCCAGTTCCGACGAGTTTATTCAGCGCAGCGTGTCGCTTTATCTGCTGCAGCAGTATTTTGAAAAGCGTAATCATCGAACGCCTGACTGGGAGCTGAAGGGCCTGGTGGAGCGAAACCAGCGTTTGCAACTGGTGAATCAGGCGTTGTGGCAGAGAATACACTCTGCCTGCAAGGGGGATGGCAACCTCAAGGCACTTCTCAATTTCTTCTCGATGGCATCCAGTGTGAGTTTTTCTCTGGAGACTCAGTTGCGGAAGCTCGAATCCCGGCTGGGGTAATCAGGCACCGGCATGTTGGCAGGCCGGCGATCTCGTGACCGCCGGCTCAGTGTCTTAAAGGCCTAGTTGTCATCCGTATTGATGCGAACGGCCAGGACATCGCGCTTGGCGCCGTGTAAAACGCCGTTGGCGGTAGAGCCCAGTAGCAATTGAATGCCGTGCCGCCCGTGACTGCCGATAATCGCCAGATCGACATCTCGTTCATCGCATACCCGGTGTATTTCTGCTTCCGGACGTCCGACCGCAACCACCAGGTTCTCTGGTGGGATATCGAACTTTCTTCCGAATACCGCCAGTTGTTCTTTTGCAGCAGAATCCAGTTGATCCTGTAACTCGGTCAGGTCCATGGGGATATCGCCGCCGTACGCGTAGCCAACGGGCTCAACCACGTGAAGCAGTATGAGGTCAGCTTCATGCATCGCTCGTAGTTCCTGGGCTCGCTGGATGACCTGATCCGCTTCGTCGGTGAGGTCGATCGCGGCAAGCATGATGTTGTAAAGGGCCATATGGAGATCTCCTTCGCTTCAGAAGCTGTTCAGTTCAGGTAACACTATAGTTCCAGTTTAGTGCCCTCGTTTGGTCAAACGCCAGCGAATTACGAATTGCACTAATTCACATAACTTACCAACGAACGGGCTGAAACAGGCTAGCCTTAATGTAAAACGATCGCAGCTGTTCCGCTGCCGAGCAGTTGGGATTTTTGCCATTGAGCATCATTTTCCTGCGGAGGCTTGAAGCGCCATGTTGCTGACTGTAGTGGTTGTCCTTGCGTTGGGGTTTATCGTTGGTTCAATTTTCTGGTTACGCCCCTCTGCCGACGAGCGTCGCAGGATGCATTTTAGAAATCAGGCGGTGCGTGAGGGGTTTCGTGTTGAGTCCGTAAAGGGGGCGCTGAGAACCCAGTTAGGGTCGGGCGATCCTGACGAAGCCTTATACCTATACTGGAAACCCTGGGAACGCGATGTGCCTCAAGGTGTTGATGGGCGAAGCGGGCCGGCGGTATTTGCGAGCGGAACAGCACTCGCCGGGCTTGATAAGGCCGCTGAGTTAGTGCCGCTGTCCGGGGCTTTCAAAGCTTGGTTCATCGACGGAAGGGGGGCAGGTTTTGTTTGGGACGAGTCCGGCGTCCGCGATGAACTGGATAGCAGCCTGACTCAGATAAATGTGCTGGTTCGCCCATAAAAAAGCGGACGCTGGTCATCCAGTGTCCGCCTGTTATTTGACTCGCCTTATTGCTTAGCTGGTGGCTTGATTGCCGGCTTGCGAAGTGGTTCCGGTCATCAGGTTGATCGCTTCGTTGAGCTCGCTCAGAATGCCTTTTGAGTAGCGATCAATAACGAAAGAGACGTTGTTTTCGTTAAAGTTAATATAGGATCCGCGAATAAATCCCCACTTGGACGCAACGCTATGAAGCGTTTCCTTCAGCTCACCTGTGTAGGTGTTGTTAGTCGTAATCTGGCTGATGAGGGAGTCGAATTTCCTCGCCTGCACGTCAAGTGCTTCTTCAGAGGCTGCGCCCTGAAAAGTTTGTGACACAGAAGATGTTGAACGCGCCGAATACTTGGTCATCATCTTCGCCATCAGCAGCGCTGCAGAGCGAGCCGCTTCAACGCGCTGATCGACCTGAATACCCTCTGAAGACTGGGAAATCTCATACAGCTCGTCAGAGATAACGCTCAGTGTCTGAGCCTGGTTGGCCATGTCAGAAACCAGACGCAGATCCGGGTAGCCGTTCTTTCTGACATCGTTAATGTTCTGACGCATCAGATTCTTGTAGCTGTCGAACTCTTTGGTGAGCTGGCTGATCTGATCGTCATTCAGCACACCTTTGGCATCGGTGCTGATTGTGTTCATTTCGGAGTTGGAGTCGTTCACCGCAGCAACAACTTCGTTCAGTATTTCGGTATCACCGCTGACAGTGAACTGGTAATACGCGTTGAGCGCACTAAAGTTACTGATCCGGAAATGGTGGAGGCTGGCCAGAAGCGGGTCACTCGCAGCTTGCGCTACGAAAGAGGCGGTAGACAGGGTGAGGGCAACGATGAGTGTCGCGCATCCCCTTAACCAATTACCGTTGTGGGTCATCGGTGTCGATCTCCAGTTTCTTATTGTCAGAAGGGTGTTGTTATTATTCGGCGCAACAACAAGGCTTGTTGTTCTTTCGGTTATAAGCGTATTGTCTGTAGTGCCATTAGGCTGTTGGACGCCGGTTTGAGTTTGAGGCTAAATTAACTGCGCGCGCCAATCAAGCGGTTTTGGGTAAGTACGAGAACCCCGTTTTGTAAACTTATTTTACCGATGGGAGCCTGTTTTCGTGCGCAGCGCCAAAAAGTGCTTACAACCTTATGTATTTGCTCGTCTAATTACGCCAGCGCTCAATCAAGGCCGGTGTCCGCATGCTCTGCAGTACCCTTAGCAGAAAGAAACAAATTGACAAACGACGGATTTTTTCACATCGTGTGCAGCACTCGATTCAAACGACCGTATGAATTTCGGTGTTGATAATCGGGCAGTGACCGAAATCTCTCTGCAAACAACGTGGGTTTTTATGGCTTGGAACAAAGCCAGAAACCGGCGCTCAATAGCAGTTCCAAACACAGACTGGAGATCAGTTGATGATTTACGAAGGTAAAGCCATCACGGTTAAAGAGATCGAAGGCGGAATCGCTCAGCTGAACTTCGACCTCCAAGGCGAGTCAGTTAACAAGTTCAATCGCCTCACAATCGAAGAGCTTGGTGCCGCAGCCGACCAATTGAAAGCAGCCAAGAATATCAGGGGGCTGGTGGTAACCAGTTCCAAAGACAGCTTTATTGTTGGCGCTGATATCACCGAATTCACAGAGCTGTTTGCTGGCTCGGAAGAAGATCTGGTAGCCAATAACCTCAAAGCGAACGAAGTATTCAGTGCAATCGAAGACTTGCCGTTCCCGACCGTTACCATCATTAATGGTATGGCGCTGGGCGGCGGTTTCGAGCTCTGCCTGGCTACCGACTACCGCATCATGGATCCAAAAGCGAAGGTTGGCCTGCCGGAAGTCAAGCTCGGCATCTTCCCCGGATTCGGCGGTACCGTGCGTCTGTCGCGCCTGATTGGCGTTGATTACGCCGTAGAATGGATTGCGGCCGGTGGCGAAAACCGTGCTGACAAGGCCCTTAAAACTGGCGCAGTCGATGCGGTTGTTGAAGGTGACAAGCAGCTGGAAGCCGCGCTGTCTCTGATCAATCAGTGCAACGAAGGCAAGCTGGATTACCAGGCGCGCCGCGAAGAGAAGAAAGGCAAGATCAAGCTGAATGCCATGGAAAGCATGATGGCGTTCGAGATCTCTAAAGCTTTTGTTGGCGCGCAAGCGGGTAAAAACTATCCGGCTCCGGTTGAGGCAATCAAAGTCATGCAGAAGCATGCCGGCCTTACCCGTGACAAGG
Organism: Marinobacter sp. BGYM27; assembly: GCA_025153445.1. GTDB lineage: Bacteria > Pseudomonadota > Gammaproteobacteria > Pseudomonadales > Oleiphilaceae > Marinobacter_A. The sequence goes on along the minus strand of JANZNS010000005.1, from coordinate 207,052 downwards.
CTCTGGAAGTAGAAGCAAAAGGTTTTGCCAAAATGGCGAAAACCAATGTTGCTGCCTGTCTTGTTGGTCTGTTCCTGAACGATCAGGAGCTTAAGAAAAAGGCCAAGGACTGGGAAAAAGAAGCGAACGATGTGAAGCTTGCTGCCGTATTGGGTGCAGGCATCATGGGTGGCGGTGTTGCGTATCAGTCTGCACTGAAAGGCACGCCCATCGTCATGAAGGACATCAATCAGGACGGCATTGAGCTGGGCCTGAAAGAAGCCAAAAAGCTGCTCACCAAGCGCGTAGGCAAGGGCAAGATGAAGCCCGAGCAAATGGCTGATGTTCTCAATAGCATCACTCCAACCCTTAATTACGGTGATTTCAAGGGTGTGGATCTGGTTGTTGAAGCTGTTGTCGAAAACCCGAAAGTCAAGGATGCAGTACTGCGCGAAACTGAAGAGCACGTTCGCGATGACGCAATCCTGACCTCCAACACATCGACTATTTCTATCGATCTGCTGGCGAAAAACCTCAAGCGTCCTGAAAACTTCTGCGGCATGCACTTCTTTAACCCGGTACACATGATGCCGCTGGTTGAAGTTATCCGTGGCAAGAAAACCAGTGACCGTGCGATTGCCACTACCGTGGCGTACGCCAAGGCAATGGGCAAAACCCCGATCGTCGTGAATGATTGCCCGGGCTTCCTGGTTAACCGTGTTCTGTTCCCATACTTCGGTGGATTTATCGGCCTGGTACGTGACGGCGCTGACTTCCAGAAAGTCGACAAGGTTATGGAGAAGTTTGGCTGGCCGATGGGCCCCGCGTATCTGCTTGACGTTGTCGGCATGGACACAGGCAAGCACGCAGGCGAAGTAATGGCTGACGGCTTCCCGGATCGCATGAAGCATGAAGGCACAACAGCCATTGACGTGATGTTCGATAATGACCGTTACGGTCAGAAGAACGACAAAGGCTTCTACAAGTACGAGCTGGACCGTAAAGGTAAGCAGAAGAAGGTTGTAGACGAAGAAACCTACAAACTGCTTGAGCCTGTCGTTCAGAGCAAGAATGACTTCAGCGATGAAGACATCATTGCGCGAATGATGATTCCTCTATGCCTGGAAACCGTTCGCTGCCTGGAAGATAACATTGTTGAGTCACCTGCAGATGCCGATATGGGTCTGGTCTACGGTATCGGTTTCCCTCCGTTCCGTGGTGGTGCTCTGCGTTACATCGACGATATGGGCGTTGCCGAATTCGTCGAACTGGCAGACAAGTTTGCAGATCTGGGTCCTTTGTATCATCCGACCGAGAAGCTGCGTGAAATGGCCAAAACCGGCGAGAAGTTCTTCGGTTGAACCCTGAACGAGATTTCCGAACGGAGACAGATCTATGAGCCTTAATCCGAGAGACGTTGTCGTCGTCGATTGCGTGCGGACTCCAATGGGTCGCGCTAAAAACGGATGCTTCCGCAACGTGCGTGCAGAGAACCTGTCTGCTGCATTGATCGAAGCGCTGTTTGATCGCAATCCAAAATTGGATCCGAAAGAAGTTGAAGACGTGGTTTGGGGTTGTGTAAACCAGACCAAAGAGCAGGGCTTTAACGTAGCGCGTCAGATTTCCCTGATGACACGCCTGCCACACGAGTCCGCTGCCCAGACGGTCAACCGTCTGTGTGGTTCGGCCATGACCGCAATTCACACTGCGGCACAGGCCATTCAAACCAACAATGGCGAGATGTTCGTTGTGGGTGGTGTCGAGCACATGGGGCACGTTCCCATGACTGAAGGCTTCGATCACAACCCGGCAGCATCCAAATACAGCGCCAAGGCCTCGAACATGATGGGCCTGACAGCTGAAATGCTGGCCAAGATGCACGGCATCAACCGTCAGCAGCAGGATGAGTTCGCAGCGCGTTCACATCGCCTGGCTCATGAAGCGACAGTTGAAGGTCGATTCAAGAACGAGATCGTGCCCATTGAAGGTCATGACGAAAATGGATTCAAAGTCCTCATTGAGGACGACGAAACTATTCGTCCAGAGACTACAGTGGAGTCACTGGGTCAGTTGCGTCCGGCGTTTGATCCTAAAAACGGCACCGTCACTGCGGGTACCTCTTCGCAGTTGACAGACGGCGCATCTGCGATGGTTCTGATGTCTGCGGAGCGTGCGCAAGCACTGGGTCTGCAGCCTATCGCCAAGATCCGGAGCATGGCCGTTGCCGGTTGTGATCCTGCGATCATGGGTTACGGTCCGGTACCAGCAACCAAGAAGGCGCTGAAGCGCGCTGGCCTGAAGGTTGAAGATATCGACTTCTGGGAGCTTAACGAAGCCTTTGCTGCGCAGTCTCTGCCAGTTTTGAAGGATCTGAAGCTGCTGGGCGTTGCTGATCAAAAGGTCAACCTTAACGGTGGCGCTATTGCGTTGGGTCACCCGCTGGGTTGTTCCGGTTCGCGTATCTCAACTACGCTGCTGCACGTTATGCAGGCCAAAGGCGGTACATTGGGTGTTTCCACCATGTGTATCGGTCTGGGGCAGGGCATAGCAACTGTCTGGGAACGGATCTAATCGTCCCCTGAGTTGAAAAAAGCCCGGCGTTTGTCCGGGCTTTTTTTTAGGTCAGTGGTAGGCAGCGTTGAGAGCGAGCATGACTTCAAACGCCATTGATGGGTTGTGCTGATCACCTTGACCCTGTAAAACAGAGCACCTATAACTCAGCTGCAGGCGAGTGATGCCCTAGCAGCCTGATTTTTCGCCATTATTGAGATGCACTGAAGAGCTGCTTTCCGCTTCGGGAGTGGGGCATCTGTCCAGTGTCTCTCTGAAACAGATCATCCGGGTATCCATTTATACTGCTGGATATCTTTGAAAGGAACATAACGTCGCCATGGGTAAGAATCTCGTCATTGTCGAGTCACCGGCAAAAGCGAAAACCATCAATAAGTACCTGGGTTCCGATTACATCGTGAAATCCAGTGTCGGTCATATTCGTGATCTGCCGGTAAGCGGCAGTGGTACTCAGAGCGATCCCAAAGAGCGCGCGCGCCAAGCGGCATTGACGCGCAAGATGGCGCCTGAAGAGAAAGCGGAATACAAGATTCGTAAATCGCGAGATCAGCTCGTCAATCGTATGGGTGTTGACCCGGAAAATGACTGGAGTGCGCGTTACGAAATACTGCCCGGTAAGGAAAAGGTCGTCAGCGAACTTAAGCGGCTCGCGAAAGATGCCGAGCATGTCTATCTCGCGACGGATTTGGACCGCGAGGGGGAGGCTATTGCCTGGCACTTGCGGGAAACGATCGGCGGCGACGACGATAAATACCGCCGGGTGGTATTTAACGAGATCACCAAACGCGCGATCAAAGAGGCATTTAAAGAGCCGAGTACGCTTGATACGGATCGCGTAAACGCCCAGCAAGCTCGCCGTTTCCTGGATCGTGTTGTGGGTTACATGGTGTCGCCGCTTCTGTGGAGCAAGCTCGCGAGAGGCCTGTCAGCAGGGCGGGTGCAGTCTGTTGCTGTACGGCTGATTGTAGAGCGCGAAAAAGAAATTCGTATTTTTATTCCTGAGGAGTATTGGCAGGTCCATGCGGATTTGACGCCTCAGAATGCCAAGCAGCCCATGCGATTTGAAGTCACTCGCCAGGGCGACAAGGCGTTTCGCCCAACCAGTGAGTCTGAAACGTCGGCACACGTCAAAACGCTGAAGGCGTCCGACTTCAAAGTCGCCAAGCGTGAAGACAAGCCAACCAAATCCAGGCCAAGCGCACCGTTTATTACGTCGACGCTGCAGCAGGCAGCCAGTAACCGGATGAGCTTCAGCGTCAAGAAAACCATGATGCTGGCCCAGCGTCTGTATGAAGCCGGTTTTATCACCTACATGCGTACTGACTCTACCAACCTGAGTCAGGATGCAGTAACCAGTTGCCGTGAGTATATCGAGAAGCAGTTCGGCAAGAACTACATGCCCGATGCGCCAAGGGTATACGGTAGCAAGGAAGGTGCTCAGGAGGCTCACGAGGCCATCAGGCCTACTGATGTGACCCGACGCCCGGCTGATATTAGCGGGCTTGAGAAGGATGCTGAGCGCCTCTACGACATTATCTGGCGTCAGTTTATCGCTTGTCAGATGGCGGATGCTGAATTTTTGAGCACTTCAATCGCAGTTGCTGCGGCGGATTACGAGCTGCGGATCCGTGGCCGCATAATCAAGTTTGAAGGTTTTCTTAAAGCGGCGCCTCAGGCTTCCAGAAAAGACGAAGACATTGCACTGCCAGACATCAAGGTAGGCGAACAGCTTGATCTGACAAAAGTTGATCCGACCCAGCACTTTACCAAGCCGGCGCCGCGCTACACGGAAGCGAGTCTGGTGAAGGAGCTTGAAAAGCGGGGTATTGGACGGCCCTCCACTTATGCCTCGATTATCTCCACTATTCAGGATCGCGGTTATGTGCGTCTCCAGAATCGTCGTTTTTACGCGGAGAAGATGGGTGACATCGTAACCGATCGCTTGAAGGAGTCCTTCACCAACCTGATGGACTACGACTTTACTGCGCGCCTTGAAGAAGAGCTGGACGATATCGCCAAGGGTGGCGTCGATTGGAAAACTGTTCTCAATGGCTTTTATGGTCGCTTTAAGAAGCAGCTTGATAGCGCTGGAACTGATTCCAAAGACGGCGGAATGCGCGGTAATACGCCCACCGATACGGATATCAAATGCCCAACCTGCTCCCGACCGATGCAGATCAGGGTCGCCAGTACCGGCGTTTTCCTGGGCTGCTCGGGTTATCAGCTGCCTCCGAAGGAGCGCTGTAAGACGACGATCAACCTGGTGTCGGGTGACGAAGTCGTCAGCGCGGATGACGATGTGGAAGGTGAGGGCGAGACCCGCTTGTTGCGGATGAAGCGCCGTTGCCCGATTTGCAGCACTGCGATGGACAGCTATCTGATTGATGAGCACCGCAAGTTGCATGTATGCGGCAATACTCCAGACTGTCCTGGCCATGAAATTGAGGAGGGTACGTTCCGGATAAAGGGTTATGACGGCCCGACTCTGGAATGTGACAAGTGCGGCTCGGAAATGCAGTTGAAAACAGGCCGTTTCGGCAAGTATTTCGGCTGTACCAATGATGAATGCAAGAACACCCGCAAGCTTCTGCGCTCGGGGGAGCCTGCGCCACCGAAGATGGATCCGGTGCCGATGCCAGAGCTTCAATGTGAAAAAGTGGACGACACCTATGTCTTGCGCGATGGTGCGTCAGGGCTTTTCCTGGCTGCGAGCAAATTCCCGAAAAACAGGGAAACCCGAGCACCGCTTGTGAAAGAGATCAAGCCACATCGTGACGAGATCGACCCCAAGTATGGCTTTTTGATGGATGCGCCTGAGAAAGACCCTGAGGGGAATCCAGCGGTCATTCGCTACAGCCGGAAGACCAAGGAACAGTACGTGATGACGGAAAAAGAGGGTAAGGCTACCGGTTGGAGTGCTTACTATTCCGGCGGAAAGTGGGAAATAAAAGATAAAAAGAAATAACGCTAACTGGATGCTGTTTTGCATCAAGCGACGAAAAAAGGGGCTTCACGCCCCTTTTTTTATGTCCATTACCTGAGGTGAATGGCCGGATTATCAGTCTTTGTTTTGCTCTCTGCGCGCCTGGGTGCTCAATCGCCTGAGTAGGCTTGAGGTATCCCAGCGGCCGCCGCCCATGGCCTGGACATCAGCATAGAACTGGTCAACGAGCGCTGTGACAGGCAGGGTAGCGTTGCGTTTTCTGGCTTCGCTCAGGCATATATCCAAGTCCTTACGCATCCAGTTCACAGCAAACCCGTGTTCGTATTCGTCGGCGATCATCGTGTCGGCGCGATTTTCCATTTGCCACGACTGAGCGGCGCCTTTGGATATGACGTCGATCACCTTTCGCTGATCCAGGCCCGCCTGTTCGGCGAAGTGCAGGCCTTCCGACAGTCCCTGAACGAGCCCTGCGATGGTAATTTGATTAACCATCTTGGTCAGTTGGCCGCGGCCTGGCTTGCCCATGTGAGTGATGGCATGCCCATATGCCTCGAGTAAGGGGAGTGCGCGTGAAAACGCGTCGTCCGCAGCGCCGCACATGATCGTCAGCTTGCCGTTCTCCGCACCTTGTTGTCCGCCAGAGACGGGGGCGTCAATAAAGGTATGCCCAACATCTTCTGCTGCAGCGGCCAACTGCTCGGCAATGCCCGCTGACGCGGTGGTGTGGTCGATTAGCAGTGCCCCTGACGGGGTATTGGCGATGATGCCGTCGCTTCCCAGGTATACAGACTCAAGGTCGGGATCGGCGCCGACGCAGGTCAGCACGCAATCGGCATCTTTGACCGCTTCCCGAATCGTTTCGCAGGCACTTCCCGAATATTTCTGGAGCCACTGGTTTGCTTTGTCCGGGTTACGGTTGAAGACAGTGACGGTGTGACCGGCATTCGCCAGGTGGCCGGCCATGGGAAAGCCCATCACTCCGAGCCCGATAAAGGTGATGTTAAGCGCCATAAACTGATTACCTCCGATGACTTTTTATTTTTATACAGTGACAAACAAAAAAGGGCTGCACAATGTGCAGCCCTTTTCGGAATCCGTGCAAATTGATTACTTTGCAGGATAGTCGCGTTTGCTTGCTCCGGTATAGAGCTGACGCGGACGGCCGATGCGGTAATCGCCACTGACCATTTCGTTCCAATGGGAGAACCAGCCAATGGTGCGGGACATCGCGAAGATGACCGTAAACATTGAGGTTGGGATTCCCACAGCTTTCAGGATCAGGCCGGAGTAGAAATCGACGTTCGGATACAGCTTGCGCTCAACGAAGTACGGATCTTCAAGGGCAATCTGCTCCAGTCGCTGAGCAATGCGCAGCATGGGGTCATTTTCCAGGCCGAGTTCCGTCAGAACTTCGTGGCAGGTTTCGCTCATGACTTTGGCGCGTGGATCAAAGTTCTTGTAAACACGGTGACCAAAGCCCATCAGGCGGAATGGATCGTTCTTGTCTTTCGCCTTGGCGACGAATTTGTCGATATTCGATTCGTCACCAATTTCTGCCAGCATGTCCAGAACAGCTTCGTTGGCGCCGCCGTGAGCAGGGCCCCAGAGTGCTGCAATGCCAGACGCTATGCAAGCGTAAGGGTTGGCGCCAGTTGAGCCGGCCAGACGAACTGTCGATGTGGAGGCGTTTTGCTCGTGGTCGGCATGCAGGATAAAGATCTTATCCATAGCCTTGGCCAGGATCGGGTTAACCTCATAGTTCTCGCAGGGATTGCCAAACATCATTTGCAAGAAGTTTTCCGAGTAGGAGAGGTCGTTACGCGGGTAAACGAATGGCTGACCAACAGAGTACTTGTAGCACCAGGCTGCAATGGTTGGCATCTTCGCAACCAGGCGGTGGGCAGTGATTTCCCGCTCCACTTCACTGGTGACGTCCATTTGGTCATGGTAGAACGCAGAAAGCGCGCCTACTACGCCGCACATGATTGCCATCGGGTGCGCATCGCGGCGGAAGCCGCTAAAGAAATGACGCATTTGGTCGTGGATCATGGTGTGATGCTTGACCGTATCGCGGAAAAGGTCGCCCTGTTCCTTGGTCGGCAGTTCGCCATTTAGCAACAGATAGCAGACTTCGAGGTAATCAGAATGCTCTGCGAGTTGTTCGATCGGATAACCGCGGTGTAGTAAAACACCATTGGCACCGTCAATGTAGGTGATCTTTGATTCGCAAGCTGCTGTGGATACAAAACCTGGATCGTATGTGAATACGCCTTCTTGGACGAGGCTTCTGACGTCAATGACGTCGGGGCCTTCCGTGCCGGCATAAACGGGCAGCTCGATTGATTTATCACCCACCGAAAGCTGTGCTTTCTTGTCGGTCATGGTGCTCTCCTATATCAGCATTTCTGGCGTAAGAAAGCGGTCCGGAACGCCCGCACGCGTCGTACATCCGACAAAACAGTTGCTTTGCCGCCGGTCGCTCTCTTGAAAACGCATATTATTGCAAGATCGTCCCGTGAGGTCACGGCCAACCACGCCAGGAGACGTGCTGGAGCTGCGAAAGCAGTCCGACATTTGCCTGATTATTTCGCTAAATCGACGCTTTTAACCCGGCGTTGGGTCCGCACGCAGTTTTGAAGCGTGGCGGCAAAATATAGGCTGTTGGCTTTTTTTGTCAATGGATGATGACGGATTTTCCATGCTTTTAGTCACAATCCTTTGGAGATCAGGGCACAAATGTGACGAGTTTTTCTATGTCAACTAGGGTGGTTGATAGTGTTAGACCATGGTCTTACCCTGTCGCCCATCAAGAGTTGGATTAGGGGGTGCCTTGGCACCGATTAACGCTAACTGCCTTGAGATGAGGGCATTTCTGTCCATTGCTTGTTTGTAATTCCGGGGGGCACTCCTTATAATCCTTAGCCCGGAAATGAGGACATATCCGGTCTTCGCGCCAAAGGCGACGCGCTGACCTGCGGTATACTCCCTCCAGTGTTCTGCAAGAAAAGATAATCGAACTACACCAACCACCAGTCCCGCGAATCAATACGTTGTAACGCCGGACAATAAAGAGTGTGAGAGAGCTGTGAACAGTAAACGACCAGTAAATCTCGATCTCAGCAAGTTTCATTTTCCATTGCCGGCGATCACTTCGATCCTGCACCGCACGAGCGGAATCATTATCTTTATAGGTATGGGTTTCCTTTTGTACGGCCTGGATTTGTCTCTTGAGGGCGAGAGCGGTTTTAATGCGGTAAATGACTTGCTTAGCAGTTTCCTGGCGAAACTGATTATCTGGGGCATCCTTTCGGCCCTGCTATATCACCTCGTAGCGGGTATCAAACACCTGCTTATGGATATGGGCATTGGTGAAGAGTTGCAAAGTGGTCGTCTGGCGGCCAAGGCGACTGTTGTCATCTCTGTCATTCTCATTGTTCTGGCGGGAGTCTGGATATGGCAGTAAGCAGCATTACTAACCTCGGACGTAGCGGCGCATATGACTGGATGGTCCAGCGTGTAACCGCTTACGTACTTGCTCTTTATACCCTGTTCCTGCTCGGCTTCCTGTTGTTTACTGATGTCGATTATGCGAGCTGGGGAGCGCTTTTCCATCAAACCTGGTTCCGGATTTTCAGTCTGATGGCGCTGATTTCCATGGGTGCCCACGCTTGGGTCGGGCTCTGGACGGTTACCACGGACTACGTAAAAGCGACGGCGCCAAGGTTCCTGATTCAGGCGCTCTGCGGGACGGCTATGTTCGTCTACGTTGTTTGGGGTGTTCAGATTCTGTGGGGGCATTAATTAATGGCTAATATCAAAACGATTTCATATGACGCGATCGTGATCGGCGGCGGCGGTGCAGGCATGCGTGCAGCGCTCCAGCTGACCGAGTCCGGCGTCAAAACCGCGTGTATTACCAAGGTGTTCCCAACACGTTCGCACACGGTTTCTGCTCAAGGTGGTATTACCTGTGCAATTGCCAGTTCGGATCCCAATGATGATTGGCGCTGGCACATGTATGACACCGTTAAAGGCTCCGACTATATCGGTGACCAGGACGCGATCGAATATATGTGCTCAGTGGGGCCTCAGGCCGTATTTGAGCTTGAGCACATGGGGCTTCCGTTCTCCCGTACCGAGCAGGGGCGCATCTATCAGCGTCCGTTCGGCGGTCAGTCGAAGGATTACGGTAAAGGCGGACAGGCTGCCCGTACCTGTGCTGCGGCAGACCGCACCGGTCACGCGCTCTTGCACACGCTTTATCAGGCCAACCTGAAAGGTGGTACTACTTTCCTTAACGAATGGTACGCCGTTGATCTGGTCAAGAACGACAAGGGTCAGGTAGTTGGTGTTATCGGCATTGAAATCGAAACTGGCGAAGTCGCTTACATTAAAGCCAAGGCGACGGTTCTCGCTACAGGCGGTGCAGGCCGGATTTATGCTTCTACCACAAACGCTCTGATTAATACCGGCGACGGCATTGGTATGGCGTTGCGCGCAGGTTTTCCTGTGCAGGATATGGAAATGTGGCAGTTCCATCCAACGGGTATTTACGGTGCCGGCACGCTGGTCACTGAAGGTTGCCGGGGTGAGGGTGGCTACCTGATCAACGCCGAAGGCGAGCGCTTTATGGAGCGTTACGCACCGAATGCGAAGGATCTGGCAGGTCGTGATGTTGTTGCTCGTTCGATGGTTATCGAAATCCTGGAAGGTCGGGGTTGTGGGCCGGATAAGGATCACGTACTTCTGAAGCTGGATCATCTGGGTGAAGAGACGCTGAACCTTCGTCTGCCCGGCATTTGTGAGTTGTCACGTACATTCGCACACGTTGATCCGGTAAAAGAACCGGTTCCTGTAGTGCCAACCTGCCACTACATGATGGGCGGTATTCCGACCAATGTTGGCGGTCAGGCAATTACTCAGGATGAGAACGGCAACGACGTCTTCATCGATGGTCTGTTTGCTTGCGGCGAGGCTGCGTGTGTATCCGTTCACGGTGCGAACCGACTCGGCGGCAACTCGTTGCTTGACCTGGTGGTGTTCGGTCGTGCAGCTGGTCTTCATATTGAAAAGCTGTTGCGTGATGGTGATGATGCGCTGGAAGCGACAGAAGAAGACATCCAGCGTGCAATGGCGCGTCTTGAGCGTCTGAATACGACAACCGAAGGTGAGAGTGTTGCAGAAGTGCGCAAAGCGCTCCAAAACTGCATGCAGCTTTACTTCGGCGTATTCCGTGACGGTGAGAGCATGGAAGAAGGTCTGCGCCAGCTCGGCGAGATCGGCGAGCGTGTTCGTAAGACCAAGCTGACTGATCGCAGCAATGCGTTCAACACAGATCGTATTGAGGCGCTCGAACTGGATAACCTGTTTGAAGTTGCCTATGCCACAGCAGTATCCGCTGTTGAGCGCAAAGAAAGCCGCGGCGCGCACGCTCGTAATGATTTTACAGAGCGTGACGACGAAAACTGGCTCAAGCATTCGATGTACTTCCCGCTGGAAAAGCGTGTAGGCAAGCGTGATGTGAACTTTGCACCGAAAACAGTCGATACGTTCGAACCAAAAATTCGGACATATTAAGAGGGGTGACGCAGAAATGTTGGTAAGCGTATATCGGTACAATCCCGAAACTGACAATGCCCCTTATATGCAGGATATTGAGCTCGAAGTTCCTGCAGGTAAGGACTTGATGGTGCTGGACATTCTGAATCTTCTAAAAGAGAAGGATCCGTCGCTGGCCTACCGTCGTTCCTGCCGTGAGGGCGTTTGCGGTTCCGACGGCCTTAATATGAATGGCAAAAACGGCCTTGGTTGTATTACGCCGATGTCGGAAGTCGTTAAAAAAGACAAGCTTGTTATCCGGCCTTTGCCGGGGCTACCGGTCATCCGTGACCTGGTAGTTGATATGACCTTGTTCTATCAGCAGTACGAAAAGGTGCAGCCGTATCTGATCAATGATCAGCCTGCGCCGGCCATTGAACGTCTGCAATCACCTGAAGATCGTGAGAAGCTTGACGGCCTGTACGAGTGTATCCTGTGTGCATGCTGCTCAACTTCTTGTCCGTCTTTCTGGTGGAACCCGGAAAAGTTCATTGGTCCTGCAGGTCTGATTCAGGCATACCGTTTCCTTGCGGATAGTCGTGATCAGGCTCAGGCCGAGCGCCTGGCCAATCTTGATGATCCTTTCAGCGTATTTCGCTGCAGAGGCATCATGAACTGTGTCAGTGTCTGTCCGAAGGGGCTGAACCCGACCAAAGCGATTGGCCACATTCGTAACTTGCTGCTGCAGAGAGCGACTTGATCAGCAAAGCCTGATTCTGACGCTATACTGTTCTGATGATCGAGCCTTTCGCGCCTGTTTGGTGAATGTCTTTATTGGCTAACACCATTGGCTAATACCCAAAGACGGGTACGAAGGGCAAACTACGGAAGCCGTTGCGCAGGCCCATAAAGTCTGCGTGACGGCTTTCCTGAGTTGAACCACCGGGGAACGGAAAACATCCGTGTAATCTCTGTGGTGGCAGCAGTCATCGGCCCGACATCTTGGTGACTGTCGTTTACCCCTTGCCATCCTCCGATTGCTCCCCGCTCCAGTCCAAGGTGAGCTATTCAAAATGCATGAAAGCATCATGGAGCAGTTATGGCAGACCTCCCATCTTCAAGGCGGGAATCTGACCTATGTTGAAGAGCTATTTGAAGCTTATCTGATCGATCCCAACGCGATTCCAGAGGAATGGCGTAATTATTTCGATAAGCTGCCGCGTGTCGAAGACACCAAAGGCACCGATGTTTCCCACGCTGCCATTCGTGAGCAGTTCGAACACATTTCCCGTAATCAGCGTCGTTTGTCGGCCGGTGGTGTGCCTGCTTCGGCTACATCTGATGCCGATCGTAAGCAGATCCGCGTTCTCCAGCTGATTAATGCCTTCCGTTTTCGAGGTCACCAACAGTCCAAGCTTGACCCGCTAGGGGTTTGGGAGCGTGCGCCTGTAGAAGATCTTGATATTGGTTTCCATGATTTGACCGAAGCTGATCTGGATCTGGAGTTCCAGACAGGTTCACTGTGCTTCGGCGCTGAAACCATGAAACTGCGCGATATTGTCGAAGGTTTGGAACAAACCTATTGCGGCAGCATCGGCGCGGAATACATGCACATTGTCGATACGCGGATTAAACGCTGGTTCCAGCAGAGAATGGAGCCCGTGCGCTCCCATCCTGAATACGAACCCAAAACCCGGCGTCATATCCTTGAACGACTCACCGCTGCTGAAGGACTCGAGAAGTATCTCGGTTCCCGTTATCCCGGTGTTAAGCGTTTCGGTCTGGAAGGTGGTGAAAGCCTGATTCCGCTGGTTGACGAATTGATTCAGCGGGCGGGTTCTTACGGCGGTAAAGAAGTGGTTATCGGCATGGCGCACCGCGGCCGGCTGAATGTTCTCGTGAATACCTTAGGTAAAAACCCCAAGGAGCTGTTCGACGAGTTTGAAGGCAAGAAGCTCGCAGATGCCGGCTCCGGTGACGTGAAATACCACCAGGGCTTCTCTTCCAATGTGATGACTGAAGGCGGCGAGATGCACCTTGCGCTGGCCTTTAACCCGTCACATCTTGAAATTGTGTCGCCGGTTGTTGAGGGCTCCGTCCGCGCGCGTCAGACGCGTCGTAGCGATACCACAGGCGAGCAGGTGCTGCCGATCATTATGCACGGTGACGCGGCTTTCGCGGGCCAGGGTGTGGTGATGGAGACATTCCAGATGTCTCAGACCCGTGGTTATGGGGTTGGCGGTACCATACACGTTGTGATTAACAACCAGGTTGGTTTCACTACCAGCCGACAGGACGATGCGCGCTCTACCGAGTATTGCACTGATATCGCCAAGATGGTCCATGCGCCGATCTTGCACGTTAACGCCGATGACCCTGAAGCGGTCCTGTTTGTCACCCAGATGGCGATGGACTACCGCAACGAATTCAAGCGCGATGTGGTCATTGACCTCGTTTGCTATCGTCGTCGCGGCCACAACGAAGCTGATGAGCCATCCGCTACCCAGCCGCTCATGTATGAAAAAATTCGCAGCCGTAAGACCACTCGCGAGCTCTATGCTATTCAGTTGCAAGAAGCTGGTGTATTGGGCGAAGACGATGCCAAGGCGATGGAACTTGAATACCGTGATGCGCTCGACAAGGGTGATCACGTCGTCAAATCGTTGGTGAAAGAGCCAAACAAGGCGCTCTACGTAGACTGGCAGCCTCACCTTGGTCACAAGTGGACTGCGAAGTGCAAAACCAGTGTTGCATTGCGCACGCTGCAGCGGCTTGGCAAGAAGCTCGGTCAGTTGCCAGAAGGGTTTCCGGTTCAGCGCCAGGTGTCCAAAATCATCGATGACCGCAACAAAATGACCCAAGGCGCATTGCCGATTAACTGGGGTTATGGTGAGGTCATGGCCTATGCGACGCTTCTTAATGAGGGGCATCCCATTCGGTTGACAGGGCAGGATGTTGGTCGCGGTACCTTCTCGCATCGACATGCCGTGCTGCATAACCAGAAAAACGGTGAAACCTACACGCCGCTGAAGAATCTATCGGATACCCAGCCGAGGCTCGAGATTCATGACTCGCTTCTTTCTGAAGAAGCAGCCATGGCGTTCGAATACGGTTATTCAACCACCACGCCGGATACGCTGGTTGTGTGGGAAGCTCAGTTTGGTGATTTTGCCAACGGCGCTCAGGTTGTGATCGACCAATTCCTGACCAGCGGCGAGCATAAATGGGGCAGGCTTTGTGGTCTGACGCTGTTGCTTCCCCATGGCTATGAAGGTCAGGGCCCAGAGCACAGCTCCGCGCGCCTGGAGCGCTTCCTTCAGTTGAGTGCCGAGCATAATATTCAGGTTTGCGTGCCGACGACGCCATCTCAGGTATTCCATATGCTTCGTCGTCAGGTGAAGCGGCCGCTCCGGAAGCCATTGGTTGCTATCACGCCTAAGAGCCTTTTGCGCCACAAAGAAGCCACTTCGGGGCTGGATGATCTGACCCAGGGAACATTCCAGACTGTGCTTCCGGAAAAGGAGCCGCCAGAGCCGAAGAAGACGCGTCGTCTGATCATGTGCAGCGGCAAGGTCTTTTTTGATTTGCTTGAGAAGAAGAAAGCCGACGAGCGTGACGACGTCATGATCATTCGTCTGGAGCAGCTTTATCCGTTCCCGGCAGAAGATCTGGACGAGATTCTGAAGCCGTATACCAAACTTACCCATGTCGTCTGGTGTCAGGAAGAGCCGATGAACCAGGGGGCCTGGTATCCGAGTCAGCATCATATGCGCCAGGCGCTTCATCGCCACAATCCGAAACTCTACCTTCAGTATTCAGGTCGCGATGCTTCAGCAGCACCGGCGTGCGGTCACCTTGCCGTACATATTGAAGAGCAGAAGAAACTGGTTAACGACGCGTTCGAGCTCTAAGAGCAACCGAATTAAGGAACCGAGATGTCTACCGAAATTAAAGCTCCTGTATTTCCTGAGTCTGTCGCCGAAGGCACAGTCGCAACCTGGCATAAAAAAGTCGGTGAGTCCGTTGAGCGCGACGAGCTGATTGTTGATATCGAAACAGATAAAGTTGTGCTTGAGGTTGTGGCGCCAGCTGATGGCGTTATTGAAGAAATCCTCAAAGATGAAGGCGACACTGTCGAAAGCGGCGAAGTCGTGGGTAAATTCAAAGAAGGCGCAAGTGGCAGTGCGTCCTCCAGCGATAAACCCGAAGCGAAGAGTGACGACTCCAAACCCGCAGCGTCTTCGGAAGCTTCTGACAAGTCCGGCAGCACCGAGAGTAGTGCGATTCTCAGCCCGGCGGCTCGCAAGTTGGCAGATGAAAATGATGTTGATCCGGACTCAATCAAGGGTTCAGGCAAAGACGGTCGGGTTACCAAGGAAGACGTCCAGAAAGCTATTGATGATAGTGGCAGCAAGGCGCCAGCAGCTTCAGCTGCGGCCAAGGCTGCTCCAGCCGCCGATGTGCCGGCAGGAGAGCGGGCAGAAAAGCGTGTTCCGATGACACGTCTGCGCGCAAGTATTGCCAAGCGTCTGGTTAATGCGCAGCAGAGCGCTGCGATGCTGACGACCTTTAACGAGGTCAACATGAAGCCGCTGATGGATCTGCGCAAGCAGTACAAAGACGGGTTCGAGAAGCGCCATGGCGTCAAGCTCGGCTTTATGTCTCTGTTTATCAAAGCATCCACAGAGGCGCTTAAGCGCTTCCCGGCGGTTAACGCATCCATTGATGGCAACGACATGGTCTACCATGGCTATCAGGATATTGGTGTCGCCGTATCCAGTGATCGTGGTCTGGTTGTGCCGATTCTGCGTGACACCGATGGCATGGGTTTGTCTGACATCGAGAAGACCATTGTCGAATACGGTGCCAAGGCTCGCGATGGCAAGCTGGGCATCGAAGAAATGACCGGTGGCACCTTCACGATTTCGAACGGCGGTGTATTTGGCTCACTGATGTCAACGCCTATTCTGAACCCGCCCCAGACCGCAATTCTGGGCATGCACAAGATTCAGGAACGTCCGATGGCGGTCGACGGTCAGGTGGTCATTCTGCCGATGATGTATCTCGCGCTGTCGTATGACCACCGTATGATCGATGGCAAGGAAGCAGTTCAGTTCCTGGTAGCCATTAAAGAGATGGTGGAAGACCCGGCTCGAATTCTGCTGGATGTTTAACTCGGTAAATCAACGCATCAGAGAAACAGGATAAAACATGTCTGACAAGTTCGATGTCATCGTTATCGGTGCGGGCCCTGGCGGCTATGTCGCTGCCATTAAAGCGGCCCAGCTGGGAATGAAAGTCGCGTGTGTTGAAAACTGGACTTCCAAAGATGGCAAGCAGCAGGTGCTTGGTGGCACCTGTCTGAACGTCGGTTGCATCCCGTCCAAAGCGTTGCTGGAAATTTCCCACAAATTTGAGGAAGCCAGCCACAGCTTCGCCGACCAGGGTATTGAGGTTAAGGATCCGGCGATCAACGTCTCCAAAATGATGGAGCGCAAGGACGGTATCGTTAAGCAGTTGACCGGCGGCATCGCCCAGTTGTTCAAGGCAAACGGCGTCACTTCCATATACGGTCGTGGCCGTCTGCTGGCGAATCGCCAGGTAGAAGTTACTGACAAGGATGACAAGGTCACGACGTACGAAGCTGACAACGTCATTCTCGCTACTGGTTCTGACCCCATTAACATTCCGCCTGCACCGCTGACTGACGGTTTCATTGTTGATTCCGAAGGTGCACTGGAATTTGATGAAGTGCCGAAGCGCGTGGGTGTTATCGGTGCCGGCGTTATTGGTCTTGAGCTGGGCAGTGTCTGGTCCCGGCTTGGATCCGAGGTGACGGTTATTGAAGCGCTTGATACCTTCTTGCCGAACGTGGATCAGCAGTGCGCGAAAGAGGCTCTGAAGCAGTTCAAGAAGCAAGGCCTTGATATCAAACTGAAAGCTCGCGTTACCGGTACCAGCGTCAAGCGTAATCTGGTCACCGTGACTTATGAAGATGCCAAAGGCGAACAGGAACTGAAGGTCGACAAGCTGATCGTGGCTGTCGGTCGTCGCCCCAATACTGACAACCTGCTGGCAGCAGATAGCGGTGTCAACCTGGATGAGCGCGGGTTCATCTTCGTTGATGATTTCTGCCAGACAGATGCTCCGGGCGTTTACGCGATTGGTGATGTGGTTCGTGGGCCTATGCTGGCGCACAAAGCCTCGGAAGAGGGCATTGTTGTGGTCGAGCGTATCGCCGGTCACAAGCCGCAGGTGAACTACGACTGCATTCCCAATGTTATCTACACCCATCCTGAACTGGCTTGGGTAGGTAAAACCGAAGAGCAGCTCAAATCAGAAGGTGAGGCCTATAATGTAGGCACCTTCCCATTTGCTGCGAACGGCCGGGCGATGGCGGCAAACGCTGCTACGGGTATGGTGAAAATCATCGCCGACGAGAAAACAGACCGCATTCTTGGTTTCCATGTGATTGGGCCTCAGGCGTCTGAAATCGTCGCCCAGGGCGTGATTGCAATGGAATTTGGCTCTAGTGCCGAAGATTTGGCGCTGACCTGCTTTGCGCATCCGACGCTGTCCGAGTCGGTTCATGAAGCAGCCCTTGCTGTTGGTGGCGGTGCTATTCATATCGCCAACAAACGCAAGAAAAAATAAGAACAGACAGGCCGGGTTACTCCGGCCTTTTTCGCACAGTACCAAGCGGGACGCAGCGCAGTGTCTCGGGGTCGACATCGACCTTTCATCCGGTGGCCTGAGATATCAGGAATAGTTCGTGGTCTGCAGGAGCTGTTCCGATGTCGTGGCTTTACCGGAAAAGGGTGTATCGAGGTGACCCCTGATGCGCCCGCACAGAATTCGCAGTTTGCGGGTTCACATTCCCAGGGGAGTGACTGCAGGAAGCGCGCCGGGAGCGTGATTTCTGCCGTCAACTTCTGAAATGGTTATCCTCCATATAAGAGTGGGACAACGCTATGAATTTGCACGAATATCAGGGCAAACAGCTATTTGCTGAATACGGCCTGCCAGTTTCCAAAGGTGTGGCGTGCGATACGCCGGCTGAAGCCGTTGCCGCAGCCGCTGAGATCGGCGGTGATCGTTGGGTCGTCAAAGCACAGGTTCACGCTGGTGGTCGTGGTAAAGCTGGCGGCGTAAAGCTGGTTAGCAGCAAAGACGAAATCCGTGAGTTCGCCGAGCATTGGCTGGGCAAGAACCTGGTGACGTACCAGACTGACGAAAAGGGCCAGCCGGTCACCAAGATTCTGGTCGAAGACCTGACTGACATTGACCAGGAGCTTTATCTGGGTGCGGTTGTTGACCGTGGTTCGCGTCGTGTTGTTTTTATGGCATCGACCGAAGGCGGCGTTGATATCGAAACCGTTGCAGAAAAGACGCCAGAAAAGATTCTGAAAGCCGAAATTGACCCGCTGGTTGGCGCTCAGGCCTATCAGGGGCGTGAGCTTGCCTTCAAATTGGGCCTTGAGGGTGACCAGATCAAACAGTTCACCAAGATCTTCCTGGGTCTTGCGAAGCTGTTTGAAGATAAGGATCTGGCGCTGCTCGAAATTAACCCGCTGGTCATTACCGATAAGGGCAACTTGCACTGCCTGGACGCGAAAATTGGCGTTGATGGAAATGCCCTGTATCGCCAGCCACAAATCCGTGAGATGCACGATCCTTCCCAGGAAGATCAGCGCGAAGCGGACGCAGCCAAGTGGGAGCTCAACTACGTTGCTCTTGAAGGTAACATCGGCTGCATGGTCAATGGTGCCGGTCTTGCAATGGGTACCATGGATATCGTCAAGCTCAACGGCGGCCAGCCTGCAAACTTCCTCGACGTTGGCGGCGGGGCAACAAAAGAGCGCGTTACCGAAGCGTTCAAGATCATTCTTTCTGACGACGCGGTTCAGGCGGTTCTGGTCAATATCTTTGGCGGTATTGTGCGCTGCGACATGATCGCAGAGGGCATTATCGGTGCCGTTAAGGAAGTGGGTGTAAAAGTACCGGTTGTTGTTCGCCTTGAAGGTAACAACGCTGAACTGGGTTCCAAGGTACTTGCAGACAGCGGCCTGAACATCATTGCCGCAACCAGTCTTACGGATGCTGCACAGCAAGTCGTAAAAGCCGCGGGGGGTAAATAATGAGCATCCTGATCGACAAGAACACCAAGGTTATCTGCCAGGGCTTTACCGGTGCACAAGGCACTTTCCACTCTGAGCAGGCAATTGAATACGGTACACAGATGGTCGGCGGCGTAAGCCCCGGTAAGGGCGGCACCAAGCACCTTGGCCTGCCTGTATTCAACACCGTGCGTGACGCCGTTGAAACTACCGGTGCAACGGCGACGGTTATCTATGTGCCCGCACCTTTCTGTAAGGATGCCATCATCGAAGCGGCTGATGCTGGCCTCGAACTGATCGTCTGCATCACCGAAGGTATCCCGACCATCGACATGCTGTACGCGAAAGAGTACGTCGATCGTAAAGGCGTGCGGATGATTGGTCCTAACTGCCCGGGTGTTATCACACCTGACCAGTGCAAGATCGGCATCATGCCGGGGCATATCCACAAGGCCGGTAAAGTTGGCATTGTGTCCCGTTCAGGTACGCTGACTTACGAAGCGGTCAAGCAGACCACTGACTTTGGCTTTGGCCAGTCAACCTGTGTCGGCATCGGTGGTGATCCGATTCCCGGGTCCAGCTTCATCGATATTCTGAAGCTGCTGCAGGAAGATCCGGCTACTGAAGCGATCGTGATGATTGGTGAAATCGGTGGTAACGCCGAAGAAGAGGCGGCTGCCTTCATCAAGGAAAACGTCACCAAGCCTGTCGTTTCCTACATCGCCGGTGTTACCGCACCAGCAGGTAAGCGCATGGGTCACGCTGGCGCTATCATCGCGGGCGGCAAGGGCACAGCAGACGACAAGTTTGCAGCTCTGGAAAGCGCGGGTGTTAAAACCGTACGCAGCCTGGCTGATATCGGTGCTGCATTGAAGGAAGTGACTGGCTGGTAAACTAGCCGGATGCACATCCTGAACCCCTGTTCTCTTTCGCTAGAGAACAGGGGTTTTTTCGTTCAAGTAAGACGGTTTTCTAGGACATTGGCCGTTTTCGCGTTAACCTGTCCGGCTCGGCTCATTAGTTTATAATTCCGGGCGACAGTCATGCTTGGAACCGGATGCCTCTCCGACGGCAGGCTGATGTGCGTTCAAAAAATTTCATTAAGGAGTTCATGCTTTGAGTTCTGTAGATCCCCAGCAGCGCGTGCTGTCTGGCATGCGTCCTACCGGTAAACTGCACCTGGGTCACTACCACGGCGTGTTGAAAAACTGGATCAAACTTCAGCATGAATTCGAGTGCTTTTTCTTCATCGCAGACTGGCATGCGCTGACAACTCAGTATGATGACCCCAGTGGTATTGAGGGGAGTGTCTGGGACATGGTCATCGATTGGCTGGCAGCTGGTGTTAATCCGGGCTCTGCTACCATTTTCGTTCAATCGAAAGTGCCAGAGCACGCCGAACTGAATCTGTTGTTGTCGATGATCACGCCACTGGGCTGGCTCGAGCGTGTGCCGACTTATAAGGATCAGCAAGAGAAACTACGTGAGAAAGATCTCGCAACTTACGGTTTTTTAGGCTATCCGCTTCTTCAGAGCGCTGATATTCTTTTGTATCGGGCCGGTCGTGTTCCGGTGGGTGCTGATCAGGTTTCCCATATTGAGTTCACCCGCGAGATGGCGCGTCGGTTCAATCATATTTACGGCCGTGAGCCGGGGTTTGAAGAGCAGGCCGAAGCGGCCATTACCAAAATGGGCAAGAAGAACGCCAAGCTCTACCGTGCTTTGAAGAGGCGTTATCAGGAGGAGGGCGATATTGAGTCCCTCGACCGCGCCCGCGCGCTTCTGAAAGAGCAGCAGAATATCTCCATGGGCGACAGCGAGCGCCTTTATGGTTACATCGAGGGTGGCGGTAAGGTCATTCTGCCGGAGCCCCAGGCGCTATTAACGCCAGACTCGAAAATGCCGGGGCTGGACGGCCAGAAAATGTCCAAGTCCTATCACAATACGATTGGCCTGCGGGAAGAGCCGGATAGCGTCGCACAGAAAATTCGTGTGATGCAGACCGATCCCCAGCGGGTGCGCCGGACAGACCCGGGTGAACCTGAGAAATGCCCGGTATGGGGGCTTCACAAGGTGTACTCGGATGCTGCCACCCAGGAATGGGTTCAGGTCGGCTGTCGCAGCGCTGGCATCGGATGCCTTGATTGCAAGAAGCCGTTGATCGACTCTATTGTTGAGGAGCAGCGCCCGCTGCACGAGCGTGCCCGCGAATACGAAGAGAACCCCGAACTGGTACGCTCGATAATCGAAGAAGGTTGCGAGCAGGCACGAGACGCTGCACGAGAAACTCTCGAAGAGGTTCGGCAGGCTATGGGTCTTAATTACCGCTGAGTCGGCAGCATGCATGGCAGACGCAAATGGTAGATGAACAGCCCGTTGAAAACGAACCTTCAGCCGAAACCGGTCACGACGATACGGGTCCGGCTGAGACGGCCACTGCGACTGCAGTGGAGAAAGGATCACTGGCGTTGGTCTCCGGCAAGCCGCTGACGGATATTCCTCAGGACCTGTACATCCCACCTGATGCGCTTGCTGTGTTTCTGGAGGCGTTCGAGGGGCCTCTGGACCTGCTGCTGTACCTGATTCGCCGTCAGAACATGGACATCCTCGAGATTGATGTCAGTGAGATTACCCGCCAATACATGGATTACATTGGGGCGGTCGAGTCGATGCGATTTGAATTGGCGGCCGAGTATTTGGTCATGGCGGCTACACTGGCTGAGATAAAGTCGCGAATGTTGTTGCCGCGCATGACCAACGACGAGGATGAAGAGGTTGATCCCCGGGCCGAGCTGATTCGGCGGCTTCAGCAGTATGAGCGCTTCAAGAAGGCGGCCGAGGACATTGACGCCCTCCCGCGCATGGAGCGGGACACCTTTGGTTGTTCGTCCGTACCACCCAAAATGCAAAGTGGTCAGATACATCCGGATGTCGATCTCAAGGAAATGTTGTTGGCCCTGAGAGGCGTGCTTCAGCGGGCTGATCTGTTTTCCAATCACCAGGTTGAGCGCGAGCGCTTGTCAACGCGAGAGCGGATGTCCCATATATTGGCATCACTGTCAGATGATCGGTTTGTATCTTTTGAAAGCCTGTTCACCGTCGAAGAAGGGCGGCTTGGCGTGGTGGTTACCTTTCTGGCAACGCTTGAGCTTGTTAAAGAACAGCTGATAGAGGTTGCTCAGGTTGAAGTCTTGGGGCCGATTCATGTGCGCGCTCGCGCCGTGGTCTAGAATCCTTTAGTGAGATAAATCAGAACGATTGTCATGAATGAAGAGCAGATCCGCCGGGTCCAGAATATTATCGAAGGTGCCTTACTGGCATCCGGGAAGCCGCTGAATCTTGATCAACTTCGAGAACTGTTTACCGAAGATGATCGTCCTGCGCGTCAGGTGATCGAGCACGCCATCAGCCAGCTGGAGTTGGCGTGCGCGGATCGGAGTTATGAAGTGATTAAAGTGGCCAGTGGCTATCGTCTCCAGATTCGCTCGGAATACGCAGCCTGGGTAGGGCGCTTGTTTGAGGAGAAGCCTCAGCGTTATTCCCGGGCACTGCTTGAAACCCTGGCCCTGATTGCCTATCGCCAGCCCATCACCCGGGGCGAAATTGAAGATATTCGCGGCGTTGCGGTAAGCAGCAATATCATCCGCACGCTGACTGAACGAGAATGGCTGCGTATCGTCGGACATAAAGATGTACCGGGCAGGCCGGCCATGTATGCCACAACCCGCCAGTTTCTCGATTACTTTGGCCTGAAGACGCTTGAGCAGCTGCCGCCGCTTTCTGAAATAAGAGATCTCGAAGAAATCGGTCGGGAGATTGAGCAGAAAATCCAGGCTGAAATCCAGTTTGAACCGTCCTCTGATGCATCCGATACCGACGCGCCAGAGAATGATGTCGATGAATCCATATCCGGAACCCTTCATTAACAGGGAACCGCGTCACCTGAAAGGATATACCCATGGCGCAGAAGCGCGTACCGCGTTCGGCCAAAACTGATCAATCACGAAATGATGATCAGAAACCTGTCACGCATGACCTGCCACCCGAGCGCTTGCAGAAAGTGTTGTCGCGGACCGGCGTCGGCTCCCGTCGTGAGGTGGAAGCCTGGATCGAAGAAGGGCGAATTACCGTCAACCGGGAAGTGGCTATTCCGGGACAAAAAGTCACGGTCGAGGATGCTATCGCGCTGGATGGCAAGCGCATCAGTATAGAGTCGGCCCAGTCCCCGGTAAGGCGTGTACTGATGTACAACAAGCCGGAAGGCGAGGTGACGACCCGCAAGGACCCGGAAGGCCGTCCGACGGTCTTTGATCGGCTGCCTAAATTGCGTGATCAGCGCTGGATAGCGATCGGACGGCTCGACATCAACACCACAGGTTTGATGTTGTTTACGACCGATGGCGAGTTGGCTAATCGATTGATGCATCCTTCTTATCAGGTGGATCGGGAGTATGCGGTCAGGGTGTTTGGTCAGGTTGATGACGCAATGCTGCAGCGTTTGCTTACAGGTGTTCTTCTTGATGACGGCATGGCGAAGTTTTCTGATATATCGGCTGCCGGCGGTGCGGGTATTAACAAGTGGTATCACGTGACATTGTTTGAAGGTCGCAACCGTGAGGTGAGGCGGTTGTGGGAATCGCAGGACGTGAAAGTCAGTCGCCTGAAGCGCGTTCGATTTGGTCCAGCTTTCCTGCCAAGTCGCCTGAGTGTCGGGCGTTGGGACGAGATGGAGCAGAAAGAAATCGACGCTCTCAGCAAAATGGTTGGGCTCGAGCCTCTGGCGATCCCGGCTAAAACACCCGATGAGCAGGCCGCGCAGCGCAGACAGCAGGGTAAACGGCCTAACAAGGGTTCAGGTGCTGGTGGATTTCGCAAAGGCAGTGTGTCCACCCGGCCTCTTGGGAAGTCGTCGCGTAAAGATGGGGGGGGGTCCGAGCGCTCTGACAAGGCGCCAAAAAACAGGCGCTAGTTCGTGAGCCCTTTAGGGCGCGTGATCGCTTAAAGGCGGTATGAATCTGGCCCGAAATACCTCAGCGTATTTCGGGCTTTGTTTTTGTGCTCAGGAACGGCGCCCACCTCTGATAGGGGTGACGTCCGAATCCAGCCCGGGAAGCGCTTGCCGGGTGCAGTTCCTGCCTTCATTCTTGGCGTTGTAGAGCGCTTTGTCTGCCCTGCAGAACCAGGGGTCTGCGGGTTCGCCTGTTGCTCGTATTGCAACACCGGCACTCGAGGTTACTTTCGCTTTTCCGCTCGCTGTTTCAATGCTGATTGTTTCAATTGTCTTGCGGATTCGGTCGGCAACGACGATCGCTTCTTTTGAATTTACCCGTGGCAGTATGATGGCGAACTCTTCACCGCCAATCCGGTAAACCAGATCGCTGGTACGGGTCGCATCCTGGAGGCTAAGTGCTACTGCTCGCAGAATGTCGTCCCCCGCTTTGTGGCCGAAGGTGTCGTTAATCGATTTGAAATGATCAAGGTCACACAGGATCAAGGCACAGCTATCACCGTGACGGTTGCCAAGAGAGGCCTCCCGCTCCAGTGCGTCCTCGAATGCTCGTTTGTTCGGGATACCCGTCACCACGTCCGTTAATGCGGCCCGCTGTACAGTCTCAAACCGGATGGCATTGCGGATCGGATGAATAGCGATGCTCAGCAGCTGTTCGATGAATCGCAGTTCCTGCTCAGCAAACCGGTGGCGGCGAAAGATGCGAAGGTCGCCGTAACACGCACCCTCAAGGTTGAGGCGGTATTCGCAACGATGGTTGCCACCCTTGCCAATACTGATATGAATGGGCATGCCTTCAACTGTATGGTTATAAACGACACGATCAAACGCAACGTGAGGCAGCATCTCTTCAGCGAAAATTGCCAGCAATGTTCTCAGGTCCAGTGTTGTCGCCATTTTTCGGCTGACTTGCGTGAAAACGTCAGAGTCGGCCTGCCACTGGGCACTGATGCGCTCAAGATCGGCGAGGGCCTGCTCGCGTTTTAGCTGACTGGTGAGTTGTGTTGGATTGGACGGCATACAGCGTGCTCCCATGGATATATTGAGGAAAAAGCAAGCTTCGTGCCCATGTCTAAAAGTGTATTTTAAACAAATGCTTATTTTATATTCTGGCTCGTTTTAAGGCGAATAATAAGAGGCTCGACAATTTAATGACGCCTGCTTGCGGCAAGCTGTCGCCACCGTGATGCAATAAGGACACAATAGGTTCCGTTGTTGAAGTGGCGCAAAATGCCACAGATCCCGAGACCCGATATCGATTTAGTGACTATTGTTAAATATGCGGACGGCCTTTAGTGAGCCGACATGTTCTGGTTTGTCTCTTCAGGAGCGAAACGCAACGAATGATCAGTCGTATTGTGTGTGCAATTATCGCGACGCTTTGGGTCTCTTTGGCTTTCTCGGACGAACTCAAGCCATTGGATATCTCTGTGGGCGACTGGCCTCCATTTTTCGACCAGACACGGCCGCATAACGGGCCGATTGCCCACCTGATAAGCGATGTTTTTGCTGAAGAAGGCTATCGCGTCCGTTTTCATTTTCTGCCGTGGAACAGAGCTTACCGTGAGGCTGCTTTGGGAAAGCAGGATGCAACCGCTGTATGGATGTATAAGTCGGAAAGAGAGAGGGAGTTTTTGTTCAGTGATCCGGTGCTGAATGAGACGTTTGTATTCTTTTACCGGAAAAACAAGGGGTTCAACTGGAGCACGCTTGAAGATCTTCGAGGGCTCACGCTCGGCGGCGGTATGGGGTACAGCTATGGCCCTGCTTTTGATGATGCGCTGGCGCGTGGTGTCTTCAAAATGGAACGAATGTCGCGCAACCGGCAAAATTTCAAGCGTTTGCTGATAGGACGAATTGATTTGTTTCCTGAAGAGATTAGCGTTGGCTATGAAGTAATGGCTCGGGAGCTTGCCCCTGAAGAAGTATCGCAGATCACCCATCACCCGAAACCGTTTTTGGAAAACAAGAGTTTTGTGATGTTCCCGAAGGTCAACAAAGACAGCAAGATGCTTCGTGAAAAGTTTAATAGACGGCTACAAGCGTTTCGGCAATCCGGTCGTTACAGTACCTACCTGCCATCGCCTGGCCCGTGATCGCAGAGATGGTTATGAAATAACCGGGAATGAACCTGTCGGTTAGTCTGTTAGTTTTGTCGTCATGTTTGTGACAAACGGGTATCCTCCTGCAATCTCAACAACTGGTAATGCGCCTGTCATCGTCTGACCTCAGACTGTACGCATCGTTGTGTGCAGGTCGATGTCAGGAAATTTATCACCGTTGTGCTTTTATCTTCTCGCTGATGGCGGCGCTCAAGGCGAGAAAGGGGTGTGAAACGTGGCGCATGGAAAGGCGCTCGAAAATAGCGCATCGGCGCGAAAGCCCGATCGTTTATAATGCGGAACGCCAACTTAACCGTAACCTCACGGCGGCGTGATATCCGATATTATCCTCGTACTTTCTGTGCTGGCTGAAACGGGACCCGTTCTATAACATTCGGCCCCAGTTTTGCATAGTGAGTTCATAGTTCTCTACTGCAACAGTCACAGCGCCGCGCGGGTCAGGAATCATCCAGGTTCCATCTGTGACGGGGCGGCTGATCTGCCGGGAACTTTCATGCTTCGACAAGGGATGGACTGGTATGAAGATGAATGGGCGTCTATTGGCATCAAGCCTGACACTATTCTTGGTGTTTTTTTCCAACATGGTTTTTGCTGCGGCTTCCGAAGCTTACAAGCTGGGAACCGGAGACAGGGTCAAGGTCATGGTGTATGGCCAGGAAGATCTCACCACAGAAGCTGAAGTCGCCGGCGATGGTACGATTACCATGCCGCTGGTTGGTCGTGTCGAAATTCGGGGCATGTCCCCTCAGGACGCGGGCGATCTGATTGGTCGGCAACTGGAGCAACGGGGCTACCTGAAACGGGCCCACGTCAATCTGCTTATTGAGCAATACCGCAGCAACACCGTATCGATTCTGGGTCAGGTCAACCATCCCGGGCGTATCGCGCTGGAAGGGCCAACCTCTCTGACCGAGGCTCTGGCACTGGCTGGAGGCATCAACGACACCGGTAGCGAACGCATTATTCTCGTTAATATCGACGATGAAGGTCGCCAGTCGCGTAAGGAGTTTAATCTCCGTGAGCTGCTGGACAGCAGTGCTGAGGGCCGTTCGCCGGTTACGCTAGGAAAAGGTGATACAGTGTACATACCCCGTGCGGACCAGTTCTATGTGTATGGACAGGTTCAAAAGCCGGGAACCTATGCGCTGGATCGTCCCCTTAACGTGATGCAGGCATTGTCGGTAAGCGGTGGCTTTAACCCCAGCGCCAGTTCAAGTGGTTTGATTATCTATCGCCAGCAGCCTGATGGCGAAGTCGAAGAGCTGGAAGCGCGCTTCGAAGATCGTATCGAAGATGGCGATGTGTTGTTCGTCAAAGAAAGCCTGTTTTAACGGAGGGACCCGTCAGTGAGCCTGGAAAGTTTCTTTAAGATACTTAGAGCGCGATGGCTGTTGATTGCGGGTCTTACGGTATTTTGTCTTGTTGCAACCCTGGTGGTTTCAATGAGCTTACCGAAGACCTACACCGCAACAACCGAGCTTATAGTGGATGGCAAGCCTCAGGATCTGCTCAGTGGGCAGGTGCTGCCTGCGCGCGCAGGCTACATCGCGACCCAGGTTGACGTGATCCAGAGCCGTAAGGTTGCTTCGAAAGTGTATGAGCTTCTGCCGCCGGACATGCGCAAGCTGGCAGATCAGCGCGCAGCGGACGACGCCAGTGATGGTGAGGTCGATCCGGAAAAGTGGGTCGTCCAGACCCTTCGGCGCAATATGGTCGCCACGCCCGGACGCAACAGCAACGTGCTGAGCGTCAGCGTCAGCGAGGAAAACTCCGAACTGGCAGCGGGCCTGGCGAACGCAGTTTCCGAAGCCTACGTGCGCACGAATCTTGAGCTGCGCACAGATCCCGCACGCCGGTTCTCCCAATGGTATGACGAACAGATGACCGTGTTGCGGGATAACCTGCGAGAAGCGCGTACACGGTTGACTGATTATCAGCAGAGTCACGGGATTGTCGCGGCTGACCAGAAACTTGATGTTGAAACGTCAAAGCTTCGCGAGTTGTCCTCAATGTTGGTAGCGGCTCAGGGTGACCGGTTGCAGGATGATGTACGTCAGGTACAGGACAAGCAGG
The DNA here is from genome assembly GCA_025153445.1 of Marinobacter sp. BGYM27. Taxonomy (GTDB): domain Bacteria; phylum Pseudomonadota; class Gammaproteobacteria; order Pseudomonadales; family Oleiphilaceae; genus Marinobacter_A. Next base: position 178,699 of record JANZNS010000005.1, on the reverse strand, counting down.
CGAGTGCTCAGGTTCTGGGTAATCCGGTCGTGCAGAAGCTGCGATCAGATCTTGCGCAGGCCGAAGCCACGCTGAGCGATGCGTCAACCCGTTATGGGCGGAATCACCCTGAATACAAGAAAGCCGAGGCGGAAGTGCAATCGCTCAAGTCTCAACTTTCTCAGGAAACCCGGGTTGTGGGTAGCAGTCTCCAGTCAACGGCCGCTCAATCTGCCAAGCGCGAGTCTGAACTCAGGGATGCGGTTGCCGAGCAAAAGGAAAAAGTGCTCAAACTTAATGCTCAGCGCGATGAGCTTGATCTCTTGAAACAAGAGGTGGATGCGGCGCAAGAGGCGTACAACACTGCCTCTGGACGGGCCTCTGCCAGCAGGCTTGAAAGCCGGCTTTCACAAACAGACGTGGCCGTTCTCAACGATGCAGTGGCACCGACCTTGCCGTCTGCGCCAGACGTGCGGCTTAATCTCGTTATCGCAGCGGCATTGGGCATTATGCTGGGCATCGGGTTGTCGCTATTGCTCGAGCTGACTCATCGCAGGGTCAGGAGCCGAGCGGAAGTCGAAGAGTATCTTGGAGTTCCGGTACTGGCTTATTTGCCCAGTGACCGGAGACGTTGGTTCGGAAAGGAAAGGAGTCCTGTATGACAGAACTGGCGCCGAAGTTGGATATTGAGGTTTCTGAAATTCTGACCAAAGTAGGTCAGATGGGGCGCGTATTGGTCGAAAGTGGCAAGATCAAGCCACACGATCTCGAGCGTGTCATCCGTTTCCAGAAGTCGCGTGGTTTGCGCTTCGGGGAAGCGGCTATCAGCCTCGGCCTGGTCACACAGGAAGATGTAAAGGCGGCCTTGGCCCAGCAGTTTTCCTATTCGGTTGCACCCTTGTCGAACAGCCAGCTGTCACCTTCGTTGACTGCTGCTTTTTATCCTCAAAGCCGCCGCATGGAAGCGCTGCGCGGGTTGCGTAGCGAGTTGATGCTGCGTTACTTCGATGATCCGGCCCAGCGGGTTTTGCCGATTGTTGGCGTTGACCGTGAAGCGGCGTCAGGCGAACTCGTAGCGAATCTGGCCATCGTCTTTTCGCAGTTGGGTGCCAATACGCTGCTGATTGACGGCAACTTGCGCCAACCATCGCTGCATCGCCTGTTCGCACTGCCGGATGGGCAGGGGCTGTCGGATGTGCTGGCGGGCCGCGCGGCACCGGCTCCCAAGTTATGCGCGCCTTTGCAGTCACTGTGGCTGCTCAATGGAGGCACGGTCGCACCAAATCCGCAGGAACTGCTCTCACACCGTCGTTATCGCACGCTGATGACAACGCTTGCCAATAACTTTGATGTGGTGCTCGTTCACACGCCACCACTGAAAGAGAATCGCGATGCCCAGCTTATTGCAGCAAGGGCGGGAGCGGCACTCATGGTGGCGAAAGAAAATGTGACACCACTGAAGGCGCTCGAAGCGGCTAGCCGACATCTTCAGGAGGTCGGTGTCAGCTTGATGGGTGTTGCGCTATCCCAGTAAGTGGTAGCGATGGATACAACTATCGTCGATGGGCACTCAGCCATGGCTGAGGCTTCGTCGTTTCGGGCCAGGGATGCCATGCAGCTTCAATCTGTTCAGATTACATGGAACCAGCAGCGTCTCGCGATGCTGCTGGTTGTGGCGACGGTTTGCTATCAGGCTCTTCTTTGCCTGATTCATACCCACGTTTTTGGCGTGTCCAGAGCACTGGTTGGCGTGACAGAGTTCGCCATCATGCTTGGCTGTTTGCCACTGCTTTTACCCCGTCTTCTCCCCAAGGTCGTTATGGTAGCTGCACTCGCGGGTGCGATGCTTTGCTTGCTTGCGCTGGTCCGCGGGCAACTGGATATCAAAGGGTTCCGGGATCTGCTGATTCCGATCTGGTTTTATTGGCTTGGGCGCAATCTCGGTAATCCGGATCTGGCCGATAAAACGCTTAGAGTCGCGATTCTGGTGGTGGCGTCATTCGGCTTGTTTGAGTTGTTTGCGCTTGATACCTATACCGATGTATTCAATATTTTTTCGTACTACGTGGGTATCGGAAACCTGCAGCCGATTACGGATTATGTTCGCGAAAGCAAACTTCAGATGAACGGTATCCGGCCTGAAGATATGGGGCGAACCCTATTGCCCTGGTTGCTGGACAACCACCGTGTATCGTCCGTATTTCTTGAGCCCGTCTCCCTGGGCAACTTCGCCACCATCGTGGCAGCCTGGGGATTGTCCAAGGATTGGGCTAATCGCAAGGCGATGTTCTTCTTTGTTGGTGCTGCGGCTTTTCTGATTGTGTTGGCTGACTCGCGCTTTGCACTGGTGTCTGTCGGCGTACTGGTTTTTGCACGAATCACCTTCAGGGGCAGGGCGTTGTTCCTGCCTGCGCTGATGCCATTTGTCATCCTGGGAGGCCTCGTCGCCATGGGGCTCTTCCTCGATATCCGCTATTCAGACAGTTATGTAGGCCGACTGATGAGTAGCGCCTCATCGCTACTCGAATTCGATTCCGCGATCTTACTGGGTTATGACCGGGATGCCTGGTTTCCTGACCAGGGCTATGCCTATGTGTTGTCGACGTTTGGTCTGGTTCTCGCTGTCGCCCTGTGGTTTGCATACTGGCTGATAAAGATGCCGAACGACGAAGCGAACCGGTTCAGGTGTTTTGTGGGTATTTATATCGCATTGATTCTTTGCATCAGTGGCACGTCTTTATTTGCGCTGAAAAGCGCCGGGGTGCTCTGGTTCCTGCTTGGTAGTGCGCTTCGAGACCCGATGACCATTTCAGCCAGGCATAAGCGGAAGTCGCCTGTAAGACCGGCAGGTATAAATGTAACAAGTATTGCGCCCGCAGGCGGTCGGCCTGAACGCGGTCCAATGCCAGGGAAGGAGGTGAGTATATGACCATTCGCGTTGCCCACGTGGTCCGCCAGTACCATCCGTCGATCGGTGGTATGGAAGAGGTGGTCCGCAATATTGCTGCCAGCCAGCTTCAAAAAACGGGCCAGGAGGCGCGGGTCATTACGCTTAACCGTCTGTTTCGAAACGACAGCGATCTGTTACCCCAGGAGGAAATGGTTGAAGGTGTGCCGGTAGTCCGGCTGCCATATTCGGGATCCAGCCGTTATCCGCTTTGTCCGCAGGTGCTGGGTGAGATCAAACAGGCTGATCTGGTTCATGTTCATGGCGTGGATTTTTTCTACGACTTTCTCGCTTTGACCAAGCCTATCCACCGTCGGCCCCTGATGCTGTCCACACATGGTGGCTTTTTCCACACCGAATTTGCGAGTCGGCTTAAGGAAACCTGGTTCAAGACGATTACCCGGGCGTCTTCATCCGCTTACGAAAAAATTATCGCGACAAGCGAGAATGACGGGGCGAAGTTTGGGGAGATCATCCGTCCTGCAAGGCTTGAGGTGATTGAGAACGGCGTTAACACGACCAAGTACTCAAACTGCGGATCCGCGCAATTGAACCGCACGCTGATTTATTTTGGACGCTGGTCGAGCAACAAGGGGCTTATCGAAGCGCTTGATGTTATGGCGCAGTTGGTTGCGGAAGATCCTGAATGGCGGCTGATCATTACCGGAAGGGAATATGACTTCACGGCAGCGGACTTGGATGCAGAACGGTCTGCCCGCAAACTGAATAATCAGGTCAGGCTCGAGCCGGGGCCATCGGATGAGCGTTTGAGATTACTGATAAGCGAAGCAAGTTATTTTCTGTGCCTGTCCCGTCATGAAGGGTTTGGCTTGGCCGCCATCGAAGCGATGAGCGCAGGGCTTACGCCTGTGCTTAGTGATATTCCGCCGTTTCGCAAACTGATAGATGAATCCGGACTGGGTGTGATCGCGTCGGCGAATGAGCCGAAGGCGTTCGCGCGTCAGATTCAGGCGTTGCATGCGCAGGGCAATGACGCTCACGTTGAGCGCCGCGACAAGGCGATGGCATTTGCTGAAAGGTATAGCTGGACCCGTATTGCCGAACGCTATTCAAATGTATACGAGCAGCTAGGAGGCAGCTCATGAAAAAGTTTGGATCACACCTGTTTTCGCGCCTATTTCTCTCGGCGGTACTTGGGATGACGTCCTCCTGGGCCTGGGCTGACTGTTTTTCAGAGGCACCCTTGAGAGGGGTCAATATGGCCGGTGCCGAGTTCAACAGCAAGACGCTGCCGGGGGTGATGTACAAAAATTACACTTATCCCAAAGATGAAGAGCTCGATTATTTTGCTGACAAGGGGGCGACGGTCATTCGCCTCCCAGTGCGCTGGGAGCGCCTTCAGCATGAGCTTGGTGGCGAACTGGAAAGCGAAGAAGTGGGCGCTATCAAAAAGGTACTCGCCCACGCAGAGGAGCGCGATCTTTGCCTGATAGTGGACCTGCATAACTACGGCGCTTATAACGGCGACACTATAGATTCGCCCGAAGTCGGTATGTCGGCCTTTATATCGTTCTGGAAATCATTGGCCAAAGCATTGGGTGATTCGGACAACCTTGCATTTGGTCTGATGAATGAGCCTTTTAAACTCGATATTCCGGTTTGGGGCAACATTGCGAAAAAGACCCTGAGCGATTTGCGCGAAGCCAACGTCAAAAATCTGATATTTGTCGCCGGCGGTCGCTGGAGCGGCTTGCATGAATGGTTTAAAAGCTACGACGGCGCGAGTAATGCAGAAGTATTTGATGACTTGCGGGATCCACTGGACCGAACTGTCATCGAAGTACATCAGTATGCCGATAGCGATTATTCCGGTACCCACGAAGAATGCAAGGCACCGGATGATTTTAACGGTATGTTCGATCGCATAAGCGACTGGGCCAAACAGAACGGACAACACTTGTTCGCCGGTGAGTTCGGTGTGCCGCCGACGGGCGAATGCCTCCAAACCTTGAATAGAATGCTCTCGCTCATGACGGACAGCGAGTCCTGGCGTGGTTGGTCATATTGGGCTGCTGGCGGATGGTGGGGAGGCTACACCATGTCGGTGCATCCTCAGGATGGGCAGGACAAGCCCCAGATGTCGGTTTTGGAACCTTATCTGCAAGGTATCTCGTGCAAGGGCGGCAACTGCCCGGGCGCGCCACGGAATGTGCGGGTAGACGATTGATGCCGGGCATACAAGGAACGCAACAGGGAGTAAACGTCACCATGCAGGCAACCGCGACAAGCCAGGAAACTGAACAGCCGAAGGCTGCCCCGGTAACACCCGTTATCGGAAAAGGCCTGAAGTATGTGGTGCTTTCCGCACATGATTATCGCTCGCCTCGAAAGGCCAATATTCACTTTATTACTGAACAGCTTGCCCAGCGGGGAGAGGCGCGTTTTTTCTCGCTTCGGTACAGTTTTCTGTCCCGTTATACCAATGATCCAAGATTGTCGCTGGATGCCCGGGCAAACAAGATCGAAACTCACAATGGCGTGCAATGTTATTTGTGGAAAACGGCTATACATCCATTTAATACACGCAAGCCGTTCCTTCGTCTTTGCGAAGACGTGCTGTTCAAGCTCTACGTCGCGTCAGCCAGTCGAGTGCTGAAAGACTGGTTAGCCAGCGCTGACGTTGTATTGTTTGAGAGTGGTGTGGCACCTATTTTTTTCGATCTCCTGAAAAAGCTGAATCCTGATGCCAAAACCATTTATATCGCGTCGGACGACCTCGAGACGATTAACGTGGCTGAGTTCGTCAAGCAGACATTTCAACGGATAGCGCCTTCAATGACGTCCATTCGGTTGCCATCCAAAGCGTTGGCCAACGAGCTGCCTTCTACCCGCAATGCCTACTTTATTCCGCACGGTATCAATCACGGGCTCGCCGGAACCGGTGATCCGTCACCTTACGGTGAGGGTGTCCATGCGGTGTCGGTGGGCTCCATGCTGTTTGACGCCGATTTCTTCATCGAAGCTTCTCGTCGCTTTCCCGAGGTCCATTTCCATATCATTGGATGTGGTCAGCCGCCTCATCCGGAGTACGGTGACAACGTCACCGTATACGGTGAAATGCCCCATGACGAAACCGTGCGCTATATCAAGCACGCCCGTTTCGGAATAGCCCCTTACCGTTCTGAGAGTGTGCCGCCATACCTCGCGGATACTTCAATGAAGCTGATTCAATACGATTTCCTGGGGCTGCCAGCTGTTTGTCCGGCGGCTGTTACTGGCGACTACAGTTCCAGGTTCGCCTACGAACCTGGCAATCCGGAGTCGATTGAAGCGGCGATCAACAAGGCGCTTGAGGCACCTCATGAATCATCCCGTCGCCATCTCAACTGGAGTGAGGTCACCGATCGGGTATTGGCGCCCAGTGAATTTGATGACACACGGATGGGCATATGAGCAGCGAACAACATTTCTCGCCATCATCTGATGTGCTACCCCTGGCAGGTTACCCGGTACAGTGTATGCGCACCGGGTCACTCGCCGATCGCTTGCTGGCGGACCACAAGGCAGGGCAGCAGCGGGTGCTGTTTTTTGTGAATACCAACTTTGTGGTCCAGTGTGAGAGCCTGAAACCCGCGCTTCGTCATCCTGATGTCATCTTGGTTAACGACGGAATTGGTATGGATATCGGTGGCATGCTGATTCATCGTCGCCGCTTTCCGGAAAACCTGAACGGTACCGACTTCGTACCCTATCTGCTTAAAGAGCCGCTAAGACGTGGTGCCCCGTCACTCAGAGTCTTCCTGCTTGGTGCAGGGCCAGGCATTGCCAAGCGGGCCGCTGGTGCGCTTGAGGCAGAAGGCATTGTCGTTGCGGGGCATCGTGACGGGTTCAGTGAAATGGCAGACACTGATGCTGTCATCGCTGACGTTAACCAGTCAGCAGCTGACGTGGTGCTGGTTGCGATGGGCAACCCCCGGCAGGAAAACTGGATCCTGCAGAACCGGGCCCGCCTGAATTGCTCAACGTTGATCGGAGTGGGGGCATTGTTTGATTTTATGGCCGGTGATAAGCCGAGAGCCCCCGCGATTGTTCAACGACTCAAGCTTGAGTGGCTATATCGATTGAGCCTGGAACCAAGGCGTTTAATGAAGCGCTATACCGTCGACATCGTCCGTTTTCTTGTGCGTTGTATGAAAGCGGGAAAAGAGTGCGCCGCCTATCGTTATCAGCAGCCGGGTCAGGTGGACTAGTCATGATGACGCTGTATGTCATTAATCTGGATCGCGACGTACGGCGATTGGAGCAAGTCTCCCTGCAACTGGATGGTCTCGGTTTGCCATTCGAGAGAATTGCGGCGGTTGATGGCAGAGAGATTTCAGAGAGCGATTTTCAACACTTTCAGCAGTCGCGGCCCAGGCAAAACAAGCGTTGGTTGAGAGGACAGATGGGCTGTTTCCTGAGCCACTACAGAGCTTGGGAGAAAATTGCGGCGGGTACCCAGCCTTTCGGCGTTGTTTTCGAAGATGATATTTATCTTTCAGGCGACGTCGGACGTTACGTTACACACAATGATTGGATACCTGAAGGCACTGATATCATTCGACTTGAACCGTCAACCAATCGGATGTTGTTGGCGCGACAACCGGTTCTTCAGCTTGGCGGGCGCGTCTTTTATCCCGTCAAGTCAACCGCCTGGTGCGCAGGTGCCTACATATTAAGTCAGCGTGCCGCCAGGCAGCTCATCGAATTGCCGGTGTCAGTCCACCAGCCTGCAGATGCAATGCTGTTTTCGTTTCAGGAATCGGTGATTGCCAGGAAGCTCCGGATTCTGCAGTGCTCTCCCGCCCCTTGCATACAAGACAAGTTCCGTCGGGAAGGGTATCTGGGGCTGGGGAGCAACATTGAAGTGCGACAACGTGGGGGTACGTCTTATATCCGCACGCTGAGATCGGGCTCTTACCATGAGCTTGCACAAATTTTTTGGCGGACAGTGCGCGGCTATCGCAGGATAGGATTTCTGGCGAAAGACGCCGATTATCATAGTAACCGGCGTGAGGCTCAGAATTCCGCTTTGAGTCCCAAGGTTAATTCGGTTGCAGAGTAATCGCGTGAAGCGATAGGTGAGTGGCGTTTTTGCCAGGCGCTCACCAGATCCACGCCCACGACATCAGTGAACTGGTAGGCAACGATCAATGGCGTGACGACGTTTACCGTCTCGTCTCTTGCAGATGTTTGCAGGGTGTTATCGAAAGACTGCCAGACTTGTTTCGCGCCGGTTTTGACAGATAGCTTTGGCGTAGCGTCCCACTCCGCGCCAATGTAGACGCGCTGAGTGTCTGATGCGTTTTCCGAGTCTTCACCCAGTGGTGGCTGGTCGTAATTATAGCCAAGGGTCAACAGTGTTTTAGATGATGCTTGCCAGTTGCCTTCAAGCAGGGCCTGGAGACCATTGCCATCGTTCACCTCGCCGTCGCGCTGGAAGTAGCCAACCACGCCGGTGAGTCGAGTCTTTTTGGAGAACGCCCAGTTGGTTTCGACTTCGGCGCGCTGGTAATCGAAATTAAGATCCTGACCCGCAGGGATAGGGGTGGCCTGGTTAGGGTATTCCCGTTCACCGTTGACGAGTCGTAGCATCACCGTTGAGTTGCGCCCGGATCGGTAGCGAACACCGGTAAACAGTTCTTTGTCGGTGTAGTCGAGTGTACGGCGGCTGTCATTATCGTGGGTCTGTTCGGCCTCCCTGACAGTCAGCGGGATCTCCCATGATGTGTTCATGACGTAAACCAGTGTTGCCTGCTTGTCGTCATAGGTGATGATGTCATTACCGATAAAGTCGATTCGATCGGCCGGGCGATCTTTGCGTGACCAGGAGACAAGCGTGCGAAAAGTGTCGCCCAGCTCCCCGCGCCAAGCCAGCCCGCCGTTATAACCGGTGGCATCCAGATAGTCACGGCGGTCATGAATGTAGCGGGCAACGCCAATGCGACCACTGAAATGCTGTCGGCTGATGTCAGTGTTTACCTCTGCGCCAGCGTAAGCCACGGTGATGCGTTCATCGTTACCGTCGGCTTCTCTGTCGTAGTTGCTGTCCCAGGTGTGGCGTACTCCAACATCTGCCGAGAGAGCATCGGGTTTGGCATCTTCAGCGCCCCACACCGTCATGGCTGTTCCCAGTAATGGCAGTGTAATCACAGCGTGACGCAGGAGAAGGTTAGACATGAGCGGCAATCCCTTTAGACGCATGATGGGTAATCGAAAGTTTATCGCGACGGGCGGATACGTCACAGCGAATATGACGCGAGAAAAAAAGCGTCATATTCGAGCGGTACACTGAGGAGCGCGCGCGATGTCCGCCGCCACGATAAAGTGGATGGATATCCAAATGGAAAAGACTGTCGGTTTTTACCTGTCGTGATGTGGTGCTACGAGCTTTCGCTGTTGCGATATCAGGTAGTCTGGCTGAATTCAGAAAACAGGCTGATTGCCAGTTGGAACCGTCGAGAATTGGCTTCATTCCTTTGACCTTTGAATCGATCCTGATTTTGGTGTGACTAGCTTCTACATAAATACACCGAGGTTCAACTGACAAAGCAGTAACTATGCCACGGATCTGGCCGCAATTACGTCTGTTTCGTAATGCGCCGGACTAGGGGTGTCGCCCGGAATGTGGTTACATAGTGATACAAAGATGACGGCGCCTGGATTTCGGGTTCAGGAGGGCCGTCTTGGATTTGAAGCCGGTTGGCATCGTTTAGATGGCTCGATTTCGGTCCGTTATGATCCAAAAAAGTGCGTTTGAGAGAGGTGCAGCCTGTTTCCCCCGGCTTCTTTGAGGAGATAGGGGGTTGCCAGTTTCTTTTATGCTGTGGCGTTTGGCTATTTATCGGGCGTTTTGGGGGTTTATTAAGGTGTTGTCATAGCGCAGATGATTACGAAAATTTCAGTCGTAATGCCTGTTGGTGGAACACATTATGCACACACCTTTTATATAGCGATCACAGCTGAGGCCATCAAGTTCGTTAGTGGCTCTCATATGTTGTGGCAATCACTGAAGCCAGCTCTGACCACCGCATTATGGTATTCCACCCTGGACGGTGCCGGCTAGATTTAAAGTGATCGCGCGTTCGAGCATTCATGTTCGGATGGGCGTTTTGATTCAAAAGTTTTAAACCAGTTATTAACTGTAGTTGCGACATGAGGAATGGATGCATATGAGATACGACATGATTGTCGAAGGCTGTCAGGTGCCGTCTGGTCGGGTTAAGGTCAGTGGCGCTAAAAACGCAGCTACGCGATTGCTTGCAGCGGCGATGCTGGCGGATGAACCCGTCCGGATAAGAAATTTCCCGACTCAGCTGGTTGATGTGGTGGAGAAGATCCGCTTCATGCGGAATCTGGGCGCCGAGATCGATGTTGATGATGCCAATGACTTTGTGGAAGTGCGCACAAAGACTTTGTCGTACGACAACATTGAGAGTTATGACCTTCCGATCCGCACGACCTACCTGCTGACAGCTGGCCAGATTGTGCGCAATGGCAAGGCCCGGATTCCATATCCCGGCGGTTGTAAAATCGGCGCCAGGGGTTACGACCTCCACTTGATGGTATGGCGCGATCTTGGGTGCGTCGTTGAAGAAAAAGACGACTACATCGAGATTACAGGGCAATTCAAGGGTGGCCCGATTGATTTTCCGATTTCCACCGTTGGCGGCACCGAGAACGCATTGATGTGCGCATCCGTCGCTGAAGGCGTGACTGAAATCCGCAACGCCTATATCACGCCTGAGGTTGAAGACCTCATCGATATGCTGGGGCAGATGGGCGCCCAGATCGAGAACTTCGGCAACAGCCTGATTCGAGTGAGAGGGATCGGTGGTGTAATGCGAGGTGCGTCGTTTGAGGTGATGCCTGATCGGATTGAAGCGCTGACCTGGATTATCTTCGCGGCAATGACTGGCGGCAGTGTGTTTGTTGACGGTGTACCGTTCAAGCACATGGAAGTGCCGTTACTGCATCTGGAAGATGCCGGTATCGATCTTTACCGCAATTCCAACTCGGTGTTTGTTTCTGGCGATTGTATGCGCGACCAGGGTATCCAGCCGTTTGAGCTGGCTTGCGGCACGCACCCGGGCGTGATTTCTGACATGCAGTCGTTCTACGTTCTGCTTGGCATGAAGGCAAACGGAATTTCCCGCACCTTTGATTATCGTTATCCGGAGCGCATTGCCTACGCTCGCGAGCTGAACAAGTTCTGTGACGGGGCAATAGAGTTTGAGCCCGGCAAGATTACCACGCGTGGTGTTGCCAAGCTGCGCGGCGCAGATGTCACCTCGACAGACCTGCGCGGCAGCATGGCATTGGTGCTGGCGGCATTTTGTGCTGAAGGCCAAAGCCGGATCAAGGACGTCCAGATGGCGATGCGCGGCTACAATAATTTGCCCGGAAAACTGCAGGCGTTGGGCGTTCACGCTTCCGTATTTGCTGCGGAGTAAATGCCCATGACATCTGCTACTTCACGGCGAGACCGCGTCCTGCCGGAGGGTATTGTGCCGGCGCTTCGCGAGCTGTCACCCGAGGGCGTTCACGTGAATGTGAACCTCTCGGAACTGAGTCGATGGCGAATAGGAGGCACTGCCGATCTGGTGGTGTCTCCAGGTTCGGTCGACGAAGTGCGTGCAGTGATGGCCTATATCCATACTCACCAGATTCCCTATGTAGTGCTCGGCTCAAGCTCAAATCTGCTGTTTGCCGATGAGGGCCTTAAGGTATTGGGGCTGCATCTGGGCCCATCGCTGGGCGCAATGACCATTGATGGTGACTCGGTCTGGAGTGAGAGCGGCGCCTGGGTCCCGGGTTTTGCCCGTTCGCTGGCAAATGCCGGCCTTGAAGGCGCCGAGCACACCTGCGGCATTCCCGGTACATTGGGGGGGTTGTTGTGCATGAACGGTGGCAGTCAGCGTCGAGGCATTGGTGACAATGTCACTGAGGTTACGACAGTCACCGAAGAGGGCGAGTTACGGGTATACGATAAGGAAGCCTGCGGCTTTGCCTATCGGACGTCTGTATTTCAGGAGCGACGGGAAATCATCGTTAGTGCACGGTTCACCTTCCAGCGTTCTGACGCTCCCCGTGGCATTCGCAGGCGCATGCTGGCGATTCTGCGTGAACGACGTAATAAATTTCCCCGCAAGCTACCAAATTGCGGTTCGGTGTTTGTCAGCAATCCCGCCATGTATGCCGATTACGGCCCCCCCGGTGCGGTTATCGAGCGCTGCGGGCTCAAAGGCCTGAAGCGAGGTGGGGCTGAGATTTCGCCACAGCATGCCAATTTCATCAATAACCGTGGCACTGCCACAGCCAATGATGTTTTGTACCTCATTGAAAAGGTGCGCCGAACAGTACTCAATACCACAGGCTATGACATGCCAGCCGAAGCTCGCTTTGTGACACCGGCAGGCGCGATTGTTCCCGCCCATATTCAGGCTCATGCGTTATTTGGGGATTATTTCAAGGATGCGAGCCCGGTGAATGACAGCGTGAAACCCCGCTTGGTGGGTGAGAACGACTGATGGCCAAAGCACGCTCATTTTTTCACGATGTCGTTGCCGTGTTCGGCACAAAAATAGTTGTATTAGTGCTGTCGCTCGCGGGTATCGTTGTCCTCTCCCGGTCTCTGGGGGCTGAAGGTCAGGGTATTCTCGCCACGTTACTGGTCGTTCCCCTGTTGATGATGAATTTCTTTGACGGTGGCATGCGTCAGTCCGCAACTTATTACCTGGGCAAGAAGCTGGCATCTGACGAGGATGTGTTGGGAGCGGTATTGCTCTATGCCGTCATGGCTGGTGTTGTGGGTTTTTGCGTGGCTTATGCCATTCTCCATTTCCAGGGATCGTCAATAGAAAATGGCGCCATCTATTTTGTCGTGGCGGCTATTCTGCCTGCTGGTATTACGGTCAGCGCGGTGCGGGGTTTTCTGCTTGGCAAGCAGCAAATCAAGCGGTTCAATGCAGCGCTCTGGTTTGAGAAAGCCCTGTACGTTGCCATGCTCTGCCTGCTTTGGCTTACGGGGCATCTTACTGTATTCACGGCTGCCATCGTTTCTGCGACTTCGGCGGGTTTCAATGCCTTGCAGGCACTTTGGTTTCTGCTCAAGTCCGTCAATACCCGGCCCAACTTCAGTTTTATGATGGTCTTCAGAATGCTGAAGATCGGCGCAGTCTATGCGCTGGCGATGTTTCTGATCATGGCAAACTACAAGCTCGATATTGTCCTGATGGGGATGCTGTCGACGGATGCCGAGACCGGTAAATACGCTATTGCAGCCAGGATCGGCGAGATGCTTTGGGAATTGCCGGCAGCTGTCGGAATGATGATTTTTGCCCGCAGCGCCAATTCACCAACTGGCTCAACGGACTGGGAAGCAACAGCGTGCCGTGCGATCCGGTTATCACTCTGGGTCACAATTGCGGGTGCAGTTGCGTTTGGTGCTGTTGCACCGTTTATGGTGCCGCTGTTGTTCGGTGCCGATTTCAAGGGCGCCGATACCATGCTGCTCTGGTTGTTGCCGGGTATGGTGATGATGGTGGTGTTCAAGTTGGCTAACACCGATCTGGGTGGTAAGGGCAAACCTTACATTGCGCTGGCGATCATGAGCATCGCAGTACCGGTAAATATCGGTCTTAACTACCTCCTTATTCCGGACATGGGGGGTGTCGGGGCCGCTTTGGCGTCAACAGCAAGTTACACCCTGTCAGCGCTGATCATGATTATGATCTATTCGCGCAGGATCAAACGACCCCCGGGTGAGTTTTTGTTGTTGCGTAAAACGGATCTTACGGATGCCTGGGCTCAGGGGCGCAAGATTCTTGGAATGGAAAAAGTCGATCAGGCAAAGGCCTGATCGACTGTTATGCATTAGCTGATGTCGATCGGCGACTGCGCTGTCTCAACCTTTCCTGTTCTCTACCGGTTCGTTTCAGCGCCAGACGATTCACGACGTCCTGACCACTGGATGGTTTAATTAACGCAAAGGGGTATGTCCTAGATGACCACCGTATCAGTCGTCTCAGTTTTTTATAACCGCTCGACGTTGGTAGACGATACTGTCAAAAGCTTGCTCGATCAGGACATGACAGACTACGAAGTGCTACTTGTTGATGACGGTTCCAAAGACGACACCCTCGCACAGCTGAACCGTTATGCCGATGACCCTCGAGTGCGGGTGATCGGTGGCGAAAACATGGGGTTTGTGAACGCGATTAACGCCGCAATCGATGAGGCCAAAGGCCGGTATATTGCTGTTCATGGCAGTGGTGATATCGCGTTTCGCGAGCGCTTGTCACGCCAGAGCGCGGTTCTGGATGCTCGTCCAGAGGTAGGGGTTGTTGGATGTCGCTCCGAAATTGTGACGCTACAGAGCACTCGTGCGCCGCATATTACGCCATTCACTTTCGATGGTGATGCCGAGACTGAAATCCTGACCACAAACCCGTTTCATCACGGGGAGGTGATGTTCAGACGGGATCTCTTCTACAAAGTCGGCAGGTATCGCTCGTACTTCGTGTGTGCTCAGGATCGGGACCTCTGGTGCCGTCTAAGCCACCACACCCAGTTCGTTGTGCTGAATGATGTGTTGTACCGTAAATTTGCCAAGGTTCCGGGCTCGGTGTCGGCGGATCCTCGGCGTTTGCTGTTACAGCGCTACCTTTCTGACTTCGCCGTTTTTTGTCATCGTGAACGCCTCGCAGGGCGTCCTGATCCGCTCGATAAATACGGCACCCAGGGCGGCCTTTTCAAACCGCCCAGCCGTGAGTTGTCGAAATCCCTTTGCACTATTGGTAGCCGGTTTGCAGCAGATGGGGATTTGGACAACGCGAAGTTGTTCTATCTTCGTTCAGAGCAGGAGTCCGGCTATTTGTACGCCAGGATGATGCGTATCGTAGCGGCCAATGCGCCGTTCCTGCTTACCGGCGCAGGTAAACTCTATCGCCGGATTATGCGTGTGTTCCAGAAAGCATCTTTTTCGAAATAACGTCAGGAAGGAAAGGGCGCCCAGATACCAGATCTGCAGCATGGGTGCAGGACTGATATGTATAAAGTGCAGGCGATGAACCAGTGACAAAAAAGGGGACGGACAATCAAATGTCCGGCCCCTTTTTTATGGCAACCGCAAAACCCGGAAGGGCTAACTAGCCAGATCATCACTGGCCTGGCTAGTCCGTAGCGATAGTTAGTAAGCCTGCTGGCCTACAAAACCCCTGAAGAAAGTCCACCAGAGAATCTTGATATCCAACCAGAGGGACCAGTTACGGATGTACTCCAGATCGTACGCGATGCGCCCCGCCATTTTGTCCAGGGTTTCAGTCTCACCCCGGAAACCGTTGATCTGAGCGAGACCGGTGATGCCAGGCTTGACCTTGTGGCGCAGCATATAACCCTGAATGTGCTCACGATAAAACTCGTTGTGGGCGACCGCGTGAGGTCGAGGACCGATGAGCGACATGCTGCCGCCAAGCACGTTGAACAGTTGTGGCAGCTCATCCAGCGATGTCCGGCGAATAAACGAACCGAAAGGCGTGACACGAGGATCATCGCGCTTGGCCTGTGGAACGTCAGGGCCGTCTTCACACACTGACATCGACCGGAACTTCCAGACCTTTATCGGTTCACCTCGCACACCATATCGGAACTGTTTGAAGAATACGGGCCCGGGCGAACTGAGCTTAACGCCAATTGCCACCGCGATCATCGGAATGGCGAGCAGGGCGAGGATAATCGTGCTCAGGATGATGTCTGCGGCCCGTTTCGTTGAACCGTGCTCTACCAGCGGTGAGTCGTAGATGCTGACCGCTGGAATGCCCTGAAAGCCTGTCAAACGTGAATGGAGCAGATCGAAGCTGAACACATCCGGAATGAGATAGGCTGAAATAGTGCTGTTTGCCAGAGCATCAATAAGGGTGCGCACACGCTTTTCAGCAGCCATTGGAAGCGTAATAAACACAATATCGATCTTGCCGGCTTTGACGTCAGCCCGGAGTTGTTCCAAGCCGCCGCAGATCGTCACGTCCTCGTCTTTCAGGCGTCGTTGATTATCATCGACACAGGCACGGTCATCGTAGTAACCGTGGATTCGGTAACCGGTCCAGGGCATTTTGTTGATCGATGCCACCAGCCGCTTGCCCAGAGGCGTGGCACCGACGATGCCAACACGACGGGGCTTGGAAGATTGCCCCCGAACTTTGGTCAGAACGACTCGGCGGAACCAGTGGAACGATACGATCACGAGCGGCGTGCCGGCAATCCAGGAGATGATGGCCGTGCTGTTGAGATCCTTGAATGGATCAATCAACAGTGCCGCCATACCCAGAACCATTGCAGTGGCAACCCATGCGCCCAGCAATCGTGAGGCGAGGGAGGTCGTCGAATGACCTCGCCACATGTGATAAACCTCATTGGTCTCTGCGAAGAAACCAAAGGTAATAATGGCGAGTACGCCAAGGCCGGTGTAGATATTGTTCCACTCGACACCGAACGCCATAAGCGCGATGGAAAGCAGGAATATCACGAGGAAGCTGTCAAACGCCCGGAAAAAGGCGAGCAGGTTAGAGTGATGTAGTCGAATCGATGTCGTCTGCTTGGTTACCACAGCAGCTTCCCTTGGTCTGCGTTCCGTTTGCTGGCTGCCCATAAAGCCCTCCTTGAGCGTTGCGGGTACTGTGACATTTGCATAATTCAGGCCATTGTTTTTTTGCAGGCCAGCGCTTCGTACAGCTCATACGTCGATGATGAAGCACTTCGGCTAACCTACTAATTCAAAAGCTGAAAACAGCTCATGCGCTGTAGCTTTACATTTGTTGTACAGGACTGGCTGATAGTTGCGCGACGCTTCAAATTGAAGCACTGGCGGACACTATTTCTTGTCAGCGAACTATGAAGTCGCACCGAAGAAACCGGTGGCTAAAACAGAAGAACTACTGCCTGACACTGCCAATTCCCGAATGACACTTAGGCTACAGCAAAAAATAAAACAGATTGATGACAGCTAGTACATATTGTGATGAACAATCCGTCATTCTGAGGCGCGGTATGACTGACTTCGGGGGAGAAAGCGCTTTTGAAATCAGTCAATCCGTGACCCGACGTTCGGCGGAATTTCCTGCCTGTTTGAGCCCATTACGACGAATCCCGATAATACAAAGGAATCTGACAACGAGTGCGATCAACAGGGCAGGACGTTAATCCTTCCGAACGCTTCGAATAAAGCGACGGTTAATGATAGTTCATGCCGCAGCAAAGCGATATAAGGGAAGCATTAAACCTCACTTCTCGCGGCGCCTCGTTGACACCGCAAGTCGAGAGTAAAAGGGAGGTCGCTATCAGCGTGAAAACCAATCCGAAAGATGAATTTGCAGCGTTCATTGTTGACCAGATGCAGTCGGTAGGCCCGGCGGTTTCCAGGCGGATGTTTGGTGGGCACGGTGTGTATCTCGACGGGCTGATGTTCGCACTTGTCAGCGACAATACGCTTTATCTGAAAGTGGATAGTGAATCCCGGCCGATATTTGAGAACATGGAGTTGCTGCCGTTCACATTCGAACGTAAAGGTAAGGCTGTTGTCATGTCCTACTTTCAGGCGCCCGACGAGGTGATGGAAAGTCCGGACGTGATGCAGTATTGGGCGAGCCTTGCCTATGGCGCTGCTTTGCGTGCGGCGAGTAAAAAGCAGAAGGGATCGCGCGAAGAGACCTAGTGCAGGCTGCGGCGTGATGCGCCGCAAACGTAGCATTTATCACGGAACATGCCGAACCAGGCGCTTGCGCATCGCGCTGACCAGATGGTTAATCAACTCGTTTGCCTCGCGATCGTAAAGCTGGCGCCACTTGTTACGATATGACTCCCGTACATCGGAACCTTCGCTCGATACACCAAGGTTGCTTTGGCGTTGATCCAGGTACTGGCAGGCAGTGAGGTGTGCCTTTATTTCGATATCGACCAGTTGGGTGAGTATGCCCTCAATTTCGGCATCAAAGAAAGGGCGCGAACGATTGATCTGGCTGCGCATTTCAAGTGCTGCGTTTCGGGCTGCAAGGCGGGATTCGCTATGGGGATCACCGCTTTCTACGGCTCTTAAAAAACCTCCGACCTTGTCGTGCAGCGCCCAGGCGACCGGCCACAATCCTTCAAATAGCCTGCGTTCAGCCAGCAGGAGTTCCGGTGAGGTATCGGGGGTCGCGCTTGTTGTCGGTGCTTTGGATTTTCCCGAAAGTGACGGGGTATCATCCTGATGCATGGCATCCAGATCATGCCATAAAGTATCCAGTCGGCGGGTAAGCTGATCGTGCTCCTGTCCGAGCTGGTGTACCGAGCCGCGCAGTTTAATAATCGCAACCAAGGCGATAATAAGCAGAACGGCACCAAGGATCAGCAGGTACTGTCCATCAAGCAATGCCAGAATGGCGTCCGTGTCCATAATTGTTCCTCACATGGTTTGCGGCGGGCTGGTTCGCGCTCTTCATCGCGCTATCTTTCGCAAATATGCAATCAGAAGTTTCTCACAGCGCCGACGAGGTGACCATATGGTCGGTCAGCAGTCCAAAACAGGGCAGGTTGCGGCAGGGGCTGAAAGTACGATTAGCAACCGGTTCAGACCCTACCGTTTTATGGAGGTTAGCCTTCCAGTGTTGCCTTCATGGAAATCTCTGCACTCAACACTTTTGATATCGGGCAGTTTTCCTTGGCCGTTTTTGCGGCTTCTGCAAAGTCTGATTCGCTGGCCTTTGGCACACTTGCTTTAACATCAAGGTGGATGGCGGTGATCGCAAAACCATCACTCTGCTTGTCGAGGGTGACCGTTGCCTTGGTGTCAATATGATCGGCTTTAAAGCCTGCCTCACCAAGAATCATGGAGAGGGCCATTGAAAAACAACTGGCGTGGGCTGCCCCGATCAGCTCTTCCGGGTTAGTGCCTTTGCCATCTTCAAATCGGGTATTGAAACCGTATGGTTGATTATCAAGGGCACCGCTTTGAGTCGAAACTGTACCGGTGCCTGACTTGAGATCACCTTCCCAATGTGCACTTCCTTCACGTTTCATAATGCCTCCTGTTAATTCATCTCGTGTGATATTCACCCTAACGTATACACCGGTCATGTTGCACCCGATAAGCGCTTGCAGTGCATGATTCTGGCGAAAGTTTAATCAGGGATGGTGTGGGTGATGATGTGAACGCACCGGGAGTGCGCAAGGGGCGGTGGCGGGTATAAAGTTGCATGTCAGCCTGGATACCCGAAAAATACAACGGCATCCACCTGATACAGTCGGAGAATGATTGCGTGTCGAATGAACCCGCTACTGCAGATATTAAAACTACAAGGCCGGAGAGATCGGCTGCCGAACAAGCGAGGCTTGATCGCGAGCGCGTCGTACACGAGCGTTTTGAATGGCTTCACATATGCAACGACTATGTATCAGCGATTCTGTTTCTGGTGGGGAGTGTGTTTTTTCTCTGGTCCGAATGGCAGGAAGTCGCTACCTGGTTCTTCATTGTCGGGAGCGTGTTCTTCCTGTTTGCGCCCATCCTGAGGACGCTGAACAAACGCTATGTGAAGAAACTCCGCAAAGGCCCCATCCACTGGTAAACCAATCTATGGAGGCGGCAAACGTGTATGGCCACGAAGCCGGATAGGCACAATTGCGGGCCGCTAATTGGCGTCAAGGCATAGGCATGGCGGTGCCATACCTTTAATCTATGCAACATCGCAGGAAAGACGACTGCATTACCCCTGAAGGAACCCTATTTTGAGCACCACTGATTTCGCTTCACTGTCACTCCGTCCCGATCTGCTTCAGAACCTGTCCGATATGGGTTATGACGCCATGACGCCGATTCAGGCGGGTAGCCTGCCATTGGTGCTGGATGGCAAAGACGTGATTGCCCAGGCCAAAACCGGCTCGGGTAAAACAGCGGCATTTGGGCTAGGGATACTTCACAAGCTGGATGTTAAACGTTTCAGGGTTCAGTCGTTGGTGCTTTGCCCGACTCGCGAGCTGGCCGATCAGGTCGCCAAGGAACTCCGGAAGCTGGCGAGAGCGATCCACAACATCAAAATTCTCAGTCTTTGCGGTGGTTTGCCGATAGGTCCGCAGATTGGGTCGCTGGAACACGGAGCTCACATCATTGTTGGCACTCCGGGGCGCGTGGAGGAACACCTCCGCAAGAACACGCTCAATCTCGATAATCTGACCATGCTGGTGTTGGATGAAGCGGACCGGATGCTGGACATGGGGTTCCAGGATTCATTGGATGCCATCCTTGAATATACGCCGGACGCCCGGCAGACGTTGTTGTTCAGTGCGACCTATCCGGACGAGATCAAGGCGATTGCCGAAAGGGTCATGCAGAACCCTGAACAGATCAAGGTTGAGTCCACCCACGATAATCAGAGTATCCACCAGACGTTTTACCGTGTCGAAAATGATGCGCAGCGTCTCGATGCCGTGCGCTTGCTGTTGATGAAACACCGTCCCGATTCGTCCATCGTGTTCTGCAATACCAAGATTGAAACTCAGGAAGTGGCCGACGAACTGAGTCGGATGGGCTTTACCGCAATCGCCCTGAACGGCGATATGGAACAGCGCGCGCGGGATGAAACCCTGGTCAAGTTTGCGAATAAAAGCGCATCCGTTTTGGTCGCGACCGACGTGGCTGCGCGAGGTCTGGACATTGAAGCCCTTGATGCCGTGTTCAACTTCCACATCGCCCGGGATCTGGACGTCCATACCCATCGCGTAGGGCGCACGGGCCGTGCGGGTAGCAAAGGTGTTGCGTTTACATTCTATAGCGATAAAGAACAGTACAAGCTGGAGATGCTGGAAGAGCGGTTGGGTTACGCGTTAAAGAAAGCCAATCTGCCGGCGGGTAATCAGCGCAATCAGACCACCTTCAAGCCACCGATGGTCACGCTCCAAATCGACGGAGGCAAAAAGCAGAAGGTACGCCCCGGTGATATTCTGGGCGCACTGACCGGTGAGGAGGGCATTGCCGGCAAGCTGGTCGGCAAGATCCAGATCTTTGACCAATCCGCCTATGTTGCAGTGCAGCGGGACGCGGTCAAACCGGCGCTCGCCAAGCTGACTGCCGGCAAACTCAAAGGTCGGTCGTTCAGAGTCAGAAAGATCTAGACCCATCGGGCACTTTGCATATTGGGTCCGTGCACAGTCACACGGGATTGCTACTATAAGTTGATTCGCTCCGCGGGAGTGGTTTTCGACGAATAGTCGCAATCAAAGGCTGGATGCCCGGACATGCACGAAAAATTGTCAGATATCTATCAAACCGAGTCCCGCCGTGTATTTGCGACGCTGGTTCGGTTGCTGGGTGACTTCGATCTGGCCGAAGAAGCACTTCAGGATGCCTTCGCAGCCGCGCTGGCACAGTGGCCCAAGGATGGGATCCCCGCAAACCCTCGCGCCTGGCTGGTATCGGCGGGCCGATTCAAGGCGATTGATCAGATCCGCCGCCGGATGCGTTTTGATTCGACAGTGGAAAGTATCGCCGTCCTTTCTGAAGGCCACCACACTCCCGACTCGATTGATGACGACGCACTGATCGTTGATGACCAGTTACGCCTTATTTTCACTTGTTGCCACCCCAGCCTCTCCAGAGAAGCGCGCGTCGCTCTGACGCTGCGCGAAGTCTGCGGGCTTGCGACAGAAGAAATCGCCCGAGCCTACCTTGTTCCTCCTTCGACACTCGCTCAGCGTATCGTGCGTGCCAAAGCCAAAATCCGGGATGCGCGGATTCCTTACGAAGTGCCCGGCAAGGATCAGCTTCCGGAGCGACTGGACGTCGTGCTTCAGGTCATTTACCTGGTATTCAACGAGGGCTATTCCGCATTTCAGGGTGAGCAGTTGGTGCGCCATGAGCTGGCAACTGAAGCTATCCGCCTGACCCGGCTGCTGTTTGGTTTGATGCCAACCGCAGAAGTTGAGGGATTGCTGGCGCTGATGCTGTTGCACGATGCCAGAAAAAGCGCACGGATTAATGCGCAAGGGGAACTGGTTCGCCTGGAAGATCAGGATCGGCACCTTTGGAATCAGCACCAGATCAAAGAGGGGGTGGCACTTGTTCTCCATGCTCTGGCAAGCCGCGAGTTCGGCATTTATACCCTGCAAGCGGCGATCGCTGCTGTTCATTCAGAATCGCCATCAGCCGAAGATACTGACTGGGACCAGATTGTCGGATTGTACGATGCGCTATTGATCAGGATGCCGACACCCGTAGTGGAGCTGAACCGAGCGGTGGCTGTGGCGATGCGCGATGGGCCGGAAGCGGGCCTCCAGCTTGTAAATGCCATCCTTAATCAGGGTGAGTTGGCAGAGTATCATCTTGCTCATGCTGCGAAAGCGGATCTGTGCCAGCGCCTCGGCAGAACATCGGATGCTCGCAGTGCCTACCAAACCGCCATTGACTACGTTACGCAGGGACCAGAACGGCGATTTCTTGAGCGTCAGATCGCAGCACTATCGACGGATTGAGCGAACACTTCGTCCAGATTTGAATAAATAATTCGGTGATTGTCGATTACCGATAGGCCCGAACGACTATCCATTGAGGGTGAGTGATGTTCGGGCAATAAATGGTCAACAGTACCTGTCATTGTCTCCGCCTACTGACCTTTTTCTTTTATGAATCGTCATAGATACAGTATGTTATAAGGGGATATTAAAGTCATGAGATACATCATTATCAGGAAGGCAGACAGGGAGACTGAAGCCGGCGTGATGCCCGAGCCGGAATTGCTGGCGGCGATGGGGCGTTACAACCAGAGGCTGGCGGACGCGGGGGTACTAAAGGGTGGAGAAGGGCTTAAACCGAGCAGCGAGGGGTTCCGGGTAGACTTTAATGACGGGAAGCCCACAGCGACAGAAGGGCCGTTCTGCGACTCGGCTGATCTGGTGGCGGGTTATAGCATTATTGATGTGGACTCCAGGGAAGAGGCGCTTGAGTGGGCCAGCCGGTGGCCTGATCTTGATGGAGGGGGTAACGCCAAACTGGAAGTCCGGCGATTGTTTGAGCTTGAGGATTTCGCTCCCGGCGAAGGCGTCACCGCTATTGAAAAGACCTTCGACCGGATCGAAGCCCAGCCACAGGCGATCAATATTTATCTCAATTTCGCCGGCCACTGCCGGGAAGCTTTCGAATTCTACGCTGATGTATTGGGCGGACACGTTGCCGTGATGATGATGCATGGCGAATCGCCGGTCGCTGACGAGGTTCCGGCGGACTTTGGAAACGCAATCATGTATGCAGTGTTGCAGGTTGGACGGCTACACATCATGGGCTCCGACGCACCACCGGATTGGTATCAGTCTCCCCAGGGCATGTTTGTGCAAATGGAAATGCCGGCGGACAGAGCAAAAATTGCTTTTGAACGATTGGCAGAAGGAGGCGAAATCCGGATGCCTTTGGCACCCACATTCTGGGCGGAGCAGTTCGGAATGCTAGTAGACCGTTATGGCATCCCCTGGATGATCAATAGCTCGCTGAAGGACTGTCTGGCTGAACAATAGGCCAAACACTGGTCAGTGACGGCCGAACACTCGATCTAAAAGAGCCCGAACAACCGAAAACGGAGGACAGGCTATGAAATACCTTGCGCTGGTGTATTACGATGAAAGCATCATGAATGCCATGACCAAAGCCGAATGGGACGCGCTTAACCGGGAATGTATGGCATGTGTCGAGCGGTTGACGGTCAACGGCCACTTTATCGCCGGGCAAGCTCTGCAGCCGGTCGAGACAGCCACGACTGTCCGGGTCCGCAACAACCGGGCATCGTCTACTGATGGGCCGTTTGCGGAGACAAAGGAGCAGTTGGCGGGATTTTATATGCTGGAAGCGCGGGATCTGAATCAGGCGATTCAGCTGGCAGAACACATTCCGCCGGCCCGTTATGGTTCAGTTGAGGTGCGGCCGGTTCGGGAGCTGGATCCTGAAGTGCATGGCTACCCGGATGCCGCGTCAGGTTAGCGAATAAACGCAAGTGGCTCTAGGCGAAAACGCCGGTTGTGTTACACTCCGGCGTTAATTTTACAGTCGCGAAATGAGCCATGCGATTCCAAGCACCGGAAAGCCTTTCAGAACAGATATCCCAGCATTTGGGGCAGCGCATCATCACCGGACAGCTGCAGCCGGGTGATCGTATTCAGGAGCTTCGCATTGCTGGCGAACTTGATGTCAGTCGGGGCTCTGTGCGTGAAGCGCTGCTGATTCTTGAACGCCGCCATCTGATCGAAATTTTCCCCCGTCGTGGTGCTGTGGTGTCCCAACTGACCCCCGCACTGGTCAATAGCCTCTACGATGTCTATATCGAGTTGCTCAGAGTACTAGCCCGTCGCTTGATGGTGGTGACCAGTGGCTCGGACCTGAAGCCCATGGTGGCTCGCATTCAGGAACTTGAACGCCTGTTTGAGGCCGGAGAGGCGACTCGTGAACAGATTGTAGAGTCGGGCTTCGACATCGTGGGGCTTATACACCGGATCGTTGAAAACCCGTTTCTGGAAGAAACTCTCGAGAACTTTCGTCCGGCGATAAGTCGCACTTACTTTATTGCAACTGATCATTTTCGGGGTGAAATTGCGGAGACCCGCCGCTTTTTCAAATCACTGGCGGATGCCGCTGAAACCCGAGATGGAGAAGCGCTCGATTCCGTGATTCAACAGTTTGGCGAACACCAGCGTCGATTGGCTCTGAAAGCACTTGAAGCCGAGTCGGCAGATGGCCGGAAAAACGGATGATCACCGCAGGCACTTCAGGATAACGAGCCGCTATGCGTCTAAAGTCGATAAAACTTGCTGGTTTCAAATCGTTCGTTGACCCCACGACGGTGCCGTTTCCTTCGAACATGACGGCCGTGGTCGGGCCTAATGGTTGTGGTAAATCCAATATTATCGACGCCGTACGCTGGGTCATGGGCGAAAGCTCCGCGAAGTTCCTGCGGGGCGAATCCATGACCGACGTTATCTTTAATGGCTCCAGTGCCCGCAAGCCGGTTGGTCAGGCGTCCATCGAGCTGATATTCGACAATTCAGACGGCTCTGCTCCCGGAGAGCATGCTGCATTTTCCGAAATATCGGTTAAACGCCGGGTGACCCGTGAAGCCCAATCCGATTACTTCCTCAACGGCTCCAAATGCCGTCGACGCGATATCACTGATCTGTTCCTGGGAACGGGCCTGGGGCCGCGCAGCTACGCGATTATCGAACAGGGCATGATTTCCCGGCTCATTGAATCCAAGCCTGAGGAATTGCGTGTGTATGTGGAAGAGGCGGCCGGCATTTCCAAGTACAAGGAGCGACGCAAGGAAACCGAAAGCCGAATTCGCCGCACCATGGAAAATCTGGAGCGGCTCACGGATTTGCGAGAAGAACTGGGCCGCCAGTTACAGCACCTCCAGCGCCAGGCTCAGGCCGCCGAGCGTTATAAAACCCTCAAGCATGAAGAACGCCAAAAGAAAGCAGAGCTGACGGTGTTGCGCTGGCAATCTCTCGATCGGGAACTGCAGCGCGCGCGTGAAAAATTGCGTGATACCGAGCTTGAGCTTGAAAAGCATCTTACCGAGCGGGTTAACCTCGAAACCCGTTTGGAGAACCTTCGCGGTGACCATCACGAACGCACCGAACACTTCAACAAAGCGCAGGCACGGTACTACGAAGCCGGCGCGGATATCGCCCGTATTGAACAAAGTCTTGAGCACCAGCGGGAAAGGTCCCGCCAGATGGCGACCGAGCTAAATCAGGCATTGGCGAACCAACGTGAGCTTGCAGAAGAGCTGGGGCTCGACGAAGAAAAAATGACTGCAGCGGCTGAAGAGCTTGCCATGCTCGAGCCAGAGCAGGAAGAGCTGGCTGCCCGATCCGAGACTTCAGCAGAAGCGCTGCACGACGCTGAACAGGCGATGAGCGACTGGCAGCAGGAGTGGGAAGCGTTCAGCAGTCGGTCGGCAGAAGCACGTCAACGAGCGGAACTGGCTCAGTCACGGATTCGCTCCACCGAAGACGCTATTGAAAGCCTTGAAACCCGCATCGCCCGCCTGAAAGACGAGCGTGAGATGCTGGAGCGCCAGATCGATCGGGATGCGCTCGAAGAGTTGAGGGAGAAACGCGAAATTCTGACGTTGAGTCAGGAAGAGGCGGCCGAGAGAATCGAGCTTGCCAGTGAGTCACTTCAACACGCTCGCGACCAACAGGTTGATGCTGAAACCCAAAGCAATGCTCTGCGAGAACAGTTGCAGACCGCGCGGGCCAACCTGGCGTCACAGGAATCCCTGTTGGCCGAGCAACTCGGAAGCAACGATGAGGCCCTGCAGAACTGGCTCAGTGCGCAGGGTCTTGGCGAGCACCCCCGTTTTGCCCAGCAAATTAAAGCATCACCTGACTGGGCCTTCGCCGTTGAGCAAGTGCTGGGGACTTTTACCCAGAGCATCTGCCTTGATGACGTTACCAGCCTTGAAGGTCCACTTTCGACTGCCCCTCGTGGACTGTCGCTCGTCTTGCCTGTGAGCGGCAACGGTGCAAGCAGTGCCGGCAGATTATCAGCTGAAGTGCAGAATGCAGGCGGCTTGTCATCACTGCTGGAATCGATTCACACCGTGTCGTCGCTCGATGAGGCCTTGTCTCGTCGCGACAGTCTGGGGGTCAATGAAAGTCTGATCACGCCGGATGGCGTCTGGGTAGGCAAAGGCTGGCTCAAGATGCCTGAGTCCGCCGAGGGGCAGGTGGGGCTGATCGAGCGTCAGAAGCGAGTGGATGACCTGAGCGAAGACGTCAGCGAATTGTCTTCTCAATGGGAAGTTGCCAGCGAGCGACTCGCGAGCCTGAAAGAAACCACGATCAATTCTGAACAGGATCGTGATGACGCCCAGCAGAAATTGAGTGAACTCGATCGCGAACTCGGCACGGTGCGATCTTCCCTGAGTGGCCTTGAGGCTCGGGCTGAACAGATTGAATCCCGGCTGTCGCGGATTCAGGACGATGGTGAAGATGTCCGCGGGCAACTGGAAGAAGAGCGCGATCGCCTCGACGAGATTCGTTCCGTATGGCAAGAGGCGCTCAATGCCACTGAAGATCACGCCAACGAAAAGGAATCATTGCTTGGTCGTCGGGATGCTGTTCGCGAGAAACTCGACACCATGCGTCATCAGGCTCGTCATGATCGGGACCATGCCCACCAGATCGAACTCCAGATTCAGTCACTGCAGAGCCAGCATAGCGGCCTCAAGCAAACGCTTGATCGTATGCAGTTGCAACGGGAACGGTTGGAAGAGCGCATCATGGTGCTGCGCGAAAACCGGGAAATTGCAGAAGAGCCCATCGAGGATCTGAGCCTTCAGCTTGAAGGCTTGCTCGATCGTCGGATGGCAGAAGAAGAAAAACTCAGTAGTGCGCGTGATGCGCTGGAAGAAATTGACCGGGATGTGCGGGAGCTGGAGCAGGGACGTGGTCGGGTTGAACTTCTTATCCAGGAGGTCAGGGCCAGTCTGGAAAAGCTCAAGATGGAATCCCAGGCGCTTGAAATCCGTTCGGGTAATCACCTTGAGCAGTTACAGGAACTGGACGTCAAGCTGAGTGAAGTGCTCGAAACCTTGCCTGAAGACGCCACCGATGGTGCCTGGTCAGAAGAGCTCGAGCGTATTGGCGGTCGTATTCAGCGGTTGGGGGCTATTAACCTGGCCGCGATCGACGAGTACGAAGTTCAGAGCGAGCGTAAAACCTATCTCGACAGCCAACACACAGATCTGATGGAAGCGCTTGAAACCCTCGAAACCGCGATCCGCAAAATTGACAGGGAAACCCGTCAGCGCTTCAAAGAAACGTTCGATAAGGTCAATAACGGTTTGCAGGCGTTGTTCCCGAAAGTATTCGGCGGTGGCAATGCCTATCTTGAACTGACAGGCGAAGATCTGCTGGAAACCGGCGTTACGATCATGGCCCGCCCGCCAGGCAAAAAGAACAGCACAATCCATCTGCTTTCCGGCGGCGAAAAGGCGCTGACAGCGATTGCATTGGTGTTTTCGATTTTTCAACTCAATCCTGCGCCATTCTGCATGCTGGATGAGGTTGATGCACCGCTGGACGATGCCAACGTAGGGCGTTACGCCCGGATGGTGAAGGAGATGTCCTCCCAGGTGCAGTTCATCTACATTACCCATAACAAAATTGCGATGGAGCTTGCCGATCAATTGATGGGCGTTACCATGCATGAACCGGGCTGTTCGCGCCTTGTGTCGGTAGACGTGGAAGCGGCTGCGGCATTAGCTGAGGCCTGAGTGGGTGTTATTTCCGTCAATTAATCGCCACTTTTAATGACAATCATGCCATGTGGCGTGCCGGCGCGTTGTATTCCTGACGGTCATTGCTTAGAGTATCCGTCACGGTGCCCGCAGGCACGGTTGGGCCATCTCTGACGGTATAAACGATGCCGTTATTCCCGGCCAGGTCGCTAATAAAGATGGATAAAAACTAACAGGACAGCATTACTATGTCGCTGCGTGAATGGTTAATCGCCATTGGAGCTTTGTTTATCGTCGGCATTGTTGTCGATGGTGTCCGTCGAATGCGACGGGCGCGAAAAGAAGCTATAGAAATTTCTTCCGGTATGGGAGCTGACGAAATCGACGGTTCGCCCATCGATGAAGGTTTCAACCCCGAATTGCCAAACGGCGGTGCCCGCCCCGTATCTGCCAGTACGCTTGCCGAGCGCGGTTACTTCCGTAATTCCGGAAAATCCCGGTTTGCCTCACCACCACAGAAACCGACGCGTCCTGTTGTTGCTGATAAACACAAGAGTGATCAGCCGGTTGAAGCCGATGAGCGCTGGAAACCGTCCGACATTGATGAAGACGTGGCCGAAGAAATGGTCGATACCGGCTACTCCGAGCCTGTCGAATCATTCAGCGCTGAAGACGATAAAAAAGCCGCAGCCTATGACGAAGATTGGGCTGATGATGGCTGGTCAGGAGAATCCCGCGGAGGAAACGTTGACGCCGGGAACTATGACGAGCCCGAGGGCGAAGACGAATACGACGTTGAGGCTCAGGACGAAGTGTTCGATCAGGCCCAGCCTGACAATGTCCCCCCCGATGTAGAGGAAGATACCGCCAGCCGCCATATCGGGACCGACCCCGATAAGCCGAAGGCAGGCGCTAATCGTCCGGATGCTCAGGAAGTTATTGTGATTAACGTGCAGGCCAAGCCGGACAATGCCTATGAAGGCAAGGCGCTGGGTAAGCTGTTTGATGCGTGCGGGCTGGAATTCGGTGATATGGATATCTACCATCGCCACGAAGAAACCAACACGACCAGCCCGGTTCAGTTCAGTGTCGCCAATGCCGTTGAGCCTGGCACGTTCAGAGCGTCTGACCTGAAGGACATGAAGTCGCCGGGGATCAGCTTTTTTATGAGCCTGCCAGGACCTTCCGATTCGCTAAAGGCGTTCGAGTTCATGCTTGAGACAGCCCAGTGTGTTATCCATAATCTGGGGGGAGAGCTGAAAGATGAGCGACGCAGTGTTATGACACCTCAAACCATTGAGCACTGCCGGCAGCGGATTCGCGAGTTCGAGCGCAAGCGTCGTTCCCAGCGCACCGGGTGACCGAAGCAGTTTCATAATATGGCATAATACCCGGCTTTCGCCGGGTATTTTTTTGGCGGGTAACCCCTATTTTTGACAGGTAGAGCGACCGATATGGCAGATTCAGTCACCCAACGTATTGATGAGTTGCGCAAGGAGATTGACGAGCACAACTATCGCTATTACGTGCTGGATGAGCCCCAGGTGCCTGATGCTGTTTACGACCGTCTGATGCGGGAGCTTCAGTCTCTGGAAGCCGAAAATCCCGAACTGGTTTCGTCTGCCTCCCCAACACAGCGCGTCGGCGCTTCGCCGTCCAACACCTTTGCCGAAATTGTCCACAAGATCCCCATGTTGTCACTCGACAATGCTTTCACTGCAGACGAATTGCGGGATTTCGACGGTCGTGTCACCGGACGGCTGGGAAGCGATGCTGCAATTGAATACGTGTCTGAACCCAAACTCGATGGTCTCGCCGTCAGTCTGCATTATGAAAACGGCGAATTGGTCCGTGCAGCTACACGGGGCGATGGATACCGGGGCGAGGACATCACTGCGAATATCCGGACCATTCCGTCTGTGCCATTAAAGCTGCGGGGTACAGGGTACCCGTCAGAGCTTGAAGTACGCGGCGAGGTCTATATGCCAAAAGCGGGGTTTGCGAGGCTCAACCAGGATCTGACAGATCGTGGTGAAAAGGTGTTCGTGAACCCGCGCAACGCCGCTGCTGGCAGTTTGCGCCAGAAGGATGCCCGGGTAACGGCCAGGCGGCCCCTTGAGCTATGCACCTACAGCGTTGCGGTAGAAGATCCGGCAATACTGCCAGACAACCACTGGGATTGCTTGCAACTGCTCAGGGGCTGGGGGTTTCGTATCAATCCGCAAATGCGCCGTTCAGTTGGCGTAGAGGCCTGTCTCGAAGCCTACGAAGACTTGATGGAACAGCGTGACAGTCTGCCTTATGAAATTGATGGCATCGTGTTCAAGGTGAATGATCTGGCATTGCAGCGGCAGCTTGGATTTGTGTCCCGTGCACCTCGCTGGGCGATTGCCCAGAAGTTTCCTGCACAGGAAGAAATGACGGTAGTTGAAGCCGTTGAGTTTCAGGTCGGTCGAACTGGCGCTGTCACACCTGTGGCGCGTCTCAAGCCGGTGTTTGTTGGCGGAGTAACCGTCAGCAACGCAACGCTCCATAACATGGACGAAATTGAGCGGCTTGACCTGCATGTGGGCGATACCGTGTTTATCCGCCGGGCAGGGGATGTCATTCCCAAAGTAGTGAAAGTGGTGCCCGAGAAAAGGCCTGAAAACGCCGTAGAGGTTGTGCGTCCGACTCGCTGCCCGGTGTGCGATTCAGAAGTGATTCAGCTTGAAGATGAAGCCGTGGCCCGTTGCACCGGCGGACTGTACTGCGGCGCGCAGCAGCGGGAGGCCATACGTCATTATGGCTCCCGGCGTGCGCTCGACATCGAAGGGTTGGGTGACAAATGGATCGATATATTTGTTGAGCGGGGGCTGGTCAAAACGGTGGCTGATCTCTATCGGCTGAAGCCTGATGATTTACAATCTCTCGACAGAATGGGGGAAAAATCGGCGAAGAATCTGATAGATGCGATTGAAACCTCAAAGCAAACTGAACTATGGAGATTCATTTACGCACTGGGTATTCGCGAGGTGGGGGAAGCCACTGCCAAAGCATTGGCGAACTATTTTGGTGACCTTCAGCCGATTATGGACGCGGACGAAACAGCACTGACGGAAGTCCCGGATGTAGGCCCCATTGTGGCTGCCCACATAAAGTATTTTTTCGAGCAGCCTCATAATCAGGAGATCATCGAAGCACTTCGGGGTTCTGGTGTTTGCTGGGAGCCTATCGACGTATCCCGTATCGAGAAAACGCTTGCCGGAAAGACCTTTGTGCTGACCGGAACGCTCAATGACATGACCCGCGATGAAGCCAAAGCGAAGCTTGAGGCACTTGGGGCCAAAGTGTCAGGCAGTGTCTCCAAAAAAACCCACTACGTAGTGGCCGGTGAAGCGGCCGGTTCAAAGCTGACAAAAGCGGAAAACCTTGGTGTACCGGTAATGACCGAAGCTGAATTCAGCACCTTTCTTGATGAGCACACTGGCTAAGGGGCGGCTTTGCCCCTTTTCTTGCCTGAACACCCCTCCATTCTGAGAACTCGAGCAGATTGCCCGCCGTGGAAATTCATTACCATGGTGTCGGTATGTAACCACCTGTAAACCGATTTGCGCCGAGATGTTGTTTGCTCATTTCGGTTAGCGGTCCTTGGGGCGCCCGAGACCGGGTCGCAGGTTGGTATAGATAACAACAATTCCCGAAAAATGGATTTTTGCATGCGAGCCAACATGATCTTACGGTCTGGTTGTATGACCCGCCTGGCGCGTGTCCGAGTTAAAGGCACACTCTTCAGTTTCAGGAAACTTGCGCTATATGCCCTGATGCTGCTTAGCCTTGCAGGATGTAAAAGCGAAAAATCACCCGATCAACCAACCGTTATTGGCACGCCACCCCGTACCGCCTACCTGGGGGTGGAGTATTACTACAATTTCGGAGCCTATGGCGGTGACGCCATTCTCGGCTACTCACTAACCAATGCGCCTCCCTGGCTCGGTCTTGAAGACACCAGCAACAAAGCGCGCCAGGGCATCATTATGCGCGGTGTGCCGGGCGTCACAGGCGGCGGTCGTGGCAGCGCCGACCTTGGCAATGCAAAGAGCGTGAATCTCACCACAACTGATGGCCAGCGTCTCGGTGTGCAGCCCTTTGATATCGAGATTATCGGTAATCAGGCCTCGCTTTCGGCTGCAAGACTGCAGGAAGGCAAAGTATCTGAAACCGTTGAGGGTGCCGGGGAGGGTGAAATCTGCGCGATGCCTAAAATGGGCAAGGGGCGCCACAGGTTTACCTACAACACCTATAACGAAGACGGTTCCTTTAACGCCACAGCTGACGCCGAGGTAGACACGCGTTCCGTGCTGATAAAGGTGCTGCTTGATCAGCCTTCTGTCCAAACCACCAAAATTGCCTTTGAAATCAAATCCGATTATGACCCCAGCCGGTGCGACGGCAATGCTGTAGCGCCAAACAAGGCCTGCGAGTTCTCCGTGGCCAACCGTTCTTTGGCTCAGATCGGTCAGGATGTCGTATTGGTGGGCAATATGAGCGGCGAGTCTGGCCCGTCGCCGCTGCCTGTTCCGGATTACATCCAGGTGATTGATGACCGGTCAGGCGTCATTACGCTGGATCGTGGTATTACCGAGTGCTTTATTCGGCTTGAAGTCGTTGATGATAACTTTTCAGAGCCTTCAGAAAGCTTTGCTGTCGAGCTTAAAGAAGTGCGCCAGGGTCTGGTTGAGTTGGGCGACAACGGGAAAGGGATTACCGAAGATGTGCTGATCGCCGACAACGCACCGCAGGTGTCGTTCTTTACCAGCAATGAGCTGACGTCCTCAGCATTGAACGAGGGCAGTATCGGCACCTACATCGCCAAGCTGGATCGTGGCGGAAAAAGTGAAGACGACGAGGATGAGGACGAAAACGAAGACGAAGACAGCAACGACAACGATGATAATGCGCCACTGGGCGGCACTTATAAAGTTCGATTGGGGAACGATACGGAAACAGCTACTGCGTCTGACGCTGATTTCCGGTTTGTAAAGATTGTTGAAGGTCAAAAAGAGGAAATTACCGAACTTGTATTCCCTGACGGTGTCGATGAGCTCACTTTCATCGTCGAAGCTATCGATGACAGTGCGAACCCTCCGACGTCTGAGAATCCCACCGGAGATGGCCGTTTCAATGATGATGAAATGATCACAGTCAGTCCCGATGTCTTTTTTCAGGATGGTCGCGAATTCTACGCGGGGGGCGGCGGCACACTGAAGCTCTGGATCAACGAGCAGAAGAAGTTTCTGGTTGCAGGCAGTGATGATATGGGGCTGACACCCAATGATATTGCGGTGGGCGATGCCGGCCGGCTCTTCATTGCCAGTCAGTTTGTCGACAGCGCGGGCAAGCACTTCGCCCAGATCGACATTTATGATCGTTTTGGTGCGTTTGAACAAAGTGTCGATATTGCCACTAACTCAACCACGCCTGCGATGCCGAAGATTGCATTCCGTCAACGCAAAGTATCCATCGCGAATTCACCAACATTCCGAAACGAGGTCGCGATTGCATTCAACACGACCGGCTCTACCGGAGGTGTGGCTAACCTGGGTGGAAGCGATACCGGCGTCGTGTTGTTACGTCGTGATGCGGGGGAACCCGAATATACCCAGATTTGGGCGACGCAGGTGGGCAGCGCAGGTGATGATGCCGTTAAAGGCATCGACATTAACCTGACGGGAAGTGTGTTTCTCTCCGGTGAAACCAAGGGCGTGTGGAATGACAATGCAGCCAATGCCGGTGGCGTGGATGCCTATGTTCAACGAATTGATACCCAGACGTCCCAGGAAGGTGCTGTGACGGGCGCGCTGGCTTGGACAAAGCAGGTTGGCTCAACTCAGGACGACACCGTGGTATCACTTGCTCTGCAGGGCTCGACGCCTTTCAGTATCGGGTATACCGCCGGCAAGGTCGGGTTTGACGCTCCGCTGGGCTCTGATGATATTTTCTTTTTTGGTTCGACAGGCAGTGAAGATATCGAACCGGACATCCATCAGGTCGGTTCAGCTAAAAGCGAAAAATTTAGCGATGCTGATGCTGTCGGTTCCACTTTCTGGATGATTGGCGCGGCGCGTCACAGCTACATGAGCGGCTTCGACGCCGATAGTGATGTCGTGTTGAACACCGGCGCCGACACGGCACAGGATCGTGGCTTTATCCTGACTTATGGGCAGGATGGCTCCTATGACTCGGCATTGACGCTTAGCGGGCAGGATAGCGCCAGTCTGCGCTTTGATTCCGGTGCGGCGTTCGCGCAGGATTATGTTATCGGTGGTGTTACTGATGGCTGGTTCACTGATCCGGACAGCTCGGGCAACACTGGGGGCCTGGCCTTTACGCGGATCAAGCGTGAGCTGGTTGTCGTTTTCGATCCCGCCGAGGAAATCCCGGAAGATGCGACCAGCCAGGAGCCAACGCCGATCACCCGCGCCGATCTTACCGATGTGGCCCGGTATCAGGTAGTCTCCAGTGCTCAGGCACCGCAATCAACTCAAGTGATTGCGATGACGTCCTACAAAAGCGCAGAAAGTTACGCGTTGGTGTCTGAACAAATGGGCGGCAAGACCATCTATGGGG
Organism: Marinobacter sp. BGYM27; assembly: GCA_025153445.1. Lineage (GTDB taxonomy): Bacteria > Pseudomonadota > Gammaproteobacteria > Pseudomonadales > Oleiphilaceae > Marinobacter_A. Next base: position 143,911 of record JANZNS010000005.1, on the reverse strand, counting down.
TCTATATACTCAACGGCGATGTGGAGTGGCTGAACACTGACTGACAGTGTTCAGACATCGCCTTGCTGAGCGCTGCTTTCGGCGTAGTGGCGAAGGTAATCTGTGCTGGTCACTATGCCCGTAGTCTTGCCGTCGTAGCCAATGACCAGGGCGCTGTCGCGCTGGTGGGCCAACATCAGGCGCGCCAGTTGGTGGGCATCGGTTTCGGGGGTCGCTGTCAGAAACGACGGCATCTCGATTACTGACAAACGGACGGCATTTTCATCCGCTTTGTTGTGATGAAGCCATGACAGTACCCAGCGGCGATCAATAAGGCCGGCAACCACGTTGTCGGCAACCACTACCAGATGGTTAATGTCGTGCCGATCCATTTCCTGCAATGCTTCCGCCAGCGTGGCCGTTTTGTCTACCGAGTAGATGGATGTTGTTTCCATCCTTGATACAGGCAAATACGCATTTTGCTGATCGGGATCAGTCTGCGCTTGCTCCCCGTATTCACTAAGGGCCCGCTGCTGGGCAAAACGACGCGCCGAATCCTCGGCCGAAATGGTCGCTTCGTTAGTGCTCGCGTGGGCCGCTTTCGACTCATTGAGTTGGTCTACGGCACCGATTTGTCGGTTTTTAACGGTTTCCGGCACCCGGGTCTCTGTCGGGCGTCCCGGCTCACTCGCGAAAATGAACATGGTGGTATCTCGCTATCGGTTACAGCGCAGGGAATATCTTGGCCAGTCCACTATATTATCGGCCAGTAGTGCGGAAACTGAACAGTTTTATGGTTACAGTGCGATAACAGCGGCCCGCCTCAGGCAGACGCGGCGCGATATGACCTGAGCTTGTCAGTCCTGAACCCGGCATCGGGCGAGCGTAAGGCGAGAAGACAAACGTTGTTCGAGACACTCCGGTTGTCCGGTGATAACGTCGCCCAGCCATTCGGCCAGCAGCGGAGCAAAGGATAGCCCTTTGCTGCCAAGCCCGGTCAGCACGAACAGTGAGGCGCTCGATTGATTTGTGCCAGCGCTCTCGGTGTCGACTGCGCCTACAGCGGGCTGGTAATCGTGGGTAGTGCAGCGGAAGCTGACGCGCCCCTGCAACGTTTCGGTATCAATGGCACTGGCATCGATCAGGTCGGGTAACCAGGACGCTAGCGTCGAGAGGTTTTCTTCATTGGATTCTGTGGAAGGGGCCGGAGACGGGTTTTTGAGATCAAAGGTGGCGCCGATCAGCGACTGTCCTCCGGTAACAGGATTCACGTAACCATGGCCACAGACCACTCGTTGGGGTGCGCGTAGCTTATCCGCCGGTATCGATGTGACCTGTCCCCGTATTGGTTTGAAGCGATAGCGGCCTGCACCGGGTAGCAGTGATGCGATCTCGTGCCCACCGGCAACAACAAGTTTTGGCGCATAGCTGTCGGTATTGCCCCGGGTTTGGATACACCAGCCAGAAGTCTCCGGAACAATACCCGTGACCTCAGTGTTGAAACACGTGGTGATATTCGGGTGATTGAGCAGGGCGCGGCACAGGTTGGCGGGAATCAACCAACCGCTGTCTGGAAAATAGAGGCCTTCGTGATTGACCGGAATTCCCGCCAGCGTTGTTGCCTCCTCGGAACCCACCGGGCGGAATATGCCGGCCGGGTATTGGCTGCGCTCAAGAAAGCGCGCCTGCCGATCCCTTTCTCTTGGTGTAGTTGCCATTTGCAGCAAGCCGGTAGGAAACCAGAATGCCTCTTCGTCAGAAGGGTTGCTGGTAATGGATAGTGCCCGGTACGCCCTTTGGCTGTGTAATAAGCCCCGTAATGCAAGCTCGGTTTCAGGGCCGAAATCCACGCCCAGTTTAACGTAGAGGGCACCTTGAGGATTGCCCGACGCGCCGTCCGCAGGTTGTGCTCCTTTTGCCAAAACTGTCACTCGATAGCCACGGTCTGCCAGATTGCGAGCTGTTGAGGCGCCGGCTATTCCGGCACCAATCACCGTCACCGCAGCAGCTTCAGACCCAACCGGATATTCAGTTGGCTGGCGGGTAATGAGCGCAGGGTCAGCGATGAACAGAAGCGCATCCCGGGTCGATTCACAGCGGGGCGTTTCACAAATTCTGAAGCCGGCACGTTCCAGCGTGTGTTTTACCCCATTGTTTGGCGCATGGGTCGCAAGCGTTGTGCTGGCATGGCTGTGCTCCGATAGCGCTTTGGCAGCCTTATTGGTCAATAAACCGGGCGCGTTCCCGGCTGAAAAGCCGGCCATAAACCACGCGTCTGCGATAAAGCGGAGTTGATTCCAGCCCTCGACGGGATAGCCAAAGTAAAGCGTGAGCCGAACCCGGCCACCATCAAACAGCAAACGGTGCGCGCCGCGGACCGCAGGCGGATAGTGTGCCTTCAGTTGGTCTGCATATTGGGCAAGCTCGGGCCAGCATTCGAGCGCCCGCTGCAGGTCTTGCTTTGTTAATGGATAAGGCTCAACTGAAACAAAATGGAGCTGGGCTTCGGGGTGTGCGTTGGCTCGCCAGGTCTGCCAGGTCGCCAGAAAGTTCAGGCCGGTGCCGAACCCCGATTCTGCCACCACAAACGCCTCGCCCCGGGCCAGCGCGCTAAATCGGGCAGGGAGATCGTTCAGGTTGATGTAGGTGCTACGAATTGCCTCGAGACCATTATCCGGAACGAAGTAAGGGGCGTCGAAGCGGGATGAAACGGGGTGGCCATCCCTCCAGTGAATCGTATCTGTTTCAATGGAGGGTGATGGTGTGGCGGCGGTCATTAAGAATGTCAGTCTTCGGCAGGTGCATCAGTTTTCTGGTCGTCGCCACCGACAACGCGTGCTGATTGGATGATCACGGGGGTGACCGGAACGTCGTTCATGAATCCGCGACTGGCTGTCGGCATGCCGGCAATAGCATCAACAACGCCCATGCCTTCGGTAACGTCGCCGAAAACAGCATAGCCGGCGCCGCGAACGCCAGCGTCGAGTGACCGGCTATCGACAAGGTTTATGAAAAACTGGGACGTTGCAGAGTCAGGATCGTTAGTGCGGGCCATGGCGATCGTACCGCGCAGGTTGCGAGCGGACTTGCTGGTTTCAAGTGCGATTGGCGCCTTGGTTTCCTTCTTGTTCAGAGTCTTCTGGTATCCGCCCCCCTGAATCATGAACCCGGGGATGACACGGTGGAAGATAGTACCTTCATAAAACCCGTCGCGGACGTAAGCAAGGAAATTGTCCACAGTCTTTGGGGCGATATCCGGGCGCAGTTGAATCGTAATATTGCCTTCCGTCGTTTGGAGTTCGACCTGAGGCATGGCCTGTTCTGCAGGGGTGGCGGCATAAGCGGTGTTCAATGCGAAAGCAACAATGGCGCTTCCGAGGACCAGTGTCACACGACGAAAAGGTTTAACACTGTTTTTGAAAAATAGATTAGCCAATGGTGAATCCTCATGATGTGATCATTGTTGTCAGGCGGGAGTTTAGCAAAGTTCTCTCTGCCAGCCGATGCGCAAAGCATATCAATCATTAAGGGATGTCACAGATTTCGCTTGAGGGCTTACAAAAGCACGCCAATTGTTGTCAGCGCTACAGGCTGCTTGCGTTACCTCACCGGGTGTTACCGAACGACTCGATCAGTTTCTGTACAGACCGGTTAGTTGGACCCATGCTTGGGGAAGCTCTATGCAAGCGACCTTGGAGGAACAAAGTGAAAATAAATCAGGGTAAACAAGAAAAATCCCGGTTGGGGCGTTTACTGGTTAATCGTGGCTATATCTCTGAAGCGGTGCTGCAAGATGCACTGGCTCAGCAACGTGCCTCTGGCGCCATGCTGGGTGAGGTCCTGATAGCAGCAGGTTGGCTTACAGAGCGTGACCTTCAGCGTGTCCTCAAGCATCAAAGCCGGTATCGCAACACGGCAGCGCTGGTCGCAATGTTCGCTATGCCTCTGCAGCCTGTGGTGTCGCTTGCAGCCACTGTAGCCACGCCGGTACTGGCAAAGCCTGAGACAGGGCAGCTGTTTGCAGAAAACGGTGGTATGTCGCCTTTAAGTGATGACGATATGGCGGGGGTTGCAGGTCAGGGGTCCGATTCACTGATTGATCGCATAGAGCGTGTTCGTCAGATGCCTGGTGAAGCCAAAGCCGGCAACGATGCGGCTGTCGATGCAATCGAGAACCTCAAGCTGGTGGCCAACACCTTTGTGCCGATCCTGAACTTTCTTGATTCGGAGCTTACGATCACCGGTGTTCACTACAATGCAGACACGCCCCGGTATGAACTACTCGCCGATGGTGGGCTAAAGTTGGCCCTGCCGGATCGCATTGAACTTGTTCAGATGGATAACATCCGCGTCAGTGGCAGTGAAGGGCCGTCGATGGGCAATGTGAGTCTTCACAATATTCGTTTCGATCCGTCGTCCAGCATGACCATCTACGCCCGACCTTAAGCGAAAGGCCGCTGCGCAACGAATTTGAAACTGAAACAAGAAGGGAAGTGTGATGTAAGCCGGGACTGAGCGGTGTTGTCCAGCCCCGGAAAAGCGTCAGGCGCTCGCAAGTACGGTCTTGTGGCTCATTGCAGTCGATTGACCGCTGGCACCATAGAGTTTGGCCTGATCAGCACAACCTCTGAATATCTCGGTCAGCCTGCCCAGGCGTAGCTGAAGGTTACCGACAATCCTGCCGTTTACCGCATTTTGTTCCTGACACGACTTGAGTTGGCTCGCTGCGGACACCCACAGTTCATTCAGTTCGGTAAGGCCGGCGCTGCGGATAAAGCGCGAAGGCTCGCCCATTTTGGGGTTATAGCCCATATCGACAAGCAGGTGGATTTTGCGTTTCGCCCGTTCGCGAACGTCATTCAGGATCTGGTTCTTTTCCTGAGTGAGCGCCTGGAGGGCTGGCATATCGGAAGACTTGAGGGATTGTCTTTCTTTATCCAGCAGCCCGGTAAGGTGCCGGAGCTGCTGGATGTCTTTCTGGAGCAGTACTTTTAATTCATTAATTGCGGCCATAACTTACTCACCCGAAAATGCTGTTATCCATATCTAGCATTTTCTGGGCCAGTTGTTCCGCATCAATCTTATAGCTACCGTCCGCAAGCGCGGCCTTGATTTGCTCAACCCGGGCGTCATCCACTTCGGGGTAGCTGTCCAGGCGTTCCTCGAGTTTTTTGAGGTCACGCGCCTGGCTGCTCAGGCTGACGCTGTCCGAGCGTGTTGCCTGAGCCTTTGCTTGTTCTTGCGGGGCTTCAGGGGCTGGAGTAGCCGCTTTACCTGTGTTTGCACTGGTTTTGGAGTTGACCTGGCCTTGGCCAATTCCATTAAAGTCAACTGTCATAATGATACCTGCAGTGATTAATGAGTTACTGGGTAGTAAACCGATTAATCTTCGTATCGGCCGAGCCCCAACAATCTTTAATATAAATTTTCAAAAATTTCCAAAGCGGCAATGTTATGCCGTTTATCGGCAAGTTGTTGCTGAATTGCCTACATCAGCACTTCGACGCGACCGGGGCCGGTGACAGTGGCCCTGAGCGTTCTGGATGAATGCAGATTCTCAACCATAACCTGTTCGCCCACATGCGCGTTTGCCAGCGCTTTACCCCTGGATTCCACTTCAACCGGGCCTGAGCGCGCCACGATGATAACATGATCGCCACGGGTGACCGCATCCGGCTCGGTCACAATGTCGGCTGTAAATACAGTGCCGGCATTGACGGAACGCCGAACTTCCATGCCAATAAGGGTCTGCGGGTCAGTGATCGGGCCACGGCGCACATCGTTGAGCACAATCGGCTTGGCCTCGATCATGTCTGCAGTCACGCGTGCGCCGCGGGTCAGCGTGCGCGCGGCAATCAGGCCGTCGCCCTGTATGCTGACAGTTGCCGACAGAAAGAGGCGCCATGGACGCTTGTCATTGCATTGCACCTCCAGCGTTGGCTGAGTTGAGCGCATCGGGTCGCTGGAAAACGAAATGTCAGGACCAGACGGGCAGGGCGCAAGGCGAATGCGTGAATCCAGTGTGCCCAGGGTGTAGGTCACCGTCTGACCTTTTGCACGGGCGTCTTCAGTAAATCGGTCAAGGAATTGACGCGCTGCTTTCTGAATGACCTCCGGCGTCGTTTTTTCGACAGCCATTGCCGACGACAGGCTGGCGCACAGCAGGGCGATACAGGTAAACAGTCGTAAAATGATGATGCGCATTTTGCGAAGTATGTCCTATGCTTGCGAGTAGATTCATCGCTTTTTTGGGCGATTACCGGGATGGGAGCGCTAAAGATCTCCCCGTGATTGCCGATAGTAATGAGTAGTCACCTCGCAATATCTGTGCCGGACATTTTAAGGCGCCAGGCAAAGGCGATATCCGAGGTAAACAGACAGTGCTGGCAACCCATCGGACTTCTCACAGATTGTCGTGTCGAGGGTTGTAAGCGCCATTGAGACAGAAACAAACAGGTAGCCACGTTATGGCCGGTGTTCTAGACAGTGTTAACCAACGCACGCAACTGGTGGGGCAGAACCGCCTCGAGTTGTTGCTGTTTCGCCTAATGGGGCGACAGGTATACGGCATCAACGTTTTCAAGGTAAAGGAAGTCCTCCAGTGCCCGAAATTGTCATCACTGCCAAAGAGCAACGCGGTAGTTAGGGGGGTGGCCCATATTCGAGGCGAAACCTTGCCTATTATTGATCTTGGGCTCTCTATCGGCATGCGCGCCATCCCGGCTGAGCAGATTGCCGACAGCTTTATCATCATTACCGAATACAACCGCCGCACGCAGGGTTTTCTTGTGGCCGGCGTAGACAGAATTGTGAACCTCAACTGGGAAGATGTCAGTCCGCCGCCCAAAGGCGCAGGTAAAGACGTATACCTCACTGCCGTTGCACGCATCGAAGAACAACTGATCGAAATCATCGATGTAGAGAAGATTCTCTCCGAAGTGTCGCCGTTGCGTGAAGACGTGGGCGAAGAGCTCGTCACTCGAGGCGCCGCGACCGATCGTAGTGTCAGCCGCCCGATCCTCGTGGTTGATGATTCATCTGTCGCAAGACGCCAGGTGGAACGTTGCCTTCGGGCAATCGGTTTTGATGTTGTGTTGCGTAATGACGGCAAGCAGGCACTGGACTACGTCAAAGAGCTAGTTGCAGATGGCTCGGATATTTCCGATCATCTCGCGATGATGATATCGGATGTCGAAATGCCTGAAATGGACGGCTACACGCTGGTCACCCGTTGCAAGGAAGTGGCGAATCTCAAGTCGCTGTATATCCTGCTTCACACGTCACTGAGCGGTGTGTTTAACAAGGCAATGGTCCAGAAAGTAGGGGCAGACGACTTCATGGCGAAATTCAGCCCCGATGAACTGGCTGAACGGATTATGGAAATCATCGACCAGCGATCCGCCTGAACCGCGTGCCGTATACTTTGAACGTCTTCATCACAACTGAGATCCAATGAAAGCTGAAATTACTCCCCAGGAATATGAGGCCTTCAAAACGTTCCTGCAGGATGCTTGCGGCATTCTGTTAGGTGAAAACAAACAGTATCTGGTCAAGAGTCGTCTCAGAAAGATCCTTGAAGACAACGGTCACGACACCCTGGGCGATCTGGTCAAAAACCTGCAGCGCCCGGGACGTAGTCCGCTCAAGGAAGTTGTCATCGATGCCATGACGACCAACGAGACGCTCTGGTTCCGGGACACCCATCCTTTCCGGATTCTCAGCGACAAATTGCTGCCTGAGTTCGCCGAGCGCAAAACGTCGCAAGGTTTGCGAATCTGGTCGGCTGCATGCTCCACAGGGCAGGAACCTTACTCGATTGGTATGGCCATCGATGAGTTCCGCCGCACCAAGCCCGGCAAGCTAAAGGGCGACGCCAAAATAACCGCCACGGATATCTCGCGCAGCGTTCTGGATGTTGCTCGCAAAGGTGAATATGAAATGTTGGCGATCGGCAGGGGACTTTCGCCCGAGCGTCAAAAAAGCTTCTTTGCAACGCTGCCGTCCGGCGGTTGGCAAATCAAGCCGGCAATACGCAACATGGTGGAATTCAAGGAACTCAACCTGCTTGAGCGCTACATGCTCGGCAAGTTCGATTTGGTGTTCTGCCGGAACGTATTGATCTACTTTTCTGCTGATCTCAAACGCGACATCCTGACCCGCATCCACGCCACCCTGAATCCAGGTGGTTATCTTATTCTGGGCGCCTCGGAATCACTCAATGGTCTGCCGGATCTATACGAAATGGTCCAGTGCAACCCGGGCATCATCTACCGCAAAAAGTAGTCAGGGAAACGCTGGCTACTGATTCTTCAGTAAATTGCGGATTTTGAGTTGCCAAAAATACCGAAAACCATTAGAGTTTGCGCCCTCAGATTGGCACGCCGGTTTGAAACAGTTTATTGGAGAGGTGGCCGAGTGGCTGAAGGCGCACGCCTGGAAAGTGTGTAAACGTTAATAGCGTTTCGAGGGTTCGAATCCCTCCCTCTCCGCCAATAAAAGAACCCGACCTTAGTGTCGGGTTTTTTATTGGCCGATTGGGCAGAGTAGAAGAACCCTCGCGGTTCGACCGGAGCAGGCAACGCCTGCGCAGGAACGTCGGAGCAAAGCGACGACGGCCCCGAAGGGGTAAGCAGCTTTGCTGCGAATAATCCCTCCCTCTCCGCCAATAAAAAACCCGACCCTGGCGTCGGGTTTTTTATTGCCTGAATTCAGCCAGAAACGGCCGAGAGTCACTATCACGCCCTGCGCTTCACCCCGGAACCCTCCGCGATCAAAACCCGTAACGGGAGACACCCTGGATCATCCACCATATTTCCAACCCTGGACTATATATAGGACAGAACCAACGCCACAGGGGTGGAGAAAAATAGCCAAGCGTGAAAGGTCCTTTTCAAGTTTGTATATTTGTACAGTACTATTGTGTGAGCGAATCATAGAAGTCAAATGATTACATGGCGGAGGGTAGAGCGCTCAGCTAAGCTACTGTTTTATAAATCTATAGCTAGGTAGCGCGTTCTATGGTTGTCCGTAATCATGAAGCAGTCACGTTTGTGCAATAACGAAGCGTGCTATCTAACCACTGTTAAAAATCAGGTAAACATGGGCCGCATACGGAAATTCTTTCATGACGCTGCAAGGCTAAAGCCCTACTACAGAGTCTGTTCAAATATGGCTACGGGTTTGGGAATCGTGATCGGTATCGGCCTTTGGTACTTCACGTTGGTTCCCCTCTTCGCCGCCTCGCTCGGCATTGATGTCGCTGGTTTCGCACAACCTGGCGATTCGACGGCGCTCTTTGCGGTCACAATGGTTTTGCTTTTGATAGTGTCGATCATCATTTGCGTTCAGGGAGTCTTTTTCTCTCTGGTCTTACTTGGTCGCTTGAGGTTAGCTGATGTGACGTCGGTGATCTGGCGCTTGCGTTACCCTCGGAGTTGGACCAATTTTTAACAAGTCGCAGCAGTACGCGGCCGATGGCCGCCGGACGCCCTTTCCATGGCTCCTTCGTCGCCATTCCAAGGTCGCCGCTGTGCTCAGCGTTATACCCAAGGGAGAATATGAGGCAGGTTGCCGCAATTTTAATAGCACCGCTCACTCCGGCTTTGGCTGTGATTCTCTTTGCCGTGGTAGCGTCTATGTCATGGCCTTTCAATGAGACTGACTACAAAATTTTCATTGGCGTAGCGAGCGCAGTCTCCTACTTCAGTTCGTTTTCAGTCGGTTTGCCCGTGCTCTACGTCCTTCGAAAGTATGGCAAGCTAAAGCTGCATCATATCGCTTTAGCTGGCGGTGTCTCCGGCATTGCTGTCTTTAGCCTTTTGCAGGTATTCATAGCTTTGTCATTTGGTTCAATGGCTGAGTTCGGCATTCTGACAGTGGTCTGGGGATTTGCATGTGGGGTCTGTGTTGCAGTCTCCTACGCCCTCATCTCAGGTATAACCAGTGCATCAAATTCGTTCCGGCCCTGATGGGCCTCCACCGGACGGCTTTTTCTCCGCTTCGCTGCGTAAAAGCCGCCGTTTATGCAGGCGTTATAGGCCCTGGCTTCGCCGTATAGAAAACAGTGCTTTATTGCGGGCCATGGTGGTTGGCCTTGGCTTCAAAGCTGGTAGCAAAACCGGTCATTCTGAGAATCGCCAAAGCGAAAAGTCCGTCGCCAGAATTGGCAGCTCAATCCGGCAATGGTGTGGGTAAAAAATTGGTGCCACAGTCGCGGGGCAATTCGTCGCGGCTCCATGCAAAATCGCCTATTCGGTGCCTTGGTCGTGGGGCAGTCCGGCGAGGCAATCTACAGAACCGCTCATCCGGTGCTCTGGTTCCTCGCGCCATTGGTCAAGTTGGTGCAAGCGGGTGTGGAGTCGGCATTCTGATTTTGGTGCCAGCAATCAACCAACGGGTACACGGCTATAACAATGCAATTAAGTTTGCTCCGGCCCTGCGGGCCTCCACGGGACGCGCGTAAACGCGCGCCCCTTATTGCTGGCGTTAAGCATCAGTATGAAATCTGAATTAGACAAAGAGAACTATCAAAAATGGCTTGTGGATAAGTGTATCTACAAGGGCAGCACATTGACTATCGAACTAGTCTGCGGAGTGACGTCAGATGAAAAACAAGACCTAGACTTGGGCGATGGGATAGAAATTAAAGGCGTCTACGCAGTAGAGCCAAAAGGAGAAAGATTTAGGGTTTATTTTGATGATGTTGTTCTACTCCAAGCTTTTGATGAGTGCGCTCATAAGACCACTGACCACCAGTTTCGTGACGAAGGTGTCGTCGGCCAATACAAGTCTTCCACTCTGCTTGACTATGTAAGAAACGAAACTTTACTCATGGACATTATGCCTGGAGAGCTTATGCATTTCGAAGTAATGACCGGTGATGATTGGTTTCATGTAATAACCCGAGAAGCGCCAGTGGTCAGTGCGGTCGTAAATGCTTAACAAGTCGATTAAGTTCGTTCCGGCCGTTGGCCTCCACCGGACGTCCCTGTCGGGCCGCCGCTTATCTTCGCGTGTGTGCCGGGCATGGCACAGAACTAGGGAGGTGCAAGTCCTCCTGCCAGGTGTTCGCAGAGCCGAAGGCTAGGAGAAGGGCAAGGGCGTCATCGCGAGGTGGGGTCTGGAGGAAGCCCAATCCAAAGCGGCGGGGCGACGAACAGGAACCCGATACGAGGTGTGGCACATCCGGGGCCAGCGGGCACGTGACCGCTAAGCCCTCCATCTGCGACCGGGATGTGCTTTATAAATCGGGCGCCTACGCCGTGAAAGCTCTGTGCCTTACCCCGGGAGATCTGTCATGTGTGGAGGGATCCACTGAAAGGCGAGCGATCGCCTTTGATCGCGTGGCAGAAGTCAGCATAGGGCATAGTAGGTTCACCCGTGAACTGAAGGCCCGAACAGAGACAGGGGTCGATCATCCGTGCAACTGCCAGATCTTTGTTGGCAGTCGCCGTGCAGGCGAACGCATCATGGTGAATCTGACGCGCTTTATCGAAGACTCGCTGAAGCTCACAGTGAATACACGAAAGAGTGCAGTAGACCGTCCCTGGAAGCGCCGCTTCCTGGGCTTCACCCTCAGCCGGAAAGGGCAACGACTGGAAGCGCCCAGGCCCGAGGCGATCAACCAGCACTGGAGCAGCGATGTCACCTACATCAAGCTGGGCCGGAAATACGTGTTCCTGGCCGTTGTCCTGGATCTGTTCTCCCGTCGCATCGTCAGTTGGCGGCTGGGCGAGAACCTCAATGCCGACTTCTCGCGGGCAACCCTGCGAGAGGCCTTCAAGACACGACAGCCGGCGCCCGGCTTGTTGTTCCATACGGATCGGGACATCGAATACCGGGCCCACAAGACACAAGCGCTTCTGAAGCAGCACCAGGTCCGTCACAGCATGAACCGCCCGGGTCAGTGCACCGATAATGCCGAGGTCGAATCCTTCTTAAAGACGTTGAAGGGAGAATTGCTGCAGGCGACCAGCTTTGTGACGCTGCGGCAATTACGACGGCATATAAATGACTATATTGAAGGCTTTTATAATCGCCAACGGTTGCACAGTGGCCTGGGCTACCGGACTCCGCTAGAGTTCGAGGAAATCAACTGAAGGGGCGTGTCCGATTTATTGGGGAACTCCATGGTTCCAGGCGGCTTCGAAAAGCGTCGATAAATTTTACAAAAATATGTTTTCTTTTTTCGATCGGCAGCTTACTAGCCTGATCTGTATGCTTTTCAGTGTTTATTGGCGTTATTTTTGCTTAACTCGACGCTTTAAAAGAACACAAACCAATAAGGTGTAGTTATGAAGTATGGTTTGAAAACCGCTGTATTCCTTTTTGCGTTGCTGGCGTCATACGGAAGTCAGGCAGGTCTTATTCAGTACGACTGGAAATCAACGGGCGACGAATCAGTTGTCTATGATGAAGACTCGGGGCTGGAATGGTTGAGCCTTTCCGAGACAGTTGGCGAGAGCTACTACGAGATAGAAGACCAGCTATCCCACGACGGGGAGTATACAAGCTTTAGATTTGCCACTCTCGATGAGGTGAAGCAGCTGGTAACAAACGCTGGATCCTCATGGGGTGCATGTCACGATTGCCCTGACGAGATCGCCCCTTTGGAGAGTCTCATTCAGTTGATCGGTAGTGATTATTCTTATGGGTCAGGGATATCAACATGGGGTTTTATAGAAAGCGATAGTAATTCGGCGTTTGCCGATGGGGTAATGCTCAGTGTTGACTATAATGCGAAGATAAAACAAGCATGGGCTACGGGTACGTTTAAAAGTGCAGATTATTACAGCAATTTGGGCGGTTTCCTTGTTCGGGCCGCACAAGTTCCAGAGCCAAACGCTCTTTTACTCTTTCTTTTGCCGCTTATGGCGATGATTGCAATCCGAGCGAAGCGATCTAAGTTGTAAGCCCATTCCTCCGTTTTTCTTGTCTTTGGGGAGCAGTTTTAATCACTCCCCAGAATAACCGGAACAGATCTATCTATGGTCTCTTATGACGACACAAATAGATCTGTGCCGCTTTTCCGTGTGACCGCTGAAGCAGACGTGCCAGACTGATCTCGCTTCACTGGCAATGGTGCAGGCGTCTCCGACCATCCTCGCTGGGATGATCGGGTTTTGGCGGGATAACGTTAAACCAATTCTCCCAGATCGACAGGTACTGAAAAGGCCCTTTTATCAGCATTACGCTGGCTTCCACTTTTGCCCTTCAATCTTGGTCTGCGGGGGCTTTTGGCAAAATGCCGCGCTCATCAAGTTCACTCAGGATGCCACTGCACTTATCCTGCAGGCGATCTCTTACCAGGCGTACCGCCGGGGTGATTGATTGACGGCTTGGGCAGATCAACCAAAGATCCGTAGTGCGCGCTGTGAATTCCGGCATGACGTTGACTACTCGACCTGAAAGCAAATCTTCGGAGATATCGAGACAGGATTTAACCGCCAGGCCTTTGCCCGCCACACACCAGCGCCGAACCAGATCGCCATCGTTGGACGACCGGTTGCCGCGCATCCGTACCTTGAACTGCTGATCCCCCTGAGTGAATGTCCAGATGTCGTAAGGGATATCCTGGAGTTGGTAGAACAAACCATTGTGAGACGCGAGATCGTGTGGATGTTTGGGCGTGCCATGCAGGTCGAGGTACGCGGGGGTTGCACACAGTACGCCGTGTACCGTGCAGATTTTGAAACCGTAAAGGCTGGCGTCGTTGGGGGAACCATAGCGCAATGCCATGTCGACGGAGTCGCGGTAGAAGTCAATATTGCTGTCGCTGATACTGGCTCTGAGGCTTAGAGCGGGATGCTCCTCCATGAGTTCATCCAGCCAGGGCATCACGCGGTTGCGCCCCAGATCGGACGACACGGCAAGTCTTAGTTCACCCTCGACCGCATCTTTGTCGTCCACGATATTATGGCGCGCCTGCTCGAGCATCTGCAGGGCCTGCTCGCACTGCGGAAGGTACTTTTCGCCTGCGCTGGATAGCCGTAGTTGACGGGTTGTCCGCACAAAAAGTTCAGCTCCAAGCGTATTCTCCACCCTTTTCACGGCGGCACTGGCTGTCGCTGTTCGCATATCGAGACTGGTCGCGGCTGCCGTAATGCTGCGAAATTCCGCTACTTTGAGTACTACCTGCAGGTCGTCTAGCGTCATATTGTCAAAATATACTTGATAATGTTTCAGGGATTAGGCTGTTTTTAGAATTGTAATTGAGGTGCAGACTAACCTCCACTTAATCGCCAATAAGGCGGATAAAAACTGGAGGTTATCGTATGAAAGCCATTGGTTATGCTCAGGCACTGCCCATTACAGATCCTGATTCTCTTACTGATATAGAGCTGCCCCAGCCGGTCGCCCAAGGTCGCGATTTGCTGGTAAAAATTGCGGCTATTGCAGTAAACCCGGTTGACTACAAAATTCGGCAGAACGTATCCGCAGATAGCGGCTACAAGGTTATCGGCTGGGACGCAGTGGGCGAGGTCGTAGCCGTGGGCGAGACCGTTACCGAATTCAAACCCGGAGACCGGGTGTACTACGCGGGTGACCTTAACCGTTCCGGTAGCAACGCCGAATACCAGTTAGTGGATGAGCGCATTGTCGGCCACAAGCCTAAAAGTCTGTCAGATGTTGAAGCCGCCGCGCTGCCGCTTACCACCATTACCGCCTGGGAAATGCTGTTCGAGCATCTCGCGCTTAGGCGTCAGTCTACAAACGCCGTTGAGAAATCCGATGAGGTTATTCTGGTAGTGGGTGCTGCTGGCGGTGTTGGCTCTATTCTGATCCAGTTGGCCAAAACTCTTACAGGTGCAACGGTGATTGCGACGGCCTCCCGTGAGGCTTCGCAAAAATGGGTGAAGGAATTGGGCGCGGATTTCGTGATTGATCATAGCCAGCCCCTCAAGCCGCAGATCGATGCGCTTGTCGCAAGCGGGCAGGTTGGGGCGGTTACTCACGTCGCCAGCCTTAACGCGACTGAGCAGTATTTTGAAAGCTACATCGAGGCGCTTGTGCCATTCGGTAAAATTGCCTTCATCGACGACCCCAAATCGCTTGATGTGATGAAGATCAAACCCAAGAGCTTGTCGCTGCACATTGAATTCATGTTTGCCCGCTCCATGCATCAGGCTGCGGATATGCATCAACAGCACGAATTGCTTGAGCGGGTCACGGACCTGGTGGATCAAGGACGCATTCGCACGACTGCAGGAAAACATCTCGGCAAGATCAATGCGGAGCACTTGAAAGCGGCGCATGCTGAACTGGAGTCCGGTCGTACTGTTGGCAAAATTGTGCTGGAAGGTTTTTAACCGATTGAAATAAATATCAGCATGATCAACGAAACCGTGCATGGCTTTGCCTGAAAGCCCTGGGAAGCCGATCGCTATTTTCGCGATCGGTTTTTCTGTCAGGGCGGGCGGAACAAAAGAGCCTGCTCATGAATCCGTTCACAACAACCGCACTTTTACTCCGCCAGTTTCCTGGGTGACACTAAGTGCCTGATAATTATCTATAGTCGTGTGCCTGTTCTGCGGTGGCTGAGAATGTAGCGCAGCAACGACGATGACGCTTGCACCCGCCGTGACGCCTGCTTCGATACCCGCAGGCGCATCCTCGAATACCAGACAATCCCCGATGTTGACTTGCAGTAGCTTGGCCGCCAACAGGTAGCCGTCGGGCGCCGGTTTACTGCGTTCCACGTCTTCGGCGGTCACCATTACTGAAGGCAATGGCAGGCCGGCCGCGGCCATGCGTCGTTCTGCCAATGCCCGTGGTGCAGAGGTGACGACAGCCCAGCGATCAACTGGCAGATCTCCAAGCAATGCCGCCGCCCCTGCAATCGCTTCGGTGCCTTGTACGTTGTCGATTTCAGCCCGTGTGATGCGTGCTGCCTCGACTTCGGGGTCGACACCGGGAAGTGCCTGGCGGCGAATGGTTTCTACTGCCTGAACCCCGTGGATGGTTGGCAGAAATTTCTCTACGTCAATATCATGTTCTCGCGCCCATTCGGCCCAGATGCGCTCAGCTGAGGCGAGAGAACTCAGGACCGTACCGTCCATATCGAAAAGAAGCGCTGCAAAGCGCCCGGGCGAAAAGTTCGTATCGTCCATATAAAGAAAGGTCCGTTGTGTCGAAGTGGGTTGGTATCACAGGGTAGAGGTGAGGGCGCGATATTGGCTATTGATCTGGCTACAGTTATCTGATTTTTTGATCTCACACCGGCTTATTTGGCAAACAACTGACCCATGTCCTTGAATGCCTTGAACTCCAACGCATTACCGCAAGGATCGAGTAAAAACATTGTCGCTTGTTCTCCCGGCTCGCCTTTGAAGCGAATGTACGGCTCGATCACGAATGACGTGTTGCGATTGCGCAGTCGCTCTGCCAGCGCCTCCCATTGTTTCCATTCGAGAACGACGCCGAAGTGAGGCACTGGCACATCGTGGCCATCTACGGCGTTGGTATGGGCGTTTTCCTGTGAGGGTGTTATGGGGTGCTCGTGGATCACCAGCTGATGGCCGAAGAAATCGAAATCAACCCAATGATCGCTGGAGCGACCTTCCGCCAGGCCAAAGGTATCGCCATAGAAAAATCGGGCTGCTGGTAAATCGTAGACAGGAATGGCGAGATGAAAAGGTGAAAGCGCCATGGCGTGCTCCAGATACGGGACGGCGTCCAATAAAATTTGGGCCGTATAAATAAAGGGTGATGACCGACCAAAGCTTAGACGGTTTGAGTCACTATGCTTTTTTGATTCATAAAATTCCAGGGCTCGAACAGACGTGCACAGCTATAGCGTGATTTTTCGAATGCACCAGGGGAGGTTGGGTTCTATTGGTTCGAATGGAACAGATTAAAGCCGGATTGACCCGGAAAGTGAAAAATCCCGGGGGGGCTGGCACTTGCCCGGGATCTTCACTGTTATCACTCGCCGGCAACCGGCTCGATGGGTAACCATTCGGATACACCTTGGATATGACTGCTGCTGTCGCCGATGAGTATCGGTATCTGCCAGCGCTTGACGATGCCGGACCTGGCTGGATTCTCAACTTTACCGGCATAGGCTGCCCGCGGCTCGATCCAGCCGTAGCTGGGCCCGCCTGATACCTGGGCCCAGTTCGCTTCGGTATTATCCCCACTGTCAACGAACGGCGGCGTGCCGGCAGGTGCAACCCTGGCCCACGTCGAGCTGTGACGATTGGCTTCAACGCCATTCTGAGAAAAACGCAGGAATGGTTCGTCTTGCTCTCCCATCAGCGTCAACGGCGATTCGCCCCGGTAGGACAGGAAAAGCCCCGGACGGGAACTGCCCGGCATGGCACGTACCAACGCCTGACCTTTCAATGCCCCGACATCCGATACCTTCGCCTGAACGATTCCGCTTGCGGTGGGTTGGTACTCGAAGCGTCCGGAAATCACGCTTTCAGTATCCCCCAGTCTTACCGGAACCGACCATTGGCCTACGAACGCACGTTCACCTTTGTCGACGACCTGATGGGGTATATCGATCGCGTCTGTACGCAGTCGCAAATCGAACCAGCCCCAATTCGGCGTCGCCTCGACGACTGACCAGCGTGGCGCACCGGAAGCGTCGGCTGAAATTGCGCCGGGCGCCATGATGGTATTGGTGCGGTGAAATGCGGCTGTGCCGAGATCTCCTTCGGTATTTCCCGGTCCGATGCGCAGGAAGGGGCGGCCTGCTTCATCTTCGATGGTTAGCGGTTTGCCCGTTGGATTGGCCACCAATAGCTGGGGTGCCAGGGTCTTGCGCAGCTGTACCCGTAGTGATGACAATCCCGGCGGTAGAGGATCAAGCACGGCATGTACGCTGCCGCTGTCTTCATCCGAGCCACCGCCGTGGCCATGGGCGGATGCAGCCAAAAGCAGGTTAGCGGCGATGAACGCAAATAAAAGCCGCCCCCGAAGGGGCAGGCTGCGATTGGAGTGGCTCATCATGGATTGCCCACAAGATTGGTAAAGTCAATCACCAGGCCTTGCAGTGCAACGGGTGCGCCGTCCACGGTTTGCTTAAGCACCGAGGCACCGCCTTCTATTGCAACGCCGGCTTCGGTCAGAAGCTGCGGCGTGCCATCCCGAAGCTGGCCAAGGGTGGGTACCGCGCTAATGCCGCCCGAGCTCAGGTCGAAAATCGGATCCAGCAGCGAACCGCCATTGTTGCCGCTGTTGAGCAGCCCACCGAGCAGGCCTCCATTGCTATCGCTGTCGTCTTCCTGGGGCGCCGGGTCAAGCTGCCGGGCGAGTGGGCCATGCGGATTGCCGGGGTCGGCGAGCACGCTTACAGGCGTGGATTCCGAAGGTACCCGCATGCCGTCATCTGCCTTGTAGCTGACAAACAGCATGTATTGGCCGGCCGGAAGAACCGCGCGGTTAGCGGTCATTTTGACTGTTACCTTGTCGTTTCTACGGTCTATGATAGGCAACACCACTGAGCGCTGATCGCCGTCAACCAGGTGAGTAGTCGCCTTGCGACGGACAAGCATGACCTGGTCAATATCTGACCGATCTGTGCGGATATCGAATTCACCACCATTTGTGAGCAGTGCAACAGGCGCTTGCTCGATCATCGGACGATCGTCACGGGAAGCGTAGGGTGGCGTGTAGATTTCGAACGACGGGTCGCGCCCGGCATAGTCCGCAAATCCCAGCTCATCCAGATTGATGAATGACAGATACGCGGTGTTGATGGGGGAGTGGCCGCCCACCAGAACCCGTCCATCCGTCATTAGCACAGCGGTGTTGTGGTAGGTGCGTTCACGGTGCGCTGAGGCCATTGGTTTCCATGTTTCGGTTTCAAGATCAAAACGCTCGGACTGGATGATCGCGCCCTCCAGCCCCGTAGCCACCACGCCATCGCGTGTGCCACCAGAGAACACCATCACGCTGTTGTCAGGCATCGCCACGCCCGAACCGTACCAACGCGGCTGGTTGAGCGAGCCAGTCAGGCGCGACTCGTAGGCCATTTCATCGCCGTTGGTGGTAACGGTATCGATACGTGATGAGGAAATGGGCAGATAGCCGCCCGGGCTGCCGGCCGTCACATAAGTCGGCACGCCGCCGGCCGTCAGGAACTCTGACTCGTGATACCCACCGTTGCCATCTGGACGCAGCGGCAGTTGAATCGAGAACGTCGATCCGCGCATGCCTGAACCGATGGCACGCTCGAGTGCACGGTCGTCGACCGGGGTCTCAAGCAACTGACCAATTGCTGCAGTTGGATCATCCAGAGTCTTGCCGACCAGATCACCCAGAAGACGCTCTACCTGATCCGGATTGATATTGGTTGGATTGAGCGTGGTGCTCAGTGCGTCCAAACCCAGTTCGTTGAGCCGCAACGGAAGGCCGGCATAGCCCAGATCTGTCCACTGCTTTGATTCAGGATTATAGGTGCCGACGATATTCCACAGCGCCTGGTCATAAGCCTGACCGAAAGGATTGAATGCCTGACCGCCGGCGTTGTAGAACACATGGCCGTTGGGCAGCAGATGCATGCGCGGGAACAGTGGCAGCGAGCGCTGAGCGGCTGAGCCGTTGTTGCTCCAGGTTCCGCTTTCGATGTCATAGGTTTCGGTCTGTGCGACGTTACGGCCGGACTGGAGCGGATCCTCCGGGTACACCGGCTTGAGCAGTTTGGTCACGCCACTGGCGACGAATACATCGCTGTTGGCCAGGCTCACCAGACTTGGGTACCAGCGGCCATATTGCATGTCGCCGCTCTGGCTCCAGGTGTTGGTCTCCGGATCGAAGATGCGCGAGGACTTCAGGCCCTCCAACTCCACTACGCCCACAGGCAGGCCGTCAACGCCGGGCTCGGTATAATAGTCCGTGCCGCCGACCGCCATCATTCTGCCGTCAGGAAGAAACACAACATCGGCACAGAACAGAGCGCCGTCATTTTTGTCGGTGTTGTCAGCGGTATCGAGCAGCCCGCCGGTCAGGGTGGTGCTGTCGTTGCCGTCGGGATTGGCGCCGCCGTCGTTCGGAGTGGGCTTGATCCAGCTCGGCTGGTCATGCTCGTCCAGCGTCATCACGCGTGACTGGTCGTTGACCGAAACTTCACCGAACTGGGCGATCACGGCGAGTTCAACGTTTTCCGTGCCTTCCAGCGCATTCAGATAAACGAAACGGCCATCTCCCAGCACAGCGATAGTGCCTGCGGCTGGCTTGCATTGAAGGTCGCCGCCGGCATCCACTATGCAGCGGTCACTGGTTGCGATCTGTTCACCGTCAACCTGAATGGTGGGTTCGGCAAAGGGTTCGCTAAAGAAGCCACCGTCTCCGGTGACCGCAGAAGGCTGGCCATCGCCGGCACTTTTGCCGTCACCGCCGAGCAATCCGCCCAGTAGACCAGCGTAAGCCGGCGTCGTCCCCGCGATGACCAGTGCCATCGCTGATGCCAGAGGTAATCGCATGTAGCTCTTTTCTACGCGCATGTAGCTCTCTCCCAGCAGGAGCCGCCCGGAGTGCGGCTCCGCTTTATTGTTGTATTTCCCTCCCGGCTTGGAGGCCGAGTGGTCAGAGCTAGTACGCGCGGGGGTTACATTTGGTTGCAGAAAACTTTTTGTTGCCGGACTTTTGCTTTGAAGGGTGCTGAGATAACCACGTGAGCGCGGTGAGCCCGCCTGCCGGTTTGGGGTGCGCTATCAACAGGCTTAGGGGCTGTCGCTGAATGATGGGGGATAGCCGATTAAAGCTCTCGGCAGACAGCTTGCGTTTCCTGCTCCAGGTAATCACAAAACGCTTGTACATCTCTATTGGAGAAATGGCTGGAGAGAAGTTCACTCGGGATCATTCCTTCATCCCATCTTGATGTGGCCAGCACATAGTCCGGATCCTTTTCTTCGCCGGTGCCCTGAGAAATCGTCACTTCCGCAGTCGTCTGGTGGATATAAAGATCCCGCAGCTCCTTGTTACAAAGCAACTGAACAGAACCTCCCTGGTCGTCGCACTCATAGCCTGCGCGCGAAAAAAAGCCGTTTGCCACAGTGAAGAGGGCATCTTTACTCAGGGTTTTCTGGTCGGTGTACGAAATCATTCTCGGGGTGTCACCGGTTACGTTCGTGCAGCCAGAAAGCAAGGCAGACAGGCACAGTAGAGTGGCGATAGCTGGGGTTTTCATAGTAAATACTCAATAGTAGTAGTGTGTTATAAAACGGGAGAAAATGAGAAATTTTAACGAATCTATATCGGCCCCGGTGCGATTTTTGGGCGCAAAGTTTTATAAACCGCTTCATATACCAGAGATCTGAACCGGTTTTTATGAATGCTGCGTTGGTGTAGCAGGAGGATTAAATCATTTTTGTTGATAACAATCATATTGATCTGACCCCAAAATAATCGAAACGATTATCATCTTCGCGAGGTGTGAATGAAGATCCCCTTACGTTTGGTATATATGCTACTCGAATATGACCCCAAGGAGATGTTTTTCCGCCTAGTAAAGAGTGCATTGTGAATAATCTAGCTAGAGAAAGAATGGCACTTGAAAAATGAACTATTCCCGAGTTTGATTGAAGAGAGATATATATAATAATAAGATTTTCAATTATTAGAGTTTTGATCTTATCGATATCTTTAATTTCAGTGTGTAACAAGTTTTCGAAATTATAATTAAAATTTTCGATAGATTTTTTATCAATAGAATAACCATCGCTTTCAATAAATAAAGATACCACACTAAATTCTCGCTGTAGCTTCGCTCTAAAATTCGGATCGCCAAAAAACTGATCTCTTATCAAAGAGAAATGATCGTTACAAAAGTCTATATAGATTTCTTTAACTCCATCCGAATTTAACCATTCATTGTTAGTAATTAGTATGTTTGGACTCCAAACATTGAAAATGATATCGAAAATACTGGGAATAGATTTAAAATATGATTCAGATAATGGGTTTTTACGATCTGCTTTTTTTAATATCTCATTCTTTAATTCGTCTGCGTTAGCTCTAATTTCAAGTTTTATTTTTTTAAATTCTAGAGACTCTGAGTTGTAAATTATAGGGTTGTTATTTTTAAATATAATGGAATCATCTTTAATGTTGTCTTTAGCCATTAACGCTGTGGGGAGCGAGAAGTGGCCTCTGCTATCGGCATAAACTCGGTTTATTGAATATAATAGCTCTTGTATTTGCTTTGGGTTTAAGCCTACTACTTTGCCATTTTTTGAGTTTTTATTTTTATCTAAATTTATAAGACAAGTCGCTTCATTGAAAGATAGCGTTGATTTTGATAACGGGTCGGAGAAGCGAAGTGAATTGAATTTCATGTACAGCATGAGCTCATCGAAATTTTTATGATTGCTTTTTCTTGCAGTTTTTAACGATTCTTTTAGTCTGTCTATGTATTTAATTGATAGTGGCTTTCTTTCCTTTGCTTGAGAATAGCAGTACAGGTCTATACACGCCGCTAGCGACTTTTTTAATTCTTTCTCGGATTCTGTAATTGAGTTAAAGACTCGATCTGGATCATTTATATGATACGTTAAATAGAAAAATATTTCGGTGTTTTCATAGGAAAGCGCAATGTTTATTATATCAAAGAAGTTGGTGTTGTTTTGAGCTCTATATAGATACTTTGAGCTAAGATACTCGAGGTAGCATCTATTTATAAATCTAAACCCAAGGTTATCTTCTCTGATTATTAGCCCTGACTTGTCAAAAAAACTAAGCGCGTCCCAATAGTCACCAATAGTAGAAGTTTTTGTTGAAAATGAATTATCTATCGATTTGTTTATCTTTTCTTTAATTTCTAAATTGCTTTTACCGATTATTGTCAAGTACGCAAGTTCAGTCAGGATCTCTTCCATTCGATCTCTGTATTTAATGTCTTCATTTGGTGAGCGTCGCTCTATAATTTCTTTTACTATTTCGTTGATTAATTCGGGTTTGTTGTTGGGCAACTTTCGATCGCTAGCGTCTAGCTGAACCATTAGAGTCAGGAACAGGGGGTTGCTAGCAAGTTCAATTGTTGTATTATTTGTAATTCTTCTAACAAAGTCTCTTGTTTTTATTTTTGTTTTAATTACGTTTTTTTGAGGTGTTATTAAGCTATATATATTAAAAGATAATTCTTCTATCTGAGAATCTTTAAATGGCAAAAGGTCGAAAAAAATAGAATTTGAGATTGGGCTTTTTTTCCATTCCCGGAAGCTTGAAGGTCTGCCTGTAATAAGTACGCGCCAGTTATTTTTTGGGATAAAGGATTCTAAAAATTCCAAAAGAGAATCTCTTTTTTTTATATCTTTTAATTCGTCTATTCCATCCACAATTAACAAGCAGCGTTCGGTTTTTGTTTTTTGTATTTGTTTCCAAGAAATTAGTTTCTTGTTTATGTTTCGTCTCTCTGATTTCTCCTCTATGCATCGTTGTATCGTTATTGATAATCTATATTTTTTTATTTGGAATAGCAAGTAGTCCACTAAAGGTAGGTTTTCATTATCATCTATGTTAATGGATATATCGGTTGCGTCTATTGAATATATGGTTTTGAATACCTCTGGCGAATTTTCATAAAAATGATTGGATATGTAGGTACATAGATTTGATTTTCCGAACCCTGCTGCGCCACGTATAAAAATGGTTTTTTTGGAAGATAATTCAACTTGGTTTACAAGGTCTTCTATCGAAGGAGTTGGGATTGGCATGATATCAGTGTCATCTCTTAGTGACATCATGTGCTGTTCTGCCTCTAGGTCATGTGACGATATTTTTATGACATCAGGCTTGATGTATATTTTGTTGTGGGAATTAGGATATCCGTGCATTTCTACACGGTCTTCGTCTATTTTGTTTGGATCTATGCTGAACTTAAATGGGTTTAGATCTGGGGTGTGTTTGTTTAAGTTTATGATTGAACCCCGAGACGGAATAATATTTAACAAACTTGCGTATAATTGCGCCGCCACCTCTAGGTTTCTATATTTAAGGTGATATTTTTTATATATTATTGGGAATAGTAAGAGGGTGAATATGGTTATAGATATTATCGTAAACAGCGCTCCCGCTATTTGGCTTTCGAATAAGTTGCTTAATAAAATAGATAGAGCTTCTATCATTGAGTTTATCGCTCGGTTGTTTTAAATATTAAAAGTTAAAAATTGTCTAATAATTTTTACGATTTTACCTTTAACCGAAATTTTCCCGCATTCTAGAGGGATTAGTCGTTCAGGTATCTTGAGTTGAGCCCGTTCTGAGGGCTTAAAACTCGCCTAAACAATCAAGCTCCGAATTAATAGAACTTAGCCATTTGCATTCAGAGTGTCAAAGGTAGCGACAGGAGCGACGTGTTGGGCGCAGGTGCAGAGAGGTTAGTAAAAGAGGGAGAATATGCAGCGTTGAAAAAATGTAAGCCTGTTAGAAGAAAGAGTTGTTTCGTCACTCACTAATTCCCAGCTTTAACTTTAACACTCGTGATCCTCTTGGGCCGAGCCTCTGCCGTTGCAATCGGCGACAACACTAGAGTCAGCCCCACCAAAACCCCCAACCGATTCCACTGCAGATAAAGCGCAACCCGGTTCGCCTAAACCGCATGGTTAAATGGAGTTAATTGACAGGCCCAGTACGTTACTCGACTGACATCCTGAAATTTCCAAAGTGGATACAGCGGAGGCGACAAAAAAAGCATGGGGAAGATGACGAACTTCTCCGGCTGTTTCACCCAAGTGGCGATATTGAGGTCGAGGGAGCCGAGCATAAGGGGCTGTCATGAGCAGGGCGGGGAAGGTTGCGACCGGACAGCGTGAACCGCCTAGACCTTCAGGCTGCTGAACGGAAACATTGCAGCGCGCTAAGTGTTGCTAGAAAGGACTAAGGCCTGAATGACATGAGAAGGGTCGCATCGCAGCCCCTTTATTATTGGAACTTGTTGCGAATTTAACCTACTACAAAGTAGGTGCTCCGAAAGGATCATTTCTAAATTCGCAGGTGCTCGCTAGAGTGAAGTCGTCGAGACGTGCACCGCATTGTCGCGGTTGTTGAACGTTTTCGCAGCCAATAACAAGAGAGGTCACGGTCATGATTTACGCACAACCTGGTAAGGAAGGCTCAGTTGTCTCCTTCAAACCCCGCTATGAAAACTATATCGGTGGCGAGTGGGTCGCGCCGGTAAAAGGGCAGTATTTCGAGAACATCACGCCGGTAACCGGTGCGGTGATCTGCGAAATTCCCCGTTCCTCCGAAGAAGATATTAATCTCGCACTGGACGCCGCTCATAAGGCTGCACCGGCCTGGGGTAAAACGTCGATTACCGAACGCTCCAATATTCTGCTGAAAGTTGCAGACCGTATAGAAGCCAATCTCGAGAAGCTCGCCGTGGCAGAAGCCTGGGATAACGGCAAGGCAGTCCGTGAAACCCTCAATGCTGATATCCCGCTTGCGGTCGACCATTTCCGTTACTTCGCCGGCTGCATTCGTGCGCAGGAAGGCCACATGGGCGAGATTGATGGCAATACCGTTGCTTATCACTTCCATGAACCGCTGGGCGT
Source organism: Marinobacter sp. BGYM27 (assembly GCA_025153445.1). Lineage (GTDB taxonomy): Bacteria > Pseudomonadota > Gammaproteobacteria > Pseudomonadales > Oleiphilaceae > Marinobacter_A. The sequence continues at coordinate 118,433 of JANZNS010000005.1, read as the reverse complement.
GGTGGGTCAGATTATTCCCTGGAACTTTCCGATTTTGATGGCGGCCTGGAAACTGGCGCCCTGTCTGGCTGCCGGTAACTGCACTGTGCTCAAGCCTGCAGAGCAAACCCCGGCCGCCATTCTGTTGATGATGGAGCTGGTGGGTGATCTGTTGCCCCCGGGTGTGGTGAATATTGTTAATGGCTTTGGTGCAGAAGCCGGTCAGGCGCTGGCCTCCAGCAAGCGTATCGCCAAGATAGCGTTTACCGGCTCAACGCCCGTTGGTTCTCACATCATGAAATGCGCAGCGGAGAACATCATTCCGTCCAGCGTGGAACTGGGGGGCAAGTCGCCCAACATCTATTTCTCTGATGTGATGCAGGGCGGGCCTGAGTTTATCGACAAGTGTGTCGAAGGTCTGGTGCTGGCGTTTTTCAATCAGGGCGAAGTCTGTACCTGTCCGTCACGGGCGCTGGTGCAGGAAGACATGTACGACGAATTTATGGCCAAGGTGGTCGAGCGGACCAAGACCATCAAACGCGGCAACCCACTGGATACCGATGTTCAGGTTGGCGCTCAGGCCAGCAAGGAACAATTCGACAAGATCATGTCCTACATGGAAATCGGCAAACAGGAAGGCGCGGAAGTGCTGACTGGCGGCGGCCGCGAGGTGATGGACGAGGAGTTCAACGAAGGCTTCTACATTCAGCCGACCCTGTTCAAAGGCGACAACAAAATGCGTGTTTTCCAGGAAGAGATCTTCGGCCCGGTTGTGGGTGTTACGACCTTCAAGGACGAGGAAGAAGCGCTGGCTATCGCCAATGACACCGAGTTTGGTCTTGGTGCCGGTGTCTGGACCCGTGACACCAATCGCCAGTACCGCATGGGGCGGGGTATTCAGGCCGGTCGGGTGTGGATGAACTGCTACCACGCCTATCCCGCTGGTGCGGCGTTCGGTGGTTACAAGAAGTCCGGTGTGGGCCGTGAAACCCACAAGATGGCACTAGAGCATTATCAGCAGACCAAGAATATGCTCATCAGCTATGACACGAATCCGCTGGGCTTTTTCTGAGGAAGTTTAGCGCAACGCTTTGGGTGACCCGCCCCTGAACGGGTAGGTTGAGGTTGCTGAAAACCATCGCAAACGCGTTGGCTTTCAGCAATTTTTTAAACCACCGGCAACCAGACCACCAGAGCAATCAGCGTCAACAACAACACTGGCGGCGTGAGCACCAGACCCACCTTCATATACTGTCCCCAGGTAATTCGGTGCCCTTTGCCAGCAAGCACATGCAACCAAAGCAGTGTGGCGAGACTGCCAATGGGGGTGAACTTCGGACCGAGATCGTTGCCGATGACGTTGGCGTAAACCATTAGTTCTCTGGTGAGCGCCGGTGCGTTGACCTGATCAATTGCCAATGCGCCTATAAGGGTGGAGGGCATGTTGTTCATTACGGACGCCAGAATGGCTGCTGCAAACCCGGTACCCAGGGTTGCAATAAACTCTCCTTGTTGGCTGAGCCAGGTCAGCATCCCGGCCGCGCTGTTCGTTAGCCAGGCATTGCCAAGGCCATACACCACCAGATACATGCCGACGGAAAACAGCACGATTTGCCAGGGCGCGTGCCGCACAACTTTGGAAACTGACACGACCGCTGTTTTACCTGGGGTGAACCAACGACCGGCAATAGCCATCAGTATCAGCGCGGCAACACCCATGATGATTGAAATGGGAATGTGCCAGCGAGCGGTCACAAACAGCGCAATCAGTAATACGGTGAGTACCGGGAATGCGGCACGAAACACCTGCTGATCGCGAATGGCAGAAGCCGGTGCGTCAATACGGTCAATTGAGTAACGCTTGGGAATATCTTTTCTGAAATAGAGGCCGAGTACCAGAAACGTGGCCAGTATCGAGATGATATCAACCGGGATCATCACTGCTGCGTATCGCGAAAAGCTGACGTCGAAGAAATTGGCGCTGACGATATTGACGAGATTGGATGTGACGAGCGGCAAGCTTGCCGAGTCCGCCACAAATCCGGTTGTGATGATAAAGGCGAGAGCCGCCTGGGGCCTGAACTCAAGCCGCACCAGGATGGCCAGTACAATCGGCGTCAATAACAGTGCGGCGCCGTCGTTGGCAAAAAGCGCGGAAATCATCGCGCCCAACAGAATGATCAGGGGGAATAGCAGGCGTCCGCGGCCATTGCCCCAGCGGGCAATATGAAGCGCCGCCCATTCGAAGAAGCCGGCTTCATCTAGTATCAGCGATATGATGATCAAGGCTACGAAGGTAAAGGTGGCGTCCCAGACAATATCCCATACGATGGCGATATCGCCGAAGTTCACGACACCTGCGGCAAGTGCGACTGCCGCGCCAGCCAATGCGCTCCAGCCTATGCCAAGCCCTTTGGGCTGCCAGATCACGAATATCAGGGTGACTACAAAAATGGCAAATGCCAACACGTTGATCTCCAGAACATATCACTTCAATACCAGACGTTTCTGACGACCGGTTTCAGAAACACCGCTTCCCCATGGATCTTAAATAGCGCCTTGATTAACGCGACGGGAGACCTCTTCAGCACTTTCGACGCGCTCTGAGTATCTGTCCGTAAGGTAGCCGGACCGGCTGCGGGTCAGCCATGTGAATTTCACCAGCTCCTCACACACGTCAACAATCCGCATATATAGAGGTGAAGACTTCATACGACCATTGGCGTCGAATTCGGCAAAAGCTTTGGGTACAGATGACTGGTTAGGGATAGTGATCATCCGCATCCACCGGCCGAGAATACGCATCTGGTTAACAGCGTTGAAGCTCTGGCTGCCGCCGGACACCTGCATTACCGCCAGTGTTTTGCCTTGAGTTGGCCGCACACCGCCAATTGATAATGGCAGCCAGTCGATCTGGGCCTTCATTATGCCGGTCATGGCGCCATGGCGTTCCGGGCTGACCCAGACCATGCCTTCAGACCAGGTCGCGAGATCACGCAATTCTTTCACCTTGGGGTGGTCGGGCTCTGCAGCATCTGGCAGTGGTAGGCCGGTCGGATTGAAGGTCTTTACCTCACACCCGTACCAGCGGAGAAGGCGAGCCGCCTCTTCCGAAGCAAAGCGCGAAAATGACCTTGGCCGCAGCGAGCCGTAAAGCACGAGAATCCGGGGTGGGTGATCAGGTGAGTCGGAACCGGCCAGCGCATGGGTGTCGATAGGATGGAGTTCGCCGGGTGCAATATTCGGCAGATCTTCAAAACGGGAATCCGTCATTGGGCGCTCCTGTCAGGGTTGTGTTCTTGGCTGGATGCGGGGGTAACTGTCTCGCCATCTTCTTTAGTGAATTGCGCCACAGGGTTTTCAAGCAATTCAAAAACTCGCTCGGAAGGTCGACAAAGGGCCGTGCCTTTCTCGGTAATCACGACCGGCCGGTTGATCAGGATCGGGTGGTCGATCATCGCGTCAATCAGCTGATCATCGGTTAGCGCGGGATTATCCAGCTTGAGGTCGTCGTAAGGCGTGCCTTTGCGGCGCAACAGCTCGCGTGGTGGCATCTGCATCGCGGCCAACAATTCAACGAGCCGTGCGCGGCTGGGAGGGTTGACCAGATACTCGATGACCTCGGGTGTTTCGCCCGATGCCTCGAGAATGGCAAGTGTGTTTCTTGACGTTCCGCAGGCGGGGTTGTGGTAAATAATCGGCTTCATAACGACCTCGTTATTCGCTTGTATCAGGGCAGCAAGGGGGCAAGGCGGTCGTCAGCGGACCGCACACCGAAGGATGGCCACCACAGCAGTCTTCAACCAGAAAGCGAAGCGTCTCCTGCATGGCATCAAGATTGACTCTGTAAATAATGGAACGGCTGTGGCGGGTCGAATGCACCAGCCCGGCACGGGATAACACCGATAAGTGGGCCGACATGGTGTTGTGCGGCACATCAAGCTCGCGGGCTATTTCGCCTGCCGGCAGGCCCTCCGGCTCGTGACGAACCAGTAGACGAAAGGCATCTAGCCGAGTGTCCTGAGCCAGGGCGGAAAAGGTGGCGATTGCGTTTGTATTGTCCATATGTCCAAGTTTATGGACATAACAAAATTATGCAAGGGAATTTTGGAAGCTTTTGCGATTGATGTCGCATGGGAGATCTGCAGTGTTCTATTCGAAGAGAACTCCTCGTTGCAGCACAGGATGTGTTGCGTAAATGAAATCGGAATATAAAACCACGTAAAACATCGTTTAGTTTGATGTTTTTGCTCCGTTTTTGAATGAATTGAAACAAAACTGTCATGTCGTCGGCATAGGCTGCCCCTGACCATCTGAGAGGCTCTTATGCTATGCGACTAACTGTCCGGCTTCGACTTGTACTGTTTTCCGGTGTCTCGGTTTTTGCTCTTGGAGCACTCGCATGGATAGCGATGGCAGTGGTGACGGAAGCTAAAAATGAAACTGATCACCTTGTCAGGGAGGAAATGGCTGATGTGTGGTTGCTGAACGACCTGGATCAGAGCCACAGAGAACTCCTGGACATCGCCTACCGGATCAAATCACAGCTTCTGCTCTGGGACGAAGTCACTGAACGGTTTGCCGGGATTACTGATGAGATCAGCGTCCAATGGGAGATTGCGAGGCATAACCCGAGACTGGAGCAATGGGCGGACGATCACCAACAAACTCATGACGCCGTACTTGAATTGCTTGCGCTGATGGGAAAAGGGATCGACGAGCGAAGCTATTACTCTGTCGGTAAGGTTGTTGATTTCAATCTGTATCCCGCGATTGACCCGATGCTTGCTGCCATAGATGAACAACGCACGCTGGGGCGCCAAAGAGCAGACGCGGGGGCAGAGGGGTTATTGGAATTTTTGGATCAGCAGAAGAACTTCCTTTTAATGGGTGCCCTGATTTTCCTGGTTGCAGTGTTTGCGATGACGTATTGGCTGCGCCGCACTGTCACCACACGCTTGCAGCTGATTGCAGGCCGCCTTCGCGAAATGGAGCGAAATGCGGATCTTTCAACGCAACTCCCGAGCGATGGGTATGACGAGGTGTCGTCTGTTGCAAAGGCCATCAATGGTCTGATCGCAAAATTCACCGATTTTATTGGTGATGTGACGGTCGCCTCAAATGCTCTTGAGGAACGGGCGCATACCCTGGAACAGCAATCTGAAGAGGTCAGGGCGTCTACGGACAACACCAACCAGCAGATTCGGGATGTCGTGTCGTCGATGGCAGTGATTACAGATCGCACTGCCAAAATTGAACATTCCGCTCAGGTATCGCGAGACAAGGTCAGTGATGCTGTAGAGGGCAACGGCGACGTCCAGAACCAGCTCCGGCAAAGCGAACACGCCGCTGAACACGCCGTTGAAGTCATAGGCCGGGTTGCCAATGCAATCGAAGCTTTGCGGGGCTCCAGCGTCAAGATTGAACAAGTGATCAGCGTGATCGCAGATATTGCAGAGCAAACCAACTTGCTTGCACTCAATGCAGCAATTGAGGCAGCTCGGGCAGGAGATCAGGGGCGCGGGTTCGCTGTTGTTGCGGACGAAGTCAGGAGCCTGTCGCGCCGCACCGGGGAATCGACAAGCCAGATTCGGCAATGGGTAACAGAACTCGTCTCACAGGTTGATCAGGCCAACGGCTTGTTGGATGAGACACGTAAGGCTGGCGACGGAAACCGCGAAACGCTCGGCGACCTCAAAAGCCATCTGGTTGCACTGCAGCATACCTTTGACGACCTAAAACACCTCAGTGATGAAGTAGATGAGTCCATCATGGCGCAGCGGGAAGAAATCGGCCGTGTCGGTCGGCGCTCCGATGCGCTTAGCGAAAGCTCGAACGGGCTCGAGCGAAATGTGGGTAATACATCAGCCGTTGGGTCCCAGCTGCGCGAACAATCTGTTTCGCTCAAGGCGCTAATCGCCCGTTTCCAGACCAACAGCCAGTGAGACCGGCCATCGTTGCGGGAACGGAGAACGGGGAATCCAGGCATTCGCTCAGTTTCGGAGGCATGTGATGACTTCAGGCGATCAGGCGAGAGAGTTGCAACGCATTATCGAAGGACAGCTGGTAACGACATTATTTCAGCCTATTGTCGACTGCCAGCGGCGCATAGTCGTGGGCTACGAAGTGCTAACGCGCGGCCCATCCGATAGCCCTTTGCATGCGGCGCCCGCGCTATTCCAGGCAGGTGAGCAGTGCGGGCAGGTTGAAGCGCTGGAGCGCGTCTGCCTCCATCAGGCCGGCAGAACCTGCCTTCGAAATGGCATGAACCAGCCGGTCTTCGTGAATGTGTCGCCAGGGTTACTTTTACCGGAGAACCTGTCGGAGCAGCGCCTTGAAGATTTATTGACGGCCCATGGTATTCGTCCAACGGAAGTGGTCATCGAGCTATCTGAACGGTATCCGGTTGTCGACGCGGACGCGCTGAAAACCAGCCTGTTAAGCCTGAAGAAGCGAGGGTTCCAGATCGCGATCGATGATCTCGGTTCTGGCTACTCGGGGTTAAAGCTATGGCATGAAATTCAACCGGATTACGTTAAGGTCGATCGACATTTCATCAGCGATATCCACAAGGACTTGGTCAAGAAGGAGTTTGTGCGTTCGGTCGTCAATCTATGTGAGCGGCTGGGTTGCAAGTTGATTGCGGAGGGCGTGGAAACCGAAGCAGAACTCTCACTATTGCGTTCGATGGGCATCAACCTTATCCAGGGCTTTCTGGTGGGTCGCCCCAACCCGTTTCCCGCGGCCGTATTGGATGCAATTGGCCCGGCTTTTGAGAGGCCCCGTCATGAGCGGGTTATAAATGCAGGCCTTCTGAGCCAGCCTATTGAACCTTTGTCGCCAAACAACACGCTTGGTGATGCCTGGCGCAGGTTACAGACGGAGCCTTCTATTTTTGCCTTGCCGGTCGTGGACACTGGCCGGCCAGTGGGGTTGCTTCACAAATGGCGGGTGATGGAGGTGTTCAGCTCCACTTATGGGCGCGCTTTAAATGAAAAAAAGTCGGTCACCACACTGATGGCGCACGATGCGCTCGTGGTGGGGCGTGATGAGTCGTTGGAAGCCGTGAGCCAATCATTACTTGAAGACGATCTCTATTATTTGAAACAACATTTTGTTGTTACCGAGAATGATCTTTATCTTGGACTTGGCTCGACACGAACCTTGCTTAAGATGATGACTCGCCAGCGCGTCGATCGAGCCCGACATGCGAATCCGCTCAGTCAGCTTCCGGGCAACGTAATGATTCAGCAGGAATCAGAATGGCGGTTGCAGCATGCTCGGCCGTTCTCCTGTGTTTATTTCGATATCAACCATTTCAAGCCGTTTAATGATGTTCTCGGCTACAGTCTGGGCGATGAGCTGATTCTGTCACTGGCTCAACATTTGACTGATGCCTTTTGCGCGCCAACGGACTGGGTTGGCCACATTGGTGGTGATGATTTCGTGGTCTTTTCCTGCAGCCAACACGTCGTGGAAATCTGCCGCGAAGTACAGGCCCGGTTTGAAGCAGAGGCACGTAGCCGATATCCGGCGAATATCCGTGATGCCCGAAAGGTAACTGCCGTTGATCGTGATGGCGAGCTGAAGGAATTTCCGTTGATTTCGCTGTCTGCCGGCATCGTCCATGTTGATAACGAATCTGAATTATCGATTTCGGGCCTGGCGAGTATCAGTACTGAAGCAAAAGGGAAGGCAAAGCTGAAGGCTGATCGTGTTCATGTGACCAGGTTGAATCAGTCAGGTATTAGCGAAAATCTGGCATTTGCTAACAAGCTGGCGGGTAGCGCTTAGATCGCGCAAAGGTTAAAGGCGTGGAGCTGAATGGATGCAGCGGGCATTTGAGCCCGCTGCAAAGCCGGTAATTATTGACTTGATGCCGTTAGCCGTGGAGCGCCTTCAGGCATTCCTCAATAATGCCGAGGCCTTCTTCGAGGATGTCGTCCTCAATGGTAACAGGCATCAGCACCCGGATTGAATTGCCCCAGAGGCCGCAGGTGAGAAGGATAAGTCCTTTTTCCTGGGCCATTTTCGACAGCTTGCCGGCCATTGCGGCATCCGGCTTGCGGGACTTCTTGTCGGTGACAAATTCGAATGCCGCCATGGGGCCGAGGTTGCGCACGTTATCAACGTGCTCGAACTCTTCCTGCCAGTGCGTGAGGCGCTGGTGCAGTTTGTTGCCCAACACCACACTACGCTCGAGTATGTTTTCTTCTTCAAAGACCTCCATCACTGCAAGTGCTGCAGCGCAGGCCAGCGGGTTACCACTGTAGGTGCCGCCAAGACTGTTCGGGCCGGACGAGTCCATCATTTTGGCGTTGCCGACAACCGCGGAAATCGGCATGCCATCGGCCATGCTCTTGGCCATGGTCATGATGTCGGGTTTCACGTCGCAGTGCTCAACCGAAAACATCTTGCCGGTACGGCCAAAGCCGGACTGAACTTCGTCAACGATCAGGGCGATACCGTGCTCGTCACATAGCGCACGGATCGCTTGCATGAAGCCGGGTGACGCGATGTAAAAACCGCCTTCGCCCTGAACCACTTCAATCACGATAGCGGCCACATCTTTCGCCGGGATATCGGTTTTGAACAGCATTTCGAGTGCGGCCAGAGAGTCTTCTTCGGTAATGCCATGGTAGGGCACGGGGAAGGGCGCACGGAAAACGCCGCCGGGCATTGGGCCGAAATCGTGTTTGTAGGGCAGCACTTTGCCCGTCATGGCCAGGGTCATCATAGTGCGGCCGTGGTAGCCGCCGTCGAAACAGATGATGCCGTGGCGACCTGTCGCGCTGCGCGCAATCTTGACGGCATTTTCGAGTGCTTCTGCACCGGCGTTAAACATGCAGGCTTTGGCGCTGTCACCGGTGACAGGGGAGATTTTGCAGAGCTTTTCCGCGAGCTGAACGTATGGCGCGTAAGGCATGACCGTTTGGCAGGTATGCATAACTTTGTCGAGTTGCGCCTTGACCGCCGAAACCACTTTTGGGTGGCGATGGCCGATATTGAGAACACCGATACCGCCGGCGAAATCAATCATGCGCTTTCCGTCTGCATCCCAGATCTGGGCGTTCTCCGCGCGGTCGGCGAACTGCGTATTCGGACTGGCTGCGCCGGCAGCGACGTATTTTTCCTTGAGAGCCTGAAGTTCAGCGTTGTTCATAAGTCTTCTCCTGGTTGATATGCCGGGGCAGACGCCCATTCGCACGAGTAACCGTTGTAGATATAACTTAGAGGTTATAGGCAGGACATTGCCACCCTTCAGAGCAATTTTTTTTGAATACCGGTATTTCTTCCCGACGTATAGCGTTAATGGCGACGCTTTATATAGCTGCGCCCTGGCTTTTAGCCCGCGCTGCACGGGCTTGTAGCGCCACGTCACGGGTTTCCGGTACTGACCAGCCCCGCAGGTTGGCTTCGATCAATTGCGCCAGTGCCGCTATGTGGTGAGGCTCGGCGTTAAGCGCGCTGATATAGCTGAATTTCTGGCCGCCGGCCTGCATGAAGTAACCGCGGTTTTCCTCGTCGATTTCTTCAATGGTTTCCAGACAGTCCGAGGAAAAGCCGGGGCAGAAAACATCGATCGATTTCACGCCCTGTTCCGGCAGGGCTTTCAGGGTCTCGTCGGTATAGGGCGTCAGCCACTCTTCGCGACCAAACCGTGACTGGAACGTTGTTTTGTAATCGGCTGGATCCAGACCAAGGCATTCAGCCAGCAGTCGCGATGTTTTATGGCACTCGCAATGGTATGGGTCGCCGTTGAGCAGGTATTTTTTCGGGATGCCGTGGTAAGACAGGATGAGTTTGTCGCTCCGCCCATGCTTATCCCAGTGCGCGCGAATATGTGTCGCCATCGCTTCGATGTAGGGAGGATAGTCATGATAGTGGCTGACGAAGCGAAAATCCGGCAGCCAGCGACGTTGGGTAAAGTCGGCTGCAATGGCGTCGAAAGTCGAGGCGGATGTGGAGGCTGAATACTGCGGATACAACGGCAGAACCAGCAGTTTTGTCACGCCTTCGCGCTGCAATTGTTCCAGTACCGTTGATATGGCAGGTGAGCCATAGCGCATCGCAAAAGCGACCACGACCTTGTCACCATGAGTCTTGGTAAGCGTTTGCCTCAACTGTTCGCATTGGCGTGCGGTATGCAAAAGCAGGGGCGAGCCCTCGGCCTGCCACACCTTGCTATAGGCCTTGGCGGAAAGTCTTGGCCGGAAGACCAGAATGACGCAGTTGAGAATGAGCCACCACAAAAAACGCGGTACCTCGACTACACGCGGGTCTGACAGAAACTCCTTCAGATATCGACGCAGGGCCTTTGATGTAGGCGCATCCGGCGTGCCGAGATTGGTGATGAGTACGCCGATTTTTTCGGCCTGTTCATGCCTGAATCCGGCAGGTCCCCGATAATGCATGTTCAACTTCCATAACAGATTGAGCGTGGTACAACGTCGGATTAAGTGACGTGAGGTTAAAACGTAGCCTCTGAGACATCATTGCAGATGCAGACATTACGTCATTTTGGGCTGAAAGGATTAGTTTTTTAAATGTTTGCGCTATTACTTGCAACAGACGACCTGTTCGATTCGCAAAGTGCTTTCCATGCATCGTAGGTACTAAGGAACACTTCACCTGAAAGTTCAGCCAGAAAATCGCTCTGCCGCAGACGATCCATCACCGGGCCTTTCACCTCAGACAAGTGGAAGCGGACGCCGGATGCTTCAAGGCGGGTGTTAATCGCTTCGAGTGTCTCAAGGGCTGACGTATCGATATGATTTACGGCGGTGCACATCAGCACCAGGTTGTTGACGTCGGGATGGTGCTCAATCGCTTGTGCAATCTGGTCTTCGAGATAGCGGGCGTTTGCAAAGTACAGCCCTTCATCGATTCTGAGAATAAGTGTATGCGGGACGGTGTCTACCTGATGGCGTGAGATGTTACGGAAGTGCTCTGTTCCCGCGATACGGCCGACCACCGCTGTATGGGGGCGGCTGGTGCGGTGGAGGTACAGCAGCAGTGAAAGCCCGATACCAGACAATATACCCGGTGTTACACCCACCGAAACGGTGACCAGCAAGGTGATCACAAGTGCGGTTCCGTCGGCACGGGAATAACGCGTAACCGCACGGATAGCACGAATGTCCACCAGACTGCTGACTGCGACAATAATCGCGGCAGCAAGCGTTGCCCGGGGCAGGTAATAGAGCCAGTCTGTCAGCAATAAGGTCACCAGTGCGATGCCCAATGCGGTAAGTACGCCTGCCACTTGAGTCTGGGCCCCGGCGGCGGCATTCACCGCTGACCTTGAGAACCCCCCGGCCACCGCAAAGCTTCCGGCGATCGCGGCCGTAATATTGGCGGCCCCAAGCGCCACAAGCTCCTGATTGGGATTGACGCGCTCATTACGCTTCGATGCGAGTCGATGGGCAATGGCGGTGGATTCAACAAAGATAATCAGGCTGATCAGCGCAGCGGGTAGCAAAAGTGCCTCAAATAGAGCCAGATCGAATACAGGTACTGCCAGTGGGGGCAACCCGCCGGGAACCTGGCCAACCACGGCCACCCCATTATCGGACAAGCCCCTGACAGCCACGATAAGCGTTGAGACGATCACTGCGATCATGGGGGCAAGCTTGGCAATTGTCAGCGCAGCGGCGCCGGGTAAACCGATTGCTGAGAGGCCTTTGGCGGCATATTTGCTCGCGAGAAACAGAAACAGAATGCTGCAGACGCCGATGATCGCTGTTACCGGATCAACATCACCGGACCCGGTTACCAGTGTGGTGACCATCTCAACTGATGTCCGACCGCCGCCGTCAATCCCGAGCAATGGCATGAGTTGGCTGATGATGATTAAAAGAGCCGAGCCCGAGATGAAGCCGGAGATGACAGGATGGCTGATAAAGTTGGCGATAAACCCGAGCCTGAATGTGCCCATTGCAACCAGGATCACGCCGGACATCAACGCCAGCATCATTGACGCAGCGGCGTATCCAGCAATCCCCTGACTGACAATTTCGCCTACTGCGGTTGCGCTCATCAACGCAATAACGGCCACCGGGCCAACGGCCAGTGTCGCGCTACTGGCAAAGATCGAGTAAGCCACTACCGGGAGAATGCTGGCATACAGGCCGGCTTCTGGCGGCATTCCGGCAAGAATCGCATAGGCCAGCGACTGCGGAATCACCAGTACCGTCATGATGATTGCAGCAAGCAGATCGCGCCCGAAGGCGCGGGTGTCATAATGCGCCAGCCAGCTCAGGGGCGGTAGGAGCGCCTGTAACTTTCGCCTCATTGCCAGGCCTTGTTCCTCAGCGCGTGTTTGCCAGGCCGACCATGCGCTCACGCTGATCGGTCAGATCGTAACCTGCGGCGCTGGCGGTCCGGAGCAGAGCATCGATATCGCCACGCTGGGCATTTGAGAAGGCCCAGAGCTTGGTGCAGCGTGTGCCGGTACGGCAGAAAGCAAGTGCAGGGCCTGCCGCGCTTTCCAGAAACTGGCGAAAGTTCGCAATGTCTGCATCCGTGATATTGCCGGGGGCGACAGGCATGTAAACCCAGTCGAGCCCGTGTTTGCGGGCTGCATCTGCTAATTCGTCTGTTGCCGGCTGGTCAGCACCTTCGCCTTCAGGGCGATTTGAAATCAGCGTGCGGAAACCCGCTTTGGCGATCTGTTCAACATCTGCTGGGGTCACTTGCGGGGACACCGACAGGGTGTCGTCGAGTTTGCGAATATCCATAGAATAATTCCTCAGTCCGGGTCCGAAAGGTTTGCAGCGCATTGAATCCTTGCTCGCTGCAATGGAAATTCAGTTAAAACAATTGAGCGGAATTTTCAGGTAGCGCACGCCGTTCGCTTCGGGCTCCGGCATATGGCCGGCACGCATGTTTACCTGAACCGAAGGTAGCATAAGCCGGGGCATTCCCAGTGTTCTGTCACGCTCCTCGCGAAGGGATACAAATGCATCCTGGCTGATGCCTTCATGTACGTGAACGTTTAACTGCTTTTGGGCTTTAACCGTTGTCTCGGATGACAGCGCCGGCCGCTCCGCAGTGCCGTAGTCGTGACATAGAAACAAACGGGTCTCATCTGGCAGGCTGAGCACCTTCTGGATCGACTCGTAGAGCGTTGCGGCATCTCCACCGGGGAAGTCGCAGCGGGCTGTGCCGTAGTCCGGCATAAACAGCGTATCACCCACGAACGCCGCGTCACCGAATACGTAGGTCAGGCAGGCTGGCGTGTGGCCCGGCGTGTGAATAATCGTGCCTTTAAGCTGACCGATATGGAATTGATCACCGTCTTTAAACAGGTGATCAAATTGCGATCCGTCGCGATGGAATGCCGAATCCGCATTGAATGTTGAGCCGAAAACCGACTGCACCGCGCAGATATGTTCGCCAATACCGGTTTTGCCGCCCAGTGCTGCCTGAATATAGGGGGCGGCAGATAAATGATCAGCATGGACGTGGGTTTCCAGCACCCAATCGACAATTAGGCCCTGACTTTTCACCCATTCAATAATCGTGTCTGCTGAGCCAAAGGTGACCCCTCCAGCGGCGTAATCAAAGTCAGTCACCGAGTCGATAATTGCGCAATGTTCACTCGCAGGGTCTTTCACCACATAGCTGAAGGTGTGGGTATCCTCATGCAAAAACGGTGTGACTTGAGGTTGGTGGGTCATGTTCACCTCATGCTTACCTGGAAAATGAGTTATTCACGTGACCGCTTAACTGTGTACGGGTTGACGATATCACGTGTCTGCGCTGCTTTCTGAATAGTTATTCAAAAAAGATCTATTCATATAACAAAGTGTAAACCGAAGTCGAACCAGGGGAAATGCTTTAGTTCAGAGGGCAGAAAAAAGCCCGGCACGGGTGGCCGGGCAGAGGCGTGCGAGTAGTATCCATGAAAGACTTCCAGACAACTGGTATCAGCAGGGATACCAGCACTTTGAGTATTGATCATATTTTGAGCATCACAAGTTTTTACATGTCCGAATTGAAAACATTTTCTTCTAAGTGGCTCTGTTTTATAGCGCTGGGGAACCGATGTTTTCAAGTGCCTGTAATGCCGCTATTTTCCGGGCAGGTTTGGATAGCAAAAATCCGAGCTTTGGTGCTGGATCGGCAGAGTGTTCAATCAGTGTAAAGGGGCCGCCTTGTCGCTGAAACGTCGTCGAGGATGTAATACAATGGAGGGCATTATCCCCATAGCGTTTAATGCCCAATAGTTGGCCGGCGGAGTAACAGGCAAATGAGCACTGACAAGAAGCGTGATACCGATCATTCAGACATCACAGATCAATTAACCGACAGTGAATCGTCTGAGAACAATGCTCAGCTTGCAGACAAGATTAAAGGGTCTGCGCGCCAGATATGGCTCGCGGGACTGGGCGCCTACACCAAGGCGGAAGAAGACGCCGGAAAGTTCTTTGAGCGCCTGGTGAATGAAGGCGAAGAGCTCGAGAACAAAACCCGGGGTGTTGTGGGGCGGCATGTCAAAAATGTCGAAGGGCGAGTTGAAGACGTAAAAGAGCGTGCAACGGGCACCTGGGACCGCCTGGAGGGATTGTTCGATCAGCGTGTTTCGGGAGCTTTGCGGCGGTTGGGGATTCATCGCAAGGAAGAAATCGAATCGCTCGAAGCGCGCATTGAAGCCCTTGAAGCCGAGCTGAAATCCATTCGTAAACAGAAAAAGTAATACTGAGACCGCGGAATCACACTTGCGGGTTCCGCCATCACCGCTTTAAAGGTATTCCTCCGCCATCATGGCAGCCTGTTCGCGGGCGTCTTCCACAAGATAGGGCTGAATCAGTGTGATCATCTGAAACACGCCCCGGCCGAGATCGACTCTGTCTTTATCTTCCAGATGGGACAGCATTTCAAAGCTCACCCAATAGCTGATGGTTAACGCGAGCTGCTCGCACAGGGCATCAAGCTGGGTATTGCTGATGTGCATGAGTTGCTGGTCCGACAGGCTTTGGCACAAGGTCTGGAAGGCTTTGCGTTTGAGCTTCAGTATTTTGCGAAAGCGATTTTGCAGATTGTCGTACCGGGACAGGACGTTGACCAGATCCTGGTACAGAAACCGGTACCGGGCGATAACCTCAAATATCAAATGCAGGAAAATGCCCAGCTGTTCGAGTGAGATATCGACATCTTCCGGCACGACCAGAAGGTCGTGCATCTCAGCTTCATAGACGTCAAACAGCTGGGAGACAATGTCACCTTTGCTCTTGAAGTGGTAATAAAGATTGCCCGGGCTGATATCCAGCTCATCCGAAATCAGCAAGGTTGTCACATTGGGCTCACCCACCGTGTTGAACAGCATAAGGCTGGCATCGATGATCCTGTCGCGGGTTTTGACCTTCATCCTGTCAGTCCTGTTGGGCGATCACGATCAAAGACTGAACTCGGCCCAGATCGGGCAGTGATCAGACGGCCGTTCCATGGCGCGAATGTCGTAGGAGACGCCTGCGGCTGTCGCAAGCGGCAGAAGTGAATCGCTGGCCATGATCAGATCGATTCGAAGACCTCTGCGGGGTTCGCGCTCAAAACCCTTGCTGCGGTAATCAAACCAGCTGAACGTATCGGCTTCGTCTGGATGCAGGTGGCGGAATACATCAGTCAGGCCTTTGGCTTCCAGTTTGGCCATCCACTCACGCTCTTCCGGCAGAAAGCTGCACTTTCCGGTACGTAGCCAGCGTTTTGCGTTGTCTGCGCCTATCCCGATATCAAGATCCGTTGATGAAATGTTCACATCGCCCATGACAATCACGGCTTCATCGGCCGTCGTGGCTTCATCAAGGTAGCGGTTCAGGTCAGCATAAAATTTCTGCTTGGCGGGGAACTTCGTCGGATGATCACGGCTCTCGCCCTGGGGAAAGTAACCGTTGATGATGGTCAGCTTCTTACCGTCAATTTCAAATCGACCGGTGATGAGACGGCGCTGGGCTTCGTCGTCGTCCCAGGGGTAACCCTTCTGAACGTCGATTGCTGTTTGCTTTGATAGCAGGGCGACGCCGTAGTGGGTTTTCTGGCCATGAAAGTGAACCTGGTATCCCATGGCTTCAACTTCAGCAACGGGGAATTCCTCATCCCTTACCTTGGTTTCCTGAAGCCCGATAAAGTCAGGATCGAAGGTGTCGATAACCGCCTGTAACTGGTGAAGACGGGTGCGGATACTGTTGACATTGAAGGAGACGACTTTCATGAGACGGGATGAGTCCTTTGTGCGCGTTTCTGCAGGGCGCTGCAACCTCAAAAGGCTATAAATTGCAGCGGCTGTGATGCGTGAAGTCTATCACAGCACCGCCGCACTCAAAGCGATCTGATTGCATCCTGTGAACTGGTGGCAAATCCCCCGGGCGCGTCAGGGTTGTTTCGGCGAGATCAGTGCACAGGGGAGGTCGGCTGACTGGTATTGGAGGTGCACGACGTAATTGGATTCCGAATTTTTACGGATGTTGCTCAGGCCAATGTAATCCGTCAATTGGCCTTCGTCGTCAAACCCGAGCAAAACCGGATCAACGAGCCAGTTCAGGAACATACCTGCAGGACGGATCTTGATGGCGAGTGTCACGTCGATGCGGCTGTCAGATACCGGTTCGGCGATAAAGTCATAGGTTTTACCGCGAGTGGGCGACAGAAACTCAAACGACACCTCTTCGCCTGCATTCAGCGCGTGCCAGTGCTGGCGTATCAGCGAGAGAAAGCCGGCATCCACGACAACCTGGTCGTTCAACGCGAGTTCAAACGTTTTCTTGTCGTTCTCGCCCATGTCAGCGTTGATCCGAAGCTGTTTGTCATTCTCGTTTCTGACGTTAATTTTTTCGCCAACGTTGGGCTGATCAAAAGTGTAGGACGGGCGCTGCGGAGATTGATCATAGCGCATGGTCTTTGTCGCCAGCTCGGTTTTTGCTTCATCGGCGCGACGGTAGGTCACCTGGCGTTCAAGGGGCTGAAAGACGCTATTGATGCAGCTCCCGGTGACCTGATGATCTTCGGTATAAATCGCCTCCTGATTCTCCACACCAGTCGCTGTGCCGGCGAAAGTGTAAACGGCGTTGTCTGCGTTACCCTGAGCCCAGGTCACCGGCGAGAAACTACTGGCCGCGGCGATAACTGCCAAAGCCAGGACAGGTGTGACATGTGGTTTCGAACGACGATAGTGTGTCATGCAGCAGAGGTCCCCGGCATTATTCCACGCTTGAGCGTGAACAGAAGCGGAAGCACGATCGTCCAGCCCACAGCCAGCGCAAGCAGGCTGACAGTGGGGTCGGGAAAGGAGGTCTCTCCCAGGCGTGTCGCGCTCCAGTAGGCAAACGGCCCGCCAATGGGTGCAAAGATGAAAAGCAGCCAGCGCTTTTTACCCAGCCAGGCCAGCGAATGGGGCAATGTTGTCATAAACAGGGCCCAGAGCCCAACCAGCCAAAGGGGTGTCCAGGCCGGTTGTGCCGGATGCTCCAGCACTCCCGCGTTGAGGTTGATGCCGTCGAGCAATGATCCCAGGGCTGTGCCAGCGGCGATGAATAGCACTTCCTGTTTTCGCCGCTGGCTGACCAGCGTCAGATGCACAACGACGAAAACAAACGCCACGATGCCGGATGTGAAGCTGGTCTCCATCGCACAATAAATCCAGCCGACCTGAAACAGAATCAGATTGACGATGTTGCGCCCTAACTCATTGCTGATCATGGCGTGACGGACGGCGCCAGCTGATTTCCCGGCTTGGCAAATACGATCTGGGAGACGCCAATGGCGCGCTCAGCAAACCCTGCCTCGCAGTAACAGAAGTAGAAAGTCCAGAGCCGGATGAAAGCTTCGTCATACCCCAATGCCTGAATCCGCGTTCTGGCTTCCAGGAATCGTTCGCGCCAGTCCCTCAGTGTGCGGGCATAGTGAAAACCGAAGTCATCCGATGCAGAAAGCACCAGGTCTGTACCATTTCTCACAGACTCGAATATGGCGCCAAACGAGGGGATAAAGCTGCCGGGGAATATAAAGCGCTGGATGAAGTCGACATTCTTAAGCGCTCGGTCATAGCGTTGCTCGGGCATATTGATCGCCTGAATAAGCGCCAGTCCGTCAGGCTTAAGCAGTGTGCTGATTTGCTCGAAATAGCTGTCCAGATACTGTGGGCCGACCGCTTCGATCATCTCGATCGACACCAGCTTGTCGTATTGCCCCTTGAGGTCGCGGTAATCATCGAACAGAAGGGTGATCCGATCTGTCAGTCCCTCTGCTTCGATACGGGCGAGAGCAAGATCATACTGTTCACGGGAAATAGTGGTCGTCGTGACCTGACAGCCGTAGTATTTGGCCGCGTGGATCGCGAAGCCTCCCCAGCCGGTGCCGATTTCGATCACGCTGTCGGTCGGCCCAAGATCAAGTTTTTGGCAGATCCGGTCGAGCTTGAATACGGCCGCTTCGTCCAGTGACGATGTCACTTCCGGGTAAATGGCGGACGAATACATCATGGTGGGGTCGAGAAACAGTTCGAACATGGCATTGCCCAAATCGTAATGGGCCTCAATATTCTTGCGCGAACCGGTTTTACTGTTGCGGTTGAGCCAGTGAAGCCCTCGCAAGGCGGGCTTGGTGATCCAGCTGAACCTGTCTTCAAACGCATTCATGCGATCGATATTGCGGGTAAAGAAGCGGAGCAGGGCTGTCAGATCAGGAGTTGTCCAGTCCCCGGCCACGTAGGATTCAGCAGCACCAATGCTGCCGCCAGTGAGAATGTCCCGCCAGGCTGAGGCATCGCTGACGTGAATCTCGGCCACCGGATATTGGTTGTCCCCATCGCCAAATTCACGATCATCAAGACCGGACTCAACGACTCTGAGGCGTCCAGACTGCAGCAGGGACAACTGCTTAAACACGATCCGGCGCGCCCAGTGACTGCTGGCAGACTCTTTTTGACCGGATTGTACTGCGTTCAGGTTCTCCATGAACTCACCTTGCCTGTGTCAGGGGTGCGGGTATCAACCCGTTCACCATTATCTTGATGACCCATACGAAACGCCGGTGAATTCCGATCAAGTTTGTCCGGATGAGTCTGGAAGTTGGCACCTTTAAACTTGAGCCTGAGCGCCTGCCAGTAGATGCCGCCGGCTACCTTGAGAGATTCCAGTGGAAACGCTTTGACATGGTCTCTGACGGACTGGCGGGTAAACGGCATACGGTGCACGTTGAGCGTGGCGTCGAACTGCTTGATACCTTCTTCGTAGACATTCATGTGGATGCGAATCTGGTTGCCGCGAAAACTGAACATCCAGCGGTAGGACTGTTCCATCCCGTTGTAGGGTGAAACATGAAAACGCTTACGAAAATCGTAGCGCTGGCTTTTCCAGCCTGAGCTGCTCTCGTACACAGCGGCGCCCTGAAGGCAGTAAACATGACGCTCAAACCAGGGCGTATTGGTGATCTGGGCGACAATGACTTCAGGCACAGCCCCTTCGATCGCATGCTCACCAGCCCGGTAACAGCAGTAAAAACTGACCGGGTTAAAAGAGAATCCGAGATAGCGGGGATTGGTGATCAGCTCAATGTCGCCGTCAGGCTGCCAGCCTGTTGCGGCTACAACCTGATCGATGATGGCGGTTTTCAGGTCTGTGTGGTCAGGGTTGAAATAATCTTTGCGCGCCAGCGATAGCCAGTTGAAACGTTCGAGGGAGAAAAGTCGGCTGCGCGTGTGGACCCTTGACCATTCATCTAGATTAAGGGCCAGCATGCCGGTGTTGTAAGTGAATTCATGTTTGACCGGATGCATGCGGCGGTGACGTACTCGCCCGTTGAGCCATTGGCTCCTGAATGTGCTGGGTGTCGGCATGGCTAGATCCCGATCCCGAATGCTTGAGTGACCCGCAACGCGCTGCGCACGCCGTCTTCGTGGAATCCATTGAACCAATAGGCGCCGCAGAAGTGTGTCCGGTTTTTTCCGCCGATTTCGTCATAGCGTGCCTGTGCTGCCACTGCGTCAAGCGTAAACACGGGGTGCGCGTAGCTGAATTGTTCGATAATCAGCGAGGGATCAATTGCCGCGGTATTGTTTAACGTGACGCAGAACGTTTCGGGGGCGGTATGGAAATTCTGCAGGATATTCATGTTGTAGGTCAGCGATACCGGCTCGGTGGCGTGCGCAGGAATGGCATAGTTCCATGCAGCCCAGGCACGTGTGTTTGACGGTAGCAGGCTGACGTCTGTGTGCAGTACTACGTCGTTATCCTGATAGCCGATTGCGCCAAGAATTGCGGTTTCCTCAGGGCTGGCGTCGTCCAGCAACGACAGCGCCTGATCACTGTGGCAGGCAAAAATCACCTGATCGAATTTGGCAATGTGACCGTCTACTTCAATCTCAACATGCCCGGTGTGCCTGACAACACGGGTCACCGGCGTACTGAGGCGGGTGAGCGGCGCAAGCTTTTCCATCATTCGCGACACATAGTGCGCGGAGCCGTTGGATATAACCCGCCACTCCGGCCGGTCATCAACCGAAAGCATGCCGTGATTATTAAAAAACTGCAGAAAGAAACGCACCGGGAATTGTTCGAGCACAATTTCCGGTGCTGACCATATCGCGGCGCCCATCGGCACAATGTAGTGTTGGCGAAAGTAACGAGAGAATCCGTTGCGATTAAGGTACTCACCAAGGGTCTCGGTGGCAGACAACGCATCGGCGGCAAGATCTGCCCGTGTCTGCTTATTGAACTTGAGAATTTCCCTGATCATATTGAGAAACGGAAGATTAAACACATTGCGGCGCTGGGCGAACAGCGTATTCAGGCTGGTGCCGTTGTACTCGAGTCCCGAATCGGCTGATTGCACGCTGAAACTCATCTCGCTGGCTTCCGATTCAACGCCAAGCCGCTCCATCAGTTTGATGAAGTTGGGGTAGGTCCAGTCATTGAACACGATAAAACCGGTGTTCACCGGCCAGCGTGTGCCATCGATTTCAACATGCCGGGTATGCGTGTGGCCGCCGGCATAATCAGCTGCCTCGAAAAGTGTCACATCATGCTGGTCAGCGAGCAGCCAGGCGGAAGTCAGCCCGGAGATACCACTGCCAATAACGGCGATGCGTTGGCGATCAGTCATTCATCGGTTTCCTGTGATTTTCGGGTCATGCGCGCAGCCAAGCTGTCGATCCAGCATTGAGGTAGCAGGTTCAGCGCCTTCAGCGTGTAGGTGAATCGTTTCGGGAAATGAATTTCAGTCTTTCCTTTCTTTAAACCCTTGAGAATGCGATTGGCTGCGTCCTCGGCTGTCACCATGAAGGGCATTGGAAAGTCATTTTGATCGGTCAGGGGTGTCTTGACGAATCCGGGCGATACCACGGTCACGGTAATACCCTCGGCGGCAAGATCGGCCCGCAATGCATGAGCAAAATAGGTGAGGCCCGCTTTCGAAGCGCCATAGCCCTCAGCTCGACCAAAAGGAAACCACCAGGCCGATGAGCTGACGATCACAAGGTGGGCAGGTAACCCCGCCCGATGTGCTTTGCGCAAAGCGGGGAGCACGGTTTCGACGCTACGGGCTGTGCCGATCAGATTGGTTGTAATGTTGTGCTCAATCACGCTGGCATCAAACTGGGCAATATCGACGTACTCACAGGTGCCGGCATTCAGGATCGCCATTTGAACAGGCGCTTGCTCGCGAAACAGGGTTCGGGTTTTCTCGAGGTCATCAGGTTGGGTCGTGTCCGCGACGGCAATAGTCACGCGTTCCGGAGCTTCACTGGCCAACTCCTGCAGCGGTTGGAGGCGCCGGCCCGTTGCGATTATTCGATGATTGTCTCGCAGTAGTGACTGTGCCAGGTGCAAACCGATACCCGAGGTGGCCCCGGTAATCCAAACGGTTGCCTGAAAATCCAGTACACGGGGAGTGCTCATGATGCGTGCTTCCGTAACCAGCGAACGGCACCGCCGAGAACCGGCAGATTCTCGTACAGCAATTCACCGGCATCGAAGTAATCCCGATGGCTGATAATCCGGTTATCGGTTATGACAAGGTGGCTGATGCCATTCACTGTGATGGCATCGCCCCCTTTAAGCCGTCGATGCTGGAGTGTCATTATCCAGGGCAGGCATATTTCAGCCCCATTCTCTATCGGCTTGGAAAATTCAAAATGACAGCTGATCACATTGCTGTAGGCACCTTCGAAATACTGTTTAAGTGCCGTCAGTCCGCCGACCGTTGTGAATGGGTCTGTAAACCGGACATCTTTGTGATAGACGCCTTCCAGGTCGCCGAGATGATCAGACGACATCTGGTTGAAAAGGCGGGTGAATCGCTCAAGGCAGTTCGGTAATGCCGTGACTTTCTCCGCTCCGTGTAAATCAAGCTCTGATGCGTTCATCTCATGACCTCCTGTCACGGGCGAGGGTTTCGTTCTTGATGTTGTCCGGGATCTCGTTGAGGCTGTGAATGATGCGCAGCTTCTGCATCGTCCAGAGAACATAGTAGGTCACGTCGACCTCATACCAACGGAATCCCTGACGGGCGGACAGCGGCCAACGGTGATGATTGTTGTGCCAACCCTCGCCAAGTGTGATCAGTGCGAGCCAGAAGTTGTTGCGGCTGTCATCGTTGGTATCGAACCTGCGCGACCCCCAGACGTGAGCGAGCGAATTGATCGAAACAGTGGCGTGAAACAATGCCACTGTTGAGATAAAGAAACCCCAGACGACTAACTGTAGTCCGTTGGTGCCGAGGCCCGGCGCCCAGGTTGCCAGTGCTTCACCGAGCAGGTAGATAAGAGCAACAGTGAGAGCGGGAATCAGCGCATCAAACCGATTAATAAAGCGCAGCTCGGGGAACTTCAGCCAGTCCCGAACACGATTTTCATTCATGGCAAATCCCGCATCACAGGTAAACCAGCCCAGGTGCGCCCACCAGAACCCACTCTGCTGAGGTGAGTGCAGGTCGTCCGGAGAATCTGAATGCTGGTGGTGATGCCGGTGATGAGCCGCCCACCACAAGGGCCCCCGTTGCGCGGCACTGGTGCCGATAACGGCGAAAACGAACTGCCAGAACCGGTTGGTCTTGAATGTTTTATGGGAAAAGTAGCGGTGATAGAAGCCGGTGATCGCAAACATCCGCACCAGGAAAAAACCTAACGCAAAAAATGCGGCGAAGGCGCTGACACCGGTATAGATCGCCATGAAACAAACAGCGTGGAGGGCGATAAAGGGTAGAACCCGCACGACATTGAACCGCCGACTGTCGGTATCCAGATGATCCGAATGGGCCTCGGAATCGAACCATCTCTGCACGCTGTGTAGCCAATGCTGTACTCGAGTCATTGAATTGCCTTTCTCCAAAATTGGGACATCGACTGTTACTCTGGATCCGCTGAGGTTCGATTCTCGTTCCACCCGGACCCCGGCTATTGTTAGCCTCAACCGCCAACAGATGGCATCTGGCTCGAGGCGGCTCAGCATTAAACTTGCGCAAATTGACGATTATTCCCGTCAGCACCTCGATACCACTGGTTATACGTTTGAAACCAATTGTTTGGATGCATCAACGCTCATGGCAACGACTAATAAGACAATGAACAGAAACCTCACACCAGCGATACGTCGCGTTGCCATTGTTGGTTCAGGTATGGCTGGTTTATCCGCGGGGAAACTTCTGCGGGCTCAAGGGTGTGATGTCACGCTATTTGATAAAGCGCGAGGTCCGGGTGGCCGCATGGCGTCGAAACGGGTTACTGATGGTGCGGTGGATATTGGTGCTCAGTATTTTACAATCAGGAATCCCGACTTTCGCGAGTTTCTGGGTCGATTTGCGGTCGACGACGACAATCAGCCCAGTGTTCAGGAGTGGAGCGCGCGTCTTCGCTATCAGCGAGCTGACAAGGGTTGGGAGCCCATGAGAGCAGCAATGCGCTATGTCGGCGTGCCTCGAATGTCGGCCATTACCAGGGCACTGTCCCGTGGGTTGGATGTCCGTTGCTCGACGCGGGTTGAGCGGCTCGAATCAACAACTGATTCCCGATGGCGGCTGGTCGACACGGTGGGTGCCGAGCTTGGCGTTTACGACGATGTCGTTATTACCGCGCCTCCCGTGCAGACAGACACATTGCTGAAAAACTCCGGCATCGAACTTGCGGGGGCAGCGGCAGTGTTCGCGGGCTTGCCACTGGAAGCATGCTGGGCGCTAATCGTCCACTTCCCGAAAGGGGCCCGCGCAGAGGCTGACGGGTTCAGTTTCAACCACACAGCGTTGCAGTGGGCGGCCAATAACTCCAGCAAACCGGGACGCGATGGTGATGGCGAATGGTGGGTACTACATGCAAGGGCCGACTGGTCAGAAAAGTTCCGGGATGCCGATCCGGAGTGGATCAAAACCGAGCTGCTAAGCGCGTTCGCCATGGCAGTGGACAGCCTCGGGCTGTCGGATGACGTCACCGAGACCATTACCCATCGCTGGCTCTACGCCAAAACAGGATTTGCAGGGGAAGGGCCGGGGCACGTGTGGTCCAATAGTGAACGAATCGGGCTTTGCGGGGATTGGCTGACGGCAGGCCGTGTTGAGGGCGCGTTTACCAGTGCCCAGGGGCTTGTGGAGGCCATGCTCGGCCTCTCAAGCCCCGGAGGGATGACATGATCATGATTTGATTTAGTGCTGTCGCAGAAGCGACGGGCGCTGATAAAAGTGCGTAATCGTGCCGTCCTCGAATTTGGTAAAAAAGGCGCTGACATCGGTTATGCGCTTCAGTGCGCGCTGGCGGGTAACCGGCTCGCTGATCAGCACCTTGATGCCGTTAAAGTTGTCCTGAATATTTGAGAAGCGGGCTCGCATGGTACAGGTGACCACGTCTGATTCATCAGTCCCCAGTGCAGTTGCAAGGTATGCCCTGTGCGCCTTCTGCGCGTCAGCGTCGAGATTCTCCCGGGTATCCAGATGCTCAAGTTTTACCCGGTCGACAATGCACTTTGAGTAGCTCTCTGGCTGTTTGCGCGCTTTTCGCCGGAAGGCTTCCCAGAAGAAGTTATCGGTCAGATCGGCAAAGTAGGACATGTCACTCAGGCAGAGATCAACCCATTCAAAGGTATCGGGATCCGCCAGTACTTCGTTGATAGCCTCGCGCAGCAACCAGTCAAAGCCCAGTGCCGTTTTATGGGCGTAAACCTTGCGGTACATCTGATAGCGGCTGTAAACAAAGTCTTCCAGTGCGCCCAGCCCTTTTTGAGTGATGGCCAGCCCGAGCCAGGGTTCATCCACTGTCCAGCCGAAGCGCAGGTTGCTCAGAAGGTGGTCGAGGTTGAACCCGCCAATGGTTACGGACGAGTGGAAACCGTCCCGCAACATATAGTCCGCACGGTCCGCATCAATCTCACCCGACACAATTGAAGACAGCAGGTCCATCACAAGCCGGGGAGTTGATGCGGTTTGGAGAGCGCCTGCATTGGCGTCTGCGCCTGCAATAAAGGCCCAGAAGGTCTCGGCGTGCTGGCAGAAACGCTCGGACGGCGTGACGGAAGTGGTTTCCATAATGCCCAGCACGTCATCGCGCTGAAGTCCGGCATCATCAAGATTGAGGCTGTTGAGCACATCGAACGCGACTCTGACCGAATAATGCTCGTGTTCCAGTTCTGTCGGTGTTTCCGGATAGATAGTACGGGTATCGACGCCTTTCCAGAGATCTTCGAAGCGCCCGGGCCGGGCCATCAGATCGCGAATTTTGGCAGCCTGTGTGAATTGATGCGAAAAGCTGGAATGGCCACTGTCGTGCAACAGGCAGGCGAGGCGAATAATTTTCGCCAGATAATCGATGGCATCCAGCTGGGTCATGGTAAGTGTGACCTGGCTGCTCAATTGGCGCTCGCGCAGGTAGGCATTGATCATGGAGCGGAACATCCGGCTCCCGACGTGCATGACGCCAATGCTGTGAAGAAAACGGGAGTGGGTCGCGCCCGGGAATACCAGGCTCAGAATGTCGTTCTGGCAGATATTGCGAAGGCGTTGGAAAAGTGGATGGTCAATCACCTGAATCTCATGGCGGTACAATGGGATGCCGCCATGTACCGGGTCCATAATGAGTTTGTCGTAGGCCCCGAGTAGGTCGTCAATTGCGCGTCGCATGCCTTGGATTTCTCCCCCTTGCGGTTTCGCTGTACAGATCATTGCATCTGCAGGCTTGTTATATCACACCGCCGTGCCAGAATAGCGAATAGAGCGACCATTTGTTGTCGCATCTTCAGGTAGTTGGGGGTTGTACACATGGGATCGCGCACTGAGCGCATTCTTGTTATCGATCCAGATCAACAGTCAGCGGCTGAGCTGACGCGTTTTCTGGAATCAAAAGGTTTCTATGTCAGTCTTCACAGCGATATCAAGAGCGCGAGCCTGCAACTCGACCAGAAATGGCCGGATGCCATTTTTGCAGATGTCAGCGGCGCGGAAATTGAATCGCTGGTCGATCGCCTGAATACTGAAGAAAACGTCGTGCCGGTTGTTGTGTGTCACTTGGCGTCCACTGCCGAGCAGGTCACCTCGGCGTTAAGAGCCGGCGCTGCGGATTTTCTGGTGAAACCGTTCCGTGATAAAGGCACATTGGAAGATGTGCTCGCCAAGCTATTTGACCGGGTTCGGGTCAACAGGCTCAACCAGGTGTATCGGCACGAACTGGAAGATGCCAACCGTGAACTGCGTGCCGGCATCTCGGAATTGAGAGCCGATCAGCGGGCAGGGCGGAAGGTTCAGCTCAAGATGTTGCCCGATCACAAAGTCGATATCGGCGGGCTCGAGTTTGACCACCTGATCAAACCCTCTCTTTACCTCAGTGGTGATTTTCTCGATTACTTCCGGCTCGACGATGATCGCACGCTGGTTTACATCGCAGATGTCTCGGGCCATGGCGCAAGCTCTGCTTTCGTCACTGTGCTGCTTAAAAACCTGACCAACCGTTTACAACGCAATATCCGGCGCGGATCCAGCGAGGATATCCTGCATCCCGACCGCTTTCTGGAAAGAATCAACGCTGAATTGCTCGATACCGGTTTAGGCAAGCACCTGACCGTGTTTGTCGGGATTTTTACCCATTCGTCCCGCACTCTGACCTATGCCGTGGGCGCGCATTTTCCGATGCCGATCATTGCCGATGCGGCGGGCAACTGCCATTTTCTGGAAGGGACCGGTCTCCCTGTCGGGCTTTTTGAAGAGCCGACTTGGGAGACATATGAAATGAAGCTTGAAGGCCCATTCAGGCTGATTCTGTTTTCTGACGGGATACTTGAAGTCATTAAGGCAAAAAGCCTTGATGAAAAGGAGAGCAGACTACTTGAACTCGTCACCGGAGGTCGTCACACTATCGCCTCCCTGAGTGATGCTCTTATTCTCGATGAGATCACAGAATTGCCGGATGATATTGCTATTGTGACGGTTACGGATGTCGTGGCGAGCTGAGATGTCAAGCTACAAAATACTGCAAGCTGAACAACAGGGCATCTATGTCCTCAAGTTTATTGGCGAGATTCGGCTGAACCTGTGTTCGACGCTGGATAGTCTCGTTGAGTCCATGACCAGTAATCCGGAGTTCCGGACCGTTGTCATTGATCTCACGGAAACCGATATCATAGACAGCACCACGCTGGGCTTGCTGGCCAAAATTGCCATGGCTGCAGAAAAACGTTCACATTTCCTTCCTACCCTGATTTCCACAAACCCAGACGTCACCCGCATTATCGCGACCATGGGTTTCGACAAAATCTTTATCATTCTGCGAGAACCTGCCTCAAGAATCGAAGAGCTTGAGGAAATCCCTGTTCTTCGCGCCAGCGAAAAGCAGGTCAGGGACAAAGTCCTCGAGTCTCATCGGGTTCTGATGGGACTGAACAGTCATAATCGCGAAGAATTCAAGAATCTCGTACGTGCGCTGGAGTGCGAAGAGCTCTAGAGTTTTTCCTTCAATCGCACCCCGCTCCCGACGAACGACACTGAATCCATCATCACGGTACAGTCATGTCCGAAAAAAATACGTCTGAACAACGCGCTGAACCCGTAGCTCCAAATCAAACGGTAAGCCGACAGGTTGCTGTGCTCGGCGGTGGCAGTTTTGGTACCGCAATGACCAAGGTGCTTGCAGAAAACGGCCATAGTGTCCGGTTCTGGATGCGCAACGAGTCACAGGTAGCTGAGGTGCGCGACACTCGTATCAACGCCCGCTATATGCCGGACGTAAAATTAGAAGGTGATGTGCTGCCTACCGCTGATTTCCGAGAGGCAGTGCAGGGCGCCGAGGCGGTTTTCGTGGCCATCCCCAGTAAGGCGTTTCGCTCGGTCATCCGCGAGCACGCCTCGGCATTTGAGGCGGGGCAGGCGGTTGTCAGTCTGACCAAGGGTATTGAGAAAGACGGCTTCAAGCTGATGAGCGAGATCCTGCAGGAAGAAATTCCGCAGACGCGGATCGGTGTGCTGAGCGGGCCTAATCTGGCATCCGAGATTGCAGCCAGAGACCTCACAGCAAGCGTTATTGCCTCCACGGAACCGGATGTACGCACGCTGACCCAGTCTCTGCTGGGTTGCCGCTACTTTCGGGTGTATGCCAATGTCGATGTGTATGGCGTTGAACTCGCCGGCGCATTAAAGAATATCTATGCGATCGTCGCTGGACTGGCATCAGCTCTCAATCTGGGAGAGAACGCCAGATCCATGCTGATAACCCGTAGTCTTGCAGAAATGAGCCGCTTCGCCGTTGCGCTGGGTGCCAATCCCATGACCTTTATGGGGCTGGCGGGCGTTGGCGATCTCATCGTTACCTGCACATCCTCCAAGAGCCGTAACTTTCGCATTGGTTATGCAGTGGGCCAGGGCAAGAAGCTGGATGATGCCGTTGCGGAGTTGGGGCAGGTGGCAGAGGGTATTCGCACCTTGCTTCTGACCAAGGAAAAATGCGAAGAAATGGATGTGCCCATGCCGCTTGTTGGCGGGCTTTACGATATTCTGTATGGAAGCGAAGACATAGGTACGGTAATCAAGGGGCTGATGATGGCTGTCCAGAACTCGGATGTGGACTTCATACTTCCTCGCACAAATTCCTGATAACGTATTGATATAATTGCAATTCGGATGGATTCAGAGGGCGATATCGTGAAGCTGATTGTAATGCGGCATGGAGAAGCAGGTTGGCATACGCTGGATCAGGAGCGTGAACTTACCGAAGCCGGCCGGATGGCTTCCGCTAAAGTGGCACGGGATATTGCCGAATCGAAGTGGAGCCCCTCTGTTATTTGGTGCAGCCCATTAGTGAGAGCGCAGCAAACGGCAGGAATCGTCTCTGAAGTATTGAATATCCGGGCGCTTGATACCCAGTCCTTTATTACACCCGACGATGACCCCGGGCTTTGTCTTGATGCACTTTTGCAGCTTTCAGATCCGGCGCAGACGCTGATGATCGTCTCCCATATGCCATTGGTGGGGGCGTTATCAACGCTGCTGGTTGATGGCCATCGTCGCGGCATTCCCTTTATGACCAGCCAAGCGGTGGTGATTGATTTACCTATCGTTGGTCCGGGATGCGGTGATCTAAAATCACAGTTCATTGCCTGACGCTGAATAGCCACCCGCTACTCCAGGCAGCTCTTTAGTCTCGAAATAGCCAGATCCAGTGCGCTCTCAGGCGTGTAGTAATGCGGTGAGAATCGCACGCCGCCGCCCCGGCAGGCGCATACCACGTTGGCTTTCATGAGTGCCATATACAGAGCCTGCGAATCCTGCCCCTTGACCCGAAAGGTCAGAATGCCGGAGCTTCGTGAAGGGTCTCTTGAGCTCAGCAGCTCGACACCGGCAATAGTTTTGAGCTGCGCTGCAAGATAGTTCACCTTCGATTGAATCAATGCTGATACCTGATCTATTCCAACCCTCAGGAGCAGGGCGGTGCTGGCTTCAAGGGCATGGGCTGCCAGCATGTTCGGGCTGCCACACTCAAACCGGACAGCACTGTTTGCAATGGTCCAGTCCCGCTGGCTGAAATCCCCGCGTTTTTCAATCATGTGCCAGCCGTACTCGCTGAGTTTGAGCTGATTGCGCAGTTCAGGCCTGACGTAAAATACGCCCAATCCTTCCGGCCCCAGCAGCCATTTATGACCATCGGCCATAGTGAAGTCGATCTGCATCGCCTGAACATCAAGCGGTAAGGCGCCGATACTCTGGATTGCGTCGACACAGAACAGAACATCGCGCGATCTGCACGCTTGTCCCAGCTTCGCGATGTCAATCCGGTAGCCCGTGCCGTACTGAACCGAGCTTATAGCCAGCAAGCGCGTGCGAGGGCTCATGGCAGTAATGATTGCGTCCTCGCTGTCGCTTCCAGTCGAAAGCGCTACCTCTCGCACAATGACACCCTTGTCGGCCAGCGATTCCCATACAATGCGGTTTGACGGAAACTCCTGATCGGAAATAATAATTTCGTCGCCGTTCTGCCAGTCCAGTCCGTAGGCAACAAATGACAGCGCTTCAGAGGTATTCTTGACCAGCGCTATATCGTCCGGAGAAGGCGCGTTAATCAGGCGAGCGAGATTGTCGCGAAGTTGGGTTTCGGTTTCTATCCAGGCCGGATAGTACTGTGCGCCGATACGCGCATTCTCCGCCGCGAAGTCCGCTACGGCACGTGCTGCCTGGAGTGGCCAGGGGGAGACAGCCGCATGATTGAGATAACTCACATTAGGATCCAAATCAAATTCAGACTCTAATCCGTTGTTGTCATTCATAAAACGTCTGCCACTCCATGTTTTCGGGATTGAAAGCCGCGGGCGTCGGCCCCATAGTCTTGTTCATTGAAACACTAGCACAGACGCTTGTTTGCAGGGAGACAGGGTATAGATGTCGTCATTTCCGATTGAGTATATCGAGCCGGTGTTCCGGCCACCGAGTGAAGCACGGTCACTGATCCTACCGTTGACCAATGGGTGCTCCTGGAACAATTGCACCTTTTGCGAAATGTATACTCAGCCCCAGAAAAAGTTTCGTGCCAGAAAAGATGAGGACGTACTGGCTGATATCCTGCGTGCAAGCGAGCGATTTGGTGGACAGGTGCGGAAGGTCTTTCTGGCAGATGGGGACGCCATGGTATTGCCGACCCGTCGGTTATTGAGCGTACTGAGCGCATTGCGCGAACATCTACCCGGACTCGAGCGGGTGACGAGCTATTGCCTGCCTCGCAATCTCGCCAAAAAGTCGGTTGAGGATATGGTTGCGCTGAAAGCGGCTGGCCTCGACATGCTCTACGTGGGTATGGAGTCCGGAAATGACGAGGTGCTGCAGCGGGTTAACAAGGGTGAAACGGCCGAATCGACCGCAAGCGCCCTTCAGAAGATGCGTGCTGCAGGTATCAAGAGCTCGGTCATGGTGTTGAACGGCTTGGGAGGCAAACGCCTTTCCGAGCAGCATGCGGTCAACACCGCGCAGCTGTGTAACGAAACGCAGCCGGACTTTCTGTCGACGCTCGTTGTCAGCTTTCCCCAGGGCGAGGCGCGTTTTCGTGAGGGCTTTGGTGGCGGGTTTGAGCCGCTGGATCAGCCGGCACTTTTCAGTGAAATAGAAACCTTTATCCAGCACCTTGAGCTCGATAACACGGTATTCCGCAGCGATCATGCATCAAACTACCTGGTACTCAAGGGTACACTGGGGCGCGACAAGGATCGTTTGTTGCGGGAAGTAAGGTTGGCAATCGAGCAGCCGGATGTCATGCCGCTGAGGCAGGAATGGCAACGGGGATTATGACCCGGAGGAGAAGCCTGTGAACGATGAAGCACAACGTTTAAGTGATCAGATCAAGAAGGCGACAGCCGATTTTGATGGACGCCCGCCGATCGAGAAATGGCATCCCGAATTGTCAGGGGATATGGATCTACGCATCAGCCGGGAAGGCAGCTGGATTTTCAAAGGGAATCCGATCAAGCGGGAAGCCATCGTCAGGCTTTTTGCGACCATACTGCGGCGCGAAGAGGACGGGCACTACTATCTCGTCACGCCAGTAGAAAAATGGCGCATTTCGGTTGAAGATGCACCTCTCCTTGCCCATGGGCTCGAGGTGATGGGTGAAGACAAGTCCCAGGTCATCACGCTGACACTAAACACAGGCGAAACTGTGATAGTTGGCGATACTCATCCCTTGCATATGGGGCATTACCCGAATAGCGACGAACCCAGACCCGTTGTCGACGTACTACATGGTGTGGAGGCACGATTAACCACGGCAGCCTATTACGATTTGGCGGCGTTGGCGGTTGAATCAGCCGATGAAGCCGCTAATGACGCCAAAAATGGATGTCTGGGGGTGTGGAGCAACGGGGTTTTCTTCAAATTGGCAGAGAATTCCTGAATCGGGGGTTGAAAAGCCATAAAGCGACCACCAATTACGGTAGAACACATTGTCTGACCTTTGTTAGGCTGTGTGGCTATCACTCTTGTTTTGGAGCGCTGCTTCGTAACGAGGATGGGTGGTCGTCAGTCCCTCTGTTCAGTTTCGCTGTTCATGACTACTTTCGATTGCCGACACAATCGCCATCAAATTCAAAGTCATTGCGATACGCAAGGAGATCACATGGCCCAACCTCGTGTTGTCACCATTCATTACACCCTCACCAACGAGCAGGGCGAAGAGCTCGACTCTTCACGAGTAGAAGGTCGTGAACCACTGACCTATCTTGAAGGTGCACAGAACATCATCAACGGACTTGAGTCTGCGTTGACCGAGAAGAACGCGGGCGATCAGGTCAAAGTAACCGTTGCTCCTGCTGAAGGCTATGGCGAGAAGAACGAAGAGCTGATTCAGCCAGTTCCACGCACAGCTTTCGAAGGTGTTGATACCATCGAACCTGGCATGCAGTTCCAGGCGCAGACTCCGGGCGGCCCACAGGTCGTACGTGTAGTTGAAGTTGACGATGAAACCGTCACCATCGATGCCAACCATCCGCTCGCGGGCGAAACACTCAACTTTGATGTTGAGATTGTTGAAGCGCGTGAGTCAACGGATGAAGAAGTTGAGCACGGTCACGTTCACTAAGGTGAGCGACCTCTGTCCGGGCACTTGAGTGGCCTGACGACAGAAATGAAAAGGCGATCCTCCGGGGTCGCCTTTTTTGTGTCTGTCTGCCGGCCATAAGCGTCCTCTACAGGGATGTGAGTTGGATTAGAGTAGAGAGCGCGACTATCAGGCAATAAAAAAGGCGACCCCGCAAGGTCGCCTTTCCGTGTGCTATCCGGATTACATGTTCGGATAGTTTGGACCGCCGCCGCCTTCAGGCGTCACCCAGGTGATGTTCTGGGCAGGGTCCTTGATGTCACAGGTTTTACAGTGCACACAGTTCTGAGCATTGATCTGGAAGCGCTTGCCGCTTCCGTCATCCTTCTCGACAACCTCGTATACGCCGGCAGGGCAGTAACGCTGAGCCGGTTCGTCGTACTTGGGCAGGTTCTCGTCAATCGGAATATTGGGATCGGTCAGCTTCAGGTGAACCGGCTGATCTTCAGAGTGGTTGGTGTTTGAGACAAACACCGACGTCAGGCGATCAAAGGTCAGCGTGTTGTCCGGCTTTGGATAATCGATCTTCTTGCACTCTGATGCCGGTTTCATGGTGGCATAGTCAGGCGTGGTGTCGTGGAACGTGAACGGCAGGCTGCGATGCAGAATGTTCTGCTCGAAGAATGCCACTGCGCCGCCTACGATATTGCCAAACTTGTGCATGGCCGGGCCAAAGTTACGCTCGTCAAACAACTCCTTGTACAGCCAGCTGTCTTTGAAGCGGTCAGCGAAGGTGGTGATCTCTTCGCCAGACTTGCCTGCCTTCAGCGCCTCGAATACCGCTTCCGCGCCCAACAGGCCAGACTTCATTGCTGTATGGGAGCCTTTGATTTTGGAGAAGTTCAGAGTGCCGGCATCACAGCCCAACAGTAATCCGCCCGGGAAGCTCATTTTTGGGAGGGAATTGAATCCGCCCTTGGTGATCGCACGGGCACCGTAGGAAACGCGCTTGCCGCCTTCCAGGTACTTTTTGATCTCAGGGTGCAGCTTGAGTTTCTGGAACTCGCCGAACGGGCTCAGGTGAGGGTTGCTGTACGACAGGTCAGTAATCAGACCCACATAAACCTGGCCATTTTCGAGGTGATACAGGAACGAACCACCGGTAGAACCGCTCTCGCTCAAAGGCCAGCCAGTGGTGTGTACAACCAGTCCTGGCTCGTGTTTGGCAGGGTCGATGTCCCACAGCTCTTTGATGCCGATGCCGTAGTGTTGGGGATCTTTACCTTCATCAAGCTTGAAGTCGGCAATCAGGCGCTTGCCAAGGTGTCCGCGGCAGCCTTCTGTGAACAGAGTGTATTTGGCACGCAGTTCCATGCCTGGCATGTAGCCGTCTTTCTCACTGCCGTCACGGGCAACGCCCATGTCGCCGGTGATGATGCCTTTAACCTGGCCATCTTCAATAATGGTTTCAGCCGCAGCAAAACCGGGATACACCTCTACGCCCATGCCTTCGGCCTGCTCAGCCAGCCAGCGGCAAAGGTTGCCAAGGCTGATGATGTAGTTGCCGTGGTTGTGCATGTTCTTGGGAACAAACGCGTTGGGCACTTTGGTTGCCGAGTCATTGCCGCGCAACAGGAAAATATCATCGCGAGTGACCGGTGTGTTCAGCGGCGCGCCTTTCTCTTTCCAGTCAGGAAACAGTTCGTTCAGCGCAGTAGGTTCGAACACAGTGCCCGCGAGAATGTGGGCGCCCACTTCTGAGCCTTTCTCCACAACACAAACGGTCAGTTCTTCGCCGGACTCTTGTGCCATTTGCATGATGCGACAGGCCGCAGAAAGTCCTGCTGGACCTGCGCCGACGATCAGAACATCAAATTCCATCGATTCGCGTTCCACGTTGGTCTCCTCAAACTTCTTTATGGATATTGGGATTCGACGCGCATTCTGAAGCAGCGAAGAAGAATCCTGTTCTCTCTACTTTATAACGGCTTTTATTGTGTTACCGGATAACGGACACCGACTCAAAAAGCACGTTGCCGAAAATTTCGTTGCGACTCTTTACCATACATGTTGATGCAGGCAAAGAAACTGTCCGGATTTAGCTGCCGGTCAGGGCGTGATCACCAGCGTTCCGGTCATCAAAAAACAATTCAAATGGTACTATTGGTTCGCAGAGCGGTATACAATGATCGCTGTGCGAACTGTAATACTAACGAATTTCGCCAGAGTAAACGACTATTCCATTGGTCAGCCGGTTTCGTAATAGCTTTAAAGGATACAACATCACGCGATTCAAACAAACGTTTGTTTGAAATCTGCACTGGGTGATGGCATTGTAATGTGCGTCCTGAGTGCCCGTGATAGTGGGGCATGCCAGGCATTGTTCCGGCGCTCTGGTGCGACTACAGTGCTGATACTGACGGACGTGCATCGTCTGTCCAGCTATTGACCCCTCAGCGCTTTGTCGTCAGTATTATGGCGCTTTTGGACGAGGGCGGATATTCTAACGCTCTTCGGAATAACGTGCATCTGCGATGCAGCGGATGCTGTTTGACGGGACAGTCGGGATTGGCAGTTACCTGCAAATACCCAAAGGTGCTATGTCCCGATAAAACCGTGCGATGAGTCTCCGGACGAATCGATGCGACAGGAATCGATAGCGTTTGCGCGCTTCAAGGCCGATTTTGAGCGCTATTGATTGCGAGTCATTAAACCCATCGTAGAAGAACGAGGAATCTATGAAGGTTCTGGTCGCTGTAAAACGAGTAATCGACTACAACGTAAAGGTGCGCGTCAAGCCGGACAACACCGGTGTTGATCTTGCCAACGTCAAGATGGCGATGAACCCTTTCTGTGAAATCGCTGTTGAAGAAGCGGTTCGCCTGAAAGAGAAAGGTGTCGCAACCGAGATCGTTGTGGTTTCCATCGGTGCCAAAGCTTGCCAGGAGCAGATCCGTACTGCACTTGCGCTGGGCGCTGACCGTGGTATTCACATCGAGACTGATGAAGAAGTTCAGTCTCTTGAAGCTGCCAAGCTGCTTAAAGCAGTTGTCGAAAAGGAAGAGCCCAAGCTGGTTATCCTCGGCAAGCAGTCCATCGACACTGATAACAACCAGACCGGTCAGATGCTTGCTGCACTGACAGGCATGGGTCAGGGCACATTCGCTTCAGAAGTGGTTGTCGAAGGCGACAAGGTTAACGTTACACGGGAAGTAGACGGCGGTCTGACGACTGTTGCGCTGAACCTTCCAGCGGTTGTAACCACCGACCTGCGTCTGAACGAGCCACGTTACGCTTCGCTGCCAAACATCATGAAAGCCAAGAAGAAGCCGCTGGACGGCATGACTCCGGCTGATCTTGGTGTTGAGCTGGCGCCGCGTCTGTCCACTCTGAAAGTAGAAGCACCTGCCTCGCGTCAAGCGGGCGTCAAGGTGGCAGATGTTGCAGAGCTGGTCGATAAACTGAAGAACGAAGCGAAGGTGATCTAAATGAGCATCCTTGTAATTGCTGAACATGACAACAGCAGCCTGAAGCAGGCGACTCTGAACGTCGTGGCTGCGGCTAAAGCTGTCGGTGGCGATATCGACGTGCTGGTTGCTGGCGAAAACTGCGGCGCTGTAGGCGAAGCCGCTGGCAAGATCGAAGGCGTAAGCAAGGTTCTGGTAGCAGACAACGCTGTTTACGGTCACTTTCTGGGTGAAAACCTGGGTCTGCTGGTTGCCGATCTCGGTAAAGGCTACAGCCACATTTTTGCGGCTGCCGGCACTACCGGAAAAGATTTCATGCCGCGTGTTGCTGCGCTGCTAGACGTTGCGCAGATTTCTGACATCGTGCGTGTTGAATCTGAAGATACCTTCGTTCGTCCGATCTATGCGGGTAACGCGATCGCAACCGTTAAGAGCAGCGACAGCATCAAGGTTGTCACTGTTCGTCCTACTGGTTTCGATCCTGTTTCAGGTGAAGGCGGTTCTGCTGCTGTTGAAGCACTGGACAACGTACAGGACGCGGGCGTTTCAAGTTTCGTGAGCGAGCAGGTTGCAGAATCTGATCGTCCTGATCTGGCCAGCGCGGGTATCGTCATTTCTGGCGGCCGCGGCATGCAGAACGGCGAAAACTTCAAAATGCTGGAGCAGGTTGCTGATCTGCTGGGTGCGGCAGTTGGCGCATCACGTGCAGCTGTTGATGCCGGCTTCGTACCGAACGACATGCAGGTCGGTCAGACCGGCAAGATCGTTGCGCCGCAGCTTTACGTTGCGGTTGGTATTTCCGGTGCGATTCAGCACTTGGCAGGCATGTCCGATTCCAAAGTGATCGTTGCGATCAACAAGGATGAGGAAGCACCGATCTTCCAGGTTGCAGACTACGGTCTGGTTGCCGACCTGTTTGAAGCGGTTCCTCAGCTTGAGGAAGAGTTGAAGAAAGCTCTGTAATAAGCTGATTCAACTAAGAAAGGGCGCCATTTGGCGCCCTTTTTTGTGGTTTAAAGGAAAACCGAAGTCAGGGTTTGTAGAGGCTACTTTCCGTGACATGCAGTTTGCTGGAAATGGCAGGGCGAAAATCCATAAACGCCAGAATATCCCGATCCAGATCAAGCCCCGGTGCAATCTCCACCAGTTCAAGCCCTTCAGCGGTGAGCTGGAACACGCAGCGTTCAGTGATGTAAAACACCTTTTGGCCGCGCTCAAGCGCATAGCGCCCATTGAACGTCAGGTGCTCGACATCCGCCACGAACTTGCAGCCCGAGCCGTTCGCAATGATTTTCAGCCCGTCGTCGCTGATCCGGATATCCTGCTTGCCCGCTTGAAAAGTACCCATGAAATAGACTTCGCGGGCATTCTGGCTGATGTTGATAAAGCCGCCCGCGCCTGACAGCCGGGTGCCGAACTTGCTGACATTGACGTTACCGAAACGATCCACCTGTGCCATTCCGAGATAGGCTTGATTAAGCCCGCCGCCGTCGTAGAAATCAAACTGGGCAGGTTGATCGATAATCGCCTCAGCGTTTGCCGCCGCACCGAAGCTGAGCCCTCCTGCAGGCCGACCGCCAATCGCGCCGGGCTCGATGGTCAGGGTAATTTGATCCAGCAACCCGTCTTCCGCCGCTACGTCTGCTACCAACTCCGGCATGCCGATCCCGAGATTGACGATTGCGCCGGGAACAAGATGACGTGCGGCCCGGCGACCGATCAACTTGCGGACATTCAGTGGGTCGCCGCCTTGCAGCGCAGGCAAGCGGATCTCGCTGGTATACGCAGGGTTATAAGGCTCGGCAAACGTCTGCAAATGTTCGCCTTCAGCGGCGAGAACAATGTGATCAACCAGAATGCCGGGGATATGGACTCGCTCGGGATGCAGCTGGTGCCGCTCGGTAAGGCGTTCGACTTGAACAATCACTTTGCCGCCGGAGTTGTGCACGGCTTGAGCAATGGCCAGGCTCTCCAGCGGCAACGCTTCGCGTTCCATGGTGATATTGCCTCTTGCATCCGCCGTTGTACCGCGCAGAAACGCGACCTGAATCGGAAAGGTCGGGTAAAACAGGTACTCGTTCCCGCGGATAGTCATAACCTCAATCAGCTCTTCCGTGGTTTTCTCATTCATACGCCCGCCGCCGTGGCGTGGGTCGACAAATGAGTGCAGCCCGACATGGGTCAGCATGCCAGGCTTGCCAGCTGCAATATCCCGATAGAGCTGTGCAATCACGCCTTGGGGCAGATTGTAAGCTTCGATCCGGTTTTCGCAGGCAAGGGTGCCAAGTTTCGGGACAAGCCCCCAATGGCCGCCAATTACCCGCTTGACCAGGCCTTCGTGCGCCAGGTTATTCAGGCCACGATCTTTGCCATCGCCTTGCCCTGCGGCATAAACCAACGTCAGATTGCGCGGATACCCGGTGGCAAGGAACCGCTCTTTCAGCGCCCGGGCCAGCGTTTCGGAAAAGCCGATGCCGACAAATCCGCCGGTCGCAAGTGTGGCGTTGTCCGGTACGCACTCCGCAGCAGCCTCGGGAGTCAGCAATTTGGAATGTGACATTCTTGTTCTCCTTATTGGCCGCCGTAGGCTTGGGTTGGCAGCCATGTCACGATATCCGGCCAGATAAAGATGATGGCCAATACCGTTACCTGAAGCAGGATAAAGGGCATAACGCCTTTGTAGAGTGTTTTAACACCGATTGATTTCGGCGCTACACCTTTACAATAGAACAAAGCGAAGCCGACCGGCGGCGTCAGGAACGACGTTTGCAAACAAACAGCGAAGAGCACGGTGAACCACACCAGATCGAATCCCAGCGCGTGAATAACCGGCGCAACCAGCGGCAGAATAATCAGCGTGATTTCGATCCAGTCGAGCACAAAACCGAGCAGGAAGGTGAGCAGCAGGATACAGATCACGATACCTGCAGGTCCGAACGGCAGGTTATGCAGGGCAGACTCGATCATCTCATCGCCGCCAAGGCCACGCAGGACCAGTGAAAACGCAGTAGCGCCAATCAGCAACGCGAATATGAACGCGGTGGTTTTGCTGGTTTCGCGGCAAACATCCCGCATGACATCAAGGTTAAGCCGCTTGTTGGTCAGCGCGAGCAGGGTGGCACCGAACGCGCCAACACCTGAAGCCTCAGTGGGGGTCGCAATGCCGGCAAAGATGCTGCCCAGGACTGCGAGAATAAGGAATGCAGGCGGCAGTATCGATTTGATAGCGTCGAGAACAATACCAAAGGTTACCGGCTCGGCGTCGTCCCCTGCCGGCGCAACGTGGGGCTGGAGCTTGCCGCGGATAACGATATAGAGCACGAATACTACGCCCAGTAACGCGCTGGGGAAGACGGCGCCCATAAACAGATCGCCGACCGACATCGCCAGCTGATCGGCCATCATTACGAGCATGATCGAGGGTGGCATCAGGATGCCTAGAGTACCAACGGCGCACACGGTGCCCACAGCCAGCTCTGGCTGGTATTCCCGCTTCAGCATGACAGGGACAGCGAGGAGCGTCAGCAAGGCGACAGAGGCGCCCACAATACCGGTCGAAGCCGCCAGAAGAAGGCCGATAATCACGACCGCGATAGCGGTACCGCCGTTAAGACGTCCGAAAAGGCGCGAGACGTTGAGCATCAGCTTCTCGGCCATGCCGGACCGGTCCAGCATCTGGCCCATAAACACAAACATGGGAATGGCGACCAGTACCCAGCTGCTCATCGTGCCCCAGATGCGCTCAATGGTCAGCGAGAAGTAGCTCCAGTCCATCGCAATAAAGGTATCGAGATACAGGTCAGACAACAGGGCGATGCCGGTAAACACGACGGCGATGCCACCGAGAACCCAGGCGATCGGGAAACCGCTGAAGATCAGCAGGATGAACGACCCGAACATACAGGCCGCGAGAATTTCATTAATTTCCATGCTTCACCTCCGGCGACAGCAGAAAGGCCAGCAGGCGAGTCAGGCGTGAGAAGGCCGCTACAAGAACGAGCGTCAGACCCAGCGGCAGTGCGCTTTTCACAATCCAGCGGGATGAGAGGCCGCCGGGTGCAGACGACACTTCGTTCATCGTCCACGAATCAATAACGTAGGGCACCGCAAAATAAAGCAGCATGCCGATGAAAGGCCCAAGCAGCAGGAGTATGCCAAGCAGTTCGATAACCGCCTGTTTGCGATAGCTGATGCGTTCCCGAACCAGATCGACGCGCACATGACTATCGAGTAGCAGTGCGTACGACAGGGCAATCAGAAACCCGGCCGAGTAGATGTGCCATTGCAGCTCCTCGAGCTCGATAAAGCCTTCGCTGAAGGCGTAACGTGAAACGACATTGGTGATAATCACCAGCATCAGAATGGGCCAGAGCCAGGCGCTCGCAGCACCAATACGTTGGATAAGGCCGTCGAGTGCACGCGATATTGCAGTGTGGGGCAATGACTCGCCAGAAAGCCCCTGCGGTGCCGGCTCGAGTTCTGGCCGATCGGTTGAGGACGAAGCCGTCATTATTATCTCCGGATACAGGCGAAAGGCTGGCCCCGCAGGGCCAGCGTTCATTCATGCGGAAAGATTGGAATTACCAGGTTCAGGACTGGTGCGGGGCGACGGGTTTAGAAGTCCCGCGGAAGATAGCCAAGATCCTGCCAGACCTGATACTGGTCCTGGAATGCTTTCTGGCTTTCCCAGACTTTGGAGAAGTCCGCGTCTTTGTCTGCTTCGCTTTGCAGCACGGTCTGGGTGACTTTCTCCAATTCGCGCAGCACTGGCTCAGGCAGCTTGCGGGTTTCGGCACCGTTCTCTTCAAGATACTTGATGGCCTGGCCCTGGAAGGCCTCGCTGCGGGACAGGTTGCGAGCGACAGCCGCCTGACAGGTCAGGTCGATGAGTTTCTTGTCGGCGTCGCTGATTTCGTCCCATTTTTCCTTGTTGACGATCAGGTGGAACGCAGCAAACGGCTGATGCCAGCCCGGGAAGTAGTTGTACTTCGCGACACGGTTGAAGCCCAGTTGCTTGTCTACGGTTGGCAGCGAGAATTCCGATGCATCGATTGCGCCTTTCTCAAGTGCCTGGAAGATCTCACCACCGGGCAATACGGTCACGGATGCGCCGAGTTCCTGAAGAATACGACCGCCGATGCCCGCATAGCGGATTTTCAGGCCCTTGATATCCTCAAGGCTGTTAATTTCCTTGTTGAACCAGCCGCCGGTTTCAGGGCCCGTCAGGCCGCACAGTACGGGGTGGACATTATTTTTTTCGTACACGTCTTCAGCGAGCTTCTGGCCTTCACCGTCATACCACCAGGCCATATATTCCCAAGGCTCCATACCAAACGGCACCGCTGAAAACAGAACGGAAGACGGGATTTTGCCCTGATCGTAGCCGATCCAGGTGTAGCCGGCGTCAAGCTTTCCGGTGCGCACGGCATCAGTGATATTCAGGGTAGGGACAAGTTTGTTGGGCTCGTAGTGTTTGATGAACACCCGGCCGTCGGTCGCTTCTTTCAAGTCTTCGAGTACACCGGGAATGACATCTCCCAGCGCTGGAAGGTTACTTCCGTAGGCTGCCTGCATTTTCCAGCGGATTTTTTCCTCTGCAAAGGAAGGGGTTGAGATGGTGGCTGCAACCAGACTGCAGGCGGAAATCAGGGCGAGCGCTTTTCGGCTGTTTGTCATTTTGAGACCTCTATTGTTTTTGTGTGGCAGTCGTTAATCTGCACCCACACATACACAAGTCTCATGCCAGATAAACAAAGTTGTTTATATTCAATTGGATAGAGATGGTATTGCGAGATAGGGTAAAAACAACTGTCTGAATATAAAGACAGTTGTCTCGGTTAATACGAAGTGAGAGGGGATGACGCTACGTCAATCAGGCGTCTGATTATTCAGACACTGTCTTGTATTCCGGACACCTGTTTTTTGCTCTAGAGCCCGTAGCGCGCCATCTTTTCATATAGGTTGGCGCGGGAAATACCGAGAGCCCTGGCCGCCTGGGAGCGGTTGTTGTCGGTTAACTCCAGCGCTTTGCGAATGCCGTCACTTTCAGCTTTGGCAACAATGCTCTGAAGAGGCTCAATGGCTGGCGCTGCCGTTTCTGTCGGGCGGTCCATCGATGGCGAATGGAACTCTTCGGCACTCAGTGTTGAGCTTTGGGAGAAGATAAATGTGCGCTCAAGCATGTTCTGGAGCTCCCGTACGTTACCGGGCCAGTCATGTGCTTTCAGGTAGGCGAGTGCATCTGCGTCCAGCCACTTCCGGGAGACACCTAGTCCGTGAGCGATTTTACGAATCATCGCATCGGCCAGAAGTTCGATATCGTCTACACGATCCCGTAGAGGCGGTACTTCTATTGGCAGCACATTGAGGCGATAATACAGGTCGGCGCGAAAATCACCGGTTTCTACCATGGCCTTGAGATCCCGGCTGGTAGCCGCGATGATTCTGACATCAACACGGATCACATCGTTCGACCCCAGCGGCTCGAACTCCTGTTCCTGCAACACCCTCAGCAGCTTACTTTGCAAGCTGTGGGGAAGATCGCCGACTTCGTCGAGAAACAGCGTGCCTTTGTCTGCTAGCTGCAATTTGCCTTTGCGCCCTTTTTTATCTGCACCCGTATAAGCACCGGGCGCGACGCCGAAGAACTCAGCCTCCATCAGGTTATCTGGCACTGCCGCCATATTGATCCCGACAAAAGGGCGATCAGTACGGACTGAGGCGTGATGGATTGCATGGGCGAGCACTTCTTTGCCGGTGCCGGTTTCGCCCAGCAACAGCACGGTAGTATCCAGCTCCGCAGCTCTGCGGGCGCGTTGCAACAGGCGCTCCACCGGCTCGCTCTGGCCGATATAGTCGGCAAAGGTATATTTGGTATCGCGCATGCTGGCGAGTTGCTGTTCGGCGGTGGTGGGAAGGCCTCTGAGGCGGCCGTACTTGTCGACAAATGCCTTGAGGTAGTCCATGTCCTTGTAGAACACAAAACCAATACCACCGATGACCTTGTCTGCCTGATCCCGTATCGGGATGCGGGTGACCACCATCCAGGTTTCCCGGGCACGAAGCAGATCCAAAAGAATCGGCTGACCATTATTGACCACCTGGCGCATCATGCTGTTGGGGATCAGCTCTTCAACCGGCATACCTTTGGCAGCCAGCTTGCGGTCAATACCCAGCACTTTCCGGTATTTGTCACTGATAAACAGGATACGGGCCCGATCATCAACGATGATGCTGCCCTCACAGATGTGATCGAGCAATGTCAGCAGGGGGCTTTCCGAAAGATCGGAAAGCTCCTTGAGGGTAAAGCCTGTGGTATTGGTCATGGTGGGAGAACGCGCCTTCAATAGACCTGATCAGGAACTCCCTGACTATTGGAGCTCCGGAAGATTGTCAAAATGACGTAATGCTTCAGGGTTGGCCAGCGCGTCCTGATTCTTGACGGGCTCACCGTGGACCACATTACGTACGGCCAGTTCGACGATCTTACCACTGATTGTGCGGGGGATATCGGGCACCTGAATAATCCGCGCAGGGACGTGTCTCGGCGTGGTATTGCTGCGGATGGTGTCGCGGATAATTTTAATCAGCGCGTCATCCAGAGTGACGCCTTCACGTAATCGTACAAACAGCACTACACGCACATCGTCTTGCCATTTCTGCCCGATGGCCAGGGCTTCCAATACCGACTCCACCTTTTCTACCTGTCGATAGATTTCGGCCGTGCCGATGCGCACGCCGCCGGGGTTGAGTGTGGCGTCAGATCGTCCGTGAATAATCGCGCCAACCTGCTCAGGCAGCTCATCCGTTGCCTCATGAGGGCAGAGCTCACCATAATCGCCATGAGCCCAAATGCCGGGGAAGCGGCTGAAATAGGCATCGCGGAAACGGTTCTGACCCGGATCATCCCAAAAACCGACGGGCATGGCGGGGAAGGCGTTACGACAGATCAACTCACCTTTGCCGGTCGCCATCGGATTGCCGTCATCGTCAGCGAACGCGACATCCATTGCCAGTCCCAGACATTGCAGCTCGCCGCGGTAAACCGGCAAGTTCGGGCAGCC
Source organism: Marinobacter sp. BGYM27 (assembly GCA_025153445.1). Lineage (GTDB taxonomy): Bacteria > Pseudomonadota > Gammaproteobacteria > Pseudomonadales > Oleiphilaceae > Marinobacter_A. The sequence goes on along the minus strand of JANZNS010000005.1, from coordinate 73,950 downwards.
CAGAGCAAAGCAGGACACCACGTCGGTACCGCCGGAAATACTGGACACGCAGACGTCGGATTTCACTTCCCGGTAGAGGTAATCGAAACTCTCGTGAGATAGCGGGCTGCCAGTTGAAAGCAGAGCATCGAGCGTTCCGAGGTTGTGGCTCTTGCCGGGCGAGAGGCCTTCTTTTTCGCAGGCCGCATAGTATTTCGCGCTGGCGCCGAAGATGCGGATATTTTCCTTTTCTGCGATATCCCAGAGGATCGACGGCGTGGGCGAAAAGGGCGAGCCGTCGAACAGAATCAGGGTCGCGCCGAGACCCAGGCTGCTGACCAGCCAGTTCCACATCATCCAGCCACAGGTGGTGTAGTAGAACATCCGGTCGCCGGGGCGCACATCGGTATTGAGAGACAGTTCTTTAAGATGCTGGATCAGCGTGCCGCCGATGCCATGAACGATACACTTCGGTACACCGGTGGTGCCCGACGAGTAGAGAATATAGAGCGGATCGTTGAATGGCATGCGTTTATAGTGGGTTTCCGGCGCATGCAGGATGGCTTCTTCCCAGTCGAGGCCTTCCACGTCACCGCCCCAGGGGCAGCTGTCGGCGTTGTGGATTCGGATCAATCGCTTCAGGGTTGGCAGCGAACTGACGATGTCCTGAACGCGCTGCCGCGTATCGATTGTCTTGCCGTTATAGCAGTAGCCATCAATCGCGATGAGTACTTTGGGCTTGATCTGGCCAAACCGGTCAATCACGCCGTTTACACCGAAATCGGGCGAGCAGGATGACCAGACGGCTCCCAACTGACTCGCTGCCAGCATACCGACCACCGCTTCGATACCGTTCGGCACAAAACCGGCGACGCGATCGCCGCTTTCGACACCTTGCTCTTTCAGAAATCCGGCCAGCGCTTGTGATTGCCGACGCAAGGTTTCGTAGGTCACCTGCCGGCGACGTCCATCCTCACGGTGCTCAATGATCGCCAGGGATTCAGGGTTGCCCCGGGCCAACATGTTCTCGGCGAAATTGAGCCGGGCCTCTGGAAAGAAGCGGCGTCCGACCACTTCAGGCGTCTCTGCCGACACAGGGCCGGTCCAGTCGCCGACGATACATAAATCGTCTACCAGCGCCTGCCAGAAATCGTCGGCATAATGAACGCTCCAGTCGTGCAGCCCCTGATACCCGGGTTTGATATCGGGAAAACTGTCACGAAGCCTGTTTTCGAACAGGGTCAGCTGTGTGCCGGCGATGCGTTCGGGTGTTGGCTTCCAGAGTAAAGAATCGCTCATCATTTCAACCGTTCTGATTATGAATTAGCAGGAGGTGAGGGCGCGGCCGACCCGCGATGGATTGGCACGATCGAGTGTCTTGCAGATGGTGTCACCCAAGCGGGCCACCGCGTCAAGATCAACTCCGGTATCGAAACCTTCGCCCTCCAGCAAGTAAAGCACATCTTCAGTCGCAACATTGCCGGTTGCCCCTTTTGCGTAAGGGCAACCGCCCAGGCCGGCCACGGCACTGTCGAAGGTGCGGATACCCCGCTCCAGCGAGGCGTAGATGTTGGCGATCGCCTGGCCTCGGGTATCGTGGCAGTGCAGGGCGAGTTTGTTTGTCGGTAGCAACGGCAAGGTGGCATCGAGCAGTGCGTGGATCTCTTTCGGGCGGGCGACGCCGATGGTATCGCCAAGGGATATTTCGTCTGCACCGATTTCCAGTAGCTGCTCCACCACGCGTGCAACCTGTGCCGGTGCGATGGGGCCTTCATAGGGGCAGCCGACCACACAGGAAACATAGGCGCGAACGCGCTTGCCAGCCTGCTTGGCGCCCGCAATGACGGGTTGGAAGCGTTCAAGACTTTCAGCAATGGAGCAATTGATGTTTTTCTGATTGAAACTTTCCGATGCCGCAGTGAAAACGGCAATGACGTCTGCATCCGAAGCAAGGGCACCTTCAAGGCCTTTCAGGTTCGGTACCAACACTTCAGCGGATAGCTTTGCATCGTGCCTGATCTGCCGCATGACATCGTCAGTGTTTGCCATCTGGGGAACCCAGCGCGGTGATACAAAGCTTCCGGCTTCAATGCGGCGAAGGCCCGCATCTGCCAGGGCGTTGTACCAGTCAGCGCGAACGCTGGCAGATACCGGGGTGGATTCGTTCTGCAAACCGTCCCGTAAACCCACTTCAACGAGGGTGACGTTTTCTCTGCTCATGATTCATCTCCCGCCTCAAATTCCACGAGAATCTGACCTGAAGACACGCTGTCATCAACACCGCAGTGGACGGCGATAATACGACCGTCCGCAGGTGCCTTGAGCGCATGCTCCATCTTCATCGCTTCCATGACCACCAGCGATGCGCCAGCCTTGACGGTGTCACCGGCTGCACAGGAAACAGCAGTGACACGACCGTGCATCGGTGCTGCAAGCTTGCCGTCTGACGCCGCATCATCGCCTTGTTCTTCGGGATGATTGACCAGTGCAATCCAGTGACATGCATCGGCGAAGACACCCAGTTTTTCGCCATGTTCAGCCAAAGCAAGGCGCACGCGCTTTGATCCAAGCCGCACTGTGAGTGAAGAGCCGACTTCGTGGCTTACCCAGCTGAGGTTCACTTCTTCAGTTTTGCCTTCCGCTGCAAACGTCAAAATCGCCTGCATGTTGCCGGTCAACTGATACTGGAAACTGTGGTCTTCGCCTGCGAGGCGAATTTCGCAGCGTTGCTGAGCGGGACCGCCGAGCCTGAAACTGTCGGAATGCGCCCAGGGGCTGTCGGTATCATCAACCATCGCGCGGGTTGACTGCTGCCACGCGAGCCAGCTGAGGGCCAATTTTTCCTGAACCGAGAAGGGGCTTTCACCCAGTTCACTTTCGTACTGCTCAATAAAGTGAGTGGTGAGGTCAGCACCGGCAAACGCCGGGTGCTTGAGTACCCGGCTGACAAAATCGATATTCAGAGTGACGCCCATCACGTTGTAGTCAGCAAGGGCGGCTAAGAGCTGTTGGCGGGCTTTATCGCGGTCTTCGCCCCAGGCGATTACCTTGGCCAGCATCGGGTCGTACCATGGAGTAATTTCCTGACCCTCTGCTACGCCGGAATCCACACGTACATTGGCAAGCCCTGAGGGCTCCCGCAGGTGGTGCAGGGTGCCTGTGACGGGCAGAAAGTCGTTGTCAGGATCCTCGGCGTATACCCGGGCTTCCATGGCGTGCCCGCGGCAGCGCAGGTCTTCCTGTGCCCAGGGCAGGGCTTGTCCCTCGGCGACTTTCAGCTGCCAGTCCACCAGATCCAGTCCGGTAATCATTTCAGTCACCGGGTGCTCGACCTGCAGGCGGGTGTTCATCTCCATGAAGAAGAACTCGCCGCTGGATTCGTACAGAAACTCAACGGTCCCGGCGCCTACATAACCGATGGCTTCGCCACAGCGCACGGCGGCTTCGCCCATCGCTTTGCGCACATTATCCGGAATACCGGGTGCAGGGGCTTCCTCGATGATTTTCTGGTGCCGGCGCTGCACCGAGCAGTCCCGGTCAAACAGATAGCGGCCGTTGCCCTGAGTATCAAAGAGCACCTGAACCTCTACGTGGCGCGGTGTTTCAAGGTAGCGCTCCATCAACAGATGTGCGTCACCAAAGCTTGACTGGGCCTCACGCTGGGCTCCGGCGATGGCATCATCGAGCTCGGACATGTCGCGGACAACCCGCATGCCTTTGCCACCACCACCGGCGCTGGCCTTGATTAACAATGGAAACCCGGTCTTTTCGGCTTCGGTACGAAAGCGTTCAGCGGTTTGTTCGTCGCCGTGGTAGCCGGGTACCAGAGGCACGCCGGCTTTATCGATCAAAGCTTTGGCCGCACTTTTGGAACCCATCGAGGCAATCGCATCGGCCGGAGGGCCAACAAACAGAATGCCCTCAGCTTCGCATTGGCTCGCCAGGGTCGTGTTTTCCGAAAGGAATCCGTAGCCGGGATGAATGGCGTCCGCCCGGGTGTCCCGCGCAGCCTGAAGAATGGCATCCACCTTCAGATAACTTTCTGTGGCTGCTGCCGGCCCGATACAAATAGCGGTGTCCGCCTGCAGCACGAATGGCGCAGTGCTATCGGCTTCTGAATACACTGCAACGCAATGAATACCTGATGCCTGAGCCGTACGCATGATGCGCAGGGCGATTTCGCCCCGGTTGGCAATCAGGAGGGTTTTGATGGCGGTTGTGGTCATCTTGAAGAGTCCTGAATCCAATTGGGTTTACGCTTGTCCAGAAAGGCTTGTAAGCCCTCCTGACCCTCTGGGCCGGTTCGCAGTTCGGCAATCAACTCTGCGGTATAGCGGATCAAGTCGGCATCGGGTTGGTTATCGATGGCGCGAGCGACCAGTGACTTGCAGGCATCAAGGGCTACGGGGCCGTTTTTAAGCAGTCGATCAACAAGCATGTCAACAGTGTCGTCCAGCGTATCGACGCCGGTGACTTCATGCACAAGACCGAGCGTGAGCGCCTGGTGCGCCGGTATTTCTTCCGTGGTCAGGAAGTACCGGCGTGCCTGACGCGCACCCAGAACACGCACCACATATGGCCCGATTGCGGCAGGGGCCAGTCCAAGTCTGGCCTCGCTGAGACAAAAGCGCGCATTATCAGCGGCAACCGCAATATCGCAGGCACAGATCAGGCCCAATGCTCCGCCGAAAGCCGCACCTTGTATGCGGGCGATGGTGGGTTTGCTGAGTTGGTCGAGGGTTTGCATCAGCCGCGCGAGGTTTTCGGCATCCTCAATGTTTTCATCACGGCTCAGTGCTGCGGTTGCTTTCATGTAATTCAGGTCAGCACCGGCAGAAAAATGTTTGCCTTCGCCTTGCAAGACAACGACTCGAGTGGCGCTGCCGTTGTCGGCATTGGTCAGCGCGTTGATCAGTGCGGTCATCACGTCGGCATTGAACGCGTTACTTTTGTCAGCCCGGTTCAGCGTGATTCGGGTGACGCCGCGATGATCAGTGTTGCTGAGTACAGTTTGATCAGTCATGAGAGTCTCCTGGATCACATCCGGAACAGGCCGAAACGGGTTTCTTCAGGCGGCGCGTTCAGTGCGGCGGACAAGCTCAGCCCAAGCACCCGGCGGGTATCAGCCGGATCAATTACGCCATCATCCCAGAGCCGGGCGCTGGCATAGTAGGGGTCTGACTGGCGCGCAAACTGATCAACAATTGGCTGTTTGAATGCCTGCTCGTCTGCTTCGCTCCAGCTTTCGCCGCGCCTTTCCTTGCCGGATCGCTTGACGTCAGCAAGCACACCCGCAGCCTGCTCACCGCCCATTACCGCGATGCGGGCGTTGGGCCACATCCACAGGAAGCGAGGTTTGTAGGCTCTGCCGCACATGCCGTAGTTACCAGCGCCAAAGCTGCCGCCAATGATAACGGTCAGCTTCGGCACTCGAGCACAGGCAACAGCCGTCACGAGTTTGGCGCCGTGCTTGGCGATACCATCGTGCTCCGCTTCCTTGCCGACCATAAAGCCGGTGATGTTCTGCAGGAAGATAAGCGGGATACCACGCTGACAGCAGAGCTCGACAAAGTGAGCACCTTTTTGGGCCGACTCTGAAAACAGGATGCCGTTGTTGGCGATGATGCCGACAGGCATGCCGTAAAGATGGGCAAAGCCGCACACCAGGCTTGCACCGTAACGCGACTTGAACTCATCGAATTCGGAACCGTCCACCAGGCGGGCGATGACTTCGTGCACGTCATAAGGGGTACGCAAATCGCTGGGAACAACACCGTAGAGCTCGTCCGGAGAATAGAGTGGTTCTACAGATGGCTTGCGCTTGACGGCATCAGGGCGTTGATAGTTCAGATTGGCAATGCAGCGACGCGCCCGCTCAAGAGCTTCAGATTCAGTGTTTGCGAAATGGTCCGCCACACCGGAAATGCTGGTGTGAACGTCGGCGCCACCGAGCTCTTCTGCGCTGACTGTTTCACCCGTAGCTGCTTTAACCAGCGGAGGCCCTGCGAGGAAAATGGAGCTTTGCTCGCGCACCATAATGCTTTCATCGGCCATCGCCGGCACATAGGCACCACCGGCGGTACAGAGCCCAAGCACCACGGCGATCTGGGCAATGCCTTTGGCGGACATGTTGGCCTGGCGGTAGAAAATATGGCCGAAATCTTCGTAATCCGGGAAGACTTCATCCTGACGGGGCAGGTTGGCGCCGCCCGAATCCACCAGATAGATACACGGCAGGTGGTTCTCTTCGGCAATCGTCTGGGCCCGAATGTGTTTCTTGACGGTCAGCGGGTAGTAGGTGCCACCCTTCACGGTGGAATCGTTTGCCACGATCATGCATTCAATGCCATGTACGCGACCGATGCCCGCCACGACACCGGCTGCAGGCACGTCTTCGTCGTATACCTCATTTGCGGCAAAAGCACCGATTTCCAGAAAAGGAGAGCCGGGATCAAGCAAACGCTGAATACGATCCCGAGGCAGTAACTTGCCTCGGTCTGTATGCCGTTTCTGCGCCTGCTCGCCGCCGCCGCGCGCAATTTCGGTAAAGCGGGTTTTGCGGTCTTCGCAAAGGGCCTGCATCGCCTTTTTACGCTCAGCGAATTCGTCTGAATGAATCTGAACCTGAGAATGAATAATGGCCATATCGGGTTACCGTGATTCGTTGAACAGTTCGCGACCAATCAGCATCCGGCGCACTTCCTGAGTGCCGGCACCAATCTCGTAAAGCTTGGCATCACGCAGCAAGCGACCGGTGGGGTATTCGTTTATATAGCCGTTGCCGCCGAGAATCTGGATGGCCTCAAGCGCCATTTTCGTGGCCTTGTCAGAGGTGTAGAGAATAACGCCAGCGGCGTCCTTGCGGGTCGTTTCACCGCGGTCGCAAGCCTGGGCGACGGCGTAAAGATAAGCGCGACAAGCGGCTACTTCGGTGTACATATCGGCGAGTTTGCCCTGGATAAGCTGGAATTCGCCGATAGGCTGATCGAACTGTTTGCGCTCGTGCACATAGGGAACCACGACATCCAGGCAAGCCTGCATGATGCCGACAGGGCCACCGGAGAGCACAACACGTTCGTAATCAAGACCGGACATCAGCACTTTGACGCCCTTGTTCTCGCCACCCAGAATATTCTCTTCAGGCACTTCGACATCTTCAAAAATCAGCTCGCTGGTATTCGAGCCTCGCATACCGAGTTTGTCCAGCTTCGGTCCCTGGGAAAAACCTTTCCAGTCACGTTCCACGATAAAAGCAGTAATGCCGTGAGGGCCTTTGCTGGAGTCGGTCTTGGCGTAGATCACGTAGGTGTTGGCGTCGGGGCCATTGGTGATCCACATTTTGCTGCCATTCAGAATGTAGCGATCGCCTTTTTTATCTGCGCGCAGTTTCATGCTAACCACGTCGGAGCCGGCGTTGGGCTCGCTCATCGCGAGGGCGCCGATATGTTCACCGCTGACGAGTTTGGGCAGATAGCGGGCTTTTTGCTCATCGGTGCCGTTGCGGAAAATCTGATTTACACAGAGGTTGGAATGCGCGCCGTAGCTCAGGCCAATACTCGCTGATGCGCGGCTGATTTCTTCCATCGCGATCGTGTGGGCGAGGTATCCCATGGCGCTTCCGCCGTATTCCTCGCTCACCGTCATGCCCAGAACGCCCATTTCGCCCAGTTTCGGCCAGAGCGCATTCGGGAACTGGTTTTCGCGGTCAACATCTGCCGCGATCGGTGCAATATGATCGGCCGCGAACTGGTTTACCTGGTCACGCAGCATGTCTGCGGTTTCGCCGAGGCCGAAGTGAAGGGAGGTGTATTGGCTTTTCATAATCGTTCTCGCTCTGGTGCATTGACCGTATTGTGGTTATTAAGTCAGCTTATCTTTACGTAAACGTCAAATTAAGAATCTGAAAACGCCTGTTGTGCAGGCGGTGCAGAAAGACGCGACTCACGCGTCGGGCAACAACGGTTTTAACTTTTGCCCGGATTGGTGTCCTGGCTAATAGAGTAGTTCGAAAGGAAGAGGTGGGTGCGAAAATACCGATTGTATCGCTCGGTATTTGCCAAGAGAGCGAAACCGTCAGGCTTCGGTCAATTCCTTGATGGCCGCGAGGCAGCGATCTTCCGCCGCATCAAGCTCATTTTCCATCACCTCAATATCGGCTTTTTGCTGCTCTAGTGCTTCACGTTGTTGTTTAATTTTTTCATGTAATGCATTGAGTTGTTTGATGTTGTCAGCGTTTGAGCCATACATACTGATAAGATCGCGGGATTCCGCGAGGCTGAACCCCAACCGCTTGCCGCGTAATATCAGCTTCAACTTCACCCGATCCTGATCGGTATAAATCCGGGTCTGACCATCGCGTTCGGGCGTCATCATGCCGGCTTCTTCGTAAAACCGGATTGTGCGAGTAGTAATATCGAACTCTTTGGCGAGATCGCTGATTGAATAGGTTTTGCGTACGTTCAGATTAGACATGGTCAGACTTTGATTGTTGACGTTAACGTAAAGGTAATATCAAGGCGGGGAGCTGTCAAACATAATGTGCCGGAAGATAGACTGATGAGGCTCGGTAAGGCACAACATGTGTCAGACGTCTTAGGATACGGGGCAAAGTGCCACAGAATCAACGCAATGTATCAATCATTCGCTCGTTCAGGTCGGTCCAGCGGGAGAGGGTGTCGGCGTCGCCAATACGTTTCGAGCTGTTGTTCAGTTGCTGAAGCCAGAGCCCTTTACCATTAAAGCTGTAGACCGGCTCCAGGTCGTTGCGCTCGGACGCAGGCCGTATCTCATTGATCAGATTATCGAGTATTAACGGATCAGCCGTGGGTGTCGGGTACCAGGCGAGAACCATATGCGCCTGGTTCAGCTGGAGCGCCTTGACGTAGGTGATACGAAGTTGCTCATCCGGCACACCCATGGCGCGCAGGGTAAGGTATTTGGCGATTGAGAAATCCTCGCAGTCCCCACCGTTGGTCGCAAGGAACTCTACCGGCGTTGCCCAATAATCTTCAGTGTGCCAATGCTCAATGTCATTGACGAAGTTCAGCTCGTTGAAAAATGAATTGACCAGTCGCAGTTGGCGGTCAACCGGCGCGTTTTGCGCAATCGCCTGAAGCTTTTGCCATTGTGTGAGTCGGTTTTTGGCGTCTTCGCCGTATTTCTCCGCTACATAATTGAGCAGGCGATCACTGAGTTCGATGGCAATAACGGCTGATGTGGCCAACATAAGGGCCAGGCAAACGAGCTTGATTCCTTGCCTGATCCGAATATGTGTCATCAGCATCCTCAGTTGCTGTTTTGGCGCAGCCTTTGCCGCAATTCCTCGAGGCGTTGCCGGATTTCATCGCGGCGCTCGCTGGTGACTGCCGGCGCCGACCGGACGGGTTGCGCCTGTGGTTGGGGTCGCGGAGGTGTTGCAGCCCTGACCGGTGGTTGTGACTCGTTACCCGTCAGGTTGATGCCGGACTTGTCGTCGGTGTCGGGGAAGTAAAGATTTTCCAGTTTGCCGCTGCGTTCAATAATGACCCGGTTGGCGTGCACAGCCTTCAGGCTGGCGTTGCCTGGCAGCTCATCACCGATGAGATACACTTCTGTATGGGCATCGGAGCCTTCAATAAGCGCGCTGGCAACGGTTTCTTCTTCGCCTGCCAGGACGCCTCGCAGGAAAAGCCGCAAATTGGTTTCGGGCAGATTTTCGGTCGACATGGGCTCGGGCGTCTCGTTGCCCGCCGGATCGCCAAACAGGTTAACGGATGGCAGCTCTACCGGCGCCGTCGCTCTCACTGATACCGTTTCTTCAGCAGTGCGGGTGTTGGTATTTGCGAACGCTCGCTGCTGCTCGTTTTGCATAAACTGCCACACCTGCCAACCCAAAGACATCAGCATGGCAACAGCAAGCACGACGGCTGCAATGAGTGGCAGCCTGGATTTGATACCCGTCATCTGGCGGACTTAGCTCCATTGGAAATAGTTTTCTCCTGCGTCATCCATGGACCGGGCAGGCTGGGTTGAACCGGAAAACCAATATGTTCTGTTTGCACGACCTCGACCGACACCGGGCCTCAGTTGTCGTGACACTGATTCAGTGTCCGGTATTGCGTTCTGTCATTTCAACTGCCGCAAGGTAACAGTCTAGACAATGTTACAGAAAAGAAGCGGCTAAGTTCCCTGCGTTGCGACATTCGTTCCGTCGGGTTCCGGAGATCTCATCATCGTCCTTTTCGACAGGCCAGTCGGTGGTGCAGGACACCTATTTCCCAATATACTAATCCTATCGGGCCTGTTCGACCAAAAAGGACGCAAAAATAGTATTTTACGGGACTGGCATGCTTGACGTATGCCTCAATTTTCCCGATAACTTCACATAGACGCCGCGTACAATAGTGACGTGTGGTAGCCTTTGCGCTCGGTATATTTCGGTGACAACAGGAACATATGGAAACTCTCGTGAACGACGATCTCGAAATTCAGGCGCAGGATGCTCCGGTCGGGCGTTTGCCGTTTACTTTTGCAAAGCGGCACGGCGTGATTCTTACCCGTGATACGGATGGCTCAGCGATGGTTCTGGTACGCCCGGGCGCGTCACCTTCTGCGCTGGCCGAGGCGAACAGAATTAGTGGTGGTCGGGCACGGTTTGAGCCCATAGCTGCGGATAATTTTGATGAAGCCCTGAACGCGGCTTATCAGAACGATTCAGCCGAAGCGATGCAAATGGTTGAAGGTATCGGCGACGATATGGATCTGGCCAGCCTGGCAGATTCTGTTCCTGAAACCGAGGATCTGCTGGAACAGGAAGATGATGCGCCGATCATCCGGCTGATAAACGCCATCCTCACCGAAGCTGTGAACACCAACGCCTCTGACGTGCACATTGAGACCTATGAAAAACGGCTCGTGGTGCGTTTCCGGATCGACGGCATACTGCGTGAAGTTGTTCAGCCCAAACGCGCCCTGGCGCCACTGCTGGTATCCCGTATCAAGGTTATGGCAAAGCTCGACATTGCCGAGAAGCGCATTCCACAGGATGGCCGTATTTCACTTCGCGTGGCCGGCAGGGAAGTCGATTTGCGGGTTTCAACCATGCCGTCGTCCAACGGCGAGCGCATTGTATTGCGTCTGCTGGATAAACAGGCAGGGCGGCTACGGCTTTCTTCGCTTGGCATGTCAGAGCGGGACTTCAAGGTGCTGCATCGCCTGATTCACCAGCCTTACGGTATTCTGCTGGTAACCGGGCCGACCGGTTCCGGTAAATCCACAACGCTTTACGGCGCTCTGCAGGAAATCAACGACAGTACCCGCAACATCCTCACTGTCGAAGATCCTATCGAGTACAACCTGTCGGGCATCGGTCAGACCCAGGTCAACACCAAGGTTGATATGACCTTTGCTCGGGGTTTGCGGGCAATTCTTCGTCAGGATCCGGATGTCGTGATGATTGGTGAGATCCGGGATCTTGAAACCGCAGAAATATCGGTTCAGGCGAGTCTTACCGGTCACCTTGTACTTTCGACGCTGCACACCAACACCGCAGTCGGTGCGATTGCCCGTTTGATGGATATGGGGATAGAGCCTTTTCTGATTTCTTCCTCACTGGTCGGCATTGTGGCCCAGCGTCTGGTCCGCGTGTTGTGTGATGACTGCAAGGAAACCTACCTGCCAACCAAGGAGCATTGCGAGTTCCTTCAGCTTGACCCCGAGTGTCCTCCGCACATCTATCGCTCCGTTGGCTGCAAAGCCTGCAACCAGCTGGGCTATCGGGGACGCATGGGGATTTATGAGGTCGTTGAAGTAAACGATTCGTTCAGGACGCTGATTCACCAGCGTGCCGGTGAACTTGAGCTTGAACACGAGGCCCGTAAACACGGACCCAGTATTCATGCTGACGGCGTGGCAAAAGTGCTTGCGGGTACGACCACGGTTGAAGAGGTTCTGCGCGTCACACACCGGGGATAATCCATGCCTGCGTTCAGTTACAAAGCCCTGGATACCCGGGGCAAACAAAAGCAGGGTGTGGTTGAGGCTGACAGCGCAAGAGCCGTCCGCCAACAGCTTCGTGAGCGTGGCCTGACACCGCTTGCCGTCGATACCGCATCCGATAAAAACGGTAAGGGCACCGCCAGTCCGCTTGGTAGCAAAGGGAGTCTTAGTGTCCCTGATCTGGCGCTGGTAACACGGCAGATATCGACTCTGATCCAGTCGGGCATTCCCATAGAACGCGCGCTTGCCGCCACCGCTGAGCAATCCGACAAGCCGCGCGTGAAGGGCATGATGATCGCGATCCGCTCAAAAGTCATGGAAGGCTATTCGCTGGCCGAAAGTCTGGGGGAGTTCCCCAAAGCCTTTCCCCGTCTGTATCGCTCCACTGTGGCCGCGGGCGAACATGCCGGCCACCTTGATCTGGTGCTCAATCGTCTTGCTGATTACACCGAAAGCCGGCAGGCTGCACGCCAGAAAATTCAACTTGCGGCGATATACCCGGTGATTCTGACGGTTGTTGCCTTGGCGATTGTGGTCTTTCTGCTGACCTACGTTGTGCCGGATATTATTGAAGTGTTCGTCAAACAGGGCCATGAACTGCCGGTTCTGACCCGCGGCATGCTCAGTGTGTCGGATTTTCTCGCTTCTTACGGCATATACATAGCGCTGCTTGCCATTGTGGCCGGCGTGGTGTTCAAACTCTCTCTCAGAAAAGAATCCAACCGGCTGCGGTTCCATCGTTCGATCCTCCATTTACCGGCGGTATCCGGAATGACGCGCGGCGTTAACACCGCTCGTTACGCCAGTACGCTGAGTATTCTGACCACCAGCGGGGTGCCGCTCGTTGAAGCTATGAAAATCGCCGGGGAGGTATTGTCGAATGATTACCTTCGACTGCGGCTTCGAGAGGCGGCCCAGGCAGTGAGCGAGGGCGGGAGTTTGCATAAGTCGCTTGAGAATACCGGCTATTTCCCTCCCATGATGCTCCACATGATCGCCAGCGGTGAGTCGAGCGGCGAACTCGACAGCATGCTGGAACGCACTGCAAACATGCAGGAAAACACACTGCAGGCAAAAATTCAGGCATTGGTGGGGTTGTTCGAGCCGCTGATGCTGCTTGTCATGGGCGGGGTTGTACTGATTATCGTGTTGGCGATCATGCTACCAATCCTTAACATGAGTAATCTGGTCGGTTGAAAATGGAGCTTCCGACCAATCACAACGCAACGGAAACGTGAGACGGATGACAATGAAACAGTTCAATCGTAGTGCAGGTTTTACACTGATCGAAATCATGGTGGTAATGGTGATTCTCGGTCTTCTGGTCGCCATTGTGGCACCCAACATTCTGGGCCGCAGCGATCAGGCCCGGGTTACTGTGGCTCAGACACAAATGAGCAACATCGGGAATGCACTGGATCTGTATCGCCTTGACAACAGCCACTATCCTTCGTCGCAGCAAGGCCTTGAGGCGCTTGTCAGCAAACCGAATGGCAGCCCTGAGCCGCGCAACTGGAACCCGGACGGCTACCTGAAGTCTGTGCCGGTTGATCCCTGGGACAATGAATACCAGTACATCAGCCCGGGTGCGGACGGCCCTTATGATCTGTTTTCTTACGGCTCAGACGGACGCGAGGGCGGTGAGGGTGATGCTGCCGACATCAGTGTCTGGGACAGCGCCAAGAACTAAGCCAGTTGGCGATCTTGGCCTCTGGCGGAGTGTTTATGAAGCAGCAGCGCGGCTTTACGCTGATCGAGATCATGGTCGTGATGGTCGTCGTCGGCTTGATGGCCGTGATCGCTGTTGTCAATCTTGGTAGTGGAGCGGAACAGCGGGAACTCGATAATGTTTCGCGCAAGATGTTCATGTTGATGGAAACAGCGTCGGAACAGGCTGTTCTGAACAATCAGGAATTCGGCATGCTCCTCGGTGAAGAGGACTACCGTTTTGTGATCTACAACGATCTCGAACGCAAATGGCAGGCCCAGGGAGAGCGTCTGTTTCAACCGCGATCCATTCCGCTGTGGTTAGTTGTCACGCCGCGCATCGAAGATGATATTCCCAAGCTCGCCTCCGGCAACCAGGATGACAATGACGGCGGCGGGGATGACGAGCTGACGCCGGATCTCGTGTTTTTCTCAAGCGGTGAAATCACGCCTTTCGAGCTTGGACTCAGCCTTGAGAGCAACACGGATGTGGAGTACCTGATTGAGTCGGATGGTGTGAACGGTGTTGAGTGGCACCCCCCGGGTGAACAACCGGAGGAACGGCGATGAGGTGGGCCCGCAGACCTGAATCAGGCTTTACGCTGCTTGAGGTGCTGGTGGCGGTGCTGATCTTTGGATTGATTGCGACTGCGGCTACTCAGGTCGCGAGCAATTACATCGGTAGCTTTGACCGGATTCGGGACAAAACGCTGGCCAGCTGGATTGCCGAAAACAAAATTGCAGAGCTGCAGCTGGCCGAAAATCCTCCCGGAATCTCGGAAAATATAGACGAGCTCGAATATGCCAATCGCAACTGGGAGATCGAAACGCTTGTGAGCGCCACGGAAGAGCCCCGCATAAGGCGAATAGATGTGGATGTGTCCCTGATGATCAATGATGAGCCACGCCATCAGCTCAAGTTATCGGGGTTCGTAGGTGATTTCTGATTCCCGGCTTTATCGTTCCGGTCCAAAAGAGCTGAAATCATCAGGTTTTACCCTGATGGAGGTGCTGGTTGCAGTGGCGATGACGGCATTTATCGGTCTCGGCGTCTGGCAAACCATCAGTGGCATCATTCGCGCCCGCGACAGTGTAGACCGGGTGGCTGATGAGTTTGCCGGCATTAACAAGGCGATGGCGATTATCGAGCGCGATATTGTCCAGATTGTGAACCGCCCCGTGCGGGACATCTACGGCGAGTCCCGCATGGCCCTGACCTCCCGTGAAGAAGCCTATGAACTGAGTCTCACCCATCAGGGATGGCGAAATCCGACGGGCGCACTTCGTAGCGAGCTTCAGCGTGCGGCCTATGAATTCACTGGTGATGAGCTGCATCGGCGCTACTGGGCGATGCTCGACCAGGCTCAGGATGCCGGAGAAGGTCGTGACCAGCTCTTGCTGACAGGCGTAACGGATTTTAACGTGCGTTTTATGAATGATCAGTACAGCTGGGTTGACGACTGGCCCACCGCTGAGGGCGCGCAGGAAAGTACAGGGCAGCAGGCCAGCGTGCTACCGCTTCCCAAAGGCATAGAAGTGACGGTCGAAATCGACAATTACGGTGAGCTGAAACGGGTATTTGTGCTGCCCGATTTTGATGCCAAGGCGGCACAGGGCTTCGTATCCAATGCGAATGCAATCAACGACTCCGACGATGAACCGTCCGGGGAGGACAGCGAAGCCAACGCCGGTAACGCCGAACAGGAACAGCCGGATGTCAATCTGGAGAATCCGCAGTGATGATTGCCAGACCGCCTTACGCTGCCCGTGAAAGAGGCGTTGCGTTGATTATCGTACTGATGGCGATGGCGCTTATCGTGGCGCTGACATCTGGCATGATTCAGCACCAGTCACTGAGGATCTATAAAGTAAGCCACAGCCTGGCGCAAAGTCAGGGGCAGGCGGTTGCAAGTGGTGCGGAAGCTTTCGCGATGCAGATTCTGCGTCAGGACTTTGATGAAGACCAGGAAGAAAATCTTCTTGTTGATAGTGAAGATGAGGTCTGGGCCCAGTACTCGGCGCTTGTGCCAATTGAAGATAATGGCATCGTTGAGGTTCAGATCAATGATCTCAGTGGCCGAATCAATCTGAACGATCTGGTGGACTCCACCGGCACAGTAAATGAACTGACACGGGACAGGCTGACCCGGCTGCTGCTCCAACTTGAAATCACGACGGTGAGAGTGGAAGCGCTGATCGACTGGATCGACACTAACGACCAGACGGTTAACGCCTACGGTGCGGAGGACGGTGAATATTTATCGCAAGATCCGCCCTACAGAGCGGCCAACCAGCCCTTCAGTAGTCGTTCCGAGTTGCGTTTGATTGCCGGGATGACAGAAGAGGCCTACCAGAAACTGATCCCCAACGTTTCTGCGTTGCCGGTTTCCGGAGCGGGGATCAATGTGAATACCGCGCCAGTTGCCGTTTTGCAGTCACTGAATGAAAACCTGACGGCGGCTCAGATCGAGACGGTTATAGCGCAACGCAAAGATCAGCGGTTCGAGAATATTCAGGACTTTCTTGCTGCGCCGGCTTTCGCGGGGTTAGGAATGAAGCCCGATGGCCTGACCATAAAATCCGAGTTCTTCGATGTTGCGTCGCGCATCACCATTGACGAAAGAACCTATCGATTGGTGACCATGCTGTACCGTGACCCTCAGGGTGAACTGTTCACGGTCAGCCGTGACGAAGGTCAGAAGAATCTCATCACAAAAGAGCGTTTCACGCTTTCGGATGGCTCCTGATCGCGGCATAGTAATCAACAGCAGACTGGAAGCCGCCAAAACGCGGCTTGAGGCCGGCAAGTGACACTGGCAGCGGGGCGCTTTGATGCGCTGCTGGCCGGTGAACCTATAACAAGGACAACGCATTCATGTCTTATCACCTTTACATCCAACCGGATGCTCCGTTCCATGCACTGGAAGGGCAGATTGACCAGCAATGCTATAGCTGGGCGCTGGTCGATGCCAGCGGCATTTTTCAGGCTCGGGGACAGGGTGATACCCGCGACACGATTGAACAGACACTGAGCCAGAATGATCTCGAGGGCGTTAAGGTTGTCGGTCTTATTCCGGGTGATGAGGCATTGTTCTGTTTTGCAGAAATTCCGGCCAAACAAGCCCGTTACGTCCGCCAGGCCTTACCGTTTGCAGTCGAGGAACAACTGGCTCAGGACATCGATAGCGTGCATCTGGCGCTGGGAGAACATTCCGAGCGGGGCTTCAGGGTTGCGGCAATTGATCGCAACCGGATGGCCATCTGGTTTGAAGTGTTTGAGTCCTGGTCTGGTGCCAATCTTGAAGCGATCTATCCGGAAGCTGCGCTGTTGCCACTCGGCGATTCAGCCTGGTCAATCTGCCTGCAGGATGATATTGCCCTGGTATCAGGTGCCGGTGGCGAATGGTTCAGAATGAGCAGCGTTAACCTGGCCATTTTTGCTCAGACTCTGGCGGCGCCTGCACAGGATGAAGTGTCTGCAGAAATTGCCGTCACTCTCTACGGTAGCGAAGCAGACCTGGTCGCAAGCGATGCCTTAATCGGGATTCTCGAAAGGGAAGATCGCCTCAACCTGACCCGTCAACCGCTGGAGCTGAGTGCTCTGGAATTGCTTGCACACACTCACAGCCACCATCAATGTGCGCCGATCAATCTTTGTCAGGGCACATTCGAGGCCGCCAACGACGCCAGTGGTGTATGGCGTATCTGGCGCCCCGCATTGATTATCGCAGGTCTCTGGCTGGCGCTGCAGGTCAGCGTAGAGATTGGAATGGGATACTACCATCACCATGAAGCCAGCCAGCTGGAAGCCCAGGCGATGGGTATCTACCACCAGGCCTTCCCCAACGACACCCGCACGACACCCAATAACCTGAAGCGCAGCCTTGAAGGCAAGTTGCGCGTGGCGCAACAACAGGGGCCTAATGCTGACTTTCTGGCGCTGTTGTCTCAGGCCGGCTCGGAATACCAGAAGTTGGGTGGCGGGCAGAACATCAAGTTCGAGTCAGTCAATTACAGTCGCCAGAGAGGGGAGCTCGTAGTGGACCTTAAGGCGGACAGCTATGATCGTTTAAGCGCCTTGCGCAGTGCGATCGGTGACAGGGGGCTGGATGCCAAAATAGGATCGGTCGTTAACGAAAGCAGCGGCGCCCGCGCCAGACTCACCGTGAGCGGGGGATAACAGCATGGTCAACAAACTCAAAAAGAACCCGTCAATCCAGAAGCTGATTACGCAATATGACCACCTGCCGCGCCGCGATCAGATGGCGCTCAAAGTATTGGCGGCTGCAGTATTCCTGTTTCTGATCTATTTTGTAATCTGGCGTCCGGCTGCAGGTTTTCGACAGGACGGGCTTGATGAACGGGAGTCATCTGCTGCGCTGATCAGTTGGCTTCAGGAGAATCGTGCTGCGATCGTCGCATTGGGCAAAACGGGTGACTCTGCCGGCGGTAGCAGTACCATCACCGATACCCGTTCACTCATGGCGACGGTGACGAGCAGCGCCAATTCGGCAGGTCTGTCACTGCAACGCTTCGAGCCAAGTGGCGAAACCGGTATGCGCGTCTGGATAGAGGATGCGCCTTTCCGGATCGTGGCGGGCTGGCTGGATCAGCTCAGCAAGCAGTACGGCATAATAATCGATCAGGCTGCGATGGATCGGGATGATGTTCCCGGTGTTGTAAGTGTGAGGTTGACGCTACAGATCTGACGCAGCGGGATCCCGGTTGACTAAAGCGAGGTAATCCCATGACGGACGTTAAAGCGGCTCAAGCGAATGTCGAGCCCGTGGTTGTGCGTCTCGACAGCAACGCGCTCAACGAAGCCAAGTCGATCCTCTACCAGGCTTACCGTCATGAGCCTACGTTTCACTATCTGTTTGACCACCAGCGGCCGGGCTATGATCAGCGGGTGAGGGCGACCATTCGCGAGCTGATCAGCTTGTACTTTGATCTTGATCAGGACGCGATCGGGCTGATGCTCAATGATACGCTGGTGGCAGTTGCCTTCCTGGGTGATCCTGAGCTGCGCCTCGATCTCGCGCGCCAGTTTTCGTGGCGCTTGCGGATGATACTGACGGCTGGCTTCTCGTCTACACGGCGCTATATCGATTACCATGAACAGATCCGTGCCAAGCTGCCCGGTTCCACCGTCCATCAGTTACCGTTGATGGGCGTACACCCCAAATATCAGAACAGAGGCTACGGCCGGGTGTTGCTGGAAGCCGTAGAACGGCTTTGCGAAGATAACCCGCGTGGTCAGGGGCTGGTGCTGGATACTGGTAACAGTCGCTATCTTCAGTTTTACGAATCCCTTGGTTTTCGCAATCTTGGTGACATTCAGCTTGGCGATCTTCGGGAATATATTCTTTATCGGGATGTCGCAGCCTAGCGTCACCCGATCACCATTCGTGCTTTCAAAGGAGTCACCGTGTCAGCGAACTTCGAATATGATCTGGTAGTGATTGGAGCAGGTTCCGGTGGCGTTCGGCTTGCCCGGATGTCAGCTCAGAAAGGTGCCAGAGTCGCCGTTATCGAATCGCGCTATCTTGGCGGAACCTGCGTCAACGTGGGATGCGTTCCGAAAAAGCTTTTTGTTTATGGCTCTCGCGTTGGGGAAGATCTCGAAGATGCAGCCGGTTACGGCTGGAATATTCCTGACGATAACATCCAGTTTGATTGGCCCACACTGGTCGCCAACAAGAACTCCGAGATTCATCGCCTGAACGGCATCTACAAAACGATGCTCGAAAACGCCGGTGTGACCATTATTGAAGGTACCGCCCGTTTGGAAGATGCGCAGACCGTCGTTGTTGGAGAGCGGCGTATTTCTGCAGCCCATATCACTGTCGCCACGGGTAGCTGGCCGGTTGTGCCCGATATTCCGGGTAAGGAACACATGGTCACGTCGAATGACATGTTCTATTTACCCCAACTGCCGCGTGAAGCCGTCATCTTGGGCGGTGGTTACATCGCCGTTGAATTTGCAGGCATTCTCGCCGGCCTGGGTGTGAAAACCACGCTTATCTACCGGGGAGATCTGTTTCTGCGCGGGTTTGATGAAGATGTTCGGGAGTTTACTGCCGGCGAAATTCGCAAGAAGGGCATAGACCTGCGCTTTAATGTGAACATTGATAGCGTCACCCCTGATGGTGCGCATTACAAGGTTGCGCTGAGTGACGGCTCAACGCTGAGCACCGGTTTGGTCATGGCGGCTACCGGCCGCAGAGCACTGACCGATGGGTTGGGGCTGGAGGCGCTGGGCGTCGAAATGACCAAGAGCGGGCATATCGCCGTTGATTCGCACTTCCAGACATCCGTGCCGTCGATTACTGCGCTGGGCGATGTGATTGGTACGCCGCAGCTCACACCGGTTGCCTTGGCACAAGGTATGGTGCTGTCCCGTCGTCTGTTTGGCGATGGCGAGGGTGAAATGGACTACAGTGCTATTGCGACTGCGGTCTTCTGTCACCCCAACATCGGCACAGTTGGCCCAATAGAAAGTGAAGCACGTGAGCGTTATGGGCGGCTTCGGATCTATCGCTCTGAATTCAAACCCATGCGACATACGCTTTCTGGGCGTGACGAACGCAGTATGATGAAGCTGATTGTGGATGACGCGTCAGACAAGGTCGTCGCTGCGCATATGGTAGGCCCGGATGCGGGTGAAATTCTGCAAGGCCTGTCCGTGGCGATCAAGGCCGGCGCCACCAAAGCGGTTTTCGACAGCACCGTCGGAATTCATCCGACGTCAGCAGAAGAGTTCGTCACCATGCGCGAGCCACATAGCGTAGGCTGACGTCGAACAGGCTATCCGTTATTTGGTTACGTCTGCGGGAGTCGCCGGCAGGCGTAACCATCGGCCGATAATTCCTTTCAGGATCTCTTTACGTACAGGTTTAGCGAGATAATCATTCATACCTGCGCTCCTGCAGGCATGATCAGTGCCCGGCAATGCATCCGCTGTTAACGCGATAATCGGCAAGGGTGCACGCTCATCTACTGCCTCCCATGCCCGGATACACCGAGTTGCTTCGTAGCCATCCATCACCGGCATCTGGCAGTCCATCAGAATCAGATCGTAGCGATGCGGACCCTCTGTCACCATCGCAACCGCAATTTCTCCGTTGCTGGCGCTGGTGGTTTCAAACCCGAGCTTACGAAGCAAGGCGCAGGCAACTCGCTGATTCACTTCATTGTCCTCCACAACCAGCGCGAGTAGCGATGGAGTGCCGGGTGGCTGAACACTGGCGGTCGTTTCGACAGAATGCGAAGCCTCAGGAACGAGGGTTACCGTCTCGAACGGAAGCTCAAAGAAGAAGGAGGACCCCGCCCCCAGATCTGTTTCAACACGAATGTGGCCGCCCATTAATTCAATCAGCCGTTGCACCAGCGCCAGCCCCATCCCCGTTCCGCCATAGCGTCGGGATGATGAGCTGTCGACCTGCTCAAAACTATTGAATATGTCAGAAATATGTTCAGTTGGAATGCCAGAGCCAGAGTCTTTTACTTCGCAGCTCAGGTAGAAGGAATTGTCATCCATCACGATCCAGTCGCTGCGCACGTCAATGCTGCCGTCATCGGTAAATTTGATCGCATTATCGATCAAACCGGCGATAACCTGACGCAAACGCATCGCGTCACCCCGGACGGTACAGTTCTCTGGCCAATTCGGAGTGAAGAGGGTACTCAGTTCCAGACCTTTTGCCTGACACTCATGGCGGTAGGTTGCGGCACAGTTTTCGATGAGCTGGCGCAAATCAAAGGTGCGGTGTTCCAGTATCAGCATGCCACGCTCGACCCTGGAGAAGTCGAGAATATCGCTGATGACCGTCAGCAAATCTTCGGTCGCCCGGCGTGCAGTAAGCATGTAATCCTTCTGTTTGTCGGTCATGGGCTCTTCTGCCATAAGCTCCAGCATGCCGAGAACGCCGTTCAGTGGCGTGCGCAACTCGTGACTCATCATTGCGAGAAACTCGGACTTTGCGTTGTTCGCACTTTCTGCTCGCTCTCGTGCCTGTTCGGATACAGCCAGCGTTTTCTCCCTGGAGGCCCTGAGCTGCGACAGATGGTAGGCGAGGGCTCCAATATTGTGCTCCAGTTCGGTGATCTCTGCGGCTGCGCGAGATGATTTTCGAGGTGCCTCGTACTTGCCGTCGATCATCCGTTTAACATTTTCCGTGAGATCCTGAATCGGTCTGGAAATCCGGTTAGCGATCTGATTGATAATCAGCAGGGTAATGATGAGCACTGAGATCGCGACAGCGAAAGAACTGAAGACAATCTCCTGGCGCTGCGCCGTTAGACGTGAGCCCGAAACAGCGACTTCGACCGAACCAATCCGGATAGCGCCGGACGAGGTGGCTAATCCGGGTTCAAACCAGTCGAGCTGGGTGTTCTGTTCAAGCTCCAGAGGCTGCTGGAGAATATCGGATCGGAAGACGTAGGCGTCTTCGCTATCGGGCACGATATTACCTCGGGTTTCGACGCCCACTTCGCTGTCATTGATGTCGTAAACGCGAATCCAGGCGACGTCACTGCGATTGATTGTGCGCTTGAGGATCTGTCGCAGTGCTGAAGTATTGCCGGACACAACGGCATATTCGACCGCAGGTGACAGGTTGTCTGCAATAACCTGCGTCGTGTTGAACAGGTCCTGGCGCACGTCGTCTAACCGGGCTGACGTGAAAAATACCAGCAACACCAGAAACATGAGAATTGCCGGCACGGTTCCCAGTAGAAGCAACTGTCGGTTCAGCGGGCGTTGTCGTTTACTCATTCCCACTCCTGGTCATTGTGGCCTCTTGCTCTTTTAACGCCGTCTCAACGGCAGTCGGGTCCGGCAGTGGAATATTCAGCGAACGCGCGACCTGGAGGTTAAAAAGAATGGAGAAATCTGTCGGATATTCCGATTCGCCCAGCTTACCGCTTGAAAAGTATCGGGCGATTTCGTGGTCAACGTTGTTGATCAATGCATCGGTTGGCGTGTAAGTCGAGGCCAGTGCGCCGGCTTGCACGAAGGCCCTTTCAGGGCCGATCAGAATCCTGTTGTAGCGATAGGTCGTCAGCAAAATATGCTTGATAGTCTGGCGGTTATAGATCGCCGGATCGGGGGTGCCAAGTAAAAAATCACCGTAATTGAGCGCCCGGGCGAGGGTTGATACCAGGCTCTCCGAATTCTCGACAGTGAACACTCGCAACTCGAGACCGAAATCGCTGAGAGTCTCAGAAAGAGGCTTGTATAACTGCTCACTTCCGGCGCGAGCGAGCACCGATACGCGGGACGCGTGAGGCAGTATCTGGCGGCCCAGCAGCGCCTGACGTAGCAACGGGGGGTTAAGGTAGCGTGCAGCGAGCGGTTTACCTTCCAGGTTTTGATACTGGGCGAACTGGGATTCGGTGATCATCAATGCAAGCAGGGGCGGACGCACGGCTTGCTGCATGACTTCATTGAGAGCGGATGGCCCCAGAGAAATAACCAACTGTCCGGGACGGTCTGCGCTGGCAGCGGGCGAAAAGGTTTCGAGGTGGATGTTTTTCGGCAACTGCTCCAGAAGACGTTCTCTGAAAAGTAGGTTAAAGGCCATGTTTTCAGAGCCGGCAACAAATATGGCCAGGTTTTCCGGGGTATCGCCAGACCTTTGGGCGGCATGTGCCCATATCGGAACAAGGCAAAACAGCAGCAGCGCGCAAAGGGTGGTCCGCACCCGGAACGCGGCTGCTGTTGCATGCTTTATGCCCGCCGATGAATGGGTCTGCATTCGTCCCTTTATGTGCACCGCTTAAAAAACGGTGCTCTCCCTATTGTTGCTGACGGCTGGCCGGCAGCGCGTCGTTAAACAGTATATGTCCTCAGAACTTCATGGACGCCTCAAAATATACCTGAGACTGATCTGTGTAGATGTTGTCCCGGTACATGATAGGAGCGTCATGGGGGTAATACTGCAAAATTGCAGCAAGATCCCATGTGAGGCGAGGCATATAGAATGCCTTCGATACCCTGAAATCCACACGGTCGTACTTGTACTCGCCCAGATCTCTGGCTACATAATAGGCCGTTGACGTTGCAATCGAATAGGGGAAGTGCTGAATCCACGCTACGCTGCCAGAATGCTCGGCGGTAAGCCGGGTCTGCAGGCGGATATAGCGCGCTTCCTGACTGGCGCTGACCGGCGGCCCACGGTAATCCTCGTCCTGATTCATGTACGCATAGGATAGCCTCAACTGGGTCTGCTGAAACTCCAGCGAACTCTCGATTTCGATACCTTCCTGGTCGAGCGCGACATAGTTGCCCAGATCCCAGCGGTTATCGACAGCGATAACGCCACTGATGATGTCTCTCAGGCTGTCGTGGAACAGCTTGACCTCAGTAGATAGCAGACCGGGGCCCATCCGGTACTGCCCGAAATAGCTGATTTCCCGTGAGATAATACGCTCTTCGTGAAGATCGCCAGGGGCCTGAAACTCAATCAGCCGCTCGCCTTCAAGGAACCCATACACAGACGAAGGCTCAACATTGGACGCCCGATAGCCCCAGTCTGCGCCTTGTTCAAAGGCGTCCGGGGTTCGCACCGCCTTGGAGAAGACGAAACGGAGCGTTTGATTCTCGGACAATTGGAAATTAGCTGCAAAACGAGGTGAGAAGAAGCTATCGTCGAGGCTGGACGTCTTCTCCCAGCTGCCGCCGGCGTTAAGTGTCAGCCAGTGGATAGGGGTGTACTCGATGTTGCCGAATAGCAGGGTCTGAAAGTTTTCGCCGCTACCATTGAAGTAGGTATCCGAGTCAAAGCGGTCTTCACGGTAACCGCCACCACTGACGACGCGCAGGTTATCGGTTACGGCCAGCGTATCCTGAATCTCGAATTCGAGCCGGTCTTCCTGAATATTCTGGTTAGTGTCAGCGCAGAGTTCCAGTGGCAATGTAGTGCCACCTATATCAGCGCCGGCAGGAAGGCAGCTGCGCCATGGCTGCTTGCGATCATAGTCCTGGTAACTGACCTGGATATGAACGAAGTGATCGGCGCTGAAATTATGAGTCCACTTCGTCTGGACGTAATAATCGTCTCCGGAAACTGCCGGAATTCCCTGAATGCCAAAATCATCGCCATATTGCTGTGCGTCTTCCTCGTCGTATACGTCGGTATAACCCAGGCGCAGGTCAATCGAGTTTCGGCTGTCAAGCGATAGGGTAGAGTCGTAATTGACGGTATTGAAACGGTAGCTGTCGTCGAACGGCTTTTTCTCTTCGGTTTTGTTGATCGTATCGGCCGTATTAATGAACCGCTCATCAAAACCATCGGATTCCCGGCGGTTATAGCTGAAACGCCAGTCATAATTGCCGACCTGATCGCCTACCGATCCAAATGCCTGCCGATAGCCACGGTCTCCCGCCCGCAGGCGCACAGCTGCGCCATGGGTATCCTGAGGTGAGCGGGTGATAATGTTGATTGTCGCGAGGAAAGCGTTTATCCCGTAAGCCGCGGCATTTGGGCCTCGGGTCACTTCAATTCTTTCGATATTCTCCAACGCAACCGGCATTGCATGCCAATCTACGTCTGAAAGATTGGGTTGGTAGGCCGTTCGTCCATCAATCTGAACCTGAAGACGGCGCTGTTCATCCGCCACGGTTCCGTGATAACTGACGACAGGTCGGTTGCTTTGTACATAACCGACGGTCATACCGGGGACCAGGCGGAACACTTCCCATATATTGAGAATACCAAGATCCCGAATCAGTTCCCCCTGAATCACGGTTGTGGTGCCCGGGACGCGAGACTTGGGCTGACGCAGCTTGGTGGTGGACAGCACTTCCGGAATCGGTTGCTCCAGAACAAAGTCATAGGTTTGATCAAATCCGGATACGATTTCAGACGAGCCGGAATTATCAGGCCCGACAGGGTCAGGTATCGTCGAGAAAGGAGTGTTATCCTGCGCCATGGCGCCAAAGGAAAGACCAGCACACAGCACAGGCGTCACGCCTGCTTTTAAGAGCAAGGAATGAATTGTCATGAGTCGTTATAGTTCAGCCGAGCAGAGAATATGCCGATGCCGGAAATGCATTTTATTATAGTGATCCGAATCGGTTTTTATTACGTGTCTGTCATCATAGAGGACTCATGAACAGCTGTCTCTTGGGTTTCGCTTATTTTACGGAGTTTTGAATTATGACCTGTTGGGAGCTTCTGGGTATTAGCCCGACCAATGATCGTCAGGAAATTGAAGAGGCTTATACCGCGCAGCGGAAGTTTGTTGCCGACCAGGATCTGGCTGATCTTGATCGCGCCCGTCGCGAAGCATTTGCCGAAGCCGGGTTAGCGTCCTATGAGCCGCCAGTTCAGCGTGCGGTAGCTGAGCCGGAACCGGCGTCAGTAAAAGAAGCGGCTTCAGCGAGCCCGGCGCGTCCCTTGAACGCGCGCGACCAGCAGGTGGCGCGGGAGGTCGTTATTCAGATCGAAGCGATGCTGCACGATTCTGCTCGCTGCCAGGACCCGCAGGTATGGCGCGCCATACTGGCCGAACCACCTGCCGACAGCGATCCAATACGGGAAGCCGTCAGCGACGCTCTGCATCCCCGCATCAAACCGCTTCTCAATGCAGGTGAGCTGTCGCAGCCGGTGGTCGCATTTCTTGCCCAATGGTTCGGCTGGCCAGAGCTGGAGGCAGTCAACGAACAGCAGGTCGCCAATAGTGACGTCATGGCCGAGCGCGATAGCGGGTTCAGTGATAATCCGTCCGGATCTGACTCCGCCTCCAGTGACAAGCCCCAGGGTGGTGTGAGTTTCTGGCCAGCTGTGCTGGGCTGGGTTGTCGCACTTATCGTCTTAACGAGTATTTTCAGTAATCTGACCGGCAGTTAACGCGTATTGCCGAAAAACCAGTGCTGCCTGGCGCCCCATCCCAGACACTTGCTCCCAGCGTGCCTGCGCCAGGCACAACACTGCCCATCAAAGGAATCTGTTTCTGCCCGTGCTTCAAAAACTGAAGAGTTGAACTACACTTAATCTAAAAGCTAATTGCCTTATATTTATACTTTTTTGGCAGTTAATTGAGTTCGGCATATAAAGGCAGACAGAAAAGATGGCGGTCGATCAACCTCAGTTTGTGATCGTTATTGACGGTCGCTTTTGGTGGGTGCTTGAAGATGGAACGCTCATAGCAGTTGATCCCTCCCAGGTCCCTGATAGCGCAATCATCGTGAACTCGACGGGGTCCGGCGGCACTTCCGAGGTACCGGCGGGGCCAGCTGACGCCGATGCGACTCCCCGGTCTGTTCTGAGTCTGGTGGCCGAATTCGATAACGTTGAAAGGGACGGTGCCGAGCTTCTCCCTGATTCCGGGTTTGATACGCTTCAACTTGCCGACCTCTACCGCTTTGCTGATCGGGACAGAAGCGGATTTCCTGCAGATGATCCTCTTCCACCCCCGCTGGATCCCTTCGCTGACGTCACGGTAGTTATCGACGACCTCGGTGACGGCTTTATCAACCGGTATGAAACCCCCACTGTTGACCTGTTCGGTGACACATTCGAGCTCCGCGACGGGCAGTTTCTGGAAGTGACGGTGACAGACAGTCAGGGAGCAAGCATCACGTTTGGAACTGTCGTCTCCAACGGCGCCTGGTCGTTACCGGGTCGGGACCTGAGCACCTTGGCGGAAGGTGAGGTGACGGCAGTTGTCACGGCCCGCGATAATTACGGCAACTCGGTTTCGGCCAGTGATACATCGGTTATCGACACCCTCGCGACGATTAATGATGACGCCATGTTTAATGGCGGCACCTTGCTTAATGCAGTTGAGGTGCAGGATGTGGACCTGAACGGCACAACAGCGAACATTGGCGATAACCGCCCGCTGGAAGTGGAATTCCGTGACGAACAAGGCGCAACCGTTACCGCAGCAACTCAGCTTGACGATAACGGCAACTACCAGATCGACGATGTTGACCTGTCGTCGCTTGCGGATGGCGATATCCAGCTGACTTTTACCAGTCAGGACATCGCCGGCAACATCGCAGAGAACATCACAACGATCGTCAAGGACACTCAGGCGGCGATTGATCTCCAGTTCGACGGCATGCCGCCTTACAGCACCTCGGAAGTTGCTCTCGTCACGGTCAGCGGCACAGTGACAGATGTTGAAGCCGGGCAGCAGGTCAACATCACCGTCACCGACAATAACGGGCATTCACAGCAAACCACGGCAATTGTGCAGGCTGACGGCTCCTGGCAGACCTCGACGCTTGATATCTCGGGTTACGACGACGGCAGTATCGAAGCGCTGGCGTCGGTGCAGGATATCGCCGGCAACCCGGCCGACAATACAGCTACGGCGCTAAAAGATACCGAAGTCACAATTGATATCGATACAGGCACAGGGCTTGATATCAATGCGCTGCGCACCGGACAAACTGTGCTTGTCGAAGGTACTACCGACGCGGAGGCAGGGCAGATCGTTGTGTTGCGGTTTGCTGATCCAAATGGTGGCGAGCAGACATTCAACGCGACCGTTCAGGCGGGCGGTAGCTGGTCAACTTCCGTTGCGGTATCCGGCCTGAACAATGTGGCAGCCTGGAGTTTGTCAGCGACGGTTCAGGATGTAGCCGGCAACGAGGCCAGTGACGCCACGCCCACCCTGGTGATTCCCACACCGGCCGTGCTGTCGGAACAAGCTGTTGACGCCTTTCCGGCAGGCTTTTCCGACAATAGCGTTATCCGAATCCAGGATTATGACGCGATTCAGTTCGGTTCAGACCAGAGTGCCCTTGAAGCTGTCGAATCCGGAGGTATCAGTCTCAGTGTTGTGGTTGCGGGCGACGGCCAGAGCCTGGTCGGATCCGCAGGCGGAAATGACGTGCTCAAAGCGGTTATCAATGGCGATGGCACCATTACAGTGACCCTCCTTCAGCGGGTCGATCAGGGCGCGCTCTCCAACATACTGAAGACCGGGCTGGCACTTGAAGCAACCCAGAATGACGCTGACGGCACCAGTGAGACCGTTATCGTCCAGGTCCCTGTTGCAATTCGCGATAGCGGTACCTTTGTTAATGACGACAGCTATACCGGCGTCGAAGACACGCTGATTAGCGGTCAGCTATTTGATAATGACAACAAGGCTGAGGGGCCTTTACGGATCGTCAGTATCGACCTCGGAGCGGGTGCTGGTGAGGAATTGTTTACTGGCTCTATTACGAGAGTCACAGACAAGGGAACGCTGACAGTATATGAAGATGGCACCTGGACCCTGCAGGCTGCTCGCGATCTTGACAACACCCAGACTCAGCAGCTGACCTTCAGCTACAGCGCGCTGGATCAGGATAAGGATTTTGATAGCGCTGATGTCGTGATCAACATAACGGATGGCGCTGCCGGCGTTGTTGGCAATGGCGTGGTCTCTGCCACTGAATCCACCTATGGCGATGCAACACCCAAGGAGATTAACTTCAATGTTCAGGCGGGCTCTGACAATCTGGATCCGTCGACCATAGCGTTCGGAGCAGGGCAGCTCGATCAGCTGAATGCCCTCGGATACGAAAGTAACGGCGTGCCATTGGTCTATTCACTTAATGGTTCGAATCAAATCGTCGCAACGGCAGGTGCCGACCAGGTTTTCACTATCACGCTATCGGCAGTCGACGACAATGGCAATCTCAGCGCTAAGGCCACGTTGGTGCAGTCCCTTCCGCTAGATCACACTGGTTCAGAAAGCCTGTCATTTCCACTGATCGTTGTAGCCACCGACACAGACGGTACCGAGGCCAGCGCCAGCTCAACACTGAATATTCTGGATGGTGCAAATCCGGTCACGACAGCCACCGGAGTCGCGGTAAATGAAGATAATCTCTCGTCCGGCGCAACAGACAGTGGCCAGGTTTCTGTCACGATAGGCAGCGACCAGATAGATGGCATTACGTTCCTGCAGGGCCAGCCCCCGTTAACCAGCGGTGGCCAGGTGGTAAGTTATGAACTGCTGGCCGGTGGTGCAACACTGCGAGCCTTCATCGCCGACGGGAATCAGGAGGTGTTCACCGTTGCGCTTCAGAGCGCTCCTGATCCAACCACAAACTCTGCAATCAACTACAACTTCACTCTTTCGCGCGCAATCGATGAGTTGGATGCGAACGGTGACCCGGCATCGCCGCTCAGCTTTGATCTTGCCTATCAGGTGACCGACAGTGACGGCGATATTGCCCAATCGGCTATCACCGTTTCGATTACCGACGGCGCTGCAGCCAATGGTTCTGCACCCTCAATCAGTTTGAGTGAAGCACCTCCAGCCACTGGCAATCAGAGTGTGCCGTCTTCTGCGAGCGGCAACTTCTCGCTGACCGCCACACAAGATCCGGTTACCGCCGCCAGCTTTGATTTGGTGGAGGGTGGCACCGTTTCCGATGCAAGTGCCGCAACCATTGAGCGCAACGGTGAGCCGTTAACGTGGCAGCGCATATCGGATGTGCGCTGGCAGGCAATTGATGCGGAGGGTACGGTTGCTCTGGATCTGCGCTTGCCGGACACCATCAATATCGGCGCGGGAGCCACTCAGAACGTGCCTGTGACCGTTAGCGTACTGGCGGCCATTGATCACATCACCAGCGACACGATCACGCTCAATGTACCGGTCACCTTTACCGATTCGGATGGCACGGAAACCCTGCTCAGTGCGTCGGTCGATATCGCAGATGGTCGTGACCCGGTGTTTGCCGGCCTGTCTCCGCTCAATGTGGACGAAGCCGGCACGCTTGGAGGACAGGCGACCGATAATGGTCAGGCCTCTGGCGCTATCGGTAGCGATGCGCTGGTTGGTTACAACGTTTCGATGACGACCGGAGTCAACTCTCAGGGTTCGGCCGTTACTCTCGCCGGATCGCCGACATCGGACGGCTGGTGGGTTGCTACCAACGGCAGTGAGGAAGTGTTCCGACTGCGGATCGGGCTTGATGGCACGACGGAGTTTATTCAGAGCGCACCCATAGAGCACCCCGACCCGGGTGAGGATGTTCTCACGATTGAGTTTGATGTGTCCGCCAACGATGCCGACGGCGACACATCCAACACGCGGACTCTGGAAGTGAACGTTACTGATGATGTGCCTGTTACGGCCGATCAGACGCTGAACCTGACGGAAGGCAACAGCCGCAGCACCAACCTGCTGGCAGACGGGCGGAGCGGGGCAGACGGCGCAGAACTGACACAGATCACCTATGACGGCACAAACTATACCTTCAATTCCGCCAAAGACCCGATTGTCATCACGCTGGAGAACGGCGGACAGCCATACGGCATGGCGACCATCGAAGCCGATGGCAATGTACTGATCCAGACCCAACCATCATTCAACGCAACGTTTTCTGACAGCTTTAATTTTCAGGTGACCGATGGTGACGGGGATACCGTGACAAACACCCTCGACCTGAATGTGAGTGACGAGCTGGGTGCCATTGAAATCAGCCCGCTGGTGATGCCTGAAGATACGCCGCTTTCACTGACACTGCGGGCGTACCCCGGCGATCTTGATGACAATGAAAGCGTGCGATCAATAGCCTTCGATGCAGGAGCACTGCAAGGCGGAACGCTCTCGCTTGATGGCGTGACCTTGCCTACCGACGGCAGCGGTAATCCGGTTTTGTCGGGCGCCAATCTAAAACTGGTTAATGCGGCAACAGGTGAAGTTCAGCCCAATGGCAACCTTGTGTTCACGCCCGCAGCAAACAGTTCAGACCCCACCGCGCAGGTTGATTTCAATGTCACCATGATCATAGACGCGGATGACGGACAAAGGACCCAGACCGATAACTTTGACGTCAGCGTGACGCCTGTTGTCGATGCACCGGTTTGGGCTGCCGCCACCGTGTTCGATTACAACATGGATGAAGACGGCACACCGCCTGCTTTGAGTCTGGATGCCGACCTGGTCGATACGGATGGGTCCGAAGCACTCAGTTACCGGATCGAAAATATAGCAACAGACATCACGCTAAAAACCTCCGGCAGAACGATCAGCAATGGCGATGTTCTGAACAGTGCCGAGCTTGCGGCGTTGGGCATCACGCCGGATGCCAATTTTGCCGGCCAGCGAACCTTCGATATCGTCGCCATTTCAAAAGAAACCTCGACCGGCGATACCGCTGAAATCACTGAAACTGTGACCTTGAATGTGGCCCCGGTCGCGGATACGCCCACTCTGGCCACCGCCAATGTGTTTTCGCTTGAAGACCAGTTGATCGATATCGACAGTATGGTTCTAGGTGGTCTTACCGACACAGACGGCTCGGAGACACTGAGCTATCAGTTGACCGTTCCGGAAGGCTGGATGGTTGTCGATGCCAGCGGCAATGAGATCGGGCTGGTGAGCACCGGTGTTTATCGTGTGGCTGATAGCCTGGTCGCCAGTAATGCCGCGTTCCTGAAACCCAAGGAAGACATCAGTTCCATTGATGGCAACTTTGAGATCAAGGTTAAGGCCATTTCCACAGAAAGTGCTGCTGACGGTATTGCGCCAACGACCGAAGAGGCTGAGTCGCCCGAGCGAACTGTCATTGTGGAGCTGCAAGGGGTAGTCGATTCACCGGCAATTGGGCCGGGCGTGGATGGGGCATGGTCTTTCGACGGCACCAATATCACCGCGACCTATGACGAAGACGAACTCATTCCACTGAATTTCTCGGTAGGCACTAACGATGACGACGGTTCGGAAATATTCGACTTCGTACTGAGGGATTTGCCGGACGGCGCCCAGTTGGTGGATGCATCTGGCAACCTTCTGGAACTGAAGGTGACAGGCGAATACAACGACAAGCCAACTTACTCCCTGACGGCAGATGAACTGGGTGCCATCTACGTTAAACCACCCGCCGATTACAGCGGTCAGTTGAGATTCGAGTTACAACAGTTCAACGTCGAACCCGATGGCGACAGTGGCGAGTTTGATCTGGTCGTGGATGTGACGATCAACCCTCAAGTCGATACCACCGATGGTTTGCAGACTGAAAGTGTCGGCGCCGAAGATTCCGCGATAGAACTCACATTGCTGGCTGACCTTCCAGATGTGGATGGCTCAGAAACGATAACAGACATCATCATCGAACCCCTGCCTGCCGGCGCAGTGCTGATGTTTGACGGGGCGGTAGTGACGGTGCCGGCGTCAGGCCTGAATCTGCAGGACTTTGCCGCAACCAGGAGCCTCACGCTCAAAGACCTTGCTGAATCCAAACGTTTGACTGTAACGCCACCGGAAGACAGCGGTGAAGATCTGGATATAAGCGTGATCTATGAAATCACCGATACCTCAGGTCTTGGTGATACTGCAGTCAAAAACGTGAGCGGTAGTTTGCACATCGATGTCACCGCTATCGTGGATGACACCGAAGATGACGGCATTACCCGCATTGAAACGGATCCGGCAACACAGGTATCTGCCGATGGTTCGCCCATTACACTCAATGGCGCCGCTGCAACGTTCGTTGAAGAGGATATTGATGGATCCGAATATCTGGATTACATCGCGCTGACAATGCCAGAGGCGTCCGGCTGGTATGTATCGCATCCAAACGGCGCGATCAATGACGGGCAGGGCAACTGGCTTATTCCGGCAACCGGCTTAACGTCTGATTCGGCGGTTGATAGTGCTTCTGCACTGCTTGCTGGCGTCACAATCGCGAGCGACCACGCTACGAGCGGCCCGGTTGAGATCATCGTCAGTGCACGGGTAATTGATTCAGGAGACGACGCGGACATTATCTCCAATACGCTGCTCGTCGATTTCCAGGCGCCGGGTAACGGCGGCAATGCCCAAGCGGTCAGCGACCTGGCCGTTACCAACTCCATTATTGACGGTCAGGAAGGCCAGACGGTCGACACAACGGGGCATCTTAATACCAATGCAGCAGGCGACGCCAACGATGTTGTCAGCTTCCGGATAGATGCCGGGGCGGTACCTTATGGAGGCAGTATCACGGGCGCCGACGTGCTGATCCGCTATGCCGATGATGGCACCACGCCGCTGGAATACCTGTTTACCGACGCCAGCCTCGGTAGCCTGCAGATTGTAGGCATCGATGAAGACTTCGCCGGCACGACGTCCATGATCGTCAACAAAGTATCAACTGATCCTCTGGGGGATACCAACGTCACCCAGGAAACCCTGGCTATTGATATTCAGCCTGTGGTTGACGATCTGAATACGCCACCGACGTTTCAAATCATCGAGGATACGCCCCAACGGCTGAATATAAATCTGGATGCTTTGCTTAATGACCGCAGCACGGCCGCGAATGAAGGCATTGAAACCATCGACTCGCTCCACTTTATCGGCCCCATCGAGGGGAGCTTCCTCGACCCCTCAAACCTGCTCGTTGACGATGGCAGTGGTGGCTACACCCTTAACGACCCAACAAGAATTGGTGAGATATTTTATGTCCCGCCAGAGAACAAACACGGTTCGGTTACCCTTGATTTTGAAGTAACCGTGACAGACTTAACGACCGGCATTACAGCATCGGGTTTAAGCAATTCAGTGACATCCACCTTACCGGGAAGTGCGGTTTTTGAGATTCGAGCCGTGACAGATGAAGCCCCGGTAACGGCGATCAATCAGACTGGTGACGAGGACACCGATATCGCGCTCACCGGACTCGCGGTGGATGATATTGATAACGATGGTTCCGAGTCCCTCACCATGCAACTGCGAGGGGTTCCCGAGGGCGCTATTTTGTTCGCGGATACCGGAAGCGGCCTGGTGCAGCTTGAAGAAAGCGGCTCCGATGGCGCAGGCGCAACGGTCTGGACGTTCCTGCCGAGCCAGTTAGGGAATCTGGTTTTGCGTCCGCCCCGGGATTTTTCCGGCGATATTGAACTGACGCTTGAATCCATCTCGATGGAGCAGTCGACGCAGGAAGTGGTGATCAGCCGGGCTGATTTCACTGTTGGCGTAAACCCGATTGCCGATGGCGCCGCGTTCACACGGGATTCCGCTGATGTGTTTGTCAATGAAGGCGAAACCATCAACATCGGTGTATACGCCCAGACCGAGGAAGCAGTAAATCCGAATGAAACACTGGTTGTCGCCATATCGGTGAAAGACACCTCTGACGCTACAGCAGCAGCGGGCCTTGTGGGTATTCGTTCACCGGACGGTCAAACGGCGGTATTCCAGATGCAGGGCACAACGCTGGTTGCCGTTGTCACCACAACACTGGCGCAACTGGCCACCCTTGAACTGGTCGCGGCAGATAATGCCTTCGGCAACCTCGATATTGATATTTCTGTCGGCTCGGAAGACAGTGCGATCGTCAACGGCGCAACTGTGACGGACTCAACGTCTGCGGCAGACGCTGTCACCCAGTCTATCTCTGTCACTATAGCGCCGGTTCCCACGCCACCCATCGTGGATATTGAGCATCAGTATATCCTGTCCGGTGAAGACACCGTGCCGCTTGGGATAACGCTGACACCGGTGAATCCCGCAGCGACCGAGACACGTGACGTCTTGATTTCGGGGGTGCCCGATGGGGTGTCGCTCAGCGAGGGAACCCGCTCCGGCAGTGACTGGATTGTTTCCGAAGGTCAACTGCCCGGGTTGTCGCTGACGGGCGCCACAGCTGACGACTACACCTTGTCGGTACAAGGTCGCTCCACCTTGGATGTCCAAACCGTCAGCGGCCCGGCTTCCAGCATTGATATAGAAGTACAAACCCCGGGCGACAATATGCTTGGGGGTAAAGACGGTATTCCAGAGTTAATTGTTGGTGGCAGCGGAAATGACACCTTGTCAGGTGGTACCGGGGCAGATCAGTTCCTTTTCCGTGCGTCCGACACCGGGTCATCAGGCTCACCGGCCTTGGATCAGATAACCGACTTTTCGGTGGCAGATACCGACAGCATTGATTTATCGGATCTGGCGACCGGCTTTACAACCGGTACCGACTTCGATGCCATCGTCGACCTTTCCGAGAGTGGCGGTTCCACAACGCTTTCCATTGACCTGGGCGACGGCAACGGCACCGTGCAGCAAATTGAGTTGGTTGGTGTCTCCAGGGACGTTCTTTATGGTGCAGATGCTTCAAGCGTTTCCGATGCCGATATTCTGCAAAGAATGATCGATGACCAAACCCTGATGACGGGTAGCTGATCCATGGCGACCTCCAATGCCGTTGATTCAGGGAATACAGCCATGAACCGCATTGCCGATCAATGGCGTGCGGCTTTTGAATACCTGCGGGTTCACTTTCATCGGCCAGCATTGCCAGGCAGTGTGCTTTTGCCGCTGGAGGAGAGCGCCAGCCTGTCGCTCGATCCGCTGCAATGCCCTGAAGTTGTTGCTGTGGCAAAAGCCTATGGCCTGACGCTTGAGCCTGCGCGCCTCAGAGATGACAAAAACCTCTTACCCTTTGTGCTGGAGTATAGGGGGCAGCTTACGCTCGTAACTGCCGTTACCGGCGAGCATGTAACGGCGCTCATGCTGGGCGAGAAGGAACCAGACACCGAGCATCGAATCGCTCTCGCGAGTTTGCCCCGGGACGGATTTGTGGTGTTTGCGCCGGCCATGTCGGACTCGCGATCAGAATCGTTAATGCCGCGTAAACAGCAGCATTGGCTTATGCAGGCGCTGTGGCAGGCCCGTCCCTGGTATCGGGATCTGCTGTTTGCCTCATTGATGGTCAATCTGTTGGCCTTGTTGGTGCCGCTGTTCACCATGAATGTGTACGACCGTATTGTGCCCAATCAGGCCATGGACACGCTGATGGTGCTTGCCTCCGGCGTTGTGATTGCATTGATTTTTGATTGGCTGCTGCGCAATGCCCGTTCCGAGATCACCGATATGGCCGGCCGGCGAATTGATGTCTCCGTTTCCGGCGAGTTGTATACCAAAGTGCTGGGAATGAAGCTGTCGCAGCGGCCGAAATCCACCGGTGCATTCGCCCGGCAATTGCAGGAAGTCGACAGCGTTCGGGAGTTCCTGACATCGGCGACTTTAGTGGCGCTGGTGGACCTGCCGTTTACATTGATGTTCCTCGCCCTTATTGGCTGGCTGGGCGGCCCCATTGTGCTGGTGCCGTTGGTCGCGCTGACCGTTCTGGTGACCGCCGCCCTGATTGCCCGTCCCAAGTTATCCCGATCGATTGCAGAATCCGGCCGCCTGTCATCCCAACGTCAGGCCCAGTTAATCGAAACCCTGCAGATGCTGCCGGAAGTTAAACAAACCAATCAGGAATCGCTGATGACCCGCCGCTGGCAACAGATGGTAGGCGAACTCGCTGATCAGGGCATCGGTTCCAGAGGCGTATCCACCCGCTTGTCACACCTGATGGTGTTCACTCAATACATGGTGACGGTCGGGCTACTGATAATCGGGGTGGGGCGCATCAGCGAAGGCTTGCTCAGTATGGGGGGATTGATTGCGATCACGATGCTCAGCGGCCGTGCGTCCCAGTCGATAGGTCAGATTGCGGTGCTGCTGTTGCGCTATACCCAAACCAAAACGGCTGTTGCCGGCCTCGACACCATCATGGCCCTGGAACAGGAGAACCAGCAGCACACCTTCTCGGAACTGACCTTTGCCGGTGCCATCAAGACTCAGGATCTGAGCTTCAGTTACCCGGATCAGAATGAGCCGGCACTTGATAACATCAATCTCACGATCAAGCCTGGCGAACGCATAGCGGTGCTTGGTGCTTGTGGCTCCGGCAAATCAACCCTGCTATCGATGTTGGCCGGGCAATATGACGCCAGCCGTGGCCTGCTTTACTACGATGATGTGGAGCGCAATCGCTGGCCGCTGGCTCATATTCGACAGCAGATGGGGTGGTTGCCTCAAAGCCCCCAGCTGAACTGGGGCACAGTGCTTGAAAACATAACCCGCGGCCAGCCGGTGACTGATGAGGACAGCCTGCGGGCATTGATCGTCAGCCTGGGCATGGACCAGTTTCTCGCCCAGCTTGGCAATGGCCTGCAATCGCCGGTCGGTGAGGGCGGCCAGGCGCTATCTGGCGGCCAGAGACAGTTGATCGCATTGGCTCGGGCAATGGTGGTCAAGCCCCTGTGGCTGATGCTGGATGAGCCCACCAACGCTATGGATGATGTGATGCAGCAGCGTGTCATCAGCACGCTCGCGGCATTGCCACCGCATCAGGGCTTCATCTTTGCCACCCATCGTCCGGGCCTGCTGCCGTTATGTCACAGGGTACTGGTGATGGAAAAGGGCAAGATAATCGTGGACCAATCCCGGGAGGCATTTGAGAAACGCTCAACGATCAAGCAAACGTCACCGGTAAGACGTCAGGTTACGGTGCGCTCCAGGGAGGCCCAGCCGTGAGCACGTCAGGCTACTATCAGCAGGTTCGAAAAGCCTATCGGGCGCGGAAAATCATCTGGCTGATCAGCGGTTTTGTCATTGCTGTGGTGTCCTGGGCGGCATTTGCCAGTGTTGATGAGGTTGTCCTGGGCGATGGCAAGCTGGTTCCGTCTGCATCGGTTCAACTGGTTCAGAGTCTTGATGGCGGCGTTCTGAGATCCCTGCATGTTCGCGAAGGCTCAGCCGTGACTGCCGGGCAGTTGCTGGTCACCCTCGACGAGACTCGAGCCAGGGCAAGTTATTCCGAGGCGCTGGCCGAGCAAAAATCGCTGGAAGCGCGTCGTGAACGACTGTTGCTGGAGTTGGCCGCCTTGTCATCAGGCGGGGTGATGAATATGGACCCTCTGGCACTGGACGCGGTGGAAGCGCTACGCAACGAGGCGGATAGTTATCTTGCCAACCTCAATGAATTGTCAGGGCGCATAAAGCGGGCTGATGAAAAAATCATCCAGCAGCGCCGTAATCTTACCGAGGCCGCAAAAAAGACCCAAACCCTGGCCAACTCACTGTCTTTACTTGATCGGGAAATCGAACTGACGGCTGGCGCCGTGAAATCAGGAGCTTTAAGTGCATCCGAATTGCGGAAGTTACAGCGTGAAAGAGTCAGCCTGAAAGGCCAGGTGTCAGGTCTCGAGATCGAAAAAGGCAAGCTTGAATCCATGGTGACCGAGGCGGTTCAGGCGAAACAGTCACTGCGGGATGAGTTCCGCGCGCGGGCCCAATCAGATCTTGCTGAAACCCAGGCAAAGCTGGCTCGCAACTCCGAACAGCTCAATGGGCTCAACAGTCAGCTCGAACAAACCAAACTCTATGCCGGCATGAGCGGTGTTATCAAATCAATTGAAACCGAGTCTATCGGCGGCGTTATCCAGCCCGGTCAGACCATTATGGAGATCGTGCCGGAGGGTGATCAGTTGCTGGTGGAAACCCGCATTTCGCCAAAAGATATCGCCCGTGTTCGCCAGGGCGATCAGGCGATCATCAAATTGAGCGCCTACGATTTTGTGGTCTATGGTGGAATCAAGGGCCAGGTCGAACACATCAGCCCGGATGCCCTTACAAACGACAAAAACGAATCGTATTTCATTGCCCACGTGTCTGGCCTGGACGATAGCTGGCGTGAGGGAAATTGGAATGGCAAGCCGCTGATCCCGGGTATGCAGGCAGAGGTGGATATTCTTTCGGGTAAAAAAACGATTCTCGAGTACTGGTTAAAACCCTTGTTACGCGCACGTGCTCAGGCAATGCGAGAGCCCTAGAACATAACGAAAAAGGAAGACGGGTCGACCATGAATGCCATGAAAAAGCTGATAGTCGCGCTGGCCTGCTGTGCTTCAGTGCCGGCAAATGCCATCACACTTGAGGAGGCCGTAGCGTCAGCTATCGACAGCTACCCAACGCTGCAAGAGCGGTTTGCTCGCCTTAAATCGGTCGAAGAGCAGCGTGAGGTTGTCACGTCCGAATACCTGCCTCAGGTCAGTGTTCGGGCCGAAGTGGGCCCCGAACATACAGAATACAGTTCCGGTCAGTTACTCGATGAGGATCTGACCCGCGATCAGGTCAGCCTCAGTGTTTCCCAGCTGCTGTTCAATGGCTTTGACACACGCGCCAATAGCAGCCGACTTGAATATGAAGCGGATTCCGAGCGGTTACAATTGCTCGCAGCTGCCGAAGACCTGGCGCTCAAGGTCTGCCAGATCTATCTGGAGGTACGTAAGGCCGAAGAGCTGGTTGAGCTGACGGAGCGCCATGTTCAAGGGCACATGGAAATTCTGGAAGACGTGAAGAATCTGGCATCTCGCGGGTTTGCCAATGAAGCCGATATTGCCCAGGTGAGCGCCCGGCTGGCCAATGCCCGTTCATCACTGGTAGCCGCTCGAAACAATTACAACGATTTGTCCGCAACCTTCCAACGCTTTGTCGGCCAGCGACCGGCCAATCTGCGCGATCCTGTGACCGATCCGTCGCTGCTCCCTGATTCCCGGGAACAGGCGATTGATTGGGCACGGCAAACGCACCCCCAGCTACAGGCTGCAATCTCGGACATCAGTGCCGCCAAGGAAGAAGTGCGGGCCAGTCAATCCGGCTACTATCCACGCTTCAGCATTGAAGGTTACGCCACTTCCGGTCACGACATTGCAGGCTTTGAAGGAAGGGATGAGGACTACAGAGTGATGCTGGTAATGGAGTACGACCTCTACAGCGGCGGCCGTGACAAGGCGCTTGCCCGCACCTCTAACTGGCGCTACAACGAGGCGCTTGCGATTCGCAACACAACCGAACAGCAGCTGGTTGAAGGCACGCAGTTTTCATGGAACGCCTACAACGCATTGCAACAACAGGAGCAGATCGAGGCCCAAAGCGTTGACGCCTCCACGCTGGCCGAAACCGCCTATATCACCCAGTTCAAACTCGGCAAACGCTCGTTGCTCGACTTGCTCAATGCCAAGGTCGAAGTCTTCGTTGCTCGCAAGGCCTACATCAACACCCGATACGACCAGCAACAAGCCACTTACCGGCTGCTCAATTCAGCAGGTCGTCTGGGCTACGCCTTGAGGGTGTCGTATCCCAATGAGTGGCGCAACGGGGAGGGCGTGCAATGATGTTTAAGGCAGCTTTGAATTATCGTCGCGTCAGACTGGGCATTGCGTCAGGGCTTCTGGTGGGCCTTGCCGGCTGTCAGTCAGCGCATATTGAAGAGAGCTACTCACGAGAGCAGACGCTGGATATCCGGGATCAGGATGGCGACGGCGTCGTCAATGTTCGGGACATCTGCGGCAATACTCCCCTTGATAGCCTGGTGGATATTCGAGGATGCTCAGAATGGGCGGTTGAATCGAGGCACACTGATTTCGTGTTCAGCTTTGATTTCGACAGTTACATCCTGCGGGATGATCAGGCGCCCATCATCGAAGACCTGGTGGCCACACTGAATGAATACCCTGATGCCCGCATTGCCCTGGTGGGCGATACCAGCAGCGAGGGCACCGATGAATACAATCATGCACTCGGCCAACGCCGGGGTGAACGCATCATTACCGCCCTTGAGCAGCGAGGCATCGATTCGAGCCGAGTTCTCAAGCTGGTTTACGATGCCCCCATGATGCAGCAGGTGCTCAAAAAGCGGGAGAGGCGTACGATTGTTCGAGTCATGTATTACGAAGCGAACCCCGTGCCTCAATGGACGATTTACACCGTTGAAGATCAGCGCAAGGAGACGCCGTAATGAAGCACCCAACTCTGAATCGGGCAGTTCGACCTGCGATGCTGATAGCGCTGACGGCACTGCTCACACCGCCTGCCCACGCTGCTGACCCAACTGACAACCGCTTGCTGGCGTTGCTTTCCAACCAGAATCTGGCCGTCTCAGCCGATCCGCAAGTTGTGATTCTCGGTGGCGCCGATGCTGCCTTATCCCGTGGCACCTGGTCTGAGGAGGCGGTGGCAGCCTTTACCTCAACCTATGGTTATCAGCCGGTTGCATTGCCACTTACTTACAAGTTGCCGCAACAGCCCGCTAAAAAAGATCAGGACGACGAACACGCCAAACCAGTTGAAGCGGATTTTAATCACGTACCTGAAAACGCCATTTACTATGTCTACGTCAATGTGCCGGAATCGGGTGATATCCGCAGCGTTGTGGTACCGCCGCTGGAAGCCATGCTCACTGATGATTTCCAGACTCAACTGACTGATGAAGGTTTTGCCGTATTGCCCGAAGACTACCTGCAACTCTGGCGGGTTCAACTCGGGCTCGCTCCGGCCCGATTCAGTGGCGGCTACCTCTGACCCAGGAGGTCGTTTCCCGGAGGTGACGGTATACCGGTTGAACCTATTTGACGAATGGGCGACGTGATGTTCAGAATCAGCAGTCAGCATCACGGCTTCGCTCAACTGAATGGCGAAGCTGCTTCGCGATACTTACCCGTTAAATGGCTTCAGGTAAGGTGATAAGAACCAGCCTGAAGTTACGTCTATAAGGAGTTGTTTTGGAAGCATACTCGGTTCTGGATCTGGCCCCGATCACTGAGGGCAGTAACGCGCGCCAAGCCTTATTGAATGCGCGGGATTTGGCGCAGTGCGCTGAAAATGCCGGATACCGTCGCTTCTGGATGGCGGAGCATCACAACATGACAGGCATCGCCAGCGCGGCAACGGCGGTCGCGCTCGGCTTCGTTGCCGAGGGCACGCAAAAAATCCGCGTGGGTGCCGGTGGCGTTATGTTGCCTAACCATGCGCCGCTGGTTATCGCAGAACAGTTCGGCACGCTTGCATCCCTCTATCCAGACAGGGTTGATCTGGGACTGGGCAGGGCGCCAGGAACCGACGGTGAAACCATGATGGCGCTGCGCCGTGATCCTGCCGGCGGCGCGCCACAACAGTTCCCGCAGGATGTGCAGGAACTGCTCCACTACTTTGAACCTCTATCGCCCGGCCAACGCGTTAAGTCGGT
The DNA here is from genome assembly GCA_025153445.1 of Marinobacter sp. BGYM27. GTDB lineage: Bacteria > Pseudomonadota > Gammaproteobacteria > Pseudomonadales > Oleiphilaceae > Marinobacter_A. The sequence continues at coordinate 31,493 of JANZNS010000005.1, read as the reverse complement.
ACCCGGATTCGGGCTGCAAGTGCCGGTATGGTTGCTTGGCTCAAGCCTTTACAGCGCGCAGCTTGCAGCCGCTTTGGGTTTACCTTTCGCTTTCGCTTCGCACTTTGCGCCCGACATGCTCGATGAGGCCCTTGCGGTCTACCGGCACAGGTTTGAACCGTCCCGATACCGTCAATCCCCATACTGCGTCGCTGCGGTAAATGTATTCGCTGCTGACTCGGTAGAGGCCGGTCAACGCCTGAAAACGTCCATCGAGCAGCAGTTCGTGGCTCTCAGGCGCGGCACGCCGGGGCCCTTGAAGCCACCGGTAGACGACCCGGAAAGCATCGGCAGTTCAATGGAGCGAGCGCAGGTCAAACATGCGTTGCGGGAGTCAGCTGTTGGCGATGAGAGTACGGTATCTGACTGGTTGACGCGTTTTGTTGAGCGTACGGAAGTTGATGAGGTGATCGTGACCGGGCAAATCTACGATCATCAGGCACGGCGGCAGTCATTCGAGATTGCCGGGCGCGCACTGGCCACAATTGTTGAGAGAGGGATATAGCATCCGGTTACCAAGTAATCACGCAGGGCAAGAGACGCCTGAGGCTCAGCCGGCGCCGGCTCTGTGTTGAATATCAGGGCTCTGATGAAGGAGCCGCTTCAGAAGTTCAATCACTGAACAAATGAGGAAAAAGGTATGACGATCAGTAATCATGCACTGCATCTGGAATTCCCCGAGTACTGCGACACCATACATAGCCTGAGGGAATCGGATGATCATTTTCGCAACCTGAGCGATCAGTACCACCAACTCGATAAATCGATCCGGGGCCTGGAATCCCGGGACGTGCCCACTGACGACAAGCACTTCAACGAAATGAAAAGCGAGCGGGCCCATCTCAAGGATTCGCTATATACCATGATGCAGCAGCATCAGTCCTGATAGTCACCCGCCGGGCCTTCACACTCAGATGAAAGCCCGGCATCCCCGTTATCCCGAAACCCTGCCAATCGGGTATTTTCAGCTCACACAACACCTGCAACTGATTGCCTATCCTTAAGTTGGAAGACAAGCAGTACTGCCTTAAATACGCTAACTTGTAATCAGAACTCAACGCGGGAAACGGGATGACAGTCACCAAGAGCAGCCCTTACCCGAAACCTTTCTGCTTTTACCGAAAAGAACGGTGTGTTTATGGAAATAAAAACCTTTGCTGATCTGATCGAATGGACTCGCCTGTGGCACCTCCACCTTTCGGACTGTCTAAACGGCTGTGCAGTCAAACATCAGGATGAACGGGCGAAGATGCTGCTTGGATATATCGCCGGCCATGAACTGGAAATAGGGCAGATCGTTACAGAGTTTGAAAAGCAGGCGGATGTCAACACGCTTAATACCCGCGTATACGACTATGTTGATCACAAGCCCGTAAAATTTCACCAAAGCTGCGACGGGCATTATTCAACCCTGACACCGGATCAGATCTGTCGCGAAATATTTGAATTTCACGATCAGGTCATCGCCTTGTATGACAATCTTTCTGGTAAAGCCGAAATTGTTGAGGCCAAGGAATTGGCGGACGCCTTGCTCGCGATGGAGCAACACGAGGCTAAACGGCTGGCAACCCAGATCGGCAGGATTGATGAAGGCTAATCACACCAGCGCTTGACCCTGTAACGACTTCAGGGTTTATTTTGCTCCTCTCGGGCTTCGGCATTCTCAAAGGGAGGGCGGTCTTTTGGCCAATTGCTGCGAAAACAAAACATCCGACATTCTGGCGCTAAGAGAAAAGCAGGCGAGAGTGCTCTACAGCGTACTTGCGATCAACGGGGTGATGTTCTTCGTTGAGTTTTCAGCAGGCTGGCTGGCCGGATCGACCGCCTTGCTGGCTGATTCTCTGGACATGTTCGGTGATGCGACAGTCTATGCTTTGACGCTCTATGTTTTGCACCGCAGTACTCGCCTGCGTAACAACGCCGCTATTTTTAAAGGCGTCATTATGCTTCTATTGGGCATGCTGGTGATTGTAGAAGCAGCCAGAAAACTAATCGAAGGCGATCTTCCCGATCTGGGAATAATGAGTACGATTGGGGTTGCTGCTTTGATCGCCAATGCGATCTGCTTTGCCATGCTCTATCGTCGCAGAAGTGATGACCTCAATATGAGCTCCACATGGCTTTGCTCTCGCAACGACCTCATTGCTAACGTCAGTGTTATTGCTGCTGCAGGGCTAGTAGCAATAACGGGCAGTGTATGGCCCGATGTTCTGGTCGGTCTCTGTGTAGCGGGATTATTTATACACTCCGCGATTCGAGTGCTCTCAGAGGCATTTGTTGAGCGGGGAGAGTTAGTTGCCAAGTAAACGGAGATGAGATCAGGGCCAGTTATCACTTTGTTCTCAGCGTGATTGTGGGTGTGGCAGATGAACTTCTACGGACAGACCACCGCCTGGCCCATTGGCAAACAGTAACGCCCCTTGGTAACGAGAGGTAAGATCCTGCACGATTGCCAGACCCAGTCCATGCCCCGGCATCTGTTCATCCAGCCGCAGCCCTCGAGCCCCCATGGTATCTAGCTCGCTTTCCGGCACCCCTGGGCCATCATCCCGAACGGCGATCGTCAGGTTCATTGAGCTGTTTTCAACCACGACTACGACATTTTGCTTTGCCCACTTACCCGCATTATCCAACAGGTTTCCCACTATTTCGTTAAAATCATGCTCCTCTATCGGCCAACTGAATTCAGCTTCAAGACGAGTATCGAGCTCGAAATTGACGTTGCGATAGAGGCGCCCAAGCATCCACACGAGATCCCTTACTTGTTTTATAGGTCTGGCGTGTTTTCCCGCATCCGGACCAGCGAACTGGCTTCGACGCATTTCCGATTCGAGCTGCCGATCAAGCTCGGACAGTCGTCGGCCCAGTCGAATGCGAAGCTCATCGTTCATTGGGCGGTCGGTATCCTCCAACACCTGTTGAATAACAGATATTGGCGTTTTGAAGCTATGAGAGAGGTTAGCCAGCGCGTCTCTTGAACGCTTGAGCCGCTGATCAAGTATGTTAAGTAAGTGGTTGATTTGTATTATAAGCGGCACAAATTCCTTAGGCGCGTTGATGACCAGCCGCTCCTGCTCGCCACGCTGTAATTGCTGCAAGGAACTTTTGAGCTGAGTAACCGGCTTGAGTGCTAGGTAAACGGCCAGCAAAACCAGTCCAAACAAAACAAGGAGCAAACCAACCGCGACGACAGCGGTCCAGACATGCAGGTCTGCCTGACTCTCGTTCAGTACGTTCATATCCTCGGCAACTAACAGTACGACTTCGTTGCCATCAACAATGATCGCTTTGCGGTAAGCGACGTAATCCTGATTCGATTCATCCGGGCTTTTAAGCTGTATGAAGCCGCTGGCGTGTTGGTTCAACCGCGGACTAATAATGCCCTTGAGACTCTCAGGAGAAACCCAGGTGCGACTACCAATGCGAATAGCATAGGCGTGGTGCAGAACATCCTCGAAATAGGGGTTTGCGGAAAGGGAAGGATCAACTTGAGGGTAGTACCGGCGAATTTGATTTTCGAGAAATACCGCTTCCTGATGAAGGCGGTCCTGTACGAAATCCCGGGTCATACGCTCGAGTAGGGCGCCGTGGATAAACCATGCGACAAGCATGAAAACAACCAGAAGAGGCAGTAGCCATAGCAGCAGTGTTGCGCGTATGGAAAGGCTGCGTTTGGCATTAGGCATGGAAGGTATAACCCTGGCCTCTTTGGGTGGAAATGGCATCTTTCCCGACAATCCGCCGTAGGCGCCTGACATATGCTTCAATCGTATTATGGGCAGGCTCGTCATCAATCGTGTAAAGCTGCTCGACCAACTCTTCTTTTGACAACAAGCGCCCCGGGCGCCCCATAAGGCAACGCAACATGCGAAATTCCGTGCCAGTAAGGGTATGCCATTGCCCATCTGGCGTGGCGACTTGCTGTCGGTCTTCATCAAGTTCGAAACCGCCGACTTGTATACTGCCGTCGCTGCGTCCTTCCGTCCGACGGATAAGCGCGTGAATGCGTGCAATCAGTTCTTCGGAATGAAAAGGTTTGGCCAGATAATCATCTGCACCGGCTTTCAGCCCATTAACCTTGTCTTGCCAGTCGCTGCGTGCAGTGAGTATCAATACAGGCATGGTTTGTCTTTTTTCACGCCAGAAACGAAGCGCCTGCAAGCCATCACCATCCGGTAATCCCATATCGAGGATCGCTACACGATAGTCTTCCTGCACGCCGAGCGATTTGGCGACCCCTACAGTAGAAGCCTGATCAACGACAAATCCTGATTGGCTAAGGGTTTTCCTGAGGTTTTCCACCAACATTTCGTCATCTTCAACCAACAGCAATCTCATTGTTTTTCGCCTGCTCCGAGTCAGTTGCCACCACTGTAGTACACCATTCTGAATTACGGCTGAATACTGGAATGTTCAGGAATTCAGGATCAATTCAGTTTAGCTCTGCACATTAAGCGCTCCATTTTATCGTTATGTCGGATATCGCTATCGCTTGCAACGCGCCGGCATATCCAATCAGCAGGAATAAAAGATGACACTTAAACACATGTTGATGGCGAGCATTGTCACCCTGAGCTTGCCATCACTCGTGCTTGCAGAGACTTACAACCTGACTGTCGATCCCGTCACCATCAATACAGGCGACTTTGTAAAACAGGGTATCGGCTACAACGGCGCTTCTCCTGGCCCGACACTGAGGTTCAAGGAGGGAGAAGATGTCACAATTAACGTGACCAACAACCTGAACGTTTCCACATCTATTCACTGGCACGGTCTGATACTGCCTTTCAAGCAGGACGGTGTTCCCGGGATCAGCTATGCAGGCATCGCCCCGGGTGAGACCTTCACCTACCAGTTTCCAATCAAACAGAGCGGCACCTACTGGTTTCACAGCCATTCAGGCTTTCAGGAGCCGAACGGGGCGTATGGCGCCATCGTGATTGAGCCGAAAGACCGCGAGCCTTTTCGCTACGATCGCGAATATGTCGTTCAGCTTACAGACAAACACCCGCATAGCGCCGAACGGATCATGCGTAACCTGAAAATGCTGCCGGACTATTACAACCGGCAACAGGAAACCGTCGGTGATTTCTTCCGTGATTCTGGCGAAAACGGTATTTGGGCAACGCTTCAGGATCGTCTGATGTGGGGCGATATGCGGATGATGAAAGCTGATATCGAAGATGTGCAGGGGTTTACCGGGCTTATCAACGGCAAAGGGCCTGCGCAAAACTGGACGGGACTTTTCAAACCGGGCGAGCGCATTCGACTGCGGTTTATCAACTCATCTGCGATGACCTACTTTGACATCCGAATTCCCGGTTTGGGCATGACAGTGGTCTCAGCTGACGGCAACAACGTGCAACCGGTAAACGTTGATGAGTTTCGTATTGGTGTGGCTGAAACCTACGACGTAATCGTCCAGCCAAAAAAAGATAAAGCTTACACCATTTTCGCAGAATCCATGGGACGCAGCGGGTTTGCCCGTGGCACGCTCGCTACAACAGCCGGACAGGAGGGTAAGGTGCCTGAAATGCGCCCGGCGCCGAAACTGACTATGGCCGACATGTCGGGCATGGCGGGAATGGATCACGGCAGCATGAGCGGTATGGATCATTCTTCAATGGCCGGCATGAAGGGGATGGATCACAGCTCAATGGGCAGCCAGAACGAGATGGATCACTCAAGCATGGGCGACATGGAACACCCAGCCGCGACCGAGATGAGCGATATGGATCATTCTTCTATGGGTGATATGGAGGGAATGGATCATTCAAATATGGCGAACATGGAGAGAATGGACCATTCGGGCATGAAAGGGATGGATCACTCGAACATGAGCGGCACGGAGGGAATGGATCACTCAAATATGGCAAATATGGAGGGCATGGACCATTCAGGTATGTCGGGCATGAAAGGGATGGATCACTCTGCTATGAAGGGAGCCGATGAATCAGCGACTGATCCATTCTACGCACCGGGCAGTGGTCTTGAGCCCCGCGCTGCAAACGGCGGCAAGTTCCTGTCGTATGCCGACTTGCGCGCTCAAAAGCCGCTTTATGAAGATCGTGAACCCACTCGTGAAATCGAAATGCGGTTGACGGGCAATATGGAACGCTACGCCTGGAGCATCAACGGGATCAAATACGAGGATGCAGAGCCGGTTCGGCTGAAATATGGCGAGCGTGTGCGCTTCAAATTTGTCAACGAGACGATGATGACGCACCCAATGCACCTGCACGGCATGTGGTCAATACTTGATGTTGGCGCTGGAAAATGGAATCCGGTCAAGCACGTGATCAGTGTTCAGCCGGGCACCACCGTCTATATGGAAACAGAAGTCGACGCACCTGGTCAGTGGGCCTTCCATTGTCACCTGTCCTACCACGCAGCAACTGGCATGTTCCGAAAAATTATTGTCGAAGGCGGTCCGGACCAGACTGAGGCAAATAGCAAGGCTGCAACTGGAGGTGATGCATGATGTTGCGTTCACTATTTGCAACTGCACTTACTGCGACTGCGGCGCTAATGTCTATGAGCGCATTGGCTGAAGATATAGATGTTCAGACCGCAAAGCAGTTTTGGGGCGTACAGTTTGAGGAGCTCGAATACCGCTACAGCGATAATGACGAAGACCTCGGTAGCTGGGATGGCGATACGTTTTACGGTACCGATGAATTGAAGGTGCGATGGCTGACAAAAGGCGAATACGACATTGATGAACAAGCCTATGAACAGCTCGAAAACCAACTGGTACTGCAAACACCGATTTCGACCTTTTTTGATGCCAAGGCCGGGGTCCGGTTTGATACGCCTGAAGGCCCTGACAGGACCTACGCCGTGCTTGGGGTGGCTGGCCTTGCACCTTACTGGTTCGAAATTGATGTCAGTTTGTATGTTGGTGACGACGGCAAAACATCGTCAGAGATAGACGCCGAATACGAGTTGCTGTTCACCAATCGGCTGATTCTGACCTTGGGGCTTGATACCACGATCTCCTTTTCAGAGGACAAGGAAATTGGTATCGGCAGAGGCCTCGCCAGCACAGAACTTGGTGCGCGATTGAGCTATGACGTTGTTGACCGGGCGTTTTCGCCCTACATCGGCATCGTCAACGAGCGGAAATATGGCGACACAGAAGATATGGCCAAGGCCAGTGGCGACTCGACGGACGACTGGTACGCCGTCATCGGGGCGAAGGTGATGTTCTGATTGCCGATTTGTACGGAAAGAGAAGCCGCCCTGGTAACTGGGCGGTTTAATTTTAATAACGAGAGAACAATGGAGAGAGCCTATGCAATTTCTTTACGGAGTAGTCGCAACACTGCTTGTCATGGGGGGAGGCGGCCTGATTTTCATATTCAGCGGAATTTATAATGTGTCTGCCAGAGATGAGCACTCGTCTATCGAAACCTGGGCTTTACACCAGACGATGCATAGCTCCGTAGGCGCCCGCATCGAGAATATCAAGGCACCCGATCTTAATAACGACGAAATGATACGCCGGGGAGCCCGCGCCTATGATTCCCTCTGCGTTGCCTGTCACCTCAAACCGGGCCAGGACTCATCGCTGATTCGCGATGGCCTTAACCCCACGCCACCGGCCTTAACAAAAGGCGGTCACAGTACCCCCGAAAAGCAGTTCTGGGTGATTAGCAATGGCATCAAAATGACCGGCATGCCGGCCTGGGGCGGCTCTCACGACGAAGAGGCAATATGGGAACTGACGGCCTTTTTGCAGCAACTGCCAGAGTTGTCTGAGCAAGAATATAGTGCCATGGCGAAGCAGTCTGGCGGCGAATCAGCCTCAAACCACGATGATGGACACAACCACGAGCACGGCGATATGAGCGCCGTGATGACATCATCAAATCATCACGAAGATGAAGCTCCCAAAGATCATGGTTCCGCCGGCGAGAGGCATGGTGAGCCAGGCCACCACGATCAGGATGATGTATCGGGTGCAGAAGACCACCATACTGGGCAGGAAGGAGTGATGACCCACGCTGACGAGTCGAGAGACCACAACGCGGACGGGCATTCCCATTAAATGGCAAAACAACTAACTGGAAAATGATTACCTTAATTGGTACTTAACTGGGATTGCAGCGCGGTTAAAACCGAACGAGCGCCGCGCCCCAGGTAAACCCGCCACCAAATGCCTCCAGCAGGATGACGTCATTCCTTTTGATACGGCCATCCCGCACGGCAACATCCAATGCCAAAGGAATAGAGGCGGCGGAGGTGTTGCCATGTTTGTTTACGGTCACCACCACCTGATCCATCGACATGTTCAGCTTTTTGGCCGTTGCGCTAATAATCCGCAGGTTGGCCTGGTGAGGCACCAGCCAGTCGATATCGGATTTCTGCATCTGGTTGGCGCTCAAGGTCTCGTCAACGATCTGACCGAGTGTGTTGACGGCTACCTTGAACACTTCGTTGCCTTTCATTTCGATAAAGGCATTGCCCGCCATTACCTGGTCAAAGTTGTTTGAAATGCCGCAGGGCACATGCAGCAGCTCCTCGTACTGACCGTCTGCGTGAAGGTGGGTTGAAAGAATACCGGTTTCTTCACTGGCCTCGAGAACGACTGCGCCCGCGCCATCGCCGAATAGCACGCAGGTACCGCGATCTTTCCAATTCACGATGCGCGAGAAGACTTCGGCGCCCACAACCAACACCTTTTTACTGGTGCCCGTTTTGACAAATTTGTCTGCAGTTGCAAGGGCATAGACGAACCCGCTGCACACCGCCTGAATATCAAAAGCAGGGCAGCCGTGAATACCCAGTCGTGCCTGAAGAATGCAGGCAGAACTCGGGAAAATCTTGTCTGGCGTGGAGGTGGCGAAAACAATCAGATCGATTTCTTCAGGGGAAAGGCCTGCTGCTTCGATTGCTCGCCGGGAGGCGACTTCTGCAAGATCCACCGTGGTTTGATCTTTAAGCGCCACATGACGCTGTTCGATCCCTGTACGCTCGCGAATCCACTGGTCAGTGGTATCCACCGTGCGCTCCAGATCTTTATTGGTAACGACATTCTCGGGTAGATAAGAACCCGTACCGGTGATGCGTGCGTAGATCATGCGTAACGTTTCCCTGATGAACGCTGGCCCGGATGAACTTCTGCAAAAGCGGGTCAGCAAGACTCGATGTCAATTTCATCGTACACGTTGTGGTATCGGTGGGTAATTAGCGGTTTGTCAAAGACGGAGGAGGGATCAGGCGGAGAAATATGAGCCGCCATAGCAGATCTACGGCGGCTTACGGGCAATCTGGTATCAGTCGAACTTCCAGAACGGCGTGCTCAGGCGCTGCGTCGCCTGCTCGCGGGAATAGCCCACGTCGAGCAACAATCGCTCATCCATACGTTCAACCAAATACGCAAATTCTCTCTTTTTTCTCCACTTACCGATAACACCCAATACTGATTTCACTTCCAAACTCTCCAATAAAACAACGTTTAATAATGACCTTTTAAGGATGGCGAAATGATAGGCGCTATCCGGGTGAAAAAAGATACCTACAAACGCGTAGTTAGCGGTAAAAGGGGGCCTTTCAGGGTAGTTGAATATGCGTATAAGTAAGTTACGTTAAACTTACTTAATACCAAACCTATGATGTTGAAGTCCACCGGATGCATCCCTAGTATTTAGAACTGCCGCTTTTATATAAAACAACGGGCAATCAGATAGTTGCTACGTTGTTGCTACGTTTAGATGATGAATACTCCATAATATATCAATCAGTTACAGAGGTTGTTTGAGGTTAAATCTCAATAACCGAATTTTTGAATCTGATACTTAAGGAGCAGGTTATGACACAGCAAAATGATCCTTTTCCTTCACGACTCAAAAAGCCGATGGATCCGTTCCTGCGGTCTGATCCGGTGGTTCATTCACGTAACCAGCATCGGTGGGAAGGGCCTCTCGATGAAGTCGCCTTGTCCCGTTACGAGCGCGATGGTTTTCTCTGGTTCGAAGGCTTTTTCAACCAGGAACGGATGATGCCGTTCTTTGAAGAACTCAAGGAAATGGCGAAAGACGAAAAGCTGAATAAATCGGATCAGATTATCAATGACCCGAACACCGGCGAAATACGATCGGTTTTTGCCATGCATGAGATATCGGACCACTTTAGCCGGTTGACACGTGATCCCCGCATATTGGGTATGGTGCGCCAGCTTTTGGGTAGCGAGGTTTATATCCATCAATCCCGTATCAACGACAAGTTCGGCTTTGAGGGCAGTGGGTTTGATTGGCACTCCGATTTCGAGACCTGGCACGCCGAGGATGGCATGCCGCGCATGCGTGCGGTCAGTGCTTCGCTGATGCTTACGGACAACAATGAGTTCAATGGGCCCCTGATGCTGATCCCCGGATCGCACCATTATTACGTGCCCTGCGTCGGCGAAACGCCGGACCTCAACTGGAAAGATTCACTTAAAGCCCAGCGTCTTGGTACGCCGGATCGGGATGCGCTGGCGTGGCTAGCAGATCGGGGTGGAATCGAGGCGCCAAAAGGCCCTGCCGGGTCGCTTCTGCTGTTTGAGTGCAACACTCTGCACGCCTCCAACAAGAACATGTCACCATGGCCGCGATCAAATCTGTTCTTCGTCTACAACAGCGTCGATAACAAGCTCGGGCAGCCATACGGCGCAAAACACGAACGGCCGGAATTTCTGGGGGCCAGGAAAAACTGTGATGCGCTGTCTATGCACGATGATTTCCCCGAACTCGCCAACCAGGGTGTCCCACCTCTGAAATTCAGAGGTACCTGACCTGTCCTTTCGGCGGGTAAGCCTGCCCCGTTTTTACAGATCCGGGCCCACTGTTTACCGCACGAGGCGTGCGTGACTTTAATTATCAGTTGGGCCCGCAAGCGTTTTTCGAGAGTCTCAATTAATCGGCACATAAAATTAACGGAGCAGGGGGCTCCCACCGCTATGTACAACTGGATAGTTGCGAACAAGGAAGTGCTTTCAGTAATCGCCAGTCTTGGTTCGCTGGTTATCTGGCTGGTTTACGCCCAATTACTGTACCTGGGATTTCGTCGGCAACGCCGTCCGCGCCTGATTATCAACCGGGGTCGAAACAAGGATATCGACGCTCTGTGCCTTATCAGCAACATGAGTGCGGAATCGCTTTTTATCGAGTACATCATCGCCGAACTGGAAACATCGGAGGGCACCATCACCATGGATGTCACCGATTTCGAGCAAGAGTACGAAGAGGGAGACGAAGAGCAGGGTGAGGGTCCTTCACCGAAGACCACAAAGCCATCGAACGTCAGCGACAACACCCGTCAGGGACCGATCAAGCCGGGGGATTTTTTCCATATCGGCACATTCAGTGAATTGATACAGCGCCTTGCCCGGGATGAAGGTATCCGGATGCGTGGCACGGTGCCTCAGGGGGATCTTGAATTCACCCGCCTGACACTTCGTCTTATCGGGATATATGGCCCGGAGGATATGCCGATTGGCGCTGAGCGCAGCTTTGATCTCAAGCGAGACAATGGGCACTATGCGTTAATACCTGCCTCGTGGAATACCAAACGCCTGTCCTCATACTGGCACCGTCACAAGCTGCGCAAAAACGTCGAGAAGCTGAACGCGACCAATTTTTCGTCGGCTTCATCATTCCGCCATGTAAACCGAGAAGAAGACATTGATAACCGGAGAGCAGCAGAAAGGGCCAGTAAGGAATAATAAAGCGGCCCGAGTGGGTCCGGCGACCCGTTTTGTAACGATAAAGTGATTGAAATGTGACACTTCGGCCAAAGCCTCTGCGTAGTCTGTAAATGTAACAACACAGGGAGAGCCCATTTGCGGCTCCCTGACAGATTACAAAAGCGAGGCCTCTATGCTCCGGCTTTCCATCCTATTGATATGTCTCCTGCCATCGCTTGCAACAGCGCAAGAATGGCAAAGCGGTTCCACTAAAACAGACGTGGTCGAACTGTTTACATCTGAGGGCTGCAGCAGCTGTCCTCCTGCTGATAAATGGTTGTCTTCACTCAAAACTAATCCCGCGCTTTTCTCTGGATTCATTCCAATGGCATTTCATGTGGATTACTGGGATTACATTGGCTGGGAGGATCCATTTGCCAAGCCCGAATACACCGAGCGCCAGCGGGAATACGTGCGGGAAGGGCGCGTCAGCCAATCCTATACACCTGGCATCGTCATCAACAGTCAGGAATGGCGTGACTGGTTTCGGGGCAAGCGGTCATGGAACGATGACAAACAGAACGTCGGTCAGCTAAAAGCGCGCCTTGGCGACGACGGACAACTTGAGGCCAATTTCAATGGCGCCCATGCTGGGCGATTGCACGTTGCATTACTCGGGATGGGCCTGACTACAGAAGTCAAAGCCGGTGAAAACCGTGGCAAGTTGTTGTCACATGATTTTGTCGTGCTAAAGATGATTTCAGTTGCCGGCAGTAAATATTGGTCACTGAAGCTGCCGGCGATCCCAGATGCTGGGCAACAGAGCATGGCCATCGCCATTTGGGTTACCCCTGGAAGCGCGCTGGGTATTATTCAGGCGACTGGAGGGTTCATCAAGTAAGCTTCGCTAATCACCATTTCATTCGCACGAATTTCAAATTTTGCTGATGAACGGACGACAAACCCTCCAGATTATTTTTTTATGAGTGGTGACATCTTGTTGTTTCAGCCATGAAAGGCTGCAGTAACCATTGCTCTAGGCCACACAGATCCTCTTGACTGAGCAGATCATGACCTCAAAAATTTATATTAAACCCTATGAAGGGCAGCTCGGTTGCCCTGGTCTTGCAGTCTCACTACTGGCCGAAATTCCAGAGGTGGATTACATACCATTAAAGATAAAGTTGACCTCCGCCAATACGTGGACATTTCTGGGGGATTAAACGATTGCTTTTATTGCGCACCTCTTCAATGGATAGCCGAAAACAGAGCGGCAGTAAGCGCTGGCACCAGCGGTAATCACGGATAAGTGTTAGCGGACACCTTGTGACCAGGTCACAATTCGCAGCGCTGTTTCGAAGTGATATCCAGTAGGTTACGATGTTTTACAACTCAGGTGAGAGCGAGCTTACACTGCACTGGTTCCAGAACCCGTTATTTCGAGTTTCTGTCTGTTTCAGCAAGTGCGGGCATATCTAACCGACAGAAGGAGACAATGATGGACAAAATCAGCCCGAAGCAGCAGCTCGAAGCGCTCAAACATCGGTATGTACAGGGCCTGCCAGACCGTATGGACGAAATTAGTGCCTCCTGGGCGCGGCTTCAGCATGTGAGCTGGGACCCCAAGGCCCTGGCGTTCATGGATCAGTGTGCCCACAAACTGGTCGGCAGCGGGGCGACGTTCCAGTTCCCCGATATTAGCGAGAAAGCCAGACTACTTGAGAAGCACTTACAGGTTCTGCTGACAAAATCAGATGCCGACCCCGCCGAGAGAAAGCAAATTGATGATGCTGTCACCGCGCTATCAAAGACCATAGAGCTTGCCACTAAAGCTGATACAGATAGAGAACCGCTTAATGCCGAGGTGGAGTATGAGCAGCCGCTCAACGCGCAGTACGGAATCGCCGTCATTGAAGACGACCCGAATCAGGCAGAACTACTAAAGGCATGGCTGCAGCGACTTGGGTACGCGGCAGAAATGTTCGAGGATCCTGATGCCTATAACGCGCGTGCCGCCGACTACAACCACCACCTGATACTCCTTGATATCAGCTTTCCCGAGGGTGCTTTGGAAGGCATCGCGTTGCTTGAGCGCCTGAAAAGTCAGGCCGGCTATAACACGCCGGTGATCATGATGTCGGCGAGAACGGATATGGTCGCTCGAATGCGAGCCCTCAGGGCAGGTGCCGATAGTTATCTGACCAAACCCCTGGATCTCGATTTTCTTGAAAAACGGCTCGAACAATTATTAGGTGACAAGACCTCGATTCACCCCCGCGTTCTCTGGGTCGACGACGACAAAGACCTGCTCGCTTACTATAAAACCACCTTGATGGCAGAAGGTTATAACGTCGATTGCCTGTCCCAACCTGTTCGTATTCTAGAGCGTATTGAAGAATTTCATCCGGATGCGATCGTGCTCGACCATGATATGCCGGGCTGCCAGGGCGCCGAACTGGCCCGCGCACTGCGTCAGGATGCCAACTACATGACAATCCCGATTCTATTCGTATCAGCCTCGACTGATGTTTCGGCACAGCTTGAACAGCACAGCATCGCTGGCAACAGTTACTTCCAGAAACCGCTTGATACCGAGCCGTTTCTGCGCGCTTTAAAGCAGCACATTGAGAAAGCAAAAATGGTGGCCTCACGGATCAAACAGGTCAGCCAACGCAAAGAAGAGAGTGGGCTACAAAATCGCGATTATTTTATTACTGAACTGGGGGCGTTGCTTGCCAACACTGACACCAGGCCGACAGATTGCAGTCGTTATCTTGTCCAGGTCAGTATCGATCGCGAGGAATACCTTAAAGCGCGCCACGGCGCTCGCGCGCTCATTAGCTTGTCTGCCCGGATGGAACGCTACTTTTCCAATCAACTGACGGCGGAGGATTCAGGCTGCCTCATTGGCGACAGCAGTTTTCTGTTCCAGCTCAACGCTCCGGCCGGGAGCGATAGGGACGATAAGGCGTTCATTGACACATTTTACCACCAGATGGGTGAGCAGGCCTGGGCACTTGGCGATGATGCCACACCCATCACTTTGAGTATGGGAGTGCTGCCCCTCAATTACACCCGAGATGAAGACACTGCGCTGATGGAAGTAGAGTCCGCTTGGGCCTCGGCCATGCAATCGGGCGGCAATCAAGTGAAATGGCAGCAGCCTCCTGAGCCGACAACGGAGGCGGAGCTTGATCTTCGCATGCAGGAACTGATTGCCGCGCGTGCGTACACACTTTACTACCAGCCAATTGTGAACATGGAGACCAGTGACACCCTATTTGAAGCATTGGTTCGATTGGTTGATGAAGACCATTCAATCTATCTGCCGGCTCAATTCATGCAATTGATGCGTTCAGGCGATAAGGGGGCTTTTTATGAGCTCGACCGTTGGGTTATTGAGCATGCCGTCGAAGAGCTTTCTCATCTGGAAGGTAAATCCTCTGCGAGTCACTCTGTCATTATCAAGCTATCGTCAGTTATGAGCGATCTTGAAAACTTGATACCGTTTATTAGCAACACAATTCGGAACTCCAGAATCAAAGGTAAGCGTCGCTTCTTTTTCGCGCTCTCCAACCCCATCCTTTTGAGAGATGTTCCAAGGGCAAAGCGAATTGTAAAAGCCCTTCGAGAGATGAACTGCGGGGTGATCGTCGAACATGTTGATCTCAATAGCGCAGCGGTCGATCTGATAAAGGAACTAGAGCACGTGGACTTCGTCAAACTGATTCCAGGCCTAGGCGCACGAACTGAACTGAAGGCCCCCCTGGATCAGCTAATACGTCAGCTTGGCGCAGCGTTCAGTTCCAGTTTGCCGATCATAGTGGCAGGCGTAGAAGATACCAAAGCACTAAGCTGGTTCTGGGAGCGGGGCATTCGCAACTTTCAGGGCCACTTCATCCAGAAGCCGGAAGTAGCGATGACGTACGACGCCGTGGGCCAATAATACGGCCCCGATTTTTTGGTATTCGGAAGTCACGATTCCTGTCGGAAGCCTGTTGCTGCCTGTGCTACTGTTTGGGGTGAACCTTATACTTCACCCCAATCGCCCGAATCTCCCGACAGCGCACTCCCTCGCATTAACCTGTTTTCTCGCCGGAACTGAGGCGTAAGACCGTCTTACATACATCGATATCACCCTCCCGGGATACTCACCTCAGCTGGCATTTGCTGGCGCACGACCAAGCTCTGAGGGAGTTATAAATGAGAACAACAAACAATCGGCGAATTGAAACCCTGCTATCACTGCGATTCGCTGGCTCAGTTTGCATGCTGGCACTTGCCATCACAGGATGCGGAGGCAGCGAGTCGGAAACGACCAGCCCTTCAGCCGTTGAGCCGCCGAGAGAGCCTGTTAATATCGGTGGTGAAGGACCGCTGTACGAGACTGATAGGGTGCTCGCCGTGGATATCACCATGGAGCCCGGGGCGTTTCGCCAACTTCGATCAGAAGGCCGCACTCTGGCCAGCACTGCCCGGGAATGCATTCCCGAATACGAATACACTGAATTCACAGCGGTTGTGTCCATCGACGGCGAGCGGATGGAAGACGTGATTGTCCGCAAGAAAGGCTACATGGGGTCACTTAGTCCAAGCACTCCGTCGTTGAAGCTGGACTTTAATGATCTCTGGAAGGGAAGAACCTACCAGAACTCCAACCGAATGACGCTCAACAACAATCGTCAGGACCCATCCAATGCGCGCCAATGCCTCGCCTACGATCAGTTCCGCGCTGCCGGCATTGGGGCCCCCATGTGCAACTATGCGAAAGTCAGCGTGAATGGGCAAAACCTCGGCATATTCACCAATGTTGAACCAATCAAGGACCCTTTCCTGAAGCGCGTATTCGGTGATGACGACGGTAATCAGTACGAAGCCCAAACCGCTGATTTCGGCGAATTCCTGAGCCAGCGTTTTGAGAAGAAAAACCATGAAAAAGAAAACGATCGTGCCGATCTACAAGCGCTGAACGTTGCGCTCGCGCTGCCAGACGAACAGATGATGAATGTGCTGCCGCAACTTTTGGATGTGGACGAGTTCATTAAATTCTGGGCCGTGGAGACGCTGATAGGCGCGTGGGATTCCGCCACTGGGAATGCCAATAACTTCCACATCTATCGGGATACTAACGACGGCCTTTTTCATTTTATTCCTTGGGGACCGGATACCGCATTTCGCGGCGAGCATCCATTGAAACCCATGACGGGTGTGTTGTATCGCAACTTTTCACTGGCCAACCGCCTGTTTGAAATGCCGACCTATCGGGCGAAGTACGCCGCAGAACTTGAGGATCTGTTAGCCACTCAATGGAACGAAGCCGATCTGATCTCCAGGCTGAACGAGATTGCGCAGTTGACCGACACTCCGACTCAGAACACCGAAAGCGTTAAAACGTTTGTGAGTGGCAAGGGTGATCCTGGTGATGACGATTACCGGCCATCGCGTCGAGTAGCAATCGAGCAGGCGCTGGCATTGCCCGTTCAGAATGATCAGGTCTACCTGCTTGAGGACCGTGCGCCTGATTGCAACAGCCCGGTTACGACGTCATTGACCGGTTCGTTTAAAGCTGAAAACGGTAAGGATACCGGTTCCTTCCTTTTCACCTTGCCGGACGGCCACGCGGTTTCTGCAAGTCTGACCTTCGCCGCATTTGAAGTGGACAGTCTGGTTTACAGCGTGGATCGCGAAGCGTCACCGGAAGTCATCAGCCTGTTGCTGATTGGCGTTGATGTGAACAACGCATTCAAGCCTTACGTGCTGCAACTGTTCGTGGAAGCGACTGACTTTGTGCCCGGCGAGCACCGCGTGCACGGTCTTGCTACCAACGCCATATTGTTTGAGGTAGACGAAAGCCTGCCAGGCGATGTGCGAACTCTCGCTATGGGTGCAACAGGCTCAGTAACTATCAATAAGGTTGGTGATGCCGGTAGCGAAGGCGATGTCGATATGACCCTGAATATCACGCTGGAATACGGACCGGAGGTGCCATAAAACCACTGACAAATGCCTGCGGCGTCATGAGCGCAGGCGTTAGTCGATTTGATGGTGTATCCGTTATGACTTCGATGGGTGCCCGGGCCTTGGTGATCAATACAATGACCTTCGGTGCGGGGTATCGCTTGTCCTGAATGAGCAATCAGGCCTGCCAGTGACAAGGATGTCCTGGCTCTTTTGCTCCGCCAAGCGTGTGGCAACACATCCGCACGATTTTTCGGTCAGCACTGCACTTGAGCAGCGATGATCTACGGGCTTTTAGCGACAACGGAAGGTAGGGCAAGCACCACCTCAGTCCACTCCTGCGCAACACTCCTGATCTCCATCGTGCCATTGTGATGGCGCATAATCGTTTGGCAAATACTGAGCCCAAGCCCAAGATTATCCGGCGTGTTCTGGGTGGAATAGAAAGGGTCGGTCAGCCGTTTGATGTCCTCACCTGCAATGCCGTGGCCGTTATCTCTGACTGCAATCAGCAACTGCTTCGAAGACAAGGTTCCCGTGATATCGATACGCTTCGAGTTTTGCTCCCCGGCGGCGGTCAGCGCAGACGCTGCATTCAGCAACAGATTGACGAACACCTGTGTTAGCGCTGATGGATAGCACAGTAGCTGAATACCATCCGGAATATGGATATGGACTTCGATGCCACGAAGCTGGTGCTGACAGAACCGCATGGCGGTCTCAATTAACTGGCGGGGATTCACCTGTTCACTCTGGTGGGCCGGTTCGGGTCGGGAAAACTCGATAAGGTCCGAAACGATATCGGCAATTCGCTGCTGCTGAAGCCTTGCGTCGTTGAGTGCTTCACTAATCTCAGGCGTCTGATTAATTGCAGAGGCAAACTCGACCGCCTGGCTCGCACCATTCAACGGATTCATGATTTCGTGCAGCAACCCCTTGGCCATATGGCTAAGCGCCTGATGCTTCTGTTCCTGCGCTAACCGGTCTTCAGTATGCTCCAGTGTCTGGAGTGTTTTCGATAGCAACAGATTACGGTCCCGAAGCAAGAACTGGAACGCCAGCAAATTACGCAGAAATAGCGAAAAAAAGTGCGCAGACAAGGGCGCCACCACCAGGCACATCAAAATCAGCCAGTTTGAAAGAACATGGGTTAGCGTGGGCCCGAACGCTCCTTTATCGGTCGCCAGCACCGTCGCTAGAACAAGCAACAGAAGATTCAGCGCTAAAATGGCCAGGGTATGGCGTAGCGATAACGTAATAATGCCAACTGAACTGACAAAGAAAAATAAACCGACAATCGCCACCACCTGACCGCCCGACAGGATATAACCCAGGTAGCTGAAGACCGCCATGTGGATGAACACAAGATAAACGATCAGTGGTGATTTCTGTCTTAACCGGGTAAACCGGTGAGCGGCGACTAGCCCGGCCAAGATCAGCAGATAGACGATGTGGCTTGCTGCAATGCCATTACCGGCGGGACTGAAGGCAAGCCCGGCTAAAAAAATCAGAGTGCCAATGAAGGTCATCGCCAGCGACACGTCGGCCAACAATGGCAGCACCCGATACCGGGACTGGCTCCGGTAAAACCGTTCGAACCGTGATTGGCGAAATTGCGGGAGTTTACGTATCTGTTCTATTCCGGACAGCACCTTCATGCAGCGGCTCCCTGAGACTGGCGTTTCATAAACAGAATAAGTTCGGGCAGCCTTTCGAAACCCAGTTTTATAAAAATACGATCCTTGTAGGAGTGAACCGTTTTGCAAGATACGCCAAGCTGGTCGGCAATATCTTTAACCGGCACACGGCGCGCCATGAGTTGCGCGACCTCCCGTTCACGGCGGGAGAGCGCGCGGTAGGCCACCATCGCTTCGCCAGCGTTATTTCCCGGCGTCTGCAACGTGCCAACGTAAACCTGACCGTTGCGAATATAGAACAGCGTCTTGATCAACTCCTGTATCGACTGATGCTTGGACACTACCGCCTTGATACCCGCTTCAAGATAAATCGCCAGCCGACCGGCGCTGACTGTTATCTCGGAAATCAGCAGAACGGCGAGTGTGGGGTTCATGCTCAGGGCATTCTCTGCGATGGTCAGGCCGTCGTTATCCAGAAGGTCTTCTTCAATAATCAGCACGCCAGGGCGCGCTGCTTCCAGGCGATTAAGTGTATCGAGCCCGGTTTCGGACTCACCAACCAGCTCAACGTCATCGTGCAGCAACAGTTGAAACAGTAAGCTATCGCGAAGCAGCCGTTGCCCCACCGTCAGGTATAACCGGATGTTTTGGGGGTGATGCCGGCTCGCGTTATCCATGCTCTGCGCTCGATGCCGGCGCATCGTTGAAAGCAGCAAACCTGAGCGCCAGACCAAAGCGTTGTTGCCCACCGGTAACGGTCAGTTTGGTGCCGAGATTTATAGCCGCGACATGCAATAGCAGAAAGGCCACCTGTTGCTGAAGGAGAGGCTGGGATATACGGGTGAGGGGAGCCAGCAAGTGCGTGTACATGTGCAATTCGCGGCGCGTTGATAACACAACGTCTGCATCGCACTCTGAACCTGTGGCGAAGTCCATGTGGGTCATTCCTGATGCTTTCAGCAACACCACCAGCGACCGACAAAATAGCGCCAGTAATGACGGGGCGCTCGAATTGACGGATTGACTCTCGGCCGCCTCAGCTGCTTTCAACTCCGCAAAAAACTGCTCGGAAGAGAGTGGATCGGGTTCCGCTTTATGCAACGATAACCCACTCAGCTCACGTTTTATCAGTTCAGGGAATTGTTGGATCAGATCCCGTTCGAGCGTCGTGTCGCGGCTCGCCCTGACGTGGGAGGTGTTGGCAGGCAGGGCTTGAATCACCTCAAGTGCCTGCAGCCAGTCTGTCATTCCGGCATCACCAATTATCGGATCAAGCACCGCGGAAACGCAGTCGCGCAAGCGCTGATAACGCTTTGAACGCAGCGCCGCAAATTGTGCATCAGTTTGCGACCTGGAGTTCTCACGAGCCGCAACCAGCGCGTGATGATGCGCCAACGCTTCGCGGAACAAATCGAGTAGTTCCGGTGTGCGCCAGGGTTTGGTTTGATAGCGGAAGATCTTGCCATCATTAACCGCGCCCAGTGCAACATCGACCTCACCATAAGCAGAGGTCAAAATCCGGATCACTTCCGGGTGCGATTGTTTGAGCTCATCGAGCAGCTCTTTGCCCTGCTGACCGGGCATCCGCTGATCGGTCATCACCACGGTAATGGATTCCTCCCCGCGACGGATTATCTCAAATGCTTCTTCAGCATTCGCAGCGCAAAGAACGCGAAATTCGTCCTGCATGCGCTCCAGTTGAAGGCTCAGATAGCGGGTTGAGACCGTCTCATCGTCGACGATTAAAACCACTGGACGAACACCAGCGACCGGACCGGTTAAGTTGCCCAAAACTGGCGGCGTTGCCTGGGCAGTCAGGGCAGCGGTGAGCACCTTGGAACGAACCGGATCAGGATTAAAAGGGCGCTCAAAACAGGCATCGACCAGCCCTCTGTCCAGCAGTGATACCAGCAGGTCCAACGGCATCGAATCGCAGATCAGAATTTTCAATACGGTGGGAAAGGCGTCCCTGACCCTCAACAGAAAAGCCGATTGGTCCTGACCTGTCGGAGCATCGGAGAGCATAAAAACGGCAGCAGGACACCGACCGGATTCGTCGAGATGAGCAAGGGCAGTGGCATCAGAGCTAAACGGTGTGATGGCAAAATCCTGACCGAAAATCACCTCAAAATCCCGTCGCGACTGCTCGTTGTCGTAACGCACGATAACCTGCGGTATCAGGCTGCTGTCCATGCTCATATCCGATCCAGACTGATGATAATTAGGGAAGAGTATCAGTAGACGCTGAACGATTTTGTAGGAAGTTCCTACAAAATCGTGGCAGGTATTGTTTTTGTGATCGAATAGACGTCAATGCGACCGAGATCAATCAGACGAAAAGTGAGAGAGGCTTCGCGCCAGCGTAGCTTTGGATAATTCCCCCATGTGAGCATCAACCTGCCGGCCATTGGCATCATAGAACAAGGTTGTCGGTAGCCCATGACTGCCCGTTATGCGCCCGAGATTTCCCGCGGTATCCGTCAATGTGTTGTTGAGCTCGAGGTCGGTGTGGGCAATAAATTGCCTGATCGTTTCTGCATCTTCACCTTGATTGACGAAGATAAAGGCAATATCGGGATGTTGCTTTTGGGCCGCAGCCAGAACTGGCATTTCCCGGATGCATGGCGGACACCAGGAAGCCCAAAGATTAACGACCATAGGCTTGTCCGGCGAAATTTGGCCCAATGTCGTTGATACGCCGTCAAGATTGGCGAAAAGTTCATCAGGCACCTTGTTGGCTTGCGTTTCGATAAGGCTGACGGTGGCCGTGATGGCTCCCCAGGTCATAAAACCCGAAGCAACCGCAAACCCGAGCGCGCGCCGGTTAGCCGGGCGGCGCCATAACAGATAAAAGCTCAGAACAAGACCACCCGTTACGCCGGACAGCACATCAAATCCACCGTCCCGAATATCGATAATTCCCCATAGATCATCTTGATAATGCTCGAAATACATCAGCACAAATCCGATACGCGCGCTGATCATTGCTACCAAAAAAATGTCAGCAATCGTACCAGCGATTGGCCTGTCGTCACGACGACCCACCAGCAAGCCGACGATCAGAGCGACGATAAATGCCAGAAGCAGCAGGACGTAGCTCGCAGGGAGACTCAAAGGGCCAAGGTTAACGCTTAACATCAGACTTCAATCCAAATCCAGGTGGGGCGTAACGGGTTCAACTGTGTGATCCCGGTTGAAAAGAGCAGGACGCTTGCAGCGTTTGTTCAAGTCGTCATTTTTGCACGAGCGAGCGACACTGAAGACGGTTGAACTGCATCGGCCGACGCGACTACTGACAGCGTTGTAACTGAAGGGTTCAAATGAAGTGGCCTAAAATAGCGCCAGTATGGTGCCTGACCGGTTGTGATGGGCAACAGGTACTGCCTGAGTAGCCTAAACTACAAGCGGTTGAACAAAGCCGCCATTTTTTTGCGGGCGGTCTGATCCGGTAGTGGCGATAGCGCCGCCTGGATATTATCGCGGGCATGTTCCGGGTCGCTCGTTGCAGGAATCGCACAGGTTACCGCCGGGTGACTGACGATGAACTTGAGAAAAAACTGGGCCCAGCTTTTGATGCCCCAGTCTGTGGCCCATTCGGGTAACGATTCACCGCGCACTTTGCCGAACAGAGAACCGCTTTCAAACGGCTCGTTTATCAGCGTAGCGACGCCATTATCCCGCGCTGCCGGCAATAAACGCTGTTCGGCATCCCGTGTGGCGATGTTGTAGTTGAACTGCACGAAGTCCAACGGCTCTTTTTCGCAGAGTTTTGCGAGTTCGTCGTGGGCGTCGGAGCGATAATGCGTGACGCCGATATACCGGATTCGTCCTTCCTTTTTCCACGCCTTCAAGGTGTCCAGCTGGGTTTGTGTATCGACCAGGTTATGTACCTGAACCAAATCCAAAGACCCTTTACCCATGCGTTTTTCTGATTGCTTGATCTGAGCAATCCCTTCAGTTTCACCTCGGGTCCAGACCTTGGTCGCCATAAACAGATCGCTGGCGATACCCAAATCATTGGCCAGTCGCCCGACAACGCTTTCCGCGCTGCCATACATTGGTGAGCTATCGATCAGACGTCCGCCACCTTGATAGAAAGCCTCCAGCACCTGTTTAAGTGGTGCCAATGCAGGTGAATCGTCAGTGCTGACATTGAAGGTTCGAGCTGTTCCGAGGCCGATAACAGGGATCTGCTGACCGGATGACGGAATACTCCGGCGTACGACCTCTTCCTGTTCGGCTCTAACACCAAGCGGCGCAAGAACACCTGTAATCCCGGCTGCAGCAGAAAGCTTGAGGATTTGTCTTCGGGAAAGCTTGCCGTTGATGCCGTTAAGGTGCCGGGGTCGATTCTGAGTGCTCATATCGAATGTCCTCCTGTTTTTTCCCGGACAGCGCGCTGTCAGCCTGCCGGACACGTTTTATGCGTTCTTTGCCAAGCCCATAGCCAATCAACGCCCAAATAAGCGCTACGGGCACCGACAACCAGGCGATACTCATCAGGCTCAGCCCGAGTGCAGTCAGGCCGGCAAACATCCAGCCGGCAATAGCGTCACCACCGCGGTACACCAATGTATCGATAATATTCTTGGCTTTGTATTTTTCCATGCGCGGTAAAACCGTAAACAGCATCTCTCTGCCGGGTTTTGTGATCGCATAGTTCCCGGCTCGCCGCACCAACTGAAATCCGAATAGCACGGTGATGACAGGCGCCAATGCGAGACAGGCGAAACCACCGGCAACGAGCAGCGGAACGGCTGCCAGCGCGCGCTGAAGCCCAAGCTTCTGTACCAGACGGGCTGTCAAAAATAATTGCAGTAAAACGGTCAGCGTATTGGTAGCGAAATCAAGTGCAGCAAAGACAGAGGTGCGGTCGCCGCTATCGGAAAAAGTCGATTCCACGATATCGGCCTGAGCAAAATAGAGAAACGTAGATAGGGTGGTGTACAACCAGATAAAAACACAGATCCCCATAAGATAGCGGGAGCTGGCGATAGCCCGGAAACCCTCAAGCAAAGTGCCGCCCAGCGCCTGAGTATTTTGCGCAACGGATCTCGAAGAGGCAGCCCCTTGCGTTTGCCAATATTGCAAAGCCCAGATGCAGGGCAAGGTACAGAGCAGGGCGCCACCGGCGATCAGCAGGAGGTCGCGTGGTGGTAACGTCTGAGCCAGAAACCCCGTCAGCCCAGGCCCCAGAATCGCACCCATGCTGCCGCCGGCGGCAATAAATCCGAAGAGGCGGGTGGCTTGCTCGCTGTCGAATATATCGGCCATAAAGCTCCAGAAGACCGATATCACAAACAGATTAAACACGGACAACCAAACGAAAAACGCCCGTGCAGCCCAATCCATCGCGATACCGGATTCGAGCCAGAACCAAAAGCCGCCGATACAGGCGATAAAAATGCCGTAGACACTCGGCATCAGAGTACTACGGCGCAATCGCGCAGCCAGTGAAGCAAACAGCGGCACCATAAACAGCATGGCGATAAACGTGGCAGTGAACAGCCAATGCATGTTATCGATACCGCCGCGCACACCCATCTCATCGCGCACGGGGCGGAGAATGTAGTAACTGAAAAGGAGGAAGAAAAAATAGACAAAGCTCAGCGCCGCCGCAGGCCATTCGTCGCGGCCGATCAAAGCAATGCGTGACAGCCATCCTACGCGTCGCTCGCTTTCTCCGTTCTTTGGGCCAGAAGAATTGGCATCCGGATCATCAGCGCGGCTCATCGGCAGACTCGTCTGTCGCTCCTAACCTGTAATAGATGTTTTATGCATTTAGTCACATTGGGCAGTGGCAGGCAATGCCTACTGCTGCCAGTGCATCAAAGTGCCTGGCGCTTGTATTTAATGATATGTTATAACATATGCTGGTTGTGAGGCGATCCAGGAAGTGCTACTCGTCAGGGTTTTCGATCAGTGGCGAACTTTATTGACTATCCAAACGGCATACACCGTATAACCGGAGTTAATTCAATGCTAAAGCTACTTTACAGTCTTCGGCTGCCCAGTTTAGGCGTGCTCACATTGAGCTCAGTTCTGGCCCCGGGTGCATATTCAGCAAGTGCTCTTGACGCACATGAACATGGTCATGCGACGCTCGATATTGCAACGGAAAATCAAACAGTTGAACTTTATTTCAAGTCGCCGGCTGTCAATTTGGTCGGGTTTGAGCATGCCCCGGAAAACAATGATGAGCGTGATCAACTAAAAAACGCTGTCGCCTGGTTCGATCAACATCCAATCATCGATATTGTTAACCGGAATTGCGAGCTATCCCGGTCTTCTATTGAAGAGACCGTTACTCAGGAAGCTGAATCACATCACCATCACGAGCACGATGAACACGAGGGAACCCACAGTGAGTTCATCGTGAACCAAACGTTGTATTGCGACACCAACGTCACCGGTGAAATCTCGACTGCGGGACT
The DNA here is from genome assembly GCA_025153445.1 of Marinobacter sp. BGYM27. Taxonomy (GTDB): domain Bacteria; phylum Pseudomonadota; class Gammaproteobacteria; order Pseudomonadales; family Oleiphilaceae; genus Marinobacter_A. The sequence goes on along the minus strand of JANZNS010000005.1, from coordinate 5,757 downwards.
TCTAAAGCAGTTCAACGGAATTGAAGAGCTGGATGTAAGCTGGGTAACCGGCAGCGGGCAGGGCGGCGGCGAAGCCACCCGTGAATCAATGATACTCAACCTCGGCGATTGAGACAGAGCTCTTGGACATCAGTAGCCAGGCTATTGCTCTGGTATCTCGTATGGCTCAATGGATTCCGCTTTGATTGAATACGACGACTTGCCCATATCGTGGTTGGTCGTCTCAATACGCAATACACCTTCTATCCATACCGGGTAGTAAAGCGCCTCCTGGGTAAAGCCCTCCGGGTAGGTAATATGGATAATTTGGTTTGGTGGCGGTGGCGGTACGTGGATACAGGCACCGAAGTATGGGACCAGAAAGAACTCGGAGATCACCATATCGTCTGATACGACAAGCGGCACAACAAAGCCCGGAATTCGAATGGGCATATCACCCATTTCCGGTCTCACGCGGCCTGTCATGATTTCATCAGGCAATAGCGGAGGAGCGCCGCCGTCGTGATCGATGGGCGGCATATTCTCAAGCAGGTTGAGATCTTCCGGGGGCATCAGTTCTGTCCACTCGATTTCTTTCCATTCTTTTGCTGAAAGTGGCATCGCAGCCAAAAGAGCTATAAAAGACAACAATCTGAAAGCGTTGCTCAGCATATCCATGAACCCGGTGTGCCTTAAGGAGCTCCAGATTACACGGGATTAGTATCCATGAAAAAGCCATCTACCATTTTATCGCTCAGCAACGTTCAGTATTCATGGCCGGGGCAACAGCAGGGTCTGCTCATCCCGGAAATGACGCTGGACCGGGGCGAGCACTGTTTTATTCGCGGCCCCAGCGGATCAGGTAAAAGCACCTTTCTGTCGTTGCTGGCCGGTTTGGTCACTCCGAAAGCCGGAACAATTGAGCTTTTGACACAAGACGTCACAAAGCAGTCCCGTCGCCACCGAGACCGCTTCAGGGCGGATCACATGGGTATCATCTTTCAGCAGTTCAACCTGGTGCCTTATCTGAATGCGATCGACAACGTTTTGCTACCCTGTCGGTTTTCGTCACTTCGCCGTGATCGACTGGCGGCGCCAGCGGCTGAAAGTGCGCGTGATGTTTTAGAAGCCCTGGATATACCTCGTACTCACTGGTATTCAAAAATCGGCGAACTGAGTGTTGGCCAGCAACAACGGGTCGCCGCGGCCCGCGCACTCTTGGGCGCGCCGGAAATTGTGCTGGCAGATGAGCCCACTTCGGCGCTCGATGAAAATAACCGCGACCGGTTTTTAAATTTATTGCTTCGGTTGGCCGAAGAAAAAAACAGCACGGTGCTTTTCGTTAGTCATGATCAGAATCTGGCTTCGCAGTTTCCCCGCAACCAAGACATAACCGACTGGATGGAGCCCGCGGCATGATGATAGCGACCATCGCAAAGCTCACGCTTGCAAGTGTCTGGCATCGGCGAAAGACGTTGTCGCTCGTTGTGCTCACGCTGGCGCTAAGCGTCAGTCTTTTACTGGGCGTGCAGTACTTGCGGACTGAAGTGAAAAAATCGTTCGTGAATACAATATCCGGAACCGACCTGATAGTCGGTGCGCGCAGCGGGCCGCTTAACCTGTTGTTGTACTCGGTTTTTCACATTGGTGACGCAACCAACAATATCCGATGGACTACTTACCAGCGTATTGAGTCGGATCCTGCGGTCGATTGGGCTATCCCGGTTTCACTTGGAGACTCGCACAGAGGCTATCGGGTGGTCGGCACTCGCGCTGATTTTTTCTCGCGCTTCATGTACGGAAGCAATCAGTCATTACAGGTTTCAGAAGGACGCATATTTTCAGGTGTTTATGAAGCAGTCGTCGGAGCGGATGTAGCGAAAGAGCTGGGCTATCGGGAAGGGGATTCCATTATTCTTGCCCATGGCACCGGTAGCGTCAGCTTCGTTAATCACAAAGATAAGCCTTTCACCGTTGTGGGTACGCTTGCAAGAACCGGAACCCCCGTAGACAAAGCCGTGTACGTCAGTCTCAGGGCGATTGAAGCCATTCATGTTGGCTGGCAGTCCGGAGTACCAGTGCCGGGTAGGACACCCAATGCCGAAGACACGTTGAAACTTGACCTTACACCTCATGACATCACCGCAGTCATGGTGGGTATCAAGCGCAAGGTTATGACGTTCCAGCTACAGAGGAAGCTCAATCAGTTGGCTGACGAGCCTTTGAGCGCAATTCTGCCCGGTGTCGCGCTATCACAGCTCTGGCGAATAATGGGTGGGTTCGAAAAAACGCTCTTGATCATCACCGGTTTTGTTGTGGTGACCAGCCTTATAGGCATGCTCGCTGTGTTGCTGACCGCCCAGGCTCAGCGATCTCGCGAAATGGCGATACTAAGGGCAAACGGCGCCACACCTTTGGCGATTGCTGCACTGTTCGGACTTGAGGCTATCGTGATTTCTATCGTAAGCGTGGCGCTGGCACTGGGCTTCGGGTACACAGGTATCGCGTTTGTCGTGCCGATGCTGGAAGGGAGTCTGGGGGTGCATTTAGGTTTGCGACCGTTGAGTGTCGATGAAATAAAGCTACTGGCCGCTGTGCCGCTGATGGCGTGTGTGATATCGCTTGTTCCGGCTTTTGGCGCCTATCGTAAAACGCTTGCAGAAGGGCTTACGCCGAAAGAATAAGGGGGAAAGACCGCCCATGATTCCGGCGCTGGATGGCCAGAATCATGGACGTCACCTCTATTGCAATTGCTCTTCTCTGATCAGGCGGCCTAGACGTAGAAGTCCAGATCTTCCTGAGCTTTCAATAGATCCCGCATTTTGATGGGATCGTCGCCAAAGAAGAATACAAGCCCCCAGTGTGTGCCGAAGGCTGACCTATCAGGCACTGTTTCTTCCGCCGGCGCGACCAGTTCGTGTGACTCGAAATAGGGATGCTCCGTTGTTTCTTTGGGCATCTCCAGTTTGCTGACCACACGACGGCGTGGGTAAACACCGAAACAACCTGCATAGCCTTTCGCGTCGACCACTTCGCGAGGGAAGAAACTGTCGACTTCCTCCTTCGTGCTTTTAGGGTCGAACACCAACATTGACGCCTGATAAGCATTAAACCCGTATGCCCGCTCGATCAATTCGAAAGCCTTGAATCCGGGCGGACGGTAGGCAACCTCACCAAAGTACATTTCGCCGTCTGCAGTCACGAAATACTCGGGGTGGATCAGACCAAATTTGATCTCGAACGTTTTGATCAGTTTCTCGATCTGTTTGGTGATCGCGTTTCGCCAGCTTTCGAGCTGCTCTGTTGCGGGCACGAAAACCGAATACCCCAGAGTCACATACTCGGAAATATTGAGGAACTTGATCTCGCCATCGTGGATCCAGGCCTCAACCGCGAATTCCCAGCCGTCCAGATGACTTTCCATCAACAGCGGATAGTCCTCCTGCGGGATGGCGTCAATTTCCTCAACCTTGCGGATCATCCGGTGTCCAAGACAGCCAGCCTTGTCGAAGGCTTTGACGTGAATCGGGTCGTCCGGATCACCATCGAGTTTGAGCAGCGTCTGGTTAACGCGCTTCATGAAGCGCACGATATCTTCCTTCTCGTGCGCTTCCTCGAAGATCCCGACACGGATGCCACCCAGCTGGGCACGACGCTTCATCAACGCTTTGTCGCGGAAGAGAATTGACTGCCCGTACATACGGGGGCTGTCCAGGAGTACCGAGTTGATCGCGCCGGACCACTCAACCGTTTCTTCAAACAGCGGAATGGCAACATCGACGCCTTCCGCTTTCAGTTTTTGGGCAATCTCCAGAGACCGATCGTTCAGGCGAACAAAATCCCACTGGATAAAAGGTATTTTATTTGCGGTACAGAAATCCGCAGCCCAATCCGGAGCGACGACAATGTAGCGGCGATCAAACTTTTGAGCCGCCTTGATTGCGTTGACGCTCCAGCCAAGCAGGGCGATGTACCCTTTGTTCGGATCCTTGGGGGTCTCGGTTCCTTTTACCGAATCCATGTCCGGATCGAGCCAGCCTGACACATCGGCGATTGATTCTGCTTTTGATACTGTCGACATTCGATGTTCTCCTTGCTGGTTGACGCAGAAAAAGCTGCGCCGACATTGGGACGCGCGAGGTGAACTGAGCATTTCGTCAGTGTCGTGTGTAGACAACGAGTGACCGGGGCGAGACACAAATCTGTGCGATTACAAGCATGCCTCGCCGGACGAATAGAACGGGTTAGTGCATCCCAACCATCACCCTCAATATAGCTGGCCTGGTTACAAATAGAAACAAACGGCCGGGAATCTGCTGGATCACACCGACTATCGCCTTTCTGAAGGTAATGAAGTCCAACAAGCCGTCGATTGATTCAACTGAAGTCGCCACACAACACGACCAAACAGTCTCATCGGAACGCTGCGGCCTCGATTTCTTCATTACCAGACGCAGATACTGAGTTGCGATATCCCGGTCGCGGATCGGCGAACCTTCGGTGTAGACACCGCCCGAGGCGATCAGCAACGGCGCATTATTGCCGATATCGAGGCCGCTGCCGTCAAAGCCCAGGATGATGCGAACATTATGATCGATCCTGGCTTCGAGCACTGCCGGCACCTTGTAGTTCTACGTTGGCAAGCTCTACATCGGCGCTACTACTCGCAGATGGGCTCATCGTTCGATTACCAATAAAAGATGATCCGGCGCGTGCACCCAGCTAAGTCCTTTCGCGAAACGGAAGTGCCGATTGTGATTTTGTATAGTTTGGGAAATCCCGGCGCTATGGAGCCTCGCTTACTCTGGGCTCTGTCAGATGACAGATGACCTGACAAACTTATGTGCGAACAGGAGACGTATGATGAAAACTCAAATCAAAACCGCCGGTCTTATAGGTATTAGTGTCGCAGCGCTGCTCGCAGCCGGAACAGCCTTGGCTGACGTAAGCATGGACGACGCCGCAAAGCTCCAGGAATCTGGTGAAATCAAATCATATGACGCGTTAAACCAGATTGCTCTCAAAGAACATCCGGGAGCAACGATTACCGATACTGAACTGGAAGATTCTCATGGCAAGTATGTCTATGAGCTGGAGTTGCGCGACGAAACGGGCCAGGAATGGGACATGGACATAGATGCGGCTTCCGGTGAGGTGCTACAGAATCAGCAGGATGACTAAACGCCAATAGCGATGGTGTTACAGTATCCTGTGTATTGAGCGGCGTGGCGCATTCAGCATATGTGTCACGCCTGACCGGACAGCAAATCATTGTGACGACAGAGGACAAATGATGGTGCTCCATAGCAGAAAAGCCAATCTTATTGGTCTCGGCGCCGCATTGATGTTGACAGCCGGCTTGGCATCGGCAGATAGCGAAGATCTGCGCGCCATGGCGAAAGCGAAGATCACATTGATCGAGGCCATTGAAAGCGCTGAGTCCTCAGAAGGGGGTAAAGCATTTGAAGCCGGTATCGATGACGACAGCTTTCAGCCGGAGTTTGAGGTGTCGATATCACGAGATGGCCGAATTTACGACGTACGGGTTAACGCAGAAACCGGTGACGTCATCGGAGTACGCGAAGATAAAGATGACTGATGTTATACCAGCGTTGCCCATCGTAGCTTTTGTCTGTATTGACCATGGGGTATGAGTGTAAACATCCCTGTTTCAGTTGCACCGCTGATTAGAGTTTTCCGCCCGTTGGTGTTTCGCCAGGTATTCCCATGGCGTCAGGTCTTCCAGTGAATCGTGGGGACGTTCATCGTTGTACTCCG
>JANZNS010000004.1 GCA_025153445.1 Marinobacter sp. BGYM27 | reverse complement strand
AGGCTGGCTGCTTCCTGTTTGAACTCAGGAGAAAAAGAACGTCGCTTTCTGGTCATCAGACACCTCGTTTATGGTGGCGATATTACCACCTACGTTGGTGTCCGGAATCATTGGACCACTACAGAGGAGTTGATCCGCCGTCTTGAACTAATGGGAGAAAAGACGTTCTCGGGGAACCCTCTGCCAAGTTACCGTGGATTCGGGTTTGACGTGTATGAAGGCAATGCAAAAAGCTATTGGAGCAGAATCGAGGACGACGGCCTTTCGGATCTGCTCGAAGTCTTTGTTAAAAACATTACGACGGAAGAACGGTTAACGGCTGCCAGCCCAACGAACAATATTCGACTTTCTAAAGAGCCCCCAACCCATTCTATCCATTTCTTGCAAAAGAAAGATTCGCTCGAAGCTACTTTTAGCGATTATTTTAGGCAAGCATTCGGGACCGACTTGATTATCCATCGAAATGCCGGCAGCGAAGTTCCTTTATACGTAGGGGAGCGCCCAATCCCAAAAGAAGGGGAGGATCGCGTTTCGGAGGGATACCTGGCCGAGCTCGAAACACGAGATCTGCTTCATGAGCAGGGAGATGGCATGAGGAGCTTCGTAGGCGTTCTCCTGAACGCCTTCGTCTCTCAGCATTCAATTCTCTTCATAGATGAGCCAGAAGCATTTCTTCACCCGCCTCAGGCTAGGTTGCTCGGCACGATGCTTGCCCGTGATCTACCCACCGAGCGCCAACTCTTCCTTGCAACCCATAGTCAGGACTTCTTGAAGGGTCTCCTCGACGCGAAGGTAAATAACCTCAAGATTATCCGGGTGCGGCGTGACGGAAGCGTTAACAAAGTTAGCATGCTTAACAGTGCCGATATCGAGGCAATATGGAATGACTCCCTTCTTCGACACTCGAATGTGCTGGATGGGCTTTTTCACAGCAAGGTGGTGATCTGTGAGAGTGACTCAGACTGTAGGTTCTACTCCGCTGTAATGAGCGCAATATATGGGGATCAAGGAAGCATCGCTCCAGACATAATGTTCATCCATTGCGGGGGAAAGCATCGCATACCGGTGGTTGTTCGCGCGCTAAGGAAGTTGGGTGTTCCGATAACGGTAGTTGCCGACTTCGACGTGCTGTCAGATATGCAGCCTCTTTGCGCCATCGTTGAAGGCCTAGAGGGGGTATGGCCAGAGTTAGAATCAGATTGGCTTCTTGTAAAGTCTTCTGTCGATCAGAAAAGACCAGAACTGGAGACAGAAGATGTGAAGAAAGAGATCGCAGGAATTCTCGCCTCCGTGGAGCAACGTATATTCCCAAAAGAAGCCGTGAGGGAGCTCGGAAAAGTCTTGAAGAAGACTTCAGCTTGGTCGCAAGCGAAGGCAGCCGGCAAGTCCTATATTCCGAGTGGCGATCCGACGCAGGCTTATGCTCGTTTGCGTGAAGCACTCAAGCTGGTAGGGCTACTCGTGGTTGACGTGGGCGAACTTGAGGGGTTTGTTCGATCTATTGGGAACCATGGCCCCACATGGGTCAATGATGCGCTAAACAGGGACCTGAGAAATGACCCAGAACTTGAGGATGCTCGGCGTTTTGTTGCTGAGATGGTATAGGCGGTCCGCTTGGGTTGAGACAGCCGGGACATATAAAAGCGCCTTGAGCTGATCATATCCGCCTCCGGCCATTGGGAAAACCCGGTCCTTAGGGCAATTAAAAACAAGAGCCTAACGAGGCGCTGCAGCCGACGGCTCCGCCGCGGCTGAGCTAGCGCGTTATGCACTAAAAGGAGGTGGCTAGATGGATGCTTCCATCTATCAAAGTTTGGGAAACGCACTTAAAGATTCGGCGGCAGTTTTTGAGGGACCCTCTACGGAGAATATCGAGGAAATCGATGAGGATATCCAGACGATAGTTGATGTTCTCGATATTGAGTCTTGGAGAGCTAACATAGATGGTGAGATAAAAGATTTCTCCCAGTTGTTAAGTGAGCTGGTGCAGGCTAATAGGGTTGGCGACAAGCAAAAGTGCATAGAAGCGATTTCCATGCTCAGGATCGGTATCGCAAGCATTGAGTCGGCATTTTCTAACGCCAAGGACAGCATGGAGAAACTGGTCGTAGCGATACGTGATGCATAACAAGCCGCATCAGTACGCGGCCTACGGCCGCCGGACGTCCCTGACGGGCCGCTGATCTTGCACCACCCCAGTGGACTGGGGTAAGTCCAGGCGCTGTGCTCAGCGTTATGTGGTTTAAGGAGTTATTCGTCGTATGTGGATGAGGCAGGTCAAAAACACGATAAGCGAGGCTCTCGCGCAACCCTCACAATGTTGTTTTTGCGGCGAACCGATCAAAGACGAAACCCCTGTGCTAATCACCTTAGACCTCGGTGATAACCAGACACAGTCGATGGGTACTCATGGACTTTGTCTACAGGAGAGGCTTCATCCCTCTATTCCATTTGTCGCCCCTGATGAGGTGGGTTCTGACTAAAACAATGACCACACATAACCAATACAGGCAAGGGGCGCCCCTTTAGTCGCGCCCCTGCTGCGGGCGTTAAATTTTTTGCCGCACCCCGAAGGCTATGATGTAATACATTGTAGTTTCAGAATTCGAGGGTATAGCTATGAGTGTCACTACAGTTCGTCTTCAGGCAGAAGTTGAGCAGCATCTGGAAGCAATCGCCGGCAGGCTCCATCGGAGCAAAGGCTGGGTGATCAATCAGGCATTATCGGAATATATAGAGAAGCAACAGCGTGAGCAGGAGCGTTGGCGGCAAACGCTGGAGGCAATGGAGTCGGCCGCTCAAGGAAAGGTAGTTGATTCCAGCGAAGTCCATCGTTGGCTCAATAGTTGGGGAACCGAAAACGAGCAGGACGCACCGAGGTCAGGTAAGTGAAACTGGTTTACACGGACGAAGCCATTGGAGATCTGAATCACCTAAGAGAATTTATCTCCGTTCATGATCCCTCTGCGGCAGGCAGGATAGCCGCAGAGTTGGTTGGCAAAATCGAGCTGCTACCAGATTTCCCCAAAATGGGGGCAGCGGTTGAAATGGCACCGATCCCGGATTCTGTCCGCGACATGGTTTTTGGCAGGTACGTTGTCCGTTATTCAGTGCATGCGAGCGTGATCATCATTCTTCGGGTATGGCATGAGCTGGAAGGGGAACGGTAGCCATTTAACCAGCCGCTGTTGCCAGACAATTTGTCCACCGCTGCGCGGTTCCAAAATTGCCGAAAAGCTTCGCGTTAATTTTTTGCCGCACCTCGACGAACTCGTTTTAGCTTTTGATTGCTGGCCGGTTTTCTTTAATCCATTGGGCAGACTCGCGCTTTGCCAATTCCTCCGTAGCCTCCAGTTCCAGTAACATAATTGATAGCAGGTTGTGCGCATTCAAGTGCGGTTGGCGGATGCGTCTACGATGGCTGACAAAGTGCGATATTTCTTGAGGAATTTGATTGCAACCAAAAAGCGCATTCATTTTAGCCGGGGCTGTCATTCCAATATTTACTTACGTAGTGACGACCGTTACTTACGCGCATGGCGGCTATGATGGTAAGCACTGTGCGGGCTTGCTTGATGCTGTCTGGGAGTGCTCGGAGTTTGAGTATTATTTAGATTGGTTGTTCAATCCTTTCGCAATAATAGCCTTAATTGGATACGTTATTACTTCGGCTGTGGTCACTCCACTTGCCTGGTATCTGTACAGAAAATATAAGAAATCGTGACAGCACACATGCTGCGGGCGTTAAAGAGCAATATGGACTATCGCAAGAACATAGAATCAGTCTTTGGACGCCATGCCTTCGACCATGCCCTTTTCTATCAATACGAAAAGGCTTTAAGGTTTGAACTCTCTGTATCTGGATCAGCCATAGAAATGTTCACTACCGCTTGGGGAAAGGCGGAAACAATACTTTCTGAGGTGTTCAGCAAGGATAGCGATTTATATGCTTGTTGGAGTTTCTACGGAGCGAGCAGGTATTTATCTTCCTTAAGTGTTTTTCGTGAAATTACTGAATGTGGTATAAAAATTCCAAAGCTAAACGAGAGTTGGTGCGAGGCTGATGAGGATGATAGCAACTCTTTCAGGCACTTCTTGCTTTTCAAAATATCCAGCTCTACTGCAAAGAATTGGCTTTGGGGCGCATTAGCTCAGGACCTTGGCATTCGCCCAAGAATTGTTGGCAAAGTCCATCTGGTTGATTTGGAAAATAAGATAATTGCCCATCCTTATGATGATCGAGGAATGGATATCTACTCACCCGATTCCGGGTTAATGCAAAACCTGTTTGATCAGTTCAATAGCTATTTACTGGACTACGATAGAGACGTAATGGAGTCAGCATTTGGCGCTCTTTAACACGTTTTTATAGCTTGTCCCGGGCCTGCGCCTCTATGCCGGATGCCCCTGTCGGCGGTGCTGATCTTGATCGCTTTAGTGGCGCAAAATTAGAAGCAGTGCGGACATTGTTGAAAACCAGGAAATGTCTGGTGCCCTAACTGCGGGCCTGGATGTGTTTTGTATTGCGATCGCAGCTCAAAAACTTAAAAAACGCGTCAATTAGGACGTGGATCCCCCGGCACCATCGCATTTTTAAAGGCGGAATCAAATGGAACGGAACGACACAAAATCCAGCTTTGATGCAAAATTGCTTCGCCCTGCTAACCCGGGCGACGATGCCTCGTGGGCCTTTGTGGTTCTACCTGAAGGTGCGAGCGCCAAGCTTCCCCGGCGGGGTCGAACAAGCGTAGTGGGCACGATTAACGGCCATGGTTTTCAGGCGACACTCGAGCCCGACGGTCAGCTCAGTCACTGGCTGCGGGTAGACGGCGCGCTACTCGAAGCTGCCGGCGTAAAAGTAGGTGATGTGGCGACGTTTGAGATCATGCCGGTGGAGCAGGAACCTGAACCGGAAGTACCGGCTGACCTGCTAGAGGCGTTAGCAGCGTCGCCAGAGGCTCGGGCGGTCTGGGATGACACCACGACCATCGCACGTCTGGACTGGATACATTGGGTCACTTCAGCCAAGCAACTCAAGACCCGTGACAAGCGAATTGGCGATGCCTGTGACATGCTGGCATCGGGCAAGCGGCGAGTGTGCTGTTTCGATCCCTCGGGTTACTACAGCAAAGCCCTTAAAGCACCTAAGGCGGCGGATTAAGCTCAACCGCTATGCGCTGGTCGTATCAATCAGAAACCCGAGCGGATATTTTTCGAAGGCACGCCCCGTTCAGCATTTAGCCCACAGAGAAGAGAGTATGACGAGTCAGATTAACAGCGAAAGCGCGGAACAGATCGGGCGGCCAATCATCGAGCGCATTATCAAAGCGCACTCAGATGCAGATTACGGCCAGCTTGTTGAGCTCATTCCCGACATGGAAGGGAAGTTACTGGAGGAGGAATTTATAGAGGCGGCGACAAGCCTGGAGCCACTGGGCAAGGTCGCGTCGATTGAATACCTGGGGCATTTCAGTAAGGTTAAAGAGCATCTGGTGCTCTGGCGAGTCCGATACGAACTGGCGGAAGAGGATGTTCTCTGGCACCTCTATCTCTCAGATAATGAAGGTGAAATTAAGGCCGTCGGCTTGTTTTTTGATCTCTAGAGATGCTTTTTAGCAGGTGTGCCCAGGCGAGTGCCAAAGCGTGACCCTCGATTCTGCTGGAAGGCAACGATTCGAGACAGGCTTTTACCTGCATCCAACAGCATATCAACAGGCAGTACCGACCCCATGCGTTACACCCTTCGACAGTCGCGTGCAGACGACATTGACTGGCTCTATGAATTGAACTGTGCGTCTTACCGTGACGTTGTGGTGCGTCAGTTTGGTGGTTGGGATGACGCCGTGCAGCGGCAGATCTTCTTCTCCAGGTGGCAGGGGCCACGTGCAGCCCGGATCATTCAATCCGGGACGGAGCGAATCGGTGTTCTGATTCTGGAGCAACGTGGCGATTACGATTGGCTTCAGGAGATCCAGATCAGCCCGTATCTCCAGGGCCAGGGTTTGGGATCGTCACTGTTGCGCGAATTGATTGCCGATGCGCGCTCACGAGGCGTGCCGGTTCGCCTTCAGGTGCTGCACGCTAACGAGGGTGCGCGGCGTTTGTACGAGCGCTTGGGCTTTGTGGTGATACAGAAACTGGACAACCATCACCTGATGGAAATCGCATAGTGGCGACCTGTTCGCGATAACCGGGCGGCACCGGTTTCAGAATCGTCACCGATTTACGTTTCTAATAGGCCGATAGAGGCGTAGTGTCGGTAGTCGGTTTCCTTATCTGACAGAAGGCCTTTGTATGCGTGTCTTCGCCAATCCCGTTGGTTCTGGTTCACTTTGGTTCGACAACCTGGCTACTGCCGACGGCACTCCTGTGGCTTACGATCCTCAGGCTCGGGCTTTTCTTCCCATGCCGCCTTTCTGCGCGAACCGTGAGGTGATCGGCTGCAACTGGATCGCGCCGGAACAAGGCGCGTTCTGCCGCTCCTGTGCAATGACAGCGCTGGCCCCGGACCCTTCGATTCCCGATGCGATTCCCAACTGGGCCAATACAGAAGCCGCCAAACGCTGGGCGCTGGATAATCTCGGGCGCTGGCACTGGTTCCGTCCCGAAGATCCCGGCGTTCGCCCGGTCTTTCACATGCTGGCGGAAGGTGAGACGCCGGTGTTTATGGGCCACGCCCAGGGCGTTGTGACTATCAGTGTGGCCGAAGCTGAACCCGTGCTGCGCACTACGCGCCGCCAGGCACTCCACGAGCCCTACCGGACCATGATCGGTCATATGCGTCATGAAGTGGCCCACATGCTCTGGTGGCGGTTGAGTTTGCGCGACGATTTCCTCGACAGCTTCCGTGCCATGTTCGGCGACGAGCGTGCGGACTACACGGCGGCTCTCAAGCAACACTATGAAAATGGTCCGCCGCCCAACTGGAACCAGAACTTCCTGACCAGCTATGCCTCCACACACCCGCACGAAGACTGGGCCGAAACAGCCGCGCACATACTGCACCTGACGGATATCAGCGACAGTTTCGTGGCAGCGGGTCTGACTTCGCCAGAACTGCCCAGTCAAAACTGGGATCCCTATTCGGAACCGGATGCCGAGCGGCTGATTCAAGTTGCCGCTACGCTGGCGGTGGGGATCAATCACGTTAATCGCGCGATGGGGTTGTCGGATCTATACCCCTTCGTGCTGTCGGACGTTGCGCGCCGCAAGCTCGCCTTTGTGCATGACTGGCTGCGCCGGGGCGCCCAGGGGCGATGATGAAGAGTTCGGGCATCGCCGGCTTTTAGGTATTTGCTGTGGCCAGGATCGCAGGTTAGCGAATAGGATAGCGGTCTACCCCGCCGATGGCATTGATCAGGCGTTGAGTCCACCATATGCCACAGCGGCCGGGCAAAAAATCGATAAGCGAGTTAAACCATGAGTGATGACCAGCTACAAAGTGTGCTCGAATTGAATGGCGAAGAACGCTACGACTATTTCCTGAGCGAAGTCGCCGAAGATCGTGAGATCTGGATACTGGTAAATGCCGAAAACCGGTTTCTGAAAATCGTATCGGAAGACGGTGATGTTGAGTATCTGCCAGTTTGGCCACGCTCGGAGTTTGCTCTGGACTATGCCGAAGGTGCGGGGGACTTGAAGCCAAAGAGTATTTCCCTGCCGGAGTTCTTCAAGAAATGGGTGCCCGGGCTTGAGAGCGATGGTCTGGAAGTTGGTGTGTTCCCGGGGCTCGACAAGACCCTGTGGATAACAGAGCCATCAGAACTGAAGAATGACCTGCAGGATGAAATGTCCCCGATGTGAGGGCCTGGCTCGCCCTGCTTTGGTCAGCCTGTTCCGATGGGCGTTGTTACCGAGCACTATGCGCCTGAATAAAACCGTTTGATGGCAGCGACGAGCTGATCCACGTCTTGTCGACTCACATCCAGGTGGGTCACAAACCGAATCGGATCGCCTGCCGTGATCAGGATGCCCTGCTCGGCCAGCGCGTCACGCAATGCCACGGCGCGACCGGATCGGCAGCGGGCGTAGACGATGTTGGTCTGGGTTTGGGCCGGGTTGATGTCCAGCTGCGGAATGTCGGCCAGGCAGGCCGTCAGGTACTCGGCGTTGTCGTGATCTTCATGCAATCTCAGTGGCCCCTGTTCCAGCGCGATGCGCCCTGCTGCCGCCAGAATGCCCGCCTGACGCATACCGCCGCCGAGCATCTTGCGCAGGCGTGTGGCCCGCATGATAAATGCTTCCGAACCCAACAGCAGTGAGCCTACCGGCGCGCCCAACCCTTTTGACAGGCAGACGCTCACCGAGTCGTAGTGCCGGGTTATCTCCGTGACATCACAGCCGGTTTTGACTGCTGCGTTAAAGACCCGGGCGCCATCAAGGTGCAATAGGAGCTGATGATCGTCGCAAAAGGCACGTGCCTCCCGCTGGTAATCCAGCGATAGCACTTTACCGCCGATGGTGTTTTCCAGTGACAGCAGGCGGGTCATGGCGAAATGGAAGTCGTCGGCTTTGATGGCGGCGCGTGCCTTGTTCAGGTCGATGCTGCCATCGGGCTCATTCTCAATAGGCTGCGGTTGAACACTGCCGAGCACCGCCGCGCCGCCGCCTTCGTAGCGGTAGTTGTGAGCAGATTGGCCACACAGGTATTCCTCGCCCCGGCCACAGTGGCTCATGATGGCCAGCAGGTTGGCCTGGGTGCCGGTTGCGGTAAACAGTGCAGATTCAAAGCCGAACCTGTCAGCGGCGTAGGCTTCCAGGCCGTTGACGGTCGGGTCGTCGCCATACACATCATCGCCGACTTCCGCGCTGGCCATCGCCTGGCGCATGGCCTGTGTGGGGCGGGTAACGGTATCACTGCGAAAATCGATCATGGTGGCGGCGCCTTTTGGGTCACGAGATGCACCCTATTCTACAGGGCGCCGCCAGGCAGGGAATGGGGTGAGCTGAAACGGCTGTGAACTTACCGGTTTAACCGGTTTTTCCAGGCCGACGAACGACTCTCAGCTTGCCACTGCCGCCACCGCCGCAGAAGAATCGGTCGTTGCCGTTGGACTCCAGCCCGGAAACTCCCACGCCGGCTGGCAGAGTGATACTTTCCAATACTTCGCCGGTATCCTGCCTGATGTGCCTCAAGTCACTTTCGCTGTTTTCCCAGGTGCCGTGCCAGAGCTCACCATCAACCCAGGTCACGCCGGTTACAAAACGGTCGGAGTCCAGGGTGTTGAGCACCTTTCCGGTTTCCGGGTCCAGCTGCTGGATATTGCGGTTTTCGTAGCCGCCCACCCAAAGCGCGCCTTCGGCCCAGGCAAGGCCTGAACAGCCCTCACCGGGTGCCGGGATAGTGGCAATCACCTGGCCGTTATCAGGGTCAATCTTCTGGATGCGATCGCCGGCGATCTGGAACAGGTGTCGGCCATCGAAAGCCGTGCCGGCATTGGCGGTTACGTTGAGCGATCTGACGGTTTTGCCACTCTCCGGATCAAGGGCGTTGAGTTTGTCTCCCGACGCAAACCATACATGCTGGCCGTCAAAACTCACGCCATGCACGGCATCGGCTTCATTGAATGGCCCGTATTCGCACAGAATCTCTGCTGCTGTTTGTTTCATGTTCGTCTCCCGGTTGATGGACTGCATGGACCAAGTCTAGCCATCGGGCAAAAGGCCAGGGAGTAACAAAGTTGTCGTGAATCCCGGAACCGGGGTCGCCATCCAGCAGCGGGCTCTCCCCTGGCCGAACGATTGCACCTTGCCTGCTTCCGCGAGCGCATCAAGTGCGCGTTGCACCGTGCGTTGGCTGACTCCAAGGGCAACCGCAAGAGCCGAGCTGGGCCATGAGTCGCCGTCAGCCAAAAGCGCGAGCAAGGCGCCATGTCGTTCATCAACGGGCCGGGCCAGCACGGCAACGTCGATGTTCTGGTGAGGCTCGATGATAAAGCCAGTGCTGGTGGCGTTGATTCCGGCCAGCGGGCTGATGGCTTTGCGGAGTCGGCCAATTTCGACTCGCAAGCGGGCTCGATGAGAGTCTTCGCCGCCTTTCAACCTGAAGACCTGGGCGATAAGCGTGTCCCGGGACACGTCATGGGGCCAGGCCTCGGCCAGCGTGCGCGCAAGGGTAAAAAGAACCTGCCGGGTGGTAAGCGAAATGGTGCTGCTCTGATTTCGCACGGCATAGCGACATGCGTCGACGATGAGGGTTTTTGATGCCACCAGGGCTTCGACGTCTTCAAGCAAAAGGAGGCGTTGGGTGCCACGGGACATCAGTCTTGCTGCGGGAGAGGTCAGTAAGCCTTGAGTGCTTTCAACTTCGGCTGCGAGCGAGGGAATGCCGGCCTGGCCTGCGCTGCTCCGCGCGCGGGCGAGCGCCGCGCGTGCGGTGTCGGTTTGCAAACGTCGTATCGCGATTCCGGCGATGACCAGCTCATGTGCCGTTTTGAGCGCTGGCGGAAAGCCCGCGGGGTTAACGCTGCAAAGTGCGTGCTCGGCGTCGTCAAGACGCCCGATCAGGAGCAGGCGCCGTATTTCGAGATGGCGAGCATGGGCGGCATTAATCGAGTCGCCGTGGTGCTCAAGTGTTTGCCATGCTGAGGTGAGTGTCTCGGCGGGCCAGCTCAGATCGCGGGAAACCAGTGCGATTTCCGCCTCGGCAACCCGGCATCGCGCGCGGGAGACTGCCCGCTTTGGGCCGAAGGCGCGGGCGGCACGCTTTAGCAGCCCCTTGGCCCGAACGAGATCGCCAAGCTGTGCCATGGCAATACCCCGAAGGGCGAGGCCTGGTGCGTCGCCCCGCAGGGCGACAAAATTAAGCGCATCCAGCGGTTTGCCCTGAGCCAGCGCCTTTGCTGCCGTTGCGATAATCGGATCCATCGGTGCCCGGTGACTCCTTTTTACTCTCACCGAACACCCTTTGTCCGGAAGCCCTTTCAGAATAGCTGACGCGCCAGCGTTGGGGTGCTTTCAGGCATCATCGCTTAGCCCCTACTCTTTTAGTTTGCCGAAATAAAGCAGTCCCGAGCCGATACCGAGCACCACCAGCGCCAGCATCACGCCGAACAGCGGCCAGGGCCCGAAGTTGTAGATAACGGGCAAGGCGATGCCGGTGATGAGGCCACCGCCGAAGAAGGGCTCGAACACCATCTGTTTGTAGCCAAAGGCCTCGTAGGCCGGGGTCTTGTTGTCGGGATCTGCGATTTTCATCAGGATCAGACCGGTTGCCGTGACCCCCATGGATTGGCCAATGTCACCGATGCCGCGCTCGAACCAGTATTTCGGGATAACGCGCGGGGCAAGCCACAAAAACAGGCACACGTTCCAGGCAATGCCGGCAACGCCCAGCAGAATGAAAGGCATGAGGTTGGATGCGATGACCGCCAGCGACAAACTGGCGATTGCCGCGGCAATCAGGATGTCCAGAGCAAGGCCCTGAATGCGGACCATGGTGGCGCGATCAAGCAAATCGTTCTTGTCGAAACGTGTGAGCAACTGCTGCACGACCAGGCCACCGATCATGGCCAGCGGAAACAGCGGCACCGCCCCCAGCAGCTCGGTGCCATTCTCACCGCTGCCCCAGGTATGTTTCTCAATCCAGACCAGCCCTTCAAGGATGCCAATGCCCACCAGTATGGCCATGGCAATGAAGGCGAAGTGCAGGGTCAGAGGTTCAATGGATTCTGATCGAACGGTCATGCCGCCGGTGGCTACAGGGCGGTCCTCTTTGTCCACAAGTCCGCGCTGCTGGCTGGGGGGAATCGTGCCGACATTTTTATCCAGGACGGCGCTTTTGCCGTTGCGTACGCCCCAGTTGATCAAAATGATGCCGCCGACAATTCCGGAGATAACGCCAACGGTGGCCATGCCAACCGCGAGGTCTGCGCCTTCGGGGAAGTTCAGGTCGGTGAAGACTTCCTGCAGACCCGCCGCAGTGCCGTGTCCGCCCTCAAAGCCAATTTCAATGAGTGCACCGGCCATCAAGGGCAGGCCGAAAAAGGGCGTCAGGATAAGTGCGGCGATCAGAATCCCGATCACGTATTGGCCCGCACCCAGCGAGACACCAAAGGCGAGCTGCGGTCCGGCGAGGTTCCAGACGTGTTTCCATTTCGGTAGCGGCACGCCCAATAGCAGGGTGGCAAACACCACGTTGATCAGCAGGCCCGGCAGCTCACTCCAGAGCTCGAGCATGGATTCCGGTATCGCGCCCTGGGCCAGCGCTGCATCCGGCCCTGCGGTTGAACGAACGACCAGGCCCAATACGCCGGGACCCAACAGCAAGCCGATTGCACCGGCAAGAATGGAGGCCGGCAGAAAAAGCTTCTGCGCGGGCCGCCAGTGCATGCGTACCCATTTGCCCAGAAACAGCAATACGGCGAGTATCAGGAGGGCGAAACCAATCTGGTCAGCGGTCATCGGGTCACCTTTTCAGCCATTTGTGAATGCGGCGGGCGAAAGCCTGGCTGCCCGGGATGTTTGCTCTGGGTATTTCGTTTGTATTCGTGGACGGCTACATATTGGAGAGTTGTTGCGCTGTCGGAAGCAGAGCGCAGGCCGATCTCTCTGGCTATGTTGTTAATCTATATAAGATTATAAGAAGAAACTCAAGATCTTCTCCTCAGTTGGTAGTCTTTCTCTTCCGCTGTCTATACTGGTTGTGTTGGCGTTTCATGACATCGTGTCGTGTCGTCGTTTTGCCCGTCAGCAGAACGCCACTCATTCACTTTAGCTGCGTGGCTCAAGAGGGATTCTGCTCATGGATATTCATCTTCTTATTCCACATCGCTGCATCGGTAATGCCGCTGTTGCGGTCCTGCTGGCGGCCGACGTATCAGAAGCTGTTGTCGCCGAATCCATTCTGTAACGAGAATTGGACTACATTTAAAAGTCGACGCACGCACGGGCACTCAAAGCAGTGTTTCTGAATTTAAAACAGTGGAGGTTCTCCCAAATGAGAAAACAATGGATCCGCTTGATCGCCGTTCTGGCGCTGTTCACTGTGAGTGCTCTGGCCTCGGCTGAGAATGATCCGTTGCCATCATGGAATGAAGGGCAGACGAAGACCTCGATTGTTGATTTTGTCCAACGCGTGACGGATAAAAACTCATCAGATTTTGTGCCGGTTGAAGCCCGTATCGTGACGCTGGACAACGACGGTACGCTCTGGGCGGAGCAGCCGGTTTATTTCCAGGTTTACTATGCGCTGGATCGGCTTCGCGAAATGGCGCCGGATCATCCCGAGTGGAAAACCACAGAACCGTTCAAAAGCGCACTTGCTGCTGATGCCAAGGGCTTGAAAGCCACTGGTATGGAGGGTGTGACGGAAGCCTTGCTGACGGCCCACTCGGACATCTCTGGTGAGGCATTCAAGGCGTCGGTAAGTGAATGGTTGGCGACGGCCAGGCACCCCACCAGGAACATGGCCTATAACCGGATGGTCTATCAGCCCATGCTTGAATTGTTGGATTACCTCCGCGCCAATGGCTTTAAAACCTATATTGTGTCTGGCGGTGGCATCGATTTTATTCGGGCTTTTGCGGAAGAGACTTACGGCATTCCTCCTGAGCAGGTTGTTGGCACCACAAGCGATGCCCGATATGACATGCAGAATGGGGTGCCCAGGATCATCAAGACCGGGAAAATGGTGTTGGTGGACGACAAAGAAGGCAAACCTGTGGGTATCTATCGTCATATCGGTCGTCGACCCATCATGGCGGTAGGCAATTCTGATGGCGATCTGCAGATGCTGGAGTACACCACGATTCCCCGGGAAACCGGGGACAAGACTGCCCGTTTGGGCGTGTTACTGCATCACACCGATGCCGAGCGGGAATGGGCCTATGACCGGGACTCCGCCATAGGTAAATTCGACAAGGGGCTTGAAGAGGCACCCGGGCGAGGATGGGTCGTCATTGATATGAAAAAGGACTGGAAGCAGGTATTTCCTGACAGCAAATGATGTGCAGCTCCGATAAATGAAAAGCGCTTGATCTTGTCCCTGAGCAGGGCATTCTACGCCAGCGTGATGCCCTTGCTCCTGCCTTTATAACTGTTGGTTTCAACGACAGTCTCAAATGGTCTACACCCCCTATTGTTGTTTTTAGTTCGTTCGCTTATTTTATGGTTCTAAACTAACGATATTTTATTCTCATTTCGAATATAGGATCTTCTGGCCGCTATGTTGAACTCTTCGCTGTCTGCAAGTCGCACCCGTAAGGGGCTTTGGGTCGGTGCTCTGGCGCTGGCTTTTTCACTGTTTACCGGTCCGGCGTCGGCTCAGGACCGCGAGATGCTGAATTCATCCTACGATATTGCCCGTGAACTGTTCGCCGACTACAACGAACTGTTCGCCAAACACTGGCAGGAAGAGGCCGGCGAGACGGTCAATATCAAGCAATCCCACGCCGGTTCGTCCAAGCAGGCCCGTGCGATCATGCAGGGCCTGAGCGCTGACGTGGTGACCTACAATCAGGTCACGGACGTCAACGTACTGGCTGAGCGTGGCAAGCTGATCCCTGAAGACTGGGCATCACGCCTGCCAAACAACAGTTCCCCCTACTACTCCACCATGGCGTTTCTGGTACGCGATGGTAACCCCAAGAATATCCACAACTGGGATGACCTGGTGCGGGAAGGTGTCGAGCTGATCATGCCCAATCCGAAGACCTCCGGTAACGGCCGCTACACGTATCTTGCGGCGCTCGGATACGCACAGGAAAAGTACGGTGACGATCAGGAAAAAATCGATGCGTTCATGAGTGAGCTGCTGGGCCACGTGAAGGTTTTCGACTCCGGTGGCCGCGGCGCAACCACGACCTTTGTTGAGCGTGGTCTGGGCGATGTTCTGCTGACTTTCGAGTCCGAGGTCAATAATATCCCTGCCCTCAACCCGAGCAAGAACCTGCAGGTTGTGGTGCCCAAAGTGAGCTTCCTGGCCGAGTTCCCGGTGGCTTGGATCGATAAGAATATCGAGAAAAATGGTACCGAAAAGCTGGCCAAAGAGTACCTCCAGTACCTCTACTCTGAAGACGCACAGCGCCTGCTGGCCGGCTTCAACTATCGTGTCCACAACGAGACGGTAAAAGCCGAGAATGCGGACAAGTTCCCTGAAGTGAAGTTGCTTTCGATCAAGGAAATTGCCGGTAGCTGGGACAATGCGATGAAGACCCATTTCGCCAGCGGTGGTAAGCTCGACCAGCTTCAGCGCCAGCGTTAAGGGGTGCAGCCTCTGATCAGGTCCATTGGCGATTCTGGCTTTCAGGGGAAATGCCTCCGGGCAAGGTCTCAAGACTTGCAGAATCGCCAATAGACTTGATCACAGGCTTCTTAGTTAATGTCTACCACTGACACCTCCGGGCGCCCGGCCAAACGGCTGAGCACTTCGGGTACCAAACGCGTATTGCCGGGGTTCGGTCTGAGCCTCGGCATTTCGCTCTTCTTCATCAGCCTTGTTCTACTGCTGCCGATCACCGGTTTGGTGATCCGGGCGGGTGGTATGGGCTGGGAGCAGTTCTGGTTCGTTGTGACTGACCCACGTGTGGTGGCGTCCTACAAAGTCACGGCGCTCGCGGCACTGGCGGCTTCGCTGTTCAACTGTGTATTCGGCCTGCTGATGGCCTGGGTGCTGGTGCGCTATGAATTCCCCGGCAAGCGCTTTCTGGATGCCATCATGGATCTGCCGTTTGCGCTGCCGACAGCCGTGGCCGGTATCACCCTGGCGACGCTCTTCTCCGAGAATGGCTGGTATGGCCAGCTCCTGTCGCAAATAGGAATTGAGGTCGCATTTACGCCATTGGGTATTGTGATCGCCATGGCGTTTACCAGCGTTCCTTTTGTGGTGCGCACTGTTCAGCCCGTGCTGGAAGAACTTGCCCCGGAAGACGAGGAAGCTGCCGTGAGTCTGGGCGCCTCCGACGCCACGGTGTTCCGCCGTATCCTGTTTCCCACACTCTGGCCGGCGATCGTCACGGGTGGCGCCTTGTCATTCGCCCGTAGTCTGGGGGAGTACGGCGCGGTGATCTTTATTGCCGGCAACTCGCCCTACGTCAGCGAAGTCATCAGCCTGATGATTTTTGTTCGACTTGAGGAATACGACTTTCCTGCAGCCAGCGCGATTGCCGCGGTGGTCATGGTGACGTCGTTGATATTGCTGCTTGTCATCAACGTCTGGCAGGGGCGCTATCTCAAGCGCCTGAACGGAGGCTAGCGCATGGCCACTCCCAAACATCGTCGCGTTGGCGACAGCCCAATGGTACGTCGCCTGCTGATCGGCACCGCTGTTTTGCTGACGGTACTACTGCTGTTTATGCCACTGGTGCTGATCTTTGTTCAGGCGCTTTCCGAGGGCTGGGCGGGCTACGCAGGCAACATCCTTGATGATTACACACTGGATGCCATCGGCCTGACGCTGGTGGTTGCCCTGATGACCGTGCCGCTGAATATGGTGTTCGGGGTTTTCCTCGCCTGGCTGGTGACCCGTTTCCGGTTCCCTGGCCGCAAGGTGCTGACCACTTTAATCGATATCCCCTTTGCCGTGTCGCCGGTGGTGGCCGGGCTTCTCTATCTGTTGTTGTACGGCAGTAACGGCTGGGCCGGTCAGTGGCTGGGTGAGTATGATATTCAGCTGATGTTCTCCTGGCCGGGCATCGTCATGGTGACGGTTTTTGTAACCTGCCCGTTTGTTGCGCGTGAGCTGATTCCACTCATGCAGCAGCAAGGCAGTGAGGAAGAAGAGGCCGGTGTTGTTCTGGGCGCCTCGGGCTGGCAGTTGTTCCGCCGCATTACCCTGCCCAATATTCGCTGGGCGTTGCTTTACGGCGTGATTCTGACCAATGCCCGGGCGGTGGGCGAATTTGGAGCGGTGTCGGTGGTATCCGGCAATATCCGCGGAGAGACCAACACCCTGCCTTTGCACGTTGAACTGCTGTATCAGGATTACAACATCGTGGGCGCCTTCGCTGCGGCGTCCCTGCTGGCTGCTATCGCACTGCTGACACTCGTTGCCAAAGCTATTGTGGAGTGGCGCCAGAGCCGCGTTTAAGGATTGTCCATGAGTATCGAAGTTCAGGGTATCAACAAGTTTTTTGACACGTTCCAGGCGCTGCACGATATCGACCTGACGATTCCCGATGGTCAGCTGACAGCCTTGCTGGGGCCTTCCGGATCCGGTAAGACGACCTTGCTGCGCATTATCGCCGGGCTCGAAAACCCTGAGCAGGGCCGCGTGCTGTTCAATGGCCGCGATGTCACGCAGCTGCATGTGCGCGACCGCCGGGTCGGGTTTGTGTTTCAGCACTATGCGCTATTCCGCCATATGACCGTGGCACAGAATGTGGCTTTCGGGTTGGACGTGCTGCCGCGCAAGGAGCGTCCGTCCAAGCCCGAAATTCGCAAGCGGGTGGCCGATCTGCTTGAGATGGTGCAGCTGGACCATCTGGCCGGTCGCTATCCTGTCCAGTTGTCCGGCGGCCAGAAACAGCGTATTGCCCTGGCCCGTGCGATGGCCATGCGGCCGGAGATTCTCCTGCTGGACGAACCCTTTGGCGCGTTGGATGCCAAGGTGCGCAAAGACCTGCGCCGCTGGTTACGAAACCTGCATGACGAGCTGCATTTCACCAGCGTATTTGTCACCCACGATCAGGAAGAAGCGCTGGAACTGTCGGATCAGGTTGTGGTGATGAGTAACGGGCGCATCGAGCAGATGGACTCACCGCTGGAACTTTACGCCCGGCCTGACAGCCGCTTTGTATTCGAGTTTCTCGGCCAGGTGAACGTCCTGAGCGGCAAGATCAGCGAAGGCACTATCCGTCAGGGCAATGCCTGGGTGCGGTTGCCGGACAGCTGCGACAATGACGACGCCCAGCTTTACCTGCGCCCCCATGAAGTCCGCCTGACCCAGGCGCCCACTGAAGAGGCGCATTTGCCGTTCCAGATAGAAGCGATCAGCGTCATTGGCGCTGAAGTGCGTATCGAACTGAAACCGGACGGCTGGGCCTGCGATGAACTCTGGGAAGTCGGCATCAGCCACACCGAGTTCAATGCCCGCAGACCCCAGCGCGGCGATCGCTGCTATGCCGTGCCGGAAGTCGGGCACCTGTTCTGCGATCATCAGGCTGTGCCAAAGACACTGGACTGGTCTGTGGCGCGCTAAGCAGGCAGCGCTCGCCTGCCGCATATTCAGTGTGCCCGGTGACCTGGCTTCTTCGCCAGGTCATCTCCTTAAATATGTGATTATCATATAAACAACAACGGCTTAGCCGTTACGCTTTGCGTCGCGACAGACCCCCTCCTATAATCGCTTGTTGCCGCTGTTTTTATCTACCGCGCAGTGGCCTGGATCCCCCCAATAAAAAGGATAACGAGATGTTGAAACGCTGCACGTTTATGGCTGCTGCTGCCGCTACCCTGCTGTTCAGTTCTGCGACCTTTGCCCAGTACAAAGATGAGTACACAGTGTCGACCGTGCTGCCCTCAGCATTCCCCTGGGGACAGGCGGCGGACAAATGGGTCGAGCTGGTAAAAGAGCGCTCAGAAGGGCGCATCAACATGAAGGTCTACAGCAATTCCCAACTGGTTTCGGGGGATCAGACCAAAGAATTCTCGGCGATGCGTTCCGGTCTGATTGATATGGCGGTTGGCTCCACCATCAACTGGTCGCCTCAGGTGCCGGAGCTGAATCTTTTCTCGTTGCCTTTCCTGATGCCGGATAATGCCGCAATCGATGCGATCACTCAGGGTGACGCCGGTGAAGCGATTTTCGCCGCCATCAAAAAGCGCGGTGTGACTCCCCTGGCCTGGGGTGAAAACGGGTTCCGCGAGCTGTCTAATTCCAAACGTGAGATCAAGGCACCGGCTGATCTCGACGGCCTGAAAATTCGTGTGGTGGGTTCGCCACTGTTTCAGGACACCTTTACCGCGCTGGGCGCCAACCCGACCCAGATGAGTTGGGCCGATGCCAAGCCTGCGCTGACGACTGGTGCAGTGGATGGCCAGGAAAACCCTCTGTCAGTGTTTGATGTGGCGCGTATTGATCAGGTGGGCCAGAAGTACCTGACCCAGTGGCACTACATGGCCGATCCGCTGGTCTTTGCCATCAGCAATCGTGTCTGGGGGCAGTTCAGCCCGGAAGACCAGAAATTGCTGAAACAGGCTGCTGTTGATGCCGGTAAGTGGGAAATCGAAAAATCGCGGTCTGAGCTGGCGGATACGTTGGCTGCCATCAAGGAGCGCGGTGTAAAGGTGACGGATCTGACCCAGGCGCAGCACGAAGCGTTTGTTGAAGCGACTCAGTCCGTATACGGGAAATGGACCCCTCGTATTGGTGAAGATCTGGTCAAGCAGGCTCAGGACGCTGTTGCTAACCGTCAGCAGTAACCCCTGCTGCTTGTTGTTCAGAACGCCCATCGGTAAAGGCGGGCGTTCTGCCTCACAGCATGCCATTGTGAACCGGAGTAACCATGTCGTCCCGACCCCCGAAGTGCCGGCCTGAAGCCTGGCTGGCCTCCCTCGCCCTTATTGCAATCTGTATCATCAGCCTGGGCAATGTCATTGTCCGTTATGCCACCGATGCCTCATTTGCCTTCACCGAAGAGTTTTCAGTGTTCTTTCTGGTGCTGCTTACCTTCGCCGGTGCCGCTGTGGCGGCGCGCCGCAACCAGCATATTCGGATCGAGCTGATCGAACACCACCTGCCGCCCGGGGCCCGCAAGGTAGTGTTTGTACTCCAGTGGCTGGTGGGGATGCTCGTGTTTGGTATCACGGTCTGGTACGGCAGCATCTTCGCCCTGCAGGAGTATGACTGGGAGTCGTTGTCGCCCGGCCTGGGGTTGCCAAACTGGATGTACGTTATCTGGCTGCCGTTATTGTCGGTCGCCATCATGATTCGTGTGACCCAGAACCTGATTGATCGTCTGCGGGGCAAGGAAGAGCCGGAGGTGGTCCATGAGTCCTGATCTGTTGATGATCGGCAGCTTCCTGGTAGCCCTTATGCTGGGGGTGCCGGTGGCCGTTGCACTGGGGCTGGGTGGCGCTGTTGGCATTTTCGCGGGGCTGTCGCCCGATATGCTGGCGACCTTTGGTACCAACACCTACAACAGTGTCGCCAAGTATCCGCTGATTGCGATTCCGCTGTTTATCCTGACGGGGCTGATTTTCGAGCGTGCAGGCGTGGCAGCCAGCCTGGTGCGGTTCGCCCAGGCGATTATCGGGCCACGTCACGGTGGGCTGACCGTCGTCGCCGTGCTGGTGTGTCTCATTATGGGTGGCATGAGTGGCTCGGGCCCGGCGGATGCTGCGGCAGTGGCGATGGTGATGTTGCCAAGCATGCGTAAGGCGGGCTATCCCCAGCCTTTTTCGGCGACGCTGATTGCCGCTTCGTCCTCTACCGCTATTCTGATTCCGCCCTCTATCGCGCTGATTCTCTACTCTATTGTGGTGCCCGGTGTCGATTTACGGGCGTTGTTCGCTGCGGGTGTCTTTCCCGGCATTCTTGCGGGCGTCTCATTGCTGGCGCCGGCACTCTACTTTGCCCGTAAATACCGCTGGGAAGACCCGGAAACAGTGGAGCGACCACCACTCTGGCCGAGCTTCAAGGCTGCGATACCGGCGTTGTTTGCACCGGTGATCATATTGGGCGGGCTGCGCTCCGGGTTGTTCACACCGACAGAGGCCGCTGTGGTGGCCGTGGCCTACGGCGTTATCGTCGGCAGTCTGATCTATCGCAATCTGAGTATTCGTGACCTGTTTGATCTGATGACCGAAGCCGCGGTGACGTCCGGCGTGGTGATGTTGATTATCGCGCTGGCCGGCATTTTCGCCTGGGCGGGCACCACACTGGGCACCTTCCAGCATCTGGCCGATGCGCTGCTGTCGTTATCAGACAATGGCTGGGTGCTACTGGGGCTGGTGATGGTACTGGTGCTGATTGCCGGCATGTTGCTGGACGCCATATCGATCTATCTGATTCTGATCCCTATTGTGTTGCCGCTGATGAATCACTTCGGCTGGAACCCGGTCTGGTTCGGTATCCTGCTGGCGATGAATATCGCCATCGGCCAGTTCACGCCACCGGTCGCCGTTAACCTGATGGTCACCACCCGTATTGCCAATATCCGGTTGGAACACACGCTCGGCTGGGCGTTGGTGTTTATTGCGGCAATGGGCGTCAGTTTGCTGTTGGTGATGCTGTTGCCCGGTATAGCGCTCTGGCTGCCGGACAAGCTGGGATACGTGGTCGGGCCGTGGTAACAGCGGTGTGCAAGCGTGCCCGTGAACCGGGCCGCTGAAACACGTCCTGGCAGGATTGAAACATCGCTCAGTGGGCGCCCGGATTATCGGGCGTCAATGTTCACCACTCCTTGTCTTCCGCGGCCTCTTCCGCTTCGACTTCGGCCTTGCGGGCCTGAATCTTCTTCATCTTCTCTTTGGAAATCTTCATGCTGCCGGCGTTGTCGCGCAGGATGAACAGCATGCCGACGATCAGCACCATCGCAAGTATGACGAATACCCATCCGATAATTGGCATAACGTGCTCCCTGAAAGGTTGGGTTTCCTCCATAGTGAACCAGTCAGCGCCGGGTCAGCAACCGGATTTCTCTGAAATCCGGGCTCAGGGTATATAAACGTCACAGGATGCGCAGCAGCGTCGGCGGGGCCGCTCTGGCTTGAACAGGGTTACCGCAGGGTGACGGTTTTCACTTCACCCAGGGCAACGGGAACGACCATGTTGCCGCCGTGAAGCTGACGCTTGAGCTGCAAGGTCTGGCCCTCTACGCCTTCGATGCGTCCCTTGAGCACACGGCCACTGTTCAATCTGATCGTCACATCCCGGTATAGATGCTGGTCCAGATTGGCTAGGGCAAGTTGCCCGGCCGGCCGGGCTGAGGCTTTACCGGTCTTGGTGCTGCCGGTGCTGGCCTGCGGCGGCTGCTTTTGCGTAGCGCTCTCAATTACCTGGGTGTCGGTATCGGCAAGGGCCTGTTCGCTTGGTGCGATGCTCACGGGCTGCATGCCGGTCTCTTCGGTACCCATTTTCGGGTTCAGCCGGCTGCTCAGATAAACCGGATCAGGACTGAGGTAATTGCTGCCGAGATCCAGTGCCGGGAAGGGCTCCATCTCGAATGTCAGGGTGCTGCCGGGGTTGGTCGCGTAATCGCGATAGATATCCACAAGACTGTCGCTCGGTTCCAGTCCAAGGTTGTGCCAGGCGTCGAGCCAGGCAGCCAGGTGGTGCTCGCGGTAAGCGGCGGTATCCATTCCGGTTTCATCGGCACAAAACGCCAGGCTGCGTTCAAGATAGCCCAGGTCTTCTATCCGGATGGTGGCGTTGGTGAGCTGTGAAGCCTTGGCCAGATCACCGCCAGCCATACCCGCAATGCTCGGCGCGTATGGCAGTCGCGAGGTCATTTCCAGATCAACCGCCATCTGGTCGCGCGAGATCACGTCAAGCGTCAGCACGAGGCGGTTATCGCCTTTCGCCAGCTGGTACCCCATTTTCATATCAAGGGTGAGCATGTCGTAGCCCATATCCTTGAGGTCACTGCGATCAAAGAACCGGCGTTCACCGCAGCCTGCGGTATCGAGGCGGCTCATGGGATTCGCTTGCCCGGCATTGTTGAACAGGGCAGCATCCGCCAGCAAGCCTTCTACAGACACCACAAGGTGCTCGGGGATTTCGTTGTTTTTGAAGGTGTCTTCAAGCGTTAGCAGTTGCCACAGGCTGCCGGTGATCAGTGCAATTTTGTCCGCATGGATTGCCTGACCTGCAGGCGATGTGAACTGCACATCACTGATTTCAATATCACCCGACAGGGTCGTCGAGACATCGCTGTAATCGAACTGCGCATGGCCTCTCATTGCCCGCTTGGCGGCATCGAGCCCATCGGCTACCGAACTGGATATTTTGTATTGTGCAGTCGCAAGACCGGCGACCAGAAGGACGACAAGAACAATCAGAAGGCGCTTCATAAAATTCCCTTTTACAGCAGTCCATTTCGGAACAGGGGTGATGGACACTAGCCCGCCTGAAAGAAGCGGATGAGCGGGATATTACCTTAACGCTATGTAATGTTTAAAGCGGCGATCGCCAATTACGTGCGGGAGGCACGCTTATCGCAGCGCGCACTAGTGGGCGCATCCGGAGGCCGGATACCTTTCGTGATCTACACTGTACAGAGCGCCGGCACCCTGCCGGATGGCAACAGGCGCGAACTGACCGGGCACCGGTCCTGACCCTTTTGTGAGCTTGTAAAGATACTCTCAGACCAGACAATGTGAATCAGAGGCGAGTTATGCTTGAGAACATCCGAAATCTGCCGTTTTCGATTATCCATCGGTCCGGCACCAAATCCTGGTTTGGTCTGGGCCTGGCGTTGTCTGTGGCATTGGGGCTTTCAGGTTGCAGCAGTGACGGCGATGGCGGTGGAGATGCATCCACCCGATTCACGGTAGGAGGCGACGTATCCGGGCTGGACGGTACGCTGGTGCTGCAGAACAACGACAAGGATGATCTGAGCCTGACTGCGGATGGCGGGTTTATCTTCTCTGAAGCGCTGGCAAAAGATGCCAGTTACGCGGTCACCATCAAGACCCAGCCTGCCGGCCAACGCTGCACGGTCAGCCAGGGTAGCGGAACACTGACGGCCAATGTGACCGATGTGGCGGTTGCCTGCGTGACCCCTGTGGCGTCTGCTGCTTACGTCACCAACAACACCGATGGCACGGTCAGTACCTTTAGTGCTGACGCCACAACCGGTGCGTTAACCGGGACAGGATCGGCGATTGCGGCGGGCGCCTTGCCGCAAGCTATTGCGGTGGAGCCGACGGGGCGGTTTGCTTATGTCGCGAATACTAACGATCCGATCCGGACGTTTGCGATAGATTCGGATACGGGTGCGTTGACGAAAGTTGACGACTTAAATCCGGCGGGAAACCAGCCCAAAGCGGTTGCAGTGGACCCGTCAGGGCACTTTGCCTACATGGCGAATGCCACGAGCAACAATATAAGCATCTACAGCATTGATGGGGATACCGGAACACTTACAAGCGTCGGATCGCCCGTTCCAACGGGATCTTCGCCCAGTTCGGTTGCTGTGGATGCCAGCGGGCGCTTTGTTTATGTTACAAACCGCGGTAGCAACATGTTGAGTGTCTACAAGCGAGATCCGGCCGACGGTACTTTGACCCCTGTTCCTGATTCGCCTTACTTGACTGGCGGGCTTCCGGCTGCAGTGGCTGTTGATCCGGGTAGCCAGTTTGTCTATGTGGCCAACAACGGCTCAAACGATGTCAGTATTTATAAGGTTGAGCCGATTACCGGCACGTTGACGGTTTTTGCCGGGCTGACGTTTCCAGCCAGATCAGACCCCACCGGAATTGCAGTGGATCCGACCGGTCGTTTCGTCTACGTCACCAATGGCGGCGACAGTAGTATCAGCCAATACACCATTGATCCTGTAGACGGTGAGCTGGCCGAAATTGGCGTGCTGACGAACATCGGCCTGAACCCTGATGCCGTGTCGGTCGATCCGAGCGGTCGTTTTGTCTATGTGGTCAATCGTGGTGGCGACACGATCGGTACGTTTAGCGTCGATCAGACAACCGGTGCGCTCTCGGTGGCGGGCACTGCAGTAGCCGCCGGCGACGGCCCGAATTCAATAGGTCTCAGCCCTCTGAAGCGCTTCGTTTACACCGCAAACAGTGACGACGACAGCGTCTCCGTTTATGCCAGCGATGCAGCCAGCGGGGCACTTACATTCATGGGCAAGACCGAGGTGGGTGATGAGCCCGGCTCGGTAGCCGTATCATCGACCGGGCGTTTTGCCTACGTTGCCAACAGTGATGACGATACGGTAGCAGCCTACACGGTGGATCGGGTCAACGGTAACCTGACGGCCGTAGGAACGGCGATACCGACGGGTTCCCATCCCCAGGCAGTGACCTTTCATCCGGACAATCAGGTAATTTATCTGGCGAACCGGGATGAGAATACGGTGGCAGCCTACAAAATTGATGACGTGGGCGCTTTGACTGCGCTGGGCTCAGCTCTGGCGACTGGACCGTTGCCTTCGGCTATTGCCGTCAGCCCTGACGGATCAACCGTTTATGTAGCGAATAGCGGCGGGTTAGGGGGTGTGTCAGTGTTTAAGGTTGTGGCAACGACCGGTCAGCTGGCATTTTTTAGGAGTGCTTCGACAGGCTCGGATCCCCAATCGATTACAGTAGATCCCACAGGGCGTTTTGCTTACGTGGCAAATTCAGGTTCCAACAATGTCACCGTTTATCGAATCAATGCGGCAAACGGCGACCTGACATTCCAGACGCCTCCGGTAACCACAGGCGCGAGCCCGCAATCCATCACCATGGATCTCACAGGCCGTTTTGCTTATGTGGCCAACAAAGACAGCAATTCGATCAGCACGTTCAGTATTGCCCAGGACACAGGTTATCTGACCGTAACCGGGAGTCCGGTACCCACGGGGCGTGAACCGGTTGCGATTCGGCTCGATGCGACAGGTCGCTATGCCTATGTGACCAATAGTGGTGACGACACCATCAGCACCTACAGCGTCGATTTGGAGACGGGTGCCCTGACTGAGGTGGGAGATCCGGTTGCGACAGGGCGGGAGCCGGCAGGGTTGAGCCTGACAGGCTCCCGCTAAAAGGGATCAGTTCAGGAACTGCATGTTGAAGCCCAGAAAAATCTGCCATTCCGGTTGGCCGGGGCCATCATCGGCAACCGAGAACTGGGGTTCGACAAACAGGTTATAGACGGTTTTATCCTGCTTGAAGACCTGGCCGACACCCACACCCAACGGCATGCTGTAATTGCCGTTCTCGAGGTTATACAGCCATATCGGCGCGGCCCTCAGATAAGTGCCGCCGCCGAGCTGGTAGAACGCAAAGGGCTGGAAAGCCGCCGAGTTAACGTCTTCCCGGTCGTCTTCACCGGCAAAACTCTCCTGCCAGGTCAGCAGGTAGCCGTACTGGAAGGTCGGTGAACTGGCATTGAACAGCACGTTCGCGACGCCACCCGACCATTTTTCGCTACCCAGCTCATCCTTGCCGGCGGTGGGTGCAGTGATTTGCGGACCAAAGCCGAAACTGACCGCCGGGTTGCCGGTATCGAACAGGTAGGCGGCAAACATGTTCAAATCACCGATACCGGTTTCCTTGTCGCCATCCGGTGCAGTGGGGAAAGAGTTGATCGGCAGGGATGCACGGAATATCCAGTCAGTGTCGGAGACCGAAAAGGGCTTGGCGAATCGAAGCCAGGCCTGATTGGCGGACTCGTCTGACTCGGTCAGGTCGCCGATATAATAATCCTGGATGTTGAAGGCGGTCATGTCGGCCAGCGGGTTGTTGGCCTGTGCTGCAGCATTACCGGCCTGCTGGTCTTGTGCGAAGGCAGCATGATGCGACAGAAGCGCACACCCGCCGAGTAACAGTGAACGTGTTAACGCTGGTGCTTTCATACCCTGTTCCTTTCTTTTAAGAGACCCGGGAATTGTGAATGTGAGGCCGTTCTGATGGGATCTGATGCCCTTGTTCAGCAAAGCGATAGCCTGTTAAACCGGTGTTTCAGGCGTATTTTCAAGTGTCAGGTAATGAATTCGGACATACGGAAAATATAGGTGAGGGTTGAGAGTAGTGCCAATCCGCAATGTCCTTCTATAGTGTTAGTGAACCGCCGGGCGGCTTGGAGCGCCGGTGTATTGTCAGATTCGAGGGCTGACCCATGAACCAATGGCTGGTCGACAATGGTGTGCCGGATGTCAGGGATGGTCTGACCCGCACGGAAAGACTTGTGTTGACGGTACTGCACGAGACGCAGCAGGAGCGCAACGGGCGGTCCGTGCCCACCGCCATGCTCTATGGTCGGGTGCTTGAACACATCAACCTGAGTGAAGCGGAGCTGCACGTCACACTCAACCGGCTGGGTGTAAGAAAGTTCTGATCTGTGCCGGGGCTGGCGGGCAACAGGGAGAAACCGGGGATGAACGGAAAGATGAACCGAAAGCAGGGCAAACGAACCGGATGGGCCACTCTTGGCCTGGCCCTTATGGCTATATCGTGGTCCGTTATGGCAACGGCTTCTTTCTTTGAAGACTACATGATTGATGAGCAGGACGGCATGCTGGACGCCAGTCGCTTCCTGTCGGAGGTTCCGGCGGGGTTTCTGCCAGTCCCCATACTGATTACGGAGCCCGCGGTGGGCGCCGGTCTTGGTGTAGCCGGAGTTTTCTTTCATGAGTCAGACCAGCAGGCAACAGCCAAGGGCGCCGGCAAAGGCGCGGTGCTCCCTGAAAATATCTCAGTGATTGGGCTGGGCGGCACCCGCAATGGCACCAAGGGGGCCGGTCTGGGCCACATGGGGTTCTGGCTGGATGACAGTCTGCGTTACCGGGGATTCGTTCTGTACGGTGACATCAACCTTGATTTCTATTCGCTGGCTGATCGCCAACTCAATCGGCCTATAGAGCTCAATATCAAGGGCCCGGCTGTGATTCAGGAACTCAAGGCCCGAATGGGGAGCAGCGACTGGTTTGTCGGGGCCCGCCAGGTCTACCGCAAGGTTGAAAGCGAGCTCGAAAGCAGGATTACACTACCGAATCCGACGCTGGACGATCGCATAAATGCCTTTCTTCAGAATCAGCTAGGCCGGGATTCCGTAACATCCGGTCTGGGGTTGCTGGCAGAGTACGACACGCGGGATAACCCGCTGGACCCGCAGGCAGGCTACAACCACCACTTCAATTACGTGATATTCGATGATGCTATCGGAAGCGATGTGAATTACGACAGCTACCAGTGGGTGGGGCTGAATTACTGGAAGCTGTCAGATAGCTGGAACCTGGGGCTGCGCCTTCAATATGACGGCGTCTCAGCCGACGGCGATGAAGAGCTGCCACCCTATGTTCCGCCTTCTGTCGATCTGCGCGGGGTGCCTGTTAACCGTTATCAGGGGCGAGCCGTCGCCGTTGCCGAGGTTGAGTTGACCTGGCGCTTCTCCCGACGCTGGAGCGTGAACCTCTTCACCGGCGGTGGTCGGGCCGCAGACAGCTTCGGAGATCTGCACGACGATGCCCAGTCGGCCAATAGTGTCGGTGCAGGCTTTCGCTATCTGATCGCCAGCCGGTACGGCCTTCATATGGGGGCGGATATTGCGCGGGGGCCTGAGGATACTGCTTTCTATATTCAGGCAGGCGCGGCTTGGTAAGTCATCAAGGCGCCGGTTCGGATTGCGATTTGGCACGTGGCTTGCGAATCCGGCCGCTGCTTTGAATGCTGCTGATCAGATCAGAATAACGAACCAGCAGACCGAAATAATGGCCAGCCCGACAAACTGGGCGGCGCTGCCCATATCCTTGGCGTGTTTTGACAGCGGATGCAGCTCCATGGACACCCGGTCCACCAGGTTTTCGATAGCCGAGTTCAGCAATTCAATGGCCAGTGACAGCAAGGGGGCTGAAATAAGAATGGCGCGCTCAGCCGGGGTGACGTCAAGCCCGCAGGCAATCGGGATCAGAATCACGTTGATCAGAACCAGCTGCCGGAATGCGGCCTCGTTGATAAATGCCGCCTTGAACCCCTGCATGGAATAACGGGTGGAATTGAGAATCCGGGCCAGGCCCTTGCCGCCTTTGAGGGTGTGAGCAGAATTGTGTTTGGATTTCATTTCTTGTTTGCTACCACGCTGTCCAGAATCGGGCCCAAAAACGGCTTGTGGGCACTGATCTCTTCCCGGCTGAGGCCGTTCAGCTCGTAGGGGAACACCAGCCAATCGTCAGAAGTATGCAGGCAGTAGTCGGGATTCAGGCCTGTTTTGTTGGCGCCGGGCCGCTGATAAAGAGTGGCGATACGGGTATCTGTCGGCATGTTGCGTTTCAGTTGTTCGTTCAGTCGCTTCAGAACAGCAGCGACGCTGAAGCCGGTGCTGAACACATCATCGACAATGAGCAGGCGATCGCTCTGGTTCAGGTTATCCAGCAGATAGTGGGTGCCATGAACCCGGATGTTGGCTTCAGGTGAAGCGACCATGGCGTCGTAATCGTCCATGCCCCGATAGGAGGTGCGCAGCGCGATGTGGTCAGTGGCAACGCCAAGTGTTTGCAGGCATTCCTGAACATAGATGCCAATGGTGCTGCCCCCACGCCAGAGGCCGACGATAAAGTTGGGTCGAAAACCGCTCTCGTAGACCTGAACCCCGAGTCGGAAGGCATCTTCGATCAGTTGCTTTTCGTCGAGAAACCGCCGGGTACGGGTGAAGGAATCGGAAGTATCGGTCATGAGGCTGCCAGACTGTGGTTGAGTTTGCGTCCCCTGTTTGATGGGACAGCCGGTTTAGTGGGATTATAACGCGATTGAACCTGTGGCGGCTCGTATGCCAGCGGCCTGTTGCCGTTTTCAGCGTCTGTTGTGGGCGCAATCGTCGCCGTCATTAAAGCGCGTCACGTTCCAATACATGACCTCCAAAACAGTAGTGATCTTATGGCCGATAAACAATACATCAGTGCGCAGAGTTTGCTTGAAGATGCCTTCCGGCTGGGAGCGCAGGTACTGAACTCCGGCTTTCGCCCGACTTTCATGATAGCGGTCTGGCGAGGGGGAGCCCCTGTCGGTATTGCTGTGCAGGAGTTTCTGGATTATCACGGTGTGCATACTGATCACATTGCGATCCGGACGTCGTCTTATCATGGCATCGATCAGCAAAGCCGGACAGTGCGGGTTCACGGCCTCAACTATCTGGTGAAGCATGTGACCCATGAGGATTCACTGCTGATTGTGGATGACGTGTTCGATACCGGGCGTTCAGTTGAGGCGATTATCGGCGAGCTGAAACAGCGGGCCAGGTTGAATACTCCGAATGATATTCGGGTCGCGGTGCCCTATTACAAACCGGATCGAAACGAGGTGGGATGGGCGCCGGAATATTATGTCCACGATACGGCAGCCTGGCTGAAATACCCGCACTCGATGGAAGGCCTGACCGCTGAAGAAATCGCCCACCACCGGCCTGAACTCTACAGTATTCTGGCACCGCATCTGGCGTCGTGAACCAAGGTGGCAGGCGCGTCATTGCCTGCCGTCACTTTATTACAGGCAATAAAAAAGGGCAGCCTAAGCTGCCCTTCTTACGTGCTGTCTGTTAATTACAGAGCAACTACGTTTTCCGCCTGAGGACCTTTCTGGCCGTCAGTTACGGTGAATTCTACTTGCTGGCCTTCTGCCAGAGTTTTGAAGCCGTCACCCTGGATAGCGCTGAAGTGAACAAAAACGTCAGGGCCGCTTTCGCGAGTGATAAAGCCAAAGCCTTTTGCTTCGTTGAAGAACTTAACAGTGCCGGTAGTAGTAGACATAATAAACTTCCTGATCTCATAACTTTTAAATGCCGCCAGATCATCGACATGATGGCTGGTCAGCGTTGTGCGGAAACAAAAAACACGCGGAATCAAAAACAGGACGGTGCACTACTAACTACAACTGAGAGACGTCTTATTCGTGAACGGCTTTGCTAGATCTTTCCAACGACGATTACTTTACAACGAAGTGTGTCTGTTTGCCAAACTTATTTGTGTAGGCAGTTACCGGCATAACACGCTTATACTCAAAAGCGTGTGCTGACGATCGGAAATGGCGACCTGATCGTGTGATTTTCCGGTGTTTTCAAGGGGGTGTTATGCCGGGTATTGAGTCTCTGGATCGGTTGCGGTTTCTGGTGA
This sequence comes from Marinobacter sp. BGYM27, assembly GCA_025153445.1. Classification (GTDB taxonomy): domain Bacteria; phylum Pseudomonadota; class Gammaproteobacteria; order Pseudomonadales; family Oleiphilaceae; genus Marinobacter_A. The sequence continues at coordinate 492,766 of JANZNS010000004.1, read as the reverse complement.
ATAGGGTACGGGAGCGGCTGTGGGTCAAGCCGCTGGTCAGTTCGCTGCTGTCGGTGGGAGCGGTGTTTCTTGCCAAGGCTGCTGATTATAGCGGGCTGGGGGAGCTGATGCCGGTGATGACCCAGGATTCGGTCGAAACACTGCTGTCGGTGATGGCTTCCAGCATGCTGGTTATCGCAACACTGGCGGTAGCGTCCATGGTATCGGCGTATGCTTCAGCCAGTAACACCGCAACGCCTCGATCATTCCGGCTGATTATCGCGGATGACGTGTCACAGAACGCGCTGTCGATTTTTATCGGTGCGTTTATTTTCAGCATCGTCGCCCTGACTGCGGCAAAGAATAACTACTATGCCAACGCGGGTCTGTTCACGCTGTTTGTAATGACCGGGTTGGTGTTTGTTGTCGTCGTGCTGACCTTTGTGCGCTGGGTGGACCGTATCGCCCGGCTTGGTCGCATCGGCGCCACCATCGAGTCAGTTGAAAGTGCAACCGAAGCGGCATTGCGGCATTACCGCGAGATGCCGCGCACCGCGCATCGAGGGCCGGAGAGCGATAATGGCATCGAGATCACGGCAACCGCAGTCGGGTACGTCCAGCATGTGGATCTGGCAGGGTTGCAGACCTATGCCGAAGAACAGAACGGCAGCGTGCGGGTGCTGACGCTGCCCGGCACCCTGCTGATGCCGGGGCGGGTGATGGCGTGCGTCAGTCATGTGTCGAATGTAGACGACGCCCGTGTTCGGGAGGCCTTTGCTGTCGGCAGTCAACGTCGCTTTGACGACGACCCCCGTTTCGGACTGGTGGTGTTGTCGGAAATTGCCAGTCGGGCGCTGTCTCCGGCGGTCAATGATCCCGGCACCGGTATTGATATCCTCACCCGACTTGCCGGACTGTTTCAGCTGTGGTGTGAAGAGCCGGACGAGCGCAGTGACGATGCGCCGGATTACAGCCGCGTGTCGATGCCGGAGATTGATGTGCGTGATATGTTCGATGATGCGTTTGGCGCGATCGCCCGGGATGGCGCAGGCATGGTGGAAGTCTGCCAGCGATTGCAGAAAGTGCTGGGGCATCTGGCAGGTTCCGGGCTTGCGGATGTGCGCAATGCGGCGATTGCCCATCAGCGTCTGGCGCTTAAATACGCCGAGAGCGGGCTGGTGCTGGAGGAAGATCTGGAGCGGGTGCGGCAAGCGGGTGGCGATAGCTTGCAGGAATAATCCTGAACACGGGTTTTGCGCGAGTTGGCGAAACCCGGTAGCTTTCTGTTTTTAATGGCGTTCTGCCCCGGCGCACAAGGCGGGCGCTTTCATACCCGTTTGCGGAGTGATAGCCGATGATTGAAACAACAATAAAGCAATGGCATGCCCTGGTTGATGCCAAAGACCCCAAAGCACTGGATGATCTGCTGGCAGAGAATGTGGTGTTCCATTCGCCGGTCGTTCACACCCCCCAGCAAGGTAAAGCCATCACCCGAACTTACCTGATGGCGGCACTGTACACACTCAACAATGAGCACTTCCGTTACGAGCGCGAGATCCTTGACGGTCACAATGCCATGCTGGAATTCACCACAGAGCTGGATGGTATCAAACTCAATGGTGTCGATATTATTCATTGCGATGCCGAAGGCCGGATTGATGACTTCAAAGTTATGGTGCGTCCGCTCAAGGCTGTCAACAAGATCCACGAGATGATGGGTGCGATGCTGGAGAAGTTGAAGTAACCCCCAGTTTTTCTGACGAGGGCCTGACTCCTGTTCTGGAGTGAGGCCACTTGCCCTGCACCACTTTGGGCCCCCTAAATGGATGCCGCAAAGCGGTCGTTACCGCTCCATTCCTTATCAAAGCGTTATTTTTATTACCTTAAGTGATGAGTGTTCGCGGGAAAATGTCAGCTAAATTTACAGCTCGACATCTTCTCGGCGAGGCCCTGTTTTCATTCATATGAAAAGTAAGGACTTTAAAAGTTGGCCTTTTAAATGCAGTGGAAATCAGTGGAGCTGCACTTGCAGTCGCAGAGCTTCCATAACGGAACTGATTGGAGGCATTACAATGAAAAAATCACTATTGGCTATGACTCTGGCGCTGGGGATGACTGGCGCAGGAAGCGCATCTGCGCTGATGATCGAGACAGATGGTACGTCAGTTGCGGGGCAAATTGGCCCTGTTACTCTCAACAGTGTCTTCACCAGCACGAACTTTGATGGCTTTTACAAGGGCAACCTGTCCAGCGGCGTTGGTATGCTGAAGGTTGAGTTTTTGGGTAAAGAAGCCGGCTACGTCAACACATTTGAAATGGATGGCCAGTCGCTTTCAACCGAAAGCACGGTGGGCGATACCATCTACGTCAACAATGCGGTTGCGGGCTTGCTGAACTTTATCATTCAGATTAACAGTGGCGCGGGTTCGGTTGCGAACGGATCCAATAATAACCATACCTCCGCGGGTACTCCTGATTTCTGGCTGGGCTACGACCCACTCGGCAATGGTGTACTGCTGGCGCTGGATGACGGTGGTGCAAACCCCGACGATGACAACCACGATGACCTGGTACTCCGTATTACAGAAGTACCGGAGCCTTCCACTCTGGCACTGATCGGGCTTGGTCTGGTAGGTGCTGGTGTTGCGGCGCGCCGTCGTAAAGTTTGAATAGCCCGTTGTATAGGGACAAAGGCCTGTTGCTCATCGCGATGGGCCTTTTTTTGTGCCCTTTTTTGACCCCAATCAACCTTCCTGATGCCCTCGTTTCTTGACGTTGCTGCCGTTCTGCCGCTAGAACAATAGCAGGTACCGCAAATGGTGAGGCACGCACATGAAGTGGATTATTCTGATTATTGTGGTGGTGGCTTTTGGTTTCTGGTTATCCCGTGGGCGCCAGAAAAATGCCCCTTCTGATCCAGACGCCAAAACCGTCGAACAAAAGGATTACTACCTGTCACCGGAAGAAGAAAACGAACGTCGCAACACCTCAGACGTGCAGGAGCAGAGCCCGCGTGATGACGATAAAAGGAACTAGCGTCTCTGCAATTGAATGCCCCGGGAGCACAGTTTCGACCAGAGTCGACTTGGCCTGATGGGGCTCTTGGCGTTATGTTGCTTGCCCCGAGGCGGGTCAGGCGATCCGCTGCTTTACTCGTCAACAGAGGCTAGCGGATGTTTTCACTGACAATTGAGCCGCGTTTTAATGACACGGATGCCCTGGGGCACATCAGCAATACTGCATTTCCCGTCTGGTTTGAGCAGGCCCGGACGCCGGTTTTTGAGCTCTTCCACCCGACTTTGACGATGCACGACTGGCCGCTGATTCTGGCGCGAATGGAAGTGGATCTGAAAGCACAGACGTATTGGTCAAAGCCGGTCGAAATCCGCACCTGGTTGGGGAAGATCGGTAACGCCTCGGCCCAGGTGCTGCAGGAAGCCTGGCAAGGCGATAGTCTGGTGGCAAAGGGAATCGCCACGCTGGTGTATTTCGATTACAAAGCGGAACGGTCAATGCCGATTCCTGATGCAATTCGTGAGAAACTCGCGCCGCATCTGGCAGAATGAGGCCGGCTCGCTTCATCCATTTCCTCTTCAGGAACCCGCCTGCATGACGATTTCCGCTTTTGATCATCTGGCTTGCCCGCTGGATGGTGGCCCGTTACTGCGACAGGACGCGAACTGGACCTGCGCAGCAGGCCACAGTTTTGATATCGCCCGCCAGGGCTACGTGCATCTGCTACCGGTGCAGAAAAAGCGGTCGCTTGATCCCGGCGACAGCAAAGCCATGGTGGCGGCCCGACAACGGTTCCTGAATGCCGGTTTTTATCAGCCGATAGCTGATGCCGTGACCGCAGCGACCCTCGAAGCTTTGCCAGCGTCTGCCAGTTGTCTGGATGCCGGCTGTGGCGAAGGCTATTACCTGCGCCGACTGGCTGCGGCGGTTCCGGATGAGCAAACGCTGGCGCTGCTGGGCGTGGATATTTCCAAGTGGGCAGTACTGGCGGCGGCCAAGCAGGACAAACGGCCGGGCTGGACCGTGGGTAGCAATGCCAACCTGCCGGTGCAGTCGGCAACGTTGGATCGCGTGTTGAGCATGTTTGGCTTTCCGGTATACGCCGAGTTTGCAAGAGCTATCAAGCCTGGCGGTATGCTGATCGAGGTCGATGCGGGCCCCGATCACCTGCGCCAATTGCGGGAGATCGTCTATCCCAGCCTCAAGCCTGAGCGCGCCGAGGAACGGCCGGCGCCTGCCGGCTTTACTGGCCTGCCGCCACAAACAGTAAACTTCCCGCTTGAAATCAATGGTGTCGAACAGGTTGCCGACCTGCTGGCGATGACGCCCCATGGCTATCGCGCCAGTGCGGAAGGGCGTGAAAAGGTAGCGGCTCTGTCTGCCTTGTCGGTAACTGTGGACGTGCGCATTCGCCGCTGGGTCCGCGACGATCAGGTCACTTCAGAATAGTCTATAAAACGACCAATAATTAACCTGACAATCAGATCCTTGGGGCATAAAGTACAGGTAAATTCTGAATACTGAACCGGTTGTACCCCATGCGCTGGCTGATGCTCCCTTCACACATCGAAATTTCCTCCATTTGGGCCTTGCTCCACCTCCCGCATCGTCAGTTACGTTATCTGGGGCTGTTGGTATTGGTAGCACTGGGACTGGCGGGTTGTGCGAGCAGCCAGTCGGTTGATCGCACCTATACGCCGCCCGGGCCAATCGAGGACCCGCAAGACGCGGCGACGGCTGATCAACTCTGGCAAGTATTCGAGCGCTATCAGGGCGCGCCCTACGAGTATGGTGGCATGTCAGCCGATGGCTTTGACTGCTCCGGTTTTATTGTGACGGCCTATCAGGAGGCGCTGGGGCGGCAGTTGCCCCGCACAACCGGCATGATGCTGAGGGCGGGGATTCCGGTGGATCGCCGCCAGGTGCGGCCGGGCGATCTGGTGTTTTTCCGGATTGAGGGCAAAGAGCAGCATGCGGGAATCTACATGGGCGACAACCGCTTTATCCATGCCTCAACGTCGGTCGGTGTTACGCAGTCGCAACTGAACGGCTACTACTGGCGCGACCGGTTTTCCCAGGTACGGCGTTTCGAATAACGCCACCCCGGGCACCCTGTGATGTTTTACTCGTTGCCCAGATACTTGTCGACAATGCCTTTCCAGGCAGCGGACTCTGTGACTTCAAGCACTTTCTCTGAAACCGGCCCCCTGAGCGGGCTGCCGTCCGGCATCGCCAGTGCGTAGAGTTGTTGCTGGAAGGTGCCGGGCAGAATCGTCAGGTGATCGCCCTGTTGCTGATTCCGGTATTGCATCAGTGCACGATCATAGACAGCGGCATCGGTTTCACCCTTGGCGGTGGATTCGAGCGCGGCGCTCAGATCCGGGTATAGCGTATGCCTCACTCTGTTCTCTTGCAGATACTCTTCGCTTGCGGTCTTGGCGATGGTGGCCACGTTGGCACCGGGCAGATCCCGCGGGCCCTGAATCTGGTTTTGCAGATTGCTGACGGTCAGTGACGAGGTGATGGCGGCGGTGAAACTGGCGACCATTATCAATCCGGCAAACATCCAGACCAGCCCTACCAGGCGCCCTGCCAGGGTAACCGGAGCCTTGTCACCGTAGCCAACGGTGGTCATGGTCACCGCTGCCCACCAGAAGCTTGATCCAATGCCCTGCGCCGCACTGCCGCCGAATTGCTCGGGGTTACGCTTGCGCTCAAACAGCCAGACCGCAAATCCGACTGCCAGCAACAGGCCTGCCAGCCCGGCAATCACACTCACAAAACGCCAGCTGAGTAGCGCACCCAGACTGCTGAGCAGGCTGGGATCTTTGACCTTGGGCACGGCGATCGACAGACCGGTCTGGTAAAACGGGTGGCTGAAATCGAACCGGGTTTCGCGGGCGGATGTCATGGTCAGGGCGCCGACCGCAACATCAATGTCACCGTTCTCGACGCTTTTCAGCAGTTCCTGAAATGACAGGGGCACCAGTTCAAAATCGCGACCCAGCCCGGCGGCCACCTGGCGCCAGAGATCTACGCTGATGCCTTCCCACTCACCGTTGCCGGCTTTCATGACAAACGGTGGCACTGGCGTAATGCCCACTCTCAGGGGTTGATCCTGAGCCGATGCCAGGGAACTGAAGATCAGAATGAACGTGATAGCGAGCAGCTGCAGTGATCGGGCTACGGGGCTTTTAGCGATAGAGCGTGGCATGGGAATAGTGAGGCCCGGACATTATCCGGCTCCTGTGCGGCGGGTTGTTAGTATGGTTCGCAATCTGAAGTATTAACGATACGGTGGTCGCAGGAGCGTTGCAAAATCCGCGCAGCGCCCTCCCGTCATTTACACATCAGGTTGGGCAGCGATACGTACAAAAGATCGAAAAAGATGACCTGTCCGGCAGTGGCGGTTACTAATCAAGGCCGTCGGCTGCTGAATTAATCGTCATCCTCATCGTCCCGCAAACGTTCCAGCCGCTCTGATTCCTCTTCTTTGGCGGCATCAATCACCGCGAGCAGCTCGTCGACGTCGGCGCTCTCGGTGCTGTGTTCAAAGCAACCGGTGAGCCTGGTTTCGGCGTGCAGGTCGCCGGCTTCATAAAGTGCCCAGATTTCCTTGCCGTAGTCGGTGTTGAGCAGTTCGGGCGCAAAGCGGCCAAAGTAGCGGCGCATGTTATCGACGTCCCGCTCGAGCATGCGTTCGGCGCTGTTGTTGCCCGAGGCGTTGACGGCCTGAGGCAAATCGATGATGACCGGGCCCTCTGCGTCGACCAGTACGTTGAATTCCGACAGGTCGCCGTGAATCAGGCCGGCGTCGAGCATGCGCACCACATCGGCAATGACTTTGGCGTGGTATTCCCGGGCCACTTCAGGCGTGAGCGTCACATCGTCCAGGCGCGGCGCGGCTTTGCCTTCGGCATCTGCAACCAGTTCCATCAGCAATACGCCGTCGACAAATCCCTGAGGCTCAGGAACGCGTACGCCAGCAGAGGCTAGCCGGTAGAGGGCATCAACCTCGGCGTTGAGCCAGGCGTTTTCCTGCTCCTTCTGGCCGTAGCGGGTTTTCTTGCTCATGGCCCGGGCGCGGCGGCTGTTACGTACCTTGCGGCCTTCCTGATATTCCACCGCCTGTTTGAAGCTGCGCTTCTGGGCTTCTTTAAAAACCTTGGCACAACGGATCGTGTCGCCACAGCGCACGACGTAAACCTGTGCTTCCTTGCCGCTCATCAGCTGATAAAGCACGGCATCGACCATGCCATCATCGACAAGAGGCTGTAATCGCTTCGGTATTTTCATAGAACCCTGATAGTGGCCCGTGGCCGTCTGAAGTGTCCGGCTCGGGCCGGTGCGATGGTGTAATGTTAACCGATCGTGTCGCCCTTGGCGTCGAAACCGTGTGGGATTCAGCACAATTCCGGATTTTCTTGCGGAAGTGCCTTTGACGGGTTTTCTAATTCATGGGATGATCCTATCTAAATTCATGGGATGATCATATGAATACACAAAAAATAGCCCGCCGCTCGCTGGTAGACAGTGCAATCGATCAGTTAAGGGCAACGGTTGAATCAGGTGAATGGCCGGTTGGTGAGCGTATTCCCAATGAGAGTCGACTCTCCGAGTTGCTGGGCGTAGGTCGTAATACCGTCCGTGAAGCGGTGCGTGTGCTGGTACATGCCGGCTTGCTGGAAACCCTTCAGGGGGACGGCACCTATGTTCGGGCACGCCTGGATCCGGCAGAGACCATGCGGCGTATCGAGCGCTCGGCTCTGCGGGACCAGTTGGAAATGCGGATTACCCTGGAAGCGGAAGCGGCTCGCCTCGCGGCCTTGCGTCGTGATCAGGATGATCTCGATGAACTGCGCGCAGCGCTGGCTGCCCGGGCGGCGGCTGGAGACGATATTGATGAGCGTATTGCCCAGGATGAACGTTTCCATGTGGCGATTGCCGAGGCGTCGCACAATCATGCGTTGATGGCGATGTACGCGTATTTCCGCAGCGCCGTTTCGGCGACGATCGAACGCACCGAACGGGATGCGGATCTGCCCGAGCCGTCCCACGCTGATCACGAGTATCTGCTGGCAACCATCATCATGGGGGATGCCGAGGCTGCATTTCGCGTCGCCCGCACCATGCTGATGCCGGCTCTGGACGCGTTGTCGGAGGCCATGTGATGCGTATTCGTCTCGATCCGTTCACGCTGATCCTGCTGGGTGCGGTGGTATTGGCGTCAGTTTTGCCGGCCCAGGGCAGTATTGCCCGTGTGTTGGGTGTGGTGGCTTCTGCGGGGGTTGCCTTGCTGTTCTTTATTCACGGTGCGGCCCTGTCGCGGGAGCAGATTCGGGCCGGCGCGACCCATTGGCGACTGCATCTGTTGATCGCATCGCTCACGTTTGTTGTATTCCCGCTGGTGGTTTTGCCCATCGGTGCGCTGGCGCCGGTTTTGATTCCGGAAGATCTGGCGCTGGGCTTTCTGTATCTGGGGGTACTGCCCTCGGCGGTTTCCTCTTCCATTGCATTTACCGCGATGGCTAAGGGTAATGTGCCTGCGGCGATCTGCAGCGCTGCCGCCTCGAATGTGTTCGGCATGATGCTGACGCCGCTATTGCTGGTGCTACTGGTCAGTACCACCGGCGACGGAGGCTTTGATGTGCTGGGTGCTTTGCGGGATATCGTGCTGCAACTGCTGTTGCCGTTTGCGATCGGTCATCTGTTGAGGCCAAAGCTGGGTCCCTGGCTGGATCGTCACCCCGGATTCTCCTCTCGCTACGATCAGGGTGTCATTCTGTTGATCGTCTATGTCGCCTTTTCCCAGTCAGTGGTGGGAGGACTGTGGGACCAGTTGCCGGTGACGGCGATTCTGATTGCAATCGCACTGTGTCTGTTGCTGCTGGGGCTGGTGATTGGCCTCGCCATGATCTTGTCGAGACGCCTGAAGTTGCCGCTTGATGATGAGATTGCGGCTGTGTTTTGCGGTTCGAAAAAGAGTCTGGCATCGGGGTTGCCCATGGCGAAGGTGCTGTTCGCCGGTCATCCCGGTTTCGGTATGATCGTGCTGCCCATAATGTGCTACAACCAGATTCAGATCATTGTCGGTGCAGTGCTCGCACGGCGCTACTTGAAGCACGCATCACGCCTCAGGGGCTGACCGCTTCTCAAGCTGGCAAGTCCGTTGGGCTTGCCGGCTTCCTTCCTGCATGTCTGCCCTGTCGTACTTTTAGTTGTGTCGCTTAAGGCGCGTGATGAAAAGTCCTGAAACGCGAACCCTGTCTTGTCATTTTCGGCCATAACGTCATTTGTGGGATGCCATTTCAAAACGTCCGATGTCTGGGTGCCTATATTCTGAAATGGGTGTTGTAGTACCCGCTAAAAACGCGGAGTCGTTGGCTGTGGCTTCGTGAAATGCCGACTATTGGTGCGCACAAGCAGTGGTGCGCGAGTCGGGACTCTCGCCTCATGGATGATTGAAATGGGTCAGTCTGAACACTTGGCTTATGACATGCCGCTGGTGTCAGCCCGCTATGCGCGCCGATTTGTGCGCTTCATGGGCGGCAAGGGAATTGGGCAACAAACGTTGCTGGATGGCAGCGGTCTTGATGACGCGGTGTTGAATAATCCGGATGCGTTTCTGTCGATGAAGCAGGTAACGGCGATTCTCAAACAAGCGGACTGGCTGGTTCAGGACGAGCGCGCCGCATTCCAGTTCGGCCAGGAGCTGAACCTGCCCGCCCATGGCCTTGTCGGCTATGCTTTTCTGGGGCAGCGGGATCCGAAGAAACTGATTCATGCCATTGTGCAGTACCTGCGGGTCAGTTTGCCGATTATGGACATCGAGCTGACCTCCCAGGGTGAGGGAATGGCAATCCGCCTGCATGACACCTGGCGGCTCGGGCCACTTCGGGCGTTTATGTCCAAAATCTACATGGGCAGCATCTACGCGTTGTCCCTGCCTTTGTGCCGTCACTTCATATTCGAATTTGATTTCCCGACCGCTCGCCCTGTCAGTGACTGGAATGCGTTGGTGTCAGATTCGGAAATGCATTTTGATAAGGCGCATACGCAGGTGTTAATGCCGCTTTCCGGACGACAGGTGCCGGAGGACGATGTGGGGCTGGCCTATGCGATAGCCCGCACCCGACTTGAGGAGCAGCTCAAATCAGCAATCCACGGTGAACTGGTCACGCAGGTCCGGGAGCAGATCATCAATAATCCCGGCCGCGGCAGCTCGCTGGAAAAGATAGCGATGAGATTGGGTATGAGTACCCGGTCCGTCCGCAATCACCTGGTCGAATCCGGGTATTCGTTTCGGGAGATTCGCAACGATATCCGCGAAACCTTTGCCACCCTGTATCTGACGGACACCTCGGTTGCCCTCGATGTGATCGCCGACAAGCTCGGATTCAGTGACCAGGCCAGTTTCACTCGCGCTTATCGGTCGTGGACGGGTAAAACACCTGGCGACGTCCGCCGCAACGGTCCCGCACAATCCTCCTGATCAGGACGCACGCCGTCGTTGGCGGCTCTTCCTGATCGCTTCGGGTAATTCATTTCTGTATACAGCTGTACTCTTCTATTTGTTGATGTCGAGCTCAAGCTGCCCCTTTATTTTTGATCAAAAATTGTCCATAGGGGCCATTATAGCGATATATCGCTGCTTTGTAAGCCAGTTTCCCAGTTTATGAAGGACTTCACGAATTTTGAATTAGGTGCACAGTTGTTCCTTTTTTATCAAAAATATTGCCGATAAAGGCAATGACCTCCTTGTGTATTCGGACGCTTAATGGATACAGACCCTCATCGGCATGCCGGTGCTGGTCGTCGAGGTTCACCATCTGTTCCTGACGAATGCGGATGGCGCCTTTCAGATGACAAGGAAAGTCGCAAGATCGATATTTACTCACGCTGTCGATGATGTCTGCGAATCCTATAAAAACACAAAAAGCTTTTTGTAGAGGACGACAACATGAGTTCGACGAAAAACAACCGGAACGCACGTACATTGCGTTCGGCCATCGCCGGTACGGCGCTCTTGGCTGCGAGTGGGGTGGCTTCCGCTGCGCCCGTTTCCCTGAATCTGGATTTCGTATGTCCCTTGCCATTGATTGGCAACCAGCCCATTTCAGCCCAGATCAGCGCAGATTTCCCGCCTGAAGCGCAAGTTGGCGACACGTTTGGACCGTTTGCCATTGAGGCAACCACTACAGTCAACAATGACTCCCGGCTAGGCCTGAAGCTGGTGGGCTCTGCCACGATCGAAGGGTCTGCGACAAACCTGTCGACCGTCCGCACCGCAGGCCGTGATCTGCCACTGGATGTACCTCTGACAATTCCTCAAAGCCCGATTCCGGATGCTGAAGGTCCGTTTACTGTTCCCGCTTCAGGTGAAGCACCGGCAGTGACCTTTACCATGGCAGACGTAGGTCAGGGCACGGTAACGGTTGATGACCTGACCCTGAACATGGTGGCACGGACGGCTGACGGCGCTATCGCCCCGCCGCCAATTGGTGAATTCACCGCCGACTGTACGTTGGTTGAAGGCCAGAACAACGTATTGCACACCTTTGAGGTCACAGGCGAAGCCGTACCTGATCCTGAGATCAGTGTGGGCGCTGAGAATGTCGATTTCGGCAAGATTACGTCAGGCACCAGTGCTGAAGAAGTCATCACTGTTTCCAACACCGGCGGCGCCGATCTGGGCATCAACGCGATCACCCTGAGCGGTGCCAACGCGGATGCATTCATGCAAACCAACGACTGCACCACTGTTGCACCAGGCGAAAGCTGTGGCGTTACCGTGACCTACATCGCAAGCGGTGAAGGCGTAAGCAGCGCGGCATTGGCAATTGAATCAACCGATCCGGCGACACCTTCTGTTGAAGTCGCGCTGACTGGCGAAAGCATCATCACGCCAGTACCTGAAATCAGCCTGGACGCGACTGAAGTCAGCTTCGGCAAGATCGACGTGGGTACAAGCGCTGATCGCCAGGTCACGGTTACCAACGCAGGCGGTGCTGCTCTGACCATCAACGCTATCAGCCTGTCCGGCGACAATGCGGGTGATTTCTTCCAGACCAACGACTGCTCTACTGTTGCCGCTGAAGGCAGCTGTACCGTTTCACTGACCTACACGGCGAATGCAGAAGGTGCCAGCAACGCGGTATTGAGCATCGAATCTGATGACCCTGAAGCTGCAACTGTCGAAGTGGCACTGTCTGGCGAAGGTAAAAGCAATGACACTGGCGGTGGCGTTGACTTCCTGCTGGATCTCCAGGGCACAACCGGTATTGCTGCCTCTGATAGCTCCCTGCCACTGAGCGGCACCATCGATGCTGTGCTGGAACTGGCCACCGGCATGTTCACTGCTGATCTGGCGCTGGATGACACGGAAGGTTCCTTCCGGGTAATCAAGTTCTTCAAGCGCTTGAAAGCCACTGCCCAGGTTAACTTTGAGCAGACCCAGCAGACCACCGGCACACTGGTTAACGGTGTTCTGACCGCTGACTCGCAGATGTACATCAACATCCCCAAGGTCACCGTGAAACTGTTCGGCTTCAAACTGCCGATTGGTGGTGGCTCTGAGTGCCGCACCATGGATCCGGTGAACATCTCGCTGAAGACACCAGAAGGCGAGAGCTTCGCACCGCTTGAAGGCGGCAAGGTGGTCGGTACTTACGATCTGCCTGCACTGTCTAACTGTGGTCCTCTGACCGATATCCTCAACCACTACATGGCAGGACCGGGCAACACCATTGACCTGGATCTGACCCCTAACCTCTAACGCTGATGAACTCGCGGGTGCTTCTCCTCTGGAGGAGCGCCCGCTCTAACGGCCGTTGTGGTCTGACGGCAAAGCAGTACTGCAACAAACGGAAAGGACTATAACAATGAAAAGCCTGAAAAAATCACTGCTGATGCTGGCGATTTCCGGGATGCCTCTGATGGCACAAGCGGAACTCAAGGCACTCGACGACTCCTCGATGGGCAGCATTACCGGCCAGGCCGGTGTCACCATTGAACTGGAGACTAAAGTTAACATCGGCGAGGTTCGCTACATCGATGAAGGCACACTCGCAATCAGCGACGTGTTCATCGGTGGTGCAAACCGCGACGATATGTTCCAGGAACTGGGGTTTGCCATTCCGAGCAGCGCCAGTGACCTGATCGATAACATCAAGATCAATATTGACGTACTGGCGGATGGCGATGCGGTCATTCAGGTACTGCCGCTATACGGCTCACCGATCGACTTCGCGGTCCGCACCGGTGCCTGGGAATTGCGTGGCAACACCGACAGCACAACGGTGATGGATAATCTGTCTGTTGAGGGTATTTTCGGTTCGATGATGGTGACCGTCGATACCGCAACCGACAAGATGAACATCAATACCCGCTTTGCGATCGATGATCTGGATGTGGATGTACCGTTCATGGCGGTCGGTATCCGCGATCTTGAACTGACCGGCGCAGGTTACGACGATAACCCGAACGTGGTCAGCGTGTTCGCACTGGCGGATTTTGATGTCTACAAGGCGCCCAATGCGGCAGGCAATGACAGCCTCGCGGTCGATATCGATACCTTCAATGCCGACATGAACATCGGTGGCGTGTTGATCGGTGGTACATCCATCGGCTCGATCGCCCTGGATGACATGTCGATCCAGAACACACAGATGCGGATTTACGGTCACTGATCACCCGCGATCTGAACGCAGGCCCTTGTCATTTTCGAATGGCAGGGGCTTTTTTATGGGTGATTGTTTACACTTTTCTGCCCCACAAATAAGACGTTGGCAGGCGGGTATGCGGGTAAAAGGAACACTGGTGCAGTGGCACGGTGAAAAAGGTTTCGGGTTTGCGGCGCCAGTTAGCGGCGGCGATAAAATATTCGTCCACGTAACCGATTTTGAGAACCGGTCACGGCGGCAGCCGCACAAGGGCATGAGCATCAGTTACGTTGCCGGTCGCGACAAACATGGGCGTCCCTGCGCGACGGCAGTTCAAATCAATGGCGACCGCTCGCCTGCCCGCCCTTCACGACGCCCGGCTTCACTTGCCCTGCCGGCTGCTGCAATGTGGGCGATTGTTGTGGCCGGAGCCTGGCTGGAGGGCAAGCTCCCGCTGATTATTCCCCTGTTTTATCTTGCTGCGAGCGTCGTGACGTTCTGCGTTTACGCCTGGGACAAGCGTGCTGCCCGCCGCGATGCCTGGCGTATCCAGGAAAATACCCTGCACATCCTCGCACTTATCGGCGGCTGGCCCGGCGCGGCCCTCGCGCACCAGCTGCTACGGCATAAATCCAGCAAGCGCGCCTTCCGCAATGTGTTCTGGCTGACGGTTATAGTGAACTGCGCCGGCCTGATCTGGCTGCTATTACCGGATGGCGCTGCATGGATGAATCTCGTGATAGCGAAAGCTCATCTCGACTTTGATCTGCCCGTTATTCTGTTTCGGTTGCAGGAGCTGTGGTCGCAATTGATGGGCTTACTGGCCGGCGTTGTGCGATAAGGAGCGCAAGGAATCCCATAAACGCCAGAGTCGACAGCATGATGACCCCGGTGCGCACGCCTGCAACGCCTCCGCCGCTACTGCTCCAGGCAAAAGCGGCCAACGCCGGGCCAAGGGTTGAGCCGGCCATTCGGGTCACGCTGGCGACGCCGCTGGCGGTGCCGGTCTGATCCCGCGGTGTTGATTCCAGAATGGCTGACATGACAGGGGCATTGAAAATCGCCATTCCGATGCCGGCAACCGCCGCGCGCCACACCAGGTCCAGCGTGGTGGCCTCTGCAGTCAGGGTCGCAAGCGTCAGCAATCCGGCTGTTGTCAGCAGTGCGCCGATAGCGGCCACGTTCAAGGCACCAAAACGATCGGCAAACATACCTGCAATGGGCGACATGACGGCTGACGCGACCACAAATCCCAGCATGGCGTAGCTCAGCACCTCCGGACTACGCTGCATCACCTCAGCAACGAAGAAAGGCAGCGAAAAGGCCATCAAGCCGATGTTGGCCGCAATCAACATCAGCGCCAGCGCCGGCAAGCCGAAGCGTGGCTGCATCAGCAGGCAGACTACCGGTCGGGCGGAACCAAGCCGGGCCCAGGCTACCAGCAGCCCAAGCGCCAGTATGGTGAGGCCAGCGGCGAAAGACGGCTGCTCCTGAAGTTGCTCAATACCGATCAGCAAGGCCGTCATCGCGGCCCCAATCAGCAGCCCTTCAAGAAGCATGGTGCGGGTGATGGCTGGCAACGCCGGACGTGGCGCCGGTGCTGCACTGCGCAGCGTATGAAAACCAAGCGCGAGCACCAGCCCGATCAAAGGCAACTTGATCAGAAACACTGACCGCCAGCCCCAGTGCTCGGCTACCAAGCCGCCGAGAGGCGCCAGCGCGACACTGCCCAGCATCATGATCGAGGAGATAATGGCGATTGCCTGCCCACGTTGCGCAGGTTTCACTGTGGTCGCGACAACCGGCATATAAACGGCAAGGTAAAATGACGCAGCCAGCCCCTGCAGCACCCGTGCAGTCATCAGCATCGCAAACGAGGAGGCCAGCGAAACCAGAATGCTGAACAGCCCGAACCCGAACAGTGACAGCAGAAACACCCGCCGCACATCGGCGCGGTCGGCCCAGCGGCCAGCGGGAATCGCAATGGCAATGAGCGGCAGCGTGAATGAAAGCAAGACCCAGGCAGTGGCACTTGATGGCATTTTGAGTTCAGCGCTGATCAAAGGCAGCGCGAAGGCACTCAGCGTCAGTTCGCTGGCAATAATCAAAGTAGCCAGGGCCAGAGTGACCACCGCACTCCAGCGGGTATGGGTGATAACCGGCGTTTTGTTGCGATCGGCCGAAGCGGTGGGTGTCGTGTGAGCCATTATCCGGTTCCTTGAACGTATCTGGGGCAGCCTCCGGGCGTGCGCCGCGACAATGAGAATAGCAGACCGCCTTTCGCTAAACCGCGCCACAGCCTGACGCAGCGGATCAAATTCTCAAAGAACCCCGTGTTGGCGTTGCCATTGGCGGCGTTGATTGCCGATAATGCGATCAGATGAATTTTCTCTGAGGCGAAAGATGGCGAAATCTCTGCAGGAACAGTTACTCCAGGCCGGTCTGGCGGATGAAAAAAAAGCCAAGCAGGTCAAGCAGGAGAAACACAAGGCCCGGAAACAAAAGCGGCCTGTGGATGCCGACGCCGAGGCCCGGCGCCAGGCGGCGGAAAAGGCGCGTGCTGACAAGGTGGCCCGCGATCGCGAAATGAACCAGCAGCGTCTGGCCGAACAGCGTCGGCAGGAGCATCGCGCTCAGGTAAAGCAAATGGTCGAGCAGCACGGCATCAGCCGGGGGGACGGTGACACGCCCTATCAGTTTGTTGTCGACAAGAAAGTGCACAAGATTTATGTGAATGCGGAGCAGGGTGAGCACCTGTCCCGTGGCCGTTTGGCGATTGTTGTGCTGGGAGAAGACAGCTTCCACGTGGTGCCCGGCAATGTTGCCGACAAAATCCGTCAGCGGGAAACTGAAATCCCGGTGATCCAGCATGAACCATCGTCCAGCGAGATTGATGAAGATGATCCCTATGCGGATTATCAGATTCCCGATGATCTGATGTGGTAACTCCCCTCAGGTTCCTCATAAAACGCCCTTCGGGGCGTTTTTTTGTGTCTCTCGTCCCTTCTTCAGAGACCGTGACCGCCACAGGCGGTGGCTGGTAAGTAGAATTACCTAACCATAGGTAGCTGGCTAATCAAATGTCAATCTGTAAAATGGCTGATTAAATTAGCCTGCTAAATAAATAGCGGATGCCATCCCATTGCCAACAGGGAGTCGCCCCGTGTCACCGCACGACCCAGCCACACCGTCTGTCGAACCTTTTCTCTCGCTGCATCAATCACTGAAGCCGTCGCTTGGGGCCGCCCTTGGTCGGGTCCACCGGCTGTGGCGGGATGCAATAACCGCCGCCGTGGCGCCGCTCGGGATGACGGAAAGCCGCTGGGCAGTGATGGTTCATCTCGCCAAGATCGGTGAAGGCGCAACCCAACAGGCGCTGGCAAAGGCGCTGTGTATCGAGATGCCGTCGCTGACCCGCACGCTTAATCAACTTGAACAGCAGGCACTGATCGAGCGCCGCCGCGATCCCGAAGACGGCCGGGCTCATCGGCTCTGGTTTACCCCTGAGGGCAAGCAGGTTGTCGTGCAACTGGAAGATCGCATTCACGGCGTTCGCTTCGATATTTACGACGGGTTGTCGGATATCCAGCTGGATGCTTTTGCTGAAGTGTTGATTCATATGGAGGCCAACCTGCGGGAGCATTTGCAGATCCCGGGTCTGGATAACGGGGAGAGCGGCACCCAATGACACCGGATCAGAGTTTTGCCCGCTGGGTACACGTCTCTCTTGTTGTATTTGCCATCCTGTTTGGCTACTTCCTGATTGCCGATATGTGGATGCCTGTTACGCCGCAATCCCGCGTTATGCATTCGGTTGTCCGGGTGGCGCCGCAGGTTAGCGGACAGGTCACGGCAGTCCATGTACGCGACAATCAGCATGTGAAGGCAGGTGATGTCCTGTTTACGTTGAATCAGGCGCCCTTTGAACTGGCTGTCAGCAAGGCTGAGTTGGCGGTGGAAGAAGCAAAAATGCAGAACGACCAGATGGATGCGTCCATTGCCGCTGCGGAGGCCGGTGTGGTGGCTGCCAAAGTGGATGCCGCCGAGATGTCGCGAGAGCTCAAACGGCTGGGCCACCTTTTGGGCCGGCACAGCGTTTCCCAGCAACAGTATGACCAGACCCGGGCGAGATCCCACGCTGCTGACGCAACAGTGCAACAGGCTCAGGCGCAGTTGCATCAGCTGAAGGTTCAGCGTGGCCAGTCCGATGACAGCAATCTGCGGTTGCGACAGGCCCGCAACGCGCTGGAGAGTGCCCGGCTGAATCTGGGGTACACCCGCGTGCTGGCAGATGCGGATGGCACCCTGTCCAACCTGCAGGTCAAACCGGGTACTTTTGCCCAGGCGGGTGTTTCCATCGCGGCGTTGGTGGAGGATGAGGCAGACGTCATTGCCGACTTTCGTGAGAAATCCCTGTCTCGCGTGACCGTGGGCGATTCCGCCGCAGTCGTATTCGATGCGCTGCCTGGGGATGTTTTCCAGGCTCGGGTGGAAGCCGTCGATGCAGGCACCCGTCAGGGCCAGTTGGCTGCGGACGGCACGCTGGCATCACCCGAGGCCACCGATCGCTGGGTGCGGGATGCCCAGCGCCAAAGGCTGCACCTGTCACTGAACGACGACGCTGAGGTGCTTGAGCGTTTGCCGTCGGGTGCTCGGGCGACTGTACAACTCTACCCTGCCGATGGTCTGGCGGGTTGGTTGGGTGCGCTGCAGATCCATGCGATCAGCCTGATTCACTACGTTTATTAAGGCTGCTGGCATGCCCCGCTTTTATCCCATCCTGATGGTCCGCAAACGTGAGCTTAATGGCAATGATCTGCGCCAGTGTCTGCGGATTGCCTTTGGTGGCACGCTCGGCTTTATGCTGTGCAAGATCATGGGCTGGAACTACGGTGCATTCTTCACCGTTACGCCGATACTGCTGCTGGGGCTGGTGCCGAGGCTCAATGGCCATGTGATTCGCCAGTTTCTCGCCAACATGACGTTGGTCAGTGTGGCCGTTCTGGTACTGCAGGGACTGTTTGGTGACAAGCCGATCCCCATGACGCTGGTGGTGATCGCGCTCTTTGCCGTGCTGTTTCGGGAGATGGCCCGAGGCCCTAACTTCCTGTTCGGGGCGATGTCGATCGTTAACCTGTCGATGCAAATGCACTTTGCCAGTTATCCGCAGGCCGATGTGTTCGATATCGTCACCTCCAACATGATGGCGGTGCTGCTGACTCTTGTTATTGCCGGTCTGATGCAGAGTCTGTTTCCCGATGTAGAGCCGCGCCAACCCCGGCAAATGCCGAAGAAGCCCCTGTCCAACCAGCGCCATGAAGTGATTCTGGCGACCACCGTGGCCACCCTGTCGTTCGTCGGATTTCAGGTGATGGACCTTCAGGGGTCGCTGTCCGCCCAGGTGGCGACCATTCTGGTGCTGTTCCCGATGAACTGGAAAGGTGCCGGGCCTGCCGGCTGGAATCGCGCTATCGGTACGCTGGTAGGCTGTAACTTCGGGCTCCTGATTCAGTTTGTTTTGATGAATCATTTCAGTGTGTTGCCGTTTATTGCGCTGGGCCTGTGGTTGAGTCTGATGCTGTTTGCCCGCTACCACATGCTTGAAGGCGGCATGTCCGCGGCCGGTTTCAGTGCCTTGACGACCATGGCAATTCTGTTCGGGCAGTATGTGTCGCCGCAGCAGGATCTGATCTACAGCGATCTGTATCGCTTCAGTTCGCTGGCGGTTGCGGTATTGCTGGCATTGATGGCGGTGTACCTGATGCATCATTTGCTTAACCGGTTCCAGAGTACCCGTCTGCAGCCGTTGAGTTAGATTTATCAGATGATTAATTCGCCGAACCAATAGGTTATGGTATGTCGTATTCTGGACTGTCACTTTTAACCGGGGCGCTGGCGTGGCGAAGACATCACGAACGAAATCCATACTCAAGGGACTGGCCTGGATACTGGGCGGTCTGCTGCTCTTCGTGGCGGCGATTATCCTCCTTTTCCGTTTCGTAGATCCGCCCACCTCGGCATTTATCATCGCCGACCGCTTGCAGCACCCTGAACGGGCGCCCCGGCAGCAGTGGGTGGATATCGACGCTATTTCCCCCTGGATGCCACTGGCGGTAATTGCCAGTGAAGATCAGCGCTTCCTGACCCACTGGGGCCTGGATATGAATGCGATCGCCGCCGCGGTTGAGGATTATCAAAGGGGTGATTCGTTGCGCGGTGCCAGCACCATTTCCCAGCAAACGGCCAAGAACCTGTTTCTGTGGAATGGCCGCCAGTTTGTCCGCAAAGGACTGGAGGCGGGGCTGACGCTTGGTCTGGAAGCCCTCTGGTCAAAACGCCGGATTATGGAGGTGTACCTCAATATTGCGGAATTCGGGAATGGCATTTTTGGTGTTGAAGCCGCAAGCCAGGCCTACTTCGGAGTGAGTGCCCGCTACCTTTCCCCTGGCCAGGCAGCCCGCCTGGCTGCGGTGTTGCCCAACCCCAAGGTGATGAATGCCGCAAAGCCCAGCGGCTATGTCTGGGAACGGGTGGACTGGATTACCCGCCAAATGTATCAACTGGGCGGCACTCGTTATGTACGTTCGCTGACGGGACGCTAGCCAATGGATATTCGCGGTTTTCAGGTTGAAGAGCAGGATCAGGTCGTTACGCTGTGGCGGGCCTGTGGTCTGGTTGTGCCGCACAATGATCCGGACAAGGATATCCGGCGCAAGCTGGAGGTCGATCCGGATCTGTTCCTGGTCGGCACGCTGGACGGTCAAGTCGTGGCGTCAGTGATGGGTGGTTATGAAGGGCACCGTGGCTGGATCAACTACCTGGCGGTGTCGCCGGATCATCAACGTAAGGGGTTCGGGCGTCAGATGATGGTCGCAATCGAGCGCGCAATTGCAGCCAGAGGCTGCCCCAAAATCAATTTGCAGGTGCGTGAAGGAAACGACCAGGTGGTCGCCTTCTACAAGGCGTTGGGATATTTCCCAGACCATGCCATCTGCCTGGGCAAAAGGATCGAACATGATGTGTAAGCGCTGCGCTTTCGACGCGGTATGTGGCCACGAGGCGAGCGTGCTGTGCTGAGTATTTCCAATGCCGTCTCGATACCGGACGACGAAATTGAGCTGACTGCGATCCGCGCCCAGGGTGCGGGCGGACAGAATGTAAACAAAACCTCATCGGCCATTCACTTGCGCTTCGACGTGGTGTCGTCCTCGCTGCCTGAGTTCTACAAACAGCAGCTGCTGAAACTCAATGATCAGCGCATCAGCAAGGAAGGGGTAATCATTATCAAGGCGCAGCAGCATCGTACCCAGGAGAAAAACCGGGACGACGCCCTGAGCCGGCTCGGCGATATGATCAAGGGAGCTGTGGTGTTCGAAAAACCACGGCGACCAACGCGCCCCAGTAAAAATGCCCGACGCAAACGAACGGACAAAAAGAAGCAGCGCGGCAGAACGAAGCAGCTGCGGGGCAAAGTCTCCGATTGACGGGAGTGTCGTCAAAAAGAAACTGAAAATACCGACTGCGGCTGTAACTCAACCGTTCGAATGCTATTTTTATCTGAAGATACTGAAACAAACTCAACCGGGAGTAGCCACATCATGCAAAGGATTTATCGCATTGCGACGCTGGGAATACTGTTTTTACTGTCAGGCATGCTGGCAGGCTGCGCCGGTTTCGGGGGCGGTATGGAGGAGAGCAGAATTGAGGGCAGCGTCTGGTACAAGGAGCGGATGATGATTCCGCCCGATGCCACGGTGACCGTATCGCTGGAAGATGTCTCCCGTGCGGATGCACCCTCGGTGACCATTGCCAGCAAGGAGTTCAAGCCTGAAGGTGGTCCTCCGTATGCGTTTTCCCTTGCCTACGATGCGGACCGTATCCTGAAGCGCAATCGCTATAGCCTGCGCGCCAAGATCATGCGTGATAACAAACTCCTGTTCATCAGCACCCAGGCGGTGCCTGCCTTTGCCAATGATTCGGGCACACCGGTCAACATTCTCGTATCGCGGGTCAATGCCTCGATCAGCAGTGATAACGGCCCCGGCGGCGTATCAGCTGCCGCAGCAGCGCCAGGCCAGGTGAAAATGACCGAAACCTTCTGGAAACTCGTGGAGCTGAACGGTAACGCCATCAAGAATGACGTCGGTGTTCGTGCCAAAGAGATCAATATTGTGCTGCACGAGGAAGGCACCCGTGCGGTAGGCTTTGCCGGCTGCAATAATTTCAGCGGCAGCTATACCCTGAGCGGTAACGATATAAGCTTTGGAGCGCTGATCTCGACCCAGATGGCCTGCCTTGCGGGTATGGATGTTGAAGACAGCTACCTGAAAATGCTTCAGGAAACCACGCACTTCAAACAGGAGCGCGGTGTGCTGACCTTCTTCAATGACAGTGATGAGGCTGTTCTGAAATATAACGCTGATGACATGATGTAAGCCCTGAGCGGATCGCGGAGCAACGCTATGGCGCAGGCCACGGAAGGCATTCTGAACATTACCAACGGCGACTGTGCTGTTGAGATCATGAGCAGCGCCAGCCTGCCAGGGCGTTATCTGCCCTGGCGGGATATCCTGCACGAGGGGCCTGTGCCCGCTGGCTTGACGCTTGAGGCCTTGTCCGATGTGCGTGCGGCCGCGATCGCCGGGCGTGGCTGGGGCGACGGCGAGGCTATCCGTACAAGCTTCGCGGAGCGGGACGCAATCCTGCGGAACGCGGGGCACTATCAGAAGATCCGTCTCTGGTTTGAGCAGGATCTGTACGACCAGTTGCAGCTTCTGCAGTTGCTTGCCTGGTTTGCGGAGCATCCCGACGAGGTGACGGCACTCAGCCTCATCTGCACGGATCAGTACCTTGGGTTAACGACGCCTGCGAGCCTGACGGCTCTGCTGGCATTTGAGGCACCGGTGACGGCGGACCAGCTTGCACTTGGCTCTGATGCCTGGGCAGCATTCTGCGCGGATTCACCTGAGCCTTGGGCCGGTTTGCTGCAGCGTGATACTTCGGCTCTGCCCTTTCTTGAAGGCACCGTCCGGCGCCTGCTGGAAGAATACCCGGATCCCCGCACAGGCTTGCCTCGCACGGCTTACCAGGCCTTGTGCCTGATTGCTCAGGGGGAGCAGGGTTTCAGCCAGCTATTCTCCGAATATCAGCGCACGGAATCCCGGCGCTTCATGGGTGATCTGGGTTTTTGGGGACTACTGGTTGATATGACCCGCGCCGCATCGCCTTTGCTTACAGTGGGTGACCGATTGCTTCCCAGCTCCATTCTGGCGGATCAGCCTTTTATGCTCACTGAGTTCGGTCGAGCCGTGGTGGCCGGCCGGGATACGGCACTGAACCGTGTGCTGCCTGATCGCTGGCTGGGTGGCGTTCATCTCACAGCGGATAATAGCTGGTGCTGGGACAGCGCCGCGCAGCAGTTATCCCGCTGTGATCCGTCCTGATGAGATTTGGCGGAGCGGCATACTTCGGTTTTTCGCTACGGACGGTGAGTAGTGTGCTAATCAATAATGTAGGGATTGTTGGCTGGTAAAGGTGTTAAGGACGATTAATCACCATGGGTCTGATAATTCTCGCTATTTTTATTCTCTGTGCCCTCTATGTGCAGCGCCGGGGTGTTGTTCAGCATGCGAAACTGAGCCGCAAACTCACCGATCATTCGAACTTTCTGGCACCGCTGAACTGTCTCTTTTATGCGACCTCAAAGCAGCCGAATACGCCGTATATTGATGTGGCTTCCTTCCCGCAGCTTAAGGTGCTGCAGGATCACTGGGAGATCATCCGTGATGAAGCCATCGGCCTCAACGATGCTGCCGCCATCAAGGCATCAGACGATCTGGATGATCTGGGCTTCAACTCGTTTTTTAAAACCGGCTGGAAGCGCTTTTACCTGAAATGGTACGGCGCCACTCTGCACTCGGCCAACCAGCTGTGTCCCCGCACGGTGGCATTGATAGAGGGTATTCCCGATGTCAAAGGTGCGATGTTCGCCATGCTGCCACCGGGGGCGCGTCTGGTGATTCATCGGGATCCCTATGCCGGGTCACTGCGCTATCATCTGGGGCTGGTGACGCCCGATTCGCAGGACTGCTATATCAGTGTTGATGGCCAGCGCTATCACTGGCGAGATGGTGAGGCGGTCATGTTTGACGAGACCTTCCTGCATTATGCTGAGAACAGAACGGACTGTAATCGGATTGTGCTGTTTCTGGATGTCAGACGCCCGGTAAAATTACGTCTGGTGGATGGCATAAACCGGGCATTTTCCCGTCTTGTCATGTCGGCCACCGCGACCAAGAACACAGACGGTGATAAGGTCGGCGCGCTCAACCGGCTATTTGGTTCTGTATACCGGGTCCGGACGCTGGGCAAGAAAATAAAGCGCTACAACCGCACCCTTTACTATGCACTGCAATATGGCCTGTATGCGCTTCTGATTTATCTGATTTTCTTCTGATGCTCTGTGGGCCAGTTGCAGGCTGACAGGCGGGAGGTATTCCCCTGACTAACATTGTGCTGATTGGCATGCCCGGCTCCGGTAAAAGCACGGTGGGCGTGTTGCTTGCCAAGCGTATTGCCCGCAATTTTGTCGATACAGACCTGTTGATTCAGGCGGCGGAAGGCCGGAGCCTGCAGGAGATCGTCAACTCCGAAGGCTATGCCGCGCTCCGTGGGATTGAAGAGCGGGTGCTATGCGAGGTCGAGCTGGATCATCATGTCATCGCCACCGGCGGAAGCGCGGTATACAGTGATAAGGCCATGCGCCATCTGAACGCCCGTGGCCAGGTTGTCTTTCTCAACGTCACGCTTGATACGGTTAAAACGCGGATCGGCGATTTCAGCCTTCGGGGCATCTCAAAGCGCCCGGATCAAACCCTCGACGATCTGTTTGACGAGCGATATGCGCTCTATACCCGGTACGCGGATATCACCATCGATTGTGATCGGCTCAGCCACGATCAGGCCTGTGATGAAATAGAAGCAGCACTCAAGCGGGTAGCAGACGCCAATAACCGATCGGATAAGGATAATAGCCAATGAAAGCAGTCACCATGACCTTGCTTGCGGTAATGATTGCCACCTGTCTGGCCGTGTTGTCGGCCTGCCAGAGTGTACCGAGCGACAATGAGGAAATCGGCGAAATGGTGCAGGCGGTCGAGGCGGCAATTGATGCGCCAGAGCAGTCCGCCTCGTTGCGCACGATTGTGGAATATGGCACCGACAGTCGCTACTACGTGATGATTCGCGGCTGGCTGGTGCAGGAACTCAAAGGCGTCGAAAGCCAGCGGGATGCAACCCGTGATCCGACCCTCAAATCCCAGTTTGAAGTCAAAGCCGCCTTCCTCCAAACGGCCATTCGCCGAATTGATCTGGAGTAGGCCGCCAACAGGGCTGGCGACCTATTGAGTCGAGCCTCTAATCAGGAATGCGAACCTCACCGGCTTCGAAGGTGATGCGGTCTGCCGCATCAGGTGCGGCCGCGATTGGTGGTACATTCGCCGCTGTCAGTGCGGGCGCGCCAGTGCCGCGAGGTGTGGTACGCACGACCTGACTGGGCGGTAGCGCACTACCTTGTTTCAGGTGGTCGTACATCAGATCCAGTGCCTGAATGTAATACCGGTGCAGCGGGACATAGCGCGCATCAAAGCCGGGAAACGCATTGAACGCGTCCAGGTGATGGGCGTGAAGCACCTCGTAGTAACGCAGGCCGCTACTGCCGCCTTCAATCTTCTGATTCAGCCCGTAGTAGGGCCGTGAGGTGTGATTGATGGGCAGTATGGCGTCGGCACGACCGGTGACGACAATCGCCGGCTTGCCCTGCAGGTCACCGGTAGCTCTCACCTTTTCAATACCATCCGCAATCCTTGTCGCATTAGCGGAAGCAGCACCTGACAGGGCCGCTCCGGATACCGCATCGCTGTTCTGAGCAAGACTGCGCAGGCAAAGCAAAGCGTCCAGGCCATAGTCCTGCAGGCCGCTGCTGGGCGACGTGCTGAGCGAAAGATTGGTCGGCATGCCGGTCGCATCATCGAACACCAGATTCACGCCTGCGGTGGGCGGAATACCGTTGCTGGCGGAAAACAGCGCGGCTTCCTGCGTGGCCGACAGTGGCATAACGCTGCCATCACTGGCGTTGGTCGCCGCAAAGCTGAGCCCGCACAACCGGTCCTCGACACCGAACCGGCCGTAAGCGTTGGCGTAGGTCATCGCAATACTCTGGGCGACATTGGCACCGAAGTGGCTGGGGGCGACCAGATTCTGCTCCGGCTGAATGCCGTAATCCTGCTCCAGAATGCGCTGGGCGTCGGCGGCGCGGGCATCAAGGTCGGCGCCGGTCACCAGTCCTTTGGCGGCGAGCGCTGCGCAGGCGTTTTCATTGGCGGGCACATTGTTGAGCGCAGCGTTAAACGGCGCATCATCCCGCACATTCGGAGCCCGGTTGGCGCAGCCCTGATAAACCGCAATCGCAGTGGTGTAGTCAAACAGGCTGCGGCTGTGACCGGTAATTGCCGGCTGGCTGCCCTGACGAATCGACAGGCTGCTATCCACTACCGGATTGACGTTGGGCTCGGATACGGCAACGCCGTCAATCAGGCCCAGACTGTCCTGTTCTGCCGCCCGCACCGAGGCACCGCCGCCGTTGGATACGGATGAGGCAATCACCAGCGTGTTAGCCGGTGTTACGGTTATTCTGTGCCCGCCCTCCGGCGTCTCCTCACCAAACTGTTCGTTGAGCACGTAGAAACCGAACCGGATGGACTGCAGCACATACTGCCCCCAATCGGCTTCAGGATTCACCTTTGAATGGGCGTGCTTGAACGCAAAACGGTCGGGAGTGGCAGTATTGAACGCCGCCCTCTCGGCTGCACTGAGATCGCTACGGAACTGCACCGGCTCACGGGTATCCATCGTCAGTGTGCCGTCGATCCGCTGGGTCGTGCCGGTCGCCATATTATCTGCGCCGGTGCCGCTGCCCTTGTCGGTATAGACCACAGCGCAGCCCTTTTTCAGCCCCCACTCGCCGGCCGTGCCAATAGCACCGTAAATCCCCCGTGAACCGGACGATGGCGCGGTGACCATGCAGGCATTGGCGGGATCAAAACTGTCGGGAATCTGAACCATCGCGGTGACGGGTACGCTGTTGTTGTCGCCAACCGTCATAAAGGCGAGGTATTCATCACCAGCGACGCGGCCTTCACTGTCCTGAGCATCCACCTGTGGACCAAAAAGGGTGCCATAGCCACCGTTTGCAGAGGTATCCACCAGCGCCCGGTAGTTGTTGTAGATCGCCAGCGTACGCAACTCTTCTGGCGAAGGATTGAGCGGATCGGCAAATGCAGGTGCTGACCCGGCCAGACCACTGGCCCCGAGCCCTGCGGTCAGCAAGTCATTGCTGCTGCCATCGTACCGGTTGTGGTGTACCTCGCCGCTGAGGAACGCGGGTGGTTGGTTGAGTGCCGCATTGTCGTCGTCTTTATCACTGTCATTGCAGGCGCTCAGACCGAGGGTCGAGGCCGTTATGAACAAATATAAAAGCGTCCTTTGCATGGTTTAGTCTCCGGAATATTGTTGTTATTGGACGGTTGTTAAAACACCACACCCGCGAGAAAAGGACACGGGTGTGGTGAGATTCAGGTTATGGGCACTGACCGACGCGATACTCCCCGGGTGCCGCCTCGTAGACCCAGTTGTAGCCGCCGGATATAGCGCCCAGCGCATCGTCACCACCGACGGTGAAATATCCCATCTGGTAATAGGCGCGGTTGGCGTTCTGGTGCTGAAGGTTGCTGCCGTACCTCTCTTCGCATGGCTGACCACCCCCATTATTGCCACCGCCAGTGCGGCATGCCTCAGGCTCTGCCGCGTACCAGGTGCCGGGCTCGCCTTCATGCAGAGTGACGGATGACCAGGTGTCGTAGGATGCCCCTATGTCCTGCCGGTCAGTCAACGAAAGTGCGCGCAGGTTGAAGCTGCCACCTTTCTCGGCACGTCCTGCTGTGACGTGAGCACTGGGCGACGCAATTTCGGTGGCACAGGACGCTGTGGGTGCGGACGGATCGGTTACCCGGACCGTGCGCGTGCGGGCCACTGTATTGCTATCGGAGTCAGTTGCGGTGTACTGGCAGGTGTAATCTCCTGCCTGAGAAGTGTCGACTGAGCTGCAATCAGCGTTGACGCTGAGATTGCCGTCTTCAGGATCGGTTGCGGTTGCGCCGGGATCGCTGAAACTCTGGTCCAGTGTCAGATCGAGTGGGTTGTCGCCCAGCACGGTTATTGTCGGCTGGCCATTGCTGACGGAGCCAGTGCGGCTGTGGCGGTTGAAGAAATCCCAGATAATATCCGGATAGCTGGGCCCGGCCCTTACGGCCCATGGACCTTCGCTGCCGTTAACACCACCGACCCAGAAGTGGCCGTGGTTTGTATCGGTTGAATTGGCCGTATTGATCGGACCGTCAAAGAAAACGGTTTCAACCACCGAACGACCGTCGCCATTGCCGTAGACGGTGTGCACACACTGGTAGTCATTCTGATAGGCGGGCGAGCAGTCGGACTCGCTCTGGCGCGCTGTGATCGGAGTGTCATGGCTGCTGTCTCCAAACACCCGCAAATGGGCGTCGCGGATATTGCGGCCCGCGGGCTGCACTACTGTGCAGTCGTTTTCACTTTGCAGCACCATCATTGGAATGGGGTAACTGTCGTTCAGCTCCTGTTCAATGTCGCTGGCGACACGGCTGACACTGTGAAACGTCGCACTGCCCGGACATTGGCCAGACAATGACACTGAGCCGGCATCTTCGCCATAGGGGAGGCCGGAAGCCGACGCAGCAGCAGCCCAGTATTCGTTGTGCGTAATGGCGGCTACCTCTGCCATTGCGCCACCCGATGACAAGCCTGTGATGTAGCGTCGATCAGCGTCCACGCTGTATTGGCTTTCAATGGCCTGGCCGATCCGTACGAGATCCTGTGGCTCGCCGGCACCCTCATGACGATGCTGGTCGAACCAGAATCCCCAACAGTTCTGGTTTCTAAGGCCGTCGTAGCTGGTAATGAAAGGCGTAACCAGGATGAATCCATACTGGTCGGCTGCAGCTTGCAACCCCCATTCATTCATGACGTTGGCCTGGGTCTGGCTGCAACCATGCAGGGCCATCACCATGGGCGCAGGTGTTGTTAGATTGTCAGGTACATACACTTGGTATTGACGGTCGCGGGATCCGGACTGGCTCCCCGCTGCAAGGGTATCGGAGGTAAGCGTCCCGGCATGGGACGGGTTCGTTATGGCGAGCACTGCCATGGCTATGATCGCAAGAGTGACTCGGATCGACATGTTTTTCTTCCTGTGATTGTTTTTGTATGGAACGCCGGCGCCGTTAAGGCTTGATACTGTTGACCGGTAATAAACCGAAGCGGATCTTGTGCCAGTTTAATAAAGCGTTTTAAAACAATTGGTTGTTACTGTTCTTTGGATGACCTGTATAAAAAGTATCCGGAATTCCGGACAGTCGGCATCTACAGAGCTGATAAACGATGGGGTCGGAAGGCCTGATAGCGGGAGGACAAGGAGGTATCTGTGACGTGTATGGAAACCTGTACAGTGTCCGAAATAGTGGACGGTTGGCGTGTGAGTGCCGTCAAAAGCGGACCGGGTCCGCGACGGATGATGTCGCTATGACCCGGTAATCCTGGAGTTTAGCGCTTTTTGGGTGCCACCAGCGCAACAGCAACGCTGACAAGAGTCGATGCGCACAGAGCGCCCAGATAAGGCGCAAGCGTGGGAATGCCGCCGGGGAAACTGGCAGCTTCAAGCCCGGCCATCATGCTACCCGTGCTCACTGCGCCGGGCAGTACTGCGCCCACAAGCCCTGCCAGTGCGCCGGCAACCGCCGCCGGTGTTGTCATTCTTGACCAGAGTCCCAGCAATACCGGAATGACCGCCGTGGCGCACAGCAAGTCCGCGATCAGAAACAGACGTAGTACCGAGTAACCCTGCAAGGCAATCAGCACGACCGGAATCATCAGCAGACAGGTAAACCAGCGGGCAGACGTTAGTGACAGGCCCTGCTTTTCGGTCACCGCCAGGGACGCCAGCGCGTTCTGTAATGTGTCGACCGATGACGCCACCAGGCAAAGCGCCAGCACCAGTGCGACTATCCCGAGCCAAGCCGGTGCCTGTGTCAGCAACGCAAAGAACGGGATTGGCGGTGTGCCGATGTCGTCCAGGCTCAGTGATGCTGCAATGCCCAGGGCGCCCACCAGTGCGACGACCAATACGGTAACGCCGCCGCCCAGCATAGCGCCCCGGCCCAGCGCAGCGTCGTCTTCGGCGGCCCAGAGTCGTTGCCAATAGCCTTGATGGAACAGGTTGGCGGCGGTCACGGCAATCACCAGCGTCAGCGCAACGCTCAGCGATGCGGTCACAGGAATATCCGGCAGTTTGGCCGCATCGAATGCATTGGGGAGCTGCGGTAAAGCAACGAAGGCCACCACAACAAGCAACGCCAGCAACAGCAACGCCTGCCAACGATCGGTTTCAAGGCTGGCTCGCAGTCCGCCCCAGGCGGTGTAGATCAACGTGGTCACAGCGACAGCGATAACCGCGATATTGCCGTTAAGATCGGACAACAGGTTGGTAATGGCGCCGATAGCGGTCAGCTCTGCTGTCAGGAAGCAGAGCATATAAAGGACAGAGATGATCGCCACCCAGCGGCGTACGCCGTTGCCGTAGCAGGCCTGGGCAAACTCACCAATGCTGCGTCCTTCGGGCAGGTATCGGCGAATAGCCGGGCCACAAAAGGCGAACACAATAAACGGCAGCGCCGCGCCGACGGCATATCCGGCAAGGGCGACCGGGCCGACCAGTGCGCCCACTTCCGGCGGCGCAAACAGAATCCAGGCCCCCATGCCGGAGGCAAGAAAAGACAAGCCAATGGCCTGGGCACCCTGGCTGTTGCGGGCGGTGATGTAGTCATCCAGACCGCCGTCAGCCAGACGGGCCCGCAAGCCGAGCCAGGTAAAGAGAATAAGAGCGCCTGCCAGCGCAAGCGAGGCTGTTACTATCATGTCGCACTTCCTCCGCCGGTGTTAACCGGATCAGGTTCCAGGGTTTAGGGCGGATGGCCGATCGATGCCACCGCCGCATTCTCAGACCTGCGTTAAGCAGGACTCCCCTGGCGACGTTAATGGGATTGTTTTGGTGTGAGCCATAGTGCCACAGCCCTGAAGCAATGGCGACGGTGAGGCCGGACACAGGTTGGTCTAAACTGGGGGTGGATAACGACAGACTTTTCACGATCAGGCGAGGCAGCTAAACCGAATGCATTCAATTTTCACTATTTTCGCCGTTACCGGTCTGGTGGCCTCGCTGGCTATTCTGGTGCATTACCTGTGCCTGTCGTGGCTGTCACGATTGCTGGCCCGCATGGATATGTTCCATCGTTTTCGTATCGTAATTGGCGTATTTGGTACTCTTTTCGCGCATCTTGTTGAGGTTTGGATGTTCGCGCTGGCGTATTACTGGATGCACCACACACCAAACTGGGGCTATTTCGAAGGCAACTTTGCCGGCACCTTGCTGGACTGCTCCTATTTCTCGATCACGACCTTTACCACCCTGGGATTCGGTGACATCGAACCCCACGGAGCCTTGCGCTATCTCACCGGCATCGAAGCCCTGACCGGGCTGGTACTGATCACCTGGACGGCGTCATTCCTGTTCCTTGAAATGCAGCGCCGCTGGAACGTCAAACGCTAGCGCCTATTGATCCACCGACACCTGTGCGGCGACAGTTTCCAGTTCGGCAATCAGCGCCTTCAGGCGTTGGCTCATGCTGGCACTGTCGACCAGCTGGTCCACCATGCTCTGGGTTGTTTCACGGATACTCTGGATGTCGTGCTGGACTGCATCTGTAGCAGCCGTTTGATCGGCTGATACGCGGGCAATGTCCTGATTGGTGTCATCAATCTGCTGCACGACGGCATTGATTTCCTGCAGCGCGATCGTGCCGGCATCGGCTTCCTCCACGCAGCGGGAAGCATCGGCGGAGCTGGCGTTCATCTGCTCAACTGCTGATCCCATGGTGGCGAGCAGGCGATCGATGGTGCCCTGAATCTGCTCGGTTGAATCCTGAACCCGGCGTGCCAGGTTGCGTACCTCGTCGGCGACGACTGCAAATCCGCGCCCCTGCTCGCCGGCTCTGGCGGCTTCGATGGCCGCGTTGAGCGCCAGCAGGTTGGTCTGTTCGGCGATGCCCTGAATCTCCGTCACCGTGCTTCCGATTTCACGGCTGTTTTCGGCCAGCGCCTCGACGCTGCTGGCAGACTGGGCAATGACTTCAGCCAACTTTTGAATAGAGTTTGATGTGCGCGCGACCCGATCTCGGCCGGTCGTAGCCGCCAGTCGCGCCTCGCGGGATAGTTCCTTGGCGTTATCCGCCTGGCTGGCGATCCCCTGAAACCCGGTCAACATGGCGTCAACGGCATCCGCTGAGCGATCAGTTCCCTGCTGCTGGCGTTTCAGTTCATCGCGGCTGCGTTCGGTGGCAGCGGTTAATGCGGTGACTTCCGCTTCGAGCCTGTGGATGGCATCTTTCATGCTCAGCACAGCATGCCCGGTCCGCCCTTGCATGGCGTTGAAAGCTTCCGCCATCTCGCCGATCTCATCGGTGGAATCAACATCGGCCCGCAGGCTGAGATTACCGGTGCGCTGCACGTCGACCATGGTGTTCTTGAGGCGGTGTATATGCCGCTCGATAAAGCTGATCAGCAACTGGGAACCAGCCATTTCGAGCAGCATGAGCACGAGCACGATGCCGGCAAAGCCGCCGGCGTGCTCCGCAAAGGCGGCCTCAAAGGTCTCGCCGGTGGCGACTGCAATCTCGCTTATGGCGTAGCCGGCCAGAACGACCAGTACGGTGAAAACAACAATATTGAGCAGCCAGAACTTGTACTTCAGCCTGGCGTTTTTGAGCAGAGTCATCATGGTGGTCGTGCAAATCCCTGAAAATGAAGGCATGGCGAACAAATGCCATGCTAATTATCAGTAAGATAGCACTGTGAGCGTCAGCGTGCTTTGCCTTGAGTCAAAACAGATGGGGTTTGACGATGTTTTGCTTTGTGTTGCCAAACCCCGTCTGTCAGCACAACTCAGGCCTGTTGGTCGGCCACCTGTGTGGCGGGTTCGCCAGCCCGCCCAAAGGTCATCGCGCCGTCGGCAACGCGGCCAAACCGCATATTCACCAAATCCAGCAGGTAGTTCTGATACAGCTTCCAAGGCTTGCGATCGCCCTGTTTTGGCAGGTGGGCCTCGGCTCGGTGAACATAGCCCGAATCCAGATCAAGAAAAGGCTCCTGCTCCACATCGGCGCTGACCACCGGTGTACAGTAATCAAAGCCCTGCTTATCCATGAAATTGATCAGCCGGCACACATACTCGCTGGTGAGATCGGCCTTGAGGGTCCATGACGCATTGGTGTAGCCAACGACTAACGCCAGGTTGGGTATATCGCTGAGCATCAGGCCTTTGTAAGTCATGGTCTCGGCGGGCTTGATCTGTTGACCGTCAACCCGCAAGTCCGCTCCGCCAAGGGTAACCAGATTCAATCCTGTGGCCGATACGATAATGTCGGCTTCCAGCGTTTCGCCTGACTTGAGGCGGATACCCTGCTCAGTGAATGCTTCGATATGGTCTGTCACGACCGATGCATCGCCGTGACGCAGCGCCTTGAACAGGTCGCCGTTGGGTACGATACACAGGCGTTGATCCCAGGGGTTATAGCTGGGGTTGAAATGGGTGTCGATGTCGAAATCCGGCCCCAGCTGGGCGCGCAGGTGTTTGCGCAGCAGCTTGCGCACAAACTTGGGATAACGCCGGCAGAGTTGGTAGAACATCGTCTGCAGGGAGACGTTTTTCCAGCGGGTCATCTGGTAAGCCAGGCCGGTTGGCAGCAACCGATTCAGCGTGCGGGCAATCAAATCTACATCGGGTAGCGATACGATATAGGTCGGTGAGCGCTGCAGCATGGTCACGTGAGCAGCCTGTTCGGCCATCGCCGGCACCAGCGTGACCGCTGTGGCGCCGCTGCCGATCACCACCACCCGCTTGCCGGTGTAATCGAGATCTTCCGGCCAGTGCTGGGGATGAATAATCTGGCCCTTGAAGGTGTCCGCGCCCGGAAATGCCGGGGTATAGCCTTCGTCATAGCGATAGTAGCCGCTGCAATTGATCAGGAAGTTACAGGTAAAGCGGCTCGTCTTCTTGCCGGGCCCGACTTTGGCTTCCACCGTCCAGGTGGCGTCGTCACTGGACCAGTCGTAACGGGTGACCCAGTGGTTATAGCGGATCGCCTGGTCGATGCCATAGGTTCTGGCGGTGTCCCGGACATAGTCGAGAATGGAGCTGCCATCGGCAATGGCTTTGCCTTGTTGCCAGGGTCTGAAGCGATAGCCCAGGGTGTACATGTCGGAGTCGGAGCGGATGCCCGGGTAGCGGAACAGGTCCCAGGTGCCGCCAATGGCTTCCCGGCCTTCCAGAATGGCGTAGCGCTTGCCAGGGCATTCCTGTTGCAGGTGGTAGGCTGCGCCAATGCCGGATAAGCCGGCGCCGACAATGACAACGTCAAAATGCTGCGTGGTCATGGAAGTTCCTCTTCAATGAGCGGTGGCGGTTCCGGGGCAGCCGGAACTCTGACAATGAATAAAGCATTTGCTTTAGTCATTTCAACCCGGAGTGGGGTGACAATACAAGTGCGATCGGGGCCAAGTGAAAGTGGGGGGCGTTTCCCGGTGTTGAGTCGCTTTGTCGCGCTATACTGGCCGCTTGAATTGACGACTTGGATACCACCTGACGGTATGTTGCTGAACACATGTTACTGACAACTCTGGTACCGCGACGATACTGGATACTGGCAGTCACGCTGCTGGCGGCCTGGACCTTGCCCGGTGCGCTGCTGGAGTGGTCACGGGCCGGGATCGTTGAAGGCGAATACTGGCGGCTGCTGACTGGTCACTGGACTCACGTGAGCCTGGCGCATCTGCTACTGAACCTGTTGGGCCTTATGGTGATTGGCGCATTGTTCAGTCACCGGGAGGGTATCTGGCAGTGGTTACTCGCGCTGATGGTCATCGCGCTGGGTGTTTCCTTGTCGCTGCCCTGGCTGATGAATGATCTGGACTGGTATCGCGGCTTTTCCGGATGCCTGTATGGGTTGCTGGTTTATCGCGGGGTTGTGTCGCTTACCGACAGGCCTGGATTTGCCGCTACGGTTCTGGTCTTTACCGGGCTCAAGCTGCTGGCTGATTCAGTGATGACAGGCGATGGACTGAGTGCTGACTGGATTGGTGCAGCGGTGATCTGGCAGGCGCATAGTGCGGGCGCAGTCACCGGTGCTGTTGTGGGTGTGTTGTGCCTGGCTGGCGGGCATCTCCTGGGCAGAAGACGCCCGTCAGCGGCGGATTAATCTCAGGCTGACATCCGTCTCCGCCAGATCAGCAGGCCAGTCAGCAATCCTGTGAACAGAAGCGACGTACTACCGCCGCCTCCGCCACCGCTTTGGATGCCGGTGGTTCTGCTGACGGCTTTGTCTGAAGTCGAGGTTGATGCTTGTCCTGCGATGCTGTTATCAATGCGGGCAACGCGCATGTCGACGAGATCGGAAGGCGCGTCGCCAAGGAAAGCGAGAGTCCCTACATCGAGCCCCAGCAGCTGGTATGACGAGCCGTAAACATAGTCGCCAGAATTTGACAGGGCGCGAGAGCTGGTTCCGATCATCAGTGTGTCGGCAGACGAGGATGAAGAGAGCAGCTGGTACTCTTCCAGTAAGGACACGATAACATCGACCCGTGTGTCAAAAGTCTCGCCTCCACTCAGCGTCATAGTGAGATCGGTTGAACTGTAGACATCTTCGCCAAGCCTGATGTGGCGGGGGAGTTTCAATAGCCCCTGGTGATACACATACTTGGTCTGCGAGCCATCCGTGTCGTTGATGCCTCTTTCCATTATATAAATACCATCCCCGCGACGTTCCAGGATCTCATAGCCGCCGCTGCTGTCGTTGCGGAATCGCCCATGGGCACTCAGTGACTGACCCTCAACAGTCGCGATATAGCCATTGCTGAAGCGGTAGTCCCAACTGATGTCACCAAGTGGGTAGAAAGCAAACAGGTTCTTACGTACAAAGATATTGGCAACATCGGGCGAGTAGCCCGAATTGATTTCCGACAGATTGGATGCACCATCGTTGTCGTAGTCCTCGAAACCGTCGTCGGCGTCGTAAGGATCCAACGCGGCGTACTGTTGTTCAACGTCGTAGGGAATGCCGTCGCCATCAGGATCGTTCGCATCGGCAGTGGGACTGATCGTGTCGGTAAACTCGATATTGTCGATCCATACGGCATCTTCACGCGCAATAGTGACGGGGTCTTTACGGTAGGTGAATTCAACCCGTCGCGTGGGATTCGGAATCAGCACTTCAATGTGCTGCCACTGGTTGGACACACCTGTTTTCCGGAAATTATACCGCTTGCCGTTGATGCGGAGCTCCATCACGTCGCAACAGCTTTCGGTCAGTTCAAGGTAGTCGAATGAGAGTGTGCCGGCGGGCAGGTCGGTATCCAGTGCAACCGAGCTGGTCTGGTTGTGGTCGATCACGCCAGAGCGCAAGCTCAGCGAACCGGATTTCGATTGGGTCGAGTCCAGCTTCCAGGGCCGGGCACTGTCGGCTCCTTCGTGAAATCCTTCCGGCATAACGCCACTATCAAAATCCTCGAAGTAGCTTTCATAACGGACTTCGCCGGTATCTACGGTGTTATCGAGTTCTATGGTGGCGCCGGCACTGAAAGCCGGAACGGGCAAAACGAGAGCGAGGGACAGCGCAGCCATCAGGCTGGTGAAGGTCCGTTTCATTACTGCATTCCTTATTATTGACGTCGAACAGCGGCGTATGACTGCGTAATCAGGAAAATGAAACTGAACGTGGATGGGCAATCAGGGCAGCATCAGCGGCAGGTTTACCCGTATCCAGCGTTACAATGTGTCGTCAGAATAGGTAAATCGCCTGTCTGCTTCAGTGAGACGGTTCTCAACCAGAATCATTTCCCGGCTTGATTTTGCATAACCTGCACCCACAACAAAGGTGCTTCCACAGGAGACCTGAACCATGAGTGATCTACTGCATGTCGGTTGTCCGCACTGCAAGAAGATGAACCGGGTGCCCGCGCAGCGACTCAGCGATGGCCCGAAATGCGGCGCCTGCAAAGGCGCTCTGGCAGAGGGTGCTGTTGCCGAGTTGAGTGACGCGGAAATGCCGGGGTATACCGGTAAAAGTGATCTGCCGGTGTTGGTGGATTTCTGGGCGAGTTGGTGTGGGCCTTGTAAGGCCATGGCGCCGGAATTCCAGTCAGCCGCTAAAAGCTGGCGGGGACAGGTCGCCTTTGCCAAAGTGAATACCGAACAGGCGCAGCAGGCGTCAGCCCGTTTCGGCATTCGCAGCATTCCCACGCTGATCCTGTTCCGCAATGGCAAAGAAATTGCTCGCCAGAGCGGCGCAATGCAGGCCTCTCAGCTGACGGCCTGGCTGCGAACGCAACTGGGTTAAACAGCCTCCGGATTACAGGACAAGGCGGACGTGTGGCGGACAACAACGAACTGAGTAACCTGGAACAACTTATCGACCGCATTGACCGGGTGGCCGAGGCGGATGAGCGAGTATCGGTTGGCCGCATACTGGAAGCGATCGGATTACGTTCGTTCGGGCCGATTGTGCTGTTTGCGGGGCTGATTACGCTGGCGCCTTTGATTGGCGATATTCCGGGGGTGCCAACTCTGTTTGCATTGCTGGTCATCCTGACTGCCGGCCAGCTGTTGTTCCGGCGTCAGCATATCTGGTTGCCCGGGTGGATAACCTGCAGAACCATGCCGCAGGACAAGCTGCGCAAAGGGCTGAAATGGATGCGTGGCCCGGCCAGAAAAATTGATCGACTGACCCGCCCCAGATTGACCGCGCTGGTGGAAGGGCCCGGCCTGCTGGTGACTTCCGCGGCCTGCGTGGTGGTTGCGCTGGCGATGCCGGCTATGGAGATTGTGCCGTTCAGCGCCAATGGCGGCGGTGCTGCGCTCACCGCATTCGGGGTAGCCATGATTTCCCGCGACGGTGCGCTGGCGCTATTTGCGTTGGTGACGACGGCCGCCACTCTGGGCATCGTGCTGACCAATCTGATGTGACGGGTCAGCACGACGGCTTGCCTCAGGGCAGTTGCTTCGGCTCCTGCAGAGGCGCAGGCGCGCTCCTGTCAGAGTCCATCGAGGTTTTGCGATACTGCCTGAACCAGCGAAGTGCCGGCTGTTCTATCAAGGTATGGATGCCGTAGGCCAGGGTCACCACGACCGCGATGGCCACCATCACACCGACCTGCCCCGGCAAACCGTAGTCATAACAGAGCTGGATGATGCCGTAGCCAATATTCTGGTGAACCAGGTAGAGCGCGTAAGACAGCCGGCCCAATAGCAGCAGCGGCCGGTTGGCGAGAAAATTCAGGTAGCCCATCACCGCCATAATGAAGGTGGCGTAGCAACCGACAACAAAGAAGTTGAACGGGCTCTTGTACGCGACCAGACAGTGGGCCATCGCGACCACCAGCAGCAAACGGTCCGCCATCGACGGTGTACCGTGTTTGTGCCAGCGGAACAGCAGCATGCCGCTGATAAACAGGGGCGCGTATTTGGTGAACAACAAATCCTTGATCAGGAATTCAAGCCCGTCAGGGATCGCTTTCCAGTAGATGACGGCAAAGTAGCTGCCAATCACCCACGCCCAGAGCACCACCCGCAACTTCTGGCCTTGCCCCAACCCGTAAAACAGAATCGCCATCCACACGTAGAAGGTCGCTTCGACCACCAGACTCCAGTAAGCGCCGTCAACATGGGGCAGTTCGAAGTATTCATGCAGCAGGGTCGCGTTCACCAATGCATCCGGGAATGACACCAGCCGGCTTTCGGGGCCTAACAAATGCACGAAGATACTGGTGAGGATGATGCCGGCCCATAGCGACGGCAAGAGTCTGAACGCCCGCGCCAGGCCAAACCATTTGGCGGTGGGCGTGCGCTCCAGCGTCATGAAAATAACGAAGCCACTGAGAATAAAAAACAGGTGCACGCCGTAACGGCCGAACTCCAGAAACGACCAGGGGGTAAAGCTGTGGCCGAAGAGTTCGTTGAAGTAGGGAATATAGTGAAACAGCATCACGCCCACGGCGGCGATGCCGCGTAAGGCGTCCAGTGCCTGTAAACGCTCGGTATTTTGTGCCATGGGCCCATCCGTATAGTTTGTAGACTTATTCTATGTGGAAACGGGCCCGGTGGGCAGCGCTCTTCACTACCATCTGATTGCGGTGAGCTTACGGTATGGCAACGAAGAGCGTAAAGGGCGGTGTCGCTGAGGGGCGGTTAGCAATTGCTTCCGGCTAGCGCGGCGCGCTTGCGCGAAGCTTTATGCTGGCGCAGGCCGATCAGCGCCAGCGGCACCACAATCATGCTGCTGCCCAGCAGGAACCAGATGTCCGGGGTTTCGCCGAACCAGAGCCAGCCCAGCGCGACGGCCCAGATCAACCCGGTATATTCGGCACTGGTGACCTGACTGGCGTCGACCTGACGATAGGCCAGCAGTACCGTAATGTTGTAACCCAGAATAAAGACGGTCGACCCGGCTGCGCTCATCAGCATGGACGGATCCCATTCGGCGCCCTCCCACAGCATCAAGGCGCCACTGGCCGGCAGCACCAGCAGATATGTCAGGAACAACTTGTGCACCATCGACTGGCCGCTGGGGAGCTTGCGAACCAACAATGCGTTAATCGCAAGTGTTGCCGCCATTACCAGCGCACTGAGCGCCATCCAGTTTACTTCGACCGGCCGCAGAATCACGACAATGCCGAGAAAGCCGCTGATGACGGCAAATACACTGCGGCCATCGAGTTTCTCGCCGTACAGGATCACGGATAGCACCATGACGATGACCGGCGCAGCATAGAAAATCGCGTTCGCGGTCGCCAGCGGCAGGGCGCCCAGCGCCAGTACCATGCAGACCACACCGACCAGGTGCACGTGGGCCCGCACGACGTGAACGCGGAGGCCTTCAAAGAGCCGACCGGTGTCGATATAGCGCCAGAACGGAACCAGCAGGGCGAGCGTCAGCGCGCAACGCAGGAACACGAACTGGAACACCGGTGAGCCGGGCTCCAGCAACTTGATAAACACATCTGAAATCAGCGCCAGTGCGTTGCCGATAACCAGCAAGAGAATCGCGCTGTTGACGGTACGGCCTGACATGACTCCCCTCCTGATCTGGTGCATGAATGAATAATGAGCAGTCGCCAGTGTAGGGGTTCTGATTTATCCTGTTTAATGATATTTAAGCTATCAGTATTAGTTTTATGTATAACAGGAGTGGGTCACGATGATGAAACTGCCGCCGCTGCGGACCCTGCCGGTGTTTGAAGCCGTGGCACGGCTGAACAGCTTTTCCCGCGCAGCGGACGAACTGAATATCAGCCAGAGTGCGGTCAGCCATCAGATCAAGGCGCTGGAAACCTATCTTGGCGAGGCGCTGTTTCTGCGCAACGGCCGCTACCTGACCCTGACCGACGAAGGCCGCAGTTATCAGGACAGCATCGGCTCCGCCCTGCTGCAGATCGAGCGGGCCAGTGAGGCGCTGCTGGGGGAAGAAACGGCTCGCATTCGGCTGGCGGTCTTCAGCTCGTTCGCGGTGCGCTGGGTGATCCCGCGATTGCCTGCACTCAAACGGGCTCACTCCCAAGTGGATCTGGCACTGGAAATGACGGGTGAATCACCACAGCTGTCGGATCGGGTGGCCGATTGCTTTATCACCATCCACCCGGAATCCAGCGCCTTCACTTACGACCTGCTGTATCGGGAACGCTTGTTCCCTATTTGTAGCCGTCAGTTCTGGCAGCGGGTGTGTGAGTCGCTGGGTCTGAATAGTGCCGCTGCCGAAGACGGGCCGGACGGCGAGGCGATGACGCTCACCCCCGAACAGATTGCCGGATTCCCGTTACTCTCGACTCACAGTATTTACGGGCGTGAATCCGGCGACTGGCAGGCCTGGTTTCAGGTGGCGGATCAGGGCATTCCGGCACATGCGCGGGTGCAGCATTTCAGTCACATGCTGATGGCGCTGGAAGCGGCCCGGTTTCATCAGGGCATCGCGCTGACCAATGATTACATGCTCAGTCAGGAGGACGATGAGGCGGCCTTCGTCCGGCTGCCCTGTCACACGCTCATTACCGGTGACCGTTTCTACTTTGCCCACAAGACCAGCCGGCGGAATGAGCCGGGTATTCGGCTGCTGCGGCGTTGGGTGATGGATCAGGCCATTGCCAGCGGACTCCGGTCCGCCAGTGAGGGATGACCAGTTTTTTCAAATAGGACCGCAACTACCGGAGTGAGTCGTTGGCTGCGCTGATTCATACTGCCGATGTGGGTTAAGATTGAAGCCGATGGAGGCCACACCGATGAGCATAACTGTAGCCAGATCAGATCACTTGATGCCTGAACCCGAGCAATGCTGGGCGGCGGTCTGTGACCGGGATCCGCAGGCCGATGGTCGCTTTTTCTACGGTGTGATCACAACCGGCGTCTTCTGTCGCCCGGTTTGTCCTTCCCGGCGGCCCAACCGCGAGAATGTCCGCTTTTACAGTACCGCCGAGGCGGCAGCCGATGCCGGTTTCAGACCCTGCCAGCGTTGTTATCCCGATCAGCCTGCGCCGCAAGCTCAGCGCCAGCAGCAGATGGTCGCGGCCTGCCGCGAGATCGAAAATGCCGAGTCGGAGCCCTCCCTGTCACGGCTGGCTGCGGCCTGTGGGCTAAGCCGCTTTCATTTTCAGCGGGAGTTCAAACATCGCATTGGCCTCACGCCCCGGGCCTACTTTCAGGCCCACCGGGCCAGCCGGCTGAAAGCGGCGCTGGCTTCGGGTGAAACCAGTACCCGCGCCGGTCTTGACGCAGGCTTTGGCTCCTCGGGTCGACTCTACGCGGCGACCGGCGATCACCTTGGCATGACCCCCGGGGACTATCGTGCCGGCGGCCGTGGCGAAACCATTCGCTTTGCGCTGGGTGACTGCCGGCTCGGGGTGATCCTGGTCGCCGCCACAGCACGAGGCATCTGTGCGATCGAGTTGGGTGATACTGCCGATGCTTTGCTGCAGGCCTTTCAGTCCCGTTTTCCCCAAGCTGAACTGGTGGGGGACGATCCGGCGTTTGCCCGTTGGGTGGCCGTATTGGTGGGTTACGTGAACCAGCCGGATGAGTCGGTACTGGACCTGCCGCTCGACATTCAGGGAACGGCCTTTCAGCAGAAGGTCTGGCAGGTGTTACGGGCGATTCCCTGTGGCAACACTGTGACCTATACCGATGTTGCCAACGCAGTGGGTCAACCCACCGCCGCCCGCGCCGTGGCCAGGGCTTGTGCCACCAACAGCATTGCACTGGCGATCCCATGTCACCGGGTGGTGCGCAGTGACGGTAGCCTGTCCGGTTATCGCTGGGGCATCGAGCGCAAAGCCGCGTTGTTGGAGCGGGAGTCGGATCAGGCCAGCAGGTGAAGGCTGGTGGCTTTCGCTTCTCTTTGACGCTGCATGGGTGTAGGTTTTGTGCCGAAGACACCCAAAACGTAAGGAGAACGTGTTGAACGCGTCTAAAATGGTAGGGCTTGTACTGTTGGTCGTTGGTGTGATTCTGCTGTATTTCGGCTGGAACGCATCCCAGAGTGTGGGCGATCAGATCTCCGAAGGACTGACCGGCGAATTCACTGATGACACCATGCTGTATCTGATCGGTGGCGCCGCTGCGGTGGTCGCCGGTGGTTTTATGGCGTTTATTCGCAAGTAATATCCGCGAACTGACCGCGCTGGAAGCAGCCGGTCAGTTCGGCTCTTCCAGTACTTGCACACTATCCCCGTCCCGAATCTGCCCTCCGGTAATTACCTTGGCGGTAATGCCGCCGTGCCCACGCACCGCGTTATATCCACCGGCCCCGAACGTCGTTTCCATTTTCGAGCAGGGATGACACAGGCCTGTCATTTCCAGCACCACCTCGCCGACGCGAAACTGCCGTCCCTTTAATGCCAGCAGGTTGAGTCCGCTCACTACCAGATTACGTCGCAGCAGCTCCGGCCCGACAGTTTGCCGGTGCAACAACGAGGCGATGACCGGCAGGTGCTCTGCCTGAATCAGCGTGACTTGCCGTTTACTGTCCGCCCGCCCTTTGAACCGGTCACCCGCCAGCCCACCGCCGACGGTAATGGTGGATTCCGCACACCGCTGCATGAGTTCACCCCGGGCGGGACGAATGCCGATCCATTCCAGGCGCCCGGTTTGGGGCAGTTGTTGTAGCAGATGCGCAAGGCCTTGGGGAACGGTCGCTGAGGTCATGAAAACTGCTCGCTGACGTTACACGCCTGTCGCGCAGCGCTCTCTTCAAGGCGCACCTGTTCGGCGGCCAGCAGTTTGTCGACCTGGCGCAGTTGTCGGATCTGCTTGCGGATATCCAGCCGCTTCTCGGCCAGAAGCTGTGCGCCCTGGGCGCAGTCCACCTCGTTTGACTGAATGCCGTTTAGGATGGTTCTGATTTCGCTCAACGAGAAGCCG
Source organism: Marinobacter sp. BGYM27 (assembly GCA_025153445.1). GTDB lineage: Bacteria > Pseudomonadota > Gammaproteobacteria > Pseudomonadales > Oleiphilaceae > Marinobacter_A. The sequence continues at coordinate 449,455 of JANZNS010000004.1, read as the reverse complement.
AACGACTGCAATTGCCGGATCAGCTCAACCTGCCGCACAGCGGATTCAGGGTAGTCACGATAGTTGTTGGCCCGTCGCTGAATGCCGGGAAGCAGCGCCTCCTGTTCGTAATACCGCAGCGTATGCCGACCAACGCCGGTGCGAGATTCAAGCTGGGCAATCCGCATGATGAAAAACCTGTTGACTGTAGAGTTCACTTTACACTTTAGCATGAGTTTCCGAAGGCACCCGACGGGGTCTCATTTGAAGGAGTAAACATCATGAACATACTGGTAACCGGCGCGACTGGATTCATCGGCCGCTATCTCGTGGCGCAACTGACGGCGCGCCAGCATCAAGTGATCGCGCTGATGCGGCGGTCCGAGGGAATAGACGACTTTCGCCGGCAGATTGAGGGGCTTGGCGGTAATGGGCAGTCCCTGTCAGCACTTCAGGGTGATCTTGATCAGCCGGATCTGGCATTGGAGCATGCGCCTGAGTCACTTGATGCCGTCGTCCATCTCGGTGCCCGGTTTGCATGGAAGTTGCCCACCGAAGCGGCTCGCCAGACTAACGTGGATGGTGCGCTGGCGGTTGCCCGACTGGCGCACAAAGCCGGGGCCCGACTGGTGATGATCAGCGGTTTTATGCTGGAGAACGCTGCCCACCTGCAATCACTGGGTATTGACCCGGAACATCCGGAAACGGTGGATTGGCCGGCGGTTTACCGCCAAACCGGAGCCTATGAAGCAAGCAAACTCGAGGGTGCCTTGCGGGTACGCCAATGGGCTGATTCGATGGGTCTGGACTGGATTGAAGTGCAGCCGGCTACGGTGTCAGGCCACAGTCAAACCGGTGCTCTGGAGTCGGCGCAGCCGCTGTACCAACTCATGGATAATCTGGCCCATGGTCGCCTGACGATGATCCCCGGCACATCGGCGCATCAATTGCCGCTGGTACCGGTCGACCTGCTGGCCGGTCTGATCGTCGCGGCCTGTGAAGCGCAAACAGTGCCTCGGCGTTTGCTGGCGCTGGATGCGGAAACACCGAATCTTGACGGTGTGATCGGCCAACTGGCAAATGGGCTGGGTCGCAAACCGCCCCGGCGGCATATGCCTATTCGCGTGTTACAGGGGCTGTTGCGTATTCCCGGTGTTTCGGCGCTGATGAAGACCGCACCGGAATCGCTCCAGTTTATCCAGACCCGCACGTTCTCATCGGATCAGACACGGGAATTTGCCCGCAGCAACGGCGTCGAGTGGCCTTCGATCATGCAGAGCCTTCGGCAGACAGCGCAGGCGTATCGTCACCTCTGAAATTTGCCAACTTTCATGCCAGAAACTACGTTTGGGATATGGGTAAATATCCTCACTAGGTGAATACGGAAAAAGGTTCTACATTCGCGAAAATGCTGGCCCGTCATATCGAACGGGCTTTTTTTCTACCCGGTAAACATTACGTTACCTGCGCAAACCGCGCCCACAGGGAGAACGCTTAAACACCCATGAACGATCAGAACAGCATCCAGATTACAGACTACTACGACGCAGAGACTTTCAAGCGCATCAAGGCTTTTGCGGATACCCAGGAAACCCCTTGTCTCGTTGTTGATACCGCCACCATTGCGAATCAATACGACGAGCTGGTTGAGAATTTCCCGTACGCAAACGTGTATTACGCAGTGAAAGCCAACCCTGCGCCGCAGGTGCTGTCGCTGCTGCGTGATCGTGGCTCCAACTTCGACATCGCGTCGATTTACGAGCTCGATAAAGTCATGGCGCTGGACGTGAGCCCGGATCGGATCAGTTACGGCAACACCATCAAGAAGTCGAAGGACATTCGTGCCTTCTACGACCGTGGTGTGCGGCTGTTCGCGACGGATTCTGAAGCTGACCTGCGCAACATTGCCAAGGCAGCACCGGGTTCCAAGGTGTATGTGCGGATTCTGACTGAAGGCACGCAAACGGCTGACTGGCCGTTGTCGCGCAAGTTCGGTTGTCACACCGACATGGCGATGGATCTGCTGATCCTGGCCCGCGATCTGGGCCTTGTGCCTTACGGTGTGTCGTTCCACGTGGGTTCGCAGCAGCGCGAAATCGGCGCCTGGGACGCGGCGCTCGGCAACGTGAAGGTTATCTTCGACCGCTTGAAGGAAGAAGACGGCATTGTGCTGCAGATGATCAACATGGGCGGTGGTTTTCCGGCCAATTACGTCAGCCGCACCAATGATCTGAAAACCTATGCTGAAGAAATTGAGCGCTTCATCCGTGAAGACTTTGGTGATGACTTCCCTGAAATCATCATCGAACCGGGCCGTTCGCTGATTGCCAACGCCGGTGTACTTGTGAGCGAAGTGGTACTGATTTCACGCAAGTCGCGTCACGGCCTGCACCGCTGGGTGTTTACCGACGTCGGCAAGTTCTCCGGCCTGATTGAAACGCTGGACGAGTCGATCAAGTTCCCGGTGTACACCGAGAAAACCGGTGAATGTGAGGATGTGGTGATCGCCGGCCCGACCTGCGACAGCGCCGATATCATGTACGAGCACTACAAGTACGGCCTGCCACTGAACCTGGCCATGGGTGACCGGATGTACTGGTTCACCACCGGTGCTTACACCACCACCTACAGCGCGGTCTGCTTTAACGGCTTCCCTCCGCTGCAGGATTACTACGTCTGATATCTGCCTCCAGTGGCCGCATTTGCGGCCACTGGTTGTCTTTGCCACTTCCTTTTACACTGACGCCCATTGATTACAGGGAGTGATCCATGGCGAGAAGTGTGTATTTCGCTTTTTTTCTATGCGTGTTGCAGCCTTTGGCGGCATTTGCCGAGATCTACCGCTATACCGACGAAAACGGGGTGGTGCACTTCGGGGATCGTCAGGTGCAGAACCAGCAGCAGGAAGCCGTCCAGTTACGCGGTGTCCGCTCTGATTGGCAGCGCTATCACATTGATGTGGTCGCCGGTGACGGCGTCACCCTCACCGATACCGAGCGTGAACGTATTGAAGCCGATGTGAATCACGTTTACCGGTTTTTTGACGACGTGCTCTATTTCGATATTCACCGCACAGTGCCCGTGAATATTCTGCTACTGGCCAACAAGGCCGCCTACGATAGCTTCCTTAGCACCCGCATTGAGGGTTCGTTGCCGCCATCACGCGGTATCTTTCTGGGGCGGACCAACGACATCGTGGTCTATATACGGGAAGACCGTGAAGGCACCTTCCGTACCATCAAACATGAAACAGGCCACGCGATCGTGGCGACGCTGACGCCCTATTTGCCGGCCTGGCTAAATGAAGGGCTGGCCGAGCAGATGGAAATGCTGACCCGCTCAGGTGACCGGTTAAGGATTGAATCCCATCCTGAGAATGCCGCCGATGTCCGTGATATGCGGGACAGGAACCTGATGGCGGACGTGAAAGCGTTTCTTTCAATGCAGAGTACCGATTGGCGAGGGCATTATCGCGATAAGGGGTATTCGCTGCAGTCCCAGACCGGGGAGTTTGTCTATTTTCTGCTGTCATCGCCCACCGGGCGCAGTTTTCTGACCCGTTTGACGCATCAGTATGCCCGTGGGGACCGGACGCTGGCGTCTTATCTGGTGGACGAACATTATATTGGTGGTATGCGAGTAATGCAGGACAATTGGGCCCTCTGGTTACGCGGTGCCCGCAAAGACGCCCTGATCTTTTAGCGGTTTTGGCAAACGATGCCGGTTTTATATATAGGAGAGTTTTAAATGGAGTGGCTGAGCTGGGTCAATGACCCCCAGGCGTGGATTGCGCTGGCAACACTGACGTTGCTGGAAATCGTGCTGGGGATCGACAACATCATTTTTATCTCGATCCTCGTGGGGCGCTTGCCGGAACATCAGCGCAACAAAGGCCGGGTCATCGGTCTTGGGCTGGCGATGATCACCCGTATTCTGTTGCTGTTGTCACTGGCATGGGTGATGACGCTGACAGCGCCGCTGTTTGTGGTGCTGGAGCAGGAAATTTCAGGTCGGGATCTTATCCTGATTCTGGGTGGCCTGTTCCTGTTGGGCAAAAGTGTGCATGAGATTCACAACAGCCTCGAAACCGAAGAAGGCAGTGCAAAGGTTGCGGCGGTGGCCAGCTTTGGCGCCATTCTCGCGCAGATTGCGGTGATTGATATCGTGTTCAGTCTGGACTCGGTGATTACCGCTGTCGGCATGGCAGACCATGTGGCCGTGATGATCATTGCGGTGATGATTGCGGTGGGCGTTATGATGCTGGCGGCCAAGCCAATCGGCGACTTTGTCGACTCCCACCCCACTATCAAGATGCTGGCGCTGAGTTTTCTGATTCTGGTGGGTGTCGCCTTGCTGGGTGAAGGCTTTGATATGCACATCCCGAAAGGCTACATCTACTTCGCAATGGCGTTCTCGTTCGGTGTCGAGATACTGAACCTGAGAGTGCGGAAGAAGAATCGCGAGAAGGCAGAGCTGGAGAAGCAGGCCGAGGGCTGACGTGACAGGTTGAGTGTGCAGAAATGAGAAAGGGCTGTATGACGGATGTCATACAGCCCTTTTTTAGCGCCTGATGTTACCAGCGGTAGCTGACGCTGCCAATTACGCTACGCGACTCACCGTAGTAGCACCAGTAGTCGCAGCTGGCGACGTATTCCTTGTCGGTCAGGTTGTTGACGTTCAACTGCGCGCGCCAGTTGCGGGCAAAATCGTACTGGGCCATCAGGTCGAACAGCATAACTGACGGTACTTCGATGTCGCCGTCGACGCTCTCGCCGATGTGCCGTGCGCCACCCCCTACTTTCAGGCCCGGCACAGTGTCCAGGAACGAGTAGTCAATCCAGGTTGAGGCCATGTGGCGAGGTATCAGCGGAGCGCGCACTTCACCGGCTGAGCTGGTCTTGTTTTCCGTTTTTGAGTCACTGTAGGTATAGGCGGCTGTCAGTTGTAGCCTGTCCGTCAGGTAAGCAACGCCTTCCACTTCAAGGCCATCGGTATTGCGCTCGCCTTCCTGAACCTGATTACCCCCGGTGGCGGAGGTGACCAGTGAATTCTGCTCCTCAATGCGATAGACCGCAGCGGTGACGTAACCGTCCAGATAGTCGGGAGCAAACTTCACACCTGCCTCAAGCTGCTTGCCTTCACGTGGTTTGTACAGATCACCATTTGGATCGGTGCCTGCAATGGGCTGGAACGACTCGGTGTAGCTGAGGTAAGGCGACAGGCCATTATCCGCCAGGTACATCAAGCCACCCGACAGGGAGACCTGCTCGTCGTCTGCCTCCTGGGTTGTGTTGGTGGTGCGATTCTCGTTATCTGTTTTGGCCTGATCGTAGCGTACGCCTGCCAGCACGATCCATCGATCATCAATGCGGAGCTGGTTCTGAACATACAGACCGGTTTGGTCTTTGGTGATGTCGCGGGATTCCAGCAGGGCCGGGTCGATCGGGGTGTAGTTACCGTACTGGGGATCGAAAAGGTCAATGGAGGCGTTGCCGAAGGTGTACAGGTTGCCCTCCAGACCGTCATTCTCGAGGTTCTGGTAATCCAGCCCGATCAGCAGGGTGTTTTCGGTACGGTCGGTGAACCACTTGCCGACCATCCGGCTGTCCACAGTCCAGCTTTCGATTTCGCCGTCGCGATACGTCAGGCCCCGAACGCCGGTGCGTGGGCTATCGGCATACAGGATGTAGCTGCTACGAAGTAGAAGGTCCAGCTTGCTGTAGCGGAAGTCCTGTTCGAACGACCAGTTGTCGTTGAATGCGTGGGAGAATTCATAGCCGATGGCGGTCTGGGTACGCTCGTTGGTGTCGTAATCCGGTTCGCTGTAGCTGGTTGAAGGATCAACCTTGCCGAACGGCGTTTCTTCAACCGTACCGTAAGGCAGTTTGAAGCCGTTGTAGGGCACTGCATCGTCTTTTTGCAGGCTGGCGAGAATGGTTAGTTGCGTGCGGTCGGTAATGTCCCACTCAAGACTCGGCGCGAAGTAGTAACGTTCGTTCTCGGTATAATCTATATCGCCTTCGCCAGAGCGGTAGAGCCCTACGAGGCGGTAGCGGACGTCGCCGTCATCGGAAATCGGGCCTGCGGTGTCCACACCAAGTTGCTGATGATCATTGGTGCCGCCCTGCACCTCAATCAGCCCCTGGGGTGTTTCCGTCGGCCGTTTGCTGATGGCATTGATGACGCCACCCGGAGGTGCTTCACCATAGAGAATGGACGCCGGGCCTTTCAATAATTCAACCCGTTCCAGCCCGAAGGTTTCCGGTAGCCATTGATAAAAGCCTTCCCGGTATATGCGCAAGCCATCCTGATAGGTCGCCTGATCATAGCCGCGTATCTTGAACCAGTCGGTGTCGTTGTCTCCGCCGTACTGGCCAGACAGCACGCCTGCCCGGTAGCGGAAGGTCTCATCCAGTGACTGGACGTTGCGCTCTTCAAGCTCTTCCTGATCGACAACGGATGCAGGGCGAGGCGTCTCCACCAAAGGCGTTTCCACCTTCAGTGCGGTGTCTGACACGACTAATGTATCAAGTGTCGTGGTGTCAGACTGCGCAAGCGCAGTAGCGGGAACAAGTATCAATGCGACGGGCAGCGTGCGGCGAATGGCCGCAGTCAGGGAGCGAACGGCGTGGTTCGAAGTGGACATGCAATACCTCTGGACAGAGTAAGGGTGGCATTTCCATATGCACATCAATTTTTGCGAATGATATTGATTTAATTTAATAAACGCAAATGATTCGCAATTGGATTAGGGGAAAGAGTTGTTCAGAGTGCTGCAAAGGATCTTACACAAGGCGTGTTGGCCGGCCTGAAATCGGCGTTAATCGGATGGATAGGGCAACTTTTAGCGGGTTATATCGAAGGGGCGAGAGCCAGGGAGGTCACCGGACAGACGATAATCAACCTGTCCGGTGATGTCGTGTGGTTGCGCTTATCATGAATAAACGAACCCGCACACGGGATGCTTACTCGTCGTCAGGGATCAGGTAAGCGCCGTCTTCATCGTGTACTTCGCGGCCGGTAACCGGCGGGTTGAAGGCGCAGATCAGGCGCATGTCTTCAGTGCCACCGCGCAGAATGTGGCGGTCATGGTTATCCAGTGCGTACAGCACGCCGTCAGAAATCTGGTGAACTTCACCGGTGGCGAGGTCTTCGATGCTGCCGTTGCCAGCCACGCAGTAAACCGCTTCCAGATGGTTCTTGTACCAGAAGGTGTGTTCAGTGTTGGCCGGGATGATGGTCTCGTGCATGGAAAAACCCATTCCGTCCTTTTTCAGCAACAGGCGGCGGCTATTCCAGTTCGGTCCGTGAACATCCTGATCTGAGCCAATGATGTCATCGAGCTTTACTATTTTCATCGTCATCCCCAATTTGTTTAGTCAAACAAGCCATTAGTATAAACATGCCCCTTTCTACGAATTCAAATGCATTCCGTAGCTATCCCTTCAGACGGACTGCGCGGGCGATGTGCCGGTGGCTTCGTTTTGCTGCCATTGGCTGAAGGCATGCATGGTGTGGTTGATGGTCTGTATCCACTGATCATGACGCCGGCCGTCAGTGGTCCCTTTGCATAAGCGCTGGATCAGACTCTGAAGCTGGCGCTGGTCATCTTTGCCGAGCTGGCTGATCCAGTGCTCCCCGGTGGTGGCCAGATTGACCGGGTCGCGACCGGCATGGTTGCGATGACTGATCTGATACCAGTGATTCAGCGCCCTGCCTAATACAATATAGCCGAACTGCAGGTCGGCTGCCGGACCAAAGCGCACGCTTCGATGCCCTTGCCGGAGCGGCCCCATCGACCACTTGCCCAGCCGGTTGGCGTAATAGTAGCTGCCGGCAGCTCCGACAATGCCGCCCAGGAGTGCGCCCGCACCCAGCGAATGCCCCAGTGTCAGGGCATCCACTCCAACGCCGCTGATGGCGCCAGCGCCAAATCCGGCGGTTGCCAGATGGGTGCGGCTGACGCCCCAGAGCGCGCGACTGTGATCACCGAACAGATCATCGTCGCCTGCCCAGTGGAGTTCTGCTTCCTGCCGTTGAATCCGGTGGTGTTGATAGATCGATTCCACGCCCTGTCGAAGCTGGCGTTCACGCTTGCGCTGGCTGTCTATCCAGCGCTGCTGCAATGTTTGTTTCGCCGCGCTGCGGGATTCTGTCGGGCCGATACTACCGGTGACCTGCAGTTGCAGCATGTCACTCAGGGCGCGGGTGATCAGATCGGCGGAGTCGGTCTGTCGCTGCTGGCGTTGGTGTTCCAGATGATCGGTGGCGGCTGTGAGCGGTTGCTCCCAGCGAGCTTCCAGCTGGCCGAATCCTCGCAGCAACCCGAGGTGTTGCTCGAACGGCGCGGTGACGGCATTAAACCGGCGCACAATCCTGAAATACTGGCCCAGCGCATTCTCCCAGCGGTCACTGTAGTCGTCGCTGCCGATGGCATTGATCAGCGCGAGGCTGGGCCGCCCGGTCCACTGAAGAATGGTCATTTCCGCTTCATTGGCGGCGCTGTAGGGCACAGACCCGTCAACCACATAGATGATGCCGGCATTCTGCTCAAGGATGGGCTTGAGCAACTCGCATTCGTCATGGAACTGCGGATCATCCCGGTGCTGGTTGTAGAATGCCTGCACGGTTTCCGGACGGTCGGATGCGGAAGCACTGTGGGCTTCAAGCCAGGCCAAAAGCTTGCGTGGGCGCTGAAAACCGGGTGTGTCGATCAGAGTGTAAAGGGTGTTGCCATCGACGGTCAGAGGGTAAGCATGGCTTTCGCGGGTGGTGCCCGGTTCCATCGCAATGGCAATACCGTCATTTTGCGACAGCGTAGCGACGACACTGGATTTGCCGCGATTAGGGTGGCCGACGACTGCGAAACTGGGCGCTTCAACCATGACGGGCCTCCGCTGAAGGTGCTGCGGGCAAGGCGCAGACCCAGAGGTTGGCATCCTGCTGGCGTTCAACAAAGCGCAGCCACTGGGCACTCTGTATGTCCGAGGCTGGTGACAGCGGCGTTTCCCCGCCAACAGGCAGTAGTGCGATTACGCGATTTGCGGGGCCTTGCTGGCGGGTGTCCCGAATAAAGTCTGCCAGCTCGCCGGTGGGCGGTTCCCACGCCCGGCACAGGATAATCGCCGGTCTGTCATGCTCTGCCAGCTGGGTGATCGTCTGCTGATCCTCGTTCAGGCTGGCAGTGCCTCCTGCCTGCAGAACCAACACCTTGGCATTCTGCTGAAGCCGGGTTCGAATGTCGGTCACTTCGGAGCCTGCGCCGGCCCAGCACACCAGCGCATCTCCGGCTGGCAGTGCATGCAGCTCCTGTTGCTGTGGTGCCGCCGGCGCCGAGCCACTGTCGGTCAGGTCGCTGCCGGTATCCAGTGTGGGGGTGGCAAACCGGTGCAGCAACGACTGGCGGCCAGGGTGGGAACGCAGCAGCCTGCGGGCCTGAAAACGCAGGTGCAGACGGGCAAAGACCAGTAATAGCAGCCGCGGAACAATGGCATAGGTCAGCCATAGCATGGCGACAAAGGGCCACCAGTCACCATAGCGCGCCGGGTTATCACCCACGGCATCCGATAACCGGAAAAACTGGGTCAGCTCGACCAGCGTCAGTGATGGCACAGCAGACGGTAACCAATTGGCCCACGGCGCTGCCAGCCCCTGCACTATGCCGGTATAGGCATCGGCCGAGGTGCGCAGTGTCGTACTCCAGCCGAACGCCAGATCCTGCGCCACCACCATGGCGATCAGTGTCAGCCAGCCAGCAACGGCGAAAGCCAGCGCCATCTGGTGCGCCGTGCAGGCGGCGAGCTGGGGCTGAAGTTGAGCCAGCATCGGGTGGATTTGCGACCGTTTGCTGTCGTCTCCTCGGGGAACGCTGCTGAGCAACTTGCCCCAGGGGCGCCAGCCGACCAGCGCCTGACCGGTCGTCAGCACAGCGAGCAGCAGCTGAAGTGCGACAAATCCGATAATCACGGTCACATTGATTTGCTGGTTACCGTCATAGAACAGCAGGCCAAGCATTGTCAGCATGCCCAGCAGAGCGCCAACAGGCGTAAGCAGCAGGGTCAGTCGTCGCCAGGGTTTCAGGCGGGAATCGTGATCGGGTCGGCTTGTCGCCGGAACCCGTGTCTGGACATGATCAAGCCAGCCGGCAATACCGGGCCGTTGTTGGTTGGCAAGGCAATCCAGAGCGTAACGCCGGTCGCGTCGATGGAGGAACAATGCTGTCTGGGTCTGGTCACGCCGGACCTGATCATCGAACTCCAATAACAGCGTGAGTGGGCCGTGTGGCATCCGGTTCCTCGGTTTAGTGGCGAATAGTGTGGCGCTTGAAGTGTAGCGCCTGGCCCGGGCCTTCGGCCAGTATCAGTCCTGCTTCCAGAGCGCTTGCCAGCCCGTCAGTCCCAGCCGTTGCAGAGTGTTGATATTGGCTCGGTAGATGGCGTCAGTATCGTCCATCGTATCAACCGCCCGGGTAATGCTCGATTCCCGCAACAGGTGAAGCACAGGATAAGGCGAACGGTTAGTGTAGTTCTCAATGTCGTCAGGCGCGGTGTCTGCAAACTGATAGTCAGGATGAAAGCTGGCAATTTGCAGGATGCCATCGAGCTCAAGGGTTTCAAGAAGTGCGTCTGCCACGGATAGGAAGTCATTAAAGTCGGCGAAGTCTGAAAGCCCGCGTGACAGGATCAGCAGGCTGGTCTCCCGCTCGGCGGGATCGGCCGCCATCAGGGCCTGGATTTCGTCGACCAGGTCATCAATCAACGCGTCGTTGGCGGTCGCTTCTGATACCGCAAAATGAACCTGGGCTTTGAGATAGGGGGCTCGCGCAAACGGGCACAGGTTGAGGCCGATGACGGCTCGTTCAAGCCAGCTGCGAGTGGACTGAATCACGGCGGTTTGCGACGGTATCATGAAAAGCTCCGGTGGGAATTCCGGTCATGATACCTGCGCCTCGCCAACCTGTCCTCTCCCGACCCTGGCGGGTATCAGGGTGCCAGTGCCTGCAGTGTCTGCAGCGCCAGTTCCTGACCGACGTCTTCCAGCGTAATCGGCTCTCGCTGTTTCTCAAAGCCGTTGCTGGAAGTTACCCAGCGCCCGGGGTGCTCGCTTTCCGGCGGGAGGCCACTGGCGCTCACCATGGTGCGGATCTCGCCGCTCTTGATGTCGATAACGGTAATCCGGTAGCCGCTGACACCGCTGCCTTCAAGTTGAATCATTAGATCCGTATGTTTGGCAAGGGCATGCATTTCGAGCCGTGAGTTGTCCGGTGACAGGCGCGAAAATGTACCGTCTTCGAGAGCGTTATCCGTCAGCCTCATCAGCGCATTGCGATCCATTGGCCGGGCGCCAGCCTGTTGCAGTTGGCGGATAAAGCCGGCCTGGATCTCAAAGGCCGGCGCCTGACCGCTATTGGCGTGTGCAGAGCGGTATTCCACTTGGGCTGCGGCGGTTCCCTCACCCTGCAGCGTCACAGCCCCTTCGGGGATCTTGCCGTTTATAGAACCGGCGCTGCTGACGACGGTACGGCGGGATGACATCCAGTCACTTACCTGTCCGTTAAATTTGCGATTCCAGAAAATGGCGGCCGACAGGGGCTGGCTGGCCGGATAGGCCTGGCGAAAGCGAGCAATGATGGCATCGGAAGACTCGGACCGTTCACCCGCCTCCGCTTCGATTCTGCGGTCTTCCGAGGTGACCGGTTTCACCGGGGCGGCCATCATGGGCGTTTCGGCATGATCAGTGGCAGCAAATGTGGACGGTGCGATCAGGCAGGTCGTTGCAATAGCCAGTATGGATTGACGCATTACTGCATCCCCCTCACTTCAACGCGATATTTCAGTGGCGCGGCACTGATGGACAGTTCGCGATATGTCGCCACGCTGTTGGCTGGCACGGTCATACGCTTCCAGACGGCATCGGCGTCGGCGGGTACCTCGTCACTATCGACAAAGTGAGTGCGGGCCTCGACAGGGTAGTCAAAATCGGTGTGATTACGGAGCACAACATAGACTTCTGTTGTGCCGGTGGCTGAAGTTCGCTGGCCGTGTTTGGTCACAGACAGGCGATAGCGCTTGTCGTCGCCGAAGAGGCCACCGGTCCAGCTACGGCTGAGATTGTAGTCGGTGAAAACAACGGTGTTGTAGCCGACCGGTGTCGTGCGTTCGGTCAGGTCGGTCGAGTTGCTGGGCAGACTCTGACAGGCACTGAGTGATAGTGCTGCGAGAGCAGCGACAGTGAGCGATTTGATCATCTTCATTTTGGGTTCCTCATTCAGTTCCGACTATCGGGAAGAGGCGAAAGCGACGCCGTTTCCGTTGGCGTCCATGTGAACTGCAAAGCGTTTTGAAAGGCCGCCGACAGGAATGCCGTGACTGTCCAGATAACGAATAGTCAGCCCTTCGTTTGCCGTTGCGTGCATTGGCAACAGGTGTACCGTGTCCGGCAAACCGTCCCAGTAACGAGTATCCGCGCGCACCACTGCAGAGGCGGACAGCCCCTGGGCAGCGACGCTGACCAGCGAGACCGCGGCATAGCCTGCGCCAAGCGCGCCACCTGCGGCAGCACTGGCACCGGCCAGCCAGTTGCTACGACTGACTTCGCTTAGGCTGGTGCCAAATTCGCGCGCGTTGGACTTGAACTCGACCTGTCCTTTGACGATGCGGTCAATCGCCCGGCCACCGCGGGTTGACGCCTGAAAGTACACATCTTCGATCGGGTAAAGACGGGTCCAGCTATCATCGATTCGGACGACTGCAGCTGTATCCTTGAAGTCTTTGCCACGCCGGTAAACCAATTGGTAATGGCCAACACCATCAGCCAGCTTGCGGGGTGACGTGCCGGTTTCGGCAATCAGCAGAACATTGTCGTCAGGTCCGGGAAGCGGGGCATCGGGCCGGTAGAGTTGAAGCTCCCTGAAGTGCTCCTGTGCCAGGGTTTCGCTGCCCATCAGGCGGGCCGACCAGCCAGCCAGATACAGCAGCGAGGCAAAGTCAGCGCTGTGCTGCTCTTCTTCAGCAAACGCATCCTGCAGCAACCCGCTGATAAAGCTGGCGCGGGCGTTACCGTAGTCGCCTTCCTGAAGAAAAATCAGCCCCAGGTAGAAGTACACCATGCAGCGCTCGTAGGCCTCGCCTTTAAACTCCTTTTCGCTCTCTTCATACCAGATGCTGCGGGCTTTGCGGGCGGCGTCGTTGTCGGCATAAACGCTTTCGATATTGAGCCGCGCTTCATCAAGGGCTGACTTGGCCTCGTTGTAGAGCCCCAGACGATAGGCGGCAGTGCCTATCTCCATCAGATTGAGTACCTCGTTTCGGCGCCCTTCTGCGTAGAGATCACGGTAGTACGACTGCAACGCAGCCGGCTTACTGGCGACCAGATCCTGTTGACTGGTATCCAGCGTTGCCCGCTCGAACTGTTTGGGACCAGTGGCACAGCCGGCCAGTAGCAAACATGCGGCACTGGCGGCGATGAGGGGCCGTAATTTACCGGTAAAGGACATTGTCTTGTGCTGCCTTGCGCATTTCATACAAGCCGCTCCAGACAATGGTGCCCAGTTCGAGATCAACCATTTCAAATGTGATCTGGCTATAACGGGATTTGGTACCGGTGCTGCGGTCGACTGCGTCCAGTGAGGTAATGCGACCTGCCAGACGGAAATCGGCGCCAGCCTGAGCCCGGGTTTTGCGAATGGTGCCGCCGTCAACCACGCCATCACGCTTCAAGTCGCGTTCCTGCTGGACCATGTCGGACAGTTCGCGGGCAACGAATACCATGCGCCCGTTGGCGGCACGGTTCAGCTCGATGCGCAGTCGGTCTGTCAACTGGTTGGTGTTAATCACCGACGAGCTCTCGTTACGCATGTACTGGTTATCGATGATGATCCGTGGCGACGTGTCACGGCCGGTCAGCATGGGATTGCTGAGCATGTCGCGCATCATCTGGTCGGTCATGCCGACGACGTCCTGGCTTTCAATACCAACGCCACTGACACGGCCGGTGGTTGACGGGTCTTCGTATACCGTAGGCTTACCTGCAGCATTTTCAATTTGTGTTGCGCAGCCCGTGAGCAGCAAGGAAGACAGCGCGAGGGCGGTGCAAATGCCGCCTTTGTAAGTCAGAGTCATGATCCGGCTCCTGAACAAATAGACGGGCAATGCAAGAGACAGCATTGCCCGGAATGATTAACGAATGTGGTTAGCCAACTCGGGATAAATCGCAACCGCGGCGTTCATCACATCCTGGTAGTTGGAGTGTCCGCCGTATTCCTGGCTGAGGTAGACGGCCATGTCGTTGAGGTTGTTGAAGGAGCGATCGGACGTGGCTCGGATATACTCCCAGCCGCCAGACGCCTGAATGGCGCTATCACGACCCACATCCTCGCCAGCCGCCGAACCGGCGATACCACCAACCAGACCGCCCAACAGCGAGCCACCCGGTACCTGGTCGAGCAACTGTGAACCGAGGAAGCTGCCGGCTACTGCACCCAGCCCTGAGCCTGCGGTGGCGCCCATGTTGGCGTTGATCGCCTTGTCTACCCATTCAGCGGTGACGCCGTCGCTGGTCCAGGGGCACATGTAGCGACCGGTATTATTGGCGAGTACCAGTGAATGTTTTGCGGCTTCGATGGCGCGGGCGATGGCTTCCGTTTTGTCTGTCATGGCGGTGATCACGTCGTCGGAAAAGCCCATGGAAGTGAGGTGATCAATTTCTTCCAGAGTAAACGGTCGGTAGCCGCTGTCCGCGGCCTGGATGGCCACAACAAGATCATCAGACCGGGCGCCCGTTTCGATCGCATCGGCGAGTTGGAATACTTTCAATCCTTCAGGACCGACGAGGTACAGCTGGATGTCTTCGTTCAGCATCGGCACCATGTCGGGGTATTCTGCGGCCAGCGCCAGAGAGGCTTTGATGGGTTCGCCGGAAACCGCCGCACGCTCAATCATAAGCTCGTATACGTCAGCCCGGAGCGGTGTCCTCGGGTATTGCTCAAGAAACGTCTTGTACGCGGGAATGGTATTGGTCGCGCGGAAAGGTGCCAGATCTTCTTCAGTCCCCGTCACCGGAGTCAGAGTGAAGCTGATACTTGTTGGTGTACCAACGGGAAACATGGGCTGCTGAAAAACTTCAGTATCTTCATAGCCTTCCATACGTGCCTGGAAATAGCTGTTTGACCAGCGCAGGCTCGTATTGTTGGTCATCACAGCGTTGAATGGTGTGGTCTGGTATTCAGTCAGGTTGTCCGGTGTCGGGCCTTTGTAGATAGTGGCACCGCTCGGCACGGTGGTAATGTTATAAACCGTTGTCTTGGGAGGATCGATTGCAGCGCAGCCTCCGAGCATCGTGATCAGGGCAAGGGCCCCGAAGTGTTTGACGTTTAGCAGCATGTCCAGTTCTCCGGCGAATTTCGTGGACCGACCCTCAAACGGGTCGGTTTTGGCGATAGGTATTTCAGTAGTGCGAAATCTAGGGGCAGGCTGAGAGGGGCGCTATACCTAAAATTGGGGATAGGTAAACTTTCGGTAATGTTTTGCCGGAGAAAATAAGCGCTAACTATATGAATTAATGAACCAATATTCAGTTTGTAAGGAAATGCTCCATTTTTGTGAAAAAAGTTAAAATATTTTGATTTATCCGATAGATAGGTAACTTATGCCCCATTTCCTGATGAATCTGCGCAACGTGCCTGACGACGAGGCTGATGACGTTCGCGCGTTACTCGATGACAACAATGTGGACTATTACGAGACGCCGCCGAGTCGCTGGGGGATCAGCATGGGTGGGTTCTGGGCGCGGGATGCGGATGAGGCGGCGCGTGCCAAAGCGTTGTTGAAGGCCTACCAGCAACAGCGCTTTACCACTCAGAAGGCCCTTTACGAGCAGCAGAAACAGGAGGGCTCGGTACTCTCTTTCGGCCAGCGGTTATGGCGCAGGCCGGTGACAGTGCTCGCGGTATTGGTTGCTGTCGTTTTTATTCTCGCTTTGAGTATCGGGCCTTTTATCGGCTGGTAGCCTGTTAAAACATCAGGCGCGTGCCCGAGTGAGAGACTTAGTCCCCCATACCCATCTGCCGCCCCAGAAACTGGATACCATCGTCAATCGCGCCGCCACTGAACAGAAACGTGGTGATATGGCCGCGTAAACGTAAGATCTCCATTTCCGTTGGTATGCCTTTGGCGGCCAGGGCAGCCTGGAAATCCGTCGCATGATCCGTTGGCACCAGCGAGTCCCACGCGCCGTGATAGAGGAAGAATGGGGGCGCGTTCGCGGTAATGTGAGTGACGGGCGATGCTGCGGTGTAGGCTTCGGGGTGAGTTTCAATTGTGCCGCCCAGAAACTGCTCCACCAGTTTTCCATCACCAAACTTGCGTAAATCAGAGGGTGTGCCACCCGCAACGACGGCGACCGGACGGGTTTCCGGCCCACCGTAAGGGCTGTCGAGGGCCCCGCCTTCACTGGCGACCAGTGCCAGCAGGCTGACCAGATGCGCTCCCGATGAATAGCCAAAGGCGCCAATGCGCCGGGTATCAATGTTCAGCTCCGTGCTCTGCCGGTGGAGCCAGTGCATCGCCTGTTGGAGATCGTGCAGTTGCGCGGGAAAGCGATAGACAGGCGCAAAGCGGTAATCAATATTCATGACAGCAAAGCCTCTGGACGCCAGGGTTTCGGCAATGCTGTCCATGTCGTCCCGCGAGCGACCTTCCCAACCACCACCGTGAACCAGCAGCACCGCCGGAGCGGATTGGACATCGTCGGGCAGATAAATGTCTGCGAACAAAGCCTGAGGCCAGTCTTCAGGTGAATATCGAACCTTTTGCTGCATATGCCAGTCTGTTTCCTCGAAATGAATGGTCTGGTCCGGAGGGTTAAGGTGGCTGGCACAGCCGCCGAGCAATAGCAGGGCAACCAAACTGGCAACAGGCTTCATTCGGACTCCAAAACGTCAGCAAGAGGGCAGGCGGTTGCGCCGGAAACTCAGGCGCGCCGCGGTTACAGTTCAGACTACGTTGGCGCCCGTTATTCAGATGCCCGGCGCTGGATGACCAAGCCGCAACCTTCTGCCCCTTACCCGGCTGGGCTCACTTGCGTAGACTGGAGTGCCTGCTTTTTCGCGGTTCTGATTATGTTACTGCTCATTGCCTTTGCGGCCATATCCATAGGCTTTTCGTTTTTATGCTCGGTGCTTGAAGCCACCCTGCTTTCCGTGACCCCGAGCTATATTGCGTCCCTGCGGGAGCAGCGCCCTCGCCTGTTCGAACAGTTGCGGCAGCTCAAAGACAATATTGACGATCCGCTTGCGGCTATCCTGACACTCAATACCGTGGCCCACACGGTTGGTGCCACTGGCGTTGGTGCACAGGTGGCCGTCGTGTTCGGCGAAATCTGGATTGGTGTGGCGTCAGGGGTGATGACCTTCGCCATTCTGGTGTTCTCTGAAATTATTCCGAAAACGATCGGAGCTCGCTTCTGGCGCGAGCTGGCGCCTTACCTTCCAGTCGTGCTGCGGTTCATTATGGTGCCGCTCAAGCCGTTTATCTGGTTTTCCAATATCATCACGCGACGTATTGGCGGCCAGGAACCCGATATTGATATCCGCGCCGAAATCAGCGCGCTGACGGAGATAGGCCGTGAGCATCAGGCACTGGACGAGGATGAGCGCCGGGTGATCCAGAATATTCTGCGGCTGCATGAAATTACCGTCGACTCGGTGATGACGCCCCGCACAGTCTGCCGTTTTGTGGCGCCGGACCTGACGGTTGCCGCGTTCAGGGAAGACTACGAAAAGCTACCATTCACCCGTTACCCGATTGTCGACAACGAAGACGCGACGCTGGGTTATGTTCACAAATCCGATGTGCTGACGGCCGAAGGCGATGCGCTGGTGATGACGGTAGCGCGGGAAGCGATGACCACACGGATCAAAGCGGATATCGAAAGCTTGTTCTCGGACATGCTGCGCCAGCGCCAGCATATGGCGGTGGTCTACGACGAGCAAAATGTCTGGGCCGGCCTGGTGACGATGGAAGACATCATCGAAACGATTCTCGGGCTCGAAATCATGGATGAGACGGACAATGTTGCCAATATGCGTCGCTATGCCCGGACCCGCTGGAGCCGCCGTTTACGACGATTGGGACAAGGTTCGGCACGTTCGGGGTGAAATCCTGTCAAACGGGGCTGACAGGGCGCGCAATGCGCTCGACGTTGACCGGCCCAACCGCTATTGTTTGAGTCAGCATTGCAACGATTTCGCTGGAGAGCGTGATTTTCGCGTCACTTGCAGGTGATGCGCCTTCCAAGAAGGATTTAACCGTAGATGAAAATGTCCAGGGAGTCCTCCTCCCCGTTCCGCAGGGCTTTGCTGGTGGGTGTGCTCTACGGTGCAATCGGATGCCTGTGGGTTATCGGCAGTGATCAGCTTGCCGCTGCGCTTTTCAAGAATCCTGAACTCTATTCACCGGTGCAGACCTACATGGGCTGGGGCTTTGTGCTGGTCAGCAGTTTGTTGCTGTTCTATGTGGTCTATCAGCTCCTGCTCGAGCAACGTGAAAGCGAGTCTCTCAACGAAGAGCAAGCGAATGCGATTCGTGAGCTGGGTCAGTTCCAGGAGAGCGTGATCGACAATGCCACGGTCTGGATCAATGTGTTTGCGGCAGACGGAAAGGCGTTGATCTGGAACAAGGCTGCGGAGCACATCAGTGGTTACGCACGACAGGATGTGATTGGCCACAGCCGGATCTGGCGTCAGTTATTTCCCGATCGGACGTTTCATGACCAGCTTATCAAGAAGGCTACGGATACCCTGAATATGGGGGAGCAGGTATCGGAGGTTGAAGCACCCATTGTCACCCGCAATGGGGAAAAACGCCTCATGTCCTGGAGTGGTCGCCGGTTGTATGACGCGCATGGAAAGGTCGCCGGGATTATCGTAATTGCGCTCGATGTGACGGATCGGCGTAACGCCGAGGCGGATGCCCGTGGCCGCGAACGCCAGCTGAAGACCTTGATGGGCAATATCCCGGGTATGGCCTATCGTTGCCTGTTTGACGAAAGCTGGACCATGAAGTTCGTCTCGGAAGGCTGTCGCGAGATTACCGGCTACGAGCCAGACGAGCTGATCGAAAACAATGTGGTCTCGTTTCTTGATCTGATTGAGCCGGACGACAATGACAAGAACACCCGTACCGTTGAGAACGCTATTGCGGAGGCGGAGCCGTTTGCCATCGAGTACGCCATTACCCGCCGTGACGGCAAGAGAATCTGGGTTTGGGAGAAAGGGCGCGGGGTCGATGTGGACGGCGAGCTGATGCTCGAAGGAATCATTTTCGATATCACCGAACGCAAGGCGCTGGAGCAGGAACTGTCCCGCATGGCCACCCATGATGCCCTCACCGGCCTCCTGAACCGGCGTGAGCTGGAAGCCCGCCTGGAAAGCGAAGTCCGCAGGGCGCGGCGTTATCGGCGGCCGGTGGCTCTGCTGTGGATTGATGTGGACCACTTCAAGTCGGTGAATGACCGCTTTGGTCATGCCAAAGGTGATGACGTTTTACGCCGGATAAGTGATTTGCTGCAGTCCTCTGTACGTGCGGTGGACATTGCCGCCCGCTACGGTGGTGAAGAATTTGTGGTGGTACTGCCGGAACGTGATCTGGAGGAAGCCAGCGAGACGGCGGAGCGCCTGCGCAGTCTGGTGGCCGAACAGGACATTGAGGTGGCCGAAGGTGAAAGCATCAACCTGTCGGTGAGTATAGGTGTGGCGGTTTATCCTCTGCATGGTGACAACTGGCAAACACTCTGCAGTGTTGCGGATAAAGCCATGTATGCCGCCAAAAGTGCCGGCCGTAATCAGGTCTGTTTGCCCCATTCGGCAGGGGACAGCTGGTAAAACCCTTTCAGGCAGTCATAAAGATGCGGCTCGTGGGTCTGCAGAGCCTGCGGTGACTGGAAGAAGGCTTCAGTTGCTACCGCAAAAAATTCCGCCGGATTCGTTGCGCCGTAAGGGTCGAGCACATTGTGGGGGTTGGTGGGTGCCGCCTTGAGGCGCTCCCAGGATTCTGAGAACACGGCCTCCCAATTGCGGGCCTGCTCCCCTGAGGACAGGGGTGGCGCACCATCGGCCTGACCATCCAGTGTATCGAGTTGATGGGCAAACTCATGGATTGCCAGGTTGCTGGTAGCCTGCGGATCGGCGGCTTCCTGTTTAAGCGTGGACCATGCCAGCACAACCCTGCCATCGCCCCAGGATTCGCCAAGCCGGGCATCGGATGTCGTGGTGTGCACCATGCCTTCTGCCGTGTGGGATGGCGCCCGGTAGCCGTCGGGATACACCAGTATGGTGCGGATTCCCGAATCGTAGCCGGTCCTCATGCCGCAGGTTAGCAGTGCCCCGTGAGCTGCAATAAGTCGCTTCATGGCATCCGTGACTTCGACGCCGTTGCAGCCATAAAAACTGACCCTGTCGAGCAGAAGCAGAACACCATCCTCAAGTTTCTTGCGTAAATCTTGTGGTAAACGGGTGTAGTGCACCATGTCCCGCTCAAGCTGCTTGCGCCACTCGTCCGGAAAAGCCTGCGAGATAATGTCGCTCTGGCGCCGGCGGGGATAGAAAAACAGCCGGTCTGCAGCAAAGCCGATTACCGCGATAGCGGCCAGCAGGTAAAGTGCAATCACGTTGGCATCCCGTCCCGAGTTATCAGTGAATTGGCCCGTATTGAGTATGTCAGGCCGTCGAAGTTGGCTATCACCGCAATGTATCATTCGATTGCGTCACTGTCTCAGCCCTCAGGCTGATCTAAACTAGGGAATCCATCTCCCAGGTGGCAAACACCAACGCAGTCTGAAGGATGTCTGCCCATGAATCGTATTACCCGCCGTGCCCTGAACTCCGCCGCTATACCGCGTGATCTGGCGCCGGTGACTTCTATAGATAATGCCAGCGAAGTGCGCCCTCAAACCGTCGGATTGTCACCGGATGCCGTGGATGACATCTGGCGCAGCGCCGAGCGGCTCTACCGCACCGGCACTCATCCGGGGATGCAGCTGTCGGTTCGTCACAAGGGCGAGATTATCCTGCAGCGCTCATT
The DNA here is from genome assembly GCA_025153445.1 of Marinobacter sp. BGYM27. Taxonomy (GTDB): domain Bacteria; phylum Pseudomonadota; class Gammaproteobacteria; order Pseudomonadales; family Oleiphilaceae; genus Marinobacter_A. The sequence goes on along the minus strand of JANZNS010000004.1, from coordinate 428,399 downwards.
GGGACATGCCGCGGGTAACGGTCCCCGGGACAGCCGGCACACACCCAAAACGGTGATGACCAACGACACCCCGATCTGCTATTTCTCGGCATCCAAGGCGGTAACGGCGTTGCTGATCCATATTCTGGCAGAGCAGGGGCGTATCAACCTGCTTGATCCGGTCAGTCACTATTGCCCTGAATTTGCCCGTAATGGCAAACGCACGATTACCATTCACCAGATTCTGTCCCATCGAGGGGGCATACCGGCGATACCGAAAAACACACCACTGGATGTGCTTTGGGATACCGATGCGATCTGGCGCATTCTGTGTGATGCCCGACCGGTGGAGGTCGACGGTGCCAAGGTGGCCTACCACGCCATTACCGGCGGTTATGTGCTGCAACAGGTGCTGGAGCGGGTTACCGGCGACTCGATCGAGAATTTTCTTGATCGCCATATTCGCCAACCCATGGGGATGCGTTGGTTCACCTACGGCATCCAGCGAGACAAGCTCGACGCGCTGGCATGCAACTACGCGACCGGCCCGGCGCCGGTGTTCCCGGTGTCCTGGATCCTGCGCCGGGCGCTGGGGGGTGACATTGAGACCATCGAAACGGTGGTCAATGATCCTCGCTTTCAGGAGGCGGTCATTCCTGCGGGTAACCTCTGTGGTACCGCTGATGAGATGGGACGGTTTTTTCAGATGATGCTGAATGGTGGCGTCTGGAATGGTCAGCGCATCTGCACGACCGAAACGGTGCGTCGGGCGATTCAGCAGTTCGGTTCGCTGCAGATCGATCGCACGATGATGATCCCGATGCGCTTCAGTGCCGGCCTGATGCTGGGCGGCGATCCTGTGGGTATCTGGGGGCCGCACAGCCGTGAAGCTTTTGGGCACGTGGGCCTGATCAACAAATTCTGCTGGGCAGATGCCTCACGTGATATATCGGTCAGCCTGCTCAATACCGGGCTGCCGATTGTAGGGCATCATCTGCCGGCACTGGGGAAGTTCGTCTGGACGATTTGTCGCCACTGCCCGAAACTGCCCCGGACCGAATGGCCGCTCGTCGCTGCCTGATAGGTGTCAGACGTCGTCCAGCTGTGACTCCAGAATGGCCAGGACCGATGACTGGATTTCCTTGAAATCAGTCACGGTCTGGGTGCGCTGGATAACATCCTCCTGTTGTTCCTCCAGTCGCAACAGTTTCGGAATAACCCGTCGTATGCCTTCCGTGATCACCTCGTAGGGGTAGTGGTGATCCATCACGCTGAGCTTGTTCAGCTCCGCCACCTCCTGATGAAAGATGCTGATAATGTCGTACAGCATGTCCTTGTGCTGAAGGGTGCTGGCTTCCCAGTAGGCATCGTCCAGCAACTCCAGTAGTGACAGGTATTCCCGCAAGGTATCAGCGACAGAAGGGGCGATCATCATCGGCTCCGGCTTATGGATAAGAGTGCTTCAAGAATAGCAGCCCTGTTGCAGAGTGAAACCGCCTGGGATCGCTGCAAGGGGCTGAAAAATCGTTGGTTACTGAGCGATTGTTCAAAATACTTTACCGGTAAATGAATCTTCGTTCATTGTTTGTTGCAGTTTGTCCGACAGTCATGCACAATCATTTGTATGCTTTGTGCACTATTCATGACATTGTATGTCTATACTGCAGTGCAGCAGGCGTGATACCGAGGATACGGTAATAACCCCCAACTCAAGGATGAGAGACGGATTCATGGACAGACTGATCCCCCACAACGATGTGGAAAATGGCCTCGCCGACAGGCATATGCCTTCACCTCCCCTTCAGCCCAACCTGAACCAGCACGATAGCGTGCGGGAACATCTCCAACTGCGCCTCAATCGCGAAGTGGCTGATCTGGAAGAGCGGATTGAAAGTCTGCGTCGCAGCAGTGCCCCCCATACGGCCATTATCATCGCCACTTATGAGCGCATGATTGATCGCAAGAAAGGCTTTATGAGCACCTGGGGTATGCGCGACAGGTATTCAGCAAACCCATCGCAGTAGTTCCCTGATACTGACAAAGTCCCCTAACTGATCCCTGTTCCGGCAAGTCGCGATTACTGTCTCGATGCTACCGGTGCGGTGCTATAGGTGTTGTCCGACGCTGTTTTGGTGCCGCAATAGCCTTCCGCCTTTTGGTCAACCCCGACTGAGGTATACACAGTCGCGGTTGCCATAGGGTAATCCACCACGACTCTTGCACAATCCACTGATGCGCCCGCGAATGTGAACGGCGTATCGCTGCTCCGCGTCCAGGAATCCTGTTTATCGCTGATCAGATCCTGATCAAACCCCAACCGCTCTGTGTCGTTGCCGCCTGTGAATGAGACCGAAGCGCGATCAGGCGTGTTGAAGCCGACGCTGGAAAAATTGGTCGGGTCGTACTGTTCGGCCAGGATGATGCCATCGAGAAAGTCGTCCGCGGTGCCGACATATTGCACCACTTTCTGGATTTTATTTGAGCCCTGAGGCGCATAGACCCATCGCAGCAATGCGTAGTTGTAACGGTCGACCGGTGTGCCGGCGGGCGCTTCATCAAAACGGATGCCGACGCCGTTAGCCGAGTTGCTGTATTCGGCTGCTGTGCTCGCATCGATGCAATCGCTGATGTAGCGGCGCCCCTGATTGAAATTATCGATTTCGTTGGTACCGATCTGATTATTTATCAGGTCGGCGGGATTGCGGACGCTGGTGAAATTGTTTTGATTGGAGTCAGTGTTTTCACCGCCGTTAAAGCGGGCTGTCTCGATCATGACTGAATCGACCACCGCTGTGCTGGTGGGATCGCTGACAGCCGGCTGGATACCCCGGATAAAATCGCGGAACAGCGTGTGCTCAAGGTCGGCCGGGTCGCTGAGTTCGAACGAACTGAGCGATATAATCACGTTTGAAGCAGGGTTAAAGGCATTGCTGCAGCTGCCGCCCTTGCCACCACCACTGGCAAAATCACTGTCGCCTCCGCCACAGCCAGTCAGTGCAATGCCCAGGGTGCTGAGAATAAGGCAGGTTTTCAGAGTCGGCATGTCAGGTATCCTTGGAAAGCGGTGAAGCCGCATGCAGAGGGTGCGAAATCCTCGATAACAGGCTAAAGTATCGGGCAATGGGCGCGAACGTCTAATAAATAGAAAAGCCCAGCCAGTCGGCACCTTATCGAATTAATCCTGCACCTTCCCGCGCGGAGATCACATTTTGCGGTTCCTGGAATTGCGACCGGTATTACAGCGGGCACTCCGTCCGATCGCTGCCCTTTGCGCACTCCTCAGCCTGATCGCGTTGCTGGCGGGCGGTTCCTCTGCATTGGCGGCAACCAAGGGTTGTCACGATGCGCCGATCAAGGTGGCGACCGCCGATGAACGCATCGATCTCGCTTATTGCCTCTGGTACATCGAAGACAAGACCGGGGAGCTGGCCCTGTCGGATATTCGTGATCAGAGCATGGGGCTGGTGTTTCAGAAACACGATGGCGGCGTTCTCAACTTTGGCTATACCGAATCTGCCTACTGGACCCGTTTCGATCTGGCCTATACGGGGCTCGAGCCGGCCGAGCGCGTGCTTGAACTGAATCTGCCGCTGGTGGATCACGCCTCACTCTATGTCTACCGTGACGGCATTCTGTCTGATCAGCGGGAGTTGGGTTACACCCGCAGCTGGGAGGATCGGGAACTAATGGTGCCCAATCCGGTGTTCAAGCTGAAGCTGAATCCCGACGAAGCGGTGCGTATTTATCTCCGGGTCAAGACCACCAATACCTTTCGCCTGCCTCTGACGCTCTGGTCGGCTGATGCCTATGTCGAGAAGGTCGCGGTTGATGAAACCCTGCAGGGTATTTTTCTGGGCAGTATTCTCGCCATGCTGGCGTACAACCTGTTTGTTGCCGTGACCGTAAGGGAGCGAAGCAATATTTACTATGTGTTGTATCTGGTGTTCGCCACCCTGTTTATTGCCACGGAACAGGTGCACGGTCTGCAATTGTTCGATGAGCGGCCCTGGTTCCTCGACAAGCAGTATCTGCAATATCACATCCTGCTGGCCTGGTTCTTTGGTATCCAGATGGCCCGTGGCCTGCTTGAATTGAGGGAGCGTTCGCCGGATCTCGACAACATCATGAAAGTGGCACTTTACGCCGTGGTGCTCACGTTTGTGATGAGTCTGTTCATGCCCTATCACATCTCGATGGAGTGGACGGTGCTGGGGTCCATCACGCTGGCGCTGATGATGATTCTTGTCAGTTACTGGTCCTGGCGTCATTTCAACCCCGCAGCCCGCAGTTACTTCATGGCATGGACCTGCACACTGGCCGGCGTCGGCGCCTATGCGTTCACTGTTATGGGGTACCTGCCGTTGAACAGCATGACCTCGCACGCGCCGCAGATCGGCCTGACGGCGCAGATCATTCTGTTCTCGTTCGCCCTGGCCGACCGTATCAAACTGATTCAGGCCGATGCGTTGGGCTGGAGCCGGCGTGCGCTGTCCAATCTCAGCCGTTATCAATCGCTGTTCAATAACGCGGTTGAGGGCATTTTCCAGATGTCGCTGAAGCGGCGTTTTATGGCGGTTAATCCGGCAATGGCGGAACTGCTGGGCTACTCGAATCCTGACGATATGGTACGCCAGGTAAACGATGTCCTGTCGACCTGCTTCGCAGAAGAGTCATTGCGGCGCCGTGTTTTGCTGCAGCTGGAATCAGAAGGCACCGTTAAAGGCGTGGAGTCCCGCTGCTTTACGCTGCAGGGCGATGAACGCTGGTTGAATGTGTCGCTGAATACCGTTTACAACGCCGACGGTGATCCGGAGCATCTTGAAGGCACTTGCATCGATATCACCGAACGCAAGCAACGGGAGCAGATCGAAAGAGAGCGCGAAAACGAGCGAATGGAGAAAGAGCTTGCGCGTAACTCTGCAGAAGCCAAGAGTCAGTTTCTGGCCAATATGAGCCATGAAATCAGGACCCCGCTGGCGGCGATCATCGGCTATGGCGAGACGCTGCTGGATCCTGAATTGGGCAGCGCAGAAAAGCGTAGCAGCGCCGAGGTCGTTGTGCGCAGTGGTCGCCATCTGCTTGACCTGGTGAACGATATCCTCGACCACTCCAAGATTGACGCCAACAAACTGAATGTTGAGATCCTGACCGTTAACCTGCCTGAGCTGCTGGACGAAGTCCGGGCCTTCTTCGAGCCGCGGGCAAGGGAAAAAGGCGTCAATTTCAGTATTGTGTGTGAATTTCCGCTGCCTGAAACCATCCAGACAGACCCTACCCGTTTGCGCCAGATCCTGATCAATCTCTGTGGTAATGCGCTCAAATTTACTGAGAGCGGAACAATTTCGATCTCGGTGCGTTGTCAGCGGGAGACGGAGATGCTGATTGCCCGTGTGGTGGACAGTGGTATTGGGATGAAACCCGAGCAGATCAATCGCCTGTTTGATCCATTCGCTCAAGGTAGCCCGGCCATAGCGCGCCAGTACGGTGGTACTGGTCTGGGGCTGAGCATCTCCCGCCGGCTGTCAGAAATGCTGGGCGGCACCATTGAAGTCAGCAGTGTGTATGGTGAAGGCAGCGAGTTTGAAGTCACCATTGCCATCGGCTCTCTGGAGGGGGTCCACCTGTTGCGGGATGCATCGGAGCTGACAGAGCGCCGTCGGTTGTTGCCCATGGTGGCTGCTCCACGGTTGAGCGGGCGTATTCTGTGCGCTGAAGATAATGACGTGAATCGCAAGCTGGTGAACCTGATGGTCATGCGCACCGGCGCCGCCATCGTGTTCGTCAAGAACGGTGCTGAAGCACTTGAGGCGGCCACTCATGACGCATTTGATCTGATCCTGATGGACATCCAGATGCCCGTCATGAATGGTCGGGATGCGACCGCTGCCATCAGGGAAGCCGGCATCAATACACCGATTGTGGCCCTCACGGCTAATGTCATGGCGGAAGATATCGAGGATTATCGACGGGCCGGGTGTACCGGTCATCTGGCCAAGCCGATCGACAAACAGCGATTCTATGAAACCCTGGCCCAGTTCCTGACAATCGAGAGTGGCCCCGGCGAAATTGAAGAACGTCAGTTCGAAGGAACCGTCCTGGTGGCGGAAGACAACCAGGATAATCGCCAGCTGGTTGAGCATTTGTTGAAGCGGTATGGCCTTGAAGTACTGGCCGCCTCCAACGGTCGCGAAGCGGTGCAGCTGGCAATTGCGAGGACGGTGCATCTGGTGCTGATGGACCGGCATATGCCGGAAATGGACGGCCCTGAAGCCACTGCAATGCTTCGTAAAACGGGCTTCCGACGGCCGGTGATTGCCTTTACTGCCGGCAATCAGAGGGAAATCGATGAACTGGTCGATGCCGGTTGTGATGATGTCCTGAACAAGCCGATCGATCAGGGACATCTGGCGGCGTTGCTTATCCGCTATCTGGAGACCCGACACAGCAATGGCGCCGCCAGAGCCGAGCAGGAAGGCCTTCAGGCGCTGGTGAATCAGTTCCTGGATGGCTTGCCGGCACGTATTGAGAGTATGGATCAGGCCAATACAGCCGGCGACTGGCAAGCCTTGCAGAGTCACGCACATCAGATAAAGGGCACCGCCGGCGCTATGGGCTATCCGCAGATGACGGCATTGGCCGCGGAACTTGAAGCGGTACTCAAACGTGCCGAGACGAACCGGGTTCCCGAGTTGTTCGATAACCTTAAAACGCAGATGAGGCAGGCCATTACCGATCACCGTGCCTCACCCGAAACACCGACAGAGGACTAACCGTTATGGGTGATAAACACAGCAGTGAACAGTCATCACTCAATACCATGTTCGGAACCTATGCCGACGTATTGTTTGTGCTGTTTCCGTTTCTGGTTATTTTCATGCAGCGACTGTGGGTGGGCGAGCTGGAGGACGTTTTGCTGCGTCCGGACCTGAGCATTGCGGCCGCGATTCTCGGGGGGTTGGCTATCGGCAAGTTTGTATTGGGGCTGGTCGTCAATCGTGAGCTGGGCGCACACAAGGAGCGCATCGTCTTTTTCATCGCGCTTACGTTGTTTCTGGTGCTTGGACCGTCCATTATCATGATCCTCAGCCTGGTGGGCAGTAGCGACGTTCCGGGCTTTGTGGCGTTTTTACAACCCGTATTGCTGATTGTCTCGATCTCGCTCTACACCACAGCGATCAGTATCAGTAATATGTTGTCCCGGTCCAGGGGCGCTTCGGAGGCAATGGACGTTGACGAGAACCATGATCCTCAGGCGGCTTCAAAGCCGACAGCACTGGTGATACCGCGTCGTACGTCCGGGAGTTGACCTTTGTTGATGGATCACGAACAGATAAACCAAGAGGGATTTAAAATGGAAAATCTGCGGGTCCTCGTTATCGAGGATGAACCGATCATGCGTGAGCTGCTCAAGGATATGCTGTATCAGACCGGTGCCACGCTGGTCGTGGCGTGCGAGAACGCCGCTGCTGCCAAGGCCCATTTCGCCGCCGAAAGTTTCCATATCATCATGCTGGATCTGGGATTGCCCGATATGGATGGCCATGAGTTGATGCAGGAGTTCAAGACAAGCAACGACAGCCAGCATATTGTGCTGGTTACCGCTGACGACTCCATCGACAGTATCCAGCGGGCGATCAGTGCTGGCGCCAACGGCTACGTGGTCAAGCCCTATTCAAAAGAAAAGATTCAGGACGTGGTCAATAATTACATCATGGTTCATAGCGACGAGGCCGAGACGCTCAAAGGCCTGACCCGCCCCCACTGATTTCGCATCGACATGCCCCGGAACCTGAGGTTCAGGGGCATACTTCAGCTTTGAGAATGGCAAAGGGCCGGGCCGGAAACCTCCGGCCCCGAACCCTGCGCCCGCCGAGATGGCTTCCGATCAGGCGACCTGACGCGCGATCCACGAGTTGTATCGGGTAGCCAGCGCGCGGACATAACGCGCCTCTGAATCGTCCAGGTTGGCAATCACTCCCTTGAAAATCCAGCCCCGCTCGTACAGGCCAAGCACACTTTGCTCGCTTTCCATATTCACGCGCTGGTTCAGTTTTTTACAGATAGCATCCAGCAGCGGCAGTTTAGCCGGGCGACGAAGAGGCCCCTGGGAAGGTGCTTTTACTTGTGGTCCAGGACGGTACGCTTGTTTTCTCATGACTCTCTCCTATGGCAACTGTTGTGCTTTCCTCGCACTTTCGGCGGAAGCCTTTTTCGGCTCCGGCGAAAGTGACCGAAAGACATAAAAAACCCCGGTCAGTGCAACCGGGGTCAGTCGAGAGACTCTTTGCCCGGTTGCCTGACGGCACCCGGGGAATGGGAACCGTCAGTAAATGGCGATCGCACGCATGGCGACAAAACGCGACACATGCAGGGCTTCTGGGCCTGCGGTCGGCTTTATTAGAGCAACTGAGAGCTGTCGCATGGGTATCGAAACCTCTGATCACTGCTGATCGTTAGTGTGTTGTGACGTCTGTACGATGGCCTGGCAGATTGAACGCTGGCCATAAAAAAAGCCCGGAATCAGAGCGCTTCCGGGCTTTTTGCCACCGGAAGATTCGCTCCGCGAATCACCCGGCGAGGGGGATTCGGGAATCAGGTCTTTTCAACAAATACAGGTGCAGTCACTGTCCGGTTACTCCGGGTAATAACCCGTTATTGGCAATTGAATAAGGTAGTGATCGGGGTGACTCTGATATCACTCCCGATATGGCTCAGTCTATCGGGACTGCTGTACTTTGCAAGCCCCTGCGAGGCTCTGATAACCCGCTTTTGGGGCGTCTGCGGCAATCCCGTACAGATATCGCAAGTGCCCATGAGCATAATGGCATCTGTCACGTGTTTACGTTGTGTAATTCATCCTTTTTACCGCTTTGTGGCGGGTGTGATGAATCTCTCCTTTAATAGCGCATCCTTTGGGTGCGCTTTTTTTTGCCTTCCGTTTCTCCTCCGGCTGTCTGCGCTCTTCGCCTGATCGCCGGTGTATCGGCTTCTTCGTACAGGCTTCTTCTTACAGCCGGGAGTGGTGTCCGGCATTATAATTCGCTTACTAACTGAATATTCCCAACCGTCTGAAGGATCTGCGGTGATGCCCCAATTAAGCCCGATGAGAGAAAAATCGAGAACGCCATGTCACACGACACCCACAGCAAGACCCAAACAGCCCGCCTGAAGTACCATGCCGTTGTCGAAACGGTACTGATTCTGGCCCTGGCGGTTTATTTTTTCCTGGCAGAAAGCCATATCGTTGGCGATGACATCGTCTTTACTGCGATTGGTGCAGCGCTCATGGTCGTGGCCACTTTCTGGACATTGACGACGACCAGCGACTTGATCGGTGTTGTTGCCGAGCGCCGGAACATCCGCAATCGCTGATCGGGAATGGCGCCACTGGGGAGTTTGATAGTGTGTTAGCGCCGGGCTGTTCGCAGGCCGAGGGGCTGATGTGCGTCGCCTAGACTGACCCGGCGCCAGGTTTCCTGCAGGATCAGGGCATCATTGGCGGCACGATGAACGGGGAGGCCGAGTGACGCAATCACCTGTTGACGCACTTCCGGCCATTGCTGCACCTGATGCGCGCCAAGAATGGACGAGACGGACTCCAGTGTGAAGGCAGCCTCTACCCGCGCGCCCCGAAACAGCCGATGTAGCCAGAAACTATCGAAGGTCCACGCATCACAGTAGACCGGGCCTTTTATCAGTGCGTTCAGTTCCTGTGCGACGTCCTGTATCTGTCGTCCTTCCCGTTTGAGTGTTTCCAGGCTGATCCCGTGGATCGCTTCGGCGCTTTCAGACCAGTCCCGCCAGAGCACATGCGGCGCAATGAGCCAGCTGTGCAATGACCCGTCAGGCATACACACACCCACTTCGATCGGATAGCTGGCTATCAGATCAAGGCTGGAGGCTTCAAAGTCTATAAATGCAGGTGTTTCGGGAACGCTCATACTGCTTATTCTGATTATGTAAGTTGGGAAGGCGGCGCCAGTGACTGCCTCCATGGAGTTTAACTGCCATCAAGGCAGGACGCGAACCCATCATCACAAGGGCCTGTTACAATTCATCCATTGATCGGCGCGCCTGATCGAAAATCATTCTATTCCGAGGTTCCCGCTATGTCCGAGAAAGTCGTGGTCATCTACTCCGGTGGCATGGATTCGTTCACTTTGTTACATCGTGCCCGGGCGGCAGGCCATGAGGTGCATGCGCTGTCGTTCGATTATGGCCAGCGTCATGTGCGTGAACTGGACTACGCCCGACGGGTCTGCGGTGCGTTGTCGATTCCACACAAGATAGTCGATATGACCCAACTTGGCAGTCTGTTGTCCGGGTCAGCACTGACTGACGGTGTCGATGTACCGGAAGGCCACTACGAAGAAGAAAGCATGAAGGCGACCGTGGTGCCGAACCGGAATATGATCCTGCTCTCTCTGGCCACAGGTTATGCGGTTTCGGTTGGCGCCCAGGCGGTCTGGTACGGTGCACATGGCGGTGACCACGCGATTTATCCGGATTGCCGGCCCGAGTTTGTGGAGAAGATGGATGCCGTGTGTCGGGTTGCCAACTACGAGCCCGTGCGTATTGAGGCGCCTTACATGCAGTCTGACAAGGGTGAAATATTGGCAGAAGGTCTTGCCATGAATCTGGACTACAGCCAGAGCTGGACCTGTTACAACGGCCGTGAGGCGGCTTGTGGTCGTTGTGGCTCCTGTGTCGAGCGGTTGGAAGCTTTCGCGAGCCATGGCCTGCGTGATCCGCTTCCTTATGAGGTGGCAGTCTGATGTATCGGGTAAAAGAAGCCTTCTACACACTTCAGGGCGAAGGCGCTCAGGCAGGACGCGCAGCTGTGTTCTGCCGGTTCAGCAAGTGCAACCTGTGGAACGGCCGCGAATCGGACCGTGCCAATGCGGTGTGCTCATTCTGTGATACCGATTTTGTCGGTACCGATGGTCAGAACGGCGGTCAATTTGCAGATGCGGCTGCGCTGGCAGATCACGTCGCGGCCTTATGGCCGGCAGATACCGGAGCAAGCGATCGGGTTAAACCTTATGTGGTGTGTACCGGCGGTGAGCCCTTGTTGCAACTGGATACGCCATTGATCGAGGCGTTTCATCAGCGCGGGTTTGAAGTGGGTGTGGAAACAAACGGCACCTTACCCGCGCCGGCAGGACTGGACTGGTTGTGTGTGAGCCCGAAAGCGGATGCGAAGGTCGTGATCGAGCGCTGTGACGAACTCAAACTGGTTTATCCCCAGCCACTGGCAATGCCCGAGCGCTTTACTGACATGCAGGCACAGCATTTTTTCCTGTCTCCCATGGCGTCGCCGGCTATTCCCGAGCAGAGCGCAGATCCGGTTAAACAGAGCAACACCCGTAAGGCCACTGACTACTGCCTGGCCCATCCGCAGTGGCGGCTGACGCTGCAGATGCACAAGATCATCGGGATAGATTAAACCGGTCCTGACAATAAATGCGTCCGGTCAGTCGCCTAGCAGATGATCCAGAGGCTGACTGTAACTGGGCGCGAACACCTCAAGGAAGTAATGAACCTCCGGCAGCGGATCGGCCTGGAGTCGCTCCATAATCTTGATTGCGGCCGGTTCGAACTCCGTGTTGCCTGCGTTGATCTCAGCCTGGCACTTGAACCAGGCAGACAGCCGGTCTGCTGCTTTGATGATGGCTTTGGTGTCGTCTGGCCACTCCGATTCCTTGATGTACTCCGCGAAATCACCCCGCAGTCCCGATGGCAATAAATCGAGCAGCTCATCTTCGGCTTTGTGCTCGACCGTGCTGAAGGCTGCACGCATAGAGCTCGAATGGTATTTGACCGGAGTCGGCAGATCGCCGGTGATGACTTCGGTGGCGTCGTGATAGAGCGCGGCTGTTGCAATGCGATCAGCATTCACCTGCCCGTTGAATTCCCGGTTGCGGATCAGCGCCAGGGCATGCGCAATGGTGGCCACTTCCCAGGAATGGGTGGCAACATTTTCTTCAATGGCATTACGCATCAATCCCCAGCGGCGAATCCATCGCAGCCGGGAAATGTACGCGAAGAAATGACTGACCGGAGTTGCCATATCGTGGGTAAATCCTGTGTTTTGAAAGCCCTAGCGGGCGTCCATGGTAAAGGGCACTATCACCTGAATCTTGTCGGCGGTGGTCACGGTTTTGGCATCCCTTGAGGGGGCCAGCATAAACAGCTGATCGTCGGGTATGTTGAACTCCTTCGCCAACCGGTCATGTAGCATCGCGCCTCGTTGTTTTGCGAGCTGGTCGAGTGCTTCCGGTGGCAGCGACACATCGGCGGTCATATCTTTAGCCAGGGTTTCCAGCCAGGTGCCATCGTCCAAGCGTTCGTTGCCGGTTTTGCCTGCTGACTGTTTGAGGTTGTCCAGTGCAGCCTGACCTTGTTGCTTGCTGTACTGGCTCTCGAGCGCCGTAATCCGTTCCCGGATACTGGCGTTGTCTCTGAGGCCAACCTTGTTGAACAGTTTCTGACTTTTGAGGCCGAGTTCATCCAGTTCCGGTGCCACAGAGCCCCTGACGTTCAACAGCAGCTGCGAACGGTCGGACAAGGCTTTGGCCAGCAGTTCGAACTTTTTCTCTTCACCCGGAGCCAGCCGCGCTTCGCCGGGTACAAATGCCATTTGCCCGAGCTCTTCACCTGAGAAACCGGCCAACTCGGCGACCGAACCCAGCACATTGAATGGTGATGTGGCGACCCGTGCAAGCAGGTTCACAAAGGTGCGCATGACCACCCGGCCCACCCGGAATTCCGGATCATCGAGATCGCCCTCAATCGGCAGATCGATATCGATCACACCATCACCATCACGCAACAACGACAGCCCGAGACGAACCGGAGCATTGACCGCTTCCTCGCTCTGGACACTTTCGCCAAGCGCAAGCTGGTCCATGATCACCCGGTTATCGGCCTTGATATGACTGCCGGTGATGTCGTAATCCAGATCCAGTTTCAGCTTGCCGCTATCGACGCTATAGCCGACGTAGCGGCCGAAGTAGGGTGACAGGTCAGACATCGCCAGGTTGTCGGCATTGAGTTTGAGTTTGGTGGTGTCCTCCTCGCCCAGCGTGCCGATCGAGCCGGTCACGGCCAGGCTGCCCCGCTCGCCCAGTTTGCCTTTGAGGTTGATCTTGCCTTGCTGGGGCGAGATATTGCTCAGGCCTTCGATATTCCCTTCCAGCGCGCTGAGACGGGTACTGAACACTGGCTCGATGCTGCGGTCGACAAAGTCGAAATCACCATTGGCAATGTTGATATCCTGAATGCGGAAAATGAACTCGGGCTTCTGTTCATCTGTCGTTGGCTCGTCGGCCGCTGCTTCAGTGGTGTTGGCTTGAGGTGTGGCGGTATCGGCCGTTTCTGGGCCACCTGTGATCTGGTCGATGTTGGTCGTGCCGTCCTTGAACAGCACGATATGGCCTTTGGGGTCCGTCACTGTTATTCGGCCGATTTCAAGGCGTGCCGGATCCAGATTGTATTCAATGGGCTGGGCGACTACTGAGCGCCAGGCCAGCAGCGGCTCGTCGCTGCCCGGGCGTGACAGGGCCAGGTCATTGATCTGGCCGGAGCCATTGAAGGTGCCGGTGAGCGTCGGAGTCTGGTCATCCAGATCAAGCTTGCCGTTGACGGTTAACAGGCCGTTGTTGAGCTTCAGGTCTGCGCTGTCCTGCACATAAGGCTCGAAAGGCGCCAGGGCGATTTTGTCCAGTGCCAGTGACGCTTCAAGTGTAAAGGGCGACAGGGTGGTCTGGCCTTTAACCGACAGGGTGCCCTGTTCGCCGGTATTCAGATTGAGTTCGTAGGGAACAGGGTCTTCCTGATTGCCCTTTAATTGACCGATTTCGATATTCAGGTCACTGACGCTGAGGTTGGCCGGTGTGGCAAGGCTGTTGTCCTGCCAGTTCAGCTTGCTGTCGGCCAGGGTAATACTGTTGATGTTCCAGCGGAATTCGGGGCTGTTGCTCTCTGGTTCACCTGCTCCGGCGGCGGGTTCTTCGGGTTCCTGTTCGCTTTGAGCATAGGGTTGCATCAAATTGATGGTGCCATCCTCGCTACGACTGACACTGCCATCCAGGCCGCTCAGAGCGATGCTGTCGATCGAGAGCGCGCGTTCGGTCAGGCTGAAACCGATGTCGCTCACCGCAAGGGAGGCCAGTTTGGCGAAAGGTGTGTCCGAGTCCGCCAGGCGTGCACGGATGTTCTTGATGCTCAGTTCGCCGTTACGTGTCTGGAGATCAAACTGCTCACCGCCGTGCATGGCGTAGTCCGTTTTCAGGGACAGGCTGCCGTTATCCACTACATAGGGGGCGTATTGTTCGGCGAAATGCCAGAGCGTGGAATAGGTGATATCGGTCAATTCAACGCTGCCGTTCGAGCGGAACGGGCGCAATGCCATCGAGCCTTCCCACTTTATCTGTTGCTTGTCGATCGCGGCCGACAACTGGTAGTCGCTGTCTTCGCTGCCATCATTGAAAGTAGCGAGGTCGTTCAGGTCCAGGTTGAGGGGCTGAATATCGAAGGTCTGATTTTTGTCAGTACTGAAATCCCGGAACCGGATGTGGCCTTCCTGTAGCGCAATTTCATCGAAGTAGACACGAAGTGGCGAGTCGTCAGCGGTATCGTTCGGGGCATCTTCTGGCGTGTCATCTGAGTGACGGCTGTTCCAGTCCTTGGCCAGGTTGATGCCGTAATCCTGCAGCAGGTCGATACGGGTGAAAGGCCGGACCAGCGTGATATTTTCAAAGCCGACAGTACCGGTGAACAACTTGAAGTAGGCGACGTCAGTGTGCAGCTTCTCGAGAGTGACCACGTCTGTGCCGGTGTCATCTTTGGCTTTAAAGCCGGTCACATCCAGCGTGAGCAGAAAGGGATTGAAATCGATATTGTCGATGGTGGTCTCCCAGCCCATATTCTCTTTGAGCATGGGGGGCAGGTTCCGTTCAAGCCACCAGGGAACGCCGACAAATCCGACGATGACGTAGAGTACAAATAATAGTGCGAACACCAGCGCGAGCCAGAAGGTCAGCATGGTATACAAAGGCTTGCGTGTATGGGGGTTGGCCACGGAACACTCCTTGTCAGCATCGTGCAGTAAGAATAGCCGGCAATGATCGCAGGATTCGCGTTTTTAACAGACGGGTGTCCGAGCGGATTCACGGCACTGCATGGCTGAGCACAGTCGTTTTGCAATACATTGTTAAGGATAGTCTGACAGGTGGGTCTGTGTCACCGCAGTGTCGTGATCAGGATGCGCAATGCGGGATGGGCCGGGCCCCGATATTCGGGTGCCCGGCCATTGGGATTACTCTGCTGCGTCACGTGCAGCTTTCAGCCAGTTGTCATAAGTCTCGCGGTGACTTTTGATCCATGACTGGGTGTGGGCCATGATCTGTTCCTGCGAATCTTCGCCGTCACGGATCTTCATGTTCTGGGCGCTCACGTCGTTAACCGAGAGCTCCATGATCTCGAACAGCTTGGCTGCCGCCGGATTGGCTTTCGCAAATGCCTTGTTGGCAACAATCCGCTCACTGTTGATTTCGAACCCATAGTTCTTGCCGTTAGGCAGCTTGGTATCGGCGCCATTGGGGTTGGACGAGAACGGCACTTCCAGCCAGATCACATCTTTACCCGGCACCAGGATTCCCGATACCCAATACGGCGTCCAGGTGTAGTAAAAGATCGAATCGCCGTTCTCGTAGCGGGTAATGGTATCCGAGATGATGGCCGCGTACTGGCCTTGCTTGTGGGTAATCGAGTCGCGCAGCTTGAACGCATCAAGCTGGTGCTCGATCACGCCTTCGCAGCCCCAGCCTGCCTGGCAGCCGGTTAGATCGGCTTTGCCGTCACCATCAGTATCGAAGATCTTGGCGATTTCCGGATCCTTGAAGTCTTCGATGTTGTCGATGTCGTATTTTTCGGCGGTTTTCTTGTCGATCAGGTAACCCTGGGCAGCACCGTTGATGTAGTTGCCCTTGCGGTAAAACTTGCCGTCACCCCCGGCGTTCTTGTACATGTTGTTGTGCAGCGGATACCAGTTGACGGCCATATAGGTCGCATCGCCGTTGGCGATTGAGGTGTAGCCGGCGCTGTAATCCACTTCCTGGATGGGCTGTACGTCATAACCAAGGTCCGTCAGGGCCTGGTTCACCAGCATGGTCTGGAAGGTTTCTTCCGCAATCGGGCTCTGAATCGCCTGGACGCTGACGCCCTCGCCGGGCATGTCCTGGGCCTGGGCGCCAAAGGCGACGCCGCTCGCCAGCACAATGCCGGTCAGTGTTTTTTTCATCGTCATGCAATTCTTCCTCTTTTTTATGTCGAGTTATTTAGGTCACGCGTCCCTGTTCTTGCTCACCAGCCCATAAACTAATCCGACCGGGCCGGATTGGTACCAGTGACGGGTTCCTCTTTCCCTAGAGTCCCGGCCCAAAGCCTGGGTCATGCGATCCAGGATGATGGCCAGAATAACGATGCCGATACCGCCCACCGTGGCGAGGCCGATATCGAGCCTGCCGATACCACGGAGCACCATCAGGCCCAATCCGGGTACGGCAATCATGGAGGCAATCACCACCATCGACAGGGCGAGCATCAACGTCTGGTTAACGCCGGCCATGATGGTGGGCATTGCCAGCGGCAGCTGCACCTTGAAAAGCAACTGTTGCGGGCTGGCCCCAAACGAGCGAGAGGCTTCAACAAGATCCGATGGCACCTGTCGAATGCCCAAGTTGGTCAGGCGGATAACCGGTGCTACCGCAAAAATAATGGTCACGATGACCCCCGGCACATTGCCGATGCCGAACAGCATGACAATCGGTACCAGATAGACGAATGCCGGTGTGGTCTGCATGGCATCCAGCAGAGGTCTGACCACCCGGGCGATGCCGTCACTCTTGGCCATCCAGATGCCGGTAGGAATACCAATCACCATGCAGAACATGACCGAGGTGATAACCAGCGACAGGGTTGTCATCGCCTCGTTCCAGGCACCGATTGCTCCCATCGCAGTCATGCCGATGACGGCTGCAATGCCGAGTCGCCGACCGGCAAGCTGCCATGCCAGCAACCCGAAAAGCGCAATCATGATGATCGGCGACACGCTTTGCAGAGTGGCGTCAAAAACGCCCAGAGCAAAGTCCACCGGCTGTTTGATCAGTTGGAAAAAGACCCGGAAATTGTCGACGATCCAGTCAATGCCGTGTTCGACACCTGTTTGGACATCGAACCACTCCGTGTTGAATGGTTCCAAGACAGTGTTTTGAACTGTGGCTACGGCGTCAGAATTGTCGAGCCAGCTCTCAGCGCCGGTGTTGGTGCCAGCGTCGGGTGTCGGGCCGGCACTCCCCCATGGGTCGCTCGCGGTGCCGCCACTGCCCTGCTGCGCGGAAGCATCAGCCCAGGGGTTTGAGGCGGTGTCAGCGGTTGTGGCGTTGTCGCCGGTTTGCGGATTGTTTTCTTCAGCCATGATCAGTCTCCGTCCCGGTCGAGCGCCTGCAGCAGCACGCCTCGTGAAATCACACCCAGGTAATAGCCTGCGTCATCGACAACCGCCAGACCGCAAGGGGCCGTGGCGACTGCGCCCATGATGTCCGTCAGCGAATCGCGTCCATTGAGCGGTGTGACATCGGGCAACAAGGCATCGCTGACACGACCGCCTTCACGTTCGGTCTGCAGGAGCGAGTCCATGGATACTGTGCCGTGATAGGTCTGGTCCGGGCTGACGACGTAACCGAAATCCCGTTCGTTCTGGCGCAGTCGCTCCAGAGCCGCGGTCACGCCGGCACCTTCCCGTTCGATGACGGTTACCTGTTTACGGCGGGCAATATCGGCTGCTGTGAGCACGCTCGACACATTGACGCCGCGGAAGAATGAGCGCACATAATCATCAGCCGGATTCTTGAGAATCTCGTCAGGGGTGCCAACCTGCACCACCCGGCCGCCTTCCATAATGGCGATACGGTCGCCAATGCGCATGGCTTCGTCCAGATCGTGGGAGATAAACACCACCGTGCGCCGGGAATCTCGCTGCAGCTTGACCAGCTCATCCTGCATCTCGGTGCGAATCAGCGGGTCGAGTGCTGAAAAGGCTTCATCCATCAGCATGATTTCAGGATCGTTCGCCAGTGCCCGTGCCAGGCCGACGCGCTGCTGCATACCACCGGACAATTCGTCAGGGTAGCTGTGTGCGTTGGCTTCCAGGCCGACTTGTGCCAGTGCGCTCAGCGCTCGTTTGTGCCGTTCTTCGCGGGGAATGTTCGACAGCTCAAGGCCAAAGGCGGCGTTGTCGATCACATTCATATGAGGCATGAGCGCAAACGACTGGAAGACCATGCTCATGCGGGTGCGACGCAGCTGGTTGAGTTCTTTACGCGACAGCGCCGAGATATTCTGGTCGCCGACCCAGACTTCGCCGGAGGTGGGCTCGATCAGTCGGTTCAGTAGCCGCACCATGGTGGATTTGCCGGAACCGGACAGCCCCATAATCACGAAAATCTCGCCTTCGTAGATTTCAAAAGAGGCGTCCAGAACGCCAATGGTTTTGCCGGTACGCTCGAAAATTTCTGCCTTGCCTATGCCCTGATCTAACAGTTGCATGGCCTCTTCCGGGTTATTGCCGAAGACTTTGAAGAGGTTTTTTACAACGACTTTTGGCTTCATTCCTAGGGAATCCTGGCGGCGCTAGCCTGAATCTTGTTTTCTTTGAGTGTAGTCAACATTTACAGCTGTGAGGCGCTTGTCTGCGCAAGTCGGGCGCAATCACCTGTTTCACGCTAACAAAGCGCTTCGCAGATTGACACTAAATATGTCGTTTAACTAATCAGAACAGTTGAGCTTGTTGTCCCGATCTGACGTAAACAGTCGTGGGTTTCGGGTGATACCTGTAAAAGGTTGTTGAGAGCAACGCAATGGCTGTGCCAGTCTGCTGTTACTATTGGGTGATTGCCGCCTGGTCAGGTCTGATCATGAGTCGGGTCAGCACCATTCGGATATCGGCTAACGTGAGGAAAATAGATGGATATCAGTGATATGCGCCGGGATTTCGAGAGCGACGGTCTGGACCGTGACGCCCTCGATGACAATCCGGTGAAGCAGTTTGAAATCTGGTTCAATCATGCCCGTGAAGCTGGTGTACTGGAGCCGAATGCCCTGTCATTGGGCACAGCAAAGGCTGATGGGATGCCCGGATTACGAACGGTATTGCTGAAGTATTTTGATGACAACGGCTTCGTTTTCTTTACCAATTACGGTAGCCGCAAGGCCAATGAACTTGATGGCAATCCGCAGGCGGCCATGCTCTTTCCCTGGATCGCCCTGAACCGGCAGGTCATTGTTCAGGGCAAGGTGGAGAAAGTCAGCAAGGCAGAGTCGCTGCGGTACTTTGCATCCCGGCCGCGGGGTAGCCAGATTGGCGCCTGGGTGTCAGACCAGAGTCAGGTCATTACTTCGCGAGGGTTACTGGAGCAGAAAGTGGCGGAGATCAAGCAGCGATTCAGTGACGGTGACGTCCCCTTGCCTTCGTTCTGGGGCGGGTATCGGGTCGTACCCGAGCGCATTGAGTTCTGGCAGGGGCGTCCCAGCCGGCTGCATGATCGCTTTGAATATGTGCGCGAAGGTGATCGGTGGCGGATCCAGCGCTTGCAGCCCTGAGCGGTCTCTACATTAGTGACGATGTGTCGGAAGGAGCAATGGAATGACGGTTGATGGCGAGCGTTGCGGTTGGTGTGGCACAGATCCCTTATATGTGGACTATCACGATCATGTCTGGGGGCGCCCGGTGTCTGATGATCAGACGCTGTTTGAAAAGCTGTGTCTTGATGGTCAGCAGGCGGGGCTGAGCTGGATTACGATTCTCAGGAAGCAGGCCAGCTACGAGGCGGCTTTTGACGGCTTCGATGCTGAGAAAATTGTGCGTTACGACCAGGCGCGTATCGAGAGTCTGCTGCAGAATCCGGGCATCATCCGTAACCGGCTGAAAGTGGAGTCCATTATTCGCAATGCCCGTGGTTTTTTGGCATTCAGGGAGCAGGATGAATCCTTTTCAGAGTTCCTGTGGGGCTTTGTGGGTCACCGTCCTGCACAAAATGCCTGGCCGTCGATGGCGGATGTGCCGGTCTACACTCCGGAGGCCGAGGCCCTTTCGAAAGCCCTTAAGAAGCGCGGGTTCAACTTTGTCGGGCCGACCATCGTTTACGCCTTCATGCAGGCCGTCGGCATGGTGAATGACCACCTTGATGGATGTCCGATGCGCGAGCCCTGCGCCCGGATGGCGGAAGGTCTGGATTTTCCTGTTCGCTGATTCTTTTCTGATCTTTTAAGCATTGGCAGTCGTAAGTCCTCCCGGTTATTTAATTGGAGGGCTCAATCATGCGTATGACGCTTGACGAGCTGCAATCGCTGGAGAATCCCCGCATCGCACTACTCGAGTTACTCTCGCTGGAAGGTCAGTTCTATATTGCGCGTCTGCATTTTGAGACGCCGCCGGACGACCATGAGGGCACGTTGCGGGTGCTATCGGATAAGAGTGGTAACACCGTGTTGTTTAAAAGCGCCTGGCAGGCTCAGAGTGCGCTGGAAGAGCTCAGGGTACTGCGGACCGATGTTGTTCACGCATCGGCGTATCACGAAATGGTGGGGCTTGGAGAAGAGCAGCCCGAACCTATGCGAATTCCGGTTCAGGGGCCACGGCGATGATTGCCGTCGCCCGACTTGCCACTGCGATTGGTCTTGCAGGACTGATTCCATTCATCCTCGGCGCACTCAGCGTGCTGCTTTTTCCGGAGGCCGAGGCGCTCTGTATCGAGCTTTTCTATACCTACAGCGCCGGCGTTCTTGCGTTTATGGCCGGTGTGTACTGGCCGATTGCGCTGCAACTTGAAGATCGCTGCTTTCCGTTGTCGCCGGTTGTCACCCTGATCATCAGCCAACTGTTTTTCGTAACAGCCGGCTTGTCACTGCTACTGCCGTTGGCAGGTCAGATGGTGGTTTATCCGCTGGCCTATATCGCACTGTATATTGTGGATGCGCGCTGGATGCGGATTTACTGGCCGGACTGGTATCGCAAGCTGCGGCTGGTGTTGACGGTTGTTGCCTGCGTTTGTCTGGTGACAGTCGCGATAGCGCTCGGCTTACGTTAATACTCGAGGATGGGTGCAGATCAATTTGGCCTGGCGTGTGAAGTAGAAGGGGAAGGCAAGAAGGGAAGGTTGATCGGGTACCGCCTGAATTTCGCAGTTCAGGCGGCCCGATCAGGGAGGCAAGACGTCCTCCATTATCGAAGCCCGAGCGACCGGTTCCGGCTTCGACAACTCGTTATCCCCGGGGTTGCCGGGGGTACGCTGACGTTGCCCGGATCAGGCGGCAACGATGGCGTATTCGTGGTTATGTGGCTCGATCAGTGTGGCGTGCAGCTTGGCGATCGCCTTTTCGTAATGATCTTCATCAATCACGAACTGCATATCCACCTGGCGCATACACTGGTGCAGAGCCAGCACGCTGATCTCTTCTTCAGCCAGTGACGTCACAGTCTTGGCCAGAATGCCCGGAACCTGCATGTCACTGCCGATAGCAGACACCAGCGCCACTTTACGGGTAGAGATTTCTGCGTTCGGGAACTCTTCCTTCAGTGCCCGGACGACACGCTTCACGTGCTTCAGTGTGCTGTCCGCATAATGGGTGATGGTGTTGGCGTTGGTGTCCTTGCTGATGCAGCGGATCTTGAACCGTGCCAGTACATCGAGAATCCGGCGATCGGAACCCGGGTCACCCTGCATGTCCTGATCAAACACTTCGATGGCAAATACACCCTTGCGACCGGCGATGATTTCCACCTGTGGCTTCTCGCTCACATAGTCGCGGGTGATGAGCGTACCGGTATGTTCCGGCTCGAAAGTGTTCTTGACCCGCAGCGGGATATCATTCTGGCGCAGCCCCTTTGCCGCCCGTGGGTGGATTGCTTCCATACCCAGGTTGGCAAGCTGGTCAGCGACGTCATAGTTGGTCCGACCCATCGGTACCACTTTATCTTCACCGACGATCTTGGGGTCAGCCGAACTCAGGTGGTATTCCTTGTGAATAATCGCTTCACGGGCTTCGGTAATAACCGCCACACGGCTGAAGGTCATTTCACTGTAGCCGCGATCGAAGGTGCGCATCAGCCCTTCCTCACACTGGGCATAGCCGGTACAGATCGGCATTTCCCGGGTTAGGTCAATGCTGTCAAACGCCTGCTTCAGTTTGGCATCCAGCGGCAGCAACTCGTTATCGCGCCACCCGGTCAAATCGACGAAGCGGGCGTTGATGCCTTCAGCCTGCAGTTTGAGCGTGGTGTTGAATGCACTGTGTGCTTCACCGATACCGGCGAGCATCTCACGCACTGTCAGCAGATGTTCTTCGAGCTGGAACTGGCCGTAGGAGCACAAACGCTGCAGATCGATCAGGCAGCCACGGACGCCTTCCACGCGGTCCATAATGAACTGGTCGGCCTGCTGTTTGAGCATCGGGTCATCAAACAACTGCTTGTTGATGTCGATCAGGAACTGGGTCAGTTTGGTGAGGTCGTCCCCCCAGGCCCAATCTGACTCGGCATCTGCAAACAGGGCGTAAACGCCGGGCTCGCCGGTTTTCTTGTGCTCCAGCAACTCGTCCGTTACGCCGCTATAGGCGGATACCACAAAAATGCGTTGGTACAGTTCGTCGGCGCTGCGATCGCCAACAACGATATTGTCACGAACGGCGGTAAAGTCGCTCATGGACGTACCGCCAATTTTCTCTACTGTATGGTCTTGGCTAGTCATGATCCTGGTCTTCGGTCGCTTGAATGGGCGCCGGGAGTATTCTGAGCGGGAGAGCCGCTTGCGCCACCTGGCGTCCCGGCCGTTGGCTGGCTCTCCCCATCCTGCAACTGCCTCAGGATGCCTGGCTCATGTCTTCTTTCATGATCTCTTCAACACTTTGCTTGAGCAAGTCCAGACCTTGTTGGAGATCTTCATCGCTGATGGTCAGCGGCATCAGGCATTTGACGACTTCATCGTCAGGCCCGGCTGTTTCAATGATCAGGCCCTTCTCAAAGGCGCGAGCACAAATCTTGCCCGCCAGATCGCCATCACGACAGGCGATGCCCTGCATCATGCCACGGCCCTTGAGCTTGAACTGGCCCTTGAACTGGTCGCTGACCGCTTTCAGGCCTGCATTCAGGATACCGGCCTTCTTCTTCACTTCATCGGCGAAGCTGTTGTCTTTCCAGTAGGTCTCCAGCGCGGCCCTGGCGGTAGCGAAGGCCATGTTGTTACCCCGGAAGGTGCCGTTGTGCTCACCTGATGTCCACACGTCCAACTCGCGCTTGAACAGTACCAGTGCCATCGGCAGACCATAGCCACTCAGTGACTTGGATACGGTGACGATATCAGGCTTGATGCCGGCTTCTTCAAAGCTGAAGAACTGGCCGGTGCGGCCATTACCTGCCTGGATGTCATCAACAATCAGCAGAATGTCGTGCTTCTTGCACAGCTTGGACAGCTTCTGGAGCCATTCGGCACGGGCCGCGTTAAGACCACCTTCACCCTGCACCGCCTCAACGATGACAGCCGCTGGCAGATCGATGCCTGATGAGTTGTCAGTCAGCATCTTGTCCATCATTTCGATGGTGTCGACATCATCGCCCAGATAACCGTCGTACGGCATGAAGCTGACGCTGCCCAGTGCGACGCCGGCACCACCGCGGTGGTGCTTGTTACCGGTAGCGGCGACCGCACCCAGCGATACACCGTGGAAACCATTAGTGAACGAAATAATGCTGTCACGACCTTTAACCTTGCGTGCCAACTTCATGGCCGCTTCGACACAGTTGGTACCGGTAGGGCCGGTGAACTGCATTTTGTAGTCCAGATCACGAGGCTCAAGAATGTACTTCTTGTAGGCTTCCATGAAGTCATGCTTGGCTGTGGTGTACATGTCGAGACCCTGGCTGACACCGTCGTTTTCGATGTACTCAAGCAGTGCCTTTTTCAGGATGTCGTTGTTGTGACCGTAGTTCAGCGAGCCTGCACCCGCCAGAAAGTCGAGGTACGCCTTGCCATCTTCAGCGTAAAGATGCGCGTTTTTCGCGCGGTTGAAGATCACGGGGAACGCTCGTGAATAAACACGTACTTCTGATTCGGTCGACTTGAAAATTTCCATTGTCTTGCCTCTTAGCATGTCAGGTTCGAGGTTAAGGCAGTGCCAGTGAACGGATTCGGTCGCATTCAGGTGGCGGCTGCCAGTGATAGTGCCAGTCGGGTCAGGGTTTACGGACTTTGTGTAGCCGCGAAATCCCTAGCCGTTGACTGGCTTCGTGAAGGGGCCTATCCGGAGCAGGAATTCCGAGTCGTGGTTGCCACCGAAGTGGGTACCTTTCTCGAAATGCTCGGAATAGGTCAGCTCGGCGCCGAGATCACGGGCAAACGAGCGAAACAATGCCCAGGACGCCTCGTTATCTTCAGTAATCGTCGTTTCCATGTGTGTGACGTTCTGACACACATCACGGGCCACGATGGCTTTGAGCATTCGTTTTGCAAGGCCTTGGCCTCGTCCGTTTTCGTGGACGGCAACCTGCCAGACGAAAACCGTCTCGGGTTGCTGCGGGGGAATATAACCGGAGATAAAGCCGACCAAGTCACCGTTCTTTTCAGCGGCAACACCGGTTTCGGCGAAGTGGCTGCATTGCAGCAAGTTGCAGTAGATCGAGTTGGGATCCAGTGGTGGGCACTGTTCTACCAACTGGTAAAGCCGGAAGCCATCATCCTTGCACGGTGTGCGAAGGGTGATGGCGGTGGTATTTGATCCTTCGTTTGTCATAGCGGTCTTGGTCACTCAGTCATTTAGAGTTAAATTCAATTACGCGGCGTCTACTAATGCGGAGCCGCTGGATTGAAGGTCTTGCCCAAACATAACTCGTTGAAAATTAGCGAATTAAGTTATGCTGGCTTCAATCTTTAGGGTTGTAATTATATAGACCACGAAATAAAAATCAAATGGCGTTGGTTGCTACAGGCCGTTTACGCAACCAGTTTGCGCCCCTGTGAGGGCGTTGAAACCGTCGCCTGGCCGGTATTCAGCGGCTTTAAGCGGCCCCTCTTCTCGCCGTTTTCGCTCATGTCTTACAGACGAATATCCGCGACCGTAAGTTTAGTCCCCTTCAGGATTCTTTGCCGGTAAGAAATGGCGGCATCACTGCCTGTCGGCCAGCACTCGTCAAAGCGTGCAACCCAGGCCTGGGCGTCAAACGCGACCGGCACCAGCGATACCTCAAGGTCCCCCTGGCGGGCGGATGCGAGTGCGGTGTCCGCAGGGATAGTGGAAACGCGGGTGATCAGCCCCCGGGGATCGGCATGCAGATTGCCCATGCCTGCCGAACCATTATTGATGATGGTCTGTGACAGTAAGGTGTCATGACGCTGCCACAAGGCGGGCAGACATGTGTGGGTGCACGCCATCAGAGTTGCACCGGTTTGGGCAAACCATTGATGCAGCTGATGCTGGTGACTCGGGCGGGACAGGTTTTCGCTGGCCAGGCCCCAGCCTGCGAGGGATTCGGGATCCCCGTGGAGAATCAGCAGGGTTTCACCGCCAAACGAGAGGCAGCGCCAGCGTGGTGCTGCCCTGAGTGATGCCTGAATGCCGGGGTGCCGAGAGGCGATGGCTTGCAGGCGCGTAATGATCCGGTTCGAGCGTTCGACGGTGCCATTATCGACAAAGTCCGGGTAGGCGCAGCCGCAACCGGCATCCGGACTGGGGTTGGCCAGTTCGTATTCGACATTGCCCTGAATAATGTCGTGCACAAGCACGCGGTTGTTAACGTCGACGAAAGCGTCTTCGTCGGCGTTAAACCAGTTGAAGTCGCCGTTAAACAGCAGTTTCACTCGCCGGCCGAGGGCCTGTTCGGACGCCGCCATGGCGTCAATGGCATCGAGTGCCAGCGGGTTGCCGTATAGCCCGCCAATCACGTAAAGCACGTCGGCTTTTACCGGCTCCGGATCACGGCACAATCGCTCGGGCTGATAACGATAATGGATTGGGCAGCTGCGCCCCGGTTGCTCGCTCATGCGTTGGTGGAAACGGTGTGGCGGCCACTCAGACGCTGCAGCGCCAGCGGTAAAAAGAAGCCGGTCGTGCAGATCAGTATCCCCCAGGCATTCACTCCCAGCAGTGCGGCGTAATGGCCTTCTCCGATTGACCAGCTGGCAGGAATTAACCCCATGGCCAGCATCAACCCGAGCACGATGCCGCTCCAGAAACTGAGGTGGAAGCTCCAGGGCGACCAGCGGGTGAAACCGTAAAACAGAAACACCGGCGCCAGCCCCATGACCATGGTGCCGGACACGGTCGTGGCTTTGAGGATGTCAGTGCCGGCAAACATTGGCAGGTTGCCGAGTATCGCGAACGCAACCATTACCACGGCGCCTACACGCATGCTGGGCAGTTTGTCCGCAGCACTGCGGACTAGTTGGGGCAGGTCGACCGCAATCGATTTCGACAGTGAGGTGAAGGTGGAGTCCAGGGTTGAGCCGGCGGACGTCATCATCACCACGCTCATAAAGAAGAGTGCGGTCATGCCCAGCGCCTGTCCCACGGCAGCCGGGGCATTGCCGTTGGCTTCGATGCCGTTGAGCTGGGCGTGCACACCTACGAGGCTGAAGATGAAGACCGCTACGAAGCCCAGTAAACCGGCGACTACGAAGCTTTTCAGCATGGTTTTTTCCCTGTTCACAAAGCCTCGGTCGGTCAGCACCGGATCGTGGAACGGGTAGCTGAAAAGCTGCAGACCAGCGACGAGCAGTAGATCGGCGCCGGCGTTCAGCTTGAATTCGCCGGCACTGAGCAATGCGCTGGTATCGTTGGCAGGTACTATCAGGAATAGCACCGCAGCCACGAAGAACACAAAAACCACAGCCTGAATAACATCGGTGAAGATCGAACTCCGAAGTCCGCCTTTGAGGCTGTATGCCAGTGTGAAAGCGGTAAACAGCAGCGCGGCGGTATAATACTGCCACTCCCCCGGCAGGCCGAAGTAGCCGCCCACCACCGCGGTATTGCTCCATACTTCGTTATAAAGACGGATCAGAATGGCGGCGGCGAAGCTGACCGCAGCGAGTCGGCCAAAGCGCGATGTCAGAAACTCTTGAAGACTGCGGGCGCCGGTCTGGGTGCGGATCAGATAAATGATATAGCCCGCAACCGGAATGGATAGCCAGTAAGTCGCGTATGCCAGCCCTCCGGTGACGCCATAGGCGGCGCCAAGGTTCGCGGCATTGGTGACTGACTTGGCGAAAATCCAGCTGATGAATATGCTGGCAGTGAGTGACCACTGACTCACGGGCTTGCCGCTGTCATCCGCACCTTTGTAGAACGAGGCTGCATTGCGGCTGCGCGGCGAGAGGGCATACATGATAATGCCGTACACCACCAGAAATCCCCAGAATAAGCTGGCTTCAGCGAAAGACATGAGTGGTGACGTCCCTGTAAGTGGTCAATAACATCAGTTTTAAACCGGCGCGCTGCAGCTGGCGCCGAAGCGATAACATGAAAAGCAGCGGTGATGACGGAGCATGATGCGGATGTCCATGCTTTCCTGCAGCGTGCTTCCCAGATCGTAATCCGGATCGTCGTCCACCAGCGTGCAGGCAAACACCCGGACTTTGTCGTCCCGTTTCACCAGCATGCGGGTATAGGTGCACATGAAGTGGGCCCGGCTCTCTTTGGTGGGGAATTTGTCCATGCAGCCTTCGGTAATTTCGGGGCTGCCATCTTCAGAGCCGGGAATGCCGAAATCGGGGAATGCAGTGAAAGCCAGGTCTTCAGGGATGCCCCATTCCCGGAATATCGCGCGGAAACGGGCTTCGACCTCAGGCGCCACTTCGCCATCCTCTATCTGGCGGGCAATGGATACCGCAAAGCCGTTGTTGTGCAACCAGCGAATGCCTTCCAGAGCCTTGTCAAAACTTCCTTCGCCGCGATCCACGTCGTGTTTGGCCGCATCCGGGAAATCAAGACTGACCCGAAAACGAATCGGATAGGCATTGTCGCGCAACGGCAGCAGTTGGTGTGTGCGCTTCAGTAATGGATCTGTGGCATTGGTCAGCACGAAGCAGGGGCGGTGCTGGCTGGCGTAGTCCAGAATGTTGACGAAATCGCGAATCACAAAGGGCTCGCCGCCAGTAAATGAAAACTGCTCGACGCCCATGTCGATGGCTTCGTGAATAAACGGGCGCACATCATCCAGTTTCATGCCCGGAATACGGCCATCGCCGGGGTGCGAACCTTCGAGACAGAACGGACAGGCAAGGTTGCAGGCGGTGCCGGTATGGATCCACAGCTCCTTGAGCTGGTCCGCATCAATATAACCGCGCGCCTCACCCTCCCGGGTGTGCGTCCAACTATCGCGGTTGCGCGGTGTCGCCAGCTCGGCGGCCGGAATACGCTGTGCATTGGCCAAGTCAAATGCCATGTTTACTCCCTTGAATATTCTTGCGTGTTCAGTGCCCAGTCGTAGTCCAGGAACTTGATTTCAGCCTTGTTCAAAGTGGCCTTGTCAGGCACCTTCGCTTGAGCCATCAGGCCGATATGCTCATTCAGAAACGCCCTTACGCCACCGGGATAGCTGCTATCGCGATTCCAGTCATCGCCATACCAGTCAAAGATAGAGGAGACTTCGTACCGATTTGTCACAGAGAGATAACGATTGCGTGTCGAATCGGACAAGAAGCGCTCCACCGCCTTGTCTAGCTGAGCATCCAGCGAATCGCCGGTGTAGGCCGACGCGGCCAGCGCTGGGCAGCCGACAGAGGCGCAGTTCACTGCCATATGAATGCGCGGCTCGTTGAACCACTCGCGGATCATCTCGTGTTCCAGCTCATCCAGGCTGCGTTCTTTTCCCAGCAGCGTGAAAAACGAGCGTGACCAGGGCGACTGAAAAATATTGCCAATGTCGCGAATCGACTCGAGGCCCGGATAATGGTTGAGGATGAGCTTAACAGTAAAGGCGTTGTAGGCGTTGATCAGAAACGCCAGCCGCTGTTCTTTCGGCCAACCATCAAGCGTTTGCAGGGACACGGCCGAGAGCGAGCCGAGATAACGGTCGAGCGCCTTCTCGTCTTTGGCGAAGCCATCATAATCAACCGTCGACGCAATGCCGTCTTCAATATAGCTGACGTGAGCTTGCAGAAGGCCATTCCAGCGACCGTGACTGTGGTCGAAGGAGGTTGCGCCGGCTGCGCCTATACTCAATATCATCAGTGCGACAGCGGTCAGGGTGGTACCGATTGCAGACGTCATCAACAGGTCTCCAGGATACGTCAGGTGTTGGTCATGCTTCTTTTGTACGTCAGCTTTTCGTTAGAGGATGCATCCATCACTGTGCATCTACTAACAGAGACGCATCGGCGGATTATTTGTTACAGGTGAACTTTTGAAGAAAAACAGCGTCCACCTCAGGCCGGTTTTCGATGGTTCGAGGCCGTATGTTGCCGCGTCAGCGTGCAGCATTTTTATAACGAGAGGAAGCGCTAGAGTATGGTGAAAACAGGTGAATCGTCAGCCAGAAGTGGTGATGAATCCTCGCTGATCAAGCGTCTGCAGGCCGGAGAGCAGGCTGCATTTGATGAGGCGGTGCGTGCCTACACGCCTTCGATGTTATTGGTGGCGCGCTTTTATCTTGATCCTGCCTCTGCCGAGGATGCTGTTCAGGAGGTTTGGATCAAGGTGGTTCAGGCAATTCAATCATTTGAGGGGCGTGCCAGTCTGAAAACCTGGCTGCACCGGATTGTGGCCAACCAGGCAAAAGACGGGCTGCGTAAAGCGGGGCGGGAGATCGCGATGGATTTTTCGGAACCGTTGGAGCCGGCACTGGATTCGCGGTTCCGGACCCGGGGCACCTGGTCCGAGCCGCCGCGCTTGAAAACTACCGAATCGGCCGAGCAATGGCTGGAAAGCGGTGCGCTCAAGGCTTGTCTCGACAAGCACCTGACGGCATTGCCGGAGCAGCATCGCTCGGCATTAATGCTATACGAGGCGCATCAGCATAAATCAGAAGACGTCTGTAACATCCTGGGAGTTTCTGCATCTAACCTGAGGGTGATACTGCACCGGGCCCGGCAGCGGATATTTTTGATGGTGGAAACGTTTCGGGAGACAGGCAAATGCTGATGTGTCGTGATCTGGCCGTCGTGGCCAGTGACTATATTGATGGGGAGCTGAGCCCAGGCCAGCGACTTTCAGTGAAGGTGCATCTGATGATGTGTCGTCACTGTCGCGCGCTTGTGAATAATCTTCGCAACAGCGCGACCGTGCTGCAAAAGCACTCCAGTCAGCAAGTTAATGAGGATTATTTCCGTCGCGTCAAACTGAATATAGCGCAGGCGCTCCAAGATAGCCGTGATAAAAATAGTTGACGATTAGACCTTTTTACTAGGCTTTGCTTCCGCCAACGTCTCCTGCCTCAGGGCTCCTTGATACCAAGGGGTTATCCAACTTGTGTCATCAAATACGACATAACAAACCCCATCTGTAATGCATTCCAATTCGGTGCAAGCTGCAATTTTATTCTATGCTAGACCTAGCCCATATCAATCAGCGCGGATGGCTGGCAGGCGCACCAGAAGTGTGCAGCAGCGCCGCTCATTGCATCTGGTTGAGGGTAAAAAGCAGTGGTTTTGAGCAGATAAATATCACAAATACAACAATATCAACAACTTGCAAAGATTGGCTTAGGCCTTGCTGTTGCCAGGTTGTTATGCACACAACCGATTTTGGAGACAACTTATAATGAAAAAACTGATTTCACTCGCTGCAGGAACCGCCGTCCTTGTCGGTACCTTTATGACGGGCACCGCGATGGCGGCTTCAACGC
The DNA here is from genome assembly GCA_025153445.1 of Marinobacter sp. BGYM27. Lineage (GTDB taxonomy): Bacteria > Pseudomonadota > Gammaproteobacteria > Pseudomonadales > Oleiphilaceae > Marinobacter_A. The sequence goes on along the minus strand of JANZNS010000004.1, from coordinate 397,525 downwards.
TTGATAGCGTCAAGGAAAAAGGTCATCTCCAGTGTGGTGTGACGTCGGGTCTGCCTGGCTTCTCTCAGCCTGACGACAAAGGTAACTGGACAGGTATTGACGTTGATACCTGCCGCGCAATTGCGGCGGCGGTTTTCGGCAAGGGCTCGGCTGTTGAGTTCACCCCATTGACTGCAAAAGAGCGCTTCACCGCGCTGCAGTCCGGCGAAATCGACGTACTGTCCCGTAACACCACCTGGACGCTGACCCGTGATGCATCACTGGGCCTGAACTTTGCCGGCGTAAACTACTATGACGGTCAGGGCTTTCTGGTGAAGAAAGATCTGGGCGTAAAGGATGCTGAGGAACTGGATGGTGCCACAGTCTGTATTCAGGCAGGGACCACTACTGAGCTGAACCTTGCGGATTATTTCCGTGCCAAGGGCATGAAGTTCAAGCCGCTGGTATTCGACACCTCGGAGCAGACGGTTCAGGGTTTTGCTGCCGGCCGTTGTGACGTTCTGACGTCTGACCGTTCGCAGTTGGCGGCATTGCGTTCGAAGCTGACCGATCCTAACAGCGCGATCATTCTGCCAAACACCATTTCCAAGGAGCCTCTGGGCCCGGTTGTGCGCCAGGGCGACGATCAGTGGTTCAACATCGTGAAGTGGGTGTTGTCGGTGCAGATCAACGCTGAAGAACTGGGCGTGACCATGGATAACGTGGACGACATGAAAAAGTCGGACAACCCGAATATCCAGCGCCTGTTGGGCACCGATGGTGACATGGGCGAGAAACTCGGCTTGCCGGCTGACTTTGGCTACAAAGTGGTGAAGGAAGTTGGTAACTACGGTGAAATGTACGACCGTAACGTTGGTCCGGACACGCCGCTCGGACTGGACCGCGGAATCAATGCGCTCTGGAATGATGGCGGTATCCTGTACGCGCCGCCAGTGCGTTAATTCCTGATATAGCAACCAGACACCAGCGGGCCGGCTAACGGCCCGCTGGTGATGCCGAGATTCACGTTTTCCGCATGGGTGCTTTCGGGATTCTGCATGAACCAAGTTAAACCTAACGCTGCGCAACCCAAGCCGTGGAATGATCCGCGAGTGAGGGCTCTTTTCTTTCAGGCCGCGGCGATAGTCGCGGTTTTCTATGCCGGCTGGACACTGTTCGATAACACGCTGACCAATATGGAAAGTCGTGGTATCAGTACCGGTTTCGGCTTCCTTGATCAGTCTGCCGGCTTCGGCATCATCATGAGTCTGATCCCCTACGATGCCACCATGAGCTACGGGCGAACTTTCTTTGTTGGTCTGTTAAACACCTTGCTGGTGTCTGCCATGGGCATTGTAACGGCCACGATCCTGGGCTTTGTGATCGGTGTGGCCCGCCTGTCGAGCAACTGGCTGATTGCCAAATTGTCGCTGGTCTACATCGAGGTGATCCGCAATATCCCCATCCTGCTGCAGATCTTTTTCTGGTACTTCGCGGTCCTGGGCGCTCTGCCGTCACCACGGCAAAGTATGGATATGGGCGGGATGATCTTCCTGAACAATCGCGGGCTCTCGGTGCCAGAACCGATCACCCAACCGGGCTTTGGCTGGGTGATCGCAGCGATTGTTTTCGCTATCGCTGCGGTGGTTGTCATCAAACGTTGGGCCCATAAACGGCAGCTTGCGACCGGTCAGATCTTTCCGACCGTGAAAGTCAGCCTTGTGGTGCTGATTGCGTTGCCAGTACTGGCTTACCTGATAACCGGCGGACCTCTGGAGTGGAGCGTACCGGAACTCAAGGGCTTCAACTTTGGCGGTGGCTATACTGTGCTGCCGGAACTGGCCGCGCTATGGGTGGCGCTGACCCTGTTCACGGCGTCCTACATTGCTGAGATCGTACGCTCGGGGATTCTGTCGGTCAGCAAGGGGCAGACAGAGGCCGCCCGTGCGCTGGGTCTGCATTCCGGCATGACATTGCGATTGGTGGTGATCCCCCAGGCCATGCGCGTGATTATTCCCCCACTGACCAGTCAGTATCTGAACCTGTTCAAGAACTCCTCGCTGGCGACAGCGATCGGTTATCCCGATCTGGTGTCGGTCTTTATGGGCACGACGTTGAATCAGACCGGTCAGGCGGTAGAAGTGGTGGCCATGACAATGGCGGTGTATCTCGCTGTCAGCTTGTTGATCTCCTTCTTTATGAATATCTACAACCGCGCAGTCGCGCTTAAGGAGAGATGATGAGCGAATCCATGGCACCTCCTGTACGCGCGTTCGCCCCCGTTCAGTGGGTGCGGAACAATCTGTTCAATACCTGGTACAACATTCTGTTGACCCTGGTGGTCGGCTACTTGCTGGTGACCAGTCTCTGGCCGCTGCTGAACTGGGCATTTTTTGATGCCAACTTCGCTGGCGAATCGCCCAGTGACTGCACCAGTGCGGGCGCCTGCTGGCTGTTTATCAATCAACGCATGAATTTCTTCATGTATGGCTTCTATCCGGATGAGCTGCAATGGCGTGTGGACATCATGTTCGCACTGCTGGCGGTCGCTTTTGTGCCCCAGTTTATCGAGCGTTTTCCGGGCCGTCGCTGGTTTGGCATTTTCGGTATGACCGGCTTGCCGATCATTGGCTACTTCCTCATTCCGGGTGGCTGGTTTGGCCTTGAAGAGGTGCAAAGCAGCAAATGGGGCGGGCTGATGCTGACCCTGATTCTGGCCTACATCGGGATTCTGGGCTCATTGCCGCTTGGTGTTGTGCTGGCCCTGGGGCGACGGTCGGAAATGCCGATCATCCGTGGTTTCTGCGTTATTTTCATCGAAGTCTGGCGGGCGGTGCCGCTGATTACCGTGCTGTTTATGGCTTCGGTGATGCTGCCGCTGTTCCTGCCGGAAGGGATGAACTTCGAGAAACTGATGCGGGCACTCATCGGCCTCACATTATGGCAGTCGGCTTACATGGCGGAAGTCATTCGTGGTGGTCTGCAGGCGATTCCCAGAGGGCAATACGAGGCGGGCAGTGCACTCGGGCTGGGTTACTGGCGCAAGATGCGATTGATCATCCTGCCCCAGGCGCTGACGCTTGTCATACCGGGCATTGTTAACACCTTCATCTCACTGTTCATGGACACCACGCTGGTGCTGATCATCGGCCTGTTCGACATCCTCGGTACGGTGCAGTCGACGGTGACCGACCCGGCCTGGCAGAACGTGGCTATTGAGGGTTATGTCTTTGTCGCTTTCTGTTTCTGGGTGTTCTGCTTTGGCATGTCGCGCTATAGCCAGAACCTTGAACGCAAGTTGGATACCGGTCACAAGACCTGATGGATACGCAAAATGACTGAACAAATGCAAACACAGCAGGACCGCAGTGACGGCGATGCAGTAGGTTCCGCCAAGGCGGAGAAAACCATTATCCGCGTCGAGGATATGCACAAGTGGTACGGCCAGTTTCACGTACTGAAAAATCTCAACCTTAACGTGGCACAAGGCGAGCGGATCGTCATCTGTGGCCCTTCAGGTTCGGGTAAATCGACGTTTATACGCTGTATCAACCGGTTGGAAGAGCACCAGCAGGGTAAAATCATTGTCGATGATGTGGAACTGACTAACGATATACGCCAGATTGATTCGGTGCGCCGGGAAGTTGGCATGGTGTTCCAGCACTTCAATCTGTTTCCCCATATGACCGTTCTGGAAAACTGCTGCGTGGCACCAATCTGGGTGCGCAAGACGCCTCGCAAGGAAGCGGAAGCAACGGCAATGGAATACCTGGAGCGGGTAAAAATTCCGGAGCAGGCGAACAAGTTTCCCGGGCAGCTTTCAGGTGGTCAGCAGCAGCGGGTCGCGATTGCACGGGCGCTGTGCATGAAGCCGAAAATCATGCTGTTCGACGAGCCGACATCGGCGCTGGACCCGGAGATGATCAAGGAAGTGCTGGATGTCATGATCGAGTTGGCAGGCAGCGGCATGACCATGATTTGCGTAACCCACGAGATGGGTTTTGCAAAAACAGTGGCTGACAGGGTGATCTTTATGGATGCGGGTGAGATTGTCGAATCGGCACCGCCCCACGAGTTTTTTGATAACCCTCGTGAAGCGCGTACCCAGAAGTTCCTGCAGCAGATCCTGCATCACTGACCGGGGTCTGATGACCGGTCATAAAAGCCGGGCAGCTCATTGGGGCTGCCCGGCTTTTTTGTGGCTGGCGGGCCCGGTTAGCGCAGTTCCGGGTTCAGGGTATAGGTACCGCTGACCCTTGCGCTGTCCAGCACGTGGCCTTTCATCGCCTCTCTGACAGCGTCGCCTTCAAAGCCGTCGCTCAGTTCTAGCGAGGCAACATCCAGCGCGTAGACCTCAAAGTGATAGCGGTGCACCCGCTCATCGTTCCAGGGCGGACAGGGGCCGTCGTAGCCGGTATAGGTGCCGGCCATATCCGGATTACCCGCCAGAAAATGGGTAAAGGTATTCACGCCTGGCTTGCCGATGGAATCGCGTGCAACCGGCTTGCCTTTGGGAATCACGCCGTCGCTGTCGGTACCCTCGGCGATCTGGTTAATGTTGGGCGGAATATCGACCAGCAACCAGTGGAAAAAATCGACCCGTTCCAGGTCCTTCGGAATGGTTTTGTCTTCCTGATTGACGTCATCAGCTACGCTGGGCACGTCTTCATCAAACATCACGACCGCAAAGCTGCGCGTGTCTTCCGGCACATCTGACCAGACAAGTTCTGGGTTGCGATTGCGGCCAAAGCTCATGTGGTCTGCTTCATTGAACACGCCAAACGCGAAGATTTCGGGAATGGGTTGTTGGTCCGGGAGTCCTTTGACTTCAAGCTTCACAATTGATTCCTCTGTCGGGTGTGGATGCTAATGTTGTAACAGGGGCGTTTCGTCTATGTCCAGTGGAGATGCAGTGGCTAAACGATTCGTCATCCTTTAAACGCGATGTCCCGGGGGTTGGGGGCGCGCGGGAGGAATCTGGCGAATAAGGGGTTGCCAACTGGCTGGTAGCGCTTCTGCCACGGAGGATAAAGCGATCGTTCAGGGAGGCGAGAATAGGCGTGTTTTCTTTTGCCCTGTTGGGACGGGGCACGGCACAGTGGCCGCACCCAGGGGAGTGAGCAATAGGGCGTAATTACTTCGCCTTTTTCCACTCGAATTTTTTGAATGGCTCGTCAATTGGCGTTTGCGCAATATGATTGACGTAGTTGCTCATCACTTTTTGTGACAGGCCAAGAATGACTTCCAGTACCTGGCGCTGTGCGTAGCCGGCATCATAGAAGGCTTGCAGGTCTTGCTCGGTCACGTTGCCGCGAGTACGTACCATCGCCAGAGTGAAGGTGCGCAGCGCTTCCAGTTTGTCGCTGGGCAATGGCGTCTCATCACGCAGCGCATCAATGATGTCGTCGGAGACCTTCATCATTTTGGCGATACCGGTATGAGCCGGTACACAGTAGTGGCACTCATGCTCAACGTTGATTGTCTGCCAGACCACGGTTAGCTCGTCGGCATCAAAACTGGTGTCCTGGAACAACCGGTGAAGGGTCTGGTAGCCCTCAAGCAGTCCGGGAGATTCCGCCATAATGGCGTGCAAGCCGGGAAGTCGACCGAATGTAGCTTCAGATTTGTCGATAAGGGCTTTGGACGCTTCAGGTGCAGATGCCCGATCATGTTTCTTGAAATCGCTCATACATTGCCTCCTCAAGTTTGGCTTTGCATTTTCTTTTTTGAGCGGTTGCTCAACTTGAGAGTCACCGTAACTATTATTGAATGATCACTCAAGTTAAAATTGAGTGATCATTCAGATTTGCTCAGAACTTCTCGGCTATAGATTCCGGGATGTGTCGGGAGAAGGCAGTATGCCCCGCGTTGTAAAATATGATCGCCAGCTTGCACTGGAAAAGGCCGTCGCACTGTTCTGGCAACGGGGTTATTACGCCACGTCACTGAAGCACATCGAGCAGGCGCTGGATATGCGCCCGGGTAGCCTGTATGCCGCGTTTGGCTCGAAGAGCGGGCTCTTTCTCGAAGCGCTGGATGTATATGCGGGCCGGATGGGAGTATCGCTGCGTGCTCACATCAACGCGTCTGATTCTGTTATTGGCGGTATCAGCGCCTATCTGCGTGAACTGGCACGAACCTGTATTGCCAAAAACGCACCCACTCCACCGGCTGCGGCCTGTATGATCGTTAAAACACTGCTGGAAATTAACTACCAGGACGAGGCGATACAACGCAAGGCCAATGAGCTTCTGGAAGCACTGGAACAGGGTTTGTTTGCGGTGCTAACGGAGGCGCGAGATGCGGGTGAGCTGAAACCAGGGGTCGATTGTGTCCGTCTGGCGCGCCTGTTACAGGCCCAGATCATGGGGTTACGGTCATTTGCCCAGCGCGATGTGCCGGCGCTGACCGTCGAACAGGTGGCGGATGATATGGTCAGTATACTGGATGGCTATACGCAGAAGTCGCCAGCGCATTGATCTGCCTGAACTTACCGGTTTGTTCCCCTATACCCTTCACGTTAGGATGAGTTGCTTTTCCACTGTCGCCCGGATGTAAAGGGCAAGTGAAGACAGCCAAAGGCTTTTATACCAGAGCATTTGGCTGTCTTTTCTTATGAGATGTTTGATATGGAAAATCAGCAACAGGATAAACTGCACCACATAGTGGTTGTCGGTGGCGGGGCTGGCGGCCTCGAACTGGTCACTCGCCTCGGCAATAAACTCGGCAAGCGTAAAAAAGCGCGCATCACACTGCTTGATTCAGGTTTGACCCACGTCTGGAAACCCTTGCTGCACGAAGTGGCCTCCGGCTCGCTTGATGCCAGTGCCAACGAAATCAATTACCGTGCCCACGCGCGCAAGCATCGCTACGAGTTTCAGCTCGGGCGTATGTGCGGGCTTGATCGTGAACAGCGGGAAGTGGTGGTCGAAGCATTTCACGACCACGAAGGCGCAGAAGTCGTGCCTGAACGGCGGATTGCCTATGACACGCTGGTGATTTCGGTTGGCAGCACCGCCAACGATTTCGGCACACCGGGCGCGCAGGACCATTGCCTGTTCCTCGACAGTCTCGGGCAGGCCCATCGTTTTCATCAGCTGATGCTGAATGCCTTCCTGCGCAAGAATCACGAAGCACAGGAAGGCCGCGACCATGAGCTGCCCATCAGCATTATCGGCGCCGGCGCAACCGGGGTAGAGCTGGCGGCCGAGTTGCGTCTGGCGTCCCGTGAGCTGCCGGTGTACGGCATGAACCATCTGCGCCCGGAAGACGTGACCATTCGGGTTATCGAAGCGGCTGATCGTATTCTGCCGGCTTTGCCCACACGACTGTCAGCTGCCGCGACGCGTGAGCTGGAGCGCCATAACGTTGAGGTCCAGACTGGCCAGCCGGTTGCGGAAGTGCGCAAGCACAGTTTCGTTATGAAAGACGGAACCGAAGTGCCGTCTGAAATGACCATATGGGCAGCCGGCATCAAGGCACCGGCATTCCTGCATGAACTGGGCGGTCTGGAGACCAACCGCGGTAATCAGCTGGTCGTGAACCAGAATCTGCAGACCACGCGGGACGAGAATGTGTTCGGCCTGGGCGACTGTGTGGCCTGCCCTCAGCCGGATTCTGACCGCCCGGTGCCACCGCGAGCCCAGGCGGCGCATCAGCAGGCGGATACCCTCTATGAAACCCTGGTAAACCGTCTGCAGGGCAAGCCGCCGGTGGATTTCGTTTACAACGATCATGGGTCGTTGATCAACTTCAGCCGTTACACCACAGTCGGCAACCTGATGGGCAATCTCACCGGTCGCAGCATGTACATTGAAGGCAAGGTTGCGCGACTGTTTTACATCTCGCTCTACCGCATGCATCAGGTGGCACTGCACGGCTTCCTGCGTGTTGGCGTGATCTGGCTGATGGATCGGGTGAGTCGGGCGATGCAGCCGCGTCTGAAACTGCATTGACGCTATTTGCGAGTGGATTCGTCGGAATTCGTCAACGTTAAATCGGACAGCGGGTGGCATACTGGTTTCCATCAAAGGTTAAACCGGAGCTGCCATGTCACCCACGCCACTGACCGATTTGCTGGGGTTTGATCCCCATCTGGTCACCCTCGTCCTTGCTCCCGTCTTCTTTCTGACGATGGCGGGCGAATGGTGGCATTTGCGGGGCAACCAGCAACGCTACCCCTCTGCTGGTTACACCTGGGTAGACACCATCAGCAATATGACGCTGGCGGGGTTGTACCAGGCCAGCGATGTCATTGCCGCCCTGCTGACCATCGTAGTCTACAACGCGTTTTTCGATGTCCGGCTGTTTGATATACCGTTCAACGGCTGGACTATCCTGATGCTGTTTGTGGTGCAGGATTTTGTCTACTACTGGTTCCATCGTGCGCACCATCGGATCCGTTGGTTCTGGTGTTCTCACGTGGTGCATCACTCGTCGGAAAAGCTTAACCTGTCGACCGCGTTTCGCCAGAGCATTACCTATCCGATTACCGGTATGTGGCTGTTCTGGCTGCCGATTGTATTGATCGGCTTTCCGCCTGAATCGGTGATTTTCGTCGTGGCCATGAGTCTGGCGTACCAGTTTTTTATCCATACCCAGGTGGTCGGCAAACTCGGCGTGCTGGAGTGGTTCTTCAATACCCCGTCCCACCACAGGGCTCACCACGGCCGTAACCCGATCTACATCGATCGCAACTATGGCGGCATCCTGATTATCTGGGACCGGCTATTCGGCACCTTTGTAGAGGAACAGGAAGACAATCAGCCGGACTACGGCATTCCCCGCCAGATCCACACCCACAACCCGGTGGCGCTTAATTTTCACGAATGGAAAGACATGTTTCGCGATGTCTGCCTGCCCGGCCTGTCATTAAAGCAGCGGCTGAGGCTGATGTTCGGTCCGCCGGAAGTGGCGAATGACGTGAGGGGGAATCGAAGCCAAGGGGAAAGTATGGAGCGGGTGAAGGGAATCGAACCCTCGTCGTAAGCTTGGGAAGCTTCTGCTCTGCCATTGAGCTACACCCGCATGAGGATTGCCTCACCCGCAATATAAGCGCCGGCCTGCCGGCTGGCAAGGGTGGTCGCAGGCAGGGTTGGCAACCCTGTGTTAGAGTTGAGTAAAACCGGCAACTCGTCTGGATCGTACTTTGGCAACAGATCCCCAGTCTGCAATGCGGCGAATACTCACTCAGGGATGGCCCGTGCTGGTCTCGCTTGTGGCCGGCTTCGTATTAACGGCCATTCTTGCGCTGAAAGCGGACGAGGTCGAACGCCAGATCGTCCAGGCGCGCTTCGAACAGGAAGCGCGCTCCCGCATTCTGTTGATTGAGGAGTTGCTACAGGCGCAGCTTCGCGAGCTGGACACCGTTCGGCGCTTTATCACGCTCAATCCGAATCTCACGAAAGATGAGTTCGATCAGATGGTGCGCTTGTCCGATCGTCTGGAGATGACGATTGCCTGGATCGAAAATATCCCCACTACCCGCCTCGCCTCTTACCTTGATCATATGCGGCTTTTTTATGGTCCGCGTTTCCATTTGCGCAAACCGCCGGCTGTGGAGCTACTTTCGTCCGGGGATGTCCAGCGCCACTTTCCGATCTCGTTTGTGAATTCAACAGCCCCCCAGCCAAGCATCGAAGGGGTTGATGTGAGTTATCTGCCCCGGCGCGTGGCGGCGTATGAGGATGCGATGGCGCAAGGCAGCGCAGTGGTGGTCAGTGATGTCAGAACCATTGACGATCCGGTCCAGAGTTCGGGGGTGCTGGTGTTTGCGCCGGTATATGCCAGAGGGGCGGTGCAGGATATTACCGATCACCACTTCGGCAATCTGCGGGGGTTTGTCGGGCTTGGGTTAAGGCTGTTCAATCTGGCGGACGTGGCTTCAGCGGCACAGGTCGGCGGTCACGACTTTAACTTCTCTTTTGTGGATACCACTGACCCGGATGCGGTTCAAACCCTGTTCAGCGGCAACGGCGCCGGCAACGACGGCAGTGGTTTGCTGTTCAGCCGTGACATGAATGTCGCAGACAGAACCCTTCAGGTATCCGCTGTGCCGACGCATTCTTCTGACTGGGAACGGCGCCCAACCGCCCTTTTTGTGTTTGTTTCCGGTGGGATTGTATCCGTTCTGGTTGCCGGCTATATCGCGCTGGTGCTGCTCCAGCGTTCCCGCGCGCGGAGAATGGTAGCCAGCAAGACAAGCGAATTGCAGTCCACGCTGAAAGCCTTGTCCGAATCAGAAGCGCGCTGGCAGTTTGCGCTTGAAGGCTCAGGTGACGGCGTCTGGGACTGGGACCTGCGAACAAATGAGGTCTTTTTTTCGGATGGCTGGAAAGCGTTATTGGGCTATAGCCATGATGAAATCGGCAATACACTTTCGGAATGGATCAGTCGCAAACATCCGGACGATGAAGATAGCAGTCAGGCCAGTCTTGAAGAGCACCTTCGGGGCGAGACGCCTTACTACGAGGATGTGCATCGCCTGCTTTGCAAAGACGGTCATTACAAATGGATTCTTGATCGGGGCAAGGTGATTGAGTGGCTGGCGCCGGGGCAACCGGCCAGGGTGATCGGTACCCATTCTGATATTGATGATGTTAAGCGGGCCGAGCTGGCCTTGCGTGAGGTTAACGGTTTCCTGTCGGGATTGCTGGCGTCTGCAGAGGATGTCTCAATTATCGCGACTGATCCTCTGGGTACGGTCACCCTGTTTAATCGAGGTGCAGAGCGGCTGTTGGGGTACGACTCAAAGGAAGTGATTGGTCGTCTGACGCCTGTGGATTTCCACCTGCCATCGGAGATAACCGCCTGGGAAGCCACGCTCAGCCGTCAGACGGGTCGTTCCATCCAGGGTATGGGTGTATTGGCAGCCTGTGTCGCCCGGCCTGATTTGCGTGCAGGACGCTGGACCTATCGGCGCAAAAACGGCGAACACCGGCAGGTTCGTCTGACGTTATCGAGCATTCGTGACGACAACGGCCTGCACTTGGGATATCTCGCGATCGGGCTCGATATGACGGATTATCTGGAGGCGGTGGCCGCACTGGAGCGCAGTGACAAACTATTCCAGGAGCTGACGGCCAGCGTACCGGGAATGATCTTTCAATATCTGTTGAAGTCTGACGGTTCAGACCGCTTTCTTTATGTCAGCAATGGCGTCAAACATTTGCTGGAGATGACGCAGGAAGAGGCTCAAGGTAACGCAGCGCTGGTGTTCGGGAGAATCGACCCGGTAGACGAGACAATGGTGCGTTCATCCGTCCGCTTGTCTGCAGATACACTGTCACGCTGGCTCTGCGAGTTCCGTGTATCGCTGCCGCGTCATGGTGAACGCTGGTTGCGGGGTGAGGCACTTCCCCGGCGGCTGGATGATGGCGCTATCCTCTGGCATGGTTATCTGAATGATATCACCGAGATTAAAAAACTGGAGTTTGGGTTGCGTCAGGAAGCCACGGTTGACCCGCTGACCGGTGCCTTCAATCGTCGCCACCTTGAGACCCATTGGGATAGGGATATGGCACGCTTCCATCGAAAGCAGGTGCCATTTTCAATTGTCATGCTGGATATCGACCATTTCAAACGCATCAATGACAGCCACGGTCATGCAGCGGGTGACGAGGTGCTGGTGCGTCTCGGGCGATTGCTCAGCAACGAAGTGCGCTCGACCGACGTTGTCTACCGCTTGGGTGGTGAAGAATTTCTGATTCTGTGTGAAGACACGGTTGCAGAGGGGGCTGTGCGTCTCGCGCAAAGCCTGCTGGAGTCGATTCGTCAGATGCCGTTGCCATTCAATGGCCATATGACGGCAAGCTTCGGTGTCGTCGAAGTACAATTGGACGAATCCAGGGAGGATGCCTTCAAGCGTTTGGATACGCTACTTTACGCTGCCAAATCAGGCGGCCGCGATCAGGTTGTCTCGATGCCAAAGGAACCTTCCGCTTACTGAGCGGTCTTTTCAGACCTTTTCCTGGTTTCACAAGCGGCGCTAAATATTTAAAATTTATAATGAAATGGGCGTTGGGCGCTGCCTGAACTGTTATTATCAGGTTAACTGGTGGAGATGATATGGACCCAACGCTTACCCTGATCGGCGCATCAATGCTGGTCATCAGCATTCTGCTTAGCCCCCTTTCCAGCCGGCTCGGCATGCCCGTGCTGTTGATATTTCTCGGCGTCGGCATGCTCATGGGCGAAGACGGCCCCGGCGGTATCCGGTTTGATAATTTTGAAGTGGCCTTTTTTGTCGGCAACCTCGCGTTGGCGGTGATTCTGCTCGACGGTGGTATGCGTACCCGGGCTGAGACTTTCCGCGTTGGCCTCAAACCGGCGCTGGTGCTGGCTTCAATCGGCGTCCTCATGACCGCTGTTATCTGCGGTGCGGTCGCGTACTGGCTGTTCGATCTGAACTGGATGACGGCGCTGCTGATGGGAGCACTGATCTCCTCCACCGATGCTGCAGCGGTATTTTCCTTGTTGCAGGGGCGCGGATTACATCTGAATGAACGAGTCAGTGCGACGCTGGAAATCGAGTCGGGCAGCAACGACCCGATGGCGATTTTTCTCACGCTGATGCTGCTGGCGCTGGTAGAAACCGGTTCCGAGAGTTCGGTATGGGGCGCCGTTCTGCTGCTGGTGCAGCAATTCGGTATCGGCGCATTGCTGGGAGTGCTCGGTGGTCGGGCGTTGGCCTGGCTGGTCAATCGTTCGCACCTGCTGCCGGCGCTTTACCCACTGCTGGTGGTGGCTGCCGGCATGGCGCTGTTCTCGGCGGCAAACGGTCTCGGTGGTAGCGGTTTCCTTGCAGTTTATCTTGCCGGTGTTGTTATGGGTAACCGGCAGGTACGCATGATGCCCATGATTCTGCAGGCTCACGATGGGCTGGCCTGGTTTGCGCAAATGAGCCTGTTCCTGATTCTCGGCTTACTCGTGAAACCGGTCGATATGCTACCGATTGCCGGCAGCGCCTTGTTGTTGTCCTTGGTGCTGATACTGTTTGCGCGGCCGTTGGCCGTTTTTACCACGCTCTGGCCTTTCGGGTTCAACCGTCGGGAGCTGACGTTTATCAGCTGGGTGGGGCTGCGCGGTGCTGTACCCATCGTGCTGGCCCTGTTTCCGGTGATGTATGGTTTGCCGGAAGCGCAATTGCTGTTCAATATCGCCTTCTTCGTGGTTTTGATTTCGCTGGTCGTACAGGGCAGTTCGCTGGCTGGATTTGCCCGCTGGCTCAAGCTGGAAGTGCCGGCTCCCACTGAACCATACCGCCGCTTGCCGCTGGATATAGCGGCGGCCGGCGATCACGAATTGATGCTGTTTCCCCTCAGAGGGGAGCGCTGGGGTGAGCCACGGCCGCTGAACAGGCTGAACCTGCCCGAGCGGGCGGCGGTGGCGGGGATCTTCAGGGATCGTGGCTGTATCGCGCCCTCTCCTGAGCTCGAGGTGCAGGAAGGCGACGTGCTTGCGTTGTTCGCGCTGTCCGAGAATCTGGTGGAACTGGGCCATGCACTGAGCGGTCGTCAGCCGCCCCAGCATTTGAGGGAACGCGCCTTCTTTGGCGACTTCGTGCTGAACGGCGATGCCTTGCTGGGTGATGTGGAGCAGGTCTATGGGATCGAGTTTGATGAGCTGCCCCCAGATTTGTCGCTGGCCGAATGTTTCGCCCGTCGCACCAAGGGTCATCCGGTTGTGGGTGACAGGGTCACGCTGGGGCCTGTATCGCTGGTTGCACGGGCAACGGACGCCGACAGCGTCACCAAGGTGGGTCTTAAGCTGGAAGACAGCAAGCCGCCGTCTGCATAGGCCCGGTATCCATTTTCATTTGCGGTGTCTGACGGGAATCACTCATGACACGACCAATACCAACCCACCTGATTGTGGGTTTTCTCGGGGCGGGGAAAACCACCGCGATTCTCGACCTGTTGCAGCACAAGCCGGAGGGCGAAATCTGGGCTGTACTGGTGAACGAATTTGGCGAAGTCGGGATCGATGGAGCCCTGCTACGCGCTCGTGGCGCCATGGTTCGGGAAGTGCCTGGTGGCTGCATGTGCTGCGTGGCCGGCCTGCCCATGCAGATGGGGCTCAATATGCTGATTCAGCAAGCACAACCTGACCGGTTGTTGATCGAGCCCACCGGACTGGGGCATCCCGAACAGATTATGCGTATTTTGCGCGGCGAGTTTTACACTGACCTCCTATCGGTTGAGTCCACCTTCTGTCTGGTTGACCCAAGGCGGCTGGATGATTCGCGCGTCTTGAAGGACGTCCAGTTCCAGGATCAGGCAGCCATTGCGGATGTACTGGTCGCGAACAAAATCGACCTGTGCTCGGACAGCCAGCTTGCGAACTTTGATCTCTGGGCCAAAGGTTTTCAGCCGCCAAAAGCCCGGATCGCGCATACCCGCAATGGCGCGCTTGATCCCGCGTGGCTGCAATTACCCTCAACTCCACGATCGCTCCAGTTTCCGACTGCTCACCACCATCACGGGCACGGTGCCGAGAGTGCCGTCGCGCAGACCGAGACAGCGACGGAGGCTGAATGGTGGTATCGGGAGAACGCCGGTGACGGACATTTCAGTATTGGCTGGCAGATGGGCCCTGAAATTTGTTTCAAAAGGTCACCGCTGATGGGTGTGGTGATGGACGCCCGCTTCGCCCGGGTCAAGGGCGTAGTAAGAACCGCTGACGGCTGGTTGGCGATCAATGCAGTCGGTGGCGATGCGGCGTCAGAGCGAATCGATCCGCAACCGGAAGGGCGGCTGGAGATCATCAGTCGTCTTGAGTTGGATGCCGGGCAGTTGGACCAGCGGTTGCTGGCGATGCTGGAGTGATCGCAAAATTACGTTTTGAAGTCGAACGTTACAGATCTCTGTGCTATACAAAGCGCATTACTTTTATGCAATCTTCCGGACGGTTTATGTTTGTGCGTATCTCGGCCCTCGTGCTTCTGACAATTTCCCTTTTTTCCGGTGCTGCTGCGGCGGAGAATCTGGCGATGGCGATCACCCAGTATCCTGAAGCGAAATCGCAGGATGACAGCACGACCGGCATTCGCGTTGATCGGGTGGAGGTGCGAAAAGGCGAGCGCCGTATTTATCTGATGTCCGATGGTGAGGCGGTGCGCAGCTACCGGATTTCACTGGGCGATAATCCGGTGGGTCACAAGTTGTTCGAAGGCGATGAGCGTACGCCTGAGGGCGAGTACACACTCGACTGGCGTAATCCTGGCAGTCAGTTCCACAAATCGATTCACGTCTCCTACCCTAATGACCGGGATCGGGAAGATGCAGCTGCCTGGGGACTCGACCCGGGTGGGCAGATCATGATCCATGGATTACCTAACGATGTTGGCGACATGGCCTTTGCCTACACGGGTCTGGACTGGACAGATGGCTGCATTGCGGTTTCCAATGCTGCAATTGACGAGATCTGGTCACTGGTCAGCGATGGTACCCCGATTAAAATCTATCCCTGAGTTTTCCTGTTTGCTCGTCGCTGAGTTACGAAGCGGTAATTGGCTTAGTAAATTCAGTCGTCTATAGTTCACTAATCATGACGCAGTGTTCTACACTGACGAAGACGATTTGGATGTTTGTAGTCCAAACTCAGGTATCGACAGGATGTCGAAACCGCAGACTTCTGCAATAACAGGAAGACATAACCACCAATAAGGGGTATTTAGAATGCGCAAGTTGATGATCGCTGGTTTTGTAATGGCTACCGCTCTGACTGCTGGTTGTGCTAGCTCAGGCTCCCAGGAAGCAATGGATGATGCGGCTGCAACTGCAAACTCTGCAGAGCAGACTGCTAGCAACGCTCTGAGCACAGCTAACTCGGCTCAAAGCCGTGCCAACGCTGCATACAGCAAGGCTGAAGATGCCATGGCAGCTGCCATGAAAGCTCAGAAGTCTGCTGAAGAAGCAAACGAGCGTGCCAAGCGTATGCTGCAGAAGTCGAGCATGAAGTAAGTATTGCTCGAGCTGATGCTAAAAAGGGCCGGTTTATCCGGCCCTTTTTTGTGTCTTCAGGAAAAACTCTCAGGTTTGTGTGAGCGACACCTGCTGCACCGCCCTTATCCCCCCGAGCATTTCCTTAATGGGATACCCGCTCTTTCCTGCCTGACTCAACGCTGGCCTTGGCAACCTGCCGGGTCCGCTCGCCGACCAGGCGAGGAATGCCGTCAGCCTGATCTATCGCGTTCTCGACAGCGGCCCGCTGGAACTCGAGGCCGGGGTTGGAATCCATCAAGGTATCCATACGTGCCATCACGGCTTTCCACAAGCGGTCCTTGGTTTGTGCGTCCAGGTCCTCTTTCGGACGATGCACTTCAAGCCAGACTTCATTGCCGTTCAGGCCCACTTTGACCGGTTGATCGACAAACGCCACCGGAGTGCCCTTGGGCACGTCAAAAACGAGTTCCTTGATATCGTTGTTGTACATGCGGATGCAGCCGTGGCTGACCTGCATGCCGATACCGAACTTCTTGTTGGTACCATGAATCAGGTAACCCTCTGCGCTGAGCTTGAGCGCGTAGTTGCCCAACGGATTTTCCGGCCCGGGCGGGATCACCCTTGGCAGCGGTGTGCCTGAGGCTTCATATTCTTCCCGTACACTTTTCGGTGGGTACCAGGCGGGTGATTCGAGCCGCATGGTGACCTTGCTTTTGGTTAGCGGAGAAGGGTTCTGTTCGCTGCCAACGCCGACGGGATAGGTTTTAACGCCACCATCCTTGTAGTAATAGAGGCGGAACTCAGCCAGATTGACCACAATGCCTTCACGTGGGGAATCCGGCAACACATGCTGCTGCGGCAGGGTAATGCGTGTGCCATCGCCCGGTAGCCAGGGATCGATACCCGGATTGGCGTGCACCAGCTCAAGATAGCCTATGCTGGTTCGCGTGCCGATATCGGCGAAGGTATCTTCGTAGCGGGTGGTCATTGACTGCATGCTGCCAATCACATCATCCTTGACGGGAAACAGCCGGTTTTCGCGCGGTGCTTCAGTGGCCTTTTCTGGCTTGGCGGATGATGCCTGGGGGCTATCTGGTGCAACGACAGGGGTCGACTGAACATTATCTGCCCTGGCCGACAGTGCAAAAAGCGCCAGACTGGTAACCATCAGACTGCGTCTGAATACTGCCATTTCTCTTCCTTTGGGCATCTATCGCCCTGACTTTCAATGATGTGTTTGCCGATGCTGGCCCTGCAGCCGCACTGTTAAAGCAAATGACGTTACCCGTTGCGCGCCAGCGCGTCCAGTGTGGACAATATGAGCACATAGTGATCGATACCGCTATTATCTCATAGAGTGACAGCGTCGCGGGATAATGGTTCGAATGGACAAACCAAGACTGCAGTTGCCCAGTGCAATACACCATACGGTGTTGCCGAAGTGTGAGGGCCGGCAATCCCGTTCAAATAAAGAGAGTGGCCTGTTGTGAATCCGGACACCATTAATGAGTGGCTGAATTATTCGCTGATAACCCTGGGGGACGTGGAAATACGCGTTTCAGGTGTGTTGGCAGCGTTTGCAGCATTGATTATTACAATGCTGGCTTCGCGTGTTCTGCGGCGCGGGCTGGACGCGCTGGCGGGGCGGCGCCAGTCAATGAACGATGCGTCGATCTATACCATCAAGCGTATGGTCCACTACGCGCTGATTGCGTTGGGCATACTGGTGGCCCTGTCATTTCTCGGCCTGGACATGAGCAAGATGGCGATAATTGCCGGTGCGCTGGGTGTGGGGATCGGTTTTGGTCTGCAGAACATCGTCAACAACTTCGTCTCCGGGATTATTATCCTGTTTGATCGTACGCTGAAGGTCGGCGATTTCATGGAACTGGCGTCGGGCCTTCGGGGCGAGGTACAGGCGATCCATATTCGCAGCACGATTATCCGCACGCCGGATAATATCGAAATCATTATCCCCAATTCCGAATTGGTTAACGGCCAGGTCACCAACTGGACCTTTTCGGATGCCAATTGCCGGTTACGCATTCCGTTTGGTGTGGCTTACGGCAGTGACAAGGAGTTGGTGCGCAAATCAGTGCTGGAAGTGGTTACTGCGAATGCCTACACGGTCAGCGGCGTGACCGACCGCGATGCAAAAGTATGGATGACCGGATTTGGCGACAGCAGTCTCGATTTCGTACTGGCGGTCTGGATTCAGCCGGAAGTGCTCAAGCGCCAGTCCGATGTCATTTCCAGTTATCTGTGGGGGATTGATGATGTCTTCCGTCGCGAGGGTATCGAGGTGCCTTTCCCGCAACGGGATTTGCATTTGCGCTCTGCCGGTTCCGCTATCCAGATAGAACGCGTGGCGCCTAATGGCGAGGTTTCCGTCAGCAAGGCCGACCCGTTAAAAGACTAGAGTCCCGCCGGGCTAGTGAATCAACCCGGCGGGATGCACCCCCTGCAACGGCGATCAGCTGAGCTGGACACCGTTATAGGCGCCCCATAGCGTGATGATCCCAAGGATAATGAACAGCACGCAGGCTGCGATCCGGGCTGTTGTCAGCGGCATGCGATCCATCAGCCAGCGCCCCGCCATGATGATCGGGACATTGGCGAGCAGCATGCCCACGGTCGTGCCCAGTACCACCATCAGCGTGTTGTCGTAGCGGGCAGCCAGCACCACGGTCGCGATCTGGGTCTTGTCACCGATTTCTGCGAGAAAGAACATCACTGTGGTTGCGGTAAAGGCGCCGAATCGAAGCAGGCCCGAGTCTTCGCTGTCGTCTTTGTCGGGTATCAGCAACCAGACAGCAATCGCGATGAAACTGCCGGCGATGATCCATGGCAGCCAGCCTGCGGGAATAACTTCGGCCAACCAGGCGCCGAGCAGAGCCGACAATGCGTGGTTGAGGAGTGTTGCTACAAGAATGCCAAGCACAATAGGTGTGCGGTGGGCGAAGCGGCAGGCAAGAAACAGTGACAGTAGCTGGGTTTTATCGCCAATTTCGGCAATCGCTACAGCCAGTGTTGAGGCAAGAAAGGCGTCCATTGAATCTCCGTAGACAGGGGGCGGTTTATTTTCAGACACTGGGATAGATCGACCCCCGCCCCATGGCAGATCGATATATCCCAGGTCTCGTCAATCCTCGAATAACAGGACGTAGCGGCCATGAGGATGTGCCTCAAGTTTGTTGACCGCCACCCGGAAGGCCAAGCCTTGCCGGAGACTACTCCCCTGGAGATGCCCGCATAATAGCCAAACCTGCGTGCCGGGACAACTTTCACGGGCTGGATGTCGGGGTAAGCCGGTAACCCGTCATTGGGCTGTTTTAGTAAGCTTAATGATATAAATTCGCATTTGCGTTAGGTGGGGTGCATAGGTAGACTTGTTCTCATCACAATGGCGCTGCGGCGACGCGTTTGGACGCCCGGGGCCCTTCCCTATTCTGCTATGTCTGCATCTGCCCATGCCCCAGATTCAATCATCTGATCTTGACCGGTTTTTCCAGCTGTCTTCGCAGGTGCATCCCGCGTTAGCCGGGGAGCGGTATTCGGGGGATAGCCCGTGTGTTATCGCGGGGCAGGACAATCGGGATCTGATTGTCGCGCTGGTGGAAAGCTTGCAGGCCGGTTTTCCGGAAGCCGGTGCTCCCTACTGGTCAGCGCGATGCTGGACCTTTCTGGTCTGGCAGCCCATTGCACTTTCTATCGTTGGTGTGCACGGGGCGGGCGTATTGCCGCCGATAGATGCGCTGCGCCAGAAAACTGGTCCCGGGTACGGTTATGTCGCCGGCTACCAGTTACCCGACAGTGGCTGGCATGCGGATTCTGAGCTGGCGCTTATCGATGCCGGTGGAGCCGTTTTGCGTCAGGTGTGCGATCAGCTACTTGCCGAGTTGCGTGATGTTATCCGGTTCAAGCCCCTGAGTGCCATGCGTCTTGTGGCCGACAGTATTGTCGGCGGGTTGATGCGCTTGCCGGGCTTGCGTGACGGCGCAAATATGGATCGTCTGCAGTTTTTGGCCGACCGCTGGCTGGCCGCAGCAGGTCTTGAGGGGCAGTCGGGTCTTATTCCGGTGCAGCTGGATGACAATGTCGTCCGTCTCGGGCTCAGCAGAAAAGGTTGCTGCATGCATTATCGTTGTGCCGCTGATGACCTGTGTGCCGGTTGCCCCAAGTTCAGGCCCGCAGAGCGGTTGCAAAGCATCAGAGAAGAGTTGATGGAATATGCTGGAGCTCACTGATATTCGGGTGCACCGTGACGGGCGAGACATATTGGCGCTTGATTCCCTGACCATTAACGCCCGGGATTTTACGGTGATACTGGGTCATAACGGGTCGGGCAAATCCACCCTGATGAATCTGCTGGCCCGGCAGATGGCGCCGGATGAAGGAGCCGTCAAGCTGGAAGGCAAGCCCATCGACCGCTACTCCGCCCGGGATCTGGCCCGTAAAATTGCATTTCTTCCCCAGCGCCTGCCAGAGGTGGCCGGCTTGAATGTGCGCGAGTTGGTGCGTTTGGGGCGCTTCCCCTGGCGTGGCTTGTTTGGTCGTTGGCAGGCAGAGGATCTGGCCGCGATCGACGATGCAATGGTGCGCACAGACGTGACCCGCTATGCCGATCAGATTACCGACCAGTTGTCCGGTGGTGAGCGGCAGCGGGCGTGGATTGCAATGCTGTTGGCTCAGCAGTCGCCACTGCTGTTGCTGGATGAGCCAACGTCCGCGCTTGATTTGTCACATCAGTACGATTCCATGTCCCTGCTGCGGGATCTCAACCGGCAATCCGGTCGGGGTGTGGTGGTGATTCTGCATGATATTAATCTGGCAGCGCGCTTTGCCGATCGAGTCCTTGCGCTCAAGGGCGGACGGGTGGTGTTTGATGGCGCCCCTGATGAACTCTTGTCAGAGCCCCGTCTCAGTGAGCTCTACAGTATTGATATTCAATTGGTGTCGCAGCCGGGGCACACACGCCCGGTAGCGGTAGTGGCCTGATTTCAGAGAGGTAATTGATGGCTGTTCGTGCATTTTTTCTGACTGGGTTGTGCTGGCTGACGGTACTGTTTAGCAGCTCGGCATCGGCCGTCACCGTGACTGATAGTCGCGGCGAACACGAGTTCGACACCGTGCCTGAGCGGGTAGTCTCGATCAGCTGGGCGATGACCGAGGATGTGATCGGTTTGGGTATCCAGCCGGTAGGCGTCGCGGATATCGATGGCTACAACACCTGGGTAGTGCGTCCGGCGATACCGGATGGTGCCAGTGATGTGGGTAAGCGCGATGAGCCCAGCATTGAGCAACTGGCCGCGCTGAAGCCGGATGTGATTATCCTCTCCAACGGTCAGGAAGGTCTCATAGACAAGCTGGAGCAGATCGCGCCGGTATTGTTTTTCGATGCCTACAACAAGGATCACGACAACGCCAAAGCCGCACGCGAGATTTTCCTGGAGCTGGGCCGGTTATTCGACAAGGAGGCGATGGCCCGTCAGAAGCTGGACGCCATGGATGCCCATATCGCCAGCCTGAGTGAACAGCTCAAAGCGCATTTTGGACCGGATTTACCGCAGGTGACCGGTGTCCGCTTTGCCAGCAGCTCGGTCGTCATGGTGTATGGCCCCAACGCGATGTCGCAGGCGGCGTTGACTGAAATGGGGTTCGGCATGGCGATGGATCAGGAGTCCAACCAGTGGGGCATCGTGCAGAAGAAAATGACGGAGCTGAGCACGATCAGCAAAGACGGCATTCTGCTTTACTTCAAACCCTCACCGGGAGTTGAGAAACTGTTTGCCGCGCCCTTGTGGAAAGCCATGCCTGTCGCCCGTGCCAATCGAGTGGCGGGTGTTGAGTCGACGTGGAGCTACGGCGGCGCCCTGTCCATCGGCTACCTTGCCCAGGCCATGACGGACGCGTTGCTCACCATAGCACCCCAATGACCGCATCGGCCGTTATGTTTCGCAGCGCCCCTGACGTCAGGCGCAAGCGACTGATCCGCTACGGGCTGGCGGTTGGCTTGTTGTTGGTGGGGTTTCTGCTTCATCTCCAGCTCGACAGCGCGTTGACGTTGTCGGACCAGTGGCGCATCGCGACCGGCGCCGCGCCGGATTCCTTCGAAGAGTTCCAGTTTTATTACGCCGCCATGCCGCGCGCCCTGTTGGCGGTCATGGTCGGTGCTGTGATGGCGCTGGTGGGCAGTTTGCTTCAACAGGTCACCCAGAACCCTCTGTTGTCACCCATGACGCTGGGCGCATCGTCAGGCGCCTGGTTGGCGCTGGTGTGTGTCAGTATCTGGCTGCCGGACCTGCTGGCTGATTATCGTGCCTGGTTTGCAATGGGTGGAGCCCTTGTCTCGGTCACGCTGGTATTGTTGATTGCCGGGCGCAGTGGTCTCGGTGGTTTGCCGGTGATCCTGGCCGGTATGGCCACCCATATTCTGATGGGTGCCGTCGCCACTGCGGTTATCCTCCTGAACCCCTATTCCGCTGACAGTCTGTTTATCTGGGGAGCGGGGGATCTTACCCAGACCGACTGGGAATGGGTCAGGTGGTTGCTGCCCAAGCTTAGTGTTGCATTGGTTATCCTGTTGATTGCACCCCGCCCGCTCACACTTTTACGATTGGGAGATGCTGCGGCCAGCGCCCGGGGGTTGAGCACGGGACCTGTGTTGGCGGTTCTGTTGTTGCTGTCCTTGTGGCTGGTTTCCAGTGCAATTACTGCGGTAGGGGTTATCAGCTTTATTGGTCTGATTGCGCCCAATATTGCCCGTAATCTGGGGGCCAGAACGTCGCTCGACGAACTGGTATTCAGCCTGGTTCTCGGGGCGCTATTCCTGCTGTTTACTGACGGGTTGGCTGTCATTATCAGTCAATGGACGCCGGATATGGTGCCCAGCGGAACGACTGCTGCGCTGATCGGTGCGCCGGCGCTGATCTGGTTCGCTCGAAGCAAGCTGTCGTCCCGGGACCAGACAGCGTTACAGGTGCCGGAAGGTGCAGCACGCGTGCGCCGCGGAGTCTGGATTGGTGTGCCTGTATTGCTGACCTTGCTGACGCTTTTACATCTGGCATTTGCGCCGGCTGCGCTCTCGCCGTTCGATCTGTCGGCGCTATTCCAGTGGCCGTCGGATCTCGTGTTGTCGCTGCGCTGGCCCCGGATCGTGACCGCCCTGTGCGCGGGCGCGGGAATGGCCGTTGCAGGATTGATTCTGCAACGCCTGATTCGCAACCCGCTGGCCAGTCCGGACATTCTGGGCATGTCCGCCGGGGCGACGTTTGCGCTGGTGGCGTTCACCGTATTTGTCGGCGGCTCGATTCATGAAGGTGGCCCGTTTATCGCCTTCGCTGGCAGTGCCTCCGTGTTGGCTGTGCTGTTATTACTGGGACGTAAAACCCGGTACGCGCCGGGTATCATGATTCTGGTAGGCATCTCGCTGTCAGCGGTGATTGAGGCGCTGGTGCACTTCGTGCTCGCCAAGGGCAGCGATCAGGCCTATGCCATTATCGGCTGGCTGTCGGGGTCGACTTATCGGGTGTCTTCCGGGCAGGCGCTGTTCCTTGCGGCTGGTACGGTGTTGCTGTTTCTGTTCTCGCTGATGGCCTCGCGGGCACTCACGCTGATTTCAGCTGGTGATGCCATCGCACAGGCCCGGGGACTGAACACTCAGCGTTCCCGGTTTGTGTTGCTGGTATTGGTTTGCGGGTTTTGTGCGCTGGTCACCGCTATTATGGGGCCAATTGCCTTTGTCGGCTTGCTGGCACCGCATGTGGCGACGATGCTGGGGGCTCGAAAAGTATGGCCGCAACTATGGCTGGCGCCCGCTGTCGGCATGATGCTGATGTTGTTTTCGGACTGGCTGGGGTGGGCGCTGCTGTACCCCAAACAAATGCCTGCGGGTACGATTGCGGCTATTCTGGGTGGGGCTTACTTCATCTTTCTGCTGACTCGGCGGCGGTTGGGTTAACCGCCACCTGTCATCATTCCTGTGGGCCATCGGAGTGACCCGCGAGACTTGCTCTCAACGATTCTGTAGCTGATCGCCGTTAATCATGATGCGGTTGAACACGCTCATCGCAATGGCGAGGTCGTCGTCACTGACGCCTTCCAGCATCTCTTCGCGCAAGGTGTCTGCGCGGCTGTTCAGGTCATCCATAAACGCTTCGCCGGACGGCGTCAGGTGCAGGCGACGTGCCCGACGGTCTTTCTGGCAGGGGCGACGCTCGATCAGGTTCTGGCCTTCAAGGCTATCCAGCAAACGCACCAGCGTCGGGTTTTCAATGGCCATGAGGTTGGCCAGCTCACGCTGGGTCAGGCCTTCTCCGCCTTTTTGCAGGTAAACCATGGTGGTCCAGCGTGCCTGGGTTACGCCTAGCTCCTTCAGACGCTCATCCAGCAGTTTGCGCCAGCGACGAGTGACTCGGGCAACAGCAAAAGGAAATTGATCCTTCATTGATTCAGACTCCCAACTTTAAAATAGGAATGATTACCCGCTAGAGGCACAGGCAGGTTTACTCAGAGGTTCCCTAATAATAGTTTGCTAACATGTGTAATGGGAACAGTTTTGTTGTAAAAATCATACTCAGGGAAAACCGAAAAATCAGCAGGTCATTGATAGCGGGGCGTTTGCAGGATGATCCAGATCATTACCGGCTTTGTTCAGGATGAAGAAGGCGACTGGGTGGCGTTACTGGCCTGTGGGCATCGGCAGCATGTCCGCCACAAGCCGCCATTCGTGAACCGGCCCTGGACGACGACTGCCTCAGGTCGAGCCGGGCGAATCGGCACGACGCTGGCCTGCGTCAAATGTGACCGCCAGGAACCTAGAGATTTTGAGGCGGAATAAAGGCTCGCCCTGAGGCCTTGTCCAAGACCCGCCTATGGCTACTGATGGCGGGTTTCTTCCTCTTCTTCCATTGCTTGCACCTCTGCCGAGACATGAAAGTCTTCGTTTCGCGGATCCATTTCTGCCAGTGCGGTTGAGCTTTGCGGCATGGTCGCCACGAAATGCTCCTGCGCTTCTATCGGAATATCCTCGGTTGTAACGATGTAATAGCCGGTCATCGCAGCGAGCAGGAGCAGGAACCCGGCACAGCCCAAAAACAATCCCTGGGGTCCGATGATGGCAATCAATTCAGACATGACGACAGGGCCGATGACGCTGCCAATGCCATAGCTCAGTAGCAATGTGGCGCTGGCCGATACGATGTGGTGCTGCTCCATGCGGTCATTGGTGATGGCCACCGCGATTGGATAGAGCGCCGCCGCCAGCCCGGTAAATGCGCCGACTGCTGCGATCAGCAGAATCGGGTACTCGACGCCTAACAAAGCAGCTGCCAGCGCTGCAATTGCGCCGATAAACGACACGCTTAACATTACGCGCCGGCGATCATGGCGGTCGCAAATACGACCCAGCGGCCATGCCAGTATCATCGCCGCCACAATCGCAATCGCCATAAACAGGGAGGTTTGTTTAAGGTCAAGGCCGATCATCGTGGCGTATACCGGCCCCAACGCATAAAAGGCGCCGAGCAGCACGCCACAGATCAGCGCGCCACCAATGCCGGTGGTGGACTGGCGCAGCAAGGTCAGCACGGACATCCGCTCAACAACCTCGATCGTCGGCGCCGGCATCCGTGTAAGGGACAGGGGCACCAGCGCGAGACTCAACAGAATGGCGGCGATGGAAAATAGCTTGAAGGACTCGGGATCACCCACGTTGACGATAAGCTGACCGCCGGCCACGGAGACAAAAAACACGATCTGGTACACGGCAAACAGGGCGCCGCGGTTGGCATTGGTGGCTCGACTGCTGAACCAGCTCTCGATCACCAGCAGCACGCCTGCCATGCAGAATCCTGAAAGAGCCCGCAGCAACGCCCAGAACACCATGGTCAGTGCCATGGGGTACAGCAGCGCCGTAACCGAGGCGAGTGCCGCGAAAGCAGCAAACGCACGAATGTGGCCGACCCGCTCAATGATCCGGTTAACGTAGAGCGTACCGACCACAAAACCGACGGAATAACACACCAGTACGCGGCCGATGGTCGCCGGATCAATAGCCTCAAGACTGAGGCGGATGCCCAGCAATGTCATCAGAAACGCATTGCCGCTGACCAGCAGCATAATGCTGAGAATCAAAGCAAACAGCGATGCGACTGTTCGGGTCATGTTTACAGCTCCGGAAAGTGGCCGGCAGGAAGTGTCCGCCTGATTATCAGGTCAGTCCATGCCCAAACATAGCACTGCCTTGCAAACCCTGCCGAAAGGCGTTGTGTAAAACCGTAATGACGCCCGCAAAGCCGTGCCTTTTGCGGGGCGAAGAGTTTTATGGCGGAGATGTTACCTGAATGTAAGTGGTGGATTTAATTATAAACCGACAAACTGTACACATCATGTTTGACGTTATTTAACATTAATGTGCCGTAACACGCGTCGCATATGGAAAGCTGTTAGCATATTCAGCGCTGGTCAAGGAATGATCGGAATTCAATCAGTTATGAAGAGCACCAAATCATGAAAAAAACGGATTGGCCCATACGGTGGGATCTCCTTTTACGTTACCGCCTGATTGAAATTATCGCCTTGTGGGAAGGGCGTCTGACAACTAATCACATCTGTCATGCCTTTGGTATCGGCCGACAGCAAGCCTCCAAAGATATCAATACCTATCTGCGTGAAGTGGCGCCGGGCAATCTCGAGTATGACCGGCACCTCAAGGGCTATGTGCCAGCGCACCAGTTCCGTCCTGCGGTGACTCAGGGGCGGTCAGACGAATATCTGGAAGTACTGGGGCGCGATCATGCCTTGAGCGAGACTTTTGAATCGCTGGACCTGGGTTTGCCCAACACTGAAATTCTGCATATTCCCCGTCGGCTGGCGGAGCCGGATGTTGTTCGCCCGATTGTGATGGCGACACGCCAGGGGCGTCGCCTCGAAGCAGAGTATTTTTCACTGTCCAACCCGCAGGGCGAGCGTC
The DNA here is from genome assembly GCA_025153445.1 of Marinobacter sp. BGYM27. GTDB lineage: Bacteria > Pseudomonadota > Gammaproteobacteria > Pseudomonadales > Oleiphilaceae > Marinobacter_A. Next base: position 370,630 of record JANZNS010000004.1, on the reverse strand, counting down.
GTGTAATTGAACCGCATACGCTGGTCTACAGTGGTCAGCGCTGGCATGTCCGGGCCTGGTGCGAACGTAACAGCGAATATCGCGACTTTGTGCTCAGTCGTTTCCGGGGCGATCCGCAGGTACTGCCTGAGCGCAGCCGCCACAAGGCTCGCAATGATGAGGCGTGGAATACTCAGGTGACCATCATATTGCGTCCGGATCAGCGCCTGACCGAGCAGCAGCAAGACATTATCGCCAATGATTATGCGATGACGAATCGTGAGCTGCGGGTTGAGACTCGTGGATCACTGGTACGCTACCTGCTTTCCCTGGCTGGACTGGGGGTCGACATGCCGAAACGCGATCCGCTTATCCAGCAGATCGAACTGGCGAATGCCGAGGCCTTGGAAGCCTGGTTGTAGAATTCGGCTGATATGAAGGGTCAGTGGCTTTCGGCATACTGCCGGCGCCACTGATCGATCCCTGCCGCCCATTGCTCTGCCCGATCCTTGCGGGTGTTAGTGGTCAGGCCAATGGATGGGCACTCCGGGTCATCAATGCTGACAACCACCTTGTAACGGTGCCGGTTGGCTTCCATTTCCTGTTCGTCAATTGTCACCCCGGTAATCTGGCTGGCGTGAAACAGCTTGAATGTGCCCGGCCACACTACCGCAAATCTGCCCGACCCTTTCTCTGTTACCAGCGACACATTGCTGTCCCAGCACTGATCCTTGATGAAGCCTTCCTGCACAAGCGCCCCCATTGCCGTCGAGGTTCGCCGTCGTTGTATCAGCATCAGGGCCGCTATTGCGCCAATCCCCAGCAGGATGTAAATCACAGTCATACTCATTGAAGTCGTCTCCGGGTTATCCTGAGCCGCTGACCGGCCTTATGCGTCGCACTGCTTTCACTTTAACAGGAGACTTATGCTCTCGCGTATCACCGCACTGCTCTTGTGCTGCTCCGCCCCGTTCGCGGTGGTCGCGCAATGTGGCGATCCCTACACGCCGGTGGCCGGGATTCAGGGCGAACAGGATGCCTCGCCGCTGGCGGGGCAATCGGTGGTTGTTGAAGGGGTTATGACGCTCGACAGCCGGTCAAAAGACGGTCTCTCCGGCTTTTATATGCAAGCGAGTGATGAGGATGTCGATGACAGTTCGCGAACCTCTGAGGCTGTGTTTGTGCACACCAAACGTGCGGGTGGCCAGGTGGGACATCGGGTACGGATCAAGGGGCAGGTGAAAGAATATTACGGCCTGACGGAAGTCACCCGCCTGTCCTCACTGATGGATTGTGGTGCCGCAGCGCTACCAGCACCGGTCATGCTGTCATTTCCCTTGCCGGGGGCTTCCCGGCTGGAATCGTTGGAGGCTATGCGGGTCAGGTTCTCGGCACCGCTGACGGTCGTTGATGTCCATGATCTGGGACGCTTCGGCGTGGTAGCGCTGGCCGCGACTGATCAGTGGCAAAAGGACAACAGCGAAGATTCGACCATGGCGGGCAACGCAATCACCCGGATTCTGCTGGATGATGCCAGCAATCGCCAGAATCCGGATGGTGCAAACTGGCTGGGTGGGCAGTTCAGGGCTGATCGTCTGGTCCGGGCGGGGAGTCAGCTTGAATCGGTCAGCGGAATACTGGATTTTCGATACAAGGCCTGGCGTATTCAGCCGGACAGGCCGCCGGTTGTCGTTGACCGTAACCCCCGACCCGCAGCGCCAAGGGCGCCGGTAGACGGCAGTCTGCGGGTGGCGAGCTTCAACGTGCTCAACTTCTTTAACGGTGACGGCAAGGGCGGCGGTTTTCCCACTGCCCGGGGAGCGGATAACAGGCAGGAGCTGTTACGCCAGCAGGCAAAACTGGTGTCGGCATTGCAGCAGTTAAAAGCTGACGTGGTCGGTTTGATGGAGTTGGAGAATGACGGCTCAGGCCCCGAGAGTGCTATCGCGGAACTGACGCAGGCGCTGGGTGCGCCCTGGACATTCGTTTACACAGGCAATCGAGTAGGGCGAGATGCCATTCAGGTTGGCATTATTTACCGTGCCGACAGGGTGACGCCGGTGGGGGATGCCGTCATCCTCAATGACGGCCCTTTCGCTCGCTTCAGCCGGCCGCCGGTCGTGCAGCGGTTTCGAGCGCAGACATCGGACTTTTCGTTTCGGGTGATGGTCAATCATTTCAAATCACGCTCCTGTCGCAATGCCAAAGGCGACAACAGCGACCAGCACGATGGCGAAGGGTGCTATGCCCCGGCACGTCGAGATGCAGCCCGCTCGCTGGTCAACTGGTTAGCCTCGGCATCGCCCCGGGAGGCAACGCTGCTGCTGGGTGATCTCAACAGTTATGCCGGTGAATCGCCGCTGACTATTCTGGCGGCCGGCGGCTATCGTCAGCCGATGCAAGGCAGCAATCCGTCGCATTACACCTACCGCTTTTTCGGTGTTAAAGGCTCGCTGGACTATGTGCTGGCAGATACTGCGTCGGCTTCTCGGTTAACCGGTGTGGGTGTCTGGCACATCAATGCAGATGAGCCGCCTATGCTGGATTACAACCTTGAGCATCATCCCGAGGGGCGGGCAGATCGCCTCTATCAGGCAGCGCCCTGGCGCTCATCGGACCACGACCCGATTTATGTGGATATCAACACCGGCCCATGAGCAGACGCCAGCACTGGCAGTTTCGCCCGCCCATCTGAGGCCATACAGCCATGTTGTCTGTCGCCATTCCCGTTAGACTCGGTATTTATCGTCGTCGACAAGGTTTTATGTCATGCCCGCAGATTCTCCCGTAGTGTCAGGTCTTCAACGTACTCTGAGCCGAATACCCGACCCCTGGCCGATGGCCCGCACCGGGCATCGCTGGCTTCAACGCATGCGCCGCCATTCAGCTGTGATCGACAACCATCGCGTTGTCTGGCTGGAATCCGGTAAGCGGAAACCAAACCGGCCTTCGCTGGTGCTGTTGCATGGGCTGGCCTCAATGAAAGAGAACTGGGGGGCCTGGCTGCCTCTTCTACCCCGCGACTGGCACGTGGTCGCAGTTGATCTGCCGGGGTTCGGCGAGAGCGACTACCGTGTGGGCGCATCCTACCGTTACCGTGATCAGGCCGATCGGATGCTGCAGTGGCTGGGTGCGGCCGGGCTTGGTGAGGTTCACCTGGTTGGCAGTTCGATGGGCGGCGCGATCGCCACCCTGATGGCTGATAAAGGCGGCGAACGTGTCGTCAGCCTGACGGTGATGAACAGTGCCGGTATTCCCGCAAATGACAAGGTTGACCTTGAACGGCCGCCGGTGTTCGACCGGTCAGTGCTGATTCCCGAGAGCTGGTCGGGTGTCTTCCGCATGTTCAATCAGGTTGGCAATGGCAAGGTTACTGCGATGGGGGTTGCCATGACCGGATTATTGGGTGGCGATCTGCTGAAACGAGCAGGTCAGCACCGGCATGTGTTCTCTGATATGGCCGCCGACCCCTATGCGCCTGCGCAGGCGTTACCAGAGCGAACCGGACCAACGCTGGTGATCTGGGGCGATCGGGATCGCATCACGCCAACCGGTTGTGTGGATTTCTATCGACAGCATATGCGCCACGCAGAAATTCATGTGATGCGAGGTGTCGGTCACCTGCCGATGGTTGAAAATCCGAAACGGTCGGTGGCGCTGTTGATCGATTTTCTGGCGCGTCAGGGGCGCTAGCACTTGCCAGTGCATGCCACGCACTATTGGCCCGATCATCCTGTTGACGCGTCATTCCAGTCATGGGTTTTGTCAGCGATCGGTCCATAATCGATCGTATTACAATAATACATCCCCTTGAGGAATGCCGTCATGGCTGCCGCTGCTGCACAAGTTCAGGACTTGGGTCTACCTGCCATATATCTCCATACCATCGCAGAGCTTCTGCGCGAACGTGGCGTTGACGATCGGGCGATTCTGACGCGTGTCGGCCTTGATCCGGCTTGTCTGACCGATGATGACGTTCGGGTCTCGATGAACCAGGCCGGTGAATTCGTTACCCGGGCGGTCATTGAAAGCGGTGAGCCCGGACTGGGCATTCTGCTGGCCGGCGAACTGGTGTTGCCATTGCATGGCCCACTCGGTGTTGCCGCCATGAACAGTCGAACACTGGGCGAGGCCATGAGTCTGCTGGTGCGCTATCTCAAGCTGCGAGCACCCCACCTTGGCATTTTTCTGGAGACCGAAGGCAATTACACCGTGTTGCGTTTTACCGGCGGCAGCGAGCTGGGCATGCTGCAGAGTTTTATCATGGATGCCGTACTGTTTGGCTGCATCAAGATGAGCCTGCAGCTGTTGGGTAAACCGGTTGATGGCACCTTTGTGCGCCGACGGGGACGTGAGCCCAACTATTACCAGCGTTTCCGCCAGCGGATTCCGGTACCGGTCGAGTTCGAAGCAGTAGATGATGCTATCGTGATTCCAAGCGCAGAACTGGCGGCACCAACGCGATTCAGTGATGAGCAGATGGCGAACATCTCCCGGGCCCAGTGCGAGCAAGCCTTGCAGCGGCTAACCGAAGATGCCTGTTTTGCGGCGAGAGTGCGTCGGGTAATCGAAACCAGCCATCCATTCCCACCGAAGCTGGCCCGCGTAGCCGCCACCCTGTTTGTATCCGAACGCACATTGAAGCGTCGCCTGCAGGAAGAAAACATCAGCTTTCAGGCTGTTGTGGACCAGGTTCGGCTGGATCGGGCGTCAGAATTATTACGCAGTACCTCCATGAGCCTGAGTCAGATTGCCGACGGTTTGGGCTACGCTGACGCCGCCAACTTTACCCGGGCATTCAAGCGCTGGACGGGGCTGAGCCCTAGTGCTTACAGGAGCGAACAGGCAAACCGTGACAGCGCACCCCGGCTTGCCCACCCTGTGTCAGGCCGTTGATTTCGGGGCCTTCAAAACCTGTACATAATAATTGCACACGCATTACCTTTCGTTCAGATCCGTAGATCGATCAGCCGGGTTTCTGGCATGATTCTTCGCCATATACGGGGCGGATGAGATCGCCCCCGGATTCACTGAACGGAGGATCTACCTGCATGAAAACCTGGTTAACCCTGTGTTTTGCGACGAGTCTGGCGTTAACGACGCCGTTTGCCCTGGCCGCCGCCGATGACAACACCTCTGCCAGCTCTGCAGATGCGGAGCAGCTCGGATTTGTCGAATGGGTGGTTTTGCAGGATACCGGACTACGCATGAAAGCGCGTCTTGATACCGGTGCGAAGACCTCATCACTGCACGCTGTCAACGTTGAACCATTCGAGAAGGATGGCGAGGAGTGGGTCAGATTCGATCTTCCGCTGGATGACCATCTCGATCCGGAAAGTGAAGAAAATGCCGGTGTGGTGCTTGAGTTTGAGCGCCCTGTGACCCGCACGGTGCTGATCAAGCGCAAGGGAGCCGAATCCCAGCGTCGTTATGTCGTCAAAATGGATTTCTGTATTGCCGGCAAGACCCACGAAACCCAGTTTTCCCTGACCGATCGCGGGCACTTCAGCTATCCGGCACTGCTGGGGCGTCGTTTCATGAAGGATGACAACGTGCTGATCGATTCTTCAGACAGTTTCCTGGCGGAAAAGGAATGCGGGCATCTGAGCCTGAGCGAGCTGGCTGAAAAGTACAAACAGGACTGAGACCTCCACCGTGGCTGCCATGACAGCCCTGTCCTGGCGTAACACGTCTTAGAAAAGGAGCACCTTGTGTGCTCCTTTTTTTGTGGTGTCATCACAGGCCAATGTGGTGCCCGCGCAACGCGTCGATTGCTGTCCGATATGCCTCTTCCGGAACCTGACTCTAGTGCCGCGCCAGATTGTCGTTTGCTGCCATTAAAGGATGTGCAGTTGCTGATAAAGTGCTATTTAAAGTAAGTGCTTTAACGCGGCGCCGGAGTGTTGTACTCCGGCTGTCTGGTGGCAATGCAGGTGCCGGGCTGGGCCATATACGTCAGGATGGAGAGGGATTGATGAAAGACTTAACCAACAAGGTTGCGGTTGTTACTGGTGCAGGCTCGGGTATCGGGCGTGCGCTGGCGTTGAAACTGGCAGAAAAGGGGTGCCGGCTGGCGCTGTCTGACGTCAACAAGGCGGGCCTGAAGCAGACTGCGGCCGCCTGCAAGCACGTCGACGTCAAAACCTACGTGCTGGATGTGGCGGATCGCGATGCTGTCTACGCCCATGCCGAGGCTGTTGCCAAAGACTTTGGTCAGATCAATCTGATTATCAACAATGCGGGTGTGGCCCTGTCTGCCTCGGTGCGGGAAATGACAGATGAAGATTTCAAATGGGTGATGGATATCGACTTCTGGGGTGTTGCCCACGGGACCCGGGCGTTCCTGCCACACCTGATTGCATCCGGCGACGGCCATGTTGTGAATATCTCGAGCGTGTTTGGCCTGATTGGTGTGCCCAAACAAAGCGCCTATAACGCGGCAAAATTTGCAGTGCGGGGGTTCACTGAAGCCCTGCGCCAGGAAATGAGCCTTGAAAATCTGCCGGTGCAGGTCAGCTGTGTGCATCCCGGTGGTATCCGCACCAACATTGCGAACTCGGCGCGAATGGGCAAGTCGGAAAACGCTGAAGCGCAGCGAAAGGGCTTTGACAAGCTGGCGGTGACCACTCCTGAAAAGGCGGCCCAGACGATTATAAAAGGCATCCTGAAAAACGATTCCCGTATTCTGGTAGGGCCTGATGCCTGGGGGATCGAGATGATCAACCGGCTGTTGGGCGCGGCTTATCAGCCGCTGGTCGAGCGCTTCTCGAAAAAGAATCTCTATATCTGAGACTCGACGGGCTGATCGAGGGCGTCGGGCAGGCGGGCTGTGCCGTTCAGTATTGCGCCGGTGGTCTATACTGGGCAAATAACGAGAAGAAAGGCTGCACTCGGCATAGCCTGTGATTCAAGGATTGGCCCATGAAACTCCTGAACCTGGACGGTTCGCGGCGCGACGACGCGATTGCCGATCTTGGCAAGCGTCCGTCTGCGCTGCGGGATGCGCACCGCCGCGCGCTGACGGGCATGATGTTCATGTGCACCGGCATTGTCCTGTTGGTTTTCGGGGTCATTCAGATCTTCAACCACAACCTGATGCTCTCGGTTTTTGAGTTTTGCGCTGCGGCAGCCCTCATCGTTTCGGCATTGAGGATCGAGAAAACCCAGCGGTTGATGCTCTGGACCTATGCCTACCTGATCTCCATTTTCAGCTTTCTGATTTACATTATTGTGATGCCTGATGCGTCGACGACGGCGTTTGTGTGGGTATTCATCATGCCGGTGTTTTCATATCTTTTGTTGGGTCGAATGGCCGGCTTCCTGGTGGCTGCGCCTTTTATGGCGGTAGGCGGCATTGCCTTTTTTGTGCAACTGGAAGCCATTAACAGTGCGAGGGTCGTTATTGATTTTCTTAACCCGTTTTTCTGTGCGGTGATGATGCTGTTGTTTGTGCAGGTTTATGAAACGCGCCGCGCTGACGCGGAGAATCGTCTGGTGATGCTGGCCGAGACTGATGCACTCACGGGGCTGGATAACCGGCGCAGATTCCAGTCGACGCTGGATCGCACACTGAGCGAGGCGAGGCGCAGCCAGGCCAGTTTTGCGCTGGTTATCATGGATATCGATCACTTCAAGCGCGTTAATGACAGTCTGGGGCATGATGCCGGCGACCGGGTGCTGCAGCGGATTGCGGTATGCCTTTCAGAGCGGTTGCGTACCACCGATTCTGTGGGACGCTTGGGTGGTGAAGAATTCGGGCTGTTGTTGCGGGACGTGAACCGCGCCAGCGCTCTTGAGCTGGTCAATGATCTGCGCCAGCGGATTGCCGGATTGGCGATGACGTATGATCAGCAAGTGCTGCACATCACGGCGTCGTTCGGGATCGCTTACTGGCCGGCGGATGCGGATCGGGCCAGCGAACTGTTTCAGGCGGCTGATCGCCGGCTTTATGATGGCAAGCATGCGGGGCGCAATACCGTGTTCGACCGGGATGACACCGCTCAGGCCGACGTGGCGATTTACTCCGATACGCCACCACCGGCCTGATGGCCGCGATTACAGCTTGATCTCGGCGCCCAATACTTTGAGAAATGCGGCAATCCACGCCGGGTGGGCGGGCCAGGCAGGTGCCGTGACCAGGTTGCCATCCACGTGAGCCTGATTAACCTCAATGTCTTTGAACGTGCCGCCCGCGCCCGTAACTTCCGGACCACACGCAGGATAGGCTGAACACTCCCGACCTTTGAGTACGCCGGCTGCAGCGAGCACCTGTGCACCGTGGCAAACCGCTGCGATGGGTTTGTTCTTGTCCGCAAAATAGCGAACGATGCTGAGTACGTCCTGGTTCAGGCGCAGGTACTCTGGCGCACGACCGCCGGGTATCACCAAACCGTCGTAGTCAGCGGGATTGATGGAAGCAAAGGTAGCGTTGAGCGCAAAGTTGTGGCCCGGCTTCTCGGAATACGTCTGATCGCCCTCAAAATCGTGAATCGCGGTACGGACGATTTCGCCGGATTTTTTGTCCGGGCAGACAGCGTGAACTTCGTACCCCACGGCCATCAGGGCCTGAAAGGGGACCATGACCTCGTAATCCTCAACGTAATCACCGACCAGCATCAATAATTGCTTCATCGTTACCCTCTCCTTTTGAGCCCATACGGAAGTATGTCTATAGCATTGATGATTGGCGGAGAATATCAAATGAACAATTAGTCGATAGGAATCCTGGCGCCGTCATGTAAAACGCAGAAGGCCCGCATGTGCGGGCCTTTGTTCAAGGTAGGCGTCAGATCACTGCAGGGTCCGGTTGCTGCCCTTTTGGTATTGCGGGGCAATGTGGGCACTGATCTGCTCCTTGAAGCTGGCGATCAGTTCACTGTTGTCATGCTGCCAGGGGTGGAAGCCCGGTTTAAAGTATTCAAGCCAGGTCGGTATCAGGCTTGAGAAGGCACCGTTTTTACCCCACATGCGCCAGAGTCCTTTGGCACTGTCTTTAAGGGAAAAATTCTTGCGGTCATTCAGCATCATTCGAGTGGTGAAGTAGGTGGCCATTACGCCGAGCGCCGCCGTGCTGAATGCCAGGTAAAAGGTGCGTTCCGCATAGGTGCCGCCTACCTGCTCAAAAACATCATAGGTCACCGCCTTGTGTTCGGTTTCCTCAATGGCATGCCACATCCACAGCGGGCGCATGGTTTCGTGCATGTCATCGCGGATGTCCGACCGCTCCAGCAGCATGTCAGCCATCATCGCGGTCATGTGCTCCAGGCCGCAGGTGATCGCCAGTTGGTGACGCTTGGGTAGCTTTTTCGATAGATTCAGGACCACCTCGAGGTGTTTCTCGAGCGCCTCAACCGGCATGCCCTGATCACGAACGTGCTGGTTCATTGCTTTGTGTTCCAGCGAGTGCATGGCTTCCTGCCCAATAAAGCCGCGCATTTCTTCTTTGAGTTCGGGGTCGGTTATATCGTCCCGATAGGCGCGGACCGCATCCACAAAGAACTGCTCGCCCTGGGGAAACAGCACGGAAAGCGCATTCATCATATGGCTCAACAGGTAGTTGTTGTCCAGCCAGTAATGGGGAACCTGTTCGTTAAACTCGAACCCCATGCGTTGGGCCTTGATTTCAACGTGATCGGGTTTGCGGGCGGATGTCGCCTTCTTGCTGTCTGTTGACGTGTTCAGCATTACTCCTCCTATGCGCAGGTTGCGCCTGAGCCGATGTCATAGGACCAGTTTCCCGGTTACAAGCATTAACCACCATGCGTAAAGAGGACGTTGGCCGTGGACCTTGGGCCATCAGTCTCATAAATTGACCTCAACGACCGGTATCGCTGGGCGCTGCACCAAATAGGGTGAGGGCGTCATCTGGTAGCATCTGTATGAGGCGTCGCCAAACAGCTACGCCTTGAGTGCTGTTCAGCTTCTTCCTATCCAGACCGACGAAACGGATCTAAAAGGACATAACATGGCCAAGCCTTCTCCCGATAAAGAACGCCAGATGCTGGGGCTGTTTTTGCTGCCCGGCGTTTATTTGCGTGTGCTGGCGGATACGGTCAAGCGTTTGGGTCACGACGACCGGCGGCTATATGAAGGGCTTAGTTTTGCACCGGACGAGCTGCAGGCAGCCGATAGTCGGGTGTTTGTGACAGATGCCATCATTTTCGCGGACCGGGCGATGGCAATGGCCGGTAAGGACGGGTTGAGTTTTCTGCTGGCCAGAGAGCTGCGGGTGACGATTCACGGCACGCTCGGTTTTGCCGCGCTGACCAGCCCGACCGTTGGCGGTGCGCTGGATTCCGTGCGCCGTTATCTGCAGTTGCGGGCACCCTTTCTGAGTCTTGTCATGCGCGATACCGGGGAGCATATGCTGGTGCAGCTCAGAAGTGAGTTCGAGGTGCCCGGGCTCTATCACTTTCTGGCCGAGACGGTGATGGCGACACTGGTGATGCTGGCAGAGCAGCTGGTCGACCGTGACAGTGCTTCGGAGCTTGGCTTTACGCTGGAAAATGGCAAACTACCCGGTGTGACGGCGCGGCTGAGCTGCCCTGAACCGGCGTATTACCCTCGCTTTACGGCGCAGCTACCGGTCAGCTTCGAGTATGGTGCGGAAGCGGAAATGATGGTGTTTCCTGTAAAATTCATGGATATCCGCATGCGGCTTGCGGATGCCGATGCGTCCGAGATGGCGCGCAGCCAGTGTGAGTTTGAACTCCAGAAAGCGCTGAAGGAACAGGGCGATATTGTGCTGGCGATCCGCAATATGTTGCAGCTGACGCCAGGGCCTCTGCCCTCACTTGATGTCATGGCGGAGCGCTTTTGTGTGTCCTCCCGTACCCTGAAGCGGCGGCTGGCGGATCGTGACACAACCTATCGTGAGATTGTCGAGTCAGTGCTCAAGAACCGGGCGATCCAGTTGCTGCGTTATACCAATCAATCGATTAGCGAAATTGCCTACGAGCTGGGTTATGCTGATCTTTCCAATTTCAGTCGCGCCTTTCGCAAGTGGACTGGCAAATCAGCCAGTGAGTTCCGCGAAGACGGGCCGGATCCTGCGCCCGAACTGGGGCCATAGGTTGTCAGTCCGCACGGAGTGATGGGTGCCGGGTGAAAGTGCGAAAGACAGTTCGGATTAACTGCTGGAGATAACGGCATGCCTCACACGGACACGCACAGTAAAGCGTTTGGATACCTGCTCTGGATTTTCGGATTTCTGGGCGCTCATCGTTTTTACTATGGGAAGCCTGTAACCGGGACGATCTGGTTCTTTACGCTCGGGCTGTTTTTTATTGGCTGGATTATCGATTTCTTTCTGATCCCGGGGATGGATGCTGAAGCGGACTTGCGGTTTCGCGGCGGCGATACCAGCTACAACATTTCATGGTTGCTCCTGACCTTTCTGGGGGTGTTCGGTATCCACCGGATGTACATGGGCAAGTGGATCACCGGCGTGATCTATCTGTTCACCGGCGGTCTGTTCATGCTCGGCGTACTCTATGACTTCTGGACCCTGAACGATCAGGTGTCCGTCAAAAATGCATCGTTTATGGATTAACTGCGCAACCGGTGAGTCCTGCGCGTCACCCGGTCATCGACCGATGCCGGGTGAGCTCTGCTGAATCAGGCTGCACACCCCTCAACCTGCTTTACCCTGATGCCCAGTTTGATGTCGTCTCCATCGCGTTGTACTTCGAACGTCGGGACGCTCACGGTCTCATCTTCCAGGCACTGGCCGGTGCTGAGGCTGAAGTGCTGTTTATAGAGCGGCGACGCGACCACCAGCTCCCCCTTGATGTCGCCGACAATACCCCGGGCCAGCACATTGGCCTTGCCGATTGGATCGTAGTGGCCGATGGCATAAAGCGGCTGCTTGGAGCCGGGCAGGTAGAAAAGGGCCGCGGGCCCGGCAGGGGTCCAGACGGCGATGCCGGATTCGGCGATCAGATCGCTTTGTCTTGCGACAGTAATCCACTGTAGATCAGACATGATGTTCTCCTTTTTCATGACCGGCATGGCAGGTCTGGTGGCGGCCATGCCGGTATCGGTCAGGCTGTTTCGGTTTCAGCTTTCGGTGCGGGGCGGCGCTGGCCACGTTCCTCAACCCAATGCTGCACGGGATCCTTGCGCTCATCGTTGACGAACTCACGGAAGCGCTTGCGCTTCTCGGGATCCTCAACGGTGGATTTCCACTCGCACTGGTAGGTGCCGATAATGCTGGCCATGTGCTGCTCGAGTTCTTCACCAATACCAAGGCTGTCGTTCAGTACCACATCCTTGAGGTAATCGAGGCCGCCTTCCATGTTTTCCATCCAGACGCTGGTCCGTTGCAGGCGGTCGGCGGTGCGAACGTAGAACATCAGCACCCGGTCGATGGCGCTGATCAGTTGCTCATCGTTAAGGTCGGTCGCAAACAGATCCGCATGACGTGGGCGCATACCGCCGTTGCCACAGACATACAGGTTCCAGCCTTTGTCTGTTGCGATCACACCAATATCCTTGCTCTGTGCCTCGGCGCACTCGCGAGTGCAACCTGACACGGCGAACTTGATCTTGTGGGGGGAGCGCAGGCCCTTGTAGCGGTCTTCCAGACGGATCGCCATACCCACGCTGTCCTGCACGCCGTAGCGGCACCAGGTGCTGCCAACGCAGGACTTCACGGTGCGCAGCGACTTACCGTAGGCGTGGCCTGTTTCAAAACCAGCGGCGATCAGTTTTTCCCAGATTTCCGGCAGCTCGCTCAAGGTGGCGCCAAACAGGTCGATCCGTTGACCACCGGTGATCTTGGTGTAGAGGTTGTATTCCTTGGCCACTTCACCCAGCACGATCAGTTTGTCCGGCGTTATTTCGCCGCCCGGTACCCGTGGCACGATGGAATAGGTGCCGTTTTTCTGCATGTTGGCCATGAAGGTGTCGTTGGTGTCCTGCAAAGGCACGTGATCGGTGGCCATGATGTGTTCGTTCCAGCAGGTGGCCAGAATCGACCCCACGGTCGGTTTGCAGATATCGCACCCATGTCCTTTGCCGTATTGCTCTATCAGGCTGTGGAAGGTGCGGATGCCGTTCACTTTGACCAGGTGGAATAGCTCCTGACGGCTGTACGCAAAGTGTTCGCAGATATCTTTGCTGACTTCGACGCCGCGTTTTTCCAGCTCGGCATCCACCACGTTTTTAAGTAGTGCCGAGCAGCCACCGCAACCGGTACTGGCTTTGGTTTGTGATTTGACTGCGCCAAGATCTGTGCATCCGGCGTCAATTGCACAGCAGATATCGCCTTTGGTGACGTTGTGGCACGAGCAGATAGACGCCGTCTCGGGCAACGCATCGGGTCCTAGTGTCGGCGCGCCACCTTCGCTGGCGGGCAGAATCAGAACTTCCGGGTTTGCTGGCAGGTCGATGCCATTCAGCGCGTATTGAAGCAGGGTGTCGTAAGGGCCGTTATCGCCCACCAGAATGGCGCCCAGCAGTTTTTTGCCATCTTCGCTGATCACGAGCCGACCGTAGGTTCCAGCCTGTTCGTCATTGAAGCGAATGTTGCGGGCACCCGGTGTGGAGGCGTGCGCGTCGCCGATTGAGCCCACATCAACGCCAAGCAGCTTGAGCTTGGTGCTCATGTCGGCACCAACGAAGGACGCTTCTGTATCCTGATTCAGTCGCGCAGAGGCGGTGCGTGCCATGGTGTAGCCGGGAGCGACCAGGCCGAAAATACGGTTACTCCAGAGCGCACATTCGCCGATAGCAAAAATCTGGGGGTCGGAGGTGGTGCAGTAATCGTCAATCACGATACCGCCACGCTCACCGATTTCGAGACCGCAGCTGCGGGCCAATGTGTCCTGCGGACGGATGCCCGCCGAGAACACGATCAAGTCGGCTTCCAGATGGGACTCGTCGCTGAAGTTCATCCGCAAACGGTGTTCGTCACCGGCGACGATTTCGGTTGTCGCTTTCTCGGTATGGACCTGTACGCCCAGTTCTTCGATTTTGCGACGTAGCAGCGTGCCGCCGTCTGAATCGAGCTGCACCGGCATCAGACGTGGGGCGAACTCCACCACATGCGCTTCGAGTCCCAGGCATTTAAGCGCGTTGGCAGCTTCCAGACCGAGCAGGCCACCACCGACAACAACGCCGCGTTTGACGCCTTCGGAGCTGGCACGGATAGCGTCGAGATCGGCCAGTGTGCGATACACCAGACAATGCGGCTGATCGTTGCCCTGAATGGGGGGCACAAATGGATAGGAACCCGTGGCGAGCACGACGGCGTCGTAGCGGTAGCGGCCTTTCGGCGTAATGACTTCCCGCTGGTCACGATCAATGTCGGTCACCTGTTCGTCCAGGTGAAGCTGGATCTGCTTTTCGGTGTACTGGTCGGCTGTCCCCATCGCCAGATCGGCGTGGGTTGAACCACCGAAGTACTCGGACAGGTGAACACGGTCGTAGGCGATCAGCGGCTCTTCACCAAACACGTGAATGGTGTAGTCCGCAGCCGCAGGGGTGTCGGCAAACTGTTCAAGAAAGTGATGGCCAACCATGCCATTACCAATCACGATCAAATTTTTCTTAGCCATGGTGTTGTCTCTCTCTTTTATCTGGGTCAGGCGGTGCAGTAAGCCGCGCCAAAGGCCAGTTGCTGCCGGTGGGCCGACAGATCACGCTGTTGCTGTAATTGGTCGAAATACCAGGGACCGTCTTGGGTTTCGCCGAACAACACAGCGCCGGCGAGGCGGTTATTCCTGAGAAGAAGGTGGCAGTAACGCGCGGTGTCGTGGTCCTGCCAGATAACGGATTCTGTGTCGGGACCCGGTACCGGGTGGCCGCACGAAAAAATGGGAATGCCACTGATCTTCAGGCGCGTGGCGACTTCGCCCGGCTTGAAATGACTGTCGTTATGGCACAGCACCTGTGCGAGCGTGTCGGCCTGTTGGTAGCCGGGCTCAACCAGTCCGAAGGTCTGCTTGCCTAGCTGGCAGCACTCGCCGACAGCGAAAACAGAGGGCTGGCTGGTGCGTAACTGGCTATCGACGAGAATGCCGCGATCACATTCGATGCCGGACTGTTCGGCAATTTCACGGTTGGGTGTTATGCCGGTGGCGAGCACCACCAGATCAGTGCTGATCAGTGTTTCGTCAGTTAGCTCAACGGCTCTGACCCGGCTCTGGCCGAGCAGACTGAGTGGTGAGGAATGGGTTGCCACGTGAATGCCACGGGTGACGAGGGCATCTTCAAGGAGCTTGCCGGCGGTCGGGTCGAGCTGGCGATTGAGCAGGTGCTCACCACGGTGAATAACGGTGACGGACATGCCCTGTTGACGCAGACCTTCGGCGGCTTCGAGGCCGAGGAAGCCACCGCCGATTACAACGGCGCGGCGATGATTGCGGCTCATTTCAAGCAGCTTTTCAGTGTCGTCGACATTGCGAAAGCTGACGACACCTTCCAGCGTTTCACCCGGCAACTTCAGTGAAGCAGCCCGGGAGCCGGTTGCCAGCACAAGATCATCGTATTGCATGACCTTGCCGGAGGCTGTCATAACGGTTTTGGCTTCGGTATCTATGGCCGTTGCGGGCTCGCTTGAATGAAGCCGGATGCCATGTTCACGGAACCAGTCTGAGGATTGCAGGGCGATGCCCGCCATGCTCGCGTCGCCGGCCAGTACCGACGACAGCAAAATGCGGTTGTAGGCTGGAACGGCCTCCGCATTCAGCACGTCGATCTCGGTGTAGGGGTTGGCAGGTTCGGCCACCAGCCGCTCCAGCAAACGCTGGGCGACCATGCCGTGACCAATCACTACGAGCTTCCGGTTGTCCATTTTTCACCTTTCTTGAAGCAAAAAAGCCGGAGCACCTTCCCCTCGCGGAAATAGGTGGCCCGGCATCAGTGCCAACAACGATGTGTAATGTCCGGTCAGTCCTTGACCGGGAGTTCGTCCTGTATAGGCTAAAGCGATAACTGTGCCAGGCTTTAAACTATCCTTAAATCAATTGGTTAAGCCTGATTTTGAAATAAGGCTAATCAGGTTTGTGCCCTGCGGTGGTTCGCCGGCCCCCGGTTTTGCACTGAAAGGGTTCAGGAATGTTCGATAACGGCCGCTTTCTCCTTGTCGGTGTGGGCGGATGAATCGATGCTGCCAGGCTCACGCTGAATAATTTCTGCAACTGCAGGCTGTTCGGCTGGTGTAGACACTTCGTCACCGGCTTCAGCTTTTTCGCTTTTGCCGGGGAAGCGCTGCTTTTCATACAGGAACCGCAAAACGGCCTGGCGGTAGTGGACATATTCGGGATCGTCTGCCAGCGTGACGCGGTTGCGTGGCCGGGGCAGATCAATTCGCAGCTCTTCGCCCACGGTTGCTGCCGGGCCGTTGGTCATCATGACGATGCGGTCGGAAAGCAGCACCGCCTCGTCCACATCGTGGGTAATCATGATCACCGTACTGTTGAGGTCCTGCTGAATATTCATCAGCGCATCCTGCAGATGGGCACGGGTCAAGGCATCAAGCGCGCCGAAGGGCTCATCCATCAATAACACCCGGGGGCGCATGGACAGTGCACGGGCAATGCCCACTCGCTGGGCCATACCGCCGGAGATTTCCCCGGGGCGCTTATGGGCGGCGTGAGCCATATTGACCAGCTCAAGATTGTGTTGAATCCAGTCGCGCCTTTCTTGTTTGCTCATGGTTTTACGGAAGACCTGCTTCACTGCCAGTTCGACGTTTTCGTAGACCGTTAGCCAGGGCATCAGGGCGTGATGCTGGAATACAACGGCACGTTCCGGTCCGGGTGAGTTGACTTCCTGGCCGTCCAGGATGCAGCCACCTTTGCTGGCTTGCAGCAGGCCCGCCACAATGTTCAGCACGGTAGATTTACCGCACCCGGAATGGCCGATCAGGGAAACAAACTCGCCCTTGGCGATTTTCAGGTTGATCGTATCCAGTGCCTGAAAGCTGCCCTGCGGTGTATCAAAAGACATGCTGACGCCGGTCAGTTCAAGATGCGGCTTGCTCATGTGACATCTCCTTGCTCCGTCTATGGAACACTGGTCATAAAATAGGGTGTTGAGTCAGAATTCGGTCTGCCGGGATGCTGGTTTACTCATCCCAGGCAACTTTGCGCTGGATCAGCAGCATGACACGGTCCAGCAGGTAGCCGATCAGGCCGATGGTGATCACGGCCACCATGATGCGGCTGAGTGAGGCACTGCTGCCGTTCTGGAATTCATCCCACACAAATTTGCCGAGACCGGGGTTCTGGGCCAGCATTTCGGCTGCAATCAGCACCATCCAGGCAATCCCCAGCGATACCCGAAGGCCGGTAAAAATCATCGGCACCGCGCCGGGCAGGACGACCTTGCGGGCGTGCGTCCAGAACGGCAGTTGCAGCACCTTGGAGACATTAACCAGATCGGGGTTGACCTGAGACACGCCGGTTGCGGTATTGATCAATGTGGGCCAGAGGCTGCAGAGAGTGACGGTAATCATCGAGGTAATGAAGGCCTTCTCGAACATGGGGTCGTCCGAGACATAGGTGGCCGAGACCACCATGGTGACCAGCGGCAGCCAGGCGAGCGGCGAAACCGGCTTCAGAATCTGGATGATCGGATTGGTCGCCGCTGCAAAGTAACGATTCAGGCCAATCAGGATGCCCAGTGGCACCGCAATGGCAGTGGCCAAAAGAAAGCCTGCGAGCACTGTCACCAGACTGGTGCCGATCTGGTCAATAAAGGTGGGCGCACCCGGATAGGATCGCATGCGGGTTTCCGCCTCAGGATTCTCTGCCAGAATACGGGCGTTGCGGGCTTCCTGCATGTCCATGAACTTGGCTGCCCGTGCTTGTTCGCTCTCGTGTTCGTCCCACAGTTGGCCGGCCTGTTCCCAGACGTTGGCCGGTGTCGGGAACTGACCGAGCGAGGTATCGATTTGCGGCGCAACCAGGTGCCACAGCACCAGGAAGACGGCGATGCCCAATGCTGGCAGCGTGATCGACTGAAGAAGTGATTTACCTGTTATATCCGGATAGCGCCGGCGTAATAGCTGCATCAGCGGATTAGGTGTGGTCAGCGTGCTCATAGTCAGTTCTCCGGCGTAGCCCTCTGAATCAGAGGGTCTCGTTACCTTTCAGGCCAATGTCGAAGCTGTCGATATAGGCGTTGGGTGCTTTCGGGTCGAAGGCGACGCCATCGATCAGCTCTCCCTGGTGAGGGCGGGTGAAGTTTTCCGCGCCCAGATCAGGAAAGGCGTCAGCGGGCAAGGTGCCGTCGTCAATCAGAGACTGGGCAGCCTGAGCGTATATATCGGCGCGATAGACCTTTTTGGCGGTGTCCATGTACCAGCTATCGGATTTGGGCTCGGCAATCTGGCCCCAGCGACGCATCTGGGAGAGATACCAGATGGCATCAGACGGGTACGGATAAGTCGCGAAGTAGCGAAAGAACACGTTGAAATCGGGCACTTCGCGCACATCGCCTTTTTCATACTCAAAGGTGCCGGTCATGGAGTTGGCGATGACATCTTCATCGGCGCCAACATAGTTCGGGCGTGACAGCATTTTCACTGCGGCAGCACGGTTGGCATTGTCGTTTTCGTCCAGCCATGCTGCCGCTCGGATCAGTGCCCTTAGCAGGTGCAGGTGAGTGTTGGGATTTTTCTCGGCCCAACCTTCGGTCACGCCAAATACTTTTTCCGGGTTGTTCGGCCATATCTCGTAGTCGGTAATGACCGGCACGCCGATCCCCTTGAATACGGCCTGCTGGTTCCAGGGCTCGCCGACGCAATAACCCTGGATAGTGCCTGCTTCCAGAGTGGATGGCATCTGCGGTGGCGGGGTAACGGAAAGCTGAACGTCTGCTTTCAGGGTGCCGCTGGAATCGCCTTTATGGGGCGCGTAGTAGCCCGGGTTCAGACCGCCGGCCGCCAGCCAGTAGCGAAGTTCATAGTTGTGTGTCGAGACTGGAAACACCATGCCCATCTTGAACAGTTGCCCGGCATCACGCTGGGCCTCGACGACCGGTTTCAGAGCTTCGGCGCTGATCGGGTGCCGGGGTTTGCCGTCGGCGTTCTTGGGAATGTGTGGCACCATCTGGCTCCACACATCGTTGGAGACCGTAATGCCGTTGCCGTTCAGATCCATACTGAATGCGGTAATGATGTTGGCTTGAGTACCGTAGCCGATGGTGGCGCCTAACGGCTGACCTGCGAGCATGTGGGCGCCGTCCAGTTCGCCGGTGATCACGCGATCGAGCAATACCTTCCAGTTGGCCTGGGCTTCAAGTTCAACAAACAGGCCCTCATCAAGGAAAAAACCCTGCTCCCAGGCGACGGCCAAAGGGGCCATGTCGGTCAGTTTGATAAAGCCCAACTTCAGGTCGCTCTGCTCAGGCGGACCGATTTTGTCTGCGGCAAAGGCCGCGCCCTGTGTCAGGCTCAATGCCACCGTTGCTGCTGCGGTGAAAGTCCGGATCGCCATGCGTTTCTCCTTGATCGTCATTTTGTCAGGCCAAAAAAAAACGCCCACCCCCGATGTCGGGGATAGGCGCCAATGCCTGCAGATCGTCTGGATCTTGATGTGTGGCTTGCTGACAGGTGTCAATAAGCGTTGAAGCTAATAGGGTATTTGCATTGCGCGTGCCAACTTATAAAATTCAGTAAAAACAATGGGTTATTGAGTTTACAGATTTTCGTTCTGTTCAGGATCGAATCTAATTGGGTCGCGCCGGCGAATTTCGCACCAGTGGCGGGCAATGCAGTAAGGAGGGGGTAATCAGGTTGGAGTGGGCTGTATTTAGCCCGGCCAGCGATGCAGTTGCTCGCCAAGCAGACTGTCGCCAGCAATACTGACCGGGCCATCGCCACCTTCGATAACGTGCGGCAGGCGATGACGCCCTTCGGTTTTGGCGTCAATCAACGGGGCATCAATACCGATTCGGCTTGCAGCTTTGCGGAACAGGTCGGGTTTGACCACTGCCCGGATATCTTCGGTACTGAAACTGCCGAGCTGATTCCAGCGTGCCAGACGAGAGGCTAGCCAGTGTGCCTGGGACAGCCATGGGAAATTGGCACTGTCACGGAAAAAGTGCTGATGCAGTCGTGGATGGAACAGCGAAAATGGATGACCATCCAGCGCCTGAACCTGATTTCCCAGATAGCGCTCATCTGCAAGAATGTCGCGAAGTGTGTCGTGGTTGGCCGGGTTGTCCAGCCATTCGCAGGCGCGCAGCAAAACCCGGATCAGTCGCTCATGAATCTCAGGGTGCTGTTCCGCCCAGTCCTGGCGCATGCCCAGCACTTTTTCCGGTGCGTTCTGCCAGATCTGGTGGCCGGCATGGAGCAACACACCAAGGTCCTGCCACTCCAGCAGACTGTTCCAGGGTTCCCCTACGCAGCAGCCTTCAATCGCACCGGCACGGAATGCATCCACCATTTGTACCGGCGATACCGGCACGATACGTAAGTGGTGCCGAGCTTCCGGGCCTGCGCTGGCAATCCAGTCACGCAGTTGAAGGTCGTGGCTTGACCAGGGCGCGACAGACGCCAGCTGGATCGGGGTGCCCCGTTTCTGGGCCACTTCGATCAATGCCTGGGCGGAGGCCAGTGGATTGGCGGGATCGGCGCCACATGCCTCCAGCTCGGGATAGAGTGCAGATGATACGGTAATGCCGTTGCCATTCCGGCTTAAAACCATTCCGGTGACAATCGGCGAGCGAGGTCGGTCGTTAGCGAGCGACATGGCCAACGGCATTGGGGCCAGCATGTGGCCGCCGTCCAGTAAGCCGAAGGTGATTTTGTCCCGTAGCGAGGCCCATGAGGCCTCGCGCACGAGCTCTACTTCCAGCCCTTCCTGAAAGAATAGCCCCAGTTCATGGGCAATGATCAGTGGTGCGCTGTCCAGCAATGGGACGAATCCGAGTCTCAAGTGAAACCCCTTGTGGCGACGCATTGGTATCGGGCTGGCAGTCATGGCATATCGGGTTCGTCAGTGCATTACCTGATCGCTTTATCAGGACGCGCGCCGCAACTTGCCGGCGCTTTCACGGTCGTTTGTCTGCAACATATCGATGACCCGCTGGGCGATCTGGCCCATGCGCTGGCTGTGATCCATGGCTGATTTCTGCAGCACACGGTAGGCCTGGTCTTCGTTGCAATTCTCGCGCTTCATGATCAGGGCTTTGGCGCGATCAATCAGTTTGCGTTCTTCCAGCGCAGTGCGGGTTTCTTCCAGTTCATTGCGCAGCGACTGGAAGGCCTCAAACCGGGCTACAGCGGTATCGATAATACTGCGCACGTGTTGTGGCTGAAGGCCGTCTACAACGTAGGCGCTCACGCCGGCACGCACCGCTGCCTGAATGGTGTTGCGGTCACTCTGCTCCCGGGCGAAAAAGACGATCGGCCGGGGCGCATGGGCATTCAGTGTGCTCATGTTTTCCAGCGTGTCGCGATCAGGCAAGTCCATGTCGATGATGACCATGTCCGGTTCGTCACGGGCGACCGCAGCTGTCAGGCCGGTAGCATCCGGGCGCTCACTGATGACTTCATGTCCCTCGGCGACCAGCGCCTTGCGGACCACGGCAGCGCGGTCGGCATCTTTGTCTATCAACAGAATACGGAGTGGTGTAAATGAATCCATGGAAACGTCCTCGATGTCCTGAACCGGATCTAAGCAAAAACCTGACCAGAGTATCGGGTGCGAGGCTAATGGACTGAATCGGAAGGCTTTTAGGGATGTCCCGGGTTTGAGGTGAAGGCGAGAGGCCTGATTATCGCCCTGCTGTGGTTCGAAAAAAGCGCGGCTGCACTGTTTTGGTTTGATTCGGGCTGGGGTGAGTATCGGCGCACTGCCTGGTGCGGGGCTATAACGTGATGGCCCCCATATTGCTTCAAACGTTGAAATATCTTTGGAATGGTGGAACCGGGTTCAACTCCCGGCAGCGACATGTCCATTCTGTTCCATGCGCTCAGGACGCCACAGGCGTCGCCACGCGCAAGGCAATGACGCCCGATGGTTTGCAAAGCCGGTGACCGGTTTTTGCAGGCTATCGGGCGTTTTTTATTGGGGAGCACTTGTGATCGAAACGTCAGACACATCTTGCAAAACCACCTGTCCGTACTGTGGCGTCGGTTGTGGTGTGGTCATACCGAAGGATCAGGGTGCGACGCCGTCGGTAACCGGCGATAAGGATCATCCAGCGAACCGGGGGCGTCTGTGTGTCAAGGGATCGAGTTTGCACGAAACACTCGGCGACGATGATCGCCTGCTGCATCCGCGGGTCCGGGGGCACCAGACCAGTTGGCCCGAAGCAGTTGACGCGGTTGCCCACGCGATTTGCAAGGCTGTCGACGAGCATGGCCCGGGTTCTGTCGGCTTTTACCTGTCAGGCCAGTTGCTGACGGAGGACTACTACGCCGCGAACAAGCTGGCGAAGGGCTTTATCGGCACACCGCATGTCGATACCAATTCCCGGTTGTGCATGTCGTCAGCCGTTGCTGCTCATAAGCGTGCGTTTGGCGCCGATGTTGTGCCGGCCTGCTACGACGATCTTGAACTGGCGGATCTGGTGGTATTGGTCGGGAGTAATACGGCCTGGAATCATCCGATTCTCTACCAGCGTATCAAGGCGGCGGAGCGGGAGGGGCGTCGCGTGGTGGTGATTGATCCCCGGGAAACCGCCACCAGCGAATTGGCAGATATCCACTTACGCCTCAAACCTGGCAGCGATACCTATCTGTTTAATGGCCTTCTGGCGCATCTGTACCGCTCTGAAGCGTTCAATAATGACTATGTTGAACAGCATTGCAGCGGCTTTGCGGAGGCATTGGCACCTGCGCTGGCGTCTGCGCCGGATATTGAGGCGGTTGCCCGACAATGCGATATACCGGCTGAAGATCTAGCACGTTTCTTTGACTGGTTTGCTGAGAATGACCGCACGGTCACCGTGTTTTCCCAGGGCGTAAACCAGTCCGCCGCAGGTACCGACAAGGCCAATGCGATTATCAACTGCCACCTCGCGACTGGCCGTGTCGGCAAACCTGGCGCTTCGCCCTTCTCAATGACAGGCCAGCCCAATGCCATGGGTGGGCGCGAAGTGGGAGGGTTGGCCAACACCCTGGCGGCGCATATGGATTACCAGTCGCCGGAGGACGTCGATCGGGTAGCCCGTTTCTGGCAGTCACCAGGCCTGGCTAAAGGACCCGGCTACAAGGCCATCGACTTGTTTGACGCGGTACATCGGGGTGATATCAAGGTCCTCTGGATTATGGCGACCAATCCTGCGGTGAGCCTGCCGGATAATGCCCGGGTCCGTGAGGCGCTCGCCCTGTGCCCGACGGTTATTGTCTCGGACTGTATCGCCAAAACGGATACCACGCATTTCGCCGATATTCTGCTGCCGGCAACGGGCTGGGGAGAAAAGGACGGCACGGTTACCAATTCTGAACGGCGTATCTCGCGGCAGCGGCAGTTTCTCCCCAACACCGGGGATGCCATGCCGGATTGGTGGATTATAAGCGCTGTCGGTCGGGCTCTTGGGCACGAATCTGCTTTCAGCTTTGAAAATCCGGCGTCAGTGTTTCGGGAACACGCGCGCTTGTCGGCTTTCGAAAATGACGGACGTCGGCCGTTCAACCTGTCAGCGCTCGCGGCGTTGACCGACGATGAGTACGAAGCACTTGCACCCTGCCAGTGGCCGGTGACTGAGGAAAATCCGAACGGCCTAGAGCGGTTATTTGCTGATGGCCGCTTCGCGACCGCCGATAAACGGGCGCATTTCGTACCGATTCAACCGGCGCTTCCCGCCCAGCAACCTGACAGCCAGCACCCACTCGTCGTGAATAGCGGCCGAATCCGCGACCAGTGGCATACCATGACCCGCACCGGCCGGACTGCCCGGCTCTGGCAGCACCGGGCCGAGCCATTTATCGATGTGCATCCGGATGATGCGGCCAAAGCCGATCTGAAGCAGGGTCAACTCGGACGCCTGAAAGGCCGGCTGGGGGATTTTGTTGGTCGGGTGATGGTGACCGATGCTCAGCGGGCCGGCGAGGTGTTCATCCCGATCCACTGGAACCAGCAGTTCTCCTCAACCGGGCTGGCATCCAGCCTGATGGCGCCTGATGTTGATCCGATCTCCGGTCAGCCGGAATCCAAGCATGGGGTGGCGCGCCTTGAACGATTCCCGGCGCGCTGGGAGGCGCGGTTGCTGTGTCGTGAAACTCATCCTCGTATGTGGCAGGCGGCTCAATGGTCCAAGGTGCCGCTGGAAGGATGTGAGAGTTGGTGGATTGCGGGAGAAGAGGCTGTTGATTGGTCGACAACAGCCGCACGCTGGCTCGGAGGCATGCCGCAAATCGTGATGTCGGACCCTTCCACAGGTCGCTTCCGCGCTGCTCGTTTTTATCAGGGACGCGTGCTGGCGGTCCTGCTGGTTGAGCCGCCGGAAGGCGTCCTGCCGGACCTCGCCTGGCTGGCCAGCTGCTTTGGTAAGGAGAGCCTTACCTCGGCGGAGCGCCGCGCTATCTTGGCTGGCCGGGATGCTGAATTACCGGATATCGGGCAGATTATCTGCAGCTGCTTTCAGGTGGGGCAGAAGCAGATTGAAGCCGCGATTCAGGCAGGCACTGGTTCGGTAACGGGACTTGGAGATGCATTGAAGTGTGGTACCAATTGCGGGTCCTGCATTCCGGAGCTCAAAAAGCTGATCGAAACGACCACGATTGATGCCGACAGCGCGACCAGTAAAACGGAAGAGGGTGCGGCACTGGTGACAGGTCAGTAAACGTTTTCTGCGTGGCTCATGAGTGAAACCGGCACCCGGTATCGCGTGCCGCGCCAACGCCCGGTGCCCTCGACCGTGCAGGTACGTCGATTGATGCGGATGACCTCGCCCTGCCGTTGTCGACCCTCTGTGCCAAACAGCACATTGTCACCAATGGCGAAGTGCTCCAGTCGGGCCTGGGCGTTAAAAGTGTCGAGTGAAGCGGTCGGGATCATCATGTCCTGATGCGTTGCTCGCTCCAGCAAGAACGCCCGAACCGCCATCGCCGCGCCGCTGTCGTGCATTTCTTCCAGAATCCTATAGAACGCCGCGTTATGGACCGATCCCCGCTTGCGTTTGCCGCTGGCACTTTGCAGCAGGTGAGCAAACTCATGGCAGCAGGTATGGGCTAACAGATTGGCTGTCGACACCTGGCCATCGAAATAGCCGTATTTGCGGATTTCCCGGGTAGAAAGCCAGCCGTGGGCCGATTGGGATTCGAACTTTGCTGCCACCATACGTTGGCCGTAGGTGATGACATGCTGATGGGTGGCTGGATCAAACTGATGGTAGGTCGCCTGACCACTGCCGGTGCGACAGCGCAGTTCGCTTGCGGGCAAACGCTCGCGTACCCACTCGCGTGCAGGACCCCAGAGCAGTGCTTCTGTGGCGGCGCACATCAGTTGGGAGACCTGTCGGGAGGTTTTGGAATCGGGCCGGGACGTCATGGGCAGGAATGATCGCCAGAAACCCATAACAACGCAAGCCGCTGTTCAGGTTCTCGCCATGTCCGGTAACAAATCTCCGCAATATGGAACAGTCAAAAACTGTCAAATCGAACTATGATTCTTCTAAGGCTACTTAACCGACATACCCTTTTTGAGGATAGTTTGATGCGCTTCAGTCACCTGCTCGGCGCTTTCCCCCTGACACTGCTGCTCGGTTGTAGTCTGGTCTCGGCCAATATCACCGCTACGTCGAGTAGCGACGACGGCCATGTTGCCGAAAACACGCTGGACGGAAGCCTCGCCGGTTGGTCACGCTGGTCCAGTAAAGGCGACTGGGAATGGATTCAGTACGACCTTGGAGAGCCACAGCAACTGCTCGCTGTCGAGATCGCCTTTCATCGCGGTGATCAGCGACAAGCCTATTTTGACCTTCAGTCATCGACGGATGGCGTGCAGTGGGAACCGTTGATCGAAGACACCAGTAGCAGCGGCAGTACCCGCGACTTCGAAACAATCGACGTACCCGATACCACCGCACGTTATGTGCGCTATGTGGGATGGGGCAATAGCAATAATCTGTGGAACAGCATCACCGAAATCCGCTTTGTGACGGAGACTGACGTCGAACCGATGCCGCCAGTGGGGGATTGGTGGCAGCCTGCGCAGGGTCTTACCTGGCAATGGCAACTGACCGGCACGATTAACACCGGCTATGACGCCCAGATGTATGGAATTGATCTGTTCGATTCTGATATCACCCTGATCGAATCCCTGCAGCAGTCGGGTCGTCGGGTGCTCTGCTATTTTTCCGCTGGCAGCTATGAGGACTGGCGAACGGACGGCCACCTGTTTACCAGCAGTGACCTGGGAGATCCCATGGGCGACTGGGAAGGCGAAAACTGGCTGGATATTCGCTCCGCCAATGTGCGCGACATTATGCGTGCCCGCATGGTGCTGGCGCAGACCAAAGGCTGTGATGGCGTTGAGCCCGACAACGTGGACGGCTACGCCAACAGCACCGGCCTTCCACTGACCTATGCCGATCAAATCAGCTATAACCGTTTTCTTGCTGATACCGCTCACGAACTGGGGCTGGCCGTGGCATTGAAGAACGATCTTGGCCAAGTTGAGGATCTGGTAACCTACTTTGATCTGGCCATCAACGAGAGCTGCCACAAGTACAACGAATGCTTCCTGTTGCAGCCCTTTATTACCCAGAACAAGCCGGTTCTGAATGCGGAGTACGCCTCCAAATACGTTAACGATCCGACGGCCAGAGAAACCCTTTGCAATGCATCAAAAGCCTTTGGCATGCATACCCTGGTACTGCCCCGGAATCTGCACGACGGGTTCCGGCTGGATTGCGGGATGTGATAAGCCGGGGATTCGGTGCCTCCGGCTTTTCAGTCGTTAACTCAGGTCTATCCTGCAACCTTCGGCAAAAACGACAGATCGACGGCGTACTTGCGAGGATTATTCCGGTCAATAAATACGCGAATCGTATCCACGTTGATGTGATTCGTCGGGTCGTACCAAAGGTTATTGCTACGGAATAAATGAATCTCGGCGTTTTCGGGGTTCTGCCACTGGGTTATCACCTGGAATGGACTGCGGCCATTTACCGAAACGCCCTCGTTGTATTCAACATTCTGGAACCGTGTCTCGATAATCGTCCCGTGCTTGCGCAGGTAAGCCTCCTTGCGGTTCTTCAGGGCGGGCACCAAAAACAATCCCATACCCACCAGAAAAAACACGCCGCCTAGAATAGACAGGATTAATACTGCGCCCCAGAGCGACATGAAGTCGTTAATCCTGGCATTTTCAGGCGATTCCACCTCATACAGAACCGATACGGTTTCACCACGTGAGTAGGCTGGCGGGTTGCTGCTGGAAGAAGACGAAAACTCGATATGTTGTCCACGAGCATCGTTAAAGGTAACGACGGGGTAGTAAGTGGTGGAACTACTGGAACGGGATTGCCCCAACGCTATGACGGTACCTTCAGTTTCCCGTGCGCCGTCTAGAAAAGTGGTGGTGTGCTGGTATAAAAATAATGTGCCGATCAGCATGCCAGCGCCAATGAAGCTGAAAACATACTTCAGAATGGTGATAACTTTCATATTGTCGTCCTTTGACAGATTTCGCAGCACGTCACTGTGCCTTCGAGGTTCATGTTTGATTGGCTTGCCCGACTGTGTTTCGAGCGGTGCTGAATCAAGCGGGTAATGTTACCCATAAAAATGCGGAAACCAAGCATTTATGAATGAAAATGATTACCTCTGATATCGCGGGTGATGTGGTGAGATAGTGGTCAGCCAAAATCCCTCGTTTCTGGTAGAATCTGCTGATCGCGACAGGACCGTTGCCCCCAACGAAATGGAGATTTCATGAGACGTTTTGCTCTTCTCGTTCCCTTCTTTTTAATGGCTGCCTGCAGCTCCCCTTCATTAACCAGCGAAACGCTCTCCGAAGCGGAGATTGCCGCTATTCAGTCACGCGTCAGCGACGCTTATCCGGAGCTGTCCTCTGAAAAACAGCAAGCGGTATCCGAGCTCGTGGTACGGGCGTTGGATAACATGGTGTTTGTTGAGGGTGGCAGTTTCATGATGGGTGAGTTCGGCGTGCCTTGTGAACCGGGCTCTGACGATGTCTGCATGAGTGATTTTGATAAGAGCAATGATCACGCCCACAAAGTTATTTTGGACGATTATTCGCTGTCAGCTTATGAAACGACGATTGCCGATTTTGATCTTTTTCGGGAATTGCACGGGAAAGCACCTTATGCCGCTGATTTGAGAGCGCGCGAGGATCGGCAGGAATTGTTTGAGCCCAATAAGCCGGCTTGGACGAAAGATTGGGAAGAGGCGCGGGACTACTGCACGTGGATTGGAGAGCTATCCAGTCGGAGATTAGATCTTCCTAAAGAGGCTCAATGGGAATTTGCTGCCCGCAATCGGGGTAAAGATGTTCTGTACGCTACGAATAATGGTTTGATAGAAGAAGGTAAGAACTACCCAGCAAGCGAAGATCGTCCCGGACCGAGTAACGTTGGATCATTCCCGCCTAATCCACTTGGACTATATGATCTTGCCGCAAATTCGGGGGAATGGGTAAAAGATTGGTTCTCTGAGGATTACTATAAAAATAGCGATGAGCGTAATCCTTCTGGCCCCGACGAAGGTGAAGAAAAAGTATTCAGGAACATTGCTAGCTATAACACCCCGAGGACGAACACTACGGTGAGCCGTTCTTCCAGTTCGCCAATCGGTGATAGTTATTATCCCCATCAGGGGTTTAGATGTGGGATGAATTAATTAACAAGTACGGTTCAAGCCATCATGCTTGAACCGTACTTTGACGCGAAACGTTCTACGCGGCGGTTAATTACGGCATATTTTTGAGTTGGTTGGACCTTTGACCAAACTGGCGTCAGTGAAGCTTGTTCTTGGTGTTCAATTTTCAGTTTTAAGAGAATCCATTCCTGAAACTCGCTGAGTTGGTCGCTACCTAGTGAGTCATCGAGCAAGGCGCAGATTTTTTCCAAGCTTTTTATGGCATCTGTTTTTTTGCCTTCGTAGCTCATGTGTTCGAGTGTTTCGAAGAACTTTTTCCATGTCCGAATTGTTGACAATATAAGTACAAGAGCGGTCTCCAGCTTTTCTTCGCGGCTTTCAATGAATGAGACTGTTAATGTGTAGCACATCATTCCTAATGTTTCAGGAGGGAGGTTTACAAAAGGAATGCCTTCGTATTCCATCGAAGAAAGTTGCTGTCTACCGGCTCTGTTTGCGAGGGTGATGATGTTGTCAGCAAGCTCTTCAGCTTCCTCTTTTCTTGATTTCCGCAGCAGATAAAGTTGGGTAAATTCTTTCGCCGGTGCAGATACAATATCTTTAATATCGCTGGCTGAGTTAGCCAGCCCCAGATAAAGGCCTTTGTACCATTGCGAAAAGACTTCAGGAGATATATTGCTCAAAAACTGATAGTCCGATGCATCCAGTACTTCATATATTGTTTTGCATAGCGACCAAGTAGCTGCCGCGTCGATGGTTGTACCAAAGCTGCCGCTAGCTCCTGGGCCAAAGACCAGCCTTCCTTTGCAGACCATAATTATGCCGTTCGGCGCCATTTGGACTTGGAAGTCCAAGCCAGCCCCAATGCCGGCAGCGACTGTTCCGCCAGCTTCAATTTTCAAAAGCTCCTGCCAGTCTGCGTTCTTTTTAAACTGCTCATCGGGATGAACCCAGCAGAACTTACCGGCGATGGCTCCACCCGCTTCAGCGCCGGCAAAGGCATTGCCTGATACACTGAGGCCTGCTTTGGGGTCGGGTTTGATCTTCTTCTTGTCTGATAGCAAAAAGGTTGCGGCGCCGGTGCTGAGCCTGGCATTGGCTTCGCCGCTGAGTCTGCCGCCGACAAAACAGTTCAGTGTGATGTCACCGGACAGGCGAAATGCGCCAAATGCGAGATCGGTCAGTTCGCCGTTCCGGTTCTTGTAAGTGAAACGACAGTCCCAGCCCGCTTCGTTGGGCACGAAGACTTCTGCCAGCTTCGCTTCCGCTTCGGCAAGCGCCATGGAAGCACTGGCCTTCGCTCCAATATCAATTTCACCTGTGCTGAGATCGAAACTATTGACGCCAGCGTTGGCTTGCATGGCAAATCGCATGAGCTGGGCTTCGGCGCTGACTTGTAGCGTGTTTTCCGCAGGGCTTTCGCCGTTTCCGGAAGACCATGTGAGCTTGGTGTGTTCCTCGCCCAACAGATAGTATTCTTTCTTTGCTTCTGCGAATTTGACCTCGATATTGCCTACAAGGCTCTTTTTGGCATCAGAGGCAATATCGTCTTTGATCTTGCCCAGTAATTGGCCTGCCGTGCCGCTTTTGTTCTTCAGCGCCTCAGAGATGGCACGCGTTTTTTTGACGTATCGGATTGAGGCATAGGCGGCGATCAAACGCTTGTAGACACCTTTGCGAACGTAATACCAACGGCCCGGCCGACTGAACACCATGACTTCAATGATGCCGACTTCGATGCTGTTGCTTCGTGTTGAGAAATCGCTCGCTTTGACGCCGCCACCTTTGACGCCCTGGCTTGAGGTCCCTTTCCTGAGTTGTCCTTCCAGAGATTTTCGTTCGCTTCGAAGTAATTCAAGACGCTTTTGTTTGGCTGTTGTCAGGATACTCTCTCGCTTCTCGTCATCGTCGCTGGCGAATGACCAGAAGTAGTCGGGATCGTAGTCTTCGAACCACTTGATCTGTTCATCCACAGCGGCAATCTGCGACTGGACCTGAGATACCTTGGTTGGCCCTTCATCTTCTTCCTCATCCGCTTCCGGTGCGATGACCCCTTTTTCCGCTGCCTTCTGCATCCACTTACGTTTTGGACTCGGTTGGTCGCTGGTGGCCTCCGCGTCGACAGGCTCGTCCTGAGCCTGTTTGAACTCCTTCATCAAGGCGTTCATTTCCTCTATCTCAGTATAAATCTCGTCAGCCGCGCTTTGTGGCAGGGCGACGCACCATTCGCCATCGTCGGCACCCATGACGTGAATGATCTCTGCATATTCCTCGGCACAACCTTCACAAGTGGGTTGTGTTGAGGATGTGCTCTGAGCTGATTTAGCTGGCGGCATCGAGGCAGCAGCATTGCTGTCGTTGGCAGGGATTTTAAGCTGCCAGCCTGCTTCAATGTGGTTTGCATTAGTAATTTGGGGGTTCTGAGCCTGAATATCTGCGACGGTGACCTGATGCTTTTGTGCGATAGCCGTTAGGGTGTCGCCTGGCTGAACTTTATACTGCGGCATGGTGAATCTCCGGTTCGCTTTCCATAGCGATAAATCGTTCCGTGGGAGATAAGTCTTCCCGGACCAGTAATGCTTTGAAGGGGTGGTGCAGATAAAAATCGGCGCCATGCCGAAGTGCTAAACGCAACCATTGTTCCTGATGTGCACTGTTATCAAAGCCGGCTTCGTTGGCGTCGATCAGTCGCTCCAGCGCCCAGTGTTCAGGCTCAGGCGTCGTTGACAGCACGTTGGCGTAATACTCGGCATAACCTTGTGCATCTGCCGCGAGACGGTAAGGCGTGACTGCCTCTATCTGGTTTGAGGCCACCGCAACTTCAGGCAAGGTTTCAGGGGGGTTATCTGCGGGCTGGGTCGGCCGGTGTTCCCGCCATTGATGGCTATCATGCCAGTGCCAGCTTGAAGCCGCGCTTCCGAGCAGGGTGCTTTGCTCGTTTGCCAACGCACAAAGCAAAGGGCCAAACATCCGTGGCTCATGGAAGCGCAGGAGCTTGCCTTCACCCTCGGTCGAACTGCACAACCAATGAGCCAAATAATCACGGAGTGCGGCCGGTTGCCACTTTGACGTGATCATGAGGCCGATCGGCACTTCTGCAGCCATGGCAATCAACTGCGATTGCATTTTGGGCGCATATCGAAGGTCGACCAGTATAGGGCCGTGCTGCCAGTTTTCCTGCCAGGAAGTACCCGTAAACAGGCTCCACCACTCAATTGTCTCGCTGGTCATACCTGCATAAATATTTTTCAGCAGGTCATCGTCGATCGCGAGATCAACAATGGCGAAGTCAACGCGGGTTGGCGCTTCAGACAGCCCCGCTTTTTGATTAAGCGTGTTGATGTATTTTGCAGTGTCCATGCTCATCGTACTCGCAATCTGAAACGACCAGAGCGCCTTTGTTGGCGGACTCTTTCAGTAGTGGGGCAGCTGTGCTGGCTGGGGGCGCTACGGGGCCGCCTACTGCATTCGCCCGCTGAGATGTATCTCCGAGCTGCGCCGTTTTCCGAGAGCCATGGCTGGCCGGATCAATCATTTCGGGCATAGCCGGCACCACAGCGCCTTGCCCCGTCCCACTCCCCGGTGACCCACCGGAATTCATCTTGATCATGGGCCCTGACACAGTCACGCCGCTTGGGTCGACTTTAACGAAGCTGCCACCGGCTTTGAGAGTGATTTCGGCACCGGCTTCGATGACGATCTTCATGCCGGCCTTGTGGTGAATTTCGCTGCCGGCTTCGACCAGATGGGATTTACCCTGTTTGCTGTGGTGCGTTCCGCCTACCGTCAGGCTGCTGTCACCGCCAATCTTCTCCCGCTTCTCGCCATCCACCGTGTTGTGATCATTGGCCTTGATGTGACTGACCCGGTCGTTGTCCACGGTGAGGTGGCTGTTGTTGTGGATGACTTCGGTGCGGTCGTTTTCGGTCAGCAGGTCCAGGTCTTTCTGGGCGTGGACGTAGATCTGTTCTTTATCGGCTTCGTCTTCGAAGCGCAGTTCGTTACTGCCTTCGCCCTTGTGGGTTTGGGTCTTTAAAGTTGTTCTTGTTTTGTGGGCCGGTAATTCATACGGCGGGGTGTTGGTGGCGTGGTAGGTGCGTCCGGTAATGATCGGCTGATCCGGATCGCCGTCCAGGAAGGACACAATGACTTCGTGGCCGATTCTCGGGAGCGCCATAAAGCCATAGCTGCCGCCGGCCCAGCCCTGGGAGACTCTGAGCCAGGCACTGCTGTTGTCGTCGTTCTTGGAGTAACGGTCCCAGGGGAACCGAACTTTCACCCGGCCGTGTGCATCGCAATGGATTTCTTCCCCCGGGGGGCCAGTGACGATGGCGACTTGCGGGCCATCCATACGGGGACGCTGGCTGTCTTTTAACTGGGGCCGCCAGGTGCGGTCGGCCGGAATGACGCTGAAGCGGTTGTTGTAGGTGGTGGACCCACTGCCGCCGTCTTCTTCCAGTGCCTGGGGTTGTGTGCCCTTGTGGGTGACACTGGTAATCAACCAGTCCCGGTTGAGGGAGTCAGCACTGTGTTCACTCAGCGTGAATTTGGCGCCGCTGGTGAAGTCCGCCCGGTTACTGGTACCACTGGCAATCCGGCTTTGATTGCGCAGGCTGTCGAGAGTAGCCTCGGTAAAGGGTTGGCCACTGGCATCCTGTTTAAACCGGCCC
Organism: Marinobacter sp. BGYM27; assembly: GCA_025153445.1. Classification (GTDB taxonomy): domain Bacteria; phylum Pseudomonadota; class Gammaproteobacteria; order Pseudomonadales; family Oleiphilaceae; genus Marinobacter_A. The sequence continues at coordinate 337,234 of JANZNS010000004.1, read as the reverse complement.
GGGTAGTCGTAATGCTGGTAATCATCCCGGTGAGGCACGTCGGCCCCACTGGTTTCGTGCATCAGGGCATAGGCCGGGTTCTTGAAGGTGTAGTCCTTCAGCGCCACGCTGGCGACGGAGACCGTATCCTGAGGTGTGAAGCTGAACACCGCCGGTTGGCGGCTGCTGCCGCCTGCGGTGGCGTTGTAGCCGGCCTCAGGCAGCTCTGGCGCTTCCCGGTGATGATCGGCCAGGATCAGAGTGTGACCGCCCTGACGGTGTTCAAAGCGGTAGTGCCAGCCTTCTTCGGCGGCTAAACGGGTGGCGAAGGCCAGATCGGATTCCCGGTGCTGGACGCAGTATTCCCGTTCTTCTGAAGGGCGTTTGATATTGAGGGTACGGTCGACCACGCCCCGTTCATCGAGCAGAGTCTGGACGATGGTTTCCGTGGTCTGTTGCTGGAAGATGCGGCTGTTGTGCATCAGCCCTAAACGCCAGAGGGCGGGCTGAACGATGGCCGAGTACTGGGTGCGGCGATGGCCGGTATCGCCCCGGCTGAAAGAGGACACCACGCCGTGGAAACGGCGCAGAACGTCACCGTCCTGATACAGCACCAGTTCGGCATCCTGATCCAGCACGTCAGTGACCGCCAGATCATCAAAGGCACTGGCCAGATCCAGTTTGAGATGGAACAGGTCGGAGAGGCTTTCGGTCAGCTCGAATTCCACCACCGAGAAGGTGTCATCCGGCAAAGACCCGAGACGGGCCGTGAACTGCAGGCCGGTGGGCTGGGGCATGGTGTCGTCCTTGATTTATCCTGAGGGCATCAACCGCCAGGTCAGCGGTGGATACATCCTGCATCCTCGGGCATCCGGCCCGTTTTATGTCGTCGTGCAAACTGATCAAAGTTTAACAGGTTTGACGTCATCAGCGCATTGTCTCATTGGCTGAGATGATTGTGCGAAATAACGGTAAAGCTGTGAAACCTTCAGTGTCTTTGCAGGGATTGGCTCAATCAAAAACGGCCAGCAGAGGCTGGCCGTTTTCGGGATTCACCTTTACGTTCGGGCTTACGCTTCGAACGGTGAACGCCAGTCGTCAGCACCGGAAGTGCCAGCGATTGCGTGTTCCCAGGTCACTTTGCGGTATGCAACAGACACTTCTACCAGCTGGGTGAATTCAGCTTTTGAAGGATCCTGACAGTGAGGCATTTTGCAGTCGATGTTGATGATAGTGGCATCTTCCAGGATGGTAGAGAAGAAGTGCTCTTGCTTACCTTCAACAGACGTGCGGTACCACTTCATTTCAACTTTCGGCAGCATTTCGCCAGAAGCCAGTGCGTTGTACATCAACGGTGTGGCTTTGTTCAGCGCAGCGGTGAACTTGAAAGGCTTGTGAACGCGCTGACCGGCAGGCTGACCAGATTGCGGGTCAGTCGGAACGGTAACGGTGTGGTCGAACTGCTGAACCAGTACCTGGTCTTCGTGACCTTCGACGTAGATGTTGCCGACTGAGTCTGAAGTGAAGGCACCAGCGGTGATGTTGCCCTGAGTTTTACCTTCGATGCTGATATAACAAGGAGTTGGCATTGTCTGCTCCATGACATGAATGAGTGAGTGGCCAGAGTCCATTCCGCTCTGGACGCCAATGCTATATCAAGGTGCGTGCCAGGAACTAAAAACAACTAATTATCAAATAGTTAAGGTTTTTTTGTGATTTCAGTGAAGTGCCGATCAAGCAAGGAGTTGCAAGGAGCGGGCGGAAACTTGCTGTCCGGGCAAGAATTCGCCCGGACGCGCTACTTCAATTCATAGCGTATGGGGATGGTATAACTGAAACGATCGCCTTTCATGCTGTCAGGTACTGGCGGCATGGGCTCGCTTTCCTTGATAAACGCAAGTGCTGCTTCATCCAGCAGGCGCTCATCCGAACTTCCTGACAGATTGCTGCTGATGAGTTTGCCGTTTCTGTCGAGCTCGAATTCCACCACGGGAGTGCCTTCGATGTTGCGACGTTTGGCTCGGCGTGGGTACTTGAAGTGCTCGGACAGGTGGCGGTGCAGGCGCGATAGATAGTTGTCCATGGCGTCTGACTGACCGGCGGTCAGCTTGATATTGCTTGGTGTTCCACTGGCTGGCCCTGTCGTTTTAGCCGGTTCAGCCGACGTCTTTGGCGCTGTCGTGGCGGCAACTGTCTTTGTTTCGGTTGGCGTCGGTTGCGTTTTGGGCTCTGGTTTTGGCGTTGGTTCTGGTTTGGGCTTTGGTTCAGGTTTCGGCGTTGGCTTGGGCTCCGGCTTTGGTTTTGGTTTTGCCTTGGGCTCTGGCTCTGGCTCCGGTTTTGGTTCTGGTTCAGGTGGTTTAACTGAGGGTTGAGATTCGGCAGGCGCTGGCGTTGCTGTTTTGTCAGCTTTTGCTCTGTCTGCCAGGCTGACCGAAATCACCACTTTTGAAGTAACCGACGCATTGCCTTTCATATGGGGGACTTCGGGTGATGACTGCGCAAACAACAGGCCGAGCCCCAAAGCACATAGCAAAGAGAAAGCCGCGAACCCTGCTCGAATAATCTGATTCACAGTGTCGGCTCCGTCAGCAGTGACAGCTTGTCGTAACCTGCTTTTTCAAGCTCCCGGAACAACGACTCCAGTTCTTCCATGGAAATGTCCGCGTAGGCGGCGACGCGTAGTGGCTTTGCATCATCCGGTGCCGGGAGCTTCTGAGCCAGTTGATCGGCGTTCACGACTTGCTGGTTAATGAGCCAGCGGTTGTCCTCGTCGATAACAATGTCGGCAGCCGGGGCGCTTGTGTCGCCTTCGGCAGGCGTTGCCGGCAGCGGAGGAAGCGGGTCGTCGCTAAGATGCCCCACTGCAATAAAAAACAGCAACAGCAGAAAAACAAGATTGATGAGCGGCAGAATGCCGTCCTCGACCTTGTCCATCAGCGTCTTGCCACTATCGCTACGGAATGGGGGGATAAAGCTGGGCATGGTATGTCAGGGTGTCTCGGTGTCGTCGGTGTCGTCGGTTACGTCGCTTCGGCTCCAGTGCGTCGTTAGTCCGGCAGACTGGAGCATGGTCAGACTTTCGGTGAACGTGCTCAGAGCCACATCCTTGTCTGTGCTCAGATTGACTTCCCTGACATCCCGGCGCCTGAGGGCGTCGACTGCTGCCGATGGCGACACCTGCTTGCCATCCAGATCAAGCTGGCCGTTGCGATGGAGAACCAGCTCCGGCAGTGGATCACCCGTTTGGGTGCCGGTGCTCGCGGTGGCGTTATCCAGTGCGAGAGAACTGGTGGGCACCAACCGGGACGTGACCATAAAAAACACCAGCAAGATAAAAACGACGTCGATCAACGGCGTAATCTTGATGGGCAGGCGCTTGTAGGGACGTGGTTCAACCAGTTGCATGGGCGAATCGCTTTTCACCGGTAGCGGTGTTAGCTTCGGTTTCGCTGTTTGTGGCGCCTGGCGCAGCCGTAACCGTCGGCGTGACGGGTTCCGGCGTATCCTGGCGCGTGGACGCGCTGAGTACCTGGACCAACAGATCGTTCATGTGAGTGTTGATGCGGCGCAACCGGAACTCCATCCATGCTGCGATAGCCGCCAACGGGATTGCAATGACAAGACCCGCAGCCGTGGTCATAAGCGCCTGATAGATACCGCCACTGAGTTGACTCGCACTGGCGCGGCCTTCTGCCGATGCCATGGCGCTAAAGGCTTCCATCATCCCCATGACTGTGCCCAGCAGGCCGAGCAACGGCGCCAGTGCTGCGATCACTTCAATTATTTTCAGGGGTGATTCGAACGGCTGGAGCGCTTTTTGTGCCAGCCGGGCAACGTCTTCGCGGATCTGTGTGTCAGTCTGACCGCGCAGCAGTCCTCGCATGGTCGTATTGATCAGGGCATGCATCGGATTGAAGCGCTGGCGCGTAGTCTTCTGATCCAGAACCTCAGCGGCAGTGCGCTCACTGGGCGAGCGTTTCCAGCGATCGACGGCCGCTTTCAGTCGTCGGTCTGTTCGGGGCGCAAAAACGGCACCGACCAGCATGGCGTAGATGAAGGTTGCGGTTCCCAGCACGGCAAGCGCCAACAGGACGACCATAACCGGGCCGCCGAACTCGATAAGCTGTTGGATGGGCGTAAGCTGTTGCGTCACGTCGGGAATGGCAGTGGGATCAGGCACGAATATACTCCTCGGAACATGTGAATCCGCTAACGTTAATAGTAACGATTATTATTAAGTTTAGCTACTGGACGTAAGTGCTACAGAGGTTTCCAGGTCTGATACACTGACAAGTGACTGATGTCGCTTTAATAAGTAGTGGGTAAGAAAGAGCCGAAGGTGGCGAGAGCGGGGGACAGGATTTGTTTCAGCGGATACAGCACTGGTTTGACAGTCTGAGAAACCGGGCAGTTGGAATCGTCGTGCTATTCGTGGTGTTGATCACGGTAATTGCAACGCTGGTGGGCATTTTTGCCGGTCAGCGCGAAATTGAATCCCAGACACGCGCCCAGCTCGAAACCGACGCCGCGATCATCGCCGAGAATATTGATGACAAGCTGGAGCAGCGTTTCCGGGCCGTCTCCTCGGTTGCTCACAGCATGACAATGGATCGTGAAAGCCTTCTTGGCCGGGCTCAGCTCATGCTCAACCGCCAGGTTGCGCTTGGCGGGTTATTCCACCGTCTCTACCTGGTGGATGAAAACGGGAAAGTCGCAGCCGCTTTTCCTGCGGCGGAAGATGCACTGGGTATTGATGTCTCGGACCGCCCGTACTTCAAATTGACCAGTCAGCAACTCACCACCCTGATATCTGAACCCTTCCTGACCCGAGATGAGAACGAACCGGTCGTTATCGTTACCGCACCCGTTTTCGATTTTAAACAGCGCATGATTGCGATACTTGCCGGCACCATAAAACTGGACGAAGACAGCTTTCTGGGCCAGCTCGGGACCGTGTCCATTGGCAAGGATGGCGAGGTTGGCGTTGCGACCCGTTCAGGGAAAGTTCTGGCAGGCAGTGGCGCCAGCAACAAGCTTGAGCCGCTTCCACCTGGTAACCATGCGTTCGATGATGCGCGTAAAGGTGGTGAAGGTGTGCGAATTGCTCGCGCCACAACGGGCGAGAAAATTCTCGTCGCCAATCACCAACTGAATTCTGCGCCCTGGTTTGTCGGCGTATCCCTGCCGGTAAACGAGGCATTTGCGCCCATCGATCGGCTGGTTAAGGTGATGTTTTGGGTAGGGCTGGCCCTGATCGTTTTGTTTGTGCCGCTGGCGCTACATCGCTTCACTCGATTGCTTCGTCCTTTAGATCAGTTGGCACGGCAAATACCTGAGCGCGCTCTTGGGGAATTGAGTGGACCGGTAAAGGTGGGCGGTGGGCGTGAAATCCAGACCCTGGTGGGTGCGTTCAATGAAGTGATGGAAGAACGCGATCGGGTCAAAGGCGATCTGGAGCAGCAGGAAGTCTATTATCGTGCTCTCTCCGAACGGGCGCCGATTGGTATCGTACAGACTGATGTGCTGGGGCGGGTGGAATTCGTCAATGCAGCGTTTGAAGCCATTATGGGACAACCGGCCCAGAAGCTGCGCAATCGTCATCTGGCGGGAGGGGTCTACAGGGATGATCGGCCGGAAGTCATGCGCACATGGCGCAAGGTGTTACGTGAAGGTGGCGTTTCGAGCAAGGAATACCGCCTGTTTGATGCATCGGCCCATCGCGTGATCTGGGTGTCAGCGATGACCTCGGCCATCGCTACGCCGGATCGCTCGCTCGGTACGTTGACGATCATCAACGATATTACTGAACAACGTGCAGTCGAGGCGGAACTCAAGGCCGAACGAAATCGCGCGACCAGTATTCTAGGGGTGCTGCAGGAAGGCGTTATCCTGACTGACAGCGCGGGTGTCATCAGCTACGCCAACGGCCCCGCGCATGCCTTCCTTGGTCAGACGGAAACCGTATCAAGTCTCAAATTGTTTGATCTGATGTCGGTCACGATCGGTGACCAACCCTGGACGTTGGACGAATTCCTGCAGCAGCCGCAGGTCAACAGCCTCGATGCGGTGATGACGAACGTGAATGAAACGGAATTCGAGGTTGAGCTGACCATGTTGCGGCTGGACCGTGATGAAGAAACGGATCGGCTGGTGTTTGTGCTCAGAGATGACAGCGAACGGCGCAGGCAGGAGGCCGCTCTTACCTGGGAAGCTTCTCACGACAGCCTGACCCGTTTGTCCAACCGGCGTGCCTTTAATGCGCGCCTATCAGAATTGTTACGCCAGGATGTCAGTCGACGTAACGGGTCGATTGTCATGCTGATTGATCTGGACCATTTTAAACCGGTAAATGATAACGGTGGCCACCTGCTCGGTGATGAAATGCTGCGCCAGATTGCGACGGTGCTGACGCATGCTGTACGTCAGTCTGATATGGCCGCACGGCTCGGTGGTGACGAATTTGGTGTGATTTTACCGGCCTGTGGTCTTGATCGGGCTGAGGTCATTGCAGAGTCGATTCGCGCCGGCATTGAAGCGATATCGCTGGAACAGGAGGGGGCCCTCTTCAGCGTTACAGCCAGTATCGGGGTAACGGATATTGTGGATAGCGACAGTGATTATAAAAGCGTGGTTGCGCGCGCGGACGAAGGCGCTTATGACGCCAAGGGCCGTGGGCGCAACCAGGTCGTGGTTCTGTCCGGCCAGGCGTGTCCAGCACTATCCTAGCCGGGCGCTATGTCAGCCGTGATCGGCAATATCACCTTCGGTGAACAGGAATTCCCGAAGGAAGCCGTCGAAATCCGTGTTGTTCCGGCGAAACCACTCGATGCACATGGCGGCGTGCTCCATCTCTTCGCGCATGTTATGCAGCAGGATACCTTTCAGAGCCTTGTCATCGCAGTCATCCGCCCGTTGGCGATACCAGTCAACGGCTTCCAGTTCTTCCATCAGGGAGACGATGCAGTGATGCAGATGAATCGTCTCTTTGGACAGTTTTTCACGTGGTGCGTGCAGGTTTTCACTCGACATGGCACATACTCTCTCTTCAGTTGGGGTAATGACACCGGGTTGGTTTTTTTGATGAGTCCGATACGTTGATGACAATAGCATACGGCAGCGAGGCTGCCGGACATCGATGGCGCCAGAGACGCTGTTCAGCTGCTAAAAGGATGCCGTTTTCATGACCGCCACGACAAGCGATACGACGCTTCGCGCGCTCCGGATGAAAGGCTTTGCCATTGTCGGTTTTGGCGTTCTCATGCTGTCGCCGGACTCGTTGCTGGTCAAGTCGACCAGTGTCAGCCCGGTGGTGTTTCTGTTCTGGCGTGGTTTGATGCTGACGCTGGCGTTCTCGCTGATTAATGCGGTCCGCTATCGAGGGCGTGTTGTGTCCAGCATGAGAGCCTGTGGCAAGCGCGGGTTGTATTGCGGTGTCGCGTTCGCAGGCAGCACGCTGGGCTTCGTCACCGGTGTGAAGTACACCGCTGCTGGAAACGTACTGGTGATTCTGAATACAGCGCCGGTGATCGCGGCGCTGCTGGCCTGGTTGATCTGGCGTGAACGGCTGCCGCTGAGGACCTGGGTGCTGATTCTCGTCTGTGTCTCCGGCGCGATGCTGATGGCAGTGGGAGAGCTGGGCCACGGCGAGCCGCTGGGGCTGGTGATGGCCTTTGTTGCAGCTTTCTCGCTGGCGTCCAATTTTGCTGTCGCCCGATCAAGACCAGAAGCCGATATGAGTCTGATGCTGGTGTTTGGGGCGGCTCTGGTCGCGGTGGCGGCTGCCCTGGCCGGCGGTATGCAGTGGCCGGGTTGGCGTGATTTCGGTCTGATTTCACTGCTGTGCCTGGTGTTTTTGCCTACCGCGAGCATTCTCATTCAGACCGGTCCGCGATATCTGCCGGCGGCTGAAGTGAGCCTGTTTTTGTTGCTGGAGACCGTGATCGGCACGTTTCTGGTCTGGCTGATGCTGGGCGAGTTGCCTGGCGTGCTGGGGTTTGTCGGTGGCGGGATCATCCTTGCTGCGCTGCTGATCAACGGCCTGATTGAAGACTACCGGTTCCGTCGTTCAGCCAAACACACCATAGCTTGAGGCGGCCTGCCAGATCAGTCGCAGGGCCAGCACCGTCAGCAGCCAGTTGAAGCCGCGCTGGAAAGTGGCGTTGCTGAACTTGCTCAGCAGATGAAGTCCTATCCAGGTGCCGGCGAAACCACAGATGATCATACCCGCGACAAACGGCAGCCAATCGGCAAGCGCGAATCCGGCCAGGCCGAATATCAGCGCTTTGGGGCTGTGTTGCAGGGTCATTGCGGTGGCGAAAGTCGAGACCGTTTTAAACCGGTCCTGATGGATCTGTTTGATAAACGCCGCGACCAGCGGCCCCGTCGCACCGACAAACAGGCTGATGAAACTCGTCGCCAGTGATGCAGCAAATATACCGGCGGGGTTCAGCAGAATCTTCGGCAGCGAAGGCCCCCAGCACAAATAAAGAATAAAAAGTGCGATGGTCAGCTGCCAGATCACAGGCGGCAGATTCACCAGAAGCAAAGCGCCGAGCGCAGCCCCGATAATCACACCGGGTAGAAAAGCCGCGATCACCCGCCAGTCGATGTGCCGCCAGGTCAGTGCAGCCCGGCCACTGTTCGAGCCGAGCTGGATCAGTCCGTGTATTGGAATAATAGCCGTTGGTGGCAACCACAAGGCCATCAGCACCAGCAGCAGGGCACCACCACCTGCGCCCAGGCAAGCGGTGATCAGCGAGGTGACAGCGGAACAGACCAGCAGGAACAGGGCGACTTCAGGTGGCAGGACATCAGGAGGCAACAGCCAGTCCACGTTCAGTCTCCGGTGTCAGTGGGATGAGGTTTTGTGTGATAGCGGTTAGGTTAAAGCCCGCAAAGCACGGCCTTTTTCATTCGCCGGTCCTCGCACAAGGCTTCGGCAGCCAGCTCCACATCCACAACATAATACAGTGAAGCCAGCCCCAGGCGGTTGCGGCCCAGATTGTGGAATATCATGCCAAAGGCAATGTCGCCTGCGCTATAGCCCTGATGATGTTGGGCAAGATAGGCGGCCGGCTGCGATAGCTCAGGATCGTCAAGCAGGTCTTTCACGCGGGTGGCGCCGCCGTGATACGCCTGCACGACCAGCAAGGTGAACAGCCGGTTACGCTTTTCCTTTGGCAGGTGACCGAATAGCTTGTCGAAAGCCGGGCGCAGGTAGCGAGCGTTCTGGCTGGTCAGCCGCATGGCGCAATCAAGCTGTGCAAGCCGGTGCCAGTAATTGGGCGGGGCGATGCCGCAGTCAGACAGCACGACTGTGGACAGCTGCATGATGCCGCGGGCGTTCGCTGCCGAATGAGCCTGACGACGACCGCCGCTTTCAATCAGTAACTGCCCTGCAAGGTAACGGGGCATTTCAGGGGGCAGGTCGAGCCGGTTCTGTTGCTCCCGCACCTTGTAGATTTCTTCCAGTGCCTGATGCAATGACCGGGGCGATTGGGGGCTGCCAATCGAGAGGTCATCCCAGCTGCCCCAGATCAGGTCGCCGGCTTCACTGCCGATGTAGCGGGACATGGCTTCGTCCAGATCGACGTGCGGCTGCTTGCAGGCGAGTGCAAACGGATAGCCAGTATTGCCTGCGGAGCCTGGCACCCAATAGTCGCTGCGCCCGTCGCGGGTAAACTTCAGGCGCGTGGTGTTGAGTTTTTGCTGGGTTGCCGCGCGGGTATCAGCGTTTTCCATATAGCCCAGGAATTTGCCCCGGCGATCGAAAAAAATGTGTCGGTTCTCATCGGAGCAGTAGGCCTGACCTTCCAGAATCCAGCGCCGTACGCTGCGGATATTGGAGTAGACACCTTTGCTCTCCCAGTAGGGGGATTCGCGGATCACCGAGGTCCAGTCTTTCAGCTCCTCGGCCTGCAACGGGCCACTGAACGCAGACAGCAGGCCTGCCAAAAGACCCGTCAAGACGGAGACAATCCGGCGCCCCGGCAGTCGGGATTCCGGAATCGTCGGATTGAGGTTACTTGCCTGCATCAATATTACTCCGCCTGAAAGACTATTCTGAGAGGCTGCCGGAAGACCCGAGTGTGGCGATGCCGTCGTTCCATATCAACTGTCACTGATAGCGGGAGACGCACAAGGCCGATCCAGCCCGTTCAGTATCATGTACGTCAAAAGGACACAGAATGGCCTGTTAAACAGGTGACGCTGAGGTATTCTGGTGCGATCCAGTCAGCTCGCCAGCAGGATGAGTAAATGAAAGTCAGTGACTATCGACAGTATGATGCGGTTGGCCTCGCCGAAGGTATCCGGAAACGGGATTTCAGTGCCGACGAGGTGCGTAAAGCCGCGGTTGCCCGGGCGCAGGAGGTCAATCCTGAAATCAATGCGATCTGTCATCCCCAGTTTGATGACGAGTTGCCAGGCAGCATGTCGGACGAGGCGATGCTGTCTGGCGTTCCGTTTCTGTTGAAAGATCTGGCCCAGGAACAGGCAGGCAAACCTTGTACCTATGGCAGCCAGGCGTTGAAGAGCCGGGTCGCAGAACGGGATTCGTCATACGTAACCCGCGCCCGCAAAGCCGGGTTGGTGCTGCTGGGTCGCACTGCCACGCCGGAACTGGGGCTCAAAGGTGTCACCGAGTCCCGATTATGGGGCCCGACCCGTAATCCCTGGGATACACGCTTGACCCCGGGCGGCTCCAGCGGAGGCTCAGGTGCGGCAGTTGCTGCCGGTATCGTGCCGATGGCCGGCGCTAATGATGGTGGTGGATCAATTCGGATTCCGGCCGCTTACTGCGGTTTGTTCGGGCTCAAGCCTTCAAGGGGCCGTGTGTCGGCAGGGCCGGGGATGGGCGAGCACTGGACCGGCGCATCGGCAGATCATGTGGTCAGCCGCAGTGTGCGCGACAGTGCAGTAATGCTCGACTATCTGGCGGGACCTGAAGCGGGTGATCCGTTTGTGATTCCGCCACCAGCAGCGCCTTACGCCAGTGTGATCAAGCAAGCGCCAAAACCGCTCCGGATTGGGGTATTTACCGCGTCGCCCTACAACGGCGAAGTCGCGCCTGAATGTGTGGAGGCGGTCGAGTCTACAGCGCATGCGCTGGAAAACATGGGGCATAAAATCGAGTACGCCAAGCCGGATTTTGATGGCATGGCGCTGGCCCGCTGTTATCTCGGGCTGTATTTCGGTGAGGTCTCGGCCACCATGGCGCAGGCGGCCAAGCGTTTTGGTGCCAAAGACAGTGATTTCGAACTGGATACCCGCTTGATCGGCATGCTGGGGCGCACGTTACCGTTGCCGGATTATGTGCAGATGCGCCAGCAGTGGAATGTGTTTTCCCGGGCCCTGGGGCTGTTTCACCAATCCTATGATCTCTACTTGTGTCCTTCGACCGGTCAGTTACAGCCTGCGATCGGTGCTTTGGATACGCCAGCTCACCTTCAGGTCGTCAGTCGCCTGATGCTGTTGCTCAAAGCCGGTCGGCTGGTACACAAGAGCGGCGTGGTTGATCAGCTGGCACTGGAGAGTCTGGCGCTGACGCCGTTTACGCAACTGGCCAACCTGACCGGCACGCCGGCGATGTCGGTACCCCTGCACTGGACTGCAAAAGGCCTGCCGGTGGGGGTTCAGTTCGGTGCGCCTCATGGCGACGAAGCGACGCTGTTGCAGCTTGCTGCTCAGCTGGAGTCGGTGCTGCCCTGGTGGGGCCGGTATGAGAGTGTGGCGGTTTGAACACCGGTTAGTCGGGCAGACCGGATGGTGACTGAATTACTCCGCGGGGGTTGTGATCTATTAACGTCGCCTCCACGTTTAACCTTTTGCGGAGACACGCTATGCTGTAGTCAGGACTTCAGAATTCCTGTGAAGTCCTGTGGCGATCACTGAATAGACAACTGTCTGTGGTGAGTTCCGCCAGACAGATTGCGCTGTCCAGTGTCTCCCAACCCTGATGGCATTGAGGAGACGAGCGTATCATGAACGAACCTATTGCGATCGATGAGCTGGTAAACGTAGCGCAGGGTGAAGCTATGGGAGAGCTGGACGCTCCCATGATGGCGATCGTCCTGTCATCCGACCAAAGCTATGACTTACCCATTAACTCCCTTGAAACCGAGGCTGACAAGGCCCGCTGGGCGCTGATATTGCGTGCGGCACGCGAACATGTTGAGGCGGATGCGGTTGCCGTGCTCTATCCGGCGTGGACCACCATTCGTACCAAAAAGCAGCGTGACGTTGATCAGTTTGAAGTGACGGCTGAAGAAGATGCGGCCGACGATAGCGCTGACGACACACGAGACCCCATCGACACCCTGTTCGTCCAGTTGCACACCCGTGACCGGATATACTGGCGCGGTTTCGAGCAGATCCGTGATCCTCGCCATCAGCGGATTATCGGGTTCAAGCGAATCGGTGCACTGTCTTCGGATTATGACCGGGATGAAGCGCCGGGGATTGCTGCCTGGCTGAATACCCTGTTCGAGCCATTGCCGGACGAGGGAGAGGAAACGGACGTGGATCGCGAGCTGGCGAATCTGCTGGAGGAACCGGAAGTCAGCGCCGCCCTGTATCCGCGTCAGATGCGTAGCCTGCACTGAGGCATTTAACGTTCTGATACGCGGCCTGCCCGCAGCCTCACTGTGATGAGTGAGGCTGCGGGGTTTTCTTTCTATCTCACACCTTTCACATTGCCGGTAGACCGGCGAACCGTTCCGCTGCCCAGTACAGAGCGATGGCCGATACCACCAGCGCCATGGCTGGCACAGCAGCCCTCTGATAGACGCGATGGCTTCCCATCAGATACAACAGGGGAAACACCAGCGCGACCAGTGTCAGCTGACCCAGCTCAACGCCGATATTGAAACCTGCCAGGGCGGTGACTTTCTGCGAGGTGCCGCTGGCCAGATCGCTCAATACGCTGGCAAAGCCAAACCCGTGAATCAAGCCGAAGCCAAAGGCTAGCTTCCATGTTTTACGACCCAGCACCGGAAAGAACAGGTTCAGCGCAGCGAGCGCAATCGACAGGGCAATGATGATCTCGATCCACGCGATGGGAGGCTGAACAATATTCAGTGCAGCGAGCACGAGCGTGATCGAGTGGGCGACGGTGAACGCTGATACGATACCGGCCAGTTGCCATAACCGCTGTTTTAGTGTGGTGCGACCGGCAGCACCGGTTGCGTCGTGGCGCAGGGTTGCGGGCAGTATCAGCACCAGCAAGAACAGCACGTGATCGAACCCCAGTACCAGGTGCACCACGCCCTGCCACAGGAAGTCAGCGAAGGTTTGCCACAGTGGCATGGCTGCGCCCGACAAAGACAACGTATTGCTATCCGGGCTCAGTGACGCCAGTTGCTCGCCCTCAGCACCCATGCGTTGGATCAGGCCGCGGTGCAGACTGTCTACCTCAAACAGCAACTGATAGTGCAGTGTGCTGGCGACAGTGCCCTCAGGGCAGTCAATACCATAGCGGGCGGAGGCATAGGGACCGTCGCTGTGACGGGTCATACCCCATTGGTCACCGCTGAGCCGGCAATTGCCTGCGCTGGATGAGAGCGTCAGACCCTGCTCGATATAGCGGGTGATATCAGCCCGGGCCTGATTCAGCTCAGCCCCTGTTACCTGCTGGTCCCGATTGTGGTCCAGCGCGACGACCAGTGCCAGATCCCGCACAGCCAGATCGACACGGATCGTCTGGTCGGCTTCACGCTGATCGAGATAGACAAAACCGTCGCTGGCCTTGTGGGCCATTGCCGAAAAGCTCGAAAGTATCAGCGCGACGCTGCATAAGGTTATCAGAGGCCATTTCACAAAAGGTTCTCCGGGTATCGGGCATCTTGTTGGTGACGTGCTTCAAGCCAGCGGGTGACGGTCTGGCGCGCGTCGGGTTTGTCGGCGGCAGCCGAGGCTCTCAGGATCAGGGCTGTGTCGGCCGGCTCACGTTGTGTCTGCCAGTTTTGCCAGGCGTAGGTGAAAGCGGCCTCGGGATCGTTTTCAACATCGAGCAGAAACCGGGCGAGATCACGCTTGTGGAGCAGGTTGCCGCGCCAGCGCGCTTCTTCAAAACGCTGATTCAATCTGGTTTTCAGCGCCGCCAGCTTCGGGTCGTCCAGTTGTTTGAGTGCGATGGATCGCAGCACAGCGAGGTTGTCGACCTGTTCGTAGCCTTCGGTTAATTTCAGCGCATCGTCAGGTTGCTGGTGCTGAATGAGCCAATCGGCATAGGCGGCACGGATATATAAATCATCCGGATCCAGCGCCAGTGCTTTCTGCCAGCGTATTTGGGCGTCGGGTCGGGCCTGTTGGGTTGCGATATCGGCCAGCGTGCCCTGCGCCCAGGCAATGCTGGTGCGATCGGCATGGGATTGGCTCACGCGGGTCATGGCATTGAGCCGATTATAGGCTTCCTCAGCCCGGCCCGTGCGAGCCTTAACCAGCGCATGGCAGCTGGCGGTGATCAGGCCTGCATATCGGGATTCCAGCTCGGTGCAGGCCACTCTGGCGTGATCGTAGCGGCCCTGCACTGTTTCAAGATTTGCCAGAATCAGCCAGGCCTGCGTTTTCAATGCGGGGTCTGACGGGTGGCTAATGACTTTATCAAGGTCGGCTCTGGCATCATCAAACTTGTGCAGGCTCTGGTTCAACGAGGCCCTTAGCATCAGCAGTCGTGGTGTCAGGCGAGCATCAGGCCATTCATTGAACGCCCGTTGGGCATAGCCGAGAAAGCGTGGATCGCCACTCGTGCGGGCCTGCTGCAGAAACGCTTGTATTCGGTTGGCGGCTTGTTCGGGGGTCTTGTCAGTGGCGGCGCCCTGAACATTCGAGAGGTCGGGAAGTTCGATCAGTACCTGCGCCTGCGGGATGGGCTCAATCGGCGGTGGCGCGGCGTAGCTGTGAGTCGCCACTCCCAGCAGTGCAATAAGCGGGAGCAAGGCCCGGCCCCGAAGGGCCAGACCTGCAGCGATGGTTACCCCGCCTCCGGGGTAACGGTCATCCGTGGTGCATTTACTTGAGCACATCATCGAAGGCCTGTTCATTGGTCTGGTCGTTGAAGCTGAACTCAATGTCGTTGATGGCGACCGGATCACGGTTATCCCGCGTATCCCCGATCTCGTCGCTGACAAACTGGGTAAAGCTGACTTTGCCGTCGGGAGCTGGAGCCGGATCGGGATTGTTGCTCCCGCCTCCGCTGCCACCGTCAAAGCAACCGCCCAGCGACAGTCCAATCAGGGCAAGGCCGAACATTGCAGCTATGCGTGTCATGACGGACTCCTCAAGGGGTGTTGGGGTTAGGTGAACCAGCGATCGGGGTGCCCAGATAAGGGAACTCGGCCAGCAGCTGAGTACGATCAACCACGGCACCGTCGGTCAGGGGCGCACCGCCATTGGGATCTGTTTCACCAAAGAACGGCAGAAGAGCGCCGATAGCCGCGCGTAACTCGATATCGACCACGTCATCCACCGGGCGGCGACCGTTCGGGAAACCCGAGGTTTCCAGTGCCAGCAAACCCAGATCATCCTGGTTGGCGGCTGATGGATCAGCTGCCGGAGTAGCCGTGTTCAGACGCAGCATTTCGGATGGTTTGACACCCTCGGGCTGGTTGGAAAACAGCACACCGCCACTGCCATCAGGCAGACTCACACCGGTCAGGAATGTGGCGACCAGATCCTTGCGTGGGAAAACCTGTGGCTCAGCAGTACCCGCCACAATATTGAGAAGCTTGGGCAAGGTCGGGTTGGTGGCATAAGTTGCGAACTGGCCATCAGCATCAGGCTCGGACGCATTGAAGCGATCCTTGTCCTTGAGGCCAATAATTACCTCGTTGACCAGTGGCATACCGAGACGTGAAACCTGGGTATAGGCGCCGCCTTCAACGGTTGCACCCTTGCCGTCAGCCGTAGGTTCAGGGTTGATAACGCGGGCCTGGCGCACACTTGCAGTGGTCCAGCCACCAATCACGGGATCGCCGCCAGCGGTCATGGCTGTGCCGGTCAGGCAGGTAGTCGGTACTTCCAGAGCGAATGACGTGACGTTGGCGTCAGCGAGTTCATCCAACCCTTGATCGCGTGCACCTGTCGGGTTGGCGATATTGACCAGGTCAAAAATCTCGCCAAGATTTACCGCGAAAGCCTCTTTGCGCTGACCCACAAAGACCCGCCCGTTGCCACAGCCGGGAATGGCCACGTCATAGATGTGATTGCCGGCATAGGCGGCATAGTCCGGAATGGACTTGGTGCCGATGTTATCGAGCGGCTTGCGAAACGTCTCGGTGCCGGTCGATACATTGGTTGCCGTCTGGCTGGCACCGGTTCGACGATCACCACGAATGACCTTGACGGTATATTCCTGACGTACCTGAACGCTGTCAGTGGCGTCTGCACCGGGACCGATCCCGCCGATATTTTTCAGCGGAACTGAAACCATCTGGCCACCAATGTCCAGCTGGAGGTCTTCGGTGATATCGTTGAACTTGAACTGAAAGGTAATGTCTTCTTTGGCATTACCTGAATTATCGATATGGATTTCATATATGGCATCATCATCCAGATCGAAGTAGTTCGGGCCACCGTAGGCATCCTGCAGCGGCAGATAGTTGGCGATCAGGGTAATGGTGTTTTCATGTCCCGGCTGGTAACTGCGGAACATGTAGAAGTCCGTACCATCGACTTTCGGAGTCTCCGTGATAAAGGGAGCTTCCCGATGGCTGGAGGCAAAGCTGAGGCCGGTAGTGAGACAGAGCCCGGCGATCGTAACAGCAAGCGCTGAGCGCTTGAGCGTTTTTGATCGGTTGAGAATAGCGTCCATTGTCCTTTCCTCTGCTATTTTAGTTCGGTGTTGTTGTGATGTCGGTGCAGCGAGTGATAAGTGCTGCCCTGAGTCCGTTACGGTCCCGAGTTACCGAAAGTTGCACTTCGAAAATATAATTTTGTAAGCGTCACCAGGCCGCATCCCGATCATCTTCCGAGACGTAGTGATGCTGCCTGACGAATAAAAACGACTGCGACGAGAACGATTTTTATGGCGGTTGAATCAGGTCAGGAAGAGTTGATAACGCTGTTGGCAGGTGTTGCCCGGCATGACCGGAGTGCCTTCAAAAAGCTGTATGAATGCATGTCCGGCCGAATGTTCGGGGTGTGCCGCAAGCTGGCGGGGCAGCAAGAGCTGGCCGAGGAAGCGCTGCAGGATGCGTTTATTCGCATCTGGCACCATGCCGGGGAATATCACAGTGAGCGGGGGTCGCCGCTGAGCTGGATGCTGACCATCGCACGCTATCGCACGCTGGATCTGATGCGAGCGCGCAAGGTGCGGCAGACCGCCGGCGACGACATGCTCGAGACGATAGCGGATGATTCCGCCAATCCGCTCGATGAAACCCTGCGTGCTGACGGCGCATCGGCTCTTAACGGTTGCCTGGAAGAGCTAAGTGATTCCCAGCGGGACAGTGTGTTGCTGTCCTACTACAAGGGATTCACCCATGAAGAACTGGCAACGGCAATGAGTACTCCTATCGGCACGGTCAAAAGCTGGATCCGTCGGGGGTTGCTGGCGCTGAAGAGGTGTCTTGAACGATGAAAAAAACGCCTGAACGAGTTGAACGTCTTGCGGCAGAGTATGTGCTGGGCACGCTGACTGGCGGGGCCCGCCGACGCTTTGAGCGCTGGATGATGGAGTCCTGGGCGATCCGGCAGGAAGTCTGGTTCTGGGAACACAAACTGGGTGAACTGGCTGCCCGGGTGCCACCGGTGGCGCCGCCGGCATCGGTCTGGACGCGCATCGAACAACGGCTGTGGCCGGAGACATCGTCAGCCAAGGCCTCCACTGGCGGGTGGAACTGGCTGTGGGCCGGCTGGAGCCTGATGGCGACCGCAGCAGTGATGGTGATGGCGGTATTGCTGATGCAGCAGCCTGAACCATCCAGGCAGCCTCTGTTGTCTGGCGCCGTGGTGCAAAAAGATATTACCGATCCGCTCTGGCTGGTTGCTGAAAGCGGTGAACCCGGTCAGCTCAGGCTGAAACCGGTAGCGGCCACGCCCGCCGAGGGCAATCAGGACTACGAGCTGTGGGTGGTGCCTGAAGGCGATGGCAATCCGATGTCGCTGGGTGTGATTCCGGTGGGCAAGGATATGCTGCAAATCCGTCTGTCGCCGGAAACCCGGGCGGCTCTCAGCGTCTCCCGTACGCTGGCCATCAGTCTTGAGCCCAAAGGTGGTTCGCCAACCGGCGCACCAACCGGGCCGATTCTGCATATCACCAAGCTGCACCCGCTGGAGTAAAAGGCCGGCTGCTCTGGCTGTATCTGGCTGTAGTTGTTGGGAGGAAGGCTTGATTTGACGCCATCCTCCCAGCCGCTCACGCTTTCGCTATTATTCTCTGACAAAACGGAACCTGGTTGCGGCTAGCCCCGATTCGGGTTCCGGAGCTGCCTGCTGTATACTGCGCGCTTATTTTTGCAGCTTCAGAGATGCCACGTGATTGAACTTGATCAGGTCCACAAGGCTTATGAGGTGGAAGGGCGGGCGATCCCTGCTCTGAAATCCACCAATCTGGCCATCCAGAATGGCGAAATCTTTGGCATTGTCGGCCACTCAGGCGCGGGTAAATCCACGCTGATACGGTTGATCAATATGCTGGAGCGCCCAAGCGGCGGGCGTATTGTTGTCGATAATGAGGATGTCACAGGCTACGCCTCTGACAGCTTGCGGGCGTTTCGTCGCAAAGTCGGCATGATATTCCAGCATTTCAATTTGCTGTCCTCCAAAACAGTCGCCGATAACATCGCGTTCCCGATGAAACTGGCCGGGATTTACTCCCGCGAGGAGATCCGTGCCAGGGTCGCTGAACTGGTCAAGCGTGTCGGACTTGAAGATCACGCCAAGAAATACCCCTCCCAGTTGTCCGGCGGCCAAAAGCAGCGGGTTGGTATTGCCCGTGCTCTGGCGTGCCGTCCGACCATTTTGCTATGCGATGAGGCCACCAGCGCGCTTGATCCGCAAACGACCCAGTCGGTATTGCGACTGTTGGCGGATATCAACCGCGAGCTGGGTCTGACGATTGTTCTGATTACCCACGAAATGGATGTAGTGCGCCGGATTTGCGATCGCGTGGCCGTGATGGACGCCGGAGAGATTGTCGAGATGGGCACGGTAGCGGATGTATTTCTGCACCCTGAGCATCCGACTACGCGGGATTTTGTGTTTGAGAGCGAGCACATTGATGAGCGCGAGCAGCAGGCAGACTTTGCCCACGCAGAAGGCCGTATCCTGCATCTGACATTTCGGGGCGAGTCTACCTACAAGCCGCTGTTGGGCAGCATTGCCCGTCAGACCGGAGTCGATTTCAGCATCCTGTCGGGTCGGATAGACCGGATCAAGGATATGCCGTATGGCCAGCTCACACTATCTCTGGTTGGCGGGGATCTGGAAGCCGCGGTGGCGGCGCTTGATGCGGCTGATGTACACGTGGAGGTGCTGCGATGATGGCTGATCTGTTCAGTAATGTTGACTGGCTGGAAATCGGCTGGGCCAGCTGGGATACCCTGGTCATGGTCGCGGTATCGCTGTTTTTCAGTATTCTGTTCGGTCTGCCGATAGGAGTGCTGTTGTTCCTGACCGGCAAACGCCAGCTTCTCGAACAGCCTGTGGCCTATGCCGCATTGTCGTTCGTAGTGAATGTGCTGCGCTCGGTGCCGTTTATTATTCTGCTGATCGTGATGATTCCGGTCACGGTGATGATGATTGGTACCTCTCTGGGTGTGGCGGGCGCTATTCCCCCGCTGGTCGCCGGTGGTGCCCCTTTCTTTGCGCGTCTGGTTGAGACCTCGCTGCGTGAAGTGGATCGGGGCATTATCGAGGCTACTCAGGCGATGGGGGCCACGGTACGTCAGGTGATCTTTGGTGCCTTGCTGCCCGAAGCATTGCCGGGGCTGATTGCCGGCATTACGGTGACTGCGATTACGCTGGTTTCCTACGCGGCTATGTCGGGGGTAATTGGCGGCGGTGGTCTGGGTGATCTGGCGATACGTTTCGGTTATCAGCGATTCCAGACTGACGTGATGGTGATTACTGTGGCACTACTGGTAATTTTTGTGCAGTTGTTGCAGATGGCGGGCGACCGGTTGGTGTTGCACTTCAGTCGCCGCTGATCATCAGGCTGGCGAACAGTAACGATTGCTGATGACGATAGAAAATGACACGCGATAGTGGCTGTTCCGGGGAGTGATACTCCTCGACAGGACTGTCCAAAATAATGACACGAGGAAAACCGATGAAACTGAACAAGATTCTGACGCTGGCGGCATCGCTGGTCGCATTTTCGTTCTCCGCTCAGGCGGCTGAGAAGCTGAGCGTTGCAGCAACCGCTGTTCCTCACGCTGAAATTCTGGACTTCGTCAAACCTGATCTGGCCGAGCAGGGTGTTGAGCTGGATGTGAAGGTGTTCACTGACTACGTTCAGCCCAACATTCAGGTGTCCCAGAAGCGGATGGACGCGAACTTTTTCCAGCACCAGCCGTACCTGACGTCATTCAATGAAGGCAAGGGTACCGACCTGGTGAGCGTTGCGGGTGTGCACGTCGAGCCGTTTGGTGCTTACTCCAGCAAACTGAAATCCCTGGACGAGCTCGAAGAAGGCGCGACCATTGCCATTCCAAATGATCCGACCAATGGTGGCCGTGCGCTGTTGCTGCTGCAAAAGGCTGGCATCATCAAGCTGAAAGACGGAAGCAAGATCACAGCAACACCCCGTGATATCGCAGACAACCCGCTCGACATTAAATTCTATGAGCTGGAGGCGGCCACTCTGCCGCGTGTGCTGGATCAGGTCGCAGTGGCGATGATCAACACCAACTATGCGCTTGAAGCGGGTCTGAACCCGACTGAAGATGCGCTGGTTCTGGAAGGCTCAGAATCGCCTTACGTCAACATTCTGGTAGCGCGTCCGGATAACAAGGACAGCTCGGCAATGAAGAAACTGGCGGCTGCACTGACCAGTGACAAGGTGAAGACGTTCATCAAGGAAAAGTACAAGGGCGCGGTTGTTCCGGCTTTCTGAAGCCCGAATACCGATGTTCTGATACATTAAAAAACCCGGCTCAGGCCGGGTTTTTTAATGTCCGCTACTTTATTCCTGCCAAACAGTCTGCAGGAATGGCAATCCGATCAGTTGCCGCCCCAGTTGGATTTGGGGTCTGGGGTCATACGCAGATAAGGTTTAACCGCTTTGTAGCCTTTCGGGAACCGTTGCTTGATCTCGTCCTCGTCCTGCAGCGAAGGCACGATCACCACGTCTCCGCCGGATTCCCAGTTGCCGGGGGTCGCGACCTTGTGTTCGTCAGTCAGCTGCAGCGAATCAATGACGCGCAGCACTTCGTTGAAGTTGCGCCCGGTGCTGGCCGGATAGGTGATCATCAGCCGTACTTTCTTGTTCGGATCGATCACGAACAGTGAGCGTACCGTGAGGCTGTTATCGGCATTGGGATGGATCATGTCATACAGGGTCGATACCTTGCGGTCGCCGTCCGCGATAATCGGGAAATTAACCTGGCAACCCTGGGTTTCGTTGATATCGTTGATCCAGCTCTTGTGAGATTCAGTGTCGTCAACGCTCAGTGCAATCGCCTTGACGTTGCGCTTGCTGAATTCGTCCTTGAGCTTGGCTGTGAGACCCAGTTCGGTCGTGCAGACCGGCGTGAAGTCAGCCGGATGTGAAAACAGAATGCCCCAGCTGTCGCCCAGCCATGAATGGAAGCTGATTTTACCTTCGCTGGAATCCTGTTCGAAATCGGGTGCAGTATCGCCTAAACGTAAACTCATTGAATATCCTCCTGATCAATGTGTAACGCCGGACCCCGTCCGGCGCGCCTGCTCTCGGTAGTGCGCTGAATCATGCGCTGCGTATCAATATGAGGGTCCTTCCGCTCACATCCAAATACTGTATTGAATCTAGCTTATAACCGGCAACCGTGACGCCTGTGATCTTCGTCGCCCAGGTTGCCGAAAAGTTCCACCTGCGGTTCCGGTTACACCGGCTTGCCGGCCTGACGTGCGAAGTGCTCCCGGGTCAATCTGAAGACGACCGGGCTCAGTAGCGCCAGCGCGATCAGGTTGGGGATCGCCATCATCGCGTTCAGGGTATCGGCAATCAGCCAGATCAGCCCGAGATTGGATGTGGCGCCGACAGGAATCGCGATAATCCACAGCACCCTGTAAGGCCAGATGGCTTTCACGCCGAACAGATACTCGATGCACCGCTCTCCGTAGAACGACCATCCCAGAATCGTGGTGAAGGCGAACACCGCAAGCGCGATAGCGACAACGTAGTTGCCAAAACCGGGCAATGCATCGGCAAATGCCAGTGATGTCAGTGCCGCACCGGACTCACCATCGGTCCACAACCCCGAGGTGATGATGACCAGCCCGGTTATGGAACAGATGAGGATGGTGTCAATAAAAGTGCCCAGCATCGCCACCATACCCTGATTGATCGGGTTTTTGGTTTGGGCAGCGGCGTGTGCAATGGGCGCTGAGCCCAGCCCGGCTTCGTTCGAGAATATACCGCGGGCAACACCAAAGCGTATGGCGGCCCATACGGCGGCACCGGCGAAACCACCCTGGGCGGCAATCGGGCTGAATGCATGCTTGAACACCAGCGTCAGTGCATCGGGAATGGCCGTTGCGTTAATGGCCAGTACGAGCAGACCAATTGCCAGATAGGCAATCGCCATGAAAGGCACAAGAGCGCTGGCGACCTGCCCGATACGCTTGATGCCGCCTATCAGCACCATGCCGACCAGCACCATCAGCACCAGGCCTGTGAGCCAGGTGGGCACGTTAAAGTTAGTCAGCACCACATCTGCAACGGAGTTGGCCTGCACCGTGTTGCCGATGCCGAAACCGGCGATTGCACCAAATAAGGCGAATAGGGCGCCCAGCCAGGCCCATTTCGAGCCAAGGCCATTACGGATGTAATACATGGGGCCGCCCACGTATTCGCCTCGTTCGTCCACTTCGCGGAAGTTCACTGCCAGCACGGCTTCGGAATACTTGGTCGCCATGCCCACCAGCGCTGTCAGCCACATCCAGAACAGCGCGCCGGGCCCGCCGAGAAACACTGCAGTGGCGACGCCGGCAATATTACCCGTGCCGACTGTGGCTGAGAGCGCCGTCATCAGGGCCTGAAAAGGGGGGATCTCGCCGTCCTTCTCGGAACCGGTGGCGCTGCGCCCTTGCCACATCAGGCGAAAGCCGGCGCCCAGCTTCAGAATAGGCATCAGCTTGAGGCCGATGCTCAGGAACAGCCCGACGCCAAGAATCAGTACCAGCATCGGCGGCCCCCAGACGAGGCCATTGATGGAAGTGATAACGCTGGATAGTGCGTCCATAAACCAGAGCTCCTTATTTGGGGTGGGATCTGCAGAGGCGTGCGAACCGGAGTATCGGTAACGGCATCGATGCTGACCGGGAATACGTGCAGATTCAGACCCGGAAAGTATAGACCTCTTTTTTTCGATATGCAGGAATAACTGATACTAAACAATATGATAGCTGCATATTTTTCTGTGCGTCATTGCCGCAACTTTCAATTCCTGCGTGACCTGGGTAACGGGAAAACTGCCAGGAAAAGATATGGATTATCGCCCACAATCGCGTAATCTGCTCATAACGTGAACATGCCGTGGCAGGAGTAAGAACCCGTGAACAGCGCAGTTGAACGCCATCCCCCGAAGACCCAAACGATTCAGGTCAACGGCCTGTCCTTTTTTGTGGAGACCCGGGGGAATCCTGAAGGTGAACCGGTGCTCTTCATTATGGGCCTCGGCGCGCAGATGACATTGTGGCCGGAGGCGTTGCTCAATGCCTACGCGGATGCCGGTTACCGGGTCATCCGCTTTGATAACCGGGATATCGGGCTGTCGAGTCAGGTCAAAGCGCGCCTGAGTGGTCATCCGCTGGCGGCCATGGCCCGGTATCGTCTGGGGCTGCCACTGGCCGCACCCTATACCCTGCATGATATGGCAAGAGACGCCTGCGGAATTCTGGACGGGCTTGATATTACCCGGGCTCATATCGTGGGTGTGTCAATGGGTGGCATGATCAGTCAGATACTGGCGGGGGACCATCCGTCTCGCGTGCGCTCGGCAACTCTGATCATGACGTCAACCAACAGTCCGCGACTGCAATTGCCCAAGTTGCAGCTGATTGTGAAGCTGGCGGGCGTCGGTGCAAAAGGACACGACGAAGAGGCGGTGGTTAATCGTTCGCTGGCGTTCTGGAAAACGATCCAGGGCACGGTGCATCCGACGCCATTGCAGGAGGTGCAGGAGCGACTGCGTTCCGATTTCAGGCGCAGCTATCACCCGGCCGGCATACTGCGCCAGACCCGGGCGATTCTCGCGACCGGCAGTTTGTCGTCAATCACCCGCCGTATTCGCGCACCCACCACGATTATTCATGGTACGGCAGACCCGCTGGTGCGCCCGGGAGCGGCTAA
The DNA here is from genome assembly GCA_025153445.1 of Marinobacter sp. BGYM27. Taxonomy (GTDB): domain Bacteria; phylum Pseudomonadota; class Gammaproteobacteria; order Pseudomonadales; family Oleiphilaceae; genus Marinobacter_A. The sequence continues at coordinate 312,762 of JANZNS010000004.1, read as the reverse complement.
GCAGCTGCAATACCTTGTTCCCCATGCCCGGCTTCAACTGATTAGCGGCATGGGCCATGACCTGCCCGAGCCGGTGTTGCATGAGATTGCCAAATCCGGTCTGGCGATGATGGCGTCGGTTTGACGCTGCATTACCAGCTGCCGGTATTCTCCATATCCTGCCAGGGTGCCTGAGGTGGTAAGGCATCGCCTTTTTGCAGAAGCTCGATTGAAATGTTGTCAGGCGAGCGGACAAAGGCCATATGGCCATCCCGGGGCGGGCGATTAATGGTCACACCGCCGGCCTGCAGTTTGTCGCACAGGGCGTAGAGATCGTCTACCCGATACGCCAGATGGCCAAAGTTGCGCCCACCATCGTAGTCTTCAGGATCCCAGTTGTACGTCAGTTCTACCATCGGCGCGCGATCGTCCAGAGCGCGTTGTCTGTCATCTGGTGCAGCAAGAAACACCAGCGTGAAGCGACCCTTTTCACTGTCTTTGCGGCTGATTTCTTCCAGCCCCAGCAAATCGCAGTAAAAATGTAGGGAGGCATCGAGGTCTTTGACGCGGACCATAGTGTGGAGATATTGCATAACGGATGTCCTGTGGTCAGATGAATGCACTGACCATTATGATCGGCAAATGGTGGCACAAATGAAAGCAGGGCGTTTTCTGGCGAAATAAGGCAAAAGATGAAAAGGAAGGCAAAAAAATAGCCAGCTCAAATGCCTTCGAGCTGGCTATCGGGCGGGAATACTCAAAATGAGATTCCTCCGTTTTGGTTACTCTTATACGCTGAATTAGCGCTGGCGCAGAGCAGCCTTCAGGCTACGGGACTGTGCCGGACGATTCAGCGCTTCCAGACTCAGGGTCTGACGACGCTCAACAGCTTCAACGCGCGAATGTTCTGGCATAACCACACGGTTACGACGGAAACGAACGGTCAGGTCAGATAAACGCATAATACACCTCCAGTTGAACTAGCTATCCCAGGAGTTCGAGAGAACGATCCTGTTCAACGCCTAGTAAAATAATATGTAGTAAAGACGCTGCAGTGGAGGCCACGCGCGTCACCCTGAAAGAACTCAGGGTGCGATTGGGAAGAAGTCCCTCAACGCAGGTGAAATGTACGGCATACAAGGGCTTCGGAGCAATAAGTAGTAAGCGAATATTGTGTCAGTTTGTGTGGATTTGAGTTACAACATGTGCATTCTGATGATAGTGAATGGTGACGTCTCTTTATAGGCCATCGCCATGGTCGTTATCTGATAAATGTATTTCCCTATCGGCTGGTCTTTGCCTAGTTTTAAAGCATGGCTGAGTGTTTTGTCGGCCAGTTTGCAGCGCGGGTTATCCAGCGGTTCCGGAATAATCAGTAACGCGCAGACCCAACAGGCGGGAGACGAGATATGAGATCACTCACTGCAGGCGATGTGATGTCCAACCACATTGAACCTGTGCGTTGCGGCACACCGCTGGGCAAGGTTGTGGAAACGCTCTTGCATCACCATGTCACCGGACTGCCGGTGGTGGACGACAAGCGGCATGTTATCGGCTTTATATCTGAGCAGGACTGTATCCATTCGCTGCTGGTCACCAACTACCATTGCGAAGGCGATCCAACGGTTGATGACGTGATGTTCAAAACACCGCTGACCATTTCACCGGATGTTTCAGTGGTGGATATTGCCCAGAATCTGGGGCGAGACAAGCCAAAAGTGTATCCTGTTGTTGATGAGGGCCGATTGGTCGGGATTGTCACCCGAACCGCCATATTGACGGCACTGGCCCGCAATGGCTGCGACATGGAGTTGCCCCGCTTTGTCACGGAAGCGGACTGATCGCGTTCGTCGGTGATGCCGGCCCGCCCTGCTGATTCGGGCTCGGCTGTTTAGAGCCCCGAACGCCGCGCTTGCCGGCTATGCCCGGTTGTCCGATACAACAGACTGACAATGATCGCCCGTGCGGCCCTGCCGCGGCGGGTGTTTTTCTTTGAGCGCCGACGTGATGCGTGTCGCGCCGGTTGCCGAATCACTGTGACTGACCTCTAACCAAATTGGAGCAGGATTATGAAATCAAGAGCCGCCGTAGCCTGGGAAGCGGGCAAACCACTGGTAATCGAAGAGATTGATGTACAGGGCCCCAAACAAGGCGAAGTGCTGGTTCGGATCGTAGCAACGGGCGTTTGCCACACGGATGCCTACACGCTGTCCGGTGCAGATCCTGAAGGGAACTTCCCGGCGATTCTGGGGCATGAAGGCGGCGGTATCGTCGAGGAAGTCGGGCCGGGGGTGACATCCGTTAAACCAGGCGATCATGTGATTCCGCTGTACACGCCGGAATGCGGTCAGTGCAAATTCTGCCTGTCTGGCAAAACCAACCTGTGCCAGGCCATTCGCAGCACCCAGGGGCAAGGATTGATGCCCGATGGAACCTCGCGTTTCTCCATGAATGGCAAGCAGATCACCCACTACATGGGCACCTCGACTTTCTCTGAATACACGGTCATGCCGGAAATCGCGGTCGCCAAAGTCAGCAAGGAAGCCCCTCTGGATAAGGTCTGCCTGCTGGGTTGTGGTATCACGACCGGCATCGGTGCCGTGCTGAATACCGCGAAAGTAGAGCCGGGCTCTACCGTTGCCATTTTCGGCATGGGCGGCATCGGCCTGAGTGTGGTTCAGGGTGCGGTGATGGCCAAGGCTTCGCGGATCATCTGTGTGGATATCAACGAGGAAAAATTCGAGATGGCCCGCATGCTGGGCGCAACCGATTTCGTGAATCCGACTCAGTTTGACCGCCCGGTGCAGGAAGTGCTGGTGGATATGACCGACGGCGGTGTGGATTACTCATTTGAGTGTATCGGCAACGTCAATGTCATGCGCTCGGCGCTTGAGTGCTGCCACAAGGGCTGGGGCGAATCCGTCATTATCGGTGTGGCCGGTGCCGGCGAAGAAATCAGCACCCGCCCGTTCCAGCTGGTGACCGGCAGAAGCTGGCGCGGTAGCGCGTTTGGTGGCGTGAAAGGCCGCACCGAACTGCCAGGCTATGTTGATCGCTACATGAAAGGCGAAATCAAGATTGACCCGATGGTCACCCACACCATGGGTCTGGATGATATCAACAAGGCCTTTGACCTGATGCACGAGGGCAAGAGCATCCGTTCGGTCATCATTTACTGAGGCCTGATCCGACATTGCCCGGGCCGGGTGACTGACACCGGCCCGGTATTGGCCGGCGGCAACCAGACGCTGCCGGACACGCTATTTACCGGAGACATCTCTCATGGAATTGCTGTCTATCAACCGGAGTTCCGGTGGTGAGCACCGGCGCTACCGGCACCATTCCGACGTGCTCGACTGCGATATGGATTTTGCTGTTTATCTGCCGCCGCAGGCGGAAAACAAGGACGTGCCCGTGCTCTACTGGCTGTCCGGCCTGACCTGCACGGATGAAAACTTCATGCAGAAGGCCGGTGCCCACCGTCGCGCAGCCGAGCTGGGCATGGCCATTGTCTGCCCGGATACCAGCCCACGTGGCGTGAATATCCCCGGAGAAGACGACAGTTACGACTTCGGCAGCGGCGCGGGCTTTTACGTTAACGCAACGGAAGCACCCTGGGCGTCTCACTACAGAATGTACGACTATGTGGTGACAGAACTGCCGGCGTTGATCGAAACGCATTTCCCGGTGACCGATCAGCGGGCGATCAGCGGTCATTCAATGGGAGGGCATGGCGCGCTTGTGGCTGCACTGCGCAATCCGGGGCGTTACACCTCGGTGTCGGCCTTTGCGCCGATCTGCCATCCCACTGCCTGCCCCTGGGGGCAAAAAGCCTTTAGCGGTTACCTTGGGGACGACAGCGCCAGCTGGGAAGCCTACGATGCCACCCTTTTGGTGCCGACCGCAGAAGAGCGTCTGCCGCTGCTGATTGATCAGGGAACGGCCGATCAGTTCCTCGAAGAACAGTTGCATCCCGAGTCGCTCGCGGCCGCCTGCGAAGCGGTGGAGCATCCGATCAAACTGCGTATGCGCAACGGCTATGATCACAGCTACTTCTTCATTTCATCATTTATCGGGGAACACCTGGATCACCACGCCAAGGCCATTGGGCTGATTTAAGCGGCATGAGTTTGCGATCGGGGCCGGCCTTCGAGTCCTGATCGTCCGCCCCGCCCGCATGGGTGTCACCAGCCTGTCATCGTTCTGTCATTCCCCTGTCGTCTTGGTTCTCTAGCGTGTCGTTACTAAAAACACGCTGGAGAGTTTTGATGAAACTGACGAAAACCCTGTTATCTCTTGCCGTCGGCGCATCGCTGCTGGCTCTCGCTGGCTGTGGCAGTGATAGTGACAGCGGTGATGAAGAGGATACGTCGGATGTCTATACCCTGCAGTTACTGCATTTCGCCGACGTGGACGGTGCGCCCGGGGCAATCGACGAAGTGGACCGGTTTTCAGCGCTTGTAGAAGCCTTTCGGGGAATGGAAGACAACACCCTGCTGGTGAGCTCCGGCGACAACGTGATTCCCGGCCCGCGTTACTTCGCGGCAAGCGACAGTTCGCTTGCGGATGTGCTCGGTGTGCCGGGCAATGGCCGCGCGGACATTGCATTCATGAACGCGCTCGGCGTATCGGCGTCCGTTATCGGCAACCACGACCTGGACGGTGGTCCCGCCGAATTTGCATCGATGCTGACCGCTGAAACCGACGGCGCCAATCGGTATGAAGGCGCGGCATTCCCGTTTGTGTCTGCCAACCTTGATGTGTCTACCGAATCCAGCCTGGCGGCGCTGGCAGTCGCCGGTGGGCAGGCGCCCGCCAGCGTTGCCGGTAAAATTGCACCTTCTGCGATCGTCACGATTGGCGGCCAACAGATTGGTATCGTCGGTGCCTCGACGCCTGCACTGGCCTCTATTACCAGCACTGGCAATATCACCATTACACCGCCGGTGGTAGCGGACGAAAACGAGCTCTATGACGATTTGGCTGCTGCGATTCAACCGGCAGTGGATGATCTGGTCGACGCCGGCGTTAACAAAGTCGTATTGCTCGCACACATGCAGCAGATCGCCATCGAGAAAGCGTTGGCCACGCGCCTGAATAACGTAGACGTGATCGTTGCCGGTGGCTCCAACACCTTGTTGGCCGACAGCGACGATGATCTGCGCACGGGTGACGTCGCCGCCGATAACTATCCGCTTGAGTTTGAATCGCCCGCTGGCGAGCCGGTACTGGTCGTAAACGTGGATGGTGACTACAAGTATCTGGGGCGCCTGGTGCTTAGCTTCGATGAGAACGGCGTGATCGATACCGGCGCGCTTGATCCGGCCCTCAACGGAGCCTGGGCTTCAACCGAGGCAATGGTACGGCAGTTGATGGGAACGGTGGACTCGCGGATTGCGGCTGTTTCTGTAGCGATTCGCGATGTCCTGGCTGCGCGGGACGGCAATATTCTTGGCCAGACCTCGGTCTATCTTGATGGTCGTCGTGAGCAGGTCCGCACACAGGAAACCAACCTCGGTAATCTGAGCGCTGATGCCAACCTCTGGTACGCCCAAAAATTTGATGCCAGCACGGTGATTTCGCTTAAAAACGGCGGCGGTATCCGTTCTGCGATTGGGCAGGTGGTGCAGCCACCGGGCTCTAACGATCCGGCAGATGCACAGTTTGAACCGACGGCAGCGAATGCGACCGTAGGCAAGGAAACAGGGGATGTATCCCAGTTCGATATCGAAGGTTCCCTGCGGTTCAATAACAGCCTGGCGCTGGTAACGGTAACCGGCGCAGAGTTGCGTGATCTACTGGAACACGCCGTAGCAGCGTCCGCTGATGGTGCCACGCCTGGACAGTTTCCGCAGATTGCCGGTATGCGCTTCAGCTTTGACCCGGCAATGCCGGCTAGGACGACCTCCGATACCAACACTGGAGCGTCGACAACCGGCCAGCGAATTCGTAGTCTGGTGGTTGAAACCGGCGCTGGTGATGTCGTGATCGTCCGTAATGGTGTTCTTGAAAATGGCGGTACGACATACCGGTTGGTGACGCTGGGCTTCCTGGCGGGTTGTATGCCGACAGCAACTGAAATTGGCGCGGCAAGTTGTGGTGACGGCTATCCGTTCAAAAATCTGACTACAAATCTGCGATCAGAACTTTCTGAGGAAAGTAGCAGCAACGACCCGGGGCTGGCCGACTTTGCCGGTTATGGCTCCGAGCAAGACGCGATAGCAGAATACCTGCAGGCCGAGTTCGACCCTGCCGGTACGCTGTCTTTCAGCAAGGCTGAAACCGACGCCGCGACTGATGAGCGGATTCAGAACCTGGCAGTGAAAACTGTGGATACGGTGATCGTGCCCTGATCGTTTCAGACGTACCTTAGTGGCCCGGCGGCTGTTCAGGCAGCCGTCGGGTGACGCTGATCACAGCGTAGTGTCTCAAAATCTTCCCGCAGACTGTCGATTTCGTCCCTCAGGTGAACCCTTTGATCTGGCGTTGCAGCGTTCATCAGGTCGGTGATCAGTTGCGCCATTGCTGGCCGACTTTGTTCCAGCATTAACCGGTATTCTTCGCCTCGATAGGCACTACTGTTGGTGATTAACTGGCGTATGCGTTCGGGGAAGTCGGGTTTTGCCCTATCCTTTAATGCGTCGAGCAACGCTGCCTGCCATCGTGCGCGGCCTTCAAACCAGATTTCAGTCTGGCGTCCGCGATCTGCATTCCATTGGGCAATGATAGCCCGTTGGGTCGGCATAAGCGGCCCAAGCCAGCGTTCCGCTCTTTCCCGCACCCTTTCTTCACGTTTTTCGAGCTGCTCCTGAGGGTCTTCTGACAAGAGCTCTTCTTCCCGCTCCTGACGCTTCTCTGCCATTGTTTCGGCCAGCGCTTCGACCTGTGAGTCTGTCAGGCCTGCGAGCAGTTCGGTTGTCGCCGGGGTTATTTCAATCAATAGCCTGTCGATGGCATCAAACAGGGCGTCCTGCTGTGCCAGTACGGTTTCGGATTGGATGGGGGTTGTGGCGATGTGGTTGCGGAGCTGGTCGAGCCATTGCGTGTATTGCGGCAGCTCTGACTGGCAGTGCCAGGCCAGTAATTGATCGACTTGCTGGCTGAGGCGGTCTTCCTGAGGATCGGTCAGGGGGATGAAATCGTCTACCCACCAAACGATGGCCCAGTCCAATTGGCGGTAAGCAAGTGTGGTCGAACTGCAGCCGCTCACCAGCAGGGCAATCAGGCCGATGATAGCGATGTATCGGCAGCAGCGGGTGGAAGGCGGTGTCCCCTGAATGTGCGGCATAGGCCTTTCCGGTAAGTAAGATCAGGCCCCTGCCAGTGCAGGGGCCCTGGGCTCTGGTTTACGCTGTCAGGGCATTCAGTACCGCTTTGGCTGCGGCTTCTGAAGATGCCGGGTTCTGCCCGGTAATCAGGCGGCCATCGGTGACCACATAGGAGGCCCAGTCGTCGCCCTTGCTGTACACGCCACCATTTTCGCGCAGCATGTTTTCCACCAGAAAAGGTACCACGTCAGTAAGCTGAACCGCTTCTTCTTCCGAGTTAGTAAAGCCGGTGACCTTACGCCCTTTCACGAACGCCTCGCCAGAGGCGTCTTTCACATTTTTGAATACGCCTGGCGCATGGCAGACGGCGCTGACGACCTTGTTCTGTGCGCTGGCGGTTTCGATCAAACGAATGGAATCACGGTCGTTGGCAAGATCCCACAACGGACCATGACCACCAGGATAGAAAATCGCGTCGTATTCGTCAGCTACTACTTCTGACAGCCGCGTCGTGGTTGCCAGCACATGCTGGGCTTCCTTGTCATCCTTGAACCGGCGTGTGGCGTCAGTCTGTGCGTCGTCGGTGTCGCTGTTAGGATCCAGTGGTGGTTGGCCACCGGCTGGCGATGCGACTGTTATCAGTGCACCGGCATCTTTGAATGTGTAGTAGGGGGCCGCAAATTCCTCCAGCCAGAAACCGGTTTTGTGGCCGGTATCGCCCATTTTATCGTGGGAGGTCAGCACCATCAGTACTTTCATATTGCGCTCCTTATGCTCGTTTCAGCGTTTATCCGTTACATCGTCACGTCACACACTAACGTAATATTAGACCGGTCGTCTAGTTTGCTTGTGATTCGGCCAGCCACAATCTGAGTGGGCCGAGTTCAGCCAGTTATCGAGGCGCTCTGCGCTATTGTGGGTCAACGCCGGATTGGCGGCGAACCAGACCACTTCCAGCGCGTCCATAATGCGGGCGGCGATTACCAGGTTATCTACGCTGAAACCGGTCAATTGGGCCAGTCGTTCTATCTGGCGTGGATTGAGGGCGAAGCCGTTGATAGCTGAACCCGCGTCAAGGCAGGGATCGCCAAAGCCCGCGAACTCCCAGTCCAGCAGTGTCCAGCCGGATGATGACAGGATGAGGTTACCGGGGTGCCAATCGTGGTGGCACAGCACCCGTCGACTTGGGGGCTGGTAGTGTTCGAGCAGCTGTTCAACGGCTGATCCTGTTGCCTGGCGTTGCGGGCAGCGCGTGGCGAATCTGAGCAACAGGGTCGGGATATCGGTTTGCAGGGAAGGCACCGGCGTCGTTTCGGAACAGGCATGCACCGACGTCAGTGCATGCGCCAGCCAGTGCAGCCGGGTCAGCTCGCCACCCACGGGTGCGTCACCCCCAACCCAGTCGGTGACCATCAGGTTATTGGAGGCGTAGCGCAGGTGCGGGGCCCACGGGTTGTCGGCGATGAGGTCGAGCATGGCATGCTCGCGCTGGTGGTCGACTCCCAGAGGCTCCGGATCGGGATGATTGACTCTCAGCGCAACGTCGCCTGACGGATGCCGGACCTGAAAAAGGGTATTGCAGAGCCCGCCCTCAACCGGGCAAATCTCGGCTTCCCGCAGATGCCGCTGCCAGTGCCCCGGTAGTTCCTCAAGTGCGCGTTCCAGCGCCGTCTCATACATGGGGTTATGCCTGCTCTCCGGCGTGACTGATCATCACGCCCGGCGCACCGGTTATCAGTTTTTGGCGAATGCTATCCGGTACCGGCGTTTTTGCTGCAGCGCTGGGCTTGATCATAACGTAGGTGATCTCGGCATTTGCTACAGCGCGTTCTTCCCCGAAGGTGTGAAACGCCAGATGCACAGTGAATGAGGTATTGCCGAGTTTTCCCGGCTCGATCCTGGCGCACAGCACGTCATCAAAGTGGGCCGGTGATTGCCAGTTCAGTGTCATGCTGACCACCTGTATATCCAGATCCTGATCCAGCAAAGCCTGATAGTCACCGAACAGTGTGCGGATATATTCGTTGACCGAAATGTCCACATAATCGGCGTAGCGGGCATTAAAAACGACGCTCTGGGCATCACATTCGCCATAGCGAACGCGAAAGCGAAATTCGAACGGAACAGCTGCCGATGCCGACATAAAGGATTCCTTTGTATGCTGAAAAATGAAACATCAAGTAAACGTTTGGCAAAATGCAGTTAAATGCCTTTAAAAACAGCAAAATGCCGAAAACACTTGATTGTAAATTTTAGTAGCTTGCACTACCTTTTTCTGATTTTCAGGTTAATCTAGATCAATACGGTTCCATAACAATAACCAAAAAACGGGGCGCACCAGAAACCGCCCGGCTCACTGGCACTCGGCAATTATGTTTTACCGGTTACGTCATGACTTTCATCTGTCGATCATTACCATGCTCGGCGCCTGCGCTGTATTCGGTGTTACGCCGTTTGCTATTTACCGCTTGTACAGCGGTAACCTGGCTGGCGCGTTGGTTGACCTGTTTATATTGTTCACAATCTGCTTCACCGTTGCCTACGCTTGGGTTACGGGAGATAACCGCCGCAGTGGCTTCTATCTTGCGCTGCTTTCCTGCGCTGGCGGCACGGCAGTTGCCATCATGCAGGGCGATGTCGGCATTTTCTGGCTGTTTCCTGCGTTTATTACCAGTTTCTTTTTGACTGAGCCTCGGATAGCCGTGGGGTTGAACTTACTGGCTATTGGTGTACTGGCGTTTCAGCCGGTCGTATTTGACTCACAAGAGCAGATGCTGGCGTTCGTCACTACCAGCATTGTGGTCAGCTGTTGCACCTACATCTTTGCACAACGGGCAGCGCACCAGCGTAGGCGCCTGGAAATGCTCGCCACACACGATCCTTTGACAGGGGTCAAGAACCGCCGGGCAATGGAAGAGGATATGGCCGCGGCCGTTTCGCAGTTCACCCGCAGTCAGATGGACTATGCGCTGATTATCCTCGATCTGGATATGTTCAAGCGAATAAACGACCGCCACGGCCATGCCGTCGGTGATGAGGTGCTGGTGGACTGCGCGCGGCTGATCCAGCGCAATACCCGGCGAAACGATTGCCTGTACCGGTTTGGTGGTGAGGAGTTTGTCATCATCATGCCGGGCGTGAAACCGGCCGGTGTGCGGGCGGTGGCCGAAAACCTGCGGCATAAGCTGGAAGCCGAGCTGGCCAGCCCGTCAGGGGCGGTGACGGCATCCTTTGGTGTGGCATCCCTGTTGGGAAGCGATAACGCTGACAGCTGGATTGCGCGGGCCGACGGCGCCTTGTATCAGGCCAAGACTGAAGGCCGCAACCGGGTTGTCATTATGGCGCGACGTCAGGATGCGTCGCCGGAAAACGATACAGACGCGCCCCCAGAAGTAGTCCCGCTACTGTAAGCCCCACCGTTAGTCCAACCCAGAATCCGGCAGCCCCCATAACCGGCACGATCCGGTCGGTAAACGCCAGTATCCAGCCCAGTGGCAGCCCCACGCCCCAGAACGAGAACAACATGATAAACATCGGAATGCGGGTGTCCTTGTAACCCCGCAACGCACTGATGCAGGTGACCTGGGTGACATCGGCGATCTGGAATATTGCCGCGTAGAGCAGTAAGGCCCTGCTCACTTCCTGCACCGCCTCATCGCCGGTGTAGAGATGGGCAATCAGGTTTGATCCGAAGAACAGCACCGAGCCGAATACCAGAGCAATCGCAAGCGCAAGCAGAAGGATGGTGCGCGCCAGTAACTGGGCGGTATCGGTCGCCCGGGCGCCGACCAGAAAGCTGATGCGCAGCGTCAGTGCCAGCCCAAGACTCAGCGGTACCATGAAAAACAGCGAGACGACATTGAGCGCGATCTGGTGGCCGGCAACGGTCACCGGACCCAGCGGCGCCAGAAACAGGGCGATGATGCAGAACATGCTGGCTTCAATGAAAATTGTGAAGCCAATGGGTACGCCAAGGCGCAGGATGGTTTTGATGGTTTCCGGGTCGGGTTTGACCCAATCCTGCAGCAAGTGAAACTGGCGGTAGGCTGCGCTGCGATTAAGGTATAAAAACATGGCAAGCGCGGCTACGCCGTTCGAGATGGAGGTGGCCCAGCCGCAGCCAATGCCGCCCATCGCCGGCACGCCCAGTTTTCCGTAGATAAAAATATAGTTAAGCGGCAGGTTGATCAACGTGCCCAGTACCGAGAATGCCATGATGACTTTGGTATGGCCCAGGCCATCGGTCAGTCCGCGCAGGGCCATCATGATCATCATGGCGGGCACACCCCAGGCGAACGCGTCCAGATAGCCCTGCGTGATGTGGGCGGTGTGGGTATCCAGGTTCAGGGCATCGAGAATCGGCCGGATATTCATCAACAGGGCGATCATGAGTACCGACGAACCGATCGCGATATAAATGCCCTGCCAGGTCACGGGCATGATGCGATGCAGTTCCCGGGCGCCGCGGTGACCGGAAATAATGGGCTGCAGTGCGCCGAGCAATCCCATAAACAGCAAAAAAAGCGGCATCCACAAGCTGCTGCCGATACCGACAGCGGCCAGATCTTCGGCGCTGGCATGACCTGCCATGACCGTATCAATCACACCGTTTGCCATTTGGGCCAGTTGTGCCACCAGAATCGGGCCGCCCAGCAGGCACAGGGTCTTCCACTCGGCGAGTGTCCGGACTAGCAGACTTTGGCGCGCCTCGGGTATTGGTTGTGCGTTTTCATCCACGGTAGACAGGATCCATCGGCAATTGGGCGGGTAACAGAATAGCCGGCCAGATTAACACGAAGCCGAGCCGCTTGAGCGGATTGGCGTATCAGGGATTAACGCAGTTGATGTGTGTCACCTGGTGGTCGTCATCGCCCGCGCCTGCTGACAAAATCTGGGCATTTGTTACGGCGCCAGCTAATCTCTGGTGCGTGAACGATTGACCTGAAAGAAGGATGAGTCCGATTAGCATACAGCCCGATATGGATAGCCATGACCGTTGCCTGCGGCTGCGTGATGGTCGGAAGCTCACCTATACCGATCTTGGTGATCCTGAGGGTACACCGGTATTTTTTGCTCACGGAATGCCCGGCTCCAGGTTGGAGGGCTGGTTTTTCCACCAGCAGGCGCGTCGCCATCATTTCAGGATTATTACTCCGGATCGCCCCGGTATCGGTGGTTCGACCTTTCAACCCAACCGGACATTGCTGGACTACCCGCGGGATGTGGAGCAGCTGGCGAATGCGCTGGAGATCGAGCGTTTCATCCATGCCGGCTGGTCGAGTGGCGGCACCCGCACCCTGGCTTGCGGCTATGCCTTGCCCGAGAGAGTCATACAGGCAGTGGTGATGTCATCCTATACCCACTTTGAAGAATACCCGGGAACCCGGGCCTTCCTGCAGGCCACGCGCTGGCCCGGACCAAAGCTGGCCAAAATGGGCTTCAGCATCATGCGCGCCGCAGTCGCCGTTGTTGTCTGGCTGGCTCAGCGGCATCCAGGCTTTTACTTTCGGGAGGCCCGGCACATGATCAGCGAGCAGGATCGGGAACTGCTCAGCTCGTTTATGCACAATCAGCTTTTTCGGCGCGACCAGGCGCTCTGCCTTGCCAGCGGTGGTCGTGCGATAGCGCAGGATTTGCAGACCGAACTGCTCGACTGGGGGTTTGTTCTGAACCAGGTCGGGGTGCCGGTGATGTTGTATCAGGGGGATCAGGATCCATTTGTGCCAGTCGAGTATGCCCGGCACATGGAGAGTCACTTGCCTGATGCCGATCTGACGCTGATGCCGGGAAAAGGGCATCTCTATCCGTTATCGGAAGCCTTTCAGAGCACGCTATTTGAACGCCTGCGGCAAGTTGTTGGCTGATATTTGCGCTCTTTTTTTGCGCTCAGCGCCAAGGATAACGATAATCGGCATCCTGTTTGTCATCGTTCCGCCGTGGAGTGCAGAGTTGACGGGTTTCATCCATTTGCCAGTTTCCACGTAAATAGCGCTGATGCAGCCACACAATCAGGGCAGAGGATATCCCATGTCGCAGTCTTCCCAGCAGTTGTCCCCTTCGCCGGTCCCTGAGGCTCAGGTTACCGCTATTCCCAACCCGCCTGTTGCCGAGCCGGTGCTCAGCCCGGAGGCGCATGCCGTGCGGACTGCGCTGATTGAATCGGGTTTGGAAACACCGATGACCGCTAACGGCCTGTCCCGCGACCAGAAGGTCGGTCGAATCGCCGAGCTGATGACTGGCGTGGCGCAGACCTTGGGTCTGGACCTTGCGGACGACAGCCTGACCGAAACGCCGGAGCGGATTGCCCGCATGTATGTCGATGAGCTGTTCTCGGGGCTTGATTACAGCGCCTTCCCGAAGATCACCCAGATTGAGAACAAGATGGGGGTCGAGGAGATGATCAAGGTGCGGGATATCGGCCTGATCAGCACCTGCGAGCACCATTTTGTAACCATCGACGGCGTCGCCCGCGTGGCCTATATGCCGAAGAACAAAGTGATCGGGCTATCCAAGATCAACCGGATCGTCCGTTTCTTTGCCCGCCGGCCGCAGGTGCAGGAGCGTCTGACCCACCAGATTCTGGTGGCGCTGCAAACTCTGCTCGAAGTGGAAGATGTGGCGGTGCATATCGATGCGACCCATTACTGCGTGAAAGCGCGCGGCGTAATGGATGGCAGTTCGCGCACCGAGACCATTGCACTTGGCGGCCGGTTCAAATCCGACCCGGCGTGTCGTGCCGAATTTATGGCCTGATCACTTATACCAGGCTCACCTTTCCGGTTAGCTGTTAGCGCAAGGTTGTTGCATGGGACTTCTGGTTTTTGTCACGGTTCTCTGGGCCGTTTCGTTCAGTTTGATTGGCGAGTTTCTCGCCGGTCACGTCGACAGTGATTTCGCCGTACTCAGCCGTGTCGTGTTGGCGGGGCTGGCTTTTCTGCCGCTGACCCGCTGGCGGGGCGTTCGCTGGGAACTCAAAGCCGGTGTTTCTATAGTGGGCGCGCTGCAGTTCGGGATCACCTATCTGTGCCTTTACCGGTCGTTCGCCTATCTCAGCGTGCCGGAAGTGTTGCTGTTCACTATCTTCACGCCGCTTTATGTCACGCTGTTTGATGATGCGCTCAACCGCCGTTTTTCACCGATGGCGCTGGTGGCGGCTGCCATTGCCACGCTGGGCGCCGGCATTATCCGTTACGACGGGCTGAGCAACGATTACCTGACGGGCTTTATTCTGCTGCAGGTTGCCAATGCCACCTTTGCCGCCGGGCAAGTGGGCTACCGCCACCTTGTTCAGCGGTATCCGACTGATATTCCGTTGTACCGGTTCTTCGGCTATTTCTATGCCGGTGCGCTGGTGTTTGCATTGCCTTCGTTCCTGTTGTTCGGCGATATCGCCCGCATGCCGTCTACGCCTTTACAGTGGGGCATTCTGGCGTGGCTGGGGCTGGCGGCGTCGGGATTGGGGCTGTTCCTGTGGAACCGCGGTGCCTGCCTGGTAGACGCGGGCACCCTGGCCATAATGAACAATGCACTGGTGCCGGCAGGCCTGATCGTCAACCTGCTGATCTGGAACCGTGATGCCGATCTTGGCCGTTTGATGCTGGGCGGATCGGTGATCGCCTTGTCACTGTGGCTGAACGTTCGCTTCTCCCGCCGGGCGCACCTCGGGTTGGCGGCCAAAGCCTGAGAGGGCGAGGGTCGCCTGTACCTGTAGCCGAAGTTACAGCTTTGGTGGAGCCGCAAGGCTCCAGAGTTAACCCCGCCGTATCGCGTGATACTTTTGTGAAGTCTGGTCTATAAATTCTTTACTTCCCTGTGATGCCCCTGTGAGCCCCGTCTTTCATTCTGCATGCTGTGAACTCAGGCCGTTTACCGATTAAGCAGGGCGGCTGGTTCACGACTGAACAATAACCTTTGCAATCATTCAAAGCCTTCATCACAGATGAAGCAGGGAGACATCACAATGAAACTGATCAAACCAATGCTGACCGCTATGACCGCCACCGTTTTTGCGCTGGGTATGGCGAGCGTGCACGCCGATGACATGAAAAAGTCGGACGACATGAAAACGGAATCCAGCATGTCGCGTGGTGGTATGGACAAGGACGATATGAACCATGACGGCATGAAGAAAGATGACATGATGCATGACGACATGAAGAAGGACGGCATGAAGCATGACGATATGAAAACGGAGTCCAGCATGTCGCGTGGCGGTATGAAAAAGGATGATATGAAGCATGACAGCATGAAAAAAGATGACATGATGCACGACGATATGAAGAAGGACGGCATGAAGAAAGACAGCATGTCGAAGGGTAACTGATCACACTGGTCTATGCTTCAGGCAGGATCGGCCGAATTATCGTGTTGTTTCGATCCTGACCCTGAAATCTGATCAAACTTAATGGATGTAGTAAACCGATGAGCCGAACGGTACTGATCATCGAAGACAACCCGGGCATCGCCCAACTGGTCAAAATGCACATTGAAGACCTGGGCTGCGACGCGATCCACGTCGCCCGGGGCGATACCGGGCTTGAGCGCTATCGCGAAGGTGGTATCGATCTGGTGGTGCTGGATCTGATGCTGCCGGGGCTTGACGGGCTGTCGGTCTGTCGCGAGATTCGAAGTGGTGCCGGCTATGTACCGGTACTGATGCTGACGGCCAAAAGCACCGAACTGGACCGGGTGCTGGGGTTGGAGATGGGAGCGGATGATTACCTCACCAAGCCCTTCAGCGTGGCGGAACTGTCGGCCCGTGTGAAAGCCCTGTTCCGACGGGTGGATGCCATGGCGGCACCCCAGCCAACAAGTGAAGAAGAGGCCAGCCGTATCGACATCGAGGGTCTGAGTATCGACCCGACCCGCAGACGGGTGGAAGTGAATGGCGCCGAGGTGGAGCTGACCGCGCGGGAATTTGATTTGCTGTGGCACTTTGCTCGCCATCCTGGCCGGGTCTTCAGCCGCACCCAGTTACTCGATGCGGTCTGGGGCTATAACCATGAAGGCTACGAACACACCGTGAACACCCATATCAACCGCCTGCGCGGCAAGATCGAACTGGATCCATCCGAGCCTGTATACGTCCAGACGGTCTGGGGCGTGGGCTATCGCTTCCGGGACTGACCCCATGCTGAAATCCCTTTATACCCGGCTTGCGTTGGGCCTGTTTGTGCTGCTGGTGGCTGTCGGGCTGGTGTATACCTTCATCAGTACCGTGTCGCTGCGAGAGTACAACGCCTCGGTGAATCAGGAGCTGAACCGCAATCTGGCGCGGGATCTGGTATCGGACCGCAATCTGGTTGATGAAGGCCGGCTGGACGAGAAAGCGCTGAAGGCGCTGTTCTCGCTCTATATGACCATTAATCCCAGCATCGAAATCTACCTGCTGGATATGGACGGCAAAATCCTCGCCTACTCGGCTGATCCGGACAAGATCAAACGCAATGCCGTTTCGCTTGAGCCTGTGCAAAAGCTGCTTGCCGATGAAACCGCCTATCCGGTGCTGGGGGATGACCCGCGCAGTCACGATCGCCGTAAGGTGTTTTCCGTGACCCCGGTGCCCTCTGCCGCAAATCCTGAGGGCTATCTGTACGTCGTGTTGCGGGGGGAAGAATACGATTCCGCTGAGATGATGGCCCGTGAAGGGCATTTCATCAGCATGAGCGCATGGGCAGTGGCGGTCAGTCTGCTGTTCGGTATGTTCGCGGGGCTGGCGGTATTCCGGCTGATGACCCGGCGATTAACCCGGCTGACCCGCATCGTAGAGCAGTTCGAGAGTGCCGATCTGGCTATTGATCAGGCCCCGCGCTGGCGGGATCAGCGTTCCGGCAGCCGTGATGAAATTGACTATCTGGGTATGACATTTGACCGAATGGCAGATCGCATCGCCTACCAGATCGATCAGCTGCGGGAAAAGGATACGTTGCGCCGGCGTTTGATTGCGCAGGTTTCCCATGACCTTCGCACGCCGCTAGCATCGATTCAGGGGTATGTTGAAAGTCTGCGAATCAAGCGTGCGGATCTGAGTATCGAACAGCAGGAACGCTTCCTGGATATCGCGCTGAATGAAGGCCGGCGCCTGAGTCATCTGGTGGATGAGCTGTTCGAGCTGGCCGCGTTGGAAGCCAGGGAAAAACAGCCACAGCCGGAGCCTTTCGCACCCGGCGATCTGGTGCACGATGTGGCCCAGAAACATACCCCCGAAGCCGACAAAAAACACGTCACGCTGGCCGTCTCCGGGGATTTGCAGCTGCCGCTGGCTTACGGCGATCTGGGGATGACCGAGCGGGTGCTCGACAACCTGATACGTAACGCGCTGGACTACAGCCCGCAAGGTGGCACGATCGCGCTGGCGCTGACTGCCAGCGAGGATGAGCTCAGAGTGACAGTCGCCGATGACGGGCCCGGTATTGCAGAAAACGATCTGCCCCATGTGTTTGATCCCCTGTATAGGGGGGATCAACAGGATAGCCCCGGCCATGCCGGGCTCGGGCTGGCCATTGCACGCCGGATTATGGACATGCAGGGCGGCTCGGTCGCGGTCAGCAATCGTGATCCTCACGGTGCGGTTTTCGAGATCCGTTTGCCGTTGCGATCCGCCGAAACGGTACGTAAATAGCAGTGATCCTTTCGCCGTTATGAATTCGTAACTTTATCAAGAAATCTGTGTGAATTTTCCCCGCCAGACTGAACACTATTGAGGTAGGGCCAACCGGATAACAGGCTGGCCCTGGGACACACAGCGAACAACGCGTTGATTCCGGCCGTGTGACGGCTTTGACAGACGCGTTCCGCAGTATTCGATAACGAGGTGAGCCACATGAAACGTGTCATTTCCATTTCAACACTGGTGCTGATTGCCGCCCTGATCGGGTTGCGAGCATACGCGGATGACGATGCCAGCAAAGACCAGTACGCGCCTGATGATAAGTCGCTCAAAGTGGCCACCTTTGCCGGGGGTTGCTTCTGGTGCGTGGAGGCCGGCTTCGAGAAAATTCCGGGGGTCGTTGAGGCGGTCTCGGGTTACAGCGGCGGTGATGCCGAGAATCCGACTTACGAGGCAGTATCGTCAGGCGGCACTGGCCACACTGAAGCGGTGCAGGTGTATTACGACCCCAAGGTCATTACCTACGACGGGTTGTTGCAGGGCTTCTGGCGCTTTATGGATCCGACCGATGACCAGGGGCAGTTTGTTGACCGGGGCACCCAGTATCGCCCGGCCATCTTCTACCATAACGCGGAACAGAAGCGTCTGGCGGAAGCATCCAAAAAAGCCCTGGCGGATTCCGGTCGCTATAAAAAGCCCGTGGTGATTGAGATCGTGCCCTTCGAGAAATTCTATAACGCCGAGGGCTACCATCAGGATTACTACAAGAAGAATCCTGTGCGCTACAAGTTCTATACCTTCAACTCCGGTCGCTATCAGTTTATCGACAAGGTATGGGGCGACGACCAGAAAATCGACTTCGCCCAGTTCCGTCCCGAGGCTGCGGCTGATCAATCAAGCAGCAAAGGGGCAAGCAAAGGCTTCGATCCTGCCACATTCGTAAAACCGGACGATGCGGAGTTGAAAAAGCAGCTGACCGACATCCAGTACGCTGTTACCCAGAATGATGACACCGAGCGAGCATTTAACAACGAGTACTGGGATGAGAAACGTGAAGGCATCTATGTGGATGTGGTTTCTGGCGAACCCCTGTATTCATCACGGGACAAATACAAGTCAGGCACCGGCTGGCCGAGCTTTGTTCGTCCGCTGACGAAGGATGCCGTGGTAGAGAAGGAAGATCGCTCTTTGTTCGGGGTGCGCACCGAAATCCGTAGCCGCTACGCTGATTCGCATGTCGGGCACGTGTTTGCGGACGGCCCCAAGCCCACAGGGCTGCGTTACTGCATGAACTCGGCTGCGATGCGCTTTATTCCGAAAGCTGAAATGGCCGCGCAGGGGTATGGCGAGTATCTGGATCAGGTAGGCCCGCCGCGCAGCTGATTCAAGCAGGTAAACGGTCACGCCTGGGCGGCGTGACCGGTAGACATTTGGCCAAGACACTGAAGCGCGGCGCTCGCGCTCTCAGTGTCTTTTGCGTTCAGGGCCGTTAAAAGAACAGCTCCGGCAGGTAGGTGGCGATGTCCGGGAACACCATGATGATGCCCATGCCCACCACCTGGACCAGTACGAACGGAATAATTGACTTGTAGATATCCTGCATGGTGATGCTCGGGGGCACGACACCTTTGAGGTAGAACAGGTTGAAGCCGAATGGCGGTGTCATGTAGCCAATTTCCATATTGATCACGAACAGGATACCGAACCAGATCGGATCGAAGCCCAGTGATTCCACAATCGGGATGAACACCGGCAGGGTGATCAGCATGATACCAACCGGATCCAGTACCATCGCCAGCAGGAACACGATCAGCATCATCGACAGCACGATCCCCCAGGGGCCGCCCGGAATCATCTGCATCAAGCCTTCAATCAGCTCCTGCGCGCCCATGCTCTGGTAGGCGGCGCTGAATGCGTGGGCCGCGAACAGAATCCACATGATCATACCGGTCAGCTTGAAGGTGCGAATTGCGGCGTCATGCAGCAGCGCCCAGGTGAACCGGCGATAGACGGCGGCAGAAATCAGCGCACCGAACACACCGACGGCAGCTGCCTCGGTTGGCGTGGTAATGCCGGCGATAATGGAACCCAGCACCATGACCACGATGGCAATTGGCAGGATCACGGCCCGCAGGGCGCGGAATTTTTCCGGCCAGGTGGCCCGTTCTTCTGGCGGCAGCGCGGGCGCCAGGTGAGGCTGGAAGTAACAGCGAATGATGATGTAAGCAGTGGTCAGCACCATCAGCAATATGCCGGGCAGAATGCCGGCCGCGAACATTTTGCCCACCGATACACCGGTAATCAGCGAGTACAGGATCATCAGGATGCTGGGCGGAATCAGAATGCCCCAGCCCCCGCCGGTATTGATGCAACCCAGCGCCATGTTCTTGTCATAACCGCGCTCCAGCATGGACGGCAGGGCGATGGTGCCCATGGCCACGACCGCAGCGCCACTGATACCGCACATGGCGGCAAAGAGGGCACAGATACCCAGGGTGCCGATGGCCAGACCACCGCGAACGCCGCCCCACCAGAGGTGCATCATTCGGTACAGATCATTGGCGACACCGGTGCGCTCCAGAATCATCGCCATATAGACGAACAGTGGAATAGCCACCAGGGTAAAGCTTTCCATGGTGCTCCAGATCTGGGAGGCCACCATAAAGAAGGAGTCAAAACCCCAGGTGAAATACAGAAAGACGACGGATACACCGCCCAGTACAAATGTCAGCGGCAGGCCGAGAACCAGGAAGAACAGCAGCGCGCCAAAGAATAAGAGGGTCAGGGCTTCAATACTCACGAGTGCTCTCCTGTGGTATTGGCTTCAGGCTTGTAATAGTCAAGGTTCAAGGCAATGGCGATATCCTGGAGGAGTTTGACTACACCTTGCAGGATGAGCAGCCCGGTACCTAGCGGAATGGCAACCTTCACCGGCCAGATCGGCGGGTTCCAGGCAGAATAGGTGGTTTCAAAGCTGGCGACGGATTCGCTGGCCATTTCATAGCCGAAGTAGAACAGGGCCAGGGTAAAAATAAAGAACATGGATGATGTGAAGATATCCACGCAGGCTTGAGTGCGCGGCCCAAGATGGGAATAGAGCAGATCAACATTGACGTGCCCCCGGTGCGCCATGATGTAGCCGCCGGACATGATGGCGTAGACGCCAAACAGCATTTGGGTCAGCTCGTTGGTCCAGACAGTCGGCGAGTTGAGCAGATAGCGAAAGCCCACTTCCAGCAGCAGACAAACAAACATCGCGAATACAAGCAGCGAAACCCAGCGCCCAACCAAATCGTTGAGACGGGTCACTCCGTTCATAAAGGCCGTTAGCATACGCACGGTAACCTCCGGGAGGATCAGGTCGGCAAAAAAGGGGGTGCAATAAAAAGGGCCGGGAAGCGTCAGGCTTCCCGGCCCCGGCTTACTTGATTAAAGGTAGCCCAGATCGGTCAGGTAACCTTTAAGCATATCCAGTGCTTTCTTGGCGCGGTCGCTGCGCTCACCTTCTTCAGCCCACATTTTCTGTGCGGTTTTGACAAGGCGGTCCTGCACTTCTTTCGGCATGGTGTTGACCTTCACACCGTCTTCCTTGATGGCCTTGGCCAGCGTGAGGCGTTCTTTGTACTGGTACTCGTTGGTGCGGAACCAGAACTCTTCCTCAAGGGTTTGCTTGACCAGGTCCTGCAGGTCTTTGGGCAGCTTGTCCAGCGCCTTCTGGCTAACGATGATAACGTCGGTGCCGGCGATATTCAGTGCGGGTTTGACGTGGTACTTGGCCACTTCATACAGGCCCATGCTGTAAGCGCCTTGAGCGGCACCCCAGTGCGCGCCGTCAACTACACCGCTGTCCAGCGCCGGGTAAAGCTCGCTGCCAGGAACATAGGATGCTGCGGCACCGGCTTCGGTCAGGAATTTCTGCAGGGCACCGGAAGAGCGGATTTTCAGGCTGGAGAAGTCATCCCAGCTGTTGATGGGCTTTTTGACGACCATCTCGGTGGGATACACCTTGTCTGTTGCCCAGTAGACGCCGTATTGGGCTGCTTCTTCACGCAGCATCTTTTCAAAGCCCAGACCTTGGTGGAAATAGGCGGCTTCCCAGACATTGCGGAACGCAAAAGGCAGACCGGAGGCAATGCCTGCCAGTGTCATTTTGTCCTGGGCGTAGGCAGGTGAAATGGTGCCCATTTCCAGAATGCCACGGCTGACGGCATCAAACGTCTGCTTGGCTTTAAATAGTGCGCCGGCTTCATACAGCTTCAGCTCCATGCGGCCGTCACTGCCTTCTTCGATGATGCGTTTGATACGCTCAAGGCTATCGGTATAGGAACTGCTGGAACCAGGCCAATGGGATTGTACTTTCCATACGAATTTATCGGCGGCGCTAACGCTGCTGCTGGCGAGCAAGCCACCAACACCAATAGCGAGAACCGACGCGCAGACAGTCAGTTGTTTTTTGAACCGTGAAAAGGCAGGCATGGTAGACCTCTTGTTATTGTCCAGATTGATCTTCAGACAGTGTTTGGATTCCTTCCTTGTTTCGCAGTGCGGTACAACAAACTGCAGAATGGATCCTTGTTTTCCGAATCTAGCACAAAAGTGCTGTTTTGCAATACTACGGGGGTCGAATTTAGGTGGTAACGCCTAATTACACCACCAATGGGTTCTTTGTTCGACTCCAATCAGCCGAAGCGGGAAGGGGCAGGCGATGCCTGGATGGCATTGCGCCTGCAAGTGCTCGTGCTGTTTGCGATGGTTTTAAAGAGCGGGCCAGGGAAGTCCACCGGGATGCAAATGCCCGCCTATCAGTTGGCCGATCCGGATCAGTTCTCTCTCACTGTAGGCCGGGCCTATCAGTTGGGCGGCCAGCGGCAACCCGCTCTCGGTAGTGCCAATCGGAATGCTGAGTGCCGGTAGGCCGGCAATGGCGGCCAGACCGGCCCAGACCGTGACATCCATGTAGACCTGGGGCTTGCCGTTGATCGTCAGTGTGCGGCTGGTGGCGGGTTGGGAATGATCATGGGGAAAGGCCGGAGTATTGACCACCGGACAAATCATGAGATCGAAATTATCGAAGAAGGTAAGCCAGTTGTTCTGAAGCTGGGCCCGCTTTTCGTCCTGCTTCAGCCACAGGCCGTGGGATTGGGTGGCGCCACGGGCAAAGCGGGTGCGGTAGTCGTCTGTTGTGGATGTGTTGGCCAGCTCAAGCAGCTTGTTGCGGGTTGCCTCGTTCAGACCGGCGCCCATTGAGGAGGCCAGCATGTCGTAGTAAAGCGCGTGACTGCCTTCAAGGGTCATGGCGTCTGGCCGCGCTGTGTCGTCAATGTGGGCGCCTTGGTTGCGAAGCAGATCGACAACCCGGTTGAGGGCGTCTGCCATCTCGTTATCAATTTCGCAATATGGATCGCTCAGCCAGGTTGCGACCTTCAAGTCGCCCAGCCTCGACGTTTTTGCAGCAGGAAGCGTGATCGACCAGGCATCCGAGGCGGGCCTCTCAGGGCCGACAATCAGGTCGAGCGCCTGTTCGATATCGTCAAGGTGGCGTGCCATGGGGCCCGTCACGCTGATGTCCCGTTGGCCGAGGCTGCCGGGGGCAGACGGTACGTGGCCCCGCAGTGGCACCAAACCGTAAGTGGTCTTCAAACCATAAATGCCGCAGAAAGCCGCAGGGGTCCGGATAGAGCCGGCCAGGTCGCTGCCGAGCTCCAGTGGAATCATGCCGCTGGCCAGTGCCGCCGCGGCGCCGCCCGATGAGCCGCCGGATGTCATGTCCGTGTTCCAGGGATTATTCGTTGTGCCGTAGATCCCGTTGAAGCTTTGCAGATCGCCGGCCAACTCCGGAATATTGGTTTTGCCGACAATGATGGCGCCGGCATCAATCAGTCGCTGCACGGCGGGCGCAGTGCGGGGCGAAATGTGGTCTTTCAGTTTGCCGTGGCCGGCGGTGGTCGGCCAGCCGTTGATCTCGAAGGTTTCCTTGATGGTCATCGGCACGCCATGCAGCGGCCCTGTGCTGTCGCCCCGCTGTATTGCTTTATCGGCTTGCCGGGCCTTTTGTCTGGCCTCGTCTGCCCGCAGGATCACAATCGCATTCAATGCAGGGTTCAGGGCGTCAATACGCTCAAGAAAATGCTCGACAACCTGAACGGATGTGAACTGCTGATTGCGGATGCCCCGGGCGAGCTCGACACTGCTCATTTCATGATA
This sequence comes from Marinobacter sp. BGYM27, assembly GCA_025153445.1. GTDB lineage: Bacteria > Pseudomonadota > Gammaproteobacteria > Pseudomonadales > Oleiphilaceae > Marinobacter_A. The sequence continues at coordinate 288,702 of JANZNS010000004.1, read as the reverse complement.
ATTCAAGGTCTTCTCCCCACGTATTGTTGGTTTGTTATTCACGGCTGCGGACAGCGGTATGGATTCACGAACATAGAATAGTTGGTATTTTTGTGAAACAGTATTTCGCAAAATGAGTCAAAATGAACTGAAAACATCATGAAGTCGGGAGAAGTGACGTGATTGAAATTAACCGCGAGAACGGTCTGGTTCACCTTAATATCAATCGGCCGGAAAAAAAGAATGCCCTGACCCGGGATATGTACGAAACCCTGGGCCGGGAGGTCAATGCAGCGGCGGATGATCAGAGCGTGCATGCGATTGTGATTACCGGTGAGGGTAAAGACTTTACCGCCGGCAATGACCTTGATGATTTCAGGGCCCGGGCTGATGATCCCAATCCCCGGCCGTCAGCGGGGCTGGCATTTATTGAGTGCCTGATGAATTGTGATACGCCCGTCATCGCCGGCGTCGAAGGGCGTGCGATTGGTATCGGGACGACCATGCTGATGCACTGTGATGCGATTATTGCCGGCGAGAGCGCCACCTTCAAAACCCCCTTTGTTGATCTGGGGCTGTGTCCGGAAGCGGCTTCTACCGTGATGATGCCGTTGCAACTGGGCTATCGGGTCGCTACCCGGTTGTTGATTCTGGGCGAAGCCATAGCCGGAGCAGATGCTCTGGAGGCCGGACTGGTGAACCGTCTGGTCGCTGACGGGAGTGCAACGGAACAGGCGTTGAACGAAGCCCGCGCCCTGACCAGCAAGCCGCGTGAGGCGTTGCGGGTTAGCAAGCAATTGCTGAAGGCGCCCTGGCGTGAACAGGCAATGGCAGCGCTGAATCGTGAGCGTGACCAGTTTGGTGAGCGTTTGAAGTCGGACGAGTGCCAGGCTGTGCTGGCGGGTATGAAAAAGCGGTGATGTGCATACCCACGGGCTTTGAAGCCCGTGGGTGCCGTTGTGCGTATTCAGGCGTTATTCATGTAAGGCGCGCGCAGCTCCCGTTTCAGCACTTTGCCAATTGTGCTGCGCGGCAGTTCGTCACGCCATTCCAGACCGCTGATCCGCTGGCTTTTACCGAGCCGCTGATTCGCCCATTCCAGAATATCTTCGATAGCGGCGTTATCGCCGGGCTTGCGAACAATCAGGCCCAGGGGCGTTTCGCCCCAGTGATCGCTGGGAATACCGATCACGGCGGCATCAGCCACTGCAGGATGTTCCAGCAGAACCTTCTCCAGATCGACGGCATAGATGTTGAAGCCGCCCGAGATGATCATGTCTTTACGCCGATCCAGGATGAACAGGAAGTTGTCGTCATCCAGCCGCCCCATGTCGCCACTGCGATAAAAGGTCAAGCCGTCCGGGCTGGTCCAGAGCATGTCACTGGTTTGCTCTTCGCGACGATAGTAGCCGCGCATCATGGCCCCGGCACGGCCGACGATTTCGCCGATTTCTCCTGCAGGCAATTCCTTTCCGTCTTCACTGATGATGCGAACTTCTGCGCCTTCGGTGGGTCTGCCGACGGAATCCCACTTATCGGGAAAGGCTGCGCAATCAAGGCTGGTCGAGATACCGCCTTCGGTCAGGCCGTAAACCTCGATTATATTGCCGGGCCAGCGCGCCATCGCCTCGCGGATCACCTCTGCTCGCAGGGGAGCGCTTGTGGATGATTTGAATTTGAAGCTGGAGAGATCGAACTGGTCAAAATCGGGCTCGGCCAGAATCCGCTGATACTGAACCGGCACCAGCATGGCGTGCGTGACCCGGTATTGCTGTGCCAGCTCGAGAAATTCACGGGCATTGAATTTGCGCATCAGTACCAGTGTGCCGCCATAAAACAGCGTGGGCAGCGCGGAGACCAACGTGGTGTTGGAGTAAAGCGGCGTGGACACCAGGTTGATAGCGTCGCCGTTCAGGCCATACGACCCCATGCGCTGGATCTGACGCCAGCGGAACCGGTGGTCGTGGAGGATACCTTTGGGTGTACCTGTTGTGCCGGAGCTATAGATGATGTTGAACGGATCATCCAGCCCGACGTCGGCAATGCAGGGTGCGGATGGGCTGTCTGCCAGCAAGTCGTCCAGCGTCAGTGAGCTGTCAGGTGGGCGGAAGTCGAGGCCGATGCGCCACTCAGGGCTGACGTTGGTCAGCTGATCCCGGACCTCTTCCAGCAGGGCGGTGTTTTTCTCGGAAACAAACAGGAAGCGAGCGTCACAGTCGTTGATCATCAGTGCCAGCGATTCTCCGCTCGCCATGCCTGACAGGGGCACCATGCAGCCACCGGCCGTCAGTACGCCAAGGTACAGTGCCACGTAATCCGCGCTGTTCTCGGAAAGCCCCGCGACAGTGTCTCCGGTTTTCAGTCCGGCATCCTGCAGCCGGTTGGCAATGGCGTTGACCCGGAATACCAGTTCGCGCCAGGTGACGCTTATGCCGTTATCGATCAAAGCGATCTTGTTGGGTTGCGAGACGGCGTAATCCTGAATTTTCTCGCCAATCGCGGTGAGCGACTCTGCAGGATTGATGGGAGCGTGAACTGGCATCGACTGCACGTACTCTTTCATTTTAAGCCTCGCTGCGATTTGTGTGTTTTGTCTAGCGAAATAACTTTCCGAATATATTGACTCAAAACTGGAATACATGACAAATTAATCACCGATTTCCTATTTTCGTGTGATTTTTACAGGTTCAGTGGCCAGGTTCGGCTGCGCTCCGTGGATTTCCTGACAACAAATCCGGATAACAACAAAAGGAGCATTCCGCATGATGCGTTTCAAAAAAAGAGTGGCCATCGTCACCGGTGCCGGTAGTGGTATCGGGCGTGCGGTGTCTCAGCGACTGGCGCGCGAGGGAGCCACAGTGGTGCTGGTCGACCAGTCGGAGGCGGGACTGCTTGAGACTCAGGGAATCCTGGCCAACACTGCGGTCAGCCAGTTCCGTGTAATGGATGTTTCCGACGAAAGTGCGGTCAGTGCGCTGGTTGCCGACGTTATCGAAACTCATGGTCAAATTGACGTCCTGTGCAATAACGCGGGCATTGCCGGCCAACACTTACCGATCACCGATCAGGATCCGGCCCAGTGGGAGCGGATTCTAGGGGTTAACCTGATTGGGCCCATGCTCTTTATCAAGCATGTTGCCCCGCACATGCAGGCACGTCGCCAGGGGGCGATTGTGAATACCGCTTCGGTGGCGGGTATCCGCTCGGGTGCCGGCGGTAATGCATACAGTGCGTCCAAGGCCGGCGTCATCAATCTCACCAAAACGGCGGCCTGCGATCTTGGGGGCGACAATGTCCGGGTCAATGCGGTGTGCCCGGGACTGGTGGAAACCGGCATGACCCAACCCATTTTCGACTATGCCCGCGCCAATGAAAAAGCCCACAAGCTCGGCGCCCGATGTGAGTTACGTCGTTACGGAGCGGCCGAAGAAATCGCGGCTGCCATTTTGTTCCTGGCCAGTGATGACGCCAGTTTTATCACCGGACAGGCACTGCCCGTCGATGGCGGTAATACCGCTTCTTTAAATCTCCCTGGAATGAAGGTCTGATGTCAGAAACAAACGAAGCCGTTGTTATACGTGGGGGCAAGGACCTGCCCGGATTCCACAAAGTTCTCGGCTACGAGCAGGTGTCCTGGGATGAGGACGTCGCCGTTATATCAGTTGAACTGCAGCCCCATCACCTGAACCTGGCGGGTGTTATCCACGGCGGCGTCTTGACGTCACTGCTGGATATCGCCCTGGCTCAGGCCGGCACATACTGTCCTTATCCGGGCCGAATGCGGAAGGCCATTACGCTTTCGCTTACCACAACGTTTACCGGGCAATGTTCGGGCGGTGTGATTACGGTGACCGGTCAGAAACGCGCGGGCGGTACACGGATTTTCAATAGCTCCGGCGAAGTGCGCGATGCGGAAGGAAACCTGCTCGCCATGGGCGAGGGCACTTTCCGTGTACGCTCGGGCAGTGAAAGTCCCGAAGGTGTGCCGGTTTAATCGTTACCTGTCGGAATAGCGCGCGGCGTCACGGTTGACGACGGTCAGTAACGCGCAGCTCTCTGTCACGAATACTCAATCAGAACAACAGCAAGAGGCCAGAACGATGTTTGAACTGTCTGAAAAAGCGAGCCAACTCAGAGAACAACTGATCGCCTTTATGGATCAGCATGTCTACCCGAACGAGCACCTTCATCACGAGCAGATCGATGCGGCGGAGAATCGCTGGGCGCCGACTGCGATCCTGGAAGAGTTGAAGCTCAAGGCCAAGGCTGAAGGACTGTGGAACCTGTTTCTGCCAGAGAGTGACCTGGGTGCCGGTCTGACCAATTTCGAGTACGCCCACCTGTGCGAAATTATGGGACGCTCCCACATGGCACCGGAGGTATTTAACTGCTCCGCACCGGATACCGGCAACATGGAAACCATTGCCCGCTACGGGAATGACGCGCAGCAGGAGCAGTGGCTGAAACCCCTGCTTGCCGGCGAGATCCGCTCATGCTTTTCGATGACCGAGCCGGACGTGGCCTCATCTGACGCCACCAATATTGCCTGCGAAATCCGTCGTGAAGGCGATGAGTACGTCATCAACGGCCGTAAATGGTGGTCCTCAGGTGCCATGACCACCACCTGCAAAATTGCGATTGTTATGGGCAAGACGGATCCGGAAGCGGAGCGTCACAAGCAGCAGTCCATGATTCTCGTACCGCTGGATACTCCGGGCGTGAAGATCATCCGTCCGCTGACGGTATTCGGCTATGACCATGCGCCGCACGGTCATGCGGAAATCGAATACAACAATGTACGCGTGCCGGTCAGCAATATGTTGCTGGGTGAAGGTCGCGGCTTTGAAATTGCCCAGGGCCGCCTCGGGCCGGGGCGTATTCACCACTGCATGCGCACCATTGGCGTTGCAGAGCGCGCGCTCGAGTCCATGTGCCAGCGCGTCAATGAGCGCGAAGCTTTCGGCAAGCCGCTGGCGCAGTTTGACTCGATCCGCAAGGACATTGCCCGTTCGCGCCTTGAAATCGAACAGTGCCGCCTGCTGACCCTGAAGGCCGCCCACATGATGGATACCGTGGGCAACAAGGTGGCCCGCCAGGAAATCGCCATGATCAAGGTGGCGGCACCGAGCATGGCGCTGCGTATTCTGGATCGCGCGATTCAGGTTCACGGCGCTGGCGGTGTGTCCCAGGATACCTTCCTGGCTTCGGCCTGGGCGCAGGTGCGTACGCTGCGGCTTGCAGATGGCCCGGATGAAGTGCATCTGGATTCCATTGCCAAGATCGAACTGCGTGACTATCCCAAAATGACATCCAAAACCCACTGATCAGGAGCCGAACCATGACCAATCCATTGTTCGATATGACCGGCAAGGTCGCCCTGATCACCGGGTCTACGAAGGGAATCGGCCGCTCCATTGCCGAGGAAATGGCCCGCAGTGGCGCGAAAGTCGTGATCTCAAGCCGCAAGGCCGATGTTTGCGAGAAGGTCGCGGGTGAGTTGCGCGAGCAAGGTTTTGAGGCGCTGGCGATTCCCTGCCACGTGGGCCGCAAGGATGACCTGCGGAATCTTGTCGACAAGACAATCGAAGCCTGGGGCCAGATCGACGTGCTGGTGTGCAACGCGGCGACCAACCCGGTTTACGGTCCGACAAGTGAAATGACGGATGAGGCCTGGGACAAGATCATGGACACCAACGTCAAGGGCACCTTCTGGCTGACCAATATGGTGTTGCCGCAAATGGCGGAACGCGGCGATGGTGCAGTTGTGTTGCTGTCGAGCATCGCCGGTATCCGCGGCAATACCACGATCGGCACTTACGGGGTATCCAAGGCGGCGGAAGCGGCACTGGCGCGCAACCTTGCGGTTGAGTGGGGCCCACGGGGCATTCGGGTCAATGCGATTGCGCCGGGTCTGGTGCGGACTGATTTCGCCAAGGCGCTGACGGACGATCCGGTTCGTGCCAAGCGGGCGGAAGAGAAAACACCGCTGCGCCGTATTGGCGAGCCCGTTGATATCGCCGGGCTGGCGGTGTTTCTTTCCACCAGGGCCAGCGCCTATATCACCGGTCAGGTGATTGTAGCGGATGGCGGCGAAACTGCGGGCTGAGGTGGTAATGAGCATGGAACCCCAACTGGTGGACGTCCTTGACGCCCACCGGATTGACCAGGCCGCGCTGTTGAGCTGGTTGCAGAAGGCGATGCCGGATTTCGGCAATCGCCTGGATGTAAAACAGTTTCAGGGTGGTCAATCCAACCCCACCTATCTGCTGGATACTGACAGTGGCCGGTATGTGTTGCGTAAGAAGCCGCCGGGAAAGGTGCTGCCTTCGGCTCACATGATCGAGCGCGAATACAAGGTGATTCGCGCGCTGTCGATGAATACCGATGTGCCCGTTCCCCAAACCCAGGTGCTGTGCGAAGACGCGGGCGTCATCGGGACACCTTTTTATGTGATGGACTATATGCCGGGTCGGGTGGTCAGCCATCCGGCACTGCGAGCGCTGGATCGCGCCGAGCGTCAACCGGTTCATGAAGCCGCGATCGATACGCTGGCCGCGCTGCATTCAGTGGACGTGAATGCTGTGGGTCTCGGTGATTACGGTCGTCCGGACGGTTATGTTGCCCGTCAGGTGTCCCGCTGGAGCAAACAGTATCTCGCTTCCAAGACGGACGATATGCCGTCGATGGACAAGCTGATGGCCTGGCTGCCCGACCATCTGCCCCGGAAAGATGAGTGTGCGATTGCCCATGGTGATTATCGCCTGGGTAACCTGATGCTGGCTGAGGACGGCCCGGAGGTTGTCGCGGTTCTCGACTGGGAACTCTCGACGCTGGGGCATCCGCTGGCGGATCTTGCCTACTACTGCCTGCCTTATCAGCTTCCCGCCGAGCTGGAAGGTTCCCGTGGCCTGGTCGGTGAAGATCTCGAAGCGCTGGGCATTCTCAATGAACAGGAAACGGTGGAACGCTACTGTCGCCAGACCGGCCGCTCCGGGATTGACGACTGGCACGTGTACCTGTCGTTTTCGTTGTTCCGTCTGGCCGCAATCGTGCAGGGCGTATATGCCCGTGCTCTGCAGGGCAACGCCAGCAACGCCGATGCGCTGGACGTTGGCAAACGTGCCCGGTTGCTGGCGGACGCCGGCTGGCACATTGCCCAACAGGGTAAAAGGAGCTTGTCATCATGAGTGATCCCATCGTAAAGCGAATTCTGATTACCAACGACGATGGCATTGATGCGCCGGGGCTGCGTGTGTTGGAGGCCATCGCCCACCAGCTTGCCGAAGAGGTCTGGGTGGTGGCGCCGGAGCACGATCGCAGCGGCGCAGGCCAGAGCATTTCCATTCATACCCCGCTTCGGGTGTTTGAAAAGGGATCCAACCGTTATGCCCTGTCCGGCACGCCGGCAGATTGCGTGTTGTTTGCGGTCGAGCACTGGTTTGGCGAGACACCGCCGGATCTGGTGCTGTCGGGGGTGAACTGCGGCGCCAATATCAGCGATTCGGTGCAGTACTCGGGCACGGTTGGTGCGGTGCTGGCGGCTGAGCAGCTGGGCATTCCGGCGATCGCGTTCAGCCAGGCCTTCCTGAATCGTGATGGTATCGACTGGTCGCCGGTAGAGCAGCACGGGGCTGCTGTTGTCCGGGAACTGTATACCTCTGCCGATAACGGCGGGCACTGTTGCTGGAACGTGAATTTTCCGGCTTGTGGTGCTGATGACGTCTCCGAAATGCGCTGGGCGCGTCAGTCCACAGGGTCGATTCAACGCACCAAACTGGTGGCCGGTCAGGATGGCCGGAGCCTGCCGTACTGGTGGCTGAGCTTCGAGCGAAGCTCGCAGCACATCACCGATCCCGAGATGGATGTCACGATTTTGCGCGACAAAGCGATAGCCGTTACGCCTTTGCGCAGCGAAGCACCCTTGCCCGGTGGGCAGGCGGTTCATTCGATCAAATCAGTTGTCTGATGATTTTTCCGGTCCTCAGGGCCGGATCAAAATGTGGGGAATAAGCGATGTTTACACGACACCATGGGATATGGCCGCAGTCATTGCCCAAGACCATGACCTTGCCGAAGACCAGCGTCTATACCAATCTGGCGATTTCGGCTGAGCGTTATCCAGACCATACCGCCATCATCTATTACGACACCCGTATTACCTACCGCGAACTGTTCGCTGAAGTTGAAGCGCTGGCCGGCTACCTGCACGAAAAAGGCGTGAAGAAGGGCGATCGCGTTCTGCTTTATATGCAGAACTCCCCCCAGTACGTCATCGGTTACTACGCTATTTTGCGTGCCAATGCCGCGGTTATTCCCGTTAATCCGATGAACCGCTCAGCGGAGCTTGAGCATTACATCAGTGATACGGATTCGCGGGTCTGTCTGGCCGGACAGGAACTGACCGGCTTTATCGCGCCCTTGCTTGAAACGACCCATCTCGAGCATATCGTGGTCGCCGCCTACAGCTCGTATGTGCGTGGCGAGACTGATCTGTCGCTGCCCGCCGAAGTGTCAGCACCCGCTGCGCCGCTTTCGACGCCGGGGCTCGACAGCTGGGATGAGGTGATCAAGGCAGGTCGTGTTCCCGGCGAGCATACAGCCGGACCTGACGATCTGGCTGTCATTCCTTACAGTTCGGGTACGACCGGGGCACCCAAGGGCTGCATTCATACCCATCGTTCTGTCATGGCGACCGCCGTACACCGGGCATTCTGGAACCTCAGCACGGCTGATACAGTGCAGCTGTCAACGCTGCCATTTTTCCATGTGACCGGCATGACCGGCTCAATGAACAGTCCGATTTACAGCGGCTCAACATCCGTGATCATGACCCGTTGGGATCGGACGACCGCGTCGAAGCTGATCGAGCGTTACAAGGTGACCGGCTGGACCAATATCGTCACCATGGCGGTCGACTTCTTGTCCAATCCCGATCTGGACAAGTTCGACATCAGCTCGTTGAACACCATCGGTGGCGGCGGTGCTGCGATGCCCGAAGCCATTGCCGCTAAACTGAAAAAGCTGACAGGCCTGGATTACATCGAAGGTTACGGCCTGTCCGAAACCATGGCGGCCACTCATATCAATCCTACTGAAGCCCCCAAGGCCCAGTGCCTGGGTATTCCGGTGTTTGACGTGGATTCGCGTATTGTCGATGTGGAGACGCTTAAAGAGCTGGGGCCGGGTGAGGTCGGCGAAATCGTCAGCAACGGCCCTCAAGTCACTCAGGGGTACTGGAACAGGCCGATGGAGACCGAAGCGGCTTTTATCGAGCTGGACGGCAAACGTTTTTTCCGCACCGGTGATCTGGCGTACTACGATGAAGAGGGTTACTTCTTCATGGTTGATCGGCTCAAACGGATGATCAACGCATCGGGCTTCAAGGTTTGGCCGTCAGAGGTTGAAAGCCTGATGTACCGACATCCTGCCATTCACGAGTGCTGCATTATCTCGGCGCCTCACGAAAAGCGGGGCGAGACGGTAAAAGCCTGTGTTGTGTTGGGGCCGGATGCAGAGGGAACCGTGTCTGAAGCCGATATCATTGCCTGGTGCAAGAACGAAATGTCGGCCTACAAGGTGCCGGAAATCGTTGAATTTGTAGCAGAATTGCCGAAGTCCCCCACCGGCAAGGTCATGTGGCGCGCCCTGCAGGAGCAGGAGTGGGCTGCCGAGGCCTGAGCCCTTCGCTCCAGTAAAACCGAAGTCGGTCAATAAACCGGCTTCGGTTTCAATATCCCTCCATAAGAAGTCAATATATTCCGCTAGGCGGAAATTCATTTTGTATATTGACATAATCAAGTGACAGTGTAGTCTCAGATGAAAGGTGATATCACCAACTATCACCAACGCCTGACGGGCTGCGCAATCAATCCTTTGCCGTGCCTCAGGTAGTACGTCGATCACGCGACACAGCAGTGACGACAGCGCGCGAAATGTGTGCGATGCAGTACTGACAGACTTAGCAACCCAACAAAAACAATGCCCGGGGGCCGGTTTGAACCTTTTCTTTCAACAAATAATCAACGGTATGACGTTGGGGAGCATCTACGGTCTCGTAGCGCTCGGCCTGACGCTCGTATACGGCATACTTCATATTCCCAACTTTGCGCATGGTGCCCTGTACATGGTGGGTGCATTCATGACGTATTTCCTGATGGTCGATATTGGCGCCCACTACTGGGTTGCCATGGCGGGTTCCGCCATTATCGTGGCCATCGTGGCGGTCCTGAGCGAACGCCTGGTGTTCCACCCCTTGCGCAATTCACCTCCGATCCACGACAAGATCGCGGCCATCGGTATTCTGCTGTTTCTCGAAGCGCTGGTGCAGATGATATGGGGGGCGGACTTCCGCCGCATTTCATCCCCTTACACCGGCATCCTGAACTTTGACGGGCTGATAATTCCTGAGCAACGCCTGCTGATTATTGTCGGTGCGTTTGTTCTGGTTGCGGCGCTGCAACTGTTCCTGCGCAAAACCATGACCGGTGCCACCATCATTGCGATGGCGCAGAACCGTGACGGGGCCTTCCTGGTGGGTATCGACGCCAACCGTGTGGCCATGATGACCTTCGCCATCTCGGGCATCCTCGCGGCATTCGCCGCCACACTGTACGCGCCCATCAACCTGGTTTATCCGGCGATGGGGCATGTGGTCATCATGAAAGCGTTTGTCATCATCATCCTCGGCGGCATGGGCAGTATTCCCGGCGCGATCGTGGGTGGCATGATCATCGGTTTTGCCGAAGCCTTTGGTGGTTTCTACATCTCGACCAGCTACAAGGACATCATCGCCTTTGGTCTGTTGGTCGTGATTCTGTCCATTCGCCCGCAGGGCCTGTTTACCAAGGGAGCGCACTGATCATGATGTTTAAACTTGCTGCCTTACTGACCCGACCGGCGACCAAGTATGTGTTTATTCTGCTGGCGCTGTTGTTTCCGCTGTTTGCTGCCAATGAGTACCAGGTGTACGTCATGTCGCTGGCGTTCGTTTGGGCGATAGCGGTCTACGGTCTCAACATCATCACTGGCTACTGTGGCCAGTTGAACCTTGCCCACGGCGGGTTTTTCGCTATCGGTGCCTATACGCTGGGCTTGCTGACATCCGATTATGGCTGGAGTTTCTGGCCGGCTTTTGTCGCCGCACTGCTGATGACGGCTGTGCTCGGCTTTATAACCGGTGTCATTTCCCTGCGCCTGAAGGAGCACTATTTTGCGATCTTCACGCTCTGCGTGGGGTTCATCATCTATATGCTGCTGGACAAGTGGGAAGAGCTGACCCATGGCGCTATCGGTGTTCGCGATATCGCAGCACCTTATGGTTTCGGGGTCGTCGATTTTACTGACTCGGTGCCTTTCTATTATCTGGTGCTGGCGTTCCTGATTTTCTCGATCTGGTTCATCAGCCGGTTGTCCAAATCGCTTCTGGGGCGCACCTTCATTGCCATCCGCAACGGTGACGAGCTGGCTCAATCCCTGGGCATCAACCTGATGCGCAACAAGGTGCTCGCATTTGTACTGTCGACCACCTACGCCGGGCTGGCGGGCGCGCTTTATGCGGGCATGGTGCGCTTCATCGGCCCTGAAGATGCCAACATCCTGCACACCTTCAACCTCATCACCTACCTGTTGGTGGGCGGTATCGGCACCCTGTTCGGGCCGCTGGTGGGCACCCTGAGTATTGTCTGGCTGACCCAGTCCCTGCAGTTTCTCGAAACCTACAAGATGATCCTGTTCGGGCCCTTGCTGGTGCTGCTCGTTATCTTCTTCCCGAATGGTCTGGTGGGCTCATTGCTGCTCTGGATGCGCCGCAAGGCAGAATCCATGGGGGTGGCGAAAGCGCCGAAGGCAAGCCGAGTAGAGACATCGAACAGCGCGACCGGAAAGGAGGCCGAGAACAATGCTTAAAGTCGAAAATCTGACCAAAATGTTTGGCGGTCTCGCTGCGGTCAATGATGTGTCCGTGCACTTTGAGGCCAACAAGATCAACGCGATTATCGGGCCCAACGGCGCCGGTAAAAGTACCTTCTTCAACCTGATCGCCGGCATGCACAAACCGACATCCGGTCGCATCATTCTGGATGGCGAAGATATTACGCCGCTGCGTTGTGACTACATTGCCCAGCGTGGCATTGGTCGCACTTTCCAGACCACCAATCTGTTTGAGACGGCAACGGTGCTGGACAACCTGATTGTCGGCCACCGGCTGCGTACCCAATCCGGATTGTGGGATGTGCTGATCAATTCAAAGCGACTGCAGGCGGAAGAAAAGGAGTGCCGGGTCAAGGCCCGCGAAGCACTGGATTTCGTCGGTCTGTCTCACGTGGAAAACCGTTTGATAGCGGATATCACCCAGGAAGAGCGCAAGCGGGTCGCCTTTGCACTGGCGCTGGCTACACAGCCCAAGCTGTTGCTGCTGGATGAGCCTGCAGCCGGGGTTAACCCCGAAGAAACCGTGGGTCTGGCGGACCTGATGCACAAGATGGTCGCCAACGGCCTGACGGTCTGCCTGATCGAACACAAGATGGACATGATCATGGGCATGGCTGACAAGATCATGGTGCTCGATCATGGTGAAAAGATAGCGGAAGGCACACCACAGGAGATCCGTGAAAATCCGGTTGTCATCGAAGCCTACCTGGGGAGTGACGAAGATGCTGCAGCTTAAAAACGTTGATGTGTGTTACGGCAGCTTCAAGGCGCTGAACGAGATTTCGATGACCGTTAACAGTGGCGAGCTTGTCGTGCTTCTCGGTGCCAATGGCGCCGGTAAATCATCCCTGTTCAATACCCTTAGCGGGCTTAACAAACCAACTGCCGGTGACATCGAGTTTGAGGGCAAGCGGCTGAATGGGCTTCGGCCCAGTGCCATCGTTGATGCTGGCATTGTTCAGTGTGCCGAGGGCCGCAAGCTGTTTCCCCAGATGAGCGTTCAGCAGAACCTGATGCTGGGGGCCTATGTGCATCGTCGCGACAAGCAGGGCAACCGTCGCCGCTACAAGGAAATCCTCGAGATGTTTCCGATCCTCGAAGAGAAAGCGGAGCAGCCGGCAGGGTCGCTTTCAGGCGGTCAGCAGCAAATGGTGGCAATTGGCCGGGCGATGATGAGTCGCCCCCGTCTGCTGATGCTGGATGAGCCCTCACTGGGTCTGGCACCACTGATCGTGCGTCAGATGTTCCAGACGATTCAGCAGATCAACAGCCTGGGCACCACGGTGCTACTGGCTGAACAGAATGCGTTTGCCGCGCTCAAGATTGCCAGCCGCGCCTACGTTATGGAGAACGGACGACTGGTCATGGAAGGGGACCGGGAAGCGATGCTGGGCAACGAGAAAGTGCGAGAGGCGTATATCGGAGCCTAAGCGTGCCCGATTGATGAATGATCCAACAAAAACAGAAGCGCAATACCCAAGGAGAAAACAATGAAAACACTCAGAAAACTTGGCAGTGCGATTGCCGTAGCAACCGTCAGCATGGGCATGACTGCCGGTGCGCTGGCAGAAGAAGTGAATATTGGTTTCACCGGCCCGCTATCCGGTGGCGCGGCCCTTTACGGTGAAAACGTCCTGTCCGGTATCAAGATGGCGGCCGAAGAAGTGAATGCGGCGGGCGGTATCGATATCGACGGCACAAACTACACTGTGAACCTGATCGCGCTGGACGACGGTTACTCGCCGGCTCAGGCGGCTACCAACGCCAAGCGCCTGAAAAAGGAATCCGGTGTTTCAGCCGTGTTTGTACCCCACTCCGGGGGTATTTTCGCGTTGCAGGATTTCAACGAAAAAGATGACTTCCTGATTATGGCCTACACCAGTGTGCCGTCGGTCACGCAAAAAGGTAACGAGCTGACGCTACGTATACCCCCCACATTCGATGGATATGTCACAGCGTTTACCGATTATGCAATGAAGCACGACGGCAAAAAGCTCGGCATGGGCGGTGCCACCCACGAGTACGCCAAAATCTGGGCGGGCATGATGAAAAAACAGTGGACGGCTGAAGGTGGCGAAGTCGTTGCTGATAATCCGATGGACTACAACAAATCTGCGGATTTCTATACCGGCGTCAGCCGTATCATCTCCGAAGCTCCTGATGTCATGTTTGTGGGAGGCGCATCAGAACCCACGGGCCTGGTGGTTCAGCAGGCGCGGCAGCTCGGTTTCCAGGGCAGTTTCATCGTGATGGACCAGGCGAAACTGGATGAAGTGGCGGAAGTCGCCGGTGGTCTCGAGATGATGGAAGGTGCGATCGGCGTTGTACCGCTATCAGTCTACGAGACCAAGCCTGCGCAGGACTTTATCAAGCGCTACAAGGCCAAATACTCCAAGATGCCTGGTTCTGAAGCCGCCTATAACTATCTGGCAATGCATGCGCTGATCGAGGCGATGGACAAGCAGAATACGACTGAAGCCAAAGCCCTGCGGGCCGGTGTTCCAGAAGCGCTGAAATCAATGGATGACAGCAAGAACCCGTATGAAGTGAAAGAGGTGGATGCCGGTGGTGGCTTTATTACTGAAACCACGCTGGCGGTTGTTGAGGACGGCAAGATCGTGCAGAAGCCGATTGAATAACGCCAGACTCCAGATCCATGAAAAAAGGGGCCGATTAACGGCCCCTTTTTCTGCCACACCCCGGGATATCCGGGGTTCGGGTTGTGTGGGTATTACCGCACGTACATCACCAGACTTTCCGCCACACAGGCCGGCCGGTCTTCATCACGAATCTGCACGGTAGTTTGAAAGGTCGCCAGCACCCGGTCTTTGTCGACGGTTTTGACGTCTTTCAGAATCACTTCTGTCCGTACATCCGATCCTGATTTTACCGCTGATGGAAACCGCAGTTTGTTGAGCCCGTAATTAATCGTGGCCGAGGCCCCCGTGGTGTGGATGACGCCCTGGTTCAGTTGTGGGATCAGGGAAACGGTCAGAAAACCGTGGGCCACAGGGCTATTCCATGGTGATTCGGCTTTGGCGCGTTCCACATCCACGTGGATCCACTGGTGATCGCCGGTGGCATCTGCAAATGCCTGAATCATCTCCTGTGAAATATGTTTCCAGGGGCTGTGGCCGATCAGTTGTCCTGTGTACTGGGTCAGGTCATCCAGTGCTATTTCTTTCATGGTGGCTCCGGTTTTGTTGTTGGAAGCATCGGTTAACAATGCCGTTTCATATTGATTGTAGCGCCGGGATTGTCACTCTACTTTTTTGTGCTGAAAAACAAAAAAGGGGTGGCCGAAGCCACCCCTGAACGGATCTCTCAGCAGGGCTGAAGATCCGGCTCCTCGCACAGGATTCTGTATCCGGATCAGGATGCGACCTCGAGAAGGCTGGCATAGTGTTCCAGATGAAAATCATCATCACCGAGCTGGTGATTGATCATGATCAATCGCTTGGCGTAATGGGCCAGGCTGTATTCCCAGGTCATGCCGATACCGCCATGAAGCTGGATGGCCTGTTCGGCAATAAACTGGCCTGAGCGTCCCACAACGTTCTTGGCCGCGGCCAGAATACGACGACGTTCATCGCTTTGTTCGGCATCGGCCACATTGGCAGACAGGATGGCCATTGAACGGGCCTGCTCAAGTTCTGAGCTCATGTCGACCATGCGGTGCTGAAGTACCTGGAACCGGCCGATCGGGGTACCGAACTGCTTGCGGGTCTTGAGGTATTCCAGGGTCAGCTTGATGGATTCTTCCATGGCACCAACCGCCTCTGCGCACAGTGCCGCAATTGCGCGTCCGGTCTGGTACTCGATGACATCGCCAGCCTGACCTTCGGTGCCGATCAGGGCGTCAGCATCAACCTGAACATTCGTCAGGGTGACGTCGCAGCCTTTCGCGCCATCAACGGTCGGATAAACGCGACGCTCAACACCGGCCGCCTCCGGATCAATTGCGAACAGCGACAGGCCGTCAGCATCGCGGCTATCGCCTGAGGTGCGTGCCGACACAATCAGAAGATCAGCACAGTGCCCACCGATCAGCACGGCTTTGCGACCGTTGAGGGTGTAGCCGTTGCCTGATTTTTCCGCTCGTGTCTCAACATCATTCAGGTTGTAGCGGCTCTGGGGCTCCTGGAAGCCTACAGCGACCTTTAGCGCACCGGCTGCAATCTCACCCAGCCACTTTTCTTTCTGGCTGTCACTGCCGGCCTGGGCGATCACTCCGCCACCCAGAATGACGGTCTGCAGATAAGGCTCCAGGCACAGGCCGCGGCCGAGTTCGGTCATGACCGACTGCACTTCGACGCCGCCGCCACCGAATCCGCCCAGCTCTTCGGGGAAGGGAACTGCTGTGAGGCCGAGTTCACCCAACTGATTCCAGAAGGCCTCGCTGAACCCCAGTTCGCTGTCGCTGAACGACAGGCGCTTTTCAAAATCGTATTCACCGCGAACCAGACGCGCCACGGTGTCTTGCAACATTTGTTGCTCTTCACTCAGGTTGAAGTCCATGGGGCCCCCTTATAGTCCGAGAATCATTTTGGTGACGATGTTCTTCTGGATCTCGTTCGATCCACCGAAAATCGACAGCTTGCGCATGTTGAAGTAGTGCGCGGAGAAAGCAGCGCCGTCTTCGTCTGACAGGAACTCACCGTCGTAATCCAGATCCAGCTCTTCTTCAACGAACGGCTGGGCGTAGGGCCCGATCGCACGCCGGGCCAGATCAGTAATCGCCTGGCGGATCTCGGTGCCACGTACCTTCAGCATCGAACTCTCGGCACCCGGCACACCACCGCCGGCAACTGCGGCGATAATGCGCAGGTTGCTGATCGTGGCCGCCATGAGATCAATCTCGATCTTGGCGATACGCTGGCTGAAGGTGGCGTCCTCAATCAATGGACGACCGTTTTTCAGGTTGCGGCTGGCGATGGTTTTCAGATGGCTGAGTGCGGCTTTGGATGCGCCGATACCCGCAAGGCCTGTGCGCTCGTAGGTGAGCAGGTACTTGGCATATGTCCAGCCCTTGTCTTCTTCGCCCACCAGATTCTCGACCGGTACCTTGACGTCATCGAAGAAGACTTCGTTAACCTCGTGCTCGCCTTCAATAGTGATGATCGGGCGGACGGTAACGCCTGGTGTGTCCATATCAATCAGCAGGAAGGAGATGCCTTCCTGAGCTTTGACTTCAGTGTTGGTACGCACCAGACAGAAAATCATGTTGGCGTGCTGACCCAGAGTGGTCCAGGTCTTCTGGCCATTGACGATGTAGTGGTCGCCATCGCGCACGGCGCGGGTCTTCAGCGACGCAAGGTCGGAACCGGCGCCGGGCTCGGAATAACCCTGGCACCACCAGTCTTCACCGCTCAGGATTCGGGGCAGGTACTGCTGCTTCTGCTGCTCGTTGCCGAACTTGATGATGACAGGTGCCACCATGTTGACGCCGAAAGGAATAGTGCGCGGCGCGCCGTAAGCACAGGACTCTTCATCCCAGATGTGCTTCTGCACAGCCGTCCACTTAACACCGCCGTACTCTTCCGGCCAGTGCGTGGCATACCAGCCTTGCTTGCTGAGGATCTGTTGCCAGCGTTCGTGATCCTCTTTGGTCATCCGGCGACCGCGTTTGACCTTCGCGGCAATATCGGCCGGCAGCTTGTCGTCAAGGAAGCGGCGAACCTCATCGCGGAAGGCCAGCTCTTCGACTGTGTAGTTCATGTTCATTGATCAACCCCTCGGATTGTCATTTGTGAAAATATATACCGCATAGCAGAATTGGGTAAGGATGAATCATAGAGAAAGGCCTGTCAATTCTCCTGCACCCTTCAAATGAGCTTCTAATTGCGAAATTCCATTAAAATCGCGCCTCAAAGGTTGTTGTTCAAAATTTGTTTGTCTATATTCGAAAATACGGAAGCGTGTATTGCTTAGCGAAACTAATTCTGTGCACGTACCGCTCAGCGGAATTTGGTGTCTATTAAAGCGTAAATCCGGTCCGGCTGAAGACTCACAACAAAGTTGTACTCACAAACAATAATTGAAACGCGAGGTTTGTAATGACAAGAACAACAACGTCAATGAGAGTTCACCCCCTGACAAAAGCGGTTGCCCTGGCCGGTCTGCCATTGATTGCACTGACATCTGTGCCTGTCGCAGCCCAGGATGCTGATTCAGAGGTTGATGCACTGCGCCAGCGGGTGGAACAACTAGAATCACGACTGTCCGGTGCGGTATCAGAAGCGCCGGAAGCCACGGCTGATAACCCGTACATATTGAAAGAAGGCGATGGTCTGAAAATCGGCGACACCACGATCTCATTTGGTGGCTTCATCAAGGCTGACATGGTCTACGGATCGGGTGGTGATGGCACACTGAATAGCTACAGCGTAGGTCTGCCCCGCAACTTTGCAAAATCAGCTGCCTCGACTGACGACTGGAAAGTCGGCTTTACGGCCCGTGAATCCCGCTTCAGTTTCGGTACTTCAACCGACGATGTCGGCGGTCACCGGCTGCAAACCTACCTGGAGATGGA
Source organism: Marinobacter sp. BGYM27 (assembly GCA_025153445.1). Lineage (GTDB taxonomy): Bacteria > Pseudomonadota > Gammaproteobacteria > Pseudomonadales > Oleiphilaceae > Marinobacter_A. The sequence goes on along the minus strand of JANZNS010000004.1, from coordinate 270,263 downwards.
CTTCAACACAGCGCAGGATTCGCCGGGTAACGAAGTCGTATCCAACAGCTACAATCCGCGTCTGCGTCAGGCATATGGTCGCTGGAATGGTTGGGAGTTTGGTCAGACCTACACCACCTTTACCGATCTGGCAGCACTGCCTGAAATTCTGAATCAGGGGAAAATGGCAGCCTTCATCTATGTCACCCAACCGATGATTCGTTACAACATGCAAGCGCCGGGCGGTAAGTTCATGGTAGCGCTTGAGAACCCCGAGGATGGTTACGGCACCAATTCCTACGACGATCAATCCTATCCGGACCTGACCGCACGCTACGAGATCCGTGGCAACTACGGCTTCTACTCGGTTGCGGGTATGTTGCGTAATCTGGAAGACGACGCGTCAGATGATGAGAAGCTGGCCGGCGCCGTGTCGCTGAGCGCGCGGATTCCGACCATCGGTCGTGATGATGTGCGTTTTCAGTACAGCTACGGGGCGTTGGGCCGCTACATGGGCCTGTTTACCTATCCTGATGTTGATCTGGCCGACCAGGCCGGCGGCGAAGTGGATCCTTTGACAACCTACGGCGCTACTGCGGCGTATCGTCATTTCTGGACACCGCAATGGCGCAGCAGTCTTGTGGGTTCCTACACAGAAGTGGTTGACGACACAGCAGTGCAGGGCGCAGGTAGCCTGCTCAGCTATTTCGACGCCTCCACATCGGTTCACGCCAACCTGTTGTGGTCGCCGCATCAGAATCTGACGCTGGGTCTGGAGTATTCTTACTGGAACTTCGCTTACGCAGGCTCGGATGACAACGACCAATACCAGCAGGTGATGGCCTCTGCCAAAATGATGTTCTGATAGTACCGGGCATCGTGCCCGGTGTTGCTTCCTTAACTCGGTTTTGTTGCCGTTTGCCCCGATGCGTTTGCATCGGGGCTTTTTGTTATGTGGACGACAGAATTTCAGGGGCCTGCCGACGATGGCTCATCGGTCATTCCCTGAGTGCAAAGGCCATGGTTTTCACCAGTGCCGTCACTTCCCTGCCAACAACCAGGCCCAGCTCATCGCAGGACTTTCGTGTCAGCCTGGCGCGCAGCGATTGAGCCCCGATACCGAGCCGGATTTCCTTTGCTGCAGGGTCACAAGGGTGTGGTGCCGACTCCAGAATGATGGCACGCAGTTGGTTGCGGTAGCTGCAACCGTGCTGCGGCTCGAGTGACAGGGCGACATCGCGGACTGGAATGCGCAGTCGCAAGCGTTGGCCGATGGCTGCATCTTCTGCCGGGATGCTGAGTTGCTGCCCGTCATCAAGTGTCACTCGGGTCAGGCCGTAGTCGGGTTCGTGGCTCATGACGCGTGCATCCAGAACAGAAGCGGCATTGAAACCGCCAAGATGTTCGGTGAGGTCAAATCGCATCAGCAGGGTTTCGAGATCGCCGTCCGCAATTAGGCGCCCGTTATCAAGCAAGACCAGATGCTGGGCGATGGCCAGCAGTTCGTCGGTATCATGACTGACGTAAATAATCGGTATATCAATATCGCGGGTCAGGCGGGCGATGTAGCGCAAGAGTTCGGACTTGCGGGTGCCGTCGAGACCGGTGAGTGGTTCATCCATTAACAGCAGGGATGGCTTGGTCAGCAGCGCGCGGCCAATGGCCACCCGGCGCGCTTCACCGCCCGACAGTGTCGCCGGGTAGCGATCCAGTAGATGTTCAATCCCCAGTAACCCGATAACGTGACTGAAATGCTGCGGGTCCGATCGTTTTACGCCGTAGGTGAGGTTGCCACGCACACGATAATGGGGAAACAGGCGGGCATCCTGGAACACGACCCCAAAGTTTCGATGGTGGGCGGCAACTGACACGCCCTTCCGGGAATCGGTCAGGGCTTTGCCCTGAAAATGAATAGAGCCTTCGTCTGGTGAGTCCAGTCCGGCAATCAGGCGTAGCAGCGTGGTTTTGCCGCTGCCGGACTTGCCGAAAAGACCGGTAACCCCAGACGGGGCAATCGCCACGCAGGCATCAAGTCTGAAATGCCCCTGCTGTTTGCGAACATCGATGACCAGCGCATCCTGAGGCAGCGTCATGGGGCATCTGCTCCCTGCAGCCGGCGACGGGATCGCTTCGCAAGCCACTCAGAGGCGAGCAGCGACAGGATCGCAATCACAATCGACAGAACGCACAGCCGCGCTGCGGCGGCTTCTGAGCCTGGCGACTGGATCAGCGTGTAGAGTGCCAGCGGCAGTGTGCGGGTTTCACCGGGAATATTGGACGCAAAGGTGATCGTCGCACCGAATTCGGACAGCGCCCGGGCGAATGCCAGCACGGTGCCGGTAATCAAACCGGGGAGGGCCAGTGGCAAGGTGATGGTTAACAGTACGCGCCAGCGATTGGCCCCCAAGGTTCTGGCGGCCGCTTCAATGCCGGGGTCGACAGCCTCAATGGAGAGCCTGACTGCCCTTACCAGCAGTGGGAAGGCCATAACGCCGCCGGCAATGGCCGCGCCTTGCCAGGTGAAGGGCAGAGTCACGCCAAACTGACTGTCCAGCCACTGGCCGAACCAGCCATTTCGCCCCAATGACAGCAGCAGCAAATAACCGACCACCACGGGCGGCAACACCAGCGGCAGGTGCAGCAGGCTATCAACAATGACTTTGCCCCTGAATTGCTTTCGGGCCAGTATCCAGGCGGTGGCGATCCCCGGAATCATGATCCAGCCAACTGCACTGCCGGCGATCTTGAGGCTGATCAAAATGGCGTCCCATTCGGCGTCAGACAGCATCAGGGGCAGCTCCGTCTTCAGGGTGTGGCGGCGGTGAAGCCGGCCTGGGTGAATATTGCGCGGGCTTCGGCGCTTGCCAGCCAGCGGCGGAAACGGAAGGTGGCATCACCGGCTTTCGGATTGACGATGGCGATGGGGTAGGTGATGGGCCTGTGGCTGGTTTCCGGAAACAGCCCGACTTGCTGCACCTTGTCGCTGGCCATGGCGTCAGTCCGGTACACGATTCCAAGTGGCACTTCACCCCGCTCGACCAGCGCCAGTGCCGCGCGGACGTTGTCAGCCGGTGCCAGTCTGGGCGCCAGCTCCTGCCACTCGCCAAGCGTTATCAGTGCCTGCTTCGCGTAGATGCCGGCGGGCACATGTTCCGGGTCGCCAACTGACAGCCGCTCGCCCGTTTTCATCAATGACAGCAAGCGAGTGCCGCTGCCCGGAGTGATGGGTTGAAGTGGGCTCTTGCCCGGCGCAATCAGGACCAGCCGGTTGCTGAGCAGGTCGCTGCGCTGACGGAGCGTGATCTGCTGTCCGGCCAGCCAGTCCATCCACTGCTCGTTGGCAGAAAAGTAGAGATCTGCCGGCGCGCCATTGGCAATCTGCCGCGCGGCTGTTGAGGATGAGGCATAGATAGCAACGATTTCCACGTCGTGGCTGGCTTCGTAGGCGGTAGCGGCCGTTTCAAGCGTATTGGTCAGGGATGCAGCTGCGTAAATCCTGACACTCTCTGCGGCTTGCAGGCAGGCGGGTAACAGCAGCAGAAACACCGCAATGGCGCGCCGGGAAGCCAGAATCAGAAATGCCATGGGTATCTGCCCCTTTTGCCGGTCCGGTGGAAGTACCGCTCTGACGGTTGGTAAGAAAGAGATCACTATAGCTGCTGGGATGAATCGCCTCCAGCAGGCTGGCGTAAGGCTTTTCTGGCGGATGTTCTGGAGGGCATTGCTAAACAGTCGCCCGTCCATTTTGAATGGCGGCAACCAGGGAAAAATGCAGGCAAGTTGAGGGGGTATTCCTTTTAGCGAAAGCTTCAGCTTTCGAGCAGCCGCCTTGCGGCCCTCTCAAAAGCTGAAGCTTCGGTCACCAGGGCGGAGCCGGCTTCAGTCCGTCACGCGCTCAATGACCGCCGCAATGCCCTGGCCGACGCCAATGCACATGCTGATCAGCGCATAGCGGCCTTCGGTGCGCTCGAGCTGGCGGGTGGCGGTGAGGGCGATGCGCGCGCCGGAAGCACCCAGCGGGTGGCCGACCGCAATAGCGCCACCATTAGGGTTCAGGCGTGAATCGGTAGCATCGATGCCCAGCCGGTTGGTGCAGCCGAGCACCTGAGCGGCAAACGCCTCGTTGATTTCGATCACGTCCATATCGGCGATGGTCAGGCCGGCTCGTGCCAGGGCTTTCTCGCTGGCAGGTACCGGGCCATAGCCCATGACATTCGGGGCAACGCCGGCAATCGCTGCAGACACGATGCGCGCCCGGGGCTGCACGCCCGCTTTTTCGCCGGCTTCGCGGGAGCCGATAATCAATGCCGCTGCGCCGTCGTTGATGCCGGATGCGTTGCCGGCTGTCACCACGCCACCCTCGAACAGAGGACGCAGGCCGGACAGAGCATCGACAGTTGAACTTGGGCGTGGGTGTTCGTCCTTATCAACGGCGACTGCAGGTTTCTTGCGGCCCTGAGGCACGTCAACTGGCAGGATTTCTTCATCGTAGAAGCCGGCTTTGAGGGCGGTGTCATAACGGGCCTGGCTCTGGGCGGCGAAGCGGTCGACAGCGTCGCGGCTCAGGCCCTGCTCACGGGCGATGTTGTCAGCAGTCTGCGGCATGGTGTCGCTACCGAACTCTGATTCGATGCGCGGGTTCGGGAAGCGCGCGCCAATGGTGCTGTCGAAGGCGCGGAAATCACGGGAGAAAGGCGATTCGCTTTTGGCCATAACAAAGGGCGCACGGCTCATGCTCTCGGCGCCACCAGCGACAAACAGCTCGCCTTCGTTGCAGCGAACCGCGCGTGCTGCATCGATAATGGCGGCGAGGCCTGAGCCGCACAGGCGGTTGACGGTGAGCCCGCCGGTTTCGATGGGCAGGCCCGCCATCAGGCCGGCGTGGCGGGCGATGTTACGTGCGTCTTCCCCTGCCTGGTTGGTGCAGCCGGCGATAACGTCTTCGTAAACACTGGCTTCAAAAGCATTGCGCTCAACAAGCGACTTGATGACGCTGGCAAGCAGGTCGTCAGGACGGACTTTGGCCAGTGCGCCGGCGTGGCGCCCGAATGCTGTTCTGAGACCGTCATAGATGTATGCAGACATGGTAGCTCCTGTATTCAGGCCGATTTTCGTTTGCCTGATCGCCGAATTAACAACAGTGCAGATCTGATCGCAGCCAACTGTCATGTTGGTGGAGGGTCAGGCTTGCCTGTGCATAAATGTTAATGTAGTTTCGTTAAGCGAAATTAAGTTTTGTATATTGAGCTAGATTAATGGCGGTATGCAGCAAATGCAAGCCGGCAACATGCTCTCGCATCCCTCTTGGTCGGGCTGTTATGACAACATATTTTCTTCCGCTTGCGGTGCTCGCCGAGCTGGCCGCATTGCTGACCGGTGTCGATCTGCTGAGCACGCTCTCGGGCACGATGATGCTCACCTTCTTTTTACTGCATGTCGGTCGGCTGGAAGGGTATGCCCGCTATCTGTTTCTGGTCACTGTAACTGTTGTGGGTGTTCTCGGTGCGGCTGGCCAGCTGACGGCGATTACACTTCATGATGCGGTCACCGCGGCGGCATTTTACGCTGCTTTTCTGGGTAGTCTGGGCATGATGCAGTGCCTGGTCCGGCGTTTTGAAGTCTTGCGGCGGATTCATGACGTCCTGTTGGGCGGGCCATCGGTCTGGCTGTATCCCAAGTACGCGCTCACCAGTTGCCTGATCGCGTCTGTGCTTAATTTCGGGGTTATGAATCTGTTGTGTGGCGCGTTAACCGAGACGCTGGATGATCGGCGCGTTACCGGCCAGAGTCGGTTGCGTTGGCTGCGTAGCGTGTTAAGCAGTACCTTGAGGGGGTTTGCGCTGGTGCCCCTGATTGCCCCGACCAGTGTTGCTGTCGCCATTATCACGCGCGAAGTGCCATCCTTAACCTGGGGGCAAATCCTGCCCTTCAGCCTGATGGCGGCTGCGGCCCTGATCGCGATTGGCTGGGGGCTGGAGTACCGCCGCTTTCATCTGGTCAGCCAGGAACGCCAGGAGCTGGATGGCTGGCCTCCGGGAAGTGGGCGATTGGTGCTGGTGGTGCTCGCGGTGTTCGCCGTGATGGGGGCGCTGGTTGCTTTGACGGATCTGAATGTCTCCCGGGCGGCGATGCTGACGGTGCCGACCGTCACTTTTATCTATATGGTGTGGGAAGGCGGGCGCGTGGCCGGCGTCATTCGCGAAATGGCCGGCAATGTGTCATCCCTGACCAACGAGATGTGTATCTTCGCGTCATCTGCTGCGCTGGGTGTCACGCTTGCAGCTCAGGTGCCGCCATCGGCGATTACCGGGTTGCTGGAACATTACTCCGGCATTTACCTGCTGGCGGTGGCGGCTATGCTGATACTGCCCTTGGGTGCAGCTTTCGGAATAGCGCCGATTACGGTGCTGAGTTTTATTGCCGGTTTGCTGGGGCCAGTGGCCGCGCAGGGTTATGAGCCGCTGTTGATTGCGGTTGCGCTGGTGATCGGCTTTTCCATGGCGATGATCCTGTCACCTTTTGGTCCTTCGGTGATGTTGTTGTCGCGTTTTGGCCGCCTGTCCCGCTGGGTTGTGGCATTCGGCTGGAACGGTACTTTTGCCTTGCTTGCGCTGCCGGTGATGTTGCTATTGTTGTGGCTCTGGGTGCCTTTTACCGCAAGCTGATTCGGCCGTGTTGGCCAGGGTTATGAAAGTAAAATGGAATACCGCAAAGCGCCGGAATGTTTTTGTTCAGCTTTGATCATCAGCAGTATTTTGAAACGAAATGGAATATTGGCTCATATTTGGCACACATCTTGTTTGATCGATATTGGTAGTTCCACTGTACTCCGTTAGAATAGGCATGTTTTTGTACAAAAGTACAAAACCGGAGATGCCGCAACGTGTTGGTCACAGTCTCGTGTTCCAGGATGTCAAAAAGAACGGGCAAACCGGACTATTTTTATAATGGGGCTGTGGGGGGCACCAGAACGCTATGAATACAAAAGAAAAACTAGAACGGGAACTGGCTATCGAAACGGGTGGTGGCATGGTTGAAGGTGACGAAAAAGATCGCAAGTTTGTTGAGGCGCTTTCCCGGGGACTGAACGTCCTGCGGGCTTTCAGTCAGGGTTCCGTTATTCTCGGAAACCAGGACATCTCCCGTATTACCGGTTTGCCGAAACCGACCGTCTCGCGGATGACCTACACGCTGACCAAACTGGGGTATCTCAGTTACAACCCGGTACTCGAGAAGTACCAGCTCAGCTCGGGCGTTCTGGCATTGGGTTATGCCTATGTCTCTAACCTGAAAGTACGTCAGCTCGCCAAGCCTTACATGGATGAGTTTGCACGACGCACCAACATGTCGATCGGTCTGACCTGCCACGATCGTCTGCATATGATTTATGTTGAAAACCGCATGCCTCCGGAAGCCACCTTGTTGCGGATGGAAATTGGACTGCGGTTGCCGATGGCGACTACCTCCGCTGGCCGGGCTTACTGCGCTGCCATCAGCGAGAGCGGCCGCAAGATTCTGATGGACGGTATGGCCAAGAAATACGGTCCGGACGCCTGGCCCGAGAAGAAAGAAGGGCTTGAGCGGGCGATGGAAGAATACAAAACCAGCGGGTTCTGCCTGTCACTGGGCGAATGGGATCGCAATATCAATTCCGCTGGTGTGCCGGTCAGGCTGGAAGATGGTACGACCATGGTGCTGACCTGTGCCGCACCGTCTTACCTGATCTCCGCCGAAAAGCTGCGTGACTCGATTGCTCACGAGCTGGCGATGCTGGCGAGTGATATTGAATCGCTGGGTGTCTGATCGGAAATCAGAGTTGTTGCTTCTATATAGAGGGTATTGAAACTACCCTCAAAAAAACCGCACGGCGTCACTGTCCTGCGGTTTTTTTATGCCTGATGGTTTTAGAGGGGCTCCGGGGTTGGTCCTGCATTCAGGTCATCGCTCGGGTAGCGCACTGTGATAGCAATGTGCCAAATTGATGTTGAAAGATTGCTCTAACTTGTATTAAATCGTATTCAAGTTTCGCTTAATAAAATTGTATTCCATAAAATTCGAGGAGGAGATATGTCCGAGGTCGTAAATTATCAACGTCAAGGCAGCATCGGTGTGATCACCGTGAACTACCCGCCTGTGAACGCCCTCAGTCATGCCGTGCGCTCTGGCCTGCTTGACGCGCTCAAGCAGGGCCAGGCAGACGCGGATGCAAAAGCACTCCTGCTGGTTTGTGATGGCCGCACCTTCGTTGCCGGCGCTGACATCACTGAATTTGGCAAGCCGCCGCAAAGTCCGGGGCTGCCTGAAGTCGTTGCTGAATACGAAAACAGCGAGAAAACCATCGTGGCGGCCATCCATGGTACGGCACTGGGCGGCGGTCTGGAGCTGGCGCTGGGCTGTCATTACCGGGTGGCACTTGAAAGTGCGAAGGTCGGTCTGCCTGAAGTGAAGCTCGGCCTGTTGCCGGGTGCCGGCGGTACCCAGCGCTTGCCACGCCTGACGGGTGCTCAGAAAGCTCTTGAAATGATCACTACAGGTGATTTCGCGAGCGCCAAAGATGCGCTGGCCAACGGTATCGTGGATGCCGTGGAAGCGGGTGACGATGTGAAGGCCGTTGGTCTGGCCTATGCCGAAAAGGCGGTTGCCGATGGCAAGGGCCCGCGCCGGGTGCGTGATGTGGAAGACAAGGTCGCGTCCGAAAAAGGCAGCGATATCTTCAGTCAGTTCCGCGCGGGTCTGGAAAAGAAAGCACGGGGTCTGTTCTCACCTTTCAAGTGTGTGGATGCAGTCGAAGCGGCGTTTACCCTGCCATTTGACGAAGGCATGAAGCGCGAACGTGAACTGTTCATGGAATGCATGGAATCACCCCAGCGTGCGGGCCTGATCCACTCGTTTTTCTCCGAGCGCCAGGTGTCCAAGGTGCCGGGGCTGCCAAAAGATACGCCAGTGCGCGATATCAATAGTGTCGGCATTATCGGCGCCGGCACCATGGGTGGTGGTATCGCGATGAACTTTGCCAATGTCGGCATTCCGGTTCTGTTGCTCGAGCTCAAGCAGGAAGCGCTGGATAAAGGCCTGGCGATCATTCGTCGCAACTATGAAAACTCCGCTAAAAAAGGGCGTATCACCCAGGCGCAGGTTGAAGAGCGCATGGCGCTGATCAAGCCAACGCTGGCCTATGAAGACTTCAGCGACGTGGATCTGGTAATCGAAGCCGTGTTTGAAAACATGGGCGTGAAGAAGGAAATCTTCGGCACGCTGGACAAGATCTGCAAGCAGGGCGCGGTCCTGGCGTCTAACACCTCAACGCTGGATATCGACGAAATCGCCTCTGCAACAACTCGCCCGGAAGACGTGGTGGGGATGCACTTCTTCAGTCCTGCCAACGTCATGAAGCTGCTGGAAAACGTCTGTGGCAGCAAGACTTCAAACGAAGTCAAAGCGACGGTTATGGCAATTGGCAAGCGCATCAAGAAAGTCAGTGTGCTGGTGGGCAACTGCTATGGCTTCGTTGGCAATCGCATGCTGCATCAGCGCGGAGCCGAAGCGATCAAGCTGGTCAATGAAGGCGCATCGCCTCAGCAAGTCGATAAAGTGCTGACCGATCTCGGCTTCCCGATGGGGCAATTCGCGATGTCGGATCTCGCGGGCATTGATGTGGGCTACCGTATTCGTGAAGAGCGCCGGAAGGCGGGCGAAGACATTCCGGCAAGCTGGATGGACAAGCTCGCGGAACAGGGCCGTCTGGGGCAGAAAACCCAGGCCGGGACTTACCTGTACGAAGAAGGCAGCCGCAAGCCGGTTGTGGACCCGGCAGTGGACGAGCTGATTGCCGAGTTCCGCAAGGAACAAGGCATTACACCGCGCGAGATCACTGATCAGGAAATCCTTGAGCGTTGCATGTACGTGATGATCAACGAAGGTGCCAAGATCCTTGAAGAAGGCATTGCGGCCCGCGCTCTGGATATCGACATTGTCTGGATCTACGGTTATGGCTTCCCGGCTTATCGTGGTGGCCCCATGTTCTGGGCCGATCAGGTCGGTATCGAATCCATCTACAACACTGTACGCAAGTTCCACGACACGCTGGGCGGCGATCAGTGGAAGCCTTCAAGCCTGCTGGAGCGTCTGGCGGGTGAAGGCAAGACCTTCGGTAGCCTTTGATTTCACGTCTCTAGTGCAAGACGGCCGGTTCGTGGCGTTGGCCCCGAATCGTCCGTAGCCTCTTCAATAAACGCAATATTCCCAATGAGGACACGTCCATGTCTGATGCCGTTATCGTTTCAACTGCCCGAACCGGGCTTGGCAAATCCTATCGCGGAGCGCTGAACAATACCCACAGTGTTGATCTGGCAGCGCACGTTATTCAGCACGCTGTTGAGCGTGGAGGAATTGATCCGGCCATCGTTGAAGATGTGATTCTTGGCGCGACTTTCCATGAAGGTGCGCAGGGCAAAAACATGGCGCGTCTTGCCGCGATTCGTGCGGGGCTGCCGGTCACGACTGCGGGTATGTCGATTAACCGCTTCTGCAGTTCCGGTCTGCAGGCGATCAGCCTGGCGGCCCAGCGGGTGCTGTCCGAAAAAGTACCGGCCATGGTTGCCGGTGGCGTTGAGTCCATCAGCCTTGTTCAGAATGACAAGATCAACCAGTTCCGTGCGACCAACGAATGGCTGATGAAGCACAAGCCAGAGCTGTACATGTCGATGATCGAAACCGCGGATATCGTGGCCAGGCGTTACGGCGTGAGCCGTGAAGCGCAGGACGAATATTCGCTGATCAGCCAGCAGCGCACCGCTGCGGCGCAGGAAGCCGGCAAGTTCGACGACGAAATCGTGCCGTTTGATGCCACCATGCTGGTCAAAGACAAAGAGACCGGTGATGTGAGCGAAAAAGACATCACCCTCAAAAGCGACGAATGCAATCGACCCAATACCACGCTCGAAGGTCTGCAGGGACTTAACCCGGTGCGGGGCGAGGATCAGTTCGTCACCGCCGGCAACGCCAGCCAGTTGTCCGACGGTGCGTCGGTGTGTCTGGTAATGGACGGCACCTATGCCCAGAAGCACAACATCGAGCCCATGGGCATCTTCCGCGGTTTTGCGGTTGCAGGCTGCGAGCCTGATGAAATGGGTATCGGCCCGGTTTATGCCATTCCGCGTCTGCTTGAGCTTAACGGCCTGACCATGGACGACATTGATCTGTGGGAGCTTAACGAAGCCTTTGCGTCGCAAGTCGTCTACTGCCGTGACAAGCTGCATATTCCGATGGAAAAACTGAACGTCAATGGCGGCTCTATTTCGATCGGTCACCCTTACGGGGTCACCGGTTCGCGTCTGACCGGCCACGCGCTGATTGAAGGCAAGCGTCGCGGTGCCAAATATGTGGTGGTCACCATGTGCATCGGTGGCGGTCAGGGCGCAGCGGGTCTGTTCGAAGTCGTATAAAGCGGAGCGCTGCCATGCAACAGCATGTTATCAACACTCAGGATCTGGCGTTCCAGTTATTCGAATTGCACAAGACGGAAGACCTGCTGCGGTTTGATCGTTACGCCGAACACAGCACCGAAACCTTGCAGGCGGCGCTTGATCTCGCTTTGAAGGTGGCGGTGGAGACGTTTGCTCCCCACGCCCGTCTGGTCGATGAAGAAGAGCCGCGTTTCGAGAACGGCAAAGTGGTGATGCGCCCGGAGGTCAAGCGGGCGCTGGATGTGCTTCGCGAGACGGGTCTGATCGCAGCCGGCCAGAGCTTTGAACTGGGCGGGATGCAACTGCCGGTCGCTGTTGCCCAGATGTGCAGCGGTATGCTCAAGGGCGCGAACGTGGGGACACACGCCTACGCCGGTCTGACGTTAGGTGCGGCCAATCTGATCCTCGCTCACGGCAGTGACGAGCAGAAAGCGCGTTTCGCCGGGCCCATGCTGGAAGGCCGTTTTTTCGGCACCATGTGCCTGACCGAGCCTCATGCCGGGTCATCGCTTGGTGATCTGCGCACCCGCGCCGAACCGGTCGGTGACGGCAGTTATCGTCTCAAAGGCAACAAGATTTTCATCTCCGCCGGTGATCATGAGCTGAGCGATAATATCGTTCACATGGTCCTCGCGCGACTGCCAGATGCGCCTCCGGGTGTGAAAGGCATCTCCCTGTTTATTGTGCCCAAGGTGCTGGTCAATGATGACGGCTCACTGGGGGCGCGCAATGATGTCGCACTGGCGGGCCTGATCCACAAAATGGGCTATCGCGGCACCACCTCGACCATGCTGAACTTCGGCGAGAAAGAGGGTGCAGTTGGCTATCTTGTGGGCGAGCCCCACAACGGCCTGGCCGGTATGTTCCATATGATGAACGAGGCTCGTATTGGCGTGGGTCTCGGTGCCGTCATGTTGGGTTACACCGGCTATCTGCACGCGCTCGACTACGCCCGTGATCGCAAGCAGGGCCGTCCTTTTGGTGACAAGGATCCGCTGACCGATCAGGTGCCACTCATCCGCCATGCGGATATCCGCCGCATGCTGCTGACCCAGAAAGCCTACGTTGAAGGCGGGCTGGCACTGTGTCTTGAAGGCGCGCGACTGGTGGATGAGAAGCGCTATGGCGAGAATGAAGCGGATCGTGCCGAAGCGGCTGGCCTGCTTGACTTGCTGACCCCGCTGATCAAATCATGGCCATCGCAGTTTTGTCTGGAAGCGAACAGCCTGGCGATCCAGGTGCATGGGGGCTATGGCTACACCCGCGAATACCCGGTAGAGCAGTTTTACCGCGATAATCGCCTCAACCCGATCCATGAAGGCACCCACGGCATTCAGGGTCTGGATCTGCTGGGGCGCAAGGTCACGATGGCGGGCGGAGCGCATTACCAGGCACTGATTAAACGGATGCGGCGCTCTATCACCGAAGCTTCTGAAATCCCATCGCTCAAAGATAACGCTGATCGCCTGGCATCTGCGATTGACGATCTGGTCGGCGCCACTGATGCCATCAGTGCGGTGCGCGGCGCAGGTGAAGCGGAACGTGCGTTGGCCAACGCCTCGCTCTATCTTGAAGCCTTTGGTCACGTCGTCGTAGGCTGGTTGTGGTTGCGTCAGGCTCAGGCTGCGCAGGTCGGGCTCGATACCGGCGGGCCCCAGGCGGCTGATTTTTATCTTGGCAAACTCAAGGCGTGCGATTTCTTTGCCCGTTATGAGTTGCCGAAAGTATCGTCCCTGTCCGAATTGCTCAAGGAAGTCGACGGGACCGCGCTTGATATGGCGGATGAGTGCTTCTGAATACCCTGCTCTAAACATAATAATCAGGAGATAGACAATGACGCGTGAATCGAAAGCTGTGGTCTGTCGGGAATGGGGTAAACCCATTACCGTAGAGACCATTCAGGTTGCTGCTCCCCGGAAGAATGAAATCACGATCAAGGTTGCCGCTTGCGGTGTCTGCCACAGTGATTTGTCCGCCACCACCGGCAAGATCCAGTATCCGCCTCCGCTGGTGCTGGGCCATGAAGCCTCCGGCATTGTGATCGAAGTGGGGGAAGGGGTCACCGCCTTCAAGGAAGGTGATCACGTGGTCAGTTCGTTTATCTCCATGTGTGGTAAGTGCCGCCAGTGTGTCCGTGGGCGCCCGGTGCTGTGTGAGAATGCGCGCAAGGCGATGTTCACCCTGCCGGATGGCACCGTGCGCACACAGGACAAGGACGGCAACGACCTCAACGTATTCGGTGCCTGTGGAGTCATGGCGGAATACGCGACCTTGCACGTGGATAACGCCGTCAAGATCGATCCTGCCACGCCGCTGCCGCAGGCCGCACTGGTGAGTTGTGCAGTGGTGACCGGTGTCGGCGCGGTATTTAATACCGCCAAGGTTGAGCCGGGTTCGCGCACAGCCGTGTTCGGTGTCGGAGGTGTCGGGCTCAACGCGATTCAGGGCTGCCATACCGCCGGTGCGGAAATGATCGTTGCGGTTGATACCAGCGACAGCAAGCTGCAAATGGCCAAAGAATTCGGCGCGACCCATACCGTTAATATCAATGACGTCGAAGACGCGGCCAAAGCGGTGAAAAAGCTGACGGAGGGCGGTGTTGATTACGCTTTTGAATGTGTAGGCGCCGGTGCTGTTGTGGCTCAGGCATACAAGTGTCTGGCCCGTGGCGGCACGACAGTCGTGGTGGGTGTCGCTGATCCAAAAGACAAAACCCAGTTCGGTACCCTGTCGATGCCTGCTGATGAGCGCACGATCAAGGGCAGTTGGCTGGGCTCTGCCCGGCCTCAGTATGACTTTCCGCGGATTCTCGGCCTCTACAACATGGGCAAGTTGAAGCTGGATGAACTGATTACCAAGACCTACAGCATCGACGAAGCGCCCCAGGCGTTTGACGATATGGAGGCAGGTAAAAATGCACGTGGCGTGATTGTATTTGAATGAGCACCCGAGGTGTCTCACAACAATCCGCAACCAGGGAGAGAGTCATGAACGATCTAAGCAAGCTGTACATTAACGGGCAGTGGGAAGCCTGGTCAGGCGACACCATTGATGTCCATGAAGCCGGTACCGGTGAGGTAATGGCGAAAGTGCCTGCGGCTGGCCGAAGTGACATGGAACGTGCCATTGCCGCTGCCCACGACGCGTTTGATAGCTGGTCGGAGTCTACTGTTGAACAACGGACCAAAGTGCTCGAGCAGCTTTTGGCTGGTCTCAAGGAGCGTGCACCTGAGATTGCCCAGGTTATCTGCCGTGAAGTGGGCATGCCGATCAAAATGGCGGGTCAGATCCAGGCCGGCTTGCCGGTGGCGATTACCCAGTCGTATCTCGACATGCTGCCAGCCTATGAATTCAGCGAGCAGGTGGGCAACTCCGAGGTCCAGTATGCCCCGGTCGGTGTTGTGGGGTGTATCACCCCGTGGAACTACCCGTTGCATCAGGTCATCCTGAAAGTCGTACCCGCCCTGGCTGCTGGCTGCACCATTGTGCTCAAGCCAAGTGAAATTGCTCCGTCCAGTGCCTACATTCTGGCGGAAATTATCGACAAGACGGACTTGCCTGCCGGCGTGTTCAACGTGGTGTGCGGCCTGGGTGAAGAAGTGGGCGATACCCTGATCAAGCATCCGGATGTGCGGATGGTGTCGTTCACGGGGTCAACCCGCACCGGTCACCTGATCGCCCATGCGGCGGCCGACGATTTCAAGCGCTATGCGTTGGAAATGGGTGGCAAATCTGCATCCGTTATCCTGCCGGATGCGGATTTGGCGGCGGCGGTCAAAGGCACCATCAACAACTGTCTGCTCAACTCCGGGCAGACCTGCACCGCGCTGACGCGCATGCTGGTGCCTGCGGACAAGCACGATGAAGCCTGCGAACTGGCGGCTGGCGTTATTGCCAAGATGGTGCCGGGTAATCCGCTGGAAGACACCACCCGTGTGGGGCCGCTAGCCTCAGCGCAGCAGCGCGACAAGGTGCTCGACTATATCCGCATCGGTCTTGAAGAAGGCGCGACGCTGGTCGCTGGCGGCGCCGAAAAACCGGAAGGCTGCGAGAAGGGCTATTTTGTGAAGCCCACCGTATTTGGCGGGGTTAAGCCCGATAGCCGTCTGGCGCAGGAAGAAATCTTTGGCCCGGTACTCTGCGTGATCCCTTATCAGGATGAAAAAGACGCGATCCGTATTGCCAATGGCACTGACTTCGGCCTGTCCGGCGCTGTCTGGTCAGGCGATGCAGCCAAGGCGAAAGCCGTTGCCGGAAAGCTCCGCACCGGTCAGGTGTTCGTCAATGGTGGCGCGTTTAACCCGCTGGCACCCTTTGGCGGATTCGGTTACTCAGGCGTGGGCCGGGAGTTCGGTAAGTGGGGACTCGAGGAGTTTCTTGAGGTACGATCTCTTCAACTTTGATTAGTTAGCTATGGGAGCGCGCATCGAATGAGCAGTATCTGGACAGTAAAACCGACGATTGAGGCCATTACCGAACAGTCCGCAAACACCGCGGTGACGACGCTCGGTATCGAGTTTACAGAAGTAGGGGATGATTTCCTCAGGGGCAGAATGCCGGTGGATGAGCGCACCATTCAGCCTGCAGGCATTTTGCACGGCGGCGCGTCGGTGTTACTGGCCGAGACGCTGGGTAGTGTTGCTGCCAATTGCTGTCTCAAAAAGCCGGGTCAGGCAGGTGTGGGGCTGGAAATCAACGCCAACCACATCCGTTCGATGAGCAAGGGCTGGGTGTACGGCACGGCGCGGCCTCAACACATTGGTGGCACCACCCAGGTCTGGGAAATCCGGATTGAAGACGAGGCCGGCAAGCTGGTGTGTATTTCCCGGATTACCATGGCGATCATTCAGCGCCCCGGCTGATCTGGCTGCATCAGTACTGAGCCCCGGCTGGAAACACCCGGGGCTTTTTATTGTCTGGCAAAAAACGGCGGTGGCGTCAGTGAGGCATTAGCGCAGGGCTACTTCTGAACGCTGCCGCCCAGCAGGATGCGAACGGCCTTGCAGGATTCCTCAAGTTCTTCGAGTTGCGGCTCACGTCCGCAGATGACATCGCTGTAAAGGCAGGATTCCGCCAGGCGGACCATGAAGTAGGAGAGGCTTTCCAGCTTCATGGGCAGCTTGAGCCGCCCTTTGTCCTGCTCGCTCCTGAGTAGCTGGGTATTGGCATTCACGGTACGGCTATGAACGGTGGAGCTCGCTGAGGTCAGAATACGCAACGCATATTCCGGATCGTGACTGATAAATCGCCGCACGGGCTCCGCATTGAGCAGTGTCAGATTGATGGTGCGGTAAACACCCACAACGTAATCGATCCCTTCGCCGGGGGTTTCACTGAGTGCTGATTTTCGAATCGGGTCGTAAAGGGACCAGAGCACATCTCCCAGCAGCAGATCCTTGTTACCTACCCAGCGGAATAGCGTGGCCCGGCCAATATTCAGTTCCTCCGCCAGAGACGCCAGGTGAATTTTTCGTCCTTTCAGCCAGTGTTCCCGGGCTTTTCGGAAGGCGTCGTCAGGAGTAGCCCGCTGCGCACGGACGGGAGCGTCGCCGGTACTGCTCGAATATCTAGCCAAAATATCATCCCTGCAAAAACACAGTTTGGAGCTGCTTGCTATTGTTGTGGTTATATTGAGTATACATTCCTCACAAAAATTACCTATAACTCAGATCACTTCGTGTCTAGTCTATTGACGTTTTAACGTATCCGTTTTCTGGCAGGTTATGATCCTATTTATTGCGGCGTTGTTTGCTACCGGCCTGGGCACTTCCCTGATTGCCCTGTTGGCTTTTTTTCGCCGGACAAATACCTGTGCAATAGCCGTTTGTGTTCAGATGATCGCGCTGAGCTGGTGGACCTTTTGTTATGCCATGCAGCTGCTGAACTCCTACTATCCCCAATACACACTCCGTCTTTTTGAAGACCCGCTGTTCTGGTTCAAGGCGCTATTTGTTGGTGCTGTTGTCGTCCCGGCCGGTTTGCTGGTTTTCATGCTTCAATATACCGGGAGCAGGCAGAGAATCGGCCCCCGGTTCCTGCTGCTGCTCTCGGTTGTGCCTGTTCTGACGCTGGTTATGGTGGCAACTGATAGCCAGCACCATCTGTTTCTTGGCGGTTTTCAGACCGGGCACAACGATACATTTGTCGGGGGCCCGGCTTTCTGGCTGCACACGCTCTACTCTTACGCCATCAGCCTGTTCGCACAGCTGCTCCTGATACGGTTTATTTTCACCGCGTCACCGGTTTATCGCCGGCAGGCTATCCTGCTGCTGATTGCGGCCCAGATGCCACTGGTGGCCAACCTGGTCTCTATTTTCCATTTGTTGCCTGAGCCGCTGCACCGGGTCGATATCTCGTCCTTTGGTTTTCTGGTTTCAGCGATTGTGATGTTCTATTGCATTCGGCATGAGGGGCTACTGAGGCTGCTGCCGGTGGCGAGGGCCACGATAGTTGAGCGCATGGAAGACGGGGTGCTGGTCACCGATGCCCGCTACCGGCTAACTGACTTCAACCGTGCGGCGGACGGCATGCTGACGCCGATCAGCCGGCTCCGGGCCGGCATCAATATTCTCGACAGTTTTCCGTTTCTGAATACCCGCACGGGTCCGGTGCAGGCAGAGCGCATGGACGTTACGTTGCAGGCAGCTGACAACTCGGACCTGCATTTCAGTGTCCAGCAAACAGCGCTCACAGGGTGGCGGGGAGAGTTGAAGGGTCACATATATGTATTTCGGGATGTGAGTGATCTCAAACGGGTGGAAGCCGATCTGCGAGAGCAGCTTAAGCAGAACGAAGTGCTGCGCCAGACCCTGAAAGAAGAATCGATACGGGATCCTTTGACCGGGCTGTTCAACCGTCGTTTGATGGAAGAAGCGCTGGATCGCGAATTGTCCCGCTCGGCGCGAACCGATGCCGGGCTATGCCTGTGCCTGATCGACATTGATTACTTCAAGCGTGTGAACGATACCTTTGGCCATAACGTGGGTGATCAGGTCCTGAAAGCGTTCGGTGAGGAGCTACTGGCCCTGACCCGGGATATGGACGTCGCCTGTCGTTACGGCGGCGAAGAGTTTCTGCTGATCCTGCCGATGGTGCCTGTCAGCGTCGCCGTGGCTCGGCTGGAAACGCTGCGAAACACGTTTTCAGCGCGTTCCTTCGGCCCGGATGGGCCTGCAAGTGTGGGGTTTTCTGCTGGTATTGCGATCAATCCGGAGCATGGTGCCGAACGGTTGGTGCTGCTGAAAAAAGCAGACCAGGCCCTGTATCAGGCGAAATCAGCGGGTCGTAACCAAACGCAGGTATACGTCGGAGATTGAGTCGTTTTCCCCTCTTTTCACGTCTCATTGCTGCATTTCGCTAACCCTCGATCATCCCTGGCATCCGGTGTCGTCTTACTCCCATTGATTCCTGTTGCGTGCTATGAATAATGAAACCACGTTTCAATAAATAAAACATACGCGCGAAAAATCAAAACGGGGTGTCCTGTGAAAACCAGAATTACCGAGCTATTCCAGATCCAGCATCCGATTATCCAGGGTGGTATGCATCATGTTGGTTTTGCCGAGTTGGCGGCTGCCGTGTCCAATGCAGGCGGACTGGGCATCATTACCGGACTGACCCAGCCGACCCCGGAAGATCTGGCAAAAGAGATTGCGCGTTGTCGGGAAATGACGGATAAGCCGTTCGGGGTGAACCTGACGTTCCTGCCATCGTTCAATGCACCGCCATATCCCGAGTACATTCAGGCCATTATTGAGGGCGGTGTGAAGGCAGTGGAAACGGCAGGCCGCAGTCCGGAGCAGTACATGCCGAGCCTGAAAGCTGCAGGGATCAAAGTCATCCATAAGTGCACCTCAGTGCGCCATGCACTCAAGGCCGAGAAGATTGGCTGTGATGCGGTCAGTGTTGATGGGTTCGAGTGTGGCGGGCATCCCGGGGAAGATGATATCCCCAACTTTATCCTGCTGCCCCGCGCCGCCGAAGCACTTACGATTCCCTTTGTTGCGTCCGGCGGCATGGCGGACGGCCGTAGTCTGGTGGCCGCAATGTCGCTGGGCGCGGAAGGTATGAACATGGGAACCCGCTTTATTGCCACCCAGGATGCACCGGTACACCAGAACGTCAAACAGGCCATAGTGGATGCCGACGAGTTGCAGACCCGGTTGATCATGCGCGGCCTGCGCAATACCGAGCGGGTCATGAAAAATGCCGCGGTCGATGAAATCATCCGGATTGAAGAACTCAAGGGTGATGCGATAGGCATTGAGGATATTCGGCACCTGGTGACCGGTGTTCAGGGACGCAAAGTACTGCAGGAAGGCGAAATGAATGCCGCCGCCTGGAGCTGCGGCATGGTGGCCGGCCTGATTCATGATATCCCCAGTTGTGATGACCTGATCAGTCGCATCATGAGCGATGCCGAATCAATCATTCGCCAGCGTCTCGGTGGTTTTCTGACATCGTAAATGGACGGGAGCTCAGCATGACAGATTCTCCGGAATTACTGGCCGACGGCGGCACCTTTTTTGAAGGTCCGCGCTGGCACGATGGTCGCTGGTGGGTGTCGGACTTCTATCGCCAGGCGGTCTATACGCTATCGCCTGCTGGGGGTGAGCTTGAGAAAGTGTTGGACGCGCCATCCCAGCCATCAGGGTTGGGGTGGATGCCGGACGGTTCTTTGCTGGTGGTCTCAATGCGGGACCATCAGGTACTTCGCCGTTGGCCGGATGGCAAGCTGACGACCCATGCCGATATCAGCCGCTATGCGACCGGCCATGCCAACGACATGGTGGTAGCCGCCGACGGTTCAGCGTGGGTCGGCAACTTCGGGTTTGATCTGATGGGTGGTGAGGAAATGCGTCCGGCTGCACTGGTGCACCTGGATCCCGAAGGCAATGTCTCACTCGCTGCAGAAGACCTCGCTTTTCCGAACGGTATGGTGATTCTGCCCGATGCCAGCACCCTGGTCGTTGGTGAGACCTTTGGCAACCGGATGACTGCATTTACGATCGCTGAAAATGGCGAACTGACGGAGCGCCGGGACTGGGCCGCATTCGGTGACAAGCCTGAACCCGGCCCGCGGGCCGAACTGTTGAAGCAGCTTGCGGTCGGGCCTGATGGTTGCTGTTTGGATCGTGATGGCCAGATCTGGATCGCTGACGCCTTTAATCAGCGTTGTATTCGCGTTGCCGAAGGCGGCGGGATTACAGCCGAGATTAAGGCACCGGCTGGCCTGGGCGTATTCGCCTGCATGCTGGGTGGCCCCGATGGGCATACGCTGCTGATGTGTTGCGCTCCGGACTCCAGCGCCACACGCCGGATGCGGGCTAGGGAGGCCAGTCTGTGGACTGTTCGGGTGACGAGTCCTGCAGCGGTGCATGTTGCTGAATAAATTACAGGTTTTTACATTTTTCCCTGTCAGTGTGGAAGCCTCGACCTTGGCAACCCGCTAAAATATCGCCTCCCTGAATGATCAGGTTGCGATATAGCACCACACATAAAAAAGGATTCCCATGACAGGAAGAAAAATGCTGCGCGCGAGTGGTCTGGTTCTAGGTAGCCTGGCTTTTATGACGACAGCCCAGGCTGACGAAGCCAAGTCAAAAGCCATGCCTTATGCCGGGGTATCGGTAGGCCAATCAATTGTCACCGACTTTTGCGACGATCTTGAGCCACTTAGCTGTGACGACAAGTCGCTGGCAGTGCGCGCCTACTTCGGTGCATCGTTCAGCGAATATATTGGTGGCGAAGTAGGGTTTACCTTCGTCGATGACGTTGAAGCGTCAGGCTCGGCCTTCGGAGCGTCTGCATCCCTTGCCAGTGGTTATCAGGCCTTTGACGGCACAATGCTGTTCGGTACTTCGCGGGATAACGACTTCCGGCTGTTTGCCAAGGCAGGGATCGTGGCCTGGAACTATGATTCAAAAGGCTATATCAGTGGTTCCGGGATGGTGATCGTCGGTGATGAAGAAGAAAGTGGTGTCAGTTTTCGCACCGGTCTGGGCGCCCTTTACAACGTGACTGATAATGTTTCAGTGCGACTGGATTGGGATTTCATCCCCGATATCGGAGATGATGAAACCACGGGTGAAACAGATTTGCACATCCTGTCAGTAGGGCCTCAATTCCGGTTCTGATGACTCTCTGCCGGAGAGGGGCGTATCGGTGCTCTCTCCGGCAGAAATCAGGATTAAACCAGGCCGGGTTCAGCTTGTGTTGTGCCTGCCTTATCCACAAATATCCGCTTTGCCAGCCCCGCACCTTTCACGCCCTGTATCGACAACGTCGTTACCAGACCGCCAATCATCGCACCCACCACGCCACAGGTCAGAATGTCCTGCCCGGTCAGATAGAGCCCCGGGATACGGGTTTTCGGCCGTAACCAGGTCTGGTCGAATCGTTCCGGCGTGTGGTCGAGACCGTAGATCTCGCCGCGGCTGTAGCGGCAGAACCAGTCCGTCGATAGCGGTGTAGAGGCCTCCACATAGTCCACTTTACCCCGCAACTGGGGCAGTTTTTCATAGAGTTTTTCCAGCAGGCGGTCGGTGACGACCTGCTTGAGTTGCTCGTATTCCTCGCCGCGCTTGCCCCAGGTGTCGTCTTTCCATTGTGCGAACATGTCGTAGGTGGTGGGTGCGACGATTTCGACGGTAGCGGTGTCGGGATAGCGGTTCAGATAACTCGGGTCCTTGGCTGACGGAAACGAGATGTAGACCACCGGGAACTCGGAGTCGGTGTTATCCAGAAAACGTTCGACGTTGCGGTCGTGGTGTTCGTCCGGATAAATCCAGAAATTGGTTTTCGGCAACCCCAACTCCGCTGCCGTGCCTTTGAAGCCAATATACAACCCGATATGGGACATCGACGGCTGTATCGTCTGTCGCGTGCGGGGGTAACCGCTTTTACGCACGGCGGCTTCAGGTAACAGGGTTTCAAAGGTATTGAGGACGCCGGCATTACTGATGATCAGCTCGCTGCGAATCTCGTGGCCATCGGCCATGCGAACGCCACAGGCGCGACCGTTTTCGACCAGAATATTGGTGACATCGGCGTAGGTGAAAACATCGCCGCCGCCCTGCTGAATCACCGGAATAATAGTATTGGCCATCTCCGATGCCCCGCCGACCGGGTAGTAGCCGCCGTGAACATAGTGTTTGGCGATCAACGCATGAATCAGGAAACTTGATTGCTTCGGGGTGACACCACAATCGCCCCATTGACCGGTGATCGCGCCGATCAGGGCTTCGTTATTGGTCAGTCCCGAGAGTACCTCGTAAGTGGTTTGATTGAAGTAACGGGGTAGGGCGAGGCTGACGGCTTTGCCGACCAGCGGAGCTGTCATTGTGGGTGCCAGCTTGGACATGGTGTAGATCTGCATACCCGACGACACTTTACCCAGCAACCGAATGTACGCATCTATGGCTTTTTCTTCTTCGGGAAAGGCCTCGACCAGCGATGCCCGAAATTGTTCTTTGCCTGCTTTCAGGTTGACGATTTTATCGCCGAGATAGAACCGGTCGTAGGTTTCGTCCATTGGTGCCCACTTGAGCTGGCCGTCCGTAATGTAATCGAACAGTTTGCGAGCCAGTGTGTTGGGCGATCCCATATCGCCGATGTAGTGCACACCCACATCCCACTCATAGCCGTTACGGGCATAGCTGTGGGTAAACCCGCCGGCCGTGTAGTGTTGCTCCAGCACCAGCACCTTCTTGCCGGCCTTTGACAGGCAGGCCGCTGTGGTGAGGCCTCCTATGCCGGAACCAATCACGATGGCATCATAATCGTCGTCAATACGGCTGGCACGATAGCGGCGACCGATGCGGATGGTGCTGGGCTTGAGGCCTGCGCTGGTGTTTTTTTCAGGAGTGCTCGTGGTCATGTCGAGGTGCCTTCTGTCTCGTTATTATTGTGTTGTACGGATCACGGCAGTATAGCGTAATCATTCGTACCGCTGCCGGACTTCAGACGGCATCTGCGCGAGTTGGCGTTTGACTAACGTGTTCAGCGCGGCATGCAGCGGATCGTAATCGCAACCGGGCGCGACCTGGGACAATAGGTGGGCGATGGCCTCAACGGTGGAGACGCTGTCATCCCGGGAGGCTTTGCGGATGCGGTAGCGTGAAGGCGGTGCGGCATTAAAGTGGAACTGCGGCAGCGCGTTGAGCCAGGGGTTGCTGAGAAAAATACGGGACGCCTTGCGCCAGGTGCCATCCAGAATAATCCATTCCCGCACCTGTGCGACGGGGCCGGATTCCAACGCGGCGCTGGCGGTGGTGGGGTAAATCAGCCCCATGGGAATCTGTTGGCTGCGAATGGCGAGCGGTTCGAAATCAGCCGGTGTTTCGCCCACCAGTACACGTAAATCGGGCAGGCACGCGGTGGCGATCCTCAGTGTCCCCTTGTTTTGTGCCACTTCTGATGGATGCTGTAATACCCAGAGCGGCGGAGCTCCGCTGATCGGCTGACAGGCATCGCAGACACAAATGTTGGGATGAACCCCGCAACGGGGGCAGGGTGCTTGCCGCATGGAGCTCCTGACACTTTTTTCGGCGCAGCCATGAGCGGCCGCCCCGAACCGGCTCCATCATAGCGCCGCCCGGTGGCAGGTGAAACTCCCGGGATATCGCTCGGGCTATTTGTGCTTGTGGGAGTCCTTGTAGATGAAGTAACCCACGCCCCCAAAGAATACGAACAACAGTGAAACAGTGGCCATGCCGGCGATAACAACAGTGTCCAGATACATGATGAGTACCTCCTGATATAAGTTGATATGACAACTTTATCCCGGCTGGTGTGCCGCCTGTTTGACCTGAATCAACTGCGACCTCGATAAAATTTGATCTGGATCAGTAAAGCGCACGATCGCGGTTTTGCCGTCACCCGACCCGATGGGTATTAACACGGATAGCGCGGCGCCGGGGCTGCTCTATGCTTGCCGCGATTGCTGGTTGCTACAGGGCTGTAGCAGGGCATCTCTGAATGAGGTTTGCGATGAATAAAACGTCCCGTCTTGAAAGCCGGCTGCTGCAGATATCGGTCTGGGGTGCGCTATTCGTCACGGTTCTGGGATTGTTCTGGGGCCTGGCCATCAAATCCAGCGTGATCCTGTTTGACGGCATCTATTCGGGCGTCAGTATTTTTCTGTCGATCCTCTCGATTGTGGCGCTGTGGATGGTCAATCGTCCCCATGACAACACCTTCCAGTTTGGCCGGGTCGCGCTGGAGCCGTTGATCGTATCGCTCAAGGCGATCGTCATTATCGGTGTCTGTATCTATGGCGTAGTGACCGCACTGGTTCTGATTCTGGATGGAGGCAATACCGCCACCAGTTCGTTGTCGGGCATGCTCTATGCGTTGATTTCGATGCTGACCTGCCTGGTGGTGTGGCTTTACCTCAAAAGCAAAGGCGCGGACCTGCCGGATCTGGTACAGGCGGAATCAGAGCAGTGGATGGCCGATCTGGTTTTCAGCACCGTGGTGCTGGCCAGTTTCTGTCTGAGCTTCGGTCTGTCCTATACCGACTGGCACGCGATTGTTCCCTACATCGACCCGGGGATGGTTGTCGCGGCGTCCGTTTTCTTTATCAGGGTGCCGGTGAGCCGATTGGTCTATAGCGTCCGCGAACTGTTAATGATGGCGCCTTCAGAAGATCTGCAGGAAGACCTGCGGACGCGGATTGACGCAGTAGCGGCCAACCATCGGCTGCCCAATGCGGTTATTCGGATGGCCAAAGTCGGGCGGGAGCTGGCAGTGGATATCACGTTCATTACGCCAAACGACTTCGGGCCAGTTGATATCGGTGAGCTGGATAACGTGCGTGAAGAGCTTTACGGATCGCTGTCGGAAGCGGGCTTCAAGCTCTATATGAATATCGTCTTTACCAAGGAGAGACGTTGGGCCTGACCCTTCAGGTGCGTTCCGTGACAGGCTGAAGCCTGATGATTATGATTCAGATACCGTCACTGCCCGGATCCCGGAATTGTTATGGCGTTTACCTCCCAGTTTGTTGTGTTGTTTTTTGAGCGCTTGCTGCAGGCATCGCCGGTGCTTACGTTCCTTGCTGTGCTGATTCTTGTACTCGGTTTATGGGCCGGCCGGATTGAAGGCTGGCGCTGGCAGGACGCGCTCTACTGGGCCTGCATCACCGGTACCACAGTCGGCTATGGCGACCGTGTGCCCAAGCGCAGCATGCCCCGTTTTCTGGCGGTGGTGATCGCGCTGGTCGGGCTGGTGCTGAGCGGGCTGGTGGTCGCGATTGCCGTCAGCGCAGGGACCGAGGTGTTCAGTCACCTCGGCCGCCACTGACCGCAATCGCGCGTGCCCTTACGATGACCTGTCTTTTGGCAGATTAGGTTTGGGTGACTTGTTGTCCTGAGATCGGGTTTCTTCCGGATCGTCCCCGTTGCCCGTCTTATCGCCGCCGGCTGTGTCGGCAGGCGGCGCGGCCGGAGCCGCGTACCAGGCTTCTTTGGGCACCAGCTTGGGTTCTTCCGGGTCAGCAATATAGGACGGCGTCATAATGGCCACGCCATATTCGTTGAACACGTCCAGTATGTTGCGATGCAGTTCGGCATAGCGATGGAACCTGTGCGCCGGCTTGTCGACATACACATTCAGTTCATACACCACGGCGAAGTCGCCCAGTTCCTTCTCCAGCACGAAGGGAGCGGGTTTGTTGCGAATGTTGCGGGTGCGCCCTGCGGCCTCTTTCAGCATGGCTTCGACCTGCCGCCAGGGTGTTTCGTAGCCGATACCAACGGTGGTGTGCAGTACCAGACCATCGCCGGATGATGACCGGCTCAAATTGTTGACCGGGCTGTTCAGAATCAGCGCATTGGGAAGCACAATTTCCTCATTGCGCACGGTGCGCAAATGGGTCACCAGCAGCCGCGTTTCCTCCACTACGCCAGTGTATTCGCCCACCGAAATCAGATCGCCGATCCGGAATGCCCGCCGATAAGTCATGGCATAGCCCGCAACGATGCTTGATACCGCCGAAGACGCGCCCAGTGAGACCATAATACCGAGCAACAGCGACAGCCCCTGGAATGCGGCGCTGCCGGAGCCGGGAATATAGGGATAAGCCAGCACCGCGGTAAGCAGAATGACGAAGAAGCGCAGCAACTTGAATGTGGGCTGGGCCCATTCAGGGTCAAACTCGCCGAGTTGAACGCGCCCGCGCTCGACGCCTCTGAAAAACAGGTGCATCAGCTTGATCAGGTAACGGGCGACGGCAATCAGAATGATCAGGAAGATCAACTGCGGCAGATAGTTGATGAATGCCACCGTAATGGAGGTCAGCGGATCGACCACCATATCGAGCAGGATATTGGCGGTGGACCGGGTCCAGGGGAACTGGTACAGCACAAACTCGACACACAGGTAGGCGAGTATCAAAACCGTTGCCGTGCGGATGAACCTGAGCAGGCCGGTGACAGCGCCCCAGATGTTTTCTGCCCGAACCACCTCGAACGACTCGATCTTCAGGTCTTGTACCCGCCGCTTGTATCGGGCTTCAAGAAAGGCCAGCAGACGCCGGAACAGTACAATAATCGCCCAGATAAGCACGCCGGCGATCAGCACTGCCGCGCCGGCGTATAGCAGGGCCTGAAACAGGTACGCGGATGTCCGGTGGCTGCGATAAGCAGTAATGGCGCTGGCAATCCGGGTTTTGAATACTTCACTTACTTCTGCAATCGGTGCGCCTTCGATACTTGCATCGATGGGGAAAATCACCAGCAACCGGCGTTCACCTGCCATGATGTTGACGCGGTTGTCGCCGCTGACCAGCTTCACGTCCTCCGGCGCGATCCCGTCATCTCTGGCGGCTTCAGCGATGCGGCTGGCGACGTTGCCGGCTCGTTCTGTCGACGGGAAGGAGTTGGTGCCGGCGAGGCGAAACAGGACTTCACCGTCAATGGTGACCGGTGAGACGTCGGTTTGTGCCGGATCTATATCCTCATCCTGAGCCTGCGCCGGCGTTACCAGACCGATCAGTCCGAATAACAACAGACACATCGCCAGAAGTTGTCTGGTGTGACGCAAGAGTTTGGGGGTGGAGGTGCGACGCTGCGCCTCAGGGCCTTGAGGCGTTGGCTTGTCTGGATACATCCTGAATAAGGTCCTTGCTGAGATGCGAATACCTTAACTATGGCCCGAAATTGAGAATTTTCCTGCCTTTTTACCAGAACCTGCCGCATTCGCGGATCACAGTGCGTGCCTCGCTCAGCAGGGACGTTAAACGGTTTTGTTATGTCTGTGTAACTTCAACTGAAGAAATCTGCGCAATGGCCGCTATAGTATGTAGTGTTTGCATCTATCTCGCCCCAGCGCCCCACAACTTGGCGCAATGGGGCCCGTGATACCACCACGGATAACAAAAAACTGTTTAGCCATACCTACGGGATCCTGACAATGACAATACTGAACCGGCTGCGCATTCGCTCACGTCTGATGCTGGCGACAATCGTACCCGTACTGCTGACCGCAGTTGTAATGAGCTGGATGACTGTGAACCAGTTAAAGACCAACGGTGACCACGAAGTCGAACGACTGCGTGAACAGATCATGGAAGCTCGCCAGGAAGGTCTGAAGAATGTAGTCGAGGCCGCCCGATCGGCGGTACTTCAAGCCAAGAGCGATCCCTCGCTAGCCGAATCAGAAGCAAAGACGCAGGCCCGGGATAGAATCCGGGCGATCGGCTTTGGCAACAACAATTATGTGTTTGCCTATAGTCGCGACTTGATCAATCTGGCATACCGCCCCGACCCGACTAAGGAAGGGCCTGCATTGTTGCGTGACAATGCGACCGTTCGGAAACTGGTTTTGACGCTGTTTGATGCGGCCGAAAAGGATGGCATACATGGTTATGAGTGGGCGAATCCAGCGTCGGGTAATACGGAACCCAAGGTGTCCTATTCCGTCGTTATTCCCGGCTGGGACTGGTTGCTGGGTGCGGGTGTCTATGTCACGGACATAGACCAGAAAGTTGCAGCGGCCCGGGAAGAAATCGATGCCGAAGTGGTCAGTGCCATGACATCCATTTTGCTGGCGACACTGGTGATTGTCGTTATCGCTCTGATACTCGGCGGTTTCGTGGGGCTGAGTGTCACACGTCCGATCCAGGCTGTAAGCCAGACCATGCGCGAAATTGCCGAAGGCGAGGGTGATCTGCGTCAGCGGTTGCCGGATGAGGGTAACGACGAGCTATCGGAGCTTGGGCGCCGCTTCAATGCCTTTACCATCAAGATCCAGAACACAATCCGTGAAGTGGGCTCGACGACCGATCAGGTTGCATCGGCGGCTGAAGAACTGAGCAGTGTGGCCAGCGAAACCCGCTCATCCGTGCAGGAGCAGGGTTCTGAAACGGATCAGATTGCCTCGGCGATCCATGAAATGTCGGCCACGATTCAGCAGATTGCCGGCAATGCCAATTCCGTAGAATCGGCCGCATCGGATGCTGACCGCTTGGCGAAAGACGGCGGTGAAACCATTACCCACGCCCAGTCGGCAGTGAACGCTCTGTCGCAAGAGATCGCCCAGACCGCCAGTAACATCGACAAGCTGGCGGAGAAGACGGATGACATCCAGCAGGTGCTGGACGTGATTCATGCGGTGACCGAACAGACCAACCTGCTCGCGCTGAACGCTGCGATTGAGGCGGCCCGTGCAGGCGACCACGGTCGGGGATTCTCGGTGGTTGCAGACGAAGTGCGCCAGCTTGCCCGGCGCAGTGCGGAATCGGCCGACCAGATTCGCGAGATGATCGATGGCTTCACGACCGAATCGCGGGCTGCAGTTGAACGGATGCAGGCCTCCCGGGCACGTTCCGGTGAAACGGTTGAGCGCATCAACCACGCAACGGACACCCTGCGCACAATCGAGAAATCGGTCGGGCAGATTCACGATCAGGTGACCCAGATCGCCACCGCTGCTGAGGAGCAGAGCCACGTTTCTGAAGAAATTAACCAGAACGTCGTGCGAATTGTTGAAGCGGCTCAGCGCAGTGATACCGGCGTCACCCAAACGACTGAAGCGAGTCAGGAACTGGCACGACTCAGCGAAAACCTGCGCGGCCTGATCAGCCAGTTCAAAGTCTGAGGGCGTATTCCGCTCGTCATACCGTTCCACGCCCTGCCTGCGATATAAGCAGGCAGGGCGCCTTCTTTATGCTCACTTTTGGTGCTACTCGTCATACTCTCTGGTATTTTCTGCTACCTTAAAATAGCTAACTGACTCTATATCAGTGGTTTACTCGATTTCCTGAACATTTGGCCAGCTTTTTGCTCGATGCAAAGAGTAAAGAGTGATGACAATGCCGATTCACGTTCGGTGCTGGTCACCGGTCGGGAACAGTTCCTAACGGCTCCGGGGTGGAGGCACGCTGCTGCCGTAACGTGGATAAGTACTAAAAAAGTAATTCATAACAGGAGAGTGCACGTATGCGATTGTTTAAAAAGCTGGCGCTGGTGGCCGCACTGGTTCTGCCGATGCAGGCCTTTGCTGAAGACCCGATGAAAGTCGGTTTCGTTTATGTCGGACCGGTGGGTGACCACGGCTGGAGCTACCAGCATGATCAGGGGCGTCTGGCTCTTGAAGAGCACTTCGGCGATAAAGTGCAGACCACCTACGTTGAGAACGTCAGTGAAGGTGCGGACGCAGAGCGGACGATTCGCAAGCTGGCGCAGGCCGGCAACGACATTATCTTCACCACGTCGTTCGGTTTCATGAACCCGACCGCACGGGTAGCAAAAGAATACCCGGATAAAACCTTCCTGCACGC
Organism: Marinobacter sp. BGYM27; assembly: GCA_025153445.1. Taxonomy (GTDB): domain Bacteria; phylum Pseudomonadota; class Gammaproteobacteria; order Pseudomonadales; family Oleiphilaceae; genus Marinobacter_A. The sequence continues at coordinate 240,038 of JANZNS010000004.1, read as the reverse complement.
GACCGGCTACAAGCGGTCCGAGAATATGGGAACCTACCTGTCCACAACCTACGAGGGCCGTTATGTTTCCGGAACGGCTGCGGGTATGGTTACCAAGACCAACAAGCTGGGATTCATTGCATCCTTCCCGATTCCTGAAGTGATCCGCGATATCAATGCTACCTTCCTGGCAGCCCGCAAGATTAATCCTGATGTTGAGCTGAAAGTGGTCTGGGTCAGCACCTGGTTTGACCCTGCCAAGGAAGCGGATGCCGCCAATACTCTGATGGATCAGGGCGTTGATGTGATTATCCAGCACACAGACAGTCCGGCTGCGATGCTGGCAGCCGAAAAACGCGGCATCTGGGCAGTAGGCCAGGCATCGGACATGTCCCGTTTCGGGCCCGAAGCGCACCTGCTGTCGGTAGTGGATGACTGGGCGCCGTACTACATCCAGACAGTTCAGCAAGTTATGGACGGCACCTGGAAATCTGAAGACTACTGGGGCGGCATCCATGAAGGCGATATCAAAATCGCCAGCATCAGTGATCGTCTGACTGACGAACAGCGCAAGAAGATTGACGACACCATCGAAGCCATTGGTAACGGTTCACTGCATCCGTTTACCGGCCCGTTGAAAGACCAGTCAGGCAAGCTGCGAGTGCCTGAAGGCAAGGATATGACGAAGGAAGAGTTGGCCGGTATGAACTGGTATGTCGAAGGTATGACATCGACTCTGCCGAAGTAAGAGGTTTCAAGGGCAATGACCGCGGGAGATCGCACTTCCGCAGTCATTGCTGTCTCCCTTGGCCCGACGCATCTCTGCGCCGGGCTTTTTTGTGGGTGTTGATTGGTCCCGGAGTGGTTAGCTGACCCGCGCCAGCAGAGTGTTCACGCTGGCCTGCACACTTGCCACCAGCTCGGCCTCATCCAGCCCCTTCACCTGCCCGTCGCGCACTACCAGTTTGCCATTGATAAAACTGTGCTTGACGGAGGTGGGCTCGGCACAGAGCAAGGGCGCCATCAGCGGAGTGTGAACACCTGCAAAGCGGGGTTTATGGATATCGTACAGCACAAGGTCAGCAGCCTGACCGACTGCGATCTCGCCCAGGTCGTTGAGTCCCAGCAACCTTGCTCCGTCCCGGCTGCCCCAATGGAGAACAGTTTCCAGATGGGTAGCGTCAGGCCCATGAACGGCGCGGTGAAGCAGCCAGGTCAGGTTCAGCTCCTGCAACATCGACCCGGACTCGGACGAGGCTGAGCCATCAACGCCGATACTGATGGGCGCGCCTGCCTGCTGCAGTTCAATCACCGGCGCGACGCCGCTGCCGAGTCGGCAGTTTGAGGTGGGGCAGTGGGCAATGCCCGTGCCGGTAGCTGCCAGTTTTCTGATGGCGTAGTCGTCGGCCTTTACCAGATGAGCAAACCAGACGTCCGGGCCCAGCCAGCCGCAATCAGCTGCGTAATCAATAGCCTTCATGCCATATTTTTGCAGCGACTGCTGCTCGTCATAGTCCACTTCCAGCAGGTGGGAGTGACGGCGGATACGGTGCTGGCCAGCCCATTCGGCAATCGTTTTCAGGCTTTGGGGTGAACTGGAGTGAATCAGGCTGGTGGGCGCTGCAACCAGCTTGCGCATGGCATTGCCGTCTTCCTGATGGTAACGGGTGCGACTGTGTTCCATCCGGCTCATTACCTGATCCAGTGATTCCGGCACAACACCGCCCCGTGCCATGCCCTTGTGGCTGCCCTGCTCGGTTGCACTGCCCCGGCACAGCACCAGTCGAATGCCGAGATCGTCCGCCGCCTGCCAAACGGCATCTTCCAGTTCCGGCGACGTGTCCCGGTGATAGAGATAGTGATGATCGGCGCAAGTGGTTGCGCCCGAGCGGAGCAACTCGTAAAGGCCCAGGCGGGCGGCGTGGTACATCAGATCCGGTGTGATATGCGGCCAGAACCGATAAGGCACGGAGGCAAGCCAGTCACCCAGGCCCTGGTTAATACCGCCCGGAATCCCCTTGAGGATAGATTGCGCCAGATGATGATGGGTGTTGACCAGCCCGGGGTAAATGACACACCCACGGGCGTCAATGATCTGCTCCGGGTAATCGGTGGTTGGCGTGAGTTGGCAGCCGATTTCGGTGATCCTGCCGTCGGCGATCCGAATGTCTGTGGCACTGGGATGCTGTTCTGAAAACAGCGCGATGGCATTGCGAATCAGGTAGTTCATGGTCATTCCTCTACTGATCGGACCCGGTAAGGCCCGAATCTGAAAAAAAAGAGCAATGTCCCGGTGCCCGATAAGCTGGTTGCAGAACGTTGCGGGGCAGTCGTTCTGCAGTAGCCTCTTCAACTTGAAGGCGGGGTAACCTGACCGCTTCTACTCTTGAAAACGATGGATTAAGTGCTGCCTCATTTATGTTGCAGCGCTCTGCACTCTTGAGCACTAATGCAAAGCAATAACCTTTCCATTTCTCTGAAGCCCGGCCCGTCCGGTCTGCCGTGTTATCACCGCCCGTAATCCGGTGCTTTATTTCGCAGCACGGTCGCGCGGTTGTGGATCATCTTGGTGCAGTTTGAAAAGCTGTCCGGTTGGTCAGGGTGGGGTGCTTTTCCGGTCAATGCTATGTGGCGCGCGGGTTCTTCAGTTCTGGCATGTCGGATGCTTTGTTGAAGTCAGGTGATGGACCCCTGAGAAGGCTCGGTGCGCAAGCGCATTGATCGCCCGGGGTCCTGCCTGAACGTGACTGAGTAGAAGCGGTCAGGTTCCTTCGCATTCAGGAACCCGGGCATTGCTCATCGCGCGACCGGCTTGCTATCGGGCAATGGCGGAGCGTGATGGTAAGGGTGATCCGGTTCCGACCTCCACTTGCTGTGTGCTCTTCGACTGTCGCCACGCCAGACCGGTTTCATCGATGGCGCGTGATGCGCTGATTCTGACACTCGGAGACTAGCAAATGACAAGCATGAAAAAGGCATGGGGATTTATCCCGAAAACACTGGTGCTGGCTGGGATGATGATGGGCTCGTCAACGCTGCTGGCGGCAGACAAGGTCACCTTCCAGCTTGACTGGCTGCCAGGCGGTGACAAGGCGCCGGTTTATGTGGGGCTGGAGAAGGGCTTCTTTGCAGAGCAGGATCTGGATGTCAGCATCTCTCAGGGTCGGGGTTCAACCGATGCCCTGACCAAGCTGATGACCGGTCGTGCCGATGTGGGTCTTTCAGACCTGGTTGCATTGTTGCAGGCGCGAGCCAACGACAATATCCCGGTAAAAGGCATCTATTCGGTCTTCAGCGAAGCGCCTCATGCATTTTATACGCTGAAAGATTCCGGCATCGACAGCGTAAAGGATATTGCCGGCAAGACTGTAGCGACCTCGCCGTTCACCTCGTCAAATGTTTTCCTGCCCCTTTTGCTTGATATTAATGGTGTCGATAAGGACAGCGTCAAACTGGTCAAAACCGACCCGGGGGCGCTGAACCCGATGCTGCTCACCGGCCGCACTGATGTGGTGATCAGCTGGATTACCGATAAGGAAAAGTACGCCGCTGTGGCGAAGACTGCTGGCAAGGAATTGCAGGTGTTGCCCTGGTATGACGCGGGGCTGAAGTTCTATTCAACTTCGGTTATTGCCAGCGAAACATTTCTCAATGAGCGTCCTGATGTTGCGCGTCGATTTGTAAAGGCCTACGCAAAAGCCGTCGAGTACACCTGGGCTCACCCCAATGAAAGCGGTGAAGCTGTGCATAATGTCGTGCCGGAAGTGGATGCCGCGCTGGCAGCCGATACCATTCGCTCCATCGAATCGCTGGTGTATAACGAGGCCAGTTCAGAGCAAGGTATGGGTGTCTTTAACCCGGAGCGTCTGGCGACCACCTGGAAGTGGACGGCTCGTGCACAGGGTATTGATGCCGCATCGTTTGATCCGGAAACCGCAGTGGATCGTTCCTTCATGCCTGAGCCTGCGGCGGAGTAAGACAATGAAATACGGGATGAAAGAACTCGAATTCGAAAGCACACTTGGCGGCGAAGGCATTGAAACCGACCGGCGCCAGATTCCATTGATTGACCTGAGCGATTTTGCGAACCGCCGCGAAGCGATCACCGAGCAGCTTTGGCAGGCAGCGAGCGACGTTGGATTCTTCCAGCTGGTGAATCACGGCCTGGATATTGAGCGGGTTCGCGAAGCGTTTACGGCGACCGAAGCCTTCTTTGCGCTGGATCAGGACACCAAAGGCCGGTTCCCGCTCAAGCAGGGGCTCAATGCCGGCTGGGAGTTCATGTCGCAGGTGCGCCCCTCAACCGGCACGGCTGACCAGAAAGAATCCTATCAGGCGACGCTGCCCCATATGGATGATCTCTGGCCAGGCCAGACGACTTTGCCGGAGTTCCAGCGAATTATTCTGAATTTTGAACACAGTGCCTGGCAGGTGGGCATGGCGATTCTGTCGTGCTTCGCTGACAAACTGGGCTTTGAACGCGACTTTTTCACCAGGGCCCATGATCGCAGCTCACCGGAATATCAGAGCACCCTGCGCCTGTTGCATTACCTGCCGATGGCGGACGATGCGCAAGCGGAGCCGGGCATCTGGCGCGCCGGTGCCCACACCGACTTTGACTGCCTGACGATGGTGTTCCAGAAAGAAGGCCAGGGCGGCTTGCAGGTATGCCCCGGCAAGGACGCACGTAGCAGCGGTCAGCAGGAGTGGAGCAGCGTGGTGCCCCGTGATGATGTCATAACCTGCAACATCGGCGACATGCTCATGCGCTGGAGCGACGACAAACTGAGATCCACACTGCATCGCGTGCGGATGCCGAGGGCCGGTGAATACCGTGGACCGCGCTACAGCATGGCGTTCTTCTGCCAGGCCAATAAAGACGTCATGATTCAGGGGCCGGAAAAGAAGTACCCGCCGATTTCGGCCCGGGATTATCTGTTGCAGCGAATCAACGCGAACTTTGCTGCGAAGATGTGATGGCGGCCAGCCATTGAACTGGCAATTAAAAAGCCCGCAAGTTCGCGAGAACCTGCGGGCTTTTTAGTGAGCACAACTTGGTGGGCACAACCCTGTCATGGGCCCATAGCCCGTTAATTACTGAGTGGGTTGCTGTAACCAGCGGCCCAGCATCTTCCGCTCCTCCGGTTTCATTCCGGTCATGTTCCCCAGCGGCATGTACTGACTGTTTACCGCCGCCTGTAATACCTTCTCCCAGTGCTGCTTCACCGCTTCCAGAGAATCAAACGCGATGCCGGCAGGGGGTGCCTGAAAGGCGGGGCTTGAAGGCACTTTTGCATGGCAGCCGGTGCAGTGGGTGTCGATCAGCGACTGAATATCGGCGTCGGTCACTTCGGTATCAGAGCCGGATGGGGATGCCGGAACGGATGTCGGCGATGGCGCCAGCACGCCGATCAGGATGACCGTCATGATCGCAGCAATCAGCAGGATCGATGGCCGGTAAACGCCCCTGTGCCGAAGGTTGAAAAAGTGCCGGGCGAAAGCGGTGATAAAACCGATCGCTGCCAGCACAGCCCAGCCGTATTCGTGGCCGTAGAACATCGGGTAGTGGTTGCTGATCATGATGAAGATGATCGGCAGAGTCAGGTAGTTGTTGTGGGTTGATCGCAGCTTGGCCTGTGCCGCCAGTCGCGCGACTTCAGGCCCCGGCGTCTCGTTGTTCTCGACTGCACGTACCAGTGCCCGCTGGGACGGCATAATACCGAGAAACACATTGCCCACCATCAGTGTGCCAATAACCGCACCCACATGGATAAACGCGCCACGACCGGCGAAGATATGAAACAGCGTCCAGTCCACCGCAACCAGCAGGGCAAACAACACCAGCCCAAAGGCTTTGCCGTTGCGCGCCAGTGGGCTGCGTATCAAGGCTTCGTAAAGCACCAGCATGCCGCCAATAAAACCGAGCCCGATTGCGGCCGCCGCCAGGGGTGTCAGGTCCGCGCGGCTGGCATCGACCAGGTAGCCCGGCGAGCCGAAGTAGTACACGGTGAACAGCAGTGCCATGCCGCTGAGCCAGGTGCTGTACGCTTCCCACTTGAACCAGTGCAGCACGGGTGGCATTTCTTCCGGGCCCAGCTCGTACTTGGCGACTTCGTAGAAGCCGCCGCCGTGCACCGCCCAAAGATCACCTTTTATGCCCTTTTTAACCTTCCACTCCGGCGGCTTGCGCAGGTGGTTGTCGAGCCAGATGAAGTAGAAGGACGCGCCTACCCAGGCAACCCCTGCAATCACGTGAAACCAACGGATGATCAGACTCAGCCATTCACTGAGGTAGGCTGCCATGGGCGACTGCTCCTGTGGTGGGTTCAGGGATGGCGGCATCCCTATCAAACCGGCATTCGCCGGCAACATAGGTACGGCGAATCACCCGGTCATCGCCAAGAATCATCAGATCGAAAAGCTGTTCACTGAGTGTTTCACTCTGGTCTTGTTTGAGGCCGAGCATTGGCGTCGCGCTGCGATCCAGAATCAGGAAGTCCGCAAACTTGCCGGGCTCGAGGCTGCCGGTTTCATCTGCCTGATGCAGTACCCGGGCGTTTCCGAGCGTGGCCATATAGAAAGCATGAAACGGCGTCAGTGACTCGCCCCGCAGCTGGCATACCTTGTAGGCCTCGGCCATGGTGGGGAGCAGTGACAGGTTGGTGCCGCCGCCGACGTCGGTGGCCAGCCCTACGGGGATACCGGCATCGTGGGCACTTTTGAGATCGAACAGGCCGCTGCCCAGGAACGTATTCGAGGTGGGGCAGAAGGCGATGCGGGCGCCACTATCGACCATACGCTGGCGGTCGTCGTCGTTAATGTGAATGCCGTGGGCCAGCACGCTGTGGTCGTTCAACAGGCCGTAATGCTGGTAGACGTCGAGGTAGTCTTTCCGTTCAGGAAACAGTGAACCGACCCAGTCGATCTCGGCCTTGTTTTCAGCCCAGTGGGTTTGCATCAGCACGCCGGGGTTGGCTTTCACCAGCTCGCCGGCCAGTTCCAGCTGGCGCGGTGATGAGGTGGGAGCGAAGCGGGGGGTGACGGCGTAGCGCAGGCGCCCCCTGTTGTGCCAGCGATCAATCAACGCCTGGCTGTCGCGGGCACTGGTTTCGGCCTCGTCGCACAAGCCTTCGGGTGCGTGACGATCCATCATCACCTTGCCGCCCACAATGGCCTGCCCGCGCTTTTCGGCAGCCTGGAACAGTGCATCCACCGATCCCGGGTGAGAAGTGCAGAACACCAGTGCCGATGTGGTGCCGTGGCGGAGTAGCTGATCGAGAAACAGTTTAGCCTGGCTCTGGGCCCAGTCGGTTTGCTCGAAGCGCATTTCCGCGGGAAAGGTGTAGGTTTCCAACCAGTCGAGAAGCTGCGTGCCGTAGCTGCCAATCACTCCGAGCTGTGGCAGATGGACGTGAGTATCGATAAAACCGGGCACGATAAGCGAGTCTGGCCAATGTTCCGGCTCACAGTCCGCTGGCAATTGGTCGAGTAGCTGATCGGCCGGTCCAACCGCACTGACCTTTTGCTTATCAATAACGAGTAGCCCGTCCGGCAGCCAGACGTAACTGTCCTGATCCGGTTCGCCCAACCCGGGATCGTCTACGAAGTAAAGTAGCGGGCCACGAAACGCCTTTACGCGCTGCTCCGGCGCCGATGTGGTTGTCTGTTCTGGCATCAGCTCCCCCGATAGGTCGAGTAGCCCCATTGATTGAGTAGCAGTGGGACGTGGTAGTGGCTGTTAGTGTCGCTGACTTCAAAATCCAGCGTGACTTGCGGGTAAAAGCAGGCTTTGTCCTGTGCGCCGAAGTAACTGGCAGTAGCGAACTCAAGCCGGTAAAGGCCGGGCGATATCGGGCCTTCAAACCAGTCAGTGATGCGGCCGTCGGCATCCGTGGTCCCTTCTGCGATCAGCGTCCAGTTGCCGTTGTCGCCGGTGCTCAGGCTGACGGCAACATTGGCCGCCGGCCGGCCGGTACCCAGGTCGAGAATATGGGTGGTAATCGGGCTTTTACTCATGCCAGTTTATCCAGTCGTATGTGAGTGATTTTGGCCTGCTCGCGGGCGGCATTTTCGATTTCCTGCGCTCGGGTATTGGGCAAGCGAGCCTCGAGAAGCGCCAGCATCTCATCGGCGGACTTGCCGGTAGCGCAGACGATAAAAATAAAGCCAAACTTGTCAGCGTAGGCGTCGTTGCCGTTTTTCAGTCGTTGTAGCACCGATTCGTCGGCGGCGGCGGTAGCGGATTGTTCGCCACTCGCCAGGCTGTGGGTATTGGCGTATTTCTTTTTCAGGCTGGTGACATCGCCGATTTTGGGATGGGCATCAAATGCCTGCAGCCAGTCTTCATCGCTCAAAGTAGCCCATAGCGTCGCGGCTCTGGCGTGCAGTGCCTCGCTGCTGGGGAAGGGGCGGGCGGCTACCATCCCGTTGATCCAGCGGTCAGCCGCGCAACAGGTTTGCAGAGCGTGGCGGGCCTCGGCTTCGCTCATCCGGTTAAGGGACTCAAGAGACATTCATTTCTCCGTGGTGTCAGTTTCAGTCGCGACCGGTGTCTCCTGCATCAGGGTTTTCAGCCCTGACCAGGATAGCCCGCGTCTTGCGGCTTGCGTGCCGTTGCCATCGTCTGCCGCAAGGGCCAGGAGCTCCGCGACAATCGATACAGCGACTTCCATCGGTCGCTTGCCCGGAACGTCCGGATGGCCGACAGGGCAGCGGATTCTGCCAATGGTCTCGTCGCTGAAGCCGCGGCGTGCCAGTCGCTGCACAAAGCGGTTGGCTTTGGTTTGCGAGCCGATCAGCCCTATGGACGCGGCCGTATCAGCGGTCAGCAGCGTGCGGCAAAGATCAAAGTCCAGCTGGTGATTATGGGTCAGGATCAGGCAGTGAGCGTCAGTGGCCAGATTCGCAGCATCACCAACCGGATCGTCCGTCAGATGCCGGCGAACGTTGATCGGGAGCGCTTCGGGAAAGCATTCTTCGCGACTGTCGACCCAGGTCACCTGCCAGGGCAGCTGGCCCATGATGCTCATCAGCGCCTGTGCCACATGGCCGGCGCCGAACACGACCAGTCGGGCATCGCTGCCGGGCTGGCCCTCAAGCATCACCGCCACGCTGCCACCGCAGCACTGACCGAGGCTGGCGCCCAGTGGAAAGTTCGCCATTTCGTAGCCGTACTCTTTCGCTGCAAGCCTTTCACGGGCGCGGGCGATGATGCGGTATTCCAGATGCCCTCCACCAATGGTGTCGTGGCTCTGGTCGCCGGTGACCACCATCTTGCTGGCAGGTTCACGGGGGACGGATCCGGTCACCCCTAATACGGTGACCAGTACATAGGGTTCGCCCCGCTGTTCGCAGTCGGCGACCGCCTGATACCAGTTCATGCGCTTTTGCATGGTGCGGCTCCTGATGCGGTGTCGTTCAGGCCGGCGAAGCGGCGGGTTGCGGTGACCGCGCCCAGCACACGCTCCGGCGTGGCCGGGGTGTCCAGTGGCGGACTGAAGCGATAGTCCGCCATGCTGGCAACGGCGTCGCGCAACGCGCTCCACACCGAAATGCCCAGCATCAGTGGGGGCTCTCCGACGGCTTTGGAGCGAAACACTGTGGCCTCGCGGTTCGGGCTGTGGGGCAGCAGCGCCACGCGAAAATCAAGCGGGGCGTCAGACACGGCGGGGATTTTGTAAGTGGCCGGGCCGGTCGTCAGCAGTTGCCCTTCGTCGCTGAAGACCAGTTCTTCGGTGGTGAGCCAGCCCATGCCCTGAATAAATCCGCCTTCGATCTGGCCGATATCGATTTCCGGATTCAGCGATTGCCCCACGTCATGCAGAATATCGGTGCGCACCACGCGGTATTCGCCGCTGAGAGTGTCGACCACCACTTCCGAACAGGCCGCACCGTTAGCGTAGTACAGGAACGGATGGCCCTGGCCTGCTTCCCGGTCATAGTAAATTATCGGTGTTGCGTAGAAGCCGGTGGATGAGAGTGACACCCGCGCCATATAGGCCTGCTGGACAAACTCGGCCCAGCCAAACGCCTGTGTGCCCACGTGAACCTGATTGTTGCTGAAGGTCACGTCACCGGGTTCGACCTTGTAGGTCTGGACTGCGAAATCCACCAGCCGTTGCTTGATGGTTTCACAGGCATCCAGCGCGGCCATGCCGTTGAGGTCCGAACCTGATGATGCCGCTGTCGGCGAGGTGTTGGGCACTTTGTCAGTGCGGGTCGCGGATACCTTGACGCGCTCCAGATCCACCTGAAAGGCTGCGGCCACCACCTGCGCCACCTTGATGTAGAGGCCTTGCCCCATCTCGGTTCCGCCATGGTTCAGGTGAATGCTGCCATCGGTATAGACATGCACCAGCGCGCCCGCCTGATTCAGGTGTTGAGCGGTGAATGAAATGCCGAACTTGACCGGCGTCAGCGCGATGCCCTTTTTGATGACCGGGCTGCGCCTGTTGAAGGCGGTGATCGCGGTTCGGCGCTCCCGGTAATCTGAGCTGGTTTCCAGCGAATCGATCAGTTCCGCCAGAACGTGCTGTTCCACAGTCTGGCCGTAGTGGGTCTGGTCGCGTCCGGGCCGATACAGGTTGCGCTTGCGCACATCCAGCGGATCAGCGCCGATGTGGCGTGCGATATCATCCATCGCACGCTCGATAATCATCATGCCCTGCGGACCGCCGAAACCGCGAAAGGCGGTGTTGGACACCGTGTGGGTTTTGCAGCGATGGCCGGTTACGCGGGCCTGATCGAGATAATAGGCGTTGTCGGCATGGAACATGGCCCGGTCGACAATCGCGTCGGAGAGGTCGGGAGAGAAGCCACATCGACCCGCCACCATGATATCGGCGCCCTGCAGCAGGCCGTTGTCATCAAAGCCGATATCGTAGGTGTTGTAGAAATCGTGGCGCTTGCCGGTCTGGATCATGTCATCGGCTCGGGCCATCCGAAACTTTACGGGGCGCCCGGTGGTGCGCACCAGCAGTGCGCTGATGCAGGCCAATGGCGCGGCCTGGGTTTCCTTGCCGCCGAAGCCGCCGCCCATCCGGCGCACCTCCACCTGAATCTCGTGAATCGGCAGATCCAGCACCTCCGCGACCAGTTTCTGTACTTCAGATGGATGCTGACTTGAGGTGTGCACGAATACGCCGGCGTCCTCAGTGGGTTCCACCAGACAGGCTTGACCTTCCAGATAGAAGTGCTCCTGCCCACCCACATGCATGTCGGCCTGCAGGCGATGGGGGGCATTGGCTAGCGCCCTGTCCGGATCGCCACGTAACTGGGAATGGCTGGGGCGCACGAAGAATTGCTTGGCCAGCGCGGCTTCGGTCGTCAGCACCGGTTCGAGCTTTTCGTACTCGACTTTCGCCAGTCGGGCCGCCTGTCGGGCGGCGCGCATGCTGGTGGCGGCTACCGCGAAAAGAGGCTGGCCGATGTATTCCACAATATCGCCGGCCAGTACCGGATCGCCGGGAAAGACCGGGCCGATATCGGTATGGCCGGGGACGTCATCTACCGTTACGACGGCGACAACACCGGGATATTCGCGCACGGCGCTAAGATCCATCGACAGGATGCGGGCATAGGCTTCACTGCTCTGGCCGACAGCAGCGTGCAGCAGGTCGGCGGCTTCCGGAATATCATCGATATAGCGAGCCTGCCCGCTGACGTGTTTCCAGGCACTGTCGTGATGGGCGCTTTTGCCGGCGACGCCGCGAGCAGAAGTGGGCGTCTGTGCCGAATGTGAGGGCAGTTTACGCATAGTCGTTCACCGTTAGCGGAAGGGCCGGGTCAGTGTGAGAGCGCGTGGTTTCCAGCAATGCACGGGTGAGCAGGTTGCCTGCCACCGTGTTGCGGTAATCGGCTGAGCCCCGTACATCGGACATGGGCTGGAAATCGCTGGCGAGCGCCGCGACAGCTGCCGCAATGCTGTGCGCGTCCCAGCTCTGGCCGATCAGTGCCTTCTCGGTTGCCTGTGCCCGTCTGGGAATAGCCGCCATGCCACCAAATGCAATTCTGCAGTCGCTCAGAGTTGTGCGGTCGGCATCGTCAAACCTTAGCCAGAACGCGCCCAGCAGGGTGGAAATATCGTCGTCCAACCGTTTGGATATTTTGTAGAGCAGCAACTGGTCATTGGCGTGTGGCAAAGGGATGGTCACGCCACGGATAAATTCACCAGGCTTGATATCCGTCTTCTTGTAGTCGAGAAAGAAGGATTCAAGCGGCAATCGCCTCACGCCTTCGGTGCTGTCCAGCTCCAGTTCGGCTCCCAGGGCAATCAGCGCTGGCGGCATATCACCGATGGGCGATGCGTTACCGATATTCCCACCAAGCGTGCCTTTGTTTCGAATCTGCAAGGAGCCCAGACGTTCAAGCATGCCTGCGAAGTGGGGCCAGTATTGCGGAAGCAGCGCCTGCATTTGTCGATAGGTGACGCCGGCGCCGAGATAAAGCGCGTCAGAACGGATCTCTGTGGTTTTCAGTTCGGCGACCTGATCCACGGCAATCAGATGCTCCAGATCTTTCAGCTGCTGGGTGATTTCCAACGCCAGATCCGTGCCGCCGGCGATCAGGCGGGCATTCGGGTGATCGGCCCGCAGGCTTCGTAATTCGGCAACTGTCAGCGGGGTGTCATAGCGTCGATGGGTGGCCACTTCCTCGAGCCCCGAGCGTTGGGTGGCCATCCGCGTCAATGCGGCGATCATGTCCGGCGCTTGCAGCCAGTCCGGTCCTGACAGGGGCTGCGGCTGGTCTGCTGCGGGGCTCCATGTTTCCACACAGGCCTTGCGGCCGGCAGCAATTATCGGGCGATAACCGGTACAGCGACACAGGTTGCCGGCCAGCGCTTCCAGCAGTTGATGGTCCGGAACCGGCTGCTGCGCCAGCAACGCATCGCTATGTCGCGCGGTGTGCAGGGTAAACAGCGACATGATGATGCCGGGGGTGCAGAACCCGCACTGGGCGCCATGACAGTCGATCATCGCTTTCTGGACCGGATGGACAGGTTCCTGTTTCAACGCATCGACCGTTACCAGGTGGCAGCCATGCAGACTGCCGACCAGCCCGATGCAGCTGTTGATGCTGTCATAGCGCAGGCGCTCCGGCCGGGTTTGATCCGGTGAGCCTATGCTGACGGTGCAAGCGCCGCAGTCTCCGGAGGCACAGCCTTCTTTGGTGCCGGTAAGCCGCATTTTGGTGCGCAGCCACTCGAGAATGCTCAGATTTGGGTCGGCATTGGCCAGGGTTTGATGTTCGCCGTTCAGAAAAAATTCAATCACAAGGTGCCTCGCAACGCTTGATTTCGTACCCTTAACACCGCGATTGCTCCGCGCTGTTGGCCCTGATGTTCAGGTTCGCTCAGAAGTCGGGGCGACGGCTTGGTCAGGGAGTTGTCCCGACACAATCACAGTATAGATAGTCGCATGTTTTGCAATTTTCTGACCAATTAGTCCAGATTGTGTGTTTTTAGATTTTTATTGCCAGTTGGCAAGCAAATTGCTCTGATTCAAATGTTGATTATTTGGTCAGTTTATTAAAGCCAGAGGTTGCAGGAATGACGGCAGTGGCACGGCTCACGCTCGAGAACATCGTCAAGCAGTACCCGGGGTGCCGGGCAAACGACGGCGTAGACCTGGTGGTCAACGCGGGCGAAATTCACGCCTTGTTGGGGGAGAATGGCGCCGGCAAAAGTACCTTGATGAAAATTATCTACGGCGTTATCCAGCCCGATGAAGGTACGATTTACTGGGAAGGAAAAAAGCTGACCCTTCAAGGCCCCGCCCATGCGAGGCAGTTGGGTATTGGCATGGTGTTTCAGCACTTTTCCCTGTTTGAAACCCTGACCGTTGCCGAGAATATTGCACTGGCCCTGCCAGCGGCTGAGGCCCGTGACCGGCGCGCGTTGGATGAGCGTATTCGCGAGGTGTCGGCCCACTACGGTATGGCGCTTGATCCCCGCCGTTTTGTGCACACCCTGTCGACCGGTGAGCGCCAGCGCGTTGAAATTGTCCGTTGTCTGATCCAGAACAGCCGGTTGCTGATTCTGGACGAACCGACATCGGTGCTGACTCCGCAGGAAGTGGCGGATCTGTTTTCCACACTCAGGCAACTCGCCAGCGAAGGCTGCAGTATCCTGTTTATCAGCCACAAGCTGCAGGAAGTGCGGGACCTTTGTCATACCGCTACCGTGCTGCGCCATGGCAAGGTCACTGGCGCCTGTGACCCCACGATTGAAACCACCGATGCGATCGCCCGCCTGATGGTCGGCGAGGGTACGCCTTTATCTACCGATGTGCCGCCGGCTGATCCGGGCGAGTCGCTGCTGCAGATGCATTCACTTAGCTTTCGTAGCGAAGATCCTTTCGGCACCAGCCTTGATCGTATTTGCCTGAATCTGCGCGCCGGTGAAATCGTGGGTATTGCCGGAGTGGCCGGTAACGGTCAGGACGAATTGTTGCGGGCGCTGTCCGGCGAAATCACGGTGCCTGCCGAACACCTGACCTTTCAGGGCACGCCGGTGGGTAATCTGGGGCCTGATGCCCGTCGCCGTCAGGGCATGGCGGTTGTGCCGGAAGACCGGCTTGGCCGTGGCGCGGTGCCGGACCTTTCGCTGGTTGATAACACCCTGCTGACCGCCTCCGCACAGGGAATGGTCCAGCGAGGCTGGGTGTCTTACAACAAGGTGCGCGACTACGCACAGCGCATACGTGAGCGCTTCCAGGTGAAAGCCTCCGGGCTTGATGCCACCGCCCGCAGCCTCTCCGGCGGTAACCTGCAAAAATTCATAATCGGCCGCGAAGCCCTGCAAAAACCCACGTTGCTGGTGGCGTCTCATCCAACCTGGGGTGTGGATGTGGGCTCAGCCGTGGCCATCCACCAGGTATTGGTGGAACTGCGCGACCAGGGCGCGGCTGTCCTGCTTATTTCGGAAGATCTCGATGAACTGTTCCAGCTTTGCAATCGCATGGGTGCGATCTGCGGTGGCCGCCTGTCACCGCTGTTGCCCACACCGTCGCTTACTATTGAACAACTGGGGCAGTGGATGGCCGGCGATTTTGCCGACAGCGCTGATGCGGAGGTGAATCATGCTGTCGCTTGAGCGTCGGGGCGTTGACTCCAGACTGATGCGCTATGGCTCGCCGGTGCTGGCACTGGTGCTGACCGTGGTGACCGGTTTTCTGGTGTTTCTGCTGCTGGATCGCGATCCGGTGGAAGGGCTGCGCTACTTCTTCATAACGCCGATCAGTGACCGCCACGGGTGGGCCGAGCTGGGCTTGAAAATGGCGCCACTGCTTCTCTGCGCCGCTGGCCTGACGGTGTGCTATCGCGCCAAACTCTGGAATATCGGTGCCGAAGGCCATTTCCTGATGGGCGCTGTCGGCGCCAGTATTGTGGCGCTTCAGTTCAGCGAGTCGACCGGTTTCTGGGTGTTGCCGCTGGTATTGCTGGGCGGCGTGGTGTGTGGAGCCTTGTGGTCGATGATCGCGGCGTTGCTGAAAACGCACTTTCACTGCAATGAAATCCTCACCACCATCATGCTCAATTACATCGCGCTCAACCTGTTGCTGTTCGCGGTGCATGGTCCGCTCAAAGATCCTTTCGGATTCAGTTTCCCCCAATCTGCCATGTTTGCCGATTCGGCACTGCTACCGATGCTGATTCCCGGTACCCGGCTGCACATTGGCCTGCTGTTCGCGCTGCTTGCTGCAGTGGCAGTCGGCGTGATTTTCTCGCGCACATTTATCGGTTTTCAGCTCAAGGTGCTGGGTGAAGATCCGCAAGCTGCTGCGTTTGCAGGTTTTCCCCAAAAACGCCTGGTGTGGTTTGCATTTCTGGTGGCCGGTGGTCTGGCGGGTCTCGCCGGTGCGTCGGAAGTAACCGGTCCGATCGGGCAGCTGGTGCCGCAGGTTTCGCCGGGTTATGGCTACACCGCAATTATCGTGGTGTTCCTCGGTCGCATGCAGGCGGTCGGCATTATTCTGGGCAGCGCATTGCTGGCACTGACGTTCCTTGGCGGCGAAATGATGCAGATTGCAATGAATCTTCCCAAGGCCATGACAGGTCTGTTCCAGGGGCTGCTGCTGTTTTACCTGCTGACCTGTGATGCGTTTATTCATTACCGGCTGCGCTGGAATGCGAAGGCCGCAAAACCGGTGGCGCCCGCGTCTGCTGCAAACACCACGCTGGCCGGACAGGAGCGCTGAAATGAGCATGGACCTGATTATCAATATTCTGTCTGCCACTCTGGTTGCCGGCACGCCCTTGCTGCTGGTCGCGCTGGGCGAACTCATTTGCGAACGCTCGGGCGTTCTGAATCTCGGGCAGGAAGGCATGATGCTGGTGGGGGCAATGGCCGGCTTTATCGGTGCGCTCACAACCGGCAGCCTGATGTGGGGTGTTGTGGCGGGCGTAGCGGCTGGCGTTGCGATGTCACTGCTGTTTGCTCTGATGGCCGTCACGCTTGCCGCGAATCAATATGCCGCCGGTCTGGCACTGACCATTTTCGGCACGGGGCTGAGTGCATTTGTCGGGTCGGACTATGTGGGCCATACCGTTGATGGGTTTACTCGCATTGCGATTCCGCTACTCAGCGACATTCCGGTGCTGGGCCCGATCCTGTTCAATCAGGACCTGCTGGTTTACGCCTCTCTGGTGATGTTTGTGGTGGTGTACGTTTTCCTTCGGTATAGCCGCGGAGGTCTTTTGCTTCGTGCTGTCGGCGAGTCGCCTGAAGCTGCAAACGCCAATGGCATGCCGGTGCTGCTCATCCGCTATCTGGCGGTAGGATTTGGCGGGGCCATGACGGGGCTTGCTGGCGCTTACCTGTCACTGGCCTATACCCCGATGTGGTCCGAAGGTATGAGCGCAGGGCGGGGCTGGATCGCGCTGGCGCTGGTGGTTTTTGCGACCTGGCGCCCGGGGCGTGTGTTGTTTGGCGCTTATCTGTTTGGTGTCGCCAGTATTCTGCATCTGGTGCTGCAGGGATTCGGCTGGGATATCTCGCCCGAACTGCTGGCGATGCTGCCGTATCTGGTGACGATCATCGTGCTGGTGTTGCTGTCGAGCAACCCGACCCGCACGCGACTGAATACCCCTTTATCAATTGGCCAGCCGTACCGGCCAAGCCGTTAGCAGGCGTTGCAAGGCGCCGCCTGCGTGGCCGCTTTGCAATACCTTCGACAGGGTGTCCGATGGCCGTCTCTGCGGACCCCGACAATAAAAAAAGAGTGTGTCAATCACGCCGACCGATGGACAACATAACGTAACCGAGGATGTACCATGAAAGCGCTAAAAAAGACCCTGCTAGCCAGCTGTATTGCCGTTGCCTGTATGCCTGTCGCTCACGCCGAGAAGTTCTTTGGCGATTCCAGTATCAGTGTGCTTCACAGCGCCGATTATGAAACATTCGGCGATCGGCAGATTGAGGACACCGTATTCACATTCGAAAATGCCACCGGCCATAACTGGGGCGGCACTTTCTTCTTCATCGACCGTAATCACGGCCGCGGCGCTTCCGGTAGCGGCGATGACAACGTTTACGGTGAGTTCTCCCCCACACTGAGCCTGAGCTGGGCAACGGGCCAGACCCTGAGCTTCGGTCCGGTCAAGGACGTGCTGCTGGCAGCCACCTACGAATTCGGTGGAGCGCCGCAGCAGAATAACTACCTGACCGGTGCGGGCCTGGCCTGGAATGTACCTGGCTTCCAGTATTTCAATACCTTCGGATTTTATGCTGCCAATAACTCGGATGCGCCCGGCTTCGAGAATCCTGACAACGACCTGCAGCTGACCATTACCTGGGGTGCACCGTTTGAACTGGGTGCGAACCGCTTCCTGTTTGATGGTTACATCGACTGGTCAACTGCGGAAGATGATCACGCGTCAGATTTCCACTTTAACCCGCAGTTCAAGCTGGATCTGGGTAACTATGCGGGTAACCCGGGCATGCTGTATGCCGGTATCGAATACTCTTACTGGAACAACAAGTATGGTGTGGGCGATGACGACCTCATGGCCACAGAGAGCGCGGTCAGTGCGCTCGTGAAGTTCCACTTCTGATCCATTCCGGGAGTCCGGCAGGTGTCGGGCTCCCGGACCTGGGGCGAGGCAACAAAGATGACTCTCCAGCCTGAAAGCGAAACAGCTACGGAACGGCAGGAAGCCGACTCCCGCGGGCGGCGATACCGCCCCGGCCGGATTCGTGAACGCAACCGAGAGTGTATTATCGTGGCCGCCGAGCAGGAATTTGCCCAGCATGGTTTTCGCGGCACCACGATCCAGAATATTGCAGAGCGCGCCGAGCTGCCTAAGTCGAACGTGCTTTATTATTTCAGTAGCAAGAAGCGAATTTATCATGCGCTTTTTGATGACATCCTGACCCGCTGGAACGCGGTGTTTTCCGAAATCAGCCCGGAGGACGACCCGGCCGAGTGTCTGGCCAGCTTTATCCGCACCAAGGTCGAGCTGTCACGTTCCCATCCACTGGTTTCCCGCCTGTTTGCTATGGAGATCATTCAGGGGGCACCTTTCCTGAAAGATCACCTGCGAACCAATATGCGGGAGTGGGTCCGGGGCAGGGCTGGCGTGATTCAGCAATGGATCGACGAGGGCCGGATGGCAAACGTTGATCCGGTACAGCTGATCTTTCTGATCTGGTCATCGACCCAGCATTACGCCGATTTTCAGGTGCAAATCCTGATGGTCGAAAACAAGGCCGAGTATGAGCAGCGTGATTTTGACCATGCTGCCGATTTCCTTATCTCGGTTATTCTGAGGGGATGTGGTCTGGAGCCGCCCAAATGAGTATGACACCGGAATACCCGCGGGACCTGATCGGGTACGGCGCTAACCCGCCAAAGGCCAACTGGCCCGGTGACGCCCGCATTGCCGTGCAGTTTGTGCTGAACTATGAGGAAGGTGGCGAGAACTGTGTGCTCCACGGCGACAGCCATTCCGAAGTCTTTCTGTCCGAAATCATTGGCGCGCAGGCCTATCCCGATCGCCACATGAGTATGGAGTCGATCTACGAATACGGCTCCCGCGCCGGTGTCTGGCGGGTGCTGCGCGAATTCAAAAAGCGCGGTCTGCCGCTCACCATTTTTGGCGTCGCCACCGCATTGCAGCGCAACCCCGAAGTCACGCAGGCTTTTCTGGCAGAGGATCATGAAATCGCCTGTCATGGCCTGCGCTGGATTCACTATCAGGACATGAGCGAAGCCGACGAGCACGAGCACATGCGCGAAGCCATCGCGATCCACACCGAACTTACGGGCCAGCGGCCACTGGGATGGTACACCGGGCGCGACAGCCCCAATACCCGGCGGCTGGTGGTGGAAGAAGGCGGCTTTGAGTATGACAGTGATTACTACGGTGACGATCTGCCATTCTGGACGACTGTTGAGACCCAATACGGCGATCGGACGCCGCATCTCGTTGTGCCTTATACCCTGGACACCAATGACATGCGGTTCGCCTCGCCCCAGGGCTTCAATTCCGGCGAGCAGTTTTTCCAGTACCTGAAAGATGCGTTCGATGTGCTCTATCAGGAAGGCGCCGAGACGCCCAAGATGTTGTCGATAGGTCTGCACTGTCGCCTGATTGGAAGGCCCGGCCGCTTCCGGGCATTGCAGCGTTTTCTTGACCATATCCAGCAGCATGAACAGGTCTGGATCTGCCGGCGCATTGATATCGCCCGCCACTGGAAAGCGGAACACCCCTATACACCTGAGTGACCGTCAATCGAGTCAGTCCGAAGAGAGAGCGAATATGAGTGATGTGCAGGTTGCCCCGATTGTTGATGGCCCGGCGTTTACCCGGGATTACCTGAACCTGGCGGATGCCAGTCTGGGAGCGGCTGTAAGCTGGGTGACAGATGAGTTTTTTGCGCCCCGTGAACGCATGCTGAACCCGGAGCCCGCACGTTTTTATCCCGACAAGTACGACGATCACGGCAAGTGGATGGACGGCTGGGAAACCCGCCGTCGCCGGGATACGGGCCATGACTGGTGCATCCTGCGTCTTGCGATGCCCGGTGTGTTGCATGGGGTGGATTTTGATACCAGCTTCTTCACCGGCAATTTCGCGCCTGCGGCGTCCATCGAAGCTTGCTGGTCGCCGGAATCCGATCCGGGTAATGACGCCGACTGGCAGGAAATTCTGCCCGCGGTTTCGCTCGCTGGTAACGATCACAGTTTCCAGGCCCTTGCCGCATCCGGCCCCTGGACACATCTGCGCCTGCACCTGTGGCCGGATGGGGGCATGGCCCGTTTCCGCGTTTATGGTCAGCCGTTCTGCGATTGGAACAATCGTGACCTGAACCAGCGGCTCGACCTGTTGGCGCTCGCTAATGGCGGCGATCAGGTGGCCTGGAGCGATGCCCATTATGGTGAACCCCGCAAATTGCTGCGTCCCGGCCGGGGCCTCAATATGGGCGATGGCTGGGAAACCCGTCGGCGCCGCGAACCCGGCAATGAGTGGTGTATTCTGAAGCTGGGCCACAAGGGTGTGGTCGACGGTATTGAAATCGACACCGCACACTTCAAAGGCAATTTTCCTGCCCGTTGCTCAATTCAGGCCGCTTGCGTCGAAAAGGGCACGACCCAGTCCATAACTACCCAGAGCATGTTCTGGGAAACCTTGATGGATGAGCAGCCCCTGACGGCTGATGCCATTCATGAATTCAGCCAACTCAAAGATGTCGGGCCCATTACCCACATTCGGGTGAACAGCATTCCGGACGGTGGCATCAGTCGTGTTCGTCTCTGGGGGAAGCCGGTTAAATGAGCACGCCGCGCACGATTGCCAGCCAACCGCTGACCCGGGAAGCCTTTGCACCTTTCGGTGATGTGATCAGTGCTGAAGGGGCTGATTCCTTCCCGATCAATGATGGGCGAACCGAGCGCTTTCATGCGCTGGCGGCGGTAGAAACGCTGGGAGAAAATGCTGATGCCATTATCTCTATATTCCGGGGGCAGCCGCTGGAACCGCTGGTGATCGAACTGATGGAACGTCACCCGCAGGGCAGTCAGGCGTTTATGCCGCTGGGCGATACGCCCTATTGGGTGGTGGTCGCGCCACCGGGCGAGTTTGATCCGGCCCGGATTTGTGTGTTTCGGGTAGAAGCCGGGCAGGGGGTGAACTACCGTGCCGGCACCTGGCATGCGCCCTTGCTGCCGGTCGGGCGCGACGCTGATTTTCTGGTAGTTGATCGCCGGGGTGCCGGTGACAACTGCGATACCGTGAACCTTGAGCCGCCGGTTTTACCGGCCTGAGTAAGCTATGACGCTATTTGCCATTACCCACGTCGCCATTTTTACTGTGGATCCCCGCAACCGGGTGATTCCCGATGGCACAGTGGTGGTCGAAGATGATCGCATTGTGGCCGTGGGGCCATCCGCTGAGGTTGCGATCCCTGAAGGAGCAAAGGTCATTGATGGCGCGGGCAAGCATGCGCTGATGCCGGGGCTGGTCGACAGTCACTCTCATTCCAGCCTGATGCGCGGTGTGACCGAGAATATGCCGCTGATGGAATGGCTGCCCCATTACCAGCTCGAGCACCGGGCGCTGACCGAAGAGGATGCTTTTCACTCGGCGCGGCTGTGTTATCTCGAAGCCCTCAAAAGCGGCACCACCTGTGTGATGGACATGTTCCGCTTTATGGATCGCTGCGCAGATGCAGCGGGTGAAATCGGCTTGCGAGTGAATCTCGCACCTTATGTCGCGGATCAGCCGGGCAAGGATTTCTTCGCCACCCGGGATGAAAACAAGCGCCTGATCAAAACCCGTCACGGCAGCCAGCAAGGTCGGATACAGGTCTGGATGGGGCTGGAGCACCTGTTCTACTGCAGTGAAGATGCCTATCGCGATGCCGTGCGCTGCCAGCAGGAATACGGCGTCCGTATCCATACCCATGCCTGCGAGCAGAAAGAAGAGGAGGCCGCCGTGCTGGCCCACTTTGGGCGGCGCTCTATTGGCATGCTCGATCACTATGGCCTGCTGGGTGAGAACACGCTGCTGGCTCACTGTGTATGGCTCAATGATGATGAAATCAAACGGCTTGCAGACACCGGCACGGCGATTGCCCATTGTCCTGTCAGCAACGCCAAGCTGGCGAGTGGTGTGGCCCGCACGCCGGAAATGCTGGCCGCAGGCATTACGCTGGGCATTGGCACTGATGGCCCGGTCTGCAATAACAGCCTCGATATGTTCGAGGAAATGAAGTTTGCCTCGCTGATCCAGAAAGCAACACGGCTTGACGCCACAGCCCTGCCGGCTGACCAGATCCTGCGTATGGCCACCATCGGCGGCGCCAAAGCGCTGGGGCTGGACAAGGACATCGGGTCAATTGAAGTGGGCAAGAAGGCCGACCTGGTAATGCTGGATCTGGCCATGCCCAATCTGACGCCCCATGAAGTCACAAACGACGGCGGTAACCTGCTATGGAACCTCGTGTTCGCAGCCCGAGGCAGCAACGTGAGCCGGGTTTGGGTTGATGGCCGCTGCCTGATCGAAAACGGGCGCTCAACGCAGGTCGATGAGGCCCGAGTACTTGAAACCGCTCAACAATGCGGTGTGTCCCTTTATGAACGATGCCGGGCGATGTCCCATCTTCGTGTCGATATGGTTTAGGAGTTGTACATGAATCAAATCCCCCTTATCTCCATCGCAGGCCTGCGCAGTGACGACGCCAATGTGCGCAGAAAAACCGCAGCGGAGCTGGGCAAAGCCTGCCGCGAAGTGGGGTTTTTCTATGCGGTGGATCACGGGATTCCCCAGGCGGTAATCGACACGGCGTTTGCAGAGGCCCGTCGTTTTTTTGCGCTCCCGGTTGAAGACAAGCAGGCGCTGTCCATCAAGCGCTCGCCCCACAATCGGGGCTATGTTGCCATGGCGGATGAAAAGCTCAATCCGGAATCCGGTGCCGATATGAAAGAGGCCTTCAATCTGGGCGCCGAGATGCCGGCAGACCACCCGGATGTGCTGGCCAATAAGCCGTTCCGGGGCGTCAACTTCTGGCCTGAGCTGCCTGAATGGCGCGAGCACATGTTGGGCTACTTCGATGCCTGCCTGGATCTGGGGCGGGTGATTCACCGTGGTTTCAGTCTGGATCTGGGGGCGGACGAGCAGTTCTTCGCCCAGCACCTGAACGAACCGGTCGTGACACTGCGGATGCTGCATTACCCGGCAACAGCCGGCCAGTCAGATCGGCAGGATGGTGGCGCCGGTGCGCATACCGACTATGGCAACGTGACCCTGCTGGCCACCGATTCAGTGGCCGGTCTCGAAGTGCTGAACCGGCAAGGGGAGTGGGTCGATGCGCCTCACGTGCCCGGCGCTTTTGTCTGCAATATCGGCGACTGTCTGATGCGCTGGAGTAACGACACCTACGTCTCGACACCTCATCGCGTGCGCCCGCCGGAGCAAGAGCGCTACTCCATTGCGTTCTTTCTGGAAGCCAATCCGGATTCGGTTGTTGATCCACGGGATATCTACCCGGATCAAGCGCCCAAATATGAGCCGATCACCTTTGCCGACTATCTCAAATCACGACTGGATGCGACCTACGAACACCGGGTTGCCGACAAGGGCTGAGATCCGTCTACTCGGACGTGCGGTTCTCCCATACCAGAATCGCCGCCGCGAGATCCTCCAGTGATACGCCCACCGATTTGAACAGGGTAATGGCATCATCCCGGGATCGTCCGGGGTGTTCGCCACGGCTCAGTTCAGCCAGTTCTGCGTGAACATCGTCCATATTGAAGCGCCCTTCGTTTACTGCATGATGCAGATCGCCGGCTTCACCTTTAGCCCCGGCGTAGGAATCAACAAACACCTCCGCACGGGCGACGCATTCACTGTCGGTTTCGCGCATATTGGGGCGGAAAGCGCCGACCAGATCAACATGCGTGCCTGGCGTTAGCCATTCGCCATGAATAATCGGTGCTGTTGACAGCGTGGCTGCGCTGACAATATCGGCCCCGCGAACGGCGCTCTCCAGATCGGAGGTCGCTGTGACGTCTTCAAATGGCACCTGACCGGCGGCATAGCCGAGGTAGGCGTCGGCAAGGGCGCGGGCCTTGTCGAGGTTACGACCGTACACGATAACCTTGCGGATCGGGCGGACTGCAGCATGGGCTTCAATCAGCATTGGCGCCAGCTTACCTGTACCTATAACCACCAGCGTTTCGGCGCTCTCACGGGCCAAATAGCGAGCCGCCAGTGCAGAGGCACCAGCGGTGCGCCGTCGTGTCAGTTCGCTGCCATCAATACAGGCCAGCGGCTGACCGTTCGCTCCATCACTCAGCAGGTAGACCCCGGCAATGGCTGGCATGCCTTTGTCGGCATTCTGGGGAAATACGTTGACCATCTTGACGCCAAGGTAGCCCGGCTGAGTGTCAGCGGATTCCCACGCCGGCATCAGCAACATGGTGGCCTCGCCATCAGGGCGCTCAATGGCGTGGTGATGACGGGGCGGCGTTTCGATGCCGCCCCTGAAAGCCTGATCCAGTCTGTCGACCAGAGAGACCCAGGGCAGGGCCTGGGCAACATCGTTTTTTGACAGAATCTGCATGGTGAGTCCCGTTGGCAATGTCAGGTATTCACGCTACCAGTGAGCAGGGCAAAGTGGCCAGCAGAAAACCCGGTAATGTGTCGCTTTAATAGGATGAAGTTAATTCCGTCGGCAGTGAGGTTGGCAGTGGAAAACCACAAAAGTAAGTACAATTACAGGCATGAAACAGGTCGCATGCTAACTGTACTGGTCATAAATTGACCTCTCTGTATCTGCCGAAAAACCGCTCAATCTGTGACCATAGGCTGACGCTGTAACCGATTCTCTGAAGGCTATTTGGAGATAGATGGTTGCATAAGCGACACAGTCATTAATCACAGAGAGTGGTGATCATCATGCCCGCAAAATCGTCAGCATTTGTCCGCACATTGAAAGTCTGGAATCAGCGTTCGGCTGAACGTCGTTCCCTTCGCCGCGATATCAATCGGGATAACGTCGCAATGATTGAACGCGATATCGGTCTTGCGCCGGGTAGTTTGTTGCGTGAAGCCAGCAAGCCCTTCTGGCGGAGTTGATGTTGATTTTATCTGGCTCAGGTCCGATGCAGCTGCATCTGACGGCAACCCGATACTGTTCAGCAAACAGCGCGCTGTGCCTGTTGCCAGGGGCAGCGCCCATCACTCTTCCGGTTTGATTTACCCGGTTTCTGCCTGACTCGTATCTGGCATTTCAGTCCCCTTGATTCCCCGTCCTGAAGTACCTGGCACTATTGAATCTGGCACCCGTTTTTACCGGTCATTCGGCAGTAGCTGTGTTCGTCGTGCTGTCCGGTTGCCAGGGCTCCAGCAAACTCAGTTCACCGATGCCCGGCAGTTTGATGCCCAGCGCAATTGGGTCCACGCCCAGAGACAAGCCCAGCAGGTTCAGTTCGATGCCTTCGCGCACACTGGCTAGCACGCCGGCATAGCCAAGTAAGGACAGTTGCAGACCGGAATTGCTGGGCGTGGTGGCGACCAGTCGTGGGCCGAGGTAATCCTTGCCGATGGCGGTATTGGGGAGCGCCACCGACAGCTCGGGTACCTGGCGGATCACCCAGGAGGTAAAGGTATTACTGTTGGGGCCGGGCCAGGCCTGATAGCGATCGGCATAAGGGTAGGCTTCCACCGCTGCCAGTATCTTCGGAATCGCAACCTCAGCCTGCGAGCCCCGGATATCAGCAATCAGCGTGGGTGGATTGCCATACCAGGCAGTGTCGGGCTCTGCGGCATAGGATCGCATGGTCCGCTGGCGCCAGCCGGTTACATCGTGAACCCAGTAGCTGTTTGCCCCTTTCTCTTTGGTGGCCAGCCAGGTGTGAACTGCAAAATAGCCCCGCCATCCAAATGCTCTGGCGTGGTAAACCTGCACAATCGCCTCTTCGGCAGCGCTTGGGAGTGGCGCTATCTTTGCGCTTGAGCGATCGGTGTCGTACCAGTTTTGCTGGCTC
Organism: Marinobacter sp. BGYM27; assembly: GCA_025153445.1. Classification (GTDB taxonomy): domain Bacteria; phylum Pseudomonadota; class Gammaproteobacteria; order Pseudomonadales; family Oleiphilaceae; genus Marinobacter_A. The sequence goes on along the minus strand of JANZNS010000004.1, from coordinate 214,071 downwards.
TGAATACCACTGCAGGCGGCCATCATAAGCGGGCCTGCCAGCAAGGCGAGCAACAGCACAAGGCTGCGTAACGCCCAGCGGAAGAGACGGCGGGTTATGGTGTGCTTTGGAAGTGTTGATTCTTTGAATGTCATGGCCGTTGATCATTCTCGCAAGACTGAGTCGGAATCGCTGCACAAAGCAGGCCAAACTGATTACGGACTCAATCTGTCACCGTATCACTATAGATCGGACATGAGAGGCAGGATACATGGAAGGGGCGAATTGGGAGCGGTAAAACAAAAATGCAGCGACTGGCGCTGCATTTTCTGAAGGGCTGAATGCCGGGATTAGTTCTTGCGGCGGGTCGCCCCGAGACTCAGCAGGCCCAGACCCATCAAAGCCAGCGTAGCGGGCTCGGGAACTGAGGCTACGGCGTTTACTCTAACGTTGTCGATGAAGTTGCCGTAGGTGCCAGTTGCCGGTGAAACAGTGGTAAAGGCCAAAGTGGTTGAGTCAGACGTTGCCAGAAAGCTGCCACTGAATAGTGACCATTCCTGAGTGGTGTGATCGCTCAGTGTGGTGTCGAGGCCGGCTACGCTTACGTTAAAGGCTTCGTTGTCGTTTGAGCGCGCGCGGTAGGCAAACGAAATGTCGTACCAGTTGCCAGCTGTGGTGACGAACGACTGGAAGATACCGAATACGGTGTTTGTGTTCGGGTGCGCATTCAGTTCTGCGAACTGGCTGCCTTCGGCAGCGGTGACACCATTGTAGTCATTCCAGATTTCGATGTTGCTGCCATCCCAGCCCGGTACTTCGCTGGAAGTGAAGTGCTGCCATGTGCCTGCTTCAATAATCGGGTCTTCAAAGCTACCGTTGATCAGAAGATTTTCCGGTAAATCAGGAATACCGATAATGCTGGCACTAGCCGCTGAAGTGCCCAGGGAAAGTGCAATAGTGATGAAGCTTGTCGATATTAATTTGTTGAATGTAAGCACAGGAAGATTCTCCAGAAGACGCTAATAATAAATGAAATTGTTAGCTTTCCATCAAGCAAAAATCGGGCCTTAAATTAAATCTCATATAAAACAGTAGTTTGAGTGTAAGAAAAGGCTCCGATTTTTGATTGTGTAAAAAAAATAGACGCATACGGAGTTCTGGGTTTTATCTAACGGTGTACGCTTGGATACCGAAACAGTCTGGATAAGCCGGGCGCAGCCTGTTAAATGTATCTATACAAGAAAGATATTCCGGGAGATCCTGATATGCCGATAAATCTTCCCTTTGGACTGGTGCTGGTCCTCACATTTTTTATGACAGGGTGCAGCGATGCCTCCTCCCCATCGGTATCGGAAACCGGTGATACAAGCGATAAGCCCCAGACCGAACCAGGCAAGGCTTTTCCGCCACCAGATGAGACGGGCGTCCTCAAGGTTGTCACCCGCAATGGTTCAACCACCTACTACCTCAATCGCAATGAAGAGCCGGTTGGACCGGAGTTTGCGCTGATAAAAGCCTTCGCCAAGGCGAAAGGCTGGAAAGTGGAATGGGAGGTGCTGGACTCAACCTCGGCTGTGCTGGATCGGTTGGCCGACGGGAATACCCATATCGCAGCAGCCGGCCTGACGTTTTTGCCGTCTCGTGATGACAGGCTTACGCGTGGTCCCTCCCACACAGAAATTACCGAGCAGTTGGTCTGTCACCGGGATTTGCGCCCCTTTGCAGAACGTCCCGAAGAATTACGCGACCTGAACATTCGGGTGACCGCCGGTTCCAGTTACGCCGAAACCCTCACGGCGCTGGCGGAGGTTAACGACAAACTCAGGTTTTCCGAAGACACGGACATGAGCACTGAGCGTCTGCTGGGTGAGGTGGCTGACGGCAAACTCGATTGCACGGTGGCTGACTCGAATATCGTGCAGGTCAACCGCCGGTACATGCCGCATCTTGCCATCGCCATGGATCTGAACGAGCCGCAACCGATGGGCTGGTACCTGCCGAAAGGACGCGACGATCTTGCTAAAACCGCGACCGACTGGATGAAAAGTGAAAAGGGTCTGGTGGCGATCAGCGCAGTCGACTATCGCTACTACACCTATATCGGCGAGTTTGATTTTGTGGATGTGCGGGCGCTGAATCGCCGCATTGATGCCCGTCTGCCCAAGTTCAAAGAGCATTTTCTGACGGCGGAGGAGCAAACCGGCATGCCCGCCGACCTGCTTGCTGCCCAGGCGTATCAGGAGTCGCACTGGGATCCGCATGCCAAAAGCCCGACCGGCGTGCGTGGCATGATGATGCTGACGCTGAATACGGCCAAGTCACTGGGCGTCGAAAACCGACTGGACCCGGTACAAAGCATCGATGGCGGCTCACGTTATCTGGCGGACCGGCATCGTCGTCTGCCGGATACCATTCCAGAACCGGATCGGACTTTTCTGGCGCTGGCCAGCTACAACATCGGCCGTGGGCACCTGCTTGATGCACGCACACTGGCGCGCAAGCTGGGCAAGAATCCGGATTCCTGGATCGACATGCGCGAAGTCCTGCCTCTGTTGTCTGACAAGCAGTACTACTCAACGCTGCGATACGGCTATGCCAGGGGGTACGAACCGGTGCAATACGTGTCCCGAATCCGCAACTACCGGGATGTGATTGTGGGGGCTTTTCATGAGTGATCATCACGCAGCGGACAGCCGGAAAAACCGCAAGTATGCCGTATCAGCCAACCGGGACCGCAGCCATCAACGCGTACGCTATGTCGAAACCGGCGGCGCTGCGGTGGATACCGAGGAATGTGTCTTCTGCGAGGTGACGCCCGTGGTTGATGTCAAAGAGGACGATAAGGCCGGGGCAAGGTCGCGTTAAATCTCCGGCGCAATATAGTGCGGATAAATGCCGGAGCGTTGCATGCAGGTGGCGACGTCCAGCCCCTTGAGTGCGCCGTGAGCTGTGACCAGCAGGGTGTGCACGCCGGCGTTCTGGCCGCCGAGGATGTCGGTATGCAGGGTGTCGCCCACCATGAGAATCCGGTCTCTGGGAATGCCTTCCAACCGATCAAGCGCAGCGTGATAGGCCGGTAAAAAAGGTTTGCCGTAAAACACCGGGGTGACGCCGGTTTTGTCCGCCAGGCGATGGGCGAAAAAACCCGGTTCAAGTGACAGTTCAGTCGCGCGTGGTGCGACTATGTCCGGATTGGCCACTTCCACCGGTCGCGGGTATTCGGCCAGACTGGCCTCCAGCAAAGCCTGATGGGCGGTGTCCCAGCCCTGACTGCTGAGCAGTATGAAGCCGTCACAACGGTCCATCTGTTCGCGCATGCCGGCATCAGGCCGGCCCTGAATCAGGGTGTAGTTGACGGGGAGTGTTTGCGGGTTGGCTTCCAGTGGCGCGATCACGCCCCACAATCCCGGCTTTTTCGCAGTCTCCAGCGACTCTTCCAATAGCCAGCGGCTGGAGATCAGCTGGTCTTCCTCGAGCGCAAACCCCATCGTCTGGTATTTCAGCAACAAAGCCTGTGTGCTCGCTGTCGCTGCATTGGAGAGGATCAGGCAGCGTTTGTTGATTGCCAGCAGATGTTCAACCCGGGCAAGTGCGCCAGGCAGCGCCTGCTCTCCAATGTTCAGAACACCAAACGCATCAAAAATAAACGCATCGAAGAACGGCTCAAGGGCTGCCAGCGAGGGCACCTGCTCAGGCACGACCGCATGGGTGGGCGGGGCAGGAAGCCGGTGCCTCACGCGTTCGTATTCAGAAAACGCCCAGCGCGGCGTGGGACCCATCCCGAGATGAATGTTGGTGTCTGCTTTTGACATGCAAAGATCTCGAAATACCGCTTTTTCTCAAGGTCGCGTGAGTGGGGCAGCTGCGAATACGCGGGTGGCGAAAACAGGGGGGCAGAATGCATCCCTGTGCAGAAACCACTGCCAGACGGCCTGATCGGCGCTGTTACCGCCCTCCATGGAGCTAATCCGAAGCTTGGCGATAAAAGCAGCCAAGCGCAAGCCGCAGACTGTTTTTTCATGTTATCCGCAATGTTACCGGCGCTATTTTGTGTCACAAAAAGCGATGCTTTAAATGTGTCGCTGCGAATTAGTTTTGTTTTCGAAGTTGTTATGGTTTCAATTTGTTAGCCGGGATTGATGCGAGAAGAGGTTAAAAACCTTCGACGTTTAGCTAGTGGTTAGTTTCTAGACGAATCGGCAATTGGTGACGATGCTCTCAAATGCTTCGGGCAATTTTTTGCCCGGTGCAAGGTGCGGGCTCCGAAGGAAGCAAGTCTCGCTGCTCTCATGGAATTCAGCACCAGTACTCAGTTCAAGCAAACAACAAAAACGAAACTGGAGACTTGTCGATGAATACCCATTTGACTGAACACAAGATCAGGCCCGCGCGTTCACGCCGGGGATTTTTGAGATCCCTGGCTGTTGCGACCTCGCTGATAGGGACGTCCCTTTTCTTTGCGGCACCGGCGCAGGCCGCGACCACCTGGAAAATCCAGTCCGTCTGGGATGCGGGCACTGTTGGCTACTCCTTGTTTGAGGAGTGGTGCAACGACATGGAAAAGAAGTCCGGTGGCGAGCTGATTTTCAAACCCTTTCCGGCCAAAGCGGTAGCTGCCGACAACAATGCCCTGTTTGACGCGGTCCGCAATGGCGTGCTGCAGGGAATGAATCCGTTTACCCTTTACTGGTCGGGCAAGATTCCGGCGTCTGTATTTCTCTCCTCATACCCCGCCGGCCCGGATCAGCCGCATCAGTGGGACACCATGTTCTACTCATTGGGCATGCTCGAGAAAACCCGTGAGATCTACAAAAAATTTGGTCTCTTTTACGTCGGGCCGATTCAGCACGATGCCAACATCATCCACTCCAAGAAGCCGGTCAGCAGCCTTGATGACCTCAAAGGCATGAAAATCCGTGTGCCTGGCGGCATGGTGGCCGAAGTGTTCCAGCAGTTTGGTGTGTCGACCGTCAGCCTGCCGGGCTCGGATATTTTCCCTGCGCTGGAAAAGGGCACCATCGATGCGGCGGATTACGTTGGCCCTGCGGTGAATTACGAACTTGGTTTCGCCCAGGTCACAGACAATATCCTGTTCGGACCTCCGGGGGTGATGTCTATCTACCAGCCGGTCGATCTGATGGACCTGACCGTAAACCTGCGCGCCTGGAACAAACTTGATCCTGAACTGCAGCAGCTGGTCGAGGATGAAGTACGGATCTACTCCCAGAAGCATTACCTGACCATCCAGAAGCGCAATATCGAAGCGATGGAGAAGTTCAAGCAAGCCGGAAGCAAGGTGTCGCGTCTGAGTCAGGATGACCTCAAACGTTTCCGTCAGGCGGCGATTCCAATCTGGTTCAAATGGGCCAACAAAGACGAGGATGCGAAGGAAATCTTCCAGCTTCAGCTTGATTACATGATGAACGACATAGTCGGCTACGTGAACGAAGACGATATCAAAGGCATGAAATAGCCCTGTATCGCTTTGTTGTTGTCACGCTGCGGAGGGAGGGGTAACGCTCCTTCCGCACCTATTGGGCATAGGTAGTCAGAGGTACCGGCATGTCGGATCTGGAAGGATTTGGTTTTGTGTTGCCCCATTGGGCGTATTGGGGTTGGTTAGCGGTAATGCCGCTCATAATGATGGCGCTGGACAGGCGCAAGCAACGTAAGGATGGTGCCGCAGAGGCCGAATCCCATCCGGTGATGGGCGAGCTTCAGGCCGAGGAAGACCCGGTAATCAACAGCGACGTCGGGGCCAACGCCTTTACCCGAACGATCGACTGGATCAGCGAGAAATCGGGCGTTTTTGTCTCCTTCTGGACCGTCAACGCGGTCTGCTTTTACTTCTTCGAAGTGGTCATGCGTTACCTGTTCAACATGCCGACGATCTGGGTGCATGAAGCCAGCTATTTGCTGCTGGGAATGCAGTACCTGTTGGCAGGTGCCTTTGCGATGCTGCATGGCGCCCATGTACGGGTTGATGTGCTCTACAACCTCCTGCCTGCGCGGGGCCGCGTTGGAATGGATATTTTCACGTCCATGTTCTTCTTTATCTTTGCGCTGGCGCTGGTCATTACCTCCTGGACCTTCTTTATGAATTCCTACTCCATGCATGAGACCACGGTTGAGACCTGGGGCATCCAGCACTGGCCGGTCAAGGCCATGATGTTGCTGGGCGCTGTGCTGATTTTGCTGGCGGGTATTTCCAAGCTGATCAAGGACATTGCCCTGTTTGTCCGGATGGGACAGGAGCCTGCGCAATGATGACCTCGTCAGGTAATGCCTCACCCTTGAACCCTGTGATCGGCAAGTTGGGCACTGCACTGATGGTCATCTGCACCCTGGTGCTGGCGTTCATCATCTGCGTTGAAGTGATCAATATCCTGTTTTACGACCCCTATGAAGAGGAGGTGTTCCTGTTCCGGCTGGCCGGCAGTTTGGATGGCGTCGAGATTGGTCCGTTGACCTATCTGATGTTTGGATCTCTGCTGGTGGCCCTGATGATGGGCTTGCCGCTGGCGTTTGTGACCGGCGGCCTCGGGGTGGCCTTTATCTATCTGGTGGGGGACAGCCTGATGTTGAACATCGTCCCCAGCCGCATCTTCCCGATGATGACCAATTCCGATCTGGCTGCAATTCCGCTGTTTATCTTTATGGCGTCCATGCTGGAGCGGGCGGGGCTGATCGAAGAAATGTTCAACGTGGTCTACAAGTGGATGGGCGGCTTGAGTGGTGGCCTGGCGACAGCCACGATCATCGCTTCCACTATCCTGGCGGCGATGGTGGGCGTCATCGGTGCGGCCGTTGTGACGATGGGGATTATTGCGCTACCAGCGATGCTGAAGCGGGGTTATGACCATCAGATCGCTCTCGGCTCGATTATGGCGGGCGGTACGCTGGGAATCCTGATTCCGCCCTCGATTCTCGCAATCCTCTATGCCGTTGTTGCCCAGCAGTCAGTGGGCGAGCTGTATCTGGGGGCTGTGATTCCGGGGCTGATGCTGTCCGGCATGTACATCGCCTATGTATTGATCCGCACCTGGATCAACCCGGAGCTGGGGCCGCCGGTCGCGGAAGATGAGCGGATTTCTATTGGCGCCAAGCTGCTGCTTTTGAAAGATCTGATCGCGCCGTTGATTCTGGTTGCGTTGGTGCTGGGGTTGCTGTTCGGCGGTATCGCGACACCGGTGGAAGCCGCAGGTATTGGCTCGTTCGGCGCGATTCTTGTGGCCTGGAAGCATGGCGCCTTTTCTGTCGCGACTCTCAAGGATGCATCGGTAACAACTGCCAAGGCCTCCGCGATGGTGCTGTGGATCATGTTCGGTGCCTCGGTGTTTGTAGGCTTCTATATTTTGCAGGGCGGCCAGGACTTCATCACCGAAGCTATCCTCGGCACCGGTCTGTCGGCCTACGGCATTCTGTTCCTGCTGATGTTCCTGCTGGTGGTGTTGGGCATGTTCCTGGACTGGGTGGGCATTCTGCTGCTGGCTGTGCCGATCTTCATTCCGATCGTGCAGGCACTGACCTTTGAGGGTCTGTTCGGCTTGCCGGCAGTGCCGGGCGACGATGTGGTGCTGTGGTTTGGGGTGTTGTACCTGGTGAATATGCAGATGTCGTTTCTCAGTCCGCCGTTTGGTTATGCGTTGTTCTATATTCGGGGTGTATGCCCGCCGGAAATTTCCATGGCGACGATTTTCAGATCCTCGCTGGTGTTTCTCGCATTGCAGTGCCTGGGGCTGATCCTGTGCATCCTGTTCCCGGCAATTATCACCTGGTTACCCAATATGGTGTACGGCTAGCGGGCAGGGGTTGATAGCGTTACCGATGAAAGTCGCATGGTCATGATGCGGCTTTCACCGTTATAACAATTGGATACTCAACGAATAGGGTGGACAACCATGCTCACGATGAAACGATTGGATCTGGCGGATGCCCGCCTGCTGATAGAGGGCGCTGCCCGCAAATCACAGGAAATCGGCGTGCCCATGTGCATTGCGATTACCGATGAATCCGGCAATCTGGTGGCGTTTGAACGTATGGATGGCGGCAAGACATCCAGCGTGATTGTCGCTCAGGACAAGGCCTACACAGCCGCTGCGGCACGCAAGGCCACGCACGACTACAATAAAGTCTGTGTGCCGGGCAATCTTGCGTTTGGCATTCACACCGAAGTGGGCGGTCGGCTGTCGACGGTTGGCGGCGGCTTGCCGGTGACCGTAGATGGCGAAGTAGTGGGCGGTATTGGCCTCAGTTCCGGTACGCCCCAGCAGGATATGGATTGTGCCCAGGCGGGAATCGATCACTTTATGGCGGCGCGGGGCTAAGTCTCTCCGGGCGCCTTTATCACTCTCCATCACTCTCCGAATCATTTCGGCCGGAGCCTATTGATGACGCAGTCTCACAGCCACAAACGGGATGCTCTCGCTCGCCGGTTTCGAACGTTTATCGATCCTGATTTTGTGATCGCTGACGAAGAAACCATGAAGCCCTACGAGTGCGACGGCATGTCGATGTTCTGCGAAATGCCGCTACTGGTGGTGTTGCCGGAAACCGTGGCCCAGGTGCAGGAAGTCATGCGGTTGTGCCATCGGGAAGGGATCGCGGTAGTGGCACGGGGTGCGGGCACCGGGCTGAGTGCTGGCGCAATGCCCCATGCAGACGGCATTGTGCTGTCGTTGGCGCGCTTCAATCGCATTGTGCATATTGATCCGCTGGCGAGAACGGCCCGGCTGCAGCCCGGCGTGCGCAACCTTGCGATCAGCGAGGAAACCGCCCAGTACGGCCTCTATTACGGGCCGGATCCGTCCTCCCAGATCGCCTGCACGATTGGCGGCAATGTCGGCAATAATTCCGGCGGCGTGCACTGCCTCAAGTACGGCCTCACCGTTCACAATATCCTCAGTGTCGAGATGATCACGATTGAGGGCGAGCGGGTGGTGATTGGCAGCGACGGGCTGGATAGCTGTGGCATGGATTTGCTGGCCCTGATCACCGGTTCGGAAGGATTGCTGGGGGTAATCACCGAGGTCAAAGTGAAGTTGCTGCCCAAGCCGGAAAAAGCCCAGGTGGTGATGGCCGGGTTCGACGATATCCAGAATGCCGGCGATGCGGTCGGCGGCATTATCGCCCAGGGCATTATTCCTGGCGGTCTCGAAATGATGGACAGTTACGCGATCATTGCAGCCGAAGATTTTGCTCATGCGGGCTACCCAAAAGAGGCCGCCGCGCTGTTGCTGTGCGAAGTGGATGGCACGGCAGAAGAGGTGCAGGAGCACATCGAGGCAGCGGAGAGCCTGTTTCGGTCTTTCGGAGCGACCTCGATACGCACGTCCAAAAATGAAAACGAACGGGCACTGCTCTGGAAAGGCCGGAAATCGGCTTTTCCTGCGGTCGGTCGCCTGTCACCGGATTATTACTGCATGGATGGCACCATTCCCCGGGGCCAGCTGGCGCACGTGCTGCTAGAAATGGAGAAAATGTCGAAGGAATATCAGCTGCGGGTCGCCAACGTATTTCACGCCGGCGATGGCAACCTTCACCCGCTGATTCTGTTTGACGCCAACGTGCCCGGCGAGTTTGAACGGACCGAAGCCTTTGGTGGGGCGATCCTGACGCTTTGCGTTGAGGTCGGCGGCTGCATTACCGGCGAGCACGGCGTGGGCATCGAAAAAATCCGCTACATGACGACCCAGTTTGGAGATCTTGAACTGGCCCAGTTCAACGCGATCAAAGCGGCATTTGATGCCGATGGCCGGCTGAACCCGGGCAAGGGTGTGCCGACACTGCGCCAGTGTCAGGAATACCGGGCGCTTGAACGCAAACCCGCCAAAGTGGAGGCCTGATATGTCTGACCAGACAGCGCGTCTGATTGAGCAGGTCAACGCTGCGATAGCCGACGGCCAGAAACTGAATATCACCGGTGCGGGCAGCAAGGCCTTCATGGGGCGTGAGACGGATACCCGCCACGCTGCGGTACTGGATTTGAAAGACCACACGGGTGTGGTGAATTACCAGCCCGTCGAACTGGTACTGACCGTGCGTGCCGGCACGCCACTCGACGAGATTGATGCGGTGCTGGCAGAGCATAACCAGATGCTGTCATTTGAGCCGCCCCGGTACGCCGCAGGCGCCACAATCGGCGGCACGCTGGCGTGCAACCAGTCAGGCCCCGGTCGGCCCTGGACCAGCTCGGTACGGGATCAGGTGTTGGGGATCAAACTGATCAACGGCAAGGCCGAGCACCTCCGTTTTGGCGGTCAGGTGATGAAAAACGTGGCCGGCTATGACGCCTCCCGCCTGCAAGCGGGCGCGATGGGCACACTGGGGGCCATCACCGAAGTCAGTCTCAAAGTACTGCCGCGCCCGGCGGCCACTACAACCCTGACGCAGGCGATGCCGCTGGCCGACGCCATTCCGTTTATGAACCAGCGTGCGGCTCAGCCGAAACCGCTATCCGGTGCCTGCTGGCTTGATGGCTCGCTCTATTTGCGGCTTTCCGGCGCGGCCTCCGCTGTTGATGCAACGGCTCATCAGTGGCAGCAGCAAGGGGCGCAGGTGCTTGATGCCGACTCCAGCGCCCGCTTCTGGCAGCAACTGCGGGATCACCAGCTGGATTTTTTTGCCGGTGATGCACCTCTGTGGCGATTCTCCGTTGGGCCAACCGAACCGAATCCTGACCTGAGCGGACCCTGGCTGATCGACTGGGCCGGGGCGCAACGCTGGTACCGGGGCGACGAGGCCATGTCCGATATGGAAAGGCTGGCAACTCGTGCCGGTGGACAGGTGAGCCAGTTTCGGGGCGGCGATCGGCATGGCGATGTGATGCATCACCAGCCCGCCGCACTCAGGCAGTTGCAGCAGCGGCTCAAACACGCTTTTGACCCGAATGCGCTTTTTAATCCCGGACGCTTATACAGCTGGATGTAACAGGACCCCTATGCAGACCAATCTGGTTGAACAGTTTGCCAATACCGCTGAAGGGCAGGAGGCGGAAGCCATCCTTCGTAGTTGCGTGCACTGTGGTTTTTGCACCGCGACCTGTCCTACCTATCAGGAACTGAATGACGAGCGTGACGGCCCCCGGGGCCGTATTTACCTGATGAAAGAGTTTCTGGAAGGGGGCGAGGTCACCGACAAAACCCAAACTCATCTGGATCGCTGCGTATCCTGTCGCAGCTGTGAGACTACCTGTCCGTCCGGGGTCGAGTACGGTCGTTTGCTGGATATCAGCCGAGGGCTGATTGAGCAGAAACTCGAACGCCCGAAGCAGGCCCAGCTACTGCGCTGGCTGCTGCGCAAAGTCGTGCCCAATACCCTGCTGTTCCGACCCCTGCTCCGTATGGGTCAGTTGTTCCGACCGGTATTGCCACCGGCGCTGAAAACCAAAGTGCCGCCCCACCGGTCGGCGGGCCCCTGGCCGGACCGCAAACATGAGCGTGTTGTGCTGGGAATGGCGGGTTGTGTCCAGTCAGCCGCCACACCGGACACCAATGCCGCAACTGCTCGGGTGCTGGATCAACTCGGTGTATCGCTGGTGGAAGCGCCGAAGGCCGGCTGCTGCGGCGCTGTTAGTTACCACCTGTCAGCCCATGAAGAAGGTCTGGATTACATGCGCCGTAACATCGACGCCTGGTGGCCCTCTATTGAGGCGGGTGCCGAAGCCATCGTCATGACCGCGTCAGGCTGCGGTGCGCAGGTGCAGGACTATGGCCACCTGCTGAAAGACGATCCAGCCTACGCCGACAAGGCGCATAAAGTATCCGCCCTGACGATGGATCTGGGTGCATTCCTGCTGGGTGAAGACCTGTCCCGCCTGAAGCTCGACCACAGGCCCGAGAAAGTTGCCTTCCATTGTCCCTGCACGTTGCAACATGCCATGAAGCAAAGTGGCGTGGTGGATCAGGTACTGACCAGGGCCGGCATAAAACTGGCCGATACCCGTGACAAACACCTGTGCTGCGGCTCGGCTGGCACCTATTCCATCCTGCAGCCTGAGCTGAGTCAGCGTTTGCTGACCAACAAACTGAAGGCGCTTACCGTCGATCACCCGGAACGTATCGTCACCGCCAACATCGGCTGCCAGCTCCATCTGGCGACGCGCGCCGAAGTGCCGGTGCAGCACTGGATCGAGTTGCTGGATCCTGACAATCAGCCATTGCCCGACCAGCATTGACGTTTTAGGATAACGTCTCAACTGTCGGAACTGGTGCAGTTGTCTCGAAACAATAACAATAACCCGCACGGACCCTGCGGGCTTTGACCCAATAGGCGAGGCTGGCGCGGGACGGAATCACTGCCGGTATACGCGGAGTTGTAGATGACCAGCAGTGTGTTTTCCCAGATCGTTCTTCCCGTGTGCCTGTTTATCATCATGTTCGGGATGGGCCTGTCCTTAAGAATCGCTGACTTTACCCGCGTGGCGCGTTTTCCCAAGGCTGCCATACTGGGCACCGTCGGGCAGATGATCGTATTGCCGCTGGCCGGTTTTGCGCTAGCAGCCTGGCTGATGCCGACGCCCGCGCTGGCGGTGGGGCTGGTCCTGATTGCAGCGTGTCCCGGCGGCATCACCTCCAACCTTGTGGCCTATCTGGCGAGAGCCGATCTGGCCCTATCCATCAGCCTCACAGCGATCAGCAGTTTGCTGACCACGATCACGATACCCCTCATAGCCGGTCTCGCGCTGACGACCTTTGCGGGCGAAGGTGTCGTGTTTGATGTGCCGGTGGGCAAGATGATGGCCGCGCTGTTTGCGATTACTCTGCTGCCGGTGCTGATCGGGATGCTGATCAAGGCAAAATCCGAACGCATGGCGCTCTGGCTGGAACCCAAGATCAATCTTTTCGGGGCATTGTTTCTGGTATTCCTGATCATCGTGATACTGATCGAGCAGGGCGAATCGGTGATCACACAGGTATCGGACAGTGGCGTTGCCGCCCTGGCACTCAACGTTGTCATGATGACGGTTGGCCTGCTTATGGCCCGGGCATTTCGTCTGAATTCAGCCCAATCCACCTCCATTACCATCGAGATCGGCATCCAGAACTCCACCCTGGCCATGATGGTCGCAACGACATTTCTGCATGACCCCGCAATGGCCGTCCCCGCCGCAGTCTATTCCATCATGATGTACCTCACCGGATCAGTGGTGATCGGTGTGCGTCGCTGGCAGTTGAAGTCAAACCGGCAACAAACGGCGGCTGATCTGGCTTAGAGTGTTTGATAGTTGAAACATGGTGCGGCGTAACCAAACCGGACAACGCAGTGTTTTTATACAGTATTATTGAATGAGCAAATTGTGGAAGTCACGCGATTACGTGGAGGCCTGTGAATGGCTGAGCTAAGATATTGAAAAATAAATCACTTGTGATTGAGGGATGCGAGAAAAAAGTGGAGTTATCGAGAACGCACTCTTTTGCAATATCGCGGAATTCGGTCTAACTGCTGTTAGATGTCACGCACTAAAATTTGAATAAATTTGACAATTATTAGGGAAATAATCTATGGAGTTGCGGAAGTTATGTATATCAGGCCTGTTTGGGCATTTTAACCATATTATCCCGCTTAATGATGAAAATATAACCATCATTACTGCACCAAATGGATATGGAAAAACTATTGCGTTAAAAATAATTGATGCCGTTTTTAATAGGAAGTTTGGGTTTATCGCTGCTCTCCAGTTCCAGTCAATAGAGCTTGTAACCGATTCGGATGTATTGACCGTAGCAAAAGAAAATCCAGAAGAAGGTAACTTTGTTCTCTCGTCAGACAGATATCCTGAAAACCCAATGCAATATAATAGTGACAAGGTGCGCAGACGTTTGAGGGGGGTATCTTTGAATGAAGTTGATACACGTATTCCGTACCTTCAAAGAATTGATATGGAACATTGGGAGGATATGCGTTCCGGAGAGCTTCACGATATCGATTCGCTGATAGAAAACTTTTCCCAGCATTTCCCTGAAGGCACACCCGCCACCAGCATTCCTGATTGGTACAAAGCAACTTGTGATCAACTCACAGCTCATTTTATTCAAGATCAACGTCTTATTCTTAAACGTCTGGAGCCATCTCGAAGAAGAGCGCAGCATTTTATCAATACTATTGAGAAGTATGCGCAAGACTTGGCGAGAAGAATTAAAGAAGCAGGATTTAATTCGCAACGAATTTCACAAAATTTGGACACATCATTTCCTGAGCGCCTGCTTCAGAAAAAGAGTGAATTTGAAGCTTTTGAAATTGATCAACTAAAATTAGAACTTCAGGAGCTCCAGCGAAAGCGCGAACAATTGTCGAGATTTAGCTTGCTCTCTTCTGAAAGGCATCTTCCTCAACTTAATGTATTGGATGAGATTAAGGAAGAAGACAAGAAGGTTCTTACTCTCTATGTAAAAGATACTAAGCAAAAGTTAGAGGCCTACACCCCGCTCCTTAATAAAATTCAACTATTCTTTTCAATATTGAATGAAAAACGACTCTCCTTTAAACGAGTCGAAATTGACCAAGAGAGCGGCTTTCGCTTTGAAACTGAAGAATCAAGGCCATTAGAATTAACACAGCTATCATCAGGCGAGCAGCATCAGGTGGTTTTGCTCTACGAGCTTATATTCAATACACAAGAAAATGTGCTGGTACTAATTGATGAGCCAGAAATATCACTCCATGTGGCGTGGCAGAAAGAATTTCTCAATGATCTTAAGAAAATTATCGCTCTTCAAAATATGCCTGTTGTAATAGCTACACACTCCCCTCAAATAATTGATGAAAATTGGCATCTAACAGTTGATCTTGAAGAGGGTGCTGTAGCGTGAAAAAGTATTTGGATAGTCAAACAAAGAAAAACGAAATCCGGCTATTGTTGAAGCATCCCTCGTATAAAGGTAAGGCTCTCCTTGTTGTAGAGGGTTCTTCCGATGTTCGGCTGTTTCGATCTTTGCTTTGCGTCACGAAGGTAAAAATAGAGTCTGTGCAAGGAAAGATTGAATTGGCGACTATAGTAAACGAATTGAAGGAAGATACGCCTAGTATATTTGGTCTTCGAGATGCTGATTTTGATAGACTATTGGGCTCTGAACCACCGGAAGACTACATATTTATAACCGATGAACATGATGCAGAGATCATGATGATTCGTTCAAGAGCCTTTGATAGTTTTCTTGCTGAATTTTCAAAACAAGAAAGTCATGAGGAGCTGCAGGCTAATTTGCGAAATGAGATATTCAAAGCGGGTTATGTTATTGGCCTGTTTAGGCTCGTTAATGAGCTGGATGAACTAAAGCTTAAATTCAGATCAATTAGCTTCTCTGGTTTTTGCAATGTAACACGATCTCAAATATCAATTGATAGAAAATCTTTAGCTCAACAACTTATTGCTAGAAGCCCGAACATCCCGACAGGTTACTCTGCAGAAAAGTTACTTACCCGTGTAGAGGAAATTGACAATCAGAAGCATTGCGAGCTTCAGTTGTGCAGCGGGCATGACTTAGCCAAAGTGATGGAACTTGTCTTTTCACAAACATGGGCTTCAGTGGAACGAAATATGAACACAAAAAAAATTGAGTCTTCTTTAAGGTTATGTTTTAGCAGAAGTGAGTTCGAAGAAACCCAGCTATATAACACCTTGAAGGAAGCGATGTCCGATTTTGGCGGCATATTATCATCTAACAATACAATGCAGCCGACCGCTATCGCGTCGGCTGATTGAAGCGTTACATCCTTTAAAGAGTCCTTCTGAAGATGAGCTTTTTTGAAGAAGAATTGGGAGCCACTCAACTAGAAACTGAACGAGCCGAGAGATACGAACGGCTTTATCACTACACTTCTGTTGAAGGCCTCAAAGGAATCCTTGATAACGAATCACTGTGGACTACACAGATTCAATACATGAACGATTCCAAGGAGTTTGGGCATGCAGTCGATATCGCTCTTGGATTGATAAAACGAAAGAAATTTTCAGCTTCTGCCCGACTAGCACAGTTCTATTCAGCCATGGAGAACACTTTGGGCTCAAGTAATGGAGCAAGAACGTTTATTTTCTCCATGACTGAGAACCCTGACCAGCTAAGCCAATGGCGTGGTTATTGTGGACTAGGCGGCTATTCCATAGGATTTAATAAATCGGCTCTTCAAGAACTGTGTGAGACTTCCAATTTCAGGCTCGAAAAGTGCGTCTACGACGACACCGAGAAAGAAAGGCTGATTGGCGAAGTAATTGAAGCCGCTGTCAGCTATTTTGAATCTCAGGATGGCAGGGAGGACTTCGACGTCATTGAACGAGAAAGCAAGTTTTATAGCCGAATCCTAAAAATCGGATCAACAATGAAACACTCGTCTTTTGTTGAGGAGCAGGAATGGCGTCTAATTGGCGGTCCATTTTCTTGGAAAGACAAGAAATCCCAATGGCGAACAAGAGATGGGCTTTTGTTGCCCTACTATGAGCTGAAGCTAGCCAGGGATGAAGATGGGTATCTGCCAATTTCAGAGGTCTATATTGGGCCTTGCAAAGAAAGGCACCTGGCAGCTGACTCGCTTCGCGTATACATGCAAGTAACCAAAAATCTATTTCGTAGACGGTATTCGAAAACGCCATACCGTGGATAGGTGTAACAATACGCGCCACACGGATGTCCTTTACGCCGCTTCGCTCTGTAAAGGCCACCGGTGCGCTTCGCGTTAGCTGTCCGGAGTTCATACAGGAAATCATATGGAAAAAGTCCAAGCCCTTCACTTACTCAAGACAGCCTTAGCGGAAATCTCTGATCCGAGAGGGATTGCGAAAGTTGACGATTTTAGTGGTTTAAGAGAAGTCGACGCTAAAGTTCGCGAGGTACGAATGATCCTTGAGAGCGTGGACGGCCTGCCAAACTCTTTGCTCGAGTCTATGTCTAACGACCTGGATTTTCAGGCAAATAGCCGCAGAGTTAGACTTGAAGCACTAGCAGGATATGTAAAGAGCGCCCTTAAGTTTGTAGATACAGGGGCGTTTCAAAAGCCAAAAAAGCAGATTCACTCACCACCTGATTTATCGAAATTCACGAGCTCTGTGCCAGGCCTCAAGGATGAGATTGATAAGCGATGGAAGGAGGCTCAGAAGTGTGTGCATGTCGCTGCATATACGTCTGCGATTATCCTGATGGGCAGTATTCTAGAAGGGCTGCTGTTGGCTCGTGCCCAGTTGAGCGTCTCAACCGCTTATCAATCACCTCATGCGCCTAAAGGAAAGGATGGTAAGCCTATCGCACTTCAGAATTGGACTCTCAACACACTTATTGAAGTTTCGGCTGATGTTGGCTGGATAAAAACAGATCGAGGAAAATTTAGCCACGCATTGCGTGACTCAAGAAACGTTGTCCACCCATGGCAGGCAGTGATGAGTCGAGCAAATTTTGATGAATCGACTTGTAAGACATCGTGGAGCGTTTTGGATGCATCAGTTGGTGATCTATTGGAGTCGCTTCAGAGTGTCAGCTAACCAGTGCAGGCACGGCGACGCCCACTACATTGCGCCTTCGGCTCCATTCCATGGGCGCGCATGCTGCGAGCGTTATGAGTATTGATGGCCTATGAGCAAGGATGCATACCAGACGTTTATTGGAGCCAAAGGTGTAGCCTTTACATGGATTGGCGCGGCAATTGGCCCTGCATTTCTCCGCATCGGTCTAGACCCCGACTACCGAGGCCATTTAGTGGTTGGAGTAGTAAGTCTGCTACTGGTGGCCATGTCAGTTCTGGATGGCGTTAGGGCTTCCAAAGCTAAATCACTGTCTGGTTTTATGGCCTTCGCTGTGGTGCCTGTGGCGTTGTTACTTGCAGGGCTTGCCTTCGCACTGTTTGCGAAGGTTTAGGATATGAGGGCACGCCAACCCATAACCAGTTGTTGCAGTTTGTTCCGGCCCTGATGGGCCTCCACCGGACCGCCTTTGCGCTGTGCTTCAAGGCGGCCGCTGATCATTGGCGTTATATGGCAAAAGCACAATGAAAGAAGTCGCACTTAAAGAGTATTTTGAGGGCAAACTAGATATTGATGCGTTAGTTTCTGATTTATCGGGTAGCTCAACAACAGAAAATGATATTTCTCATGTTCGGATACAAGACATGGAAAGTGAGTTTGTTGTTAGGTCAGAGCACGTTGTAAAAATATGCAATGCAGCATTAAACAACAAACTATCGCCAACCGATTTAAAAAACATCGGTTTTTGCTTGGTGGCTTCTGATACATTTGAGTGGGATGCTGATACTGTCGATGGTAGCAGGGTTGCGGATGTGCTGTTTTATTTTTCTAGTCCTGAGATCAACTATGAACTAAATCAGCACAATATCGAGTTGTTTAAATCGTTACTTATAAATGGCGGTAATCCTCTTGAACAATCCATATAACTGCTGTTATGTTTGAGAGGAATATGGCGGGCAACCGTTTCAAGGATAGAAGAATCCTACCAATGGCCCGCAACCCAAGCCGCCAATTAAGGTTTAAGCGGGCAAACTGGGTAAGACTTCGAAAAAGTGAAGTGCGGAGCATAATCGTAATGGCCAACCGACGAGAAAATCACAGCTGGCCAGGAGCCGTCAGTAACCATTGGCGGCAAAAGAGAAGAGATGCGGTACTTTTCTACGAGCGTTATCACGGCCAGGTGCCAACTCTTCTATATCGCTGGAAGATTTCTGACAGGAAGGAATTGCACCAGTCTGATGAGTGGAAGAGATGGATGCGTCAAAACACATAACAAGTGACTGTGGTGTCAATCCCATAAATTAAGTCACTCATGCCCGCCCCGGTTTTACGGACATCCACCCAAGAGACAGCCAGCCACCCTGTATAAAAAAGTTGAGCCCCTGTCGATTTGAGCTTCACCGGTTCGACTACCTTTCGAAAGACCCACAATGAAAGGAGAACGTGATGTCTTATATCGATGGATTTGTCGCAGCGGTACCGAATGCCAACAAAGAGGCTTACATCAAGCTGGCCAACCAGGCTGCCGATATTTTCAAGTCGCATGGCGCGCTGGAAGTGGTAGAAGCCTGGGGTGATGACATACCGGAAGGCAAGGTCACGTCATTCCCGATGGCGGTGCAGTGCAAGGAAGAGGAAACCGTCGTGTTTTCCTGGATTACCTGGCCATCGCGGGAAGAGCGGGATGCGGGCATGAAAAAGTCGATGGAGGACCCGCGGATGGATATGGATATGAACAACATGCCGTTTGATGGCAAGCGCCTGATTTTCGGTGGCTTTAAAGTGATCGTTCAACAGTAGCCCGGCAACCTGAAGGTAGAAATGGCGTGCAGCGTTCAGGAATTTTTAACGCCAACGTCAAAAAGCTTTCGATGGATTCAGGCCGGGCGCTGGGTTTCCATATCGGTACCCACCCAGTGATTCGGAGGTGCCGAAATGAATCCACGTACTGTGTTGAATGCGCGACGTCGTCAAACACCTGAACTTCGTTTGGAGGCGCTATACCTCAATCAGGGCACGCCTGATGACCGGACCCGGCAGGCCAGAGTGATCATGCTGAAGCAGTGCTGGCAGCATGCGAAGGTCACGTTTGTCAGGTTGCGGATAGGCTTGAAGCGGAAGGCGAAGAACGAGTGTGCAAGCTGTGGTGAGCGTATCGCGCGTCAGCGTCCGGTGTGTCGGGGCTGAGCGTCAGGGCAGGGATGGCGGTGTGCTGTCATCCCTGCCGTTTACCGTTCATTATTCTGACCAGAAAGGTTTCTGCATTTCATCTTTCAGTGTGCCGGGTTCCAGCCCGATGTCCCGCTCTATCCGGGCGATCCATTGCGGGCTGGCACCGTGGAAGTCATGACGTAGCGCTTGTCGGTTGCTCCAGCGGCGTTGCCAGATCCGCAGTATCCCAAAGCCAAACCCTGCAAGCCCCAGACGTGAAATCAGTGACGGGTGTTCCCGAAGCGGGCGTTTCAGCAAGAGTGGTGAGTGTGTTGTGTTCATGACGCTGTCCTCCTGTCAGTCATGCAGCCACGCTGGTTTGTGCGGCTGAGAGTTGATAGTAGGAAGCCCCACCGGCGGAATGAATCTAGTAATTTTTCACGGACCGTTCACCATTTCTGAACACAAAACTGTGCTGTTTGATGCGCCAACAGACTGTGCCTGTCGGATTGGCAAAACCCGTAGTATGCTTTTGGATTGATGGTCATCGCCGATGCCCAGGGAGGGCCGGACGCTATGAATATCCAGATCGAAAAGTTGCGGTCCTTCGTGCTGATTGCCGAAGAGAAAAACCTGACCCGTGCGGCCGAGCGCAGGTTCTCCACGCCAGCGGCCGTGAGTGCCCAGTTGAAACAGCTGGAAGACACCCTGTCACTCCAGCTTTTCGAGCGCACCAGCAAAGGCATGCTGCTGACGGACGCCGGCTGCAAGTTGCTGCCGATGGCCTATCGTGTGCTGGGTAATCTTGCCGAGCTGGAAACCACCGCCCGGGCGATTGCCGGGCAGGCTAAAACACGCCTGCTGCTTGGGCTGAACGCGCTGCCCGAGTTGTTACGAATCGAGTCCGTACTTGAAGCGTCCGGAGAAGAGCTGCCGGATGTCTCGCTGGTGGTTAAATCCAGTAACTCGGCAGACAATCAGATCGACGTATTGGCTGGCCAGCTGGATGCAGGCTTTGTCTACGGCGGTCGTGATCACGAAGATCTGGTGCGTACCGAGCTGGGGTACATCAATGTGGTAACCATTGCGCCTGCCAGAATGAGTCTTCCGACACTTCCTGAGGCGCCCCGTGAACTGGCTTACCTGCCCTGGATTACGCCGTCGCCGGAATGCCCCTACATTGAACTCATGCGCAAAACCATGGGCGTGCATTACGGTGCCATGAACAGCGTGGCATCGTCTGATGAAGAGTATTCTACGATCGCCATGGTTAAAGCGGGATTAGGTCTGGGGCTGGTCGAAGAGCACCTTGCCGAGATGGCGGCAGCCCGGGGCGACGTCACGGTGTTTCCGGAAAGCGGTGCGCGGGTGCCCCTGTTTCTGGTGATGCGAAAAGACCGGCGCAAGGCCCTGGCCGAGCTGGAAGTATTCGCGCAGCTGGTTGAAGATCAGTGGGCGTGCGGTGATCAGCGGCGTGATGTGGCGGGGGATGTTGCACCGGCAACTGCAGCCGACGCGATGTCAGTGATTCGCAGCTTTTAACCGGCAGTTGAGAGGCTAGCGGGCGGCGATAAAGGCGTCGGTGAGCAGTCTCAGATGCCGGCTGAGCGTATCCGCGAAGTTCAGTTCAAATACCGACAGGGGTTCATCCTGAATCGCGTCGCGCACCGCCTCTGATGGATGGCTGAGGTGCCAGCAGCCAATCAGCGCCTGCTGGCACAGAATCAGATACTCGAAGCAGGCGGCTTCGTCCTGTCCGGTAACGCTTTGAATCGGAGCGCCAAGCCGCCGGGTCTGATCCAGCAGAAACAGTTTGAACTCACGCGCTTCGGCCGTGCTCAGGCCGGTTTCCAGCACGGTATGCAGAATGGCGGTGAGGCCACAGTAGGTTGTATGTGACAGCAACGCCTGAATAAACCGGTCAGGAAAATCCTCTGCTGACAGCGCCTCGATATCGGTTGCCAGCGATTCAAAGGCTCGCCGGTATACCGCAAGAAACAGCACTTCCTTGCTGCGGAAATAGCGATAGAGTGCGGCCTTGGTGAGCCCGGTTTCCGCGGCGACATCGGCCAGTTTGAGGTCGTTAAACCGGCGACTGGTGAACAGCGCTTCGGCCGCATCCAGAATCTGTTGCTCACGCAGTGCCTTGTCGGCCTCACTGCGCGCGCGCTGTTTACCGCCGCATAGAATGGTTTTCACTCGACCCCTGTCCTCACGCTTGCAACCAGCCGGCCAATCGCCGGGTAATCAATCGGGGCGAGAGTTTACCAGACCAGACCATCAACAGGTTTTTAAGGCCGGGAATAACGATCGCTTTGTGGCGCCCGGCCAGCGCTTTTCTCACCACCGCTTCCGCCGACATGGTGCCGGACCGGAACAGCAGCGTATCGGTCATGTGGGCCTCGGTGGCGAATTCGGAATCCGTCGCGCCAGGGCACAGGGTGCTGACGCGAACGCCGCTTTCCCGAAGCTCCTCGTGGAGAGCCTCCGAAAACGACAGCACAAATGCTTTGGTGGCGTAATAAATGGCCATGTTGGGGCCTGCCTGAAAGGCGGCAGTTGAGGCGACATTGATAATAAAGCTGTCAGGTTGCGACTTGAGCTCAGGCAGCAGGCGCCAGGTCAGCGCGACCAGAGACGTAATATTGACCTGAATCATCGCCAGCTGGCGCTCCAGCGCGAGTTCGCTGAAGTGGCCCCTGTCGCCAAAACCGGCATTGTTAATCAGGCCGTTAATAGCCCAGCCTGCCTTTTTGATGGTTTCCGCCAGTAAGGTCGATCCTTCGGGATCGGCCAGATCCGATGCGATCACTTCGACCTCGACACCGTGCTGGCTCTTCAGCTCGTTTGCCAATGTCTGCAAGCGGTCTTCCCGGCGTGCGACCAGAACCAGGTTCTGCCGCTCCGCAGCCAATGCCCGGGCAAATACCTCGCCGATACCTGCGCTGGCACCGGTAATCACAACATATGACATAGCGGTATTTCCTTTAAGTAAACAGGGGTCACTTAAAGTAGTGCGTTATGGCTTGAGTGTAAATAACTAAAGGTTACTTATTTTCGGGTAATTTTTGAGAATGGCCTATTCTGCCTCCTTGCTGAACAAGGCTGCGTTCTGCCTTGCGCGCTGGGCGAGTGCCTGCAGCGTGGCCTCAAGCTGGTCAGCGATCACCGGCTTGGTCAGGATGAACTCCGCGCTCAGGCCCGAAGCCTGAATCTGACGCCAGTGACTGAGCTCACCGGAGAGAAACAGGATGGGCAGAGAATTCGTGGACTCTGTCTCCCGCACAATCGTGGCAAGTTCCGGGCCCGATACATCCGGCATGTAGACATCCAGTACCAGAACATCAGGTTTGAACGCTTTGATGTGGTCGAGGGTGGTAAGCGGCTGGCTGACTTCTTTCACATCGAACCGTTTGATACGCAGGGTTGCGGCCATTGCAGCCAGCACCTGCTCATCATCATCTACCAGCAGGATACGATAGGGGGTTTGGCTCTCGGGGTGGCTGAAGGTTTCGACCAGGTCCAGGAACTTGTCCCGGGCGATAGGCTTTGTCAGGTAGCGCGAGGCGCCTGCGCGCAGTGCGGTAAGCCGAGCTTCAAGGCTATCCATTACAGAAATGAAGACGACTGCGGGAAAATCCTCGTGGTTGCGCTGGAGTCGGCGCAGATAATTTGCTCCCGCATACTGTTCACCGTCAAAGCGCATATCCATCAGTATGAGATCGGGCTTTTTGAGGCTTTGATAAAGGTCATAAAAAACACTGACAGAGGTGAATATCTCTGTGGTGTAACCCGCATCTGACAGCCATCTCGCCAGCAGTTGTGCCTGATCGGCGTCATCGTCCACCACATGAATTAACTGGGAAGTGGAGGGGAGTTGAGGCCGCTGCGGGATCGCAATCGAGTGCTCTGGTGGCTGGTTTCGAATATCCGCCATTTGCTGGGCGAGATATATCATTTTACTCCAGGGAGCTGAATCGACCCCCTGGGAGCCCCATAACCAGGTGTTCAGCGTTTTATTCATCTCGTCTGCGATATTGCCGACGGCCAGATAGCCAAAGGTACCGGCGGTGCCGATGAGGTTGTGAAGTTGGTCTTTCAATTCGTCGATGGCGCGAGACAGTTGCTCAACGCTGACATCGGATGTGTCATTCTGCAGAGCGAATCCCAGCATACGAAAGGCTTCAAGCAGGTCGTCGATTCGCTGGGGGAATTTTTCAATCACGGTGTCCTGCAGGCGTTGCAGCGCTTCTTCCGGGCTGACGCCTGCTTTGGTCGTTTGCTCTCTCAAGTCGGGCTCCTGTCCGTTCGTCATTTTGCAGTCCTGTCTCTGTTTAGAGGTTCCCTGGAACTACTAACTGTAATTGAGAAAAGCGGAGTTTGCGCGGGATGGCGACAAATATCCTGCAGAAAGCAGGGGCACAAAAAAGCCCGGCAGGGTTTCCCCGGCCGGGCGGTTTTATCTCACCTGAGTGTTCAGGTTGAGGCGGCTGCTTCCCGTGCTTTCTCGAGAATGCCGTTCAGGGTCTTGCTGGGCTGCATGATGGCGCAGACCTTGTCTGAAGGCGGATGGTAATAGCCGCCGATATCGGCAGGACTGCCCTGGATAACGCTCATCTCTTCCAAAATGGTGTCAGCGTTGTCTTCCAGTTCCTTCGAGAGTTTGGCTGCAAAGGCTTTCAGATCGGGATCTTCGTCCTGATTTGCCAGCTCTTCTGCCCAGTAGCGGGCCAGATGGAAGTGGCTGCCGCGGTTATCCAGTTCGCCGGTGTTGCGCGACGGTGACTGGTTGTTTTCCAGCAGCCGCTCGGTCGCCTTATCCAGCGTCTGGCCCAGCAGGCGTGCCCGCAGGTTGCTCTCTTTGTCGCCCAGTTCCTCAAGCGACACGGCGATTGCCAGGAACTCGCCCAGCGAATCCCAGCGCAGGTGGTTTTCCTGCAGCAGTTGCTGAACGTGCTTGGGTGCAGAGCCGCCGGCGCCCGTCTCATACAGGCCGCCGCCATTGAGCAGTGGCACGATAGACAGCATCTTGGCGCTGGTGCCCAGTTCCAGAATCGGGAACAGGTCTGTCAGGTAATCACGCAGGACGTTACCGGTGACCGAGATGGTATCCAGGCCGCGGATCAGGCGTTCCATGGTCCAGCGGATCGCCCGAACCGGCGACATGATCCGGATATCAAGTCCGTCGGTATCGTGATCTTTGAGGTAGGTTTCGACCTTGCTGATCAGCTGCGCATCGTGTGCGCGCTCGTCGTCCAGCCAGAACACCGCAGGCATGCCGGTGGCGCGGGCGCGGTTAACAGCCAGCTTGACCCAGTCGCGGATCGGCAGGTCTTTGGTCTGGCAGGCGCGCCAGATATCGCCTTTCTCGACCTTGTGCTCGGTCAGGGTGTTGCCGTCGCCATCCAGGATACGGACAACGCCGTCTTCCTTGATTTCGTAGGTTTTGTCGTGAGAACCGTACTCTTCGGCTTTCTGTGCCATCAGACCGACGTTGGGAACGGTGCCCATTGTTGTCGGGTCGAAAGCGCCATGAGTCTTACAGAAGTTGATCGCTTCCTGATAGATGGTGGCGTAGGTGCTTTCCGGCATGACGGCCTTGGTGTCTTTCAGTTTGCCATCGCGCGCCCACATTTTACCGGAGTTACGGATCATGGCCGGCATTGAGGCATCGACGATGACGTCACTGGGTACGTGCAGGTTGGTAATGCCTTTAACCGAATCCACCATCGCAATTTCAGGGCGGTGTTCGTAACAGGCGTGCAGGACTTCCTGGATTTCTTCCTGCTTGGACTCGGGCAGCGACTTGATTTTCTCCAGCACGCTGGACAGGCCGTTGTTCGGGTTAACGCCGATTTCCTTGAACAGGTCGCCGTATTTCTCGAACAGATCATCGTAGAAAATCGTGACCGCATGACCGAAGACAATCGGGTGCGAGATTTTCATCATGGTCGCTTTGACGTGCAGCGAGAACATCACACCTGTGTTCTGGCAGTCTTCAATAGCGTCACTGAAGAACTTGCGCATGGCCTTGCAGCTCATGAACATGCCATCCAGTACTTCGCCTTCCAGCAGTGGCAGTTCGCTTTTCAGAACGGTCTGCTCGCCTTTTTTGTTTTCAAAGACGATGCGGGCGGTGGTGTCTTTGTCGAGCGTCAGGGATTGCTCGCTGGAGTAGAAGTCACCCCCTTTCATGTGCGCGACGTGCGTGCGTGAAGCAGGACTCCACTCGCCCATTGAGTGCGGATACTTGCGGGCAAACGCTTTGACCGCAGAGGGCGCACGACGATCCGAGTTGCCTTCCCGGAGCACCGGGTTGACCGCGCTGCCGAGTACCTTGGCGTAGCGGTTTTTGGCGTCTTTCTCTTCGTCGGTCTCGGGGCTTTCCTTGTATTCGGGAACCTCGTAACCCTGCTCCTGCAGTTCCTTGATCGCGGCGCGCAGCTGCGGGATCGAGGCACTGATGTTGGGCAGTTTGATGATGTTGGTTTCTGGCTTGAGGGTCAGTTCACCCAGCTCAGCCAATGAATCCGGAACCTGCTGATCCTCAGTCAGGTAATCGGGGAAGGTCGCCAGGATACGGGCGGCCAGTGAAATATCGCTGGTTTCAAATTCGATGCCCGCAGGCTTCGCGAAAGTTTCCAGAATAGGAAGAAGAGAGCGGGTGGCCAGCGCAGGCGCTTCGTCCGTGAGCGTATAGATGATTTTAGATTTGGATGCTGTCATTTTATCTTCAGGTCGCCGTATGTTGTTCAGGACGGATTAATTGCAGGCTATTAAATTCGCGCGAGGAATAACCAGGAATAGCCCACCCCCATGGATACCATATTTATTCACAGTCTATTCGTTTTCGCGAACCTCGTAGCCAAATGTATATGTATCTTATGGCTACATGCCGGCGGCTCACAATACTGATGGAGCGTCGTTGCTCTTTTTCGAAGGCGCTACCCGCGATCAGGTACGCCAGCCTGTAAAACGTGGAGCCAGTACAGTGCTCTCACCGAGACAGGCTTTGGGGGAGATAGTTCGCGTCAACGACCCGATCGCATATTGATACGCTGCGCTCAGGCGTGAACGTCGATCGCTATTATAGTCAAAAAACCGCCTCGTCGTCCGCCCCGGTTTTCACTTATTCCTTGGACATTGGTCGACGACCCATGACTTGAATCATCTGCATGTGTTCCCGGCAACGTATCGTCGTCTCAAAAGAGGCGCCCGCTTCATAGGGCGTGATCGTTGCAAAAGGCAAGGGTATAGTCCTACCTTTAAGTCATCCTTATTTCAGGCCGATTCCGAGGTTTACCATGCTTGCGACCCCCAGCTCATCCGCTACGATTTTGCGTTGTTTGTTGATGATGGCCAGCCTGTTTGCACTGACGGCCTGCGTGACCGTAACGGAAGAGGGGACACCTGAAAGTACTGAAGTCACCTTTACCAATACGGACTGGAAACTTCAGCATGTTGGTGGCCAGTCTGTAGACAGTGACAAGTATCTGCAGGCGCCGTATGTCATTTTTATGGATGACGGCCAGGTCACCGGGTTTTCAGGCTGCAACAGTTTCATGGGCCGTTACGGGACGGTTGAGGGGCAGTTTCGCTTCCTGTCGATGGCGTCAACGCGCAAGGCCTGCGCAGAGGGCACTGTGGAGTTACCTTTCCTGACAGCGATGAAGCTCACCGTCAGTATTGAAATGGACGATGACGAGCTGGTGCTGCTGAATGATAAAGGCGAAGCACTCGCGATCTTTCGGGCAAGCAAGTCCCAATAGCCATCGCCTCGCATGAACCGGGCAGGGTGTGACGTCGTGATTCTCATAGCGCCAGGTAAAGAATGCCTCACAAAAGCAGCATGCGGATGACCGGCAGACGTACATTTTCACCCGGCATTGCCGGGCACTGGATCATTCGGTGCGCCGTTGTGCTTGTGACGGTGCTGGCAGGTTACGTCATTGATCGCGCCAACTATGAATCCTATCTCGATGATACCCGTCAGGACGTCACGCAGGGTCTGGCGACGGTTCGCACAGAGCTCGAGGGTACGGTCAGCGAGAACATGCAAACCGTCCGGGGGCTGGTGGCCGCCATCGCGACCGAACCGGACATGAATCAGGAGCGCTTTGCGGCGCTGGCCAGCGTTATTCTGGACGATCGCGATGAGCTCCGGAATATTGGAGCCGCACCGGATATGGTGATTCGGCTGATTCACCCGCTGGAGAAAAATCGTGCCGCGCTGGGTCTGAATTTTCGCGAGAATGCCGAGCAATGGCCGGAGGTCAAACGCGCGGCTGAATCCGGCAAGCTGGTACTGGCCGGCCCGGTTAATCTGGTTCAGGGCGGGGCGGCCTTTATTGGTCGTGTTCCGGTCAAACTATCCGCCCGCCCCGGCGAGCCTTACCGGCTCTGGGGGCTCATTTCCGTTGTTATCGATATTGACACCCTGTTTGATAAAGCCGGCTTAACACGGGTTGATCACCTGACGCTGGCGTTAGGCAAAGTTGAGGATAACGGCGAGCCCGGGCCGATTCTCTTTGGTGACGCGGATGTGTTTGACCGCGACCCGGTCGAGATGAGGGTAAACGTGCCCGAGGGGCAGTGGATACTGGCAGCCACACCAAAAGGAGGCTGGCCGTCTCGGGCTGCCAATGCGGTCGCGCTCCGGATGCTACTGGTTGCAGTCGGCCTGTTGATTGTCGTGCCGGTGTTGCTGCTGTCCTGGTCGATGTTGCGGGAGCGGGTTGTTCAGGGGCGATTGCGTTCTCTGTATGAGCTCTCGCCCAGTGGTATCGGGCTCTACGATTTTTCCGAGGGCCGTTTTATTCGCTGTAACGATGCGTTTCTGCGTCAGAGCGGATACGCGGCTGAGCATATTCTGGCCCTGAGTATCGACGATATTGTCGTCGAGCCTCTGCACGTGGAATTGCAGGCGCAATTGGAAGCGAGCGGAAGGTTCGGCCCGGTTGACCGGCAATGCCGGCGGCAGGACGGCTCGCAGTTTCTCGCGCTGATCACCGGCGCGTTGATGGCCGAAACCCGTGAGCGCACCTTGGCCTGGCTCGTGATTCAGGATATCTCCGAGCGCGAGCGTGTCGAGCGGATGAAAAGCGAGTTTGTATCGGTTGTCAGTCACGAGTTGCGCACGCCGTTAACGTCAATCGCGGGGGCGCTGAAACTGGTGGCATCCGGTGCTTTGGGTGAACTGCCCGAAAAGGCCCGGCCGATGATTGAAATTGCCAGCCAGAACGGCGATCGGCTGACTGCACTGATTAATGACCTGCTGGACATGGATAAGCTGATTTCCGGCAAAATCCACGTCGATATGACCTTCCATGCTCTTAAACCGCTTTTGGAAACTGCGCTCAGGCAGAATCAGCACTATGGTCAGAACGCCGGCGTCAGTCTCGTGCTGGCGGCTTGTGAGGAGGCGCTTGAGGTTAACGTGGATGAGCGGCGTTTCTTGCAGGTTATGGCGAACCTGCTTTCGAATGCCATCAAGTTCTCTCCGCCGTCAGGGCAAGTCACGGTAGGCGCCGTTCAGCGGAACGGGATGGTTGAAATCTCGGTGAAGGATGAAGGGCCCGGCGTACCTGAAGCCTTTCGCGAGACAATCTTCGAAAAATTCACTCAGGTGGATTCGTCAGACGCCAGACAGAAGGGGGGAACGGGCCTGGGCCTGACGATTACCCGTGGTCTGGTCCAGATGATGAGCGGCCAGGTCGTGCTGGCCGATTCGTCTTCGGGTGGCGCACTGTTTGTGGTGACGCTGCCGCCGGTGGCGAGTGATCATCGGATCGACAATGAAAGCTTGCCCGCCGAATAGAGGTCATCGGCTTCGGGGGTATTTCACCCATTTCGCGTGATGTGATGGGTGGGTCTCCACCCATTTTCTGATTGACCGTTATCCTCAATAGCTGATCAAGCCCCTCCCTGAGCCAATCCCCGGCTTCTGGCCTATCCTTTGCTCTGTATCCCGATACGAATCCAGTTGGCTGGGTTCGACCTGGAAAAGATTCCAACAAATATAACGATACATTGGAGCCTGAAATAATGAAGACCTCTCGTGCCTTCGCTTTGGCGACGCTGGCGGCGTCCGCCCTCTTCTCGACAGCCACACTTGCAGAAACCGATCGCTCTGACTGGCCGACCAATTTCACGGTCGGTACCGCGAGTCAGGGCGGCACCTACTTCGCCTATGGTTCCGGCTGGGCCAACTTTGTTGCTGAAAACCTGGGTGTTTCGGGCGGCGCTGAAATTACCGGCGGCCCGATGCAGAACATGGCGCTGGTGCATACCGGCGATCTTAAATTTGGTCTTACCACCATGGGGCCTGCCCGTGAATCCATGGATGGCAACAGCCCGCTGGCGCCCGGCATGAAGATGGACAACGTTTGCGCGATGTTCCCCATGTACCAGACGCCTTTCTCGGTAACAGCGCTGGCCAGCTCCGGCATCAAGTCCATTTCCGATATTCCGGATGGTGCACGCATCGGTTTTGGCCCTGCCGGGTCAACCTCTGACACCTACTTCCCGAAAATGATGGAGACCCTGGGGGTTAAATTCGACCGTCGCAACGGCAGCTGGTCGGATCTGGGTGGTCAGTTACAGGATGGGCTAATTGATGTGGTGGCGTTTGCCGCAGGTATTCCGATTCCGGCCGTCAGCCAGCTGGAAGTGCAGACCAAGGTCAACATCATTGCGCTCAATGACGACGAGGCGAAGAAGATTGTGGATAGCTATCCGGTCGCCGAATTTGTCATTCCCAAGAGCACCTACAGTTCACTGAAGGAAGATTCACGCGTGGTCTCGATGTGGAACTTTGCCATGGTGAACTGTGATGTGTCGGAAAGCTTCGTTTATGAGATCACCAAGCTGACGATGGAAAACAACGACAAGATGATGTCGATCCACAAGGCTTCCCGCAGCTCCATTCCCGAAAATTACACCAAGAACAATGTGCTGCCATGGCACCCGGGTGCGGCGAAATGGTTCAACGAGAATGGTTACAAAATCGAAGACAGCATGATCAAGTAATCACTGCGGGGCTGGCTGCTGCCGGCCCTGATTGAACGATTTTGTATATTGGCCGGCCTGCGGGCCGGCGCTCATTCTTGCTGCATCAGGTGCACCATGACCCTACCCGAATACGAAACAACCAAGCCGGACGACGATCATATTCTCGCTGAAGGCGTCGATGAGGAGCCGGTAGAAGCCAACCGCCGACTGTTTCATCGCTGGACCTTGCACGTCTTTACCGTGCTGGCGATTGCTTACTCTACGTTCCACCTCTACACCCTGAATATTGCGCCGCTGGAAACCTGGTCATTCCGGATTGTTCACGTCTGTGGCGCGCTGATTCTGGGTTTTATCCTTTTTGCCGGTAGCCGTTTCAGTGAGGGTGACCGGGTGCCGGCCATGCAACGCTGGACCACTGTCGCAGCCCTGATCCTGATGGTGCCGGCGGTCTATGCGCTGGTCCAGACCGGACTGATGTATCAGATGGTGCTGGACGGCACGATGCGTATTCCGCCGGATATCGAAACCTGGCATTTCGGCTGGCCCCTGCTGGCGGCGACCACCTTCGGCATTATTGTCAGCTGGTTTCATGTGCGCCCCCGTTCTTTTTTCAGCTTGCCGGATCTTGTGCTGGTGGTGTGCTCGATTGCCGCCGCAGCTTATTTTCTGGTGATCTATAACACGCCGGTGAGAATGAGTACCGGCACTTCTTTTGCCCCTATCGGTATTTCCTTCGCTGCCATTGCCGGCATCGCGCTCATTATGGAGCTGACCCGGCGCGTGGCAGGCCTGGCTCTGGTTATTATCGCGCTGATCTTTCTCGGCTACGTGTTTGCAGGCCCCTATCTGCCGGGCTTTCTGGGCTATCCGGGGCTGACAATCCAGCGCTTTTTCAGTCAGGTCTATACCGACGCGGGCGTGCTGGGGCCGACGACTGCGGTATCGTCTACCTACATCATTCTGTTCATTATCTTCGCGGCCTTTTTGCAGGCATCAAAAGTGGGGGACTATTTCGTCAATTTCGCTTTTGCTGTGGCAGGGCGTTCCCGTGGTGGTCCGGCCAAGGTATCGATCTTTGCATCGGGCCTGATGGGCATGATCAACGGCACCAGTGCCGGCAACGTGGTGTCGACCGGTTCCCTGACCATTCCGCTGATGAAGAAAGTCGGCTACGACAAGCGTTCAGCCGGCGCGGTTGAAGCCGCAGCCTCTACTGGTGGGCAGATCATGCCGCCGATCATGGGCGCAGGCGCCTTTATCATGGCGGAGATTACCGGTATTCCCTATACCGAGATCGCCATTGCCGCGATTATTCCGGCCATCCTGTACTTTGCTTCGGTCTATTTCATGGTGGACTTTGAGGCGGCCCGCACCGGGATGCGCGGCATGCGTTCGGAGGAGCTACCGAAGTTCAGGAAACTGGTGAAACAGGTCTATCTTTTCGCGCCGATTATCATTCTTGTGGTGGCGTTGTTCATGGGGTATTCGGTGATCAGAGCCGGCACTCTGGCCACGGTATCGGCTGCTGTCGTCAGCTGGATCTCGCCCAACAAGATGGGTGTTCGCGCCATTTTGAGAGCGCTGGAGCTGGCCGGCATCATGTCGATCCAGATTATTGCGGTGTGTGCCTGCGCCGGTGTGATCGTGGGTGTGATTTCCCTGACAGGTGTTGGTGCGCGTTTCTCCTCACTGCTGTTGGGGGTGGCGGAAACCAGCCAGTTGCTGGCACTTGTCTTCGCCATGCTGATTTCCATCCTGCTCGGTATGGGGATGCCGACAACGGCGGCTTATGCCGTGGCGGCCTCGGTGGTGGCGCCGGGTCTGGTGCAACTGGGGATTGATCCGCTGACGGCGCATTTCTTTGTATTCTACTTTGCTGTGGTGTCGGCGATTACACCACCTGTGGCGCTGGCATCCTACGCGGCGGCGGGCATCTCCGGTGCCAATCCGATGGAAACGTCGGTTGCTTCCTTCCGTATCGGCTTGGCGGCCTTCATCGTGCCCTTCATGTTCTTCTACAACAGTGCGTTGTTGATGGATGCAAGCGTGATGGAGATCGCCCGGGCGCTGATTACGGCCACGTTTGGTGTCTATCTGCTGTCCGGTGCCGTGCAGCGCTGGTTTATCGGGCGTCTGGCGCCCTGGTACACCCGCATCCTGATGATGGCGGCGGCGTTGATGATGATCGAAGGCGGGTTGATCACCGATCTGGCCGGTATCGGTATCGCGGTGGTGGCGTACCTGCTGCAAAAGCGTGCAGGTGATGGTTCGCAGGGCGAGCCGGTCACCTCGAACTGAGGGCTTTGACCTTTCAACTGAAAGCCGGCAACCTGCGGAAACACAGGTTGTCGTGCTGACAGTCAGCAACCCGAGTTTCATCACAACGAGACGTCATGACCTATCGCGTCTGGGCCCTTATTCTGTTCCTGGTCACTGCTGCCTGCTCGTGGTGGGTTGGCGGCTGGGCCGGATTTCGACTGGTAGAGCAGGAGAGCCTTGAAGAATCCTTTCGCTACAGTCAGCTGGTGGCCAACGAGCTGAAACGCTATCGGCCAATTCCCGAGCTGATGGCCGAGCACCCGCTGCTCGAATCTGTTCTCAAATACCCGCAAAGTGAAAACCTGATCCTCCAGGCCAATGAAGAAATGAAGCAGATGGCGGCGATCGTCGGCAGTTCTGACGTCTACCTGATGGATCGCACAGGCCTCACGATCGCGGCCAATAACTACCAGCTCAAGAGCAGTTTTATCGGACGAGTCTTCGATTTCAGACCCTATTTTCAGGATGCCATGCGCACCGGGAAGTCGGCGGTCTATTTCGCGCTGGGCACAACCACCGATGTGCGCGGCCTGTATTTCTCACATCCGGTGAAGTCTGCCACTGGCAAGGTATTGGGTGTGATTGCGGTAAAAGTGCAGGTCACTGAACTGGAATCGCAATGGCAGCGCCCGGTGCCGTTCAGTGATGCCGAGATGGTGGTGCTGGACGGCGACGGCATCAGCTTTCTCGCCAGCCGTCCGGGCTGGTTGTACCGTGACTTTCAAAGCGGAACTGAAGCTGAAACCAGTCAGTTGGACGGCATCGATAAAGCTAAGCGAGGTAATCTGCGTTATCCGGGCCGGGATCTGGCGCCCATTTCGGTGGTAACACTGGGGCAGCCGTTAGGTGTTTCCGAGCGTTCGCAGCGGATCAGAATCAATGATAACGGCGGCACCCGTGAGTATCTGAGTGTGCAGACGCCCTTGCCGCAACTGGATTGGAAACTGCAGGTAATGGTGGGCACCCAGTCAGTACTCTGGACCCGGATCCAGTTCCTGATCGGCGGCGCGGTATTGTTTTTGGGCGGTTTTCTGACCTGGCTTTATTTGCGGGAGCGGTACCGCCGGGAAGCGGAACTGGCGTTGCGGGGCGAGCAGCTGGAGCGTCGCGTGGCAGAGCGCACCGCTGATCTGGAAAGTTCCAATGCCCAGCTGCTGGAAGAGATCCGGCAGCGGGAAGAGGCCCAGACAGAACTCAGGGAAACCCAGCAGGAGCTGATCCAGGCGGCCAAGCTGGCGGTGCTGGGGCAGATGTCGGCCGGGCTGAATCACGAGATGAACCAGCCGTTGACCGCTATCCAGACCTATGCCCGCAATGGCCGGCGCTTTCTTGAGCGGGGTACCCATGAGATGGTGGATGCCAACCTGAACGAGATCGTCACGCTGTGCGACAAAATGGCCGAGCTGACCCGTCAGTTCAAGGTATTCGCCCGCAAATCAGAAGGGCCGCCTGCGCCGCTGGATCTGCGTTTGCCGATTGATGCCGCGCTCAAAATTATCAGCGCTCAGGAACACCGGGAGGGTATCCGTATCGACTGGCGCAGGCCGGAGGCTCCGGTGATGTGTCATGGCGACCTGATCCGGATCGAGCAGGTGATGGTCAATCTGGTGGCCAATGCCGTCCAGGCTGTGGAATCTTCGGAGCAGGCAGAAATTACCATCGATATCGTCGATCAGCCGGCTCACTGGCAGTGTCGGGTAAGGGATAACGGCCCGGGGCTGACAGGTGATACCGAGCAGATTTTTGAACCCTTTTTCACCACCAAATCCATGAAACAGGGGTTGGGGCTGGGGTTGTCTATTTCGCGTCAGATTATGGATGCCCTGGGTGGGCGGCTGACCGGCCACAACAGGGCCGACGGCCCCGGTGCCGAATTTGTACTGACGCTGAACAAGCGAGGAACTGCGGAATGAACGAAACCGCCGTCGTGTTTATTGACGATGATCCGGATATACGGCTGGCCATGGCGCAGACCCTTTCGCTGGAGGATTTGTCGGTTGAGTGTTACAGCGATGGTGAAGCCGGACTGGCCGCGTTGACCGCGCATTATGAAGGGGTCGTGCTGTGCGACTACAACATGCCGGGGCTGGATGGCGTGGCCGTGTTGAAAAGGATTCAGGCGATTGACGACGCCATTCCGGTCATCATTCTTACTGGTCAGGGGGATATCAGCACTGCTGTTTCTGCAATGCAGCAGGGCGCATACGATTTTATAGAGAAGCCGTTTGATCACGACGAGCTGATGGAGTTATTGCGGCACGGGCTGGAGAAGCGCCATCTGGCGCTGGAGAACCGTCGGCTCAAAGCTCAGCTGAAACTGCTCGGCCGACCGGGCCCGAGGATTCTGGGTGACTCTCAGGTGATGCAGAAAGTGATCGCCACCATTGATCCGCTGCTGGATATTTCCGCCAACATCATGCTGTGTGGTGAAACCGGCGCCGGCAAGGATGCGATTGCCCGCTATATCCATGAAAACAGCCCGCGTAGCGCCCACAACTTTGTGGCGATCAATTGCGGAGCCGTGCCTGAAAACCTGATCGAGAGCGAACTTTTCGGGCACGAATCCGGCGCCTTCACCGGCGCTGATAAACGCCGTATCGGCAAGTTCGAGCACGCCCACGAAGGCACGCTGTTTCTTGATGAAGTGGAAAGCATGCCGCTGCCGCTGCAGGTTAAACTGTTGCGGGTACTCGAGGAACGCATGGTTGAGCGATTGGGGAGTAACGCCCAGTTTGAGGTGGATGTGCGGGTAATCGCCTCCAGCAAATCGGATCTCAAACAGCTCAGTGAAGCGGGGGAGTTCCGTTCGGATCTATATTACCGTCTCAACGTGGTGCAGGTGGATATCCCGCCGTTGAGAGAGCGAAAGGAAGACGTGCCGCTGCTGTTTCACCACTTTGCGCTGATAGCAGCAGCCCGTTATGACCGCGAGAGTGTGCCGCTGGACGCCGGGCAGGCGGCGCGGCTGATGCAGCACAGCTGGCCCGGCAACGTGCGGGAGCTGCGCAATCTGGCAGAGCGCTACGTGTTGCTGGGGCCGGTCGCGCTGGACGAAACCGAGGAGGTGCAGGGGGCCAATATTTCAGGGCGACAGACCCTGTCGGAGATGATCGAAGCCTTCGAGCGTTCAGCGATTGTCAGTGCGCTCAATGCCTGTCAGGGCAGCATCAAGGGCACCATGGTGCAGCTCGGTATCGCCCGCAAGACCCTCTACGACAAAATGAAAAAATACGGCCTGGATAAAGCCGAGTTCAAGGACTGAGCAGCAGGAGCCACTCGGAAGTTGCATAAGGCCAATAACTGTTTTTATATACAGTATTCAGTGTTATGCTGCTTCCCGTCAGATGCGCGGATACCCACAGGAGATCAGATTCATGGCAGTGACGGCGCTGTATTTTTCAGAGAGGGATGGTCAGGACATGGCACTCAGCAACCCCGATAAAATGCTGTTTACATCCAAGGCAGACGCGGATGCGCGGGATAAAATGCTGGAGTTGTCAGAAGAAATTCTGGTGTTCCTGCAACGCCGTGTTGAAGGCCTTTCAGACGAGTTGGCCGAACAGTGCGCGCTGGCCATCGCAGAAGATAAAGACCTGTTCCAGAAGGCGCTGAAAAAGCCCGAATTGCTGAACCAGGCGCCGGAGCAGCCAGCAGAAAAACAGGACGCCTGAAAACGATTTCAGGCGCTAGCAAGGCGTCACTGAGGGTAGAGGGTGATCGGTTCGATCGTGACATGGGATTGCTCATCCCCGATGCCCACCTGGCCATCCTGAATGGTGCACTGCAGCGTCATGGCTTTCTGTGCCAGTGCGGCCAGTGCCTGGGTTTCTTCCCCGGGTAGCTCGATGACCCGCAGATTATCAAACCTGCTGACCTTGCTCTTCAGCTTCTCCCACCAGACCGGGACTGCCCGGGCGCCGTAGGCATATACCACCACCTGTTTTGCCCGGTTGCAGGCCTTGCGGATGCGGCTCTCGTCCGGCTGGCCCAACTCGATCCACAGTTCAATTTCGTCAGTCAGGTTCTTTTCCCACACGTCCGGTTCATCGTCAGTGCTCAGGCCTTTGGTGAACTGGAGGCTTTCGCTGGCATTGAGTGCGAATGCCAGCAGTCGCACCATCAAACGCTCGTCATTCTCGGACGGGTGCTGGGCCACGGTGAGCATATGATCCGCGTAATAGTGGCGGTCCATATCCGCAACGTTAAGAGATGCTTTAACAATCGTCGCTTTAAGCGCCATGAGGTTTGCTCGCAGTGGGGGTCGCGGATAAGTGAAGGGCTGTGGGCCGGCGGACATTCTCTGTGATTCCGCAGGCCGGGTAAAGCAACCCGGAATCAGAGGGTCGGGACAGACGTGCTGTCATCAGGTAAATTGTCTGCCTCATTCAAAACCTGATAAGGAGCCTGCATGCCTGCCCCCATCATCTGGATTACCGGAGCCTCCTCAGGCATTGGCGAAGCGCTTGCGGTCGGTTTTGCCCGCAAAGGTGCTCGCCTGGTGCTGTCAGCCCGTCGCGAAAGTCAGCTACAACGGGTCAAAGCCCGCTGTGTCGGGGCGGATCTGAGCAATGATCAGGTGCTGGTACTCCCTCTGGATGTCACCGACTGGGCAGCCTTGCCCGGGGCAGTGCAAACCGTGCTCGACCACTTCGGTCAGATCGATGTGCTGATCAACAATGCCGGCATGTCCCAGCGTTCGTTGTGCAAAGAGACTGACATGGCGGTCTACCAGAAACTGATGGATGTGGATGTGATGGGTCAGATCGCGGTCACCAAGGCGGTGTTGCCCCATATGCTGGGGCGGGGCGCCGGGCACATTGCCGTCACGGCCAGTGTCGCCGGCAAAGTCGGTGTACCCCAGCGCACCGGTTATTGTGCCGCCAAGCACGCGGTGATGGGTTTCTTTGATGCGCTGCGGGCGGAAGTTGAGGACTCCGGCGTGCATGTGTCCACCATCGTGCCCGGCTTTATCAAAACGGATGTTTCCCGCAACGCATTGTCCGGTGATGGCACGCCGTTTGGCGAAGAAGATGACGATATCGCCGGTGGCATGGACGTGAACAAATGTGCGGATGTGGTAATCAAAGGCCTGGAGGCCAGAAAGCGGGAGATCCCGGTGGGCAAGGGCAAGGAAATGGCCGCACTCTGGATCAAACGGATTGCGCCCGAGATGCTGTTCAAAATCACCAAGCGCCGCTGAGCTTCTGACAGGTAAATCCGTAACGCCATTCATGAGAACAGGAGACAGGAGAACCTAATGAGTGATCGACCGTCGGTCTATCTCGCCGGCCCCGAGGTCTTTTTTCCCGATACGCTGCGGATCCACATTGACGAGCGCAAGAAGGCGATTCTCGCCGATGTCGGGCTGCAGGGGCTGTCACCCTCCGACAATCAGCTTGATCTTGAAAACGCCGCAGATCCGGGGCAGTTGATCTACGATGCCAACAAGCAATTGATGGATGAAGCGACTGCGCTGATCGCGAACCTGACACCTTTCCGCGGTCCCAGTGCTGACGCCGGCACTATTTTTGAACTGGGTTACATGATTGCCGCAGGTAAGCCTTCCGTAGGGTTCAGCGTCTGCAAGACCCCCTACAATCAGCGCGTTAAAGGCAAGGATGGCGTGGACAGTAACGGTGCTGCGATCGAGCCGTTCGGGTTGTGCGATAACCTGATGCTGGACTGCGGGCTGGTTCGCGCCGGCGGACATATGGTGCACGGTGCCCGGCCTTATCTGGAAAGGGGATTTGCGCCGGAAGATTTCTTCGACGAGGCGCTCTTTATCCGCGCCGTCCAGCACCTCCGGTCTGCGTTGTTATAACGCAGAGACCGAAGGTGTGGGATCAAAGTTCTACATTTACAGCAATCGCGTCGGGCGGCCTCAGGCCGATTCCGCCTGTTTGAGTCGCTCGCGCATACGCAAGGTAACCAGCACGGTATTCAGGTGCGGCACAGAAACCTTATGTTTTTGTGCGATGGCGACGACGTTGCCGATGACCGCGTCCAGCTCAATCGGCCGGTCGTTCAGGTAGTCCAGCGCCATGCTGTTCTTGTAAGGCGGCATCTTGCGGGTGCCGGCAATGTTCTTTTCGATCAGGTTCTCGTCCATCGGGTAACCATCGGCCGCGGCGACCGCCATTACTTCACGGATCAGTTCCCGTATCAGGTCAGCACCACCTTCGGTGTCGAGAATGGTGGCAGTGTCGGCACCATTTGCCAGCACCGACAGAGGGTTAAACGGCGTATTC
This sequence comes from Marinobacter sp. BGYM27, assembly GCA_025153445.1. Classification (GTDB taxonomy): domain Bacteria; phylum Pseudomonadota; class Gammaproteobacteria; order Pseudomonadales; family Oleiphilaceae; genus Marinobacter_A. The sequence goes on along the minus strand of JANZNS010000004.1, from coordinate 174,915 downwards.
CACAGGCATTTACGCCAGCGCTCGCCGACCACCTCCTCGGTCAGGTCGATTTTGATGCCGCCCTCGATAAACAGATCTGCCAGTGCTCTGGTTTCGCTATCGATACCACTGGGGAAACTGCCCATCACCAGTCGGCCATAAGCCTTGTGATCCACCACTCCCGGTGCAACACGGCTGGCGGCAATAAACGCCAGGCAGCTGGTCACCGGGTTGGCGGGAAAGGCATCAGCCAGTTCGCGTTCAATGTCCAACCCGTTTTCGATCAGCACAATGCGGGTGTTGTCGCCCATCCAGGGGCGGATCATTGCGGCGCGGTCGACACCGGGGAGCACTTTGACGCAAAGGATCAGATAATCGGGCGCGCTTTCCGGCGTGTCGCCATCACGGTAAACATGATCCGGCCGGTAGGAGAGCTCACCCAGCTCGCTGTTGATTTGAATGCCATTGGCCACCACCGCGTCGTATTCCGACCGCATGACCACACTGACCGCACAGCCTGCGCGCTTGAGAATGGCGCCATAGAAGCTGCCGATGGCACCGGCGCCGACAATCAGAATGCTGGGCTTGGCTGACATTACATACTCTCCTCATTGAAAAAAAGGTGGTGATTAACCTCAGTAACGGCGGTGAGGCTGGCCGTGGTGGCGACAGACATTGAGGTCAGTTGTTCGTGAAGTCTAATTTACCTTTAGCGTACCGAAAATAATATATGAAGCTAGATATTTTGGTATCCAGTATCGCAAAGCGGAATATAAAACGAGTCCTATGCTGCAAAAACGATTGCGAATATCCTGAGCCGGCAATGCCTCGAAACCGCCGCAACAATTGATCAGACCGCCTGTCAACCGCTCAGGGAGTGGATTGGGTGGATACATACCGCAATATCTATCCTCTCTCAGTCTGGTAGGGTATGCGGCCGTTTTTTATTGTGGATTCTTAAATTGATGTCTTCTTCGAGCTCAAATGCCTCGAGCGCGCAGCGTTCAGCCGGCCCGTCTTCTTCTGCCCCCAAGCGCCGTATGGGCGATCCGATTGTGCTGTCCCTCACCATGGGGTTTATCGCGCTGTTCGTGTTTTTCTCTCTGTTCGATGCCTCAGCAACAAAGACGTTGATCGGCGACGGTTTCACCTGGACTGCAAAGTATCTCGGGTCATTCTTTCAGGTTTTGCTGCTGCTGACGTTTTTTGTGGCTATCGGTGTTGCGGTTTCACGTGCGGGCGCAGCGCGCATTGGCGATCTGAAAACGCCGGAAATCAGTACATTTCGCTGGCTTTCGATGATTATGTGCACCCTGTTGGCGGGTGGTGGTGTCTTTTTTGCCGCGGGCGAGCCCGTGTACCACTTCGTCGTTTCGCCTCCGGCATTTGATGCAGAAGCGGGAACGGCGGCTGCGATCGCACCGGCGCTGGCCCAGTCATTCATGCACTGGGGTGTCCTGGCCTGGGCTGTCCTGGGTTCATTGACAGCGGTGGTTCTGGCGCATGCACACTATTCCGAAGGCAAGCCACTTCAGCCGCGAACGCTCCTGTATCCGGTATTTGGCGATACCGTAATCAAAAGCAAACTGGGCAGTGTGGTAGACGCTTTTTGCGTGATTGCTGTCGTCGCGGGCACTGTCGGCCCCATCGGCTTTCTGGCGACGCAGGTCAGTTTCGGTTTGCATGAACTCTTCGGTTTTGCCGACGGCTATGGCTCCCAGATCACGATTCTGGCCATTCTGGCCGGTATCTACATGACGTCCGCGCTGACCGGGCTCCACAAAGGTATTCAGCTGCTGAGCCGCTTCAATGTCATCCTGGCGCTGGTCATTGCGGCGATCCTTTTTGTATTTGGCCCGACACTGTTTCTGGTTGATACCTATGTTCAGGCGATGGGCCAATACGCGTCTTCATTTTTCAGCATGGCGACAATGACGACCAACACAGCGCCGGATTGGTGGATGAAGTGGTGGACGGTTTTCTTCTTTGCCTGGTTTATCGGTTACACACCATTGATGGCGGTTTTTGTGGCCCGGATTTCTCGTGGACGTTCGATCCGGGAAATGATTCTGGCGGTCGCCGTTCTGGCGCCGGTTGCCACCACCATCTGGTTCACGCTGCTGGGGGGATCGGGCATCTACCACCAATTGCAGGGTACGTTCGATCTGACCGAGGCGCTGGGGAACTTCCAGTTTGATGTTGCGACATTGACGGTGGCCCAAGCCCTGCCAGGTGGCTCGTTTATGGCGGCGGCGATCCTGCTGTTGACGACGATTTTCGTCGCCACCACGGGTGATTCAATGAGCTACTCGATTGCAATGGTCGGCGCCGGACACGATGAGCCGAACCGTTGGGTGAGAGTTTATTGGGGCGGTGCCATGGCATTGATGGCCGCCATACTCTTGTCGATGGGGTCCGGCCAGATCGGTGTGCTCCAGCAGTTCATCGTGCTGACGGCCATTCCGGTATCGCTGGTGATTCTGCCCTCACTCTGGACCGGCCCCAAGGCGGCCGCGGCACTCGCAAGAGCGCAGAAACTGATCGACTAGCCGGTCATTGCAGACTGTCTTCCAGAGCATAAAAAACCCGCGCAAGTCTGAGGCTGCGCGGGTTTTTTATGTGCGACGCGATGAAATCTTAACGCCAGATTGTCGCGTCTATCTTGTCTTTTAACTCCGGATAGTCCGCCGCTTTGAAGGTGGGCACAACGCCCTGTTTGCGTTGCTCCAGGTAGTCTTTGGTCAGTTTTACGACCGTGCCGGATAGCAACACAATGGCAATCAGGTTGATGGTGGCCATCAGCCCCATGGAGGCATCAGCGGCGTTGAATACGGTGACAACCGCTTCATAGGCACCCCAGATCACCATGCCCAATGTGGCTGAACGCAATAACATCAGGGCTGGGGTGTTGTCGCCGCCGAGGTAGATCAGTGCGTTTTCGGCGTAGCTGTAGTTGGCGACGATGGAGGTGAACGCAAAGAACAGAATGGCGATCGCGACAAAGTAGGCGCCAAAGCTGCCCATGTGGAACTCCAGCGCTTCCTGGGTGAGCTGGGTGCCGGTCAGACCCGAGCCCGGCTCAAGCGTGCCGGAAAGCAGAATCATGACCGCGGTGGCGGTACAGATCACCAGTGTATCCACAAACACGCCAAAGGCCTGAACCAGCCCCTGTGATGATGGATGGTGGGGCGCCGGTGTTGCGGTGGCCGCGATATTCGGCGCCGAGCCCATGCCCGCCTCATTTGAAAACAGGCCGCGCTTGATGCCGTTCAGCATGGCAGCGGTGACCGATCCGGCAACGCCGCCGGCCGCTTCATTGAGCCCGAAAGCGCTCTCCACAATGTTGATCAGTACGCCGGGGACTTCGGTAATGTGGATGACCATAATCCCAAGCGCGATCAGCACATAGATGCCGGCCATAAAGGGCACCACATATTCAGCAAATCGCACAATGGAACGCAGCCCGCCGAAGATGACGAACCCGGCGAATACCGCGACCACGACGCCGACCCAGATCTTCGGCGCGCCAAACGCACCTTGCATGGAATCGGCAATGGAATTGGCCTGCACGGCATTGAATACCAGCCCAAACGAGATAATCAGGCAGATTGCAAAAATGCCCCCGGCCCAAGGGGCTTTAAGTCCTTTCGCCATGTACACGGCCGGGCCGCCGCGGTACTGGCCTTTGCCGTCGCGCACTTTATAGAGCTGCGCCAGGGTGCTTTCGGCGTAACCGGTCGCCATGCCGACCAGCGCGACCATCCACATCCAGAAAATCGCGCCTGCGCCGCCCAGATAGAGAGCGACTGCGACACCGGCGAGGTTGCCGGTACCAACCCGGGAAGCAAGACTGGTACACAGGGCCTGGAACGGCGATATGCCGTTTGCATCACTTTCCCGGGAGCCGCGAATAGCGCGGATCATCTCGCCGAAGTGAAGAATCTGCAGCAACCGCAGTCGGATGGTGAAGAATACGCCCACCCCGAGCAGACCGTAGATCAGTACGTAACCCCAGAGTATGGAGTTGAGGAAATCGATTATCGCAGTCATGGCTATCCCTATCCTTGGCGGCGCGCGCCTTTGTGGCTGAGAATGGTGATTCAAAAGGAAGACGGTAATCTGTGGCTCTTTATTCTGGCGTTGCTATCAGTCTAGCATCGCAATATAGCGCTGCAGGGTAGGGGGCCGAGGTGGCTGACACAATTGTTCGTTTGGCTTACGCGGTCTGCGATGATATTCAGTGGATTTATTCCAACGGTTTCTGCGCATGATGTTTGAATCCGGCCGCTTTTTGGTGGCGGTCTATGGCAGCCTGAAAAGGGGCTACAGCAATCACCGTTTTCTGCGGGGCGCACGTTTTGTCGGCCATGATCGACTCGACTGCCTGACACTCTATGATCTCGGATCCTATCCGGGAGCAAAACTGGAGCCGTCCCGGGGTGTTGTCGTGGAGCTTTACCGGGTAAACCAGGCGGGCTTCAGGAGGCTGGACTTGCTGGAGGGTTACCGTCAATCGGAGCCTGAGCGGGGGCTCTACGATCGACAGCAGCTCAATACGCGGTTTGGCCCGGCCTGGGTCTATGTCTACAACCGGCCTGTAAAGGGACGTCGGCGAATAGCGCGCGGCAACTGGTGATGGTGTTATGGCTGGCCGTTGCGACCAGGCCGTGTCAACGTCAGGTCTTTGTGCAATTCAAACTCGGCAAAGTCATCCGCAAGATTGAGATGGCCGTTGTAGTACTGACGCGCCTCATCCGCTATTTCGCTGATCAGGGTATTGCCTTGATGGTATTGATAGCGGGCGCTGAAGTGGGTCAGTATCAGTGCTGGCAGTTGTGCCGATTCGGCAAACGCTGCCACCTGAGCGGCCGAGCTGTGCTGCGGCGCAGGCCCCACCCGGTCTGAGACCGCCTGGGTGTAAGTGGCTTCGTGAATCAGGACCTGCGCGCCCGCGCAGGCGTCGCGCAGCAGTTCAGGTGTGTCGTTGTCACCGGCGACGATCAGCCGGCGGGGCTGCCGGTTGACCGCCGTGTAAGCGTCGCTTTTCAGTTCGGTCCCATTCTCGAGTACCACATCCTGACCCTGTTGAAGCTTGCCCCAGACCGGGCCGGCCAGGATCCCGTCGGCTTTCAGTTTGTCGCTCAGCAGGCTGCGCTCCAGATTGCGCTCGGTAAACACATAGCCGTAGCAGGGCACCCGATGGGACAGGGGCACACGCTCAACTTGCAGGTAATCGTCACGCCATTCAAAGCTGTCCTGCTCCACATCAATAAACTCAATGGGATAGCTCAGCGTCGAATCACAGGCTGCCAGTGCAGTTTCGACAAAGGCCCTCACGGGCGCCGGTGCGATTAACGGCAGGGGCTCGGTCCGGCCGGCCATGGAAGCACTGGAGAGCAGGCCCGGCAGGCCAAAGGTGTGGTCGCCATGCACATGGGTAATCAGTATCGCCCGCAGTTGCAGCATCGAATATCGGGTACGCAACAGCTGATGCTGTGTGCCTTCACCGCAATCCACCAGATACCAGCCTTTTGGTCCACCGTGCTGCAGTGCCAGCGCGGTGACATTGCGGGCGGTAGTGGGAGTGCCGGCTGAGGTGCCGAGAAAGGTGAACTTCATGGTGCGGCTCGCAGTTGAGGGGTCATGCTTTCAGTTGTCCGGTTTCGACCTGTGCGGTCAGCTGCCGGATGCAATCGGTAAAAGTCCGGCTGATCAGTGTCTGGTCGTGGATCAGCGCCATGCGTGGCCAGGTGGCCTGTTCCCCGAGACGGATATACATCTCGAGGTCCTCCGGGCTTGGGTTCGACAACACCTTGCGATAGAGCAGGGGGCTGAAGGGAAACTGGATGTTGATATCCCCGAGATAGGCCTGGGTTGCCATGGCGTGGGCTTGCTGGAGATAGGGGCGCAGTAGCGACGAGTTCCAGCTGTCGCGGGTCAGTTCAAGTACGGTGGCCACCTGGGCGTGCAGCACTGATGCGGCTGCCTGTTTCAGAGCGGCTTTGGGGCCGCGCTCGTGGTGATGGGTGATAAACGGCAGCACATGAGGGTTGGCCTGACTGACAATGGTTTTATTGACGTTATGCAGGCGGGCAAGGCGCATCATCGGCAAATCGCCCTGCACGCTGCCGTCGATCCAGTGTTCGGTCGGCATATAGGGTATTTCAGGGTTGCCGCCGGTTTTCTTGTTCCGCGACTTGAGTGTAACCGAAGGAAAAATGCCCGGCACCGCGCAGGAAGCCAGCACTGCGTAGTCGATCAGTACGTCTGGTGATGCCAGCTCGTTCAGCAGTCGTGGCTTCTGACGGGTGCGGGTGGGCGAGACCGAAATGTTCAAGGTTCGCCCACTATGCAGATAAGCCTCGCGAAAACTCATGCTGCCGACATTACTGCGAATGTGTTCATGCAGCTGAGTCTGATCCATGGCGTGGCCCTGCTGCACCATTCGGTCCAGGCGTAACCAGCGCAGGGCATCAAGGTGAACCTGGTGGGGCTTCTCAAAGAATGCCGCCAGTTCGGTATCGTTTCGGCAGCAGATACTGGCTGCGATGATTGCGCCCATGCTGGAGCCTGCCACTACATCCGGCAGCAGATCCCGCTGCCAGAGCGCGCGGGTGACGCCCAGATGATAGATGCCGAAAGCCGCACCACCACTGAGCATCAGGGCCGGGCGGCCAAACACGCGCTCAGCCCGGTGAAACAACTGCAACTTCTGTTCAGCGGATACGCCGGGCATCGGTTGGTCGCAGACAAACCGCATCGAACGTTCGACTTCCTGCAGAAACTCGGTCACCAGCAGCTTGGTGCCGGTGCGTGCAACGCCGTACAGATCGGGGTTGGAGAGTTCGCCGAGATGGCGATATAGGCTTTCCTGCAATACCCGGGGCAGGTTGACGGTGTCGCCCTCCTGCCGGTAGTGCGCCATCTGCCGGATATGTTCACGAATCAGGTCGCTGTGAAGCATGCCGGTGTCGCCATCCTCGCGCCACGCCAGCAGTCCATCCATCTCATCCAGCTTTTCTGCCGCATCAAACCATTGCTCGTAGCTGTTCGCGTTAGCGAGTTGGCACTGCAACTGTTTGCGACGTTTACGGTGGTTTTTCATGGTCTTTACGATAACCCAGATGCGGAGGAACCTAAAACATTCAGCGCCGCAAACCCGAACATCAACAGCGGGTAAAGCGCTGCAGGGTTTTCGGGATCACGTTCTCTGACTACGGCAATCGGCAACACAGATCAATGCAGGTACGAGAGTCTCTCCGTTGATAATTGACCGCTTTGTGAAAGCACCGTAGCCTGCGTTGAAATGCCGTAACCGGCGCTTGTGCAAAAGGTAATCCAATCGTGATCCGCGCTTTAGTCGTTGTTCCCGGCTATCTGAGAATAGTCGCGCTGTTGCTATGTGTGACAAGTGGCCTCAGCGAGGCGGCATCTCAGTGCCAGCCGCAAACCGAATACGAAAAACTCTACTGCCAGATCAAAGCCAAAGACGCGAACGTGGCGTTGCCGTCGTTTGAAGATTTTCGCCGCAACGATCCGCAGGTGCAGGCGCTCTTGCTCAAGCGTCCAGCGGCGCGCTGGGGACTTGCAGTGCCTTCGCCGAAAGTGGCTCCAGAGCCTGAAACCTCCGCTGCGCCAAAGGCGCCTGCACAGGTGACCCCGCCCGCCACTGAACCACCTTCTAGAAAAAGTCCTGCGTTCGGCAATACGGGGTTGGGAGAATGCATTCTGCAAGGGGACAGCATTCGCTGTCCCGGCCGCCAGTTTGAACTTGTATCCAATCAACCTAACCGGGCGTTATCCGATAGCGTGCTGTCGGAAGAGAACAAGCTGGGGTTGCCGTCATTTACCGGCGACCTGAATGATGAAGCGTCCGTCCGCCGGTATCTGTCGACTGCCTACGATCGCTATATTGTCAAAATGCTGGAGATCGGTCTGGGTGGCGCCACTATGAGCTTTACCCGGTTTTATAACGGATTCTGGCGTCATCAGTCTCAGGGCGTGGACTATGCGCAGCGGATGGAATCAACCTACCACTACCTCAAGCAGGACAAGAAAACCCTGGCGGTGAAGGCGCGATTGCACAGCAAGCTGCCGGCGAATCTCGACAATTGCAGCGCCATTAACGGTGACATTCTGGTCTGTGATGATGTGGCAACGAGCTGGGTGTTTGTGCGGGCAAAGTAAGGGTGAATATCGAACAGGAAGGCGGGCGGCCTGATACCGAATATGACGGGCACGTTGGCCGTGGGTCGGTCAGGAAATCTGCAACAACCGCAGCAGCTGGCTGTGATGTTTCTCGGGCACCAGGTCGGCCAGGGTGTATTCGTCCAGTGTTGCAAGGAAGCTCTGCAATGCCTTGGCAAGAATGCCTTTCAAGCCGCAAACCGGCGTAATACGGCACTCGTTGGCTGATCCCATGCATTCGACCAGATCCATATCCTGCTCCGTTTTGCGGACCAGCACACCAATATTGATCTCTTCTGGTGGCAGCCGCAGTCTCAAGCCACCGTTTTTGCCCCGGACACTTTCGATATAGCCTTTGAGGTTGAGCTGGTGCACAACTTTCATCAGGTGGTTCTTCGAAATGTCATAGCTGTCGGCAATTTGCTGGATGGTCGTCAGCTCCTCACCGTGGCTTGCGAGGTAGATCAGTACCCGCAACGAATAGTCGGTGTATCGGGTGATACGCATTAATAGCCAACTCCTGAATCAAGGCTCTCGCGGACAAAAACCACCAGCTGGTTATCCGCCGTTGGGTGGCCATCATATCGCAATCAGCGACCTCTTAGTGAACAGGCCGGCCCAATGCTTTCAGGCAAACCAGCCGGGCAATATAAGAGAGCTTCACCATAATGGCGAAAAACAGGATGCCGAGATGGGCGCCGATTTGCTGAGGCATGGTGAACTGATCCGCAAACGGATAAGAAATCAGAGTAGCCGCGATCAGAGCCAGAATAGCTACAAGGAGGGTTGTGTTGGATGCGCCGAGCATTTTTTCCATGATGCACCTCTTAAACATTCATTTAATTTACATGTTTATAGTATGCCGGGTGTTCAAGCTGTTCAAGTCACCGTGTGTAAATTTTTAATTCTTTTTGAGGGCCCGTGGTGTGTTGCATATTCCGGGATTCTGGTGTCAGACAGACTGACCATCGGGTAAGGGGTCAGCCTGTCTGTAAAAGCTCTGCTTCCATAGTGTCGAAGGTTTGTTATCCGACTTTTAGATCTTCAAGCGGCCCGAAAAACTCATACCGGATTTGCCGCTCAGGTATCCGGAGATCGCTGGCGATCGACCAGGCCAGTTGCATAAACGGCTTGGGTCCCAGAAAGTAGAGATCCACGTCGCGGTCATCCGGCAGGAGCTGACCGACTGTTTCGGCGTCGATAAAGCCCTCGCCGTGCGCGCGGTCGTCGTTTAGTGGATGGCTGTAGATGTAGTGGGGTTCAACATTCTTGTGCTGATCCGCAATGGTATCGACGTGATCGCGGAAAGCGTGAACACGGCTGTTGAGCGCACAGTGGATAAAGTGAACCTTGCGGCCGGTATCGGCGATGGTTTCCAGCATGCTCACGGCGGGTGTGATGCCAACGCCTGCTGTCAGCAGTACCAGCGGACGAGTGCTTTCGGTCAACGTGAACTCGCCGGATGGTGGCAACAGATCCACTTCAGTACCCACTTCAACTTGATCATGCAAAAAATTTGATGCCACCCCGTTGGCTTCACGTTTGACGCTGATGCGATAGTGGTTGTTGCCTGAAGCACTGGACAGCGAATAGGTGCGGCGCAGGGGCTGATTGTCCACTTCCAGCAGTATCGTGATGTATTGGCCCGCCTCGAATGCCATGATGGCTTCACCGTCTACAGGTTCCAGATAGAAAGATGTAATTACCTCGCTCTCAGGTGTCTTGCGCGTGACCCGGAAGCGCCGAGGCCCCCGCCATCCACCTGGCCGGGATTCACGCTCGGCGTATATGGATTCTTCTGCCTGCGTCAGAATCCCCGCGAGGTGCCCGTAGGCCTCTGCCCAGGCATTCATGACGGCATCTGTTGCGGCCTCACCGAGAATTTCCCGAATCGCCTTGAGCAGGCATTCACCCACAATGGGGTAGTGTTCCGGACGAATATCCAGCGCCACGTGCTTCTGAATAATACGCGGGAGGGCCTCGCTCAACGCTTCCAGCCGGTCGATATTTTCGGCATAGGCCAGCACGCTGTTGGCCAGGGCACGTGGCTGGGTGCTCTGTGCCTGATGCGCCTGGTTAAAGTAGGCTTTCACCTCCGGGTAGTCCCGGAACATGATCTGGTAAAAATGCGTGGTGATGGCTTCGCCGTGTGCCCTGAGGGCAGGAACTGTTGCTTTGACTGTGGCAATGGTGTCGTTTGTGAGCATGAGTCTCTCCGGTTGCTTAAACATGTATATATAATAAATGTTTATGCGTTCACTTCAATCTATTCCAGCCGGGTGAGTCAATTTGTCCATGTATGGGCGCGCGTCAGGAAAGGGCGAAAGTTGGCGGCACGAGAATACAAGCGTTAGATGATTCCCAGGTAAAGGTCTTTTTGGTGCTGTAGCGTTTGGCCCACTGCGTTCTGTCTTATGGGCGAACTCTCAGTATCGAAGCGTGGGTGCCCTTGCGTCTGAGGTCATTGAAAGCAGACCCCGGGAACGCACTAGAGTAGTGCATTGGCCAGGATTATATTGCTTCCAGAGGTGATAGCATTGAGCAACTGACTGAACAGCCGACACATTCAATAAGAGACAAGGAGAAAGTATGGATCAACGAGACACCCTTGAAGCATTGCAACAGCAGGTTGTTCAGCGAAACCCGGCGGAGCCTGAATTTCATCAGGCTGTAGCAGAGGTGCTTGATTCGTTGTCGCCCGTGATAGCCCGCCATCCGGAATATAAGGATGCAAAACTGCTCGAGCGGATTTGTGAACCTGAGCGCCAGATTATTTTTCGTGTGCCATGGGTCGATGACTCCGGCACTGTTCAGATTAACCGGGGATTCCGGGTTGAGTTCAATTCTGCTCTGGGCCCGTATAAAGGCGGTTTGAGATTTCACCCTTCCGTAAACCTGGGCGTTGTGAAATTTCTCGGGTTTGAACAGATCTTTAAAAACTCCCTGAGCGGTATGCCTATTGGTGGCGGCAAAGGAGGGTCAGATTTTGATCCGAAAGGGCGGTCTGACAATGAGATCATGCGATTCTGCCAGTCGTTCATGAGCGAGCTATATCGTCATATCGGCGAATACACTGATGTGCCAGCCGGTGATATTGGAGTAGGTGCTCGGGAAATAGGCTTCCTGTTTGGTCAATACAAGAGGTTGACGAACCGTTATGAGTCGGGAGTCTTAACCGGGAAAGGGCTTGGCTGGGGCGGTGCCCGAGTGCGTAAAGAAGCGACAGGTTACGGAGCGGTCTATTTTGTTCATGAGATGCTCGCAGCCCGGGGCGATGATCTGGCCGGTAAAGAAATCGTTGTGTCTGGCTCTGGCAACGTAGCGATATACGCCATTGAGAAGGCCCAACAGATGGGTGGCAAAGTCGTTGCCTGTTCTGATTCCGGAGGCTTTGTTTATGATCCGTCCGGCATCAATGTAGCGTTGCTTCGCCAGATCAAAGAAGAAGAGCGCGGGCGTATAAGCGAGTATCCTGATCGTCGGCAGAACGGCGCAGATTATGTGACAGATTCGTCGATTTGGGATGTGCACTGCAAGGTCGCCCTTCCTTGTGCTACTCAGAATGAACTGACCGAAAAGGATGCACAGACACTTATCAGGAATGGCGTGCTCGCTGTTGCGGAAGGGGCAAACATGCCATGTACTCCGGCCGCAATGAAGCTGTTTCGCGAGGCGGGGACTCTCTTCGGACCTGCAAAAGCGGCCAATGCCGGAGGGGTAGCCACCAGCGCGTTGGAAATGCAGCAGAACGCATCCAGGGATTCCTGGAGTTTCGGTTACAGTGAACAGCGCCTCAAGGACATTATGATCGAAATACATCGGTCGTGCTTTGAAACAGCTGAGGAATATGGCAGGCCGGGAGATTATGTCTTCGGTGCCAACACAACGGGCTTCTGCCGGGTTGCGGATGCCATGCTGGCCTTTGGTGTCATCTGACCAAAGGCGTTCTATCAGGCGGAAGATATCTCTTACACTGATATCGAATTCATTGGGTTGCTAGCATTGGTATGCGATACGGGAGGGGAGAGGCGCGCGCCTCTCCCTTTGTTACTGTTTATCTGCCGTAGAGGGTTTGCAGAACGCTACCCGGAAGTGTCGCCAGTAATACGCTGTTGGTCCGGAGAACGCCCAGCCATCGCTGATTCCCGCCGCCATGACAACCGTACATAAGGGCACGATTTTGGGAGTAATCATAATCCACACACTGCCCGTTCCCCACATTCCTCAGCCTGTCGCTATCGTCGTGAATCCAGCTTTGAGCGCTGTTGTGAGGATCACAAATCGCCAGGCCCAGATGCCCTCCACTCGGAATCAGGCAGTTCCAGGGTTGGTCAATAGGGTGCAAGCTGCCCCGGGCCGTCATTAGCCATTGTGCGGCTTCAGGTTGCCCTGCGGCGCCTGTGACAACGGTGATATGTCCCTTGTCATTCAGAGTGGTGGATAGACGGTTGTTGCCGTTTTTAATGACGTCGCCTTTCAGATCGACATCCGCCGGCCCTGCAATCATGCCGCGGTCGATAAGCAGTTCGGTCAGCAGGTCCTGAGTTTCGCTTGCGCTTGTGCCTTCTGATCCCTGCTGGCTGACCAAAGCTTGAGCGCGCATAATGCTGTCATCAGTTTTCTGAATGCGAGCAAGAACGGCCTTGGCCGCGGTGCTCAGCCCTTCTGAAACATCGGCATCGGAGTAGCTGGAAAGCCATAGCCGCGCTTCGTTCGGTAATACCGGAACGTGATCTGCCGCAATGGTTTCGAGTGCGGCATTCAGTTGCGCTATTTCTCTGTCACGAAGCTGCTTGTAGCCGTGCTCCTGGCCTACTATCGCTGCTGGGGGCAGTTCGGGGATCTGGCCGTCAAAGGTTGTGCGTGTCAGCTCGATATCCGAGCCATTGCGGCGGCAGGTCAGCGTCGCTTCGGTGGGGCGGAATGTCGCTTCCAGGTTGAAGTGCAGTTGATTAATACTGCCGCCATTATGACGCTGGGCTGCCACCTCTATACGTTTTTGCGCACCACTGGCATTCCGGACATTGACCCAGCAAATGCCGGTGGTGCTGGACATCTCCGGCTCCGGCAACTCAAACACGTTGCCGTAGTTGCCATGAAATACCGGGTAGATGACCGCGTTGGTGCCATCCGGATCATAGCCACCCAGAATTGTCGCCACAGGCACTCCTGTTTTTACCGGAGCAAGAACGTTTTGCGAGGCCTGAAAACGATGCGCCTTATATTGACCGGTTTCCGTATCCCATTTTTTGTAACCGGTTTCATAAGTTTCATCCGGAATGGGATACCGCGCCAGATCCTGCTGAATAAAGCGGGCCGAGAAGCTGGTATAGAGCGTATAGGATGAGAACGGTGAGTGGCCCCAGCCACCGGACATCGCATCTTTGCGGTACTCAATGTGTCCCATGAAGTGCGAACCAAAGGGCTTGGCCTCGTCGGTCCAGCTATCGTTATGTATGTTATCGCGCATGCGGTTACGGTAAGCAATGTAACCCCAGCCGCTGTCAGCATGATGCCGCTGCCAGCGGCCGTCTTCTGTCAGTGTGCTGCCGGGATAGTGGCCGAGCCCGTAGGCGTGCCCCCATTCATGGCTTGCCTCATTGCCGCTGCTGCTGGATAAAGTGCCGATGCCGTTGCCGCCACTAAGTCCATGCCCTTGCCGCCCATTCTGATAATTACCCCAGGCGTGATGATTGGTGATTTGTTTGAAAATATGAGGATACGATTGGCGCATGCTGTTACTGGTAACGCCATAGTTGGCTTCATTAATACCCACGCTAACCTGGGATTTCGCGACGTCTCCCCGCATATCACCGCTGTAAATACCGCCTTCGTCATCGCTGGCGTCGGTGTAAATTTTGCCGCTGCCAATAATGACCCTGTCCAACTCCATATCGGCATAGCTGCCCATCACCAGCTTAGACACAGGAAGAGTCTGGAAGTAGTCGGTGGCTGCCAGAACCGGATCGTTCAGGGTGAAGTGATTGGCGTTGCGCTCTACCGGGGTCAGCATGCCGAGCCGTATAGACTGGAATACAATCTGGCTGGCCTCACCAATATCGATATCAGATGCAATCAACTGGCCGGTTGGCGCGTCAGGCGCATCGCCATTCACTATAAATTTCAGTGACAAGCCATTACGCATCAGCTCCCAGGGCAGCCGCACACTCCATGCCCGGGTAGAATATTCAACACGACGTTGACCCGAGTGATCCGACCTTGGCAGCGCGTTGGGGTGGCTCATGGCAAAGCGACCGGCCGGTTCGCCATTGAGAAACGCCATGACATCAACCGTAATCGGCGTGTTCGCAGTATCGGGTGTGAACAACAGCAAAGCATCCCGAAGGGCCACAGGTTTTGGCTTGTAGACACTCCGGGTTTCGTCGCCTTCATCTCGTACGAAATTGCTATTGGGTTTGACAGTATGAGATTGGCCAAAAGTGACTTGGCCCTTCAGCGGCCCGCCTGATAGATCATTGCGTATTGTTCGCTTGTTGCCATCGTAGTCGGTGGCGTCAAACGCAAGTGCTGGCTCGCCGGCAAGGTACGCCTCCGTCGCCAGCACCCGCAGCACCTGATTCTGGGAATACTTGCCTGCGTCGGTTGTCACCGTCAGCGCATAGGGCGCGTATGCAGTGACATCATCAGGCCCGGGTATGCCGCTGATAGCACCCGTGCGGGCATCAAGACTGGCCCAGTCTGGCAGCCCGTCGGCAGTGAACTGTATAGGAGCCGTGTTGGCACGCACCTTTGGTTGGTGGTGATAGGGTAGTTGTGCGACGGCTGGTGTCTGGTTTTCGCTTATTTCTGCGAGTGCACCTGATGATGGCGTATCAGAATCGCCACCACCGCCGCATCCGGAAAGAAAGAGTCCGGCTAGTGTGCATCCCAGTATTTTTTTAGACATATCAATGCATTCCTAGTTTGCTGATCGCCGGGAGACTAGAGGTTGTTAGCCGTCGGCAGAAACGAATTCTCGTTACTTTTTGTACTATGTGAAGGAGTTCTCTAAGGCGTGCTACCGGCTGGGGCTGTGAACAAAAAACGTCGCAAAAGAGCTCGATTTCTGCCTTGCACCGAGATTGCCCTCAAAGCTGGATTGGCCGCAGTACCGGTTGGGTCAGTTTCCCGAGGGAAAGCTAGCGGGAAGGGTAGTGGTACTCGTTGTAAAGGAGCGGCTTTTTGCGAGGATTGCGTTTGTTCGCTGATGTGTTGGGCGAGAAAAGCTCAAGACCGCATGTTGTAGAGAGGCGAATTTGGGCGCGCAAGACCGAAAGGAATGTAAGTGATCGCTGAGTTGTGCACTGGCGAAAGAGTCAATTCAGATCGCCTGAGCGCGATCTTCGGGGCTTTGCCCCGCCGCGTCGCTGCGCTTCTGCGTCCATATTGCGTTCGCAATTTGTCGAACTGAGGTTCTTTATCTGCCCTCCGGCAAACCACGATTCCACAAAAAAGCCCACTCGAAGTGGGCTTTTTTGTGGAATATGGCGCGCCCGAGAGGATTCGAACCTCTGACCTCTGCCTCCGGAGGGCAGCGCTCTATCCAGCTGAGCTACGGGCGCATTCGAGCTTGACGGTGGTACGTCAATTTCGAGTGCGCAATCTTACGTGTGAGGGCGGTTTCTGTCTAGTCTTCTGGATTAAGGGGGTGAGATAGGTAGTGGCAAACCGTTACACAAAAACTGAACAGGAAGGGTTGCAATCACGCTTGCGAATGACAATAATTATCATCATCGTTTAATCAGTCAGGTGCGAGGCGTTTATGTACGTTTGCCTTTGTCAGGGAGTTACTGATACCCAGATTCGTCAAGCGGCGGAAGAGGGATGTCGCTCCATGCGTCAGCTGGGCAAGGAAATGGGCGTTGGCCGTCAATGCGGGCGTTGTGCCTCCACTGCACGTGAAATTCTGCGTGAGTGCCAGTCAAACGACTACCTGAACATGGCCGGATTGCTCGCTCACCCTGCCTGACCAATCCCTCCGTTTTACCTGCCTTCCGGCACCAGGCTGAATGCGCCTCTGGTGCCACTGGGAATCATTTTCCGTTGCGATTTTTTATTGCTGGCTTTAGGTCTATCCTTGTTGTTCATATGGAACGGACAAGGTGCGTCAGTAATGAAAGGTGATAAGAAGGTCATCCAGTTTTTGAACAAGGTACTCGCCAACGAGTTGACGGCGATTAACCAGTACTTTTTGCATTCTCGCATGTACAAGGATTGGGGCATCACTCACCTTGCGGCGAAAGAGTACGAAGAATCCATTGACGAGATGAAGCACGCCGATCAGCTAATTGAGCGGATTCTGTTCCTCGAGGGGCTGCCGAACCTTCAGGATCTCAACAAGCTGATGATTGGCGAGAACGTCAAGGAAATGATCGAGTGTGATCTCAAGCTTGAGCATATTGCTCACAAGGACCTGAAAGAGGCGGTTGTGTACTGCGAAGAGGTGAAAGATTTCACCAGTCGTGCACTATTCCGCAGCATTCTGGACAGTGAGGAAGATCATATTGACTGGCTTGAGACTCAGTTGGACATGATCGAGCGCATGGGCGAGCAGAACTACGTTCAGCTTCAGAGCGCGGCGGCCAGCTAAAATTGTCGGCTCTGGCGGTGGCGGCGTGCTTTCAAGGGCGTCGCCCGCTGTCGTTCTTTTGTTGAGAAATTTGTGTTTCGTTTTGACTCCTCCGTTTGATTCTCGCCTGTTTTTCCTCGGTTTTTCCATATTTTCCCAAACGCTAATTTTCGGTAACCAGCTTTTAACCTGTTAATGCGATAACGTCTGCGCCTGATGTTGAAAATCCCTGGTATTGAAGATCGGTATTGAAGATCGGTATTGAAGATCAGAGTACGGCGCTCGTTCGTCCTATCGTCAGGTATCATGCGCAAGCTGGCACACATTGTGTTTGTTTTGTTAATCAGATCGTCCGTTACAGGCAGGCTGTTGCAAGCAGCAGTGCCTGATAGAGCGTGATGCGGGCAGCGTGGTCATGGATAGCACGATTGTTGGTGCTAAAAGACAGTGCTCATGGATTGGAAACCTCGCAGAGGTCGGATGCCCGAAAACAGGGCATTCCAGGCGAATACTCATTGAGGATAAGGAGCGGGTGATGATTCCAGTAATTCTTTCAGGCGGCACGGGCTCCCGGCTCTGGCCGTTGTCGCGTCAGGCATATCCCAAGCAGTTTCTTCCGCTGGTTGGCAGCCAGAGCATGTTTCAGGACACGCTCACGCGCTTGCCCGAGGGTATGGGCGCACCGTTGATTGTTGCCAACGATGAACACCGGTTCATCGTGAAGGAGCAGCTAGAGGCCATTAATCTCAAGTCTCGCTCGATTCTGCTCGAACCCTTTGGCCGCAACACCGCGCCTGCGGTGGCACTGGCGGCGATGGAAATCGCTCGGGAGAACCCTGAAGAGATCATGCTGGTGTTGCCAGCCGATCATGCAATTGATCAGCCCGCGCTTTTTCACCGGGTGCTGGCCGCAGGGCAGGTGACCGCGAAGAAAGGTTCGCTGGTACTGTTCGGTGTGACACCGGATCGCCCCGAAACGGGATATGGCTATATCGCCAGTGGCGAACAGGCGGACGCCGCGACGGGCGCACTCAAGGTCAGCCGGTTTATTGAAAAGCCTGACGCCCGAACCGCGACCGCGCTTCTGCAGGAAGGGGGCTATTTCTGGAATAGCGGGATGTTCATGTTTCGTGCTGATGCTTATCTGGAAGAGCTGAAAAAGCACAGTCCTGATATTTACGATACCTGTGCCTTGGCCGCCAGTAACTACACGCGGGATCTAGGGTTCACCCGCATCCCTGCTGAAATATTCGAGCATTGTCCGGATGATTCCATTGACTACGCAGTGATGGAGCACACGAATCGCGCCGTTCTGGTGCCACTTGATTCCGGTTGGAATGATGTGGGCTCCTGGTCAGCCTTGTGGGACATTAATGAGAAGGACGACAGTGACAACGTCATCATCGGTGATGCCTGCCTCGAAGACTCCCGCGGCTGCCTTGTTCACTCAAAGGACAAACTGGTGACCATGCTGGGTGTTGAGAACCTGGTTGTTGTCGATACCAAAGATGCCGTGATGGTCGCGCACCGCGACCGGGTACAGGACGTCAAAAAACTGGTGAATCAGCTTAATGGTTCCCAGCGCACCGAGGCGATTTGCCACCGCGAGGTCTATCGTCCCTGGGGCAGTTACGACAGTATTGATATGGGCAGTCGCTTCCAGGTGAAGCGGATTACCGTCAAACCGGGCGAGAAACTTTCGCTGCAGAAACATCACCATCGTGCCGAGCACTGGATCGTGGTCTCGGGCACGGCTGAAGTCACCCGTGGTGACGACACCTTTTTGCTGGCGGAGAATGAGTCGACCTATATTCCGATCGGCACTGTTCATCGGCTGGCGAACCCGGGAAAGATTCCGCTCGAGCTGATCGAGGTACAATCCGGCACTTATCTGGGTGAGGACGACATCGAGCGACTGCAGGACAACTACGGACGTACAGAGACTGAATCTGAGCCTGCCCGCGAGCAGGATGAGATTCCGGTGGCGTCAGTAAAAGCCTGATAAACCTATTGCAAGGACGACCGGCAGTGGGCTGACCGGTCGGATGACAAGGAGAATTGAATGAGTTATTCATGTTTCAAGGCATATGATATTCGCGGCCGGATTCCTGATCAGCTGAATCCGGAGCTTGCCGAACGTATCGGTCGCGCTTATGTGGCCGTCACCGGTGCCAAAAAAGTGATCACCGGTTATGACATCCGGTTGTCGAGCCCGGAAATGGCCGATGCGCTGAATCGCGGGCTGCAGGCCGCCGGTGCCGATGTTTACGACATCGGGCTTTGCGGTACCGAGCTGGTTTATTTCGCTACCAGCCATTTCAAGATGGATGGCGGCATTATGGTGACCGCGAGCCATAACCCGAAAGACTACAACGGCATGAAGCTGGTACGGCAGGAGTCGCGTCCGATCAGTAATGATACCGGGCTGCGGGATATTCACGACCGGTTGGATGAGCCGTTTGAAGATGCGCCAAAAGCGGGTACCTATCACACCCTGAAGGCAGAAGACGCCTATCTTGATCACCTGATGGGATACATCAACAGCGCAGATCTCAAGCCGCTGACGATTGTCACCAATGCCGGTAACGGTGGTGCGGGTCTGATCATGGACAAGCTGGAATCGCGGCTGCCATTCAAGTACGTCAAACTGCAGAATGACCCGAATGGCGAGTTCCCGAATGGTGTACCCAATCCGATCCTGGAAGAAAACCGGGCGGTAACGGCCGAGGCGGTCATTGCTAACAAGGCAGATATGGGGATTGCCTGGGATGGCGATTATGACCGTTGCTTCTTTTTTGATGAAACAGGCCGCTTTATCGAAGGCTACTATGTAGTGGGTTTGCTGGCTGATCAGTTCCTGCGCAAGGCTGGTGGTGGTGCGGTCATCCACGACCCCCGTCTGGTCTGGAATACCCTGGATCTGGTAGAAGCTGCTGGCGGCCGAGCGGTCGAGAGCAAAACCGGCCATGCCTTTATCAAAGAACGTATGCGTGAAGAGGACGCGCTCTATGGCGGTGAAATGAGCGCTCACCATTACTTCAAGGATTTCTCCTACTGTGACAGCGGTATGATTCCGTGGCTGCTGGTGGCAGAGCGTCTTTGTCAGTCCGGTCAGAGCCTGTCATCGCTGATTGATGCACGGATCGATGCCTACCCGGCCAGCGGTGAGATCAATCGCACTATCGATAATCCGCCGGCGGTCATCAAGGCAATCGAAGAGAAGTATGTGCCCGATGCCGAGTCGGTGAGCCACGTTGATGGTCTGAGTGTCGCCTTTGCCGAATGGCGCTTCAATCTGCGAATGTCGAACACCGAACCCGTGGTGCGCCTGAACGTGGAGTCACGCGGTGACAAGGCCTTGATGGAGGCCAAGACAGCGCAGTTGCTCAAGGAAATGGACCAGCTCAACAAGGCCAATGTCGCCTGAAACTGAGTGTCGTTCAGTATTAAAAAGCCCCGCATTTGCGGGGCTTTTTTGTTTGCCGCGGGGCTGACGACTGGTTTTAGAGCCAATCGTTCAGCATTATCCCCACGCTGACCCGCTGGATGCGATAGTTGTAGTCGATCAGACTCTCGCCGTAACCGTTGAAATACTGCACATAGCCTTTGATGGTGTCGCCCATCGGAAAGCTGTAGCCCAGCTCGACCGAGGTTTTGTTGTCAGTCGTTTTCAGGTTGTTGCGCAGTTTGAGCGAAAGCGTCCGGTCGTTATCCAGTTTATAGACGGCCCAGTAGTCCGCGTAGCCCAGGTAGGACTCGATGTCGGGGTTATCGTCTTCGTCCTCGTCTTCCGGGATCCGGTACCAGGGCTGAACCATGAACAGCCAGCGGTTGTAGGTGTAAGTCACGCCGCCCAGGATCCGGTTCCAGCTGCGGGATTGGGGCTCAGACTGGCCATTTGATTGATGGTTGAGGCTCAGGCTGAGGGCTTCAAGACGACCGGGGCCAACGTCCCATTGTGCCGCGTATCGCGCAAAGATTTCCGGCTGATAGTTGGTTTCGCGGAAAGGCTTGGAGGCATCCGAATTGAACAACTGCCAGAAAGAAAGTTGGGTATAACCAAACCACAAAGTGGTTTTACGGTCGAACATGCCCGTTAGTAGCGGGACCTTGAAGCTGATCTGGTACTTGGCCTCGTCATGGTCCAGTTTGTTGTCATAATTGGTCGCGCCGGTGCGCGGGCTGACAGGAGTCTGATTGGGCGAGTGCATGTAGGTGTAGGGCATGATGTACGTCGGCCGGTGGGTTACAAAACTACCGGAGAACGAAAAAAGCGCCTGTTCAGCTGCAAAATAGCGGTCGACCATTGAGTCGGCATCGGCTGTTTTGCTTTCTTCAACTTCGCCATTGGAGACAGGATCGGTTTCCGACTTTTTGGTTGGCTCGAAGTTCAGCTTTTCGGCGGCGTTATTGGCCTTTTCCTGCTCCAATTCGGTTGCACTGTCGCGTGCATCCACCGGATTGGTCATGGCGTCATAGCAGGCCAGGCGTTGAACGCCGTTTTTGACCAGTGCGCATTCCTCCAGCTTTACGTCGGAAGATGCGGGGTCTTTGGTATTGCTTTGGGCAAAAAGGGCGGGGGCTGCAAGCGTCAGGCCAAGCGCGGTCAGTATTCGCATGATTCAGTCCGTGTAATAGAGAAAGATCCCTGTTGCTGTTAAAGGCTTTGCCAGGTGCGGGCGATGCTGTAAGCCCAGATGCCAATCAATGTCAGCGACAACAAGCCAAATATCAGCTTGTGTTTAAAGGCTGCGCCGCCTTCAATATTGACGACCCAGCGCAGGTACATAAGCCCGATAAAACTCATGAAGACAGCCAGGCTGGCGAGGGCAGGAACCAGTAGCCAGGCAGGGCTGATGGTGCCGTCAGTGCCGGCGATGCGGCTGAATAGCGCCATTGACCCGATCAGCAGCGCCAGGGCGCCGAACTCGGTTATGAGAAGGGGTTTTCGCCAGCGATGGGCTTTCGGGTAATGTTCGGGCATGCAAAGCTCCAGTTCAGTCTGTATACATGGTACCGATATACGAGGATCGGCGTCATGTGAATCAGTGAAATTTACCGATGTTTCATGGCGGTCTGATGATGCTGTTTTGTTTGACGCCGTCCTGCCGCTATAATGCGGCATTATAAAATAATCACATACAGGTGAGGTGCGCACTGTGAAAATGATGAGAGTCCTGGCGACCGCGCTATTTGGTAGCGTATTGATGGCGAGTGTTGCGCAGGCTAGCGTGGAAGACGATATTAGTGCCCGGATTGAGCCTGTTGGTACCGTGTGCGTGCAGGGCGAAGATTGTGGCGATATCGCGACGGCTGCTGCCCCCTCCGCATCAGAAGGGCCACGTTCGGGTGAAGAGGTTTACACCGCAGTGTGCTCCGCATGTCATGGTTCGGGTGTAATGGGCGCGCCTAAATTCGGCGATGCCGGTTCCTGGGCGCCCCATGTTGCGAAAGGGATCGATACGCTGATTGATCATGCGATTAACGGGATTAATGCCATGCCTGCAAAAGGCGGTTGTGCAAGCTGCCCGGATGAAGAGATCGAAGCAGCGGTTCACCATATGGTCGATAACAGCAAATAAGCTGGTTGACGCTGTATCAAAACGCCAGGCACCTGCCTGGCGTTTTACGTTGTGGCGAAGCGCGCGCCATGCCGTTGGCTACAAGCCCAGATCGCCCAGCAGCGCGCTGAGTGTTGCCTTGCCTTTGCGCTGGTTGGCGGCTTCGTCCAGATCGCCCGTGCCCTCCCAGATCACATCATCCTCTGGCAGTTCATCAAGAAAACGGCTGGGAATCGTCTCGATTTTCTCGCCGTACTGTTTGCGCTGGGCGGCGAAGGTGAGCGCGAGGGTTTCCCTGGCCCGGGTAATGCCGACATACATCAGGCGCCGCTCTTCTTCGATGGCATTCTCTTCAATGCTGGAGCGGTGGGGCAGGATCTCTTCCTCAAGCCCCATTATAAAGACGTGGGGAAACTCCAGACCCTTGGATGCGTGCAAGGTCAGGAGTTGCACCTTGTCGCTGTCATCTTCCTCTTCCCGTTGCTCCATCATGTCCCGCAGAATCAGTCGGGTGATGGCATCTTCAATACTCATTTCATCCGCGGTGCCCTTGTCGTTGTCCAGCATGCGCTGAATCGAATCGACCAGATACCAGATGTTTTCCATCCGCCGCTCCGCCTGCTTGGGCGTGCCGGCATGCTGATGCAGCCATTCTTCGTATTCGATATCGGTGAACAGCTGCTTGATCACGGGGATCGGGTCTTCCTCGAACAATCGCTGGCGAGTGCGGTCAGCCCAGTGGACGAAACGGCGCAGGCGATCGAGGCCCCGCTCACTGACGTGCTCGCCGGCTCCCATGTCACTCACCCCGCGAAACAGGCCGACTCTGCGGCTGCGCGCGTAATGGCCGAGTTGCTCAAGCGTGGACGGACCGATCTCCCTTCGCGGCACATTGACCACCCGCAAAAATGCCGCGTCATCATCCGGATTGATCAGCAGACGCAGATAACTCATCGCGTCCTTGATTTCGTTGCGGGAGAAAAAGGATTGGCCGCCGGATATCCGGTAGGGAATCTGATACGCCTGTAGTTTGACCTCCAGCAAACGGGACTGGTGGTTGCCCCGGTATAGCACGGCGTAGTCGCGAAATTCCTTACCTTTCTTGAGTTTGTGATCAATGATCTCGGTGGCAATCCGTTCGGCTTCCGCGTCCTCGGAGCGGCAGCGGATAATCCGGATTTCGTCTCCCGTGGCGTGCTCGCTCCACAGCGCCTTTTCGAAAACGTGTGGATTGTTGGCGATCACAGTGTTGGCGCAACGCAGGATGCGTGACGTTGAACGGTAGTTTTGCTCCAGCTTGATGATGTTGAGGCTGGGGAAATCCTCTTTGAGCTGAACCAGATTCTCCGGTCGGGCACCACGCCAGGCATAGATGGACTGGTCATCGTCGCCCACCACGGTAAAGGCGGCGCGCTCAGCGACTAGTTGTTTTACCAGCTCGTACTGGCAGATGTTGGTGTCCTGATACTCGTCCACCAGCAAGTAACGGATTTTGCGCCGCCACTTGGCCAGTACCTCGGGTTGCGTGCTGAATAGCTGGACCGGTAGCAGGATCAGATCATCAAAATCCACCGCATTGTAAGCCTTCAGATACTCACAGTAGCGCTGGTAGATCAGTGCGATCCGCTGCTCTCTTTCATCGGCCGCTTTGCTTAGTGCCTGGCTGGGCGCGCGCATCGCGTTTTTCCAGCTGGAAATGGTCATCTGGATATCCGATAGCTCGTCCCCGGCATCGGCGCCGGCTTCTCGCATCATCAGATCCTGTAGCAGAGCCTTGGCATCTTCGGCATCAAAAATCGAGAAGCCCGGGTGATAGCCCAGATGCTCGTGTTCTTCCCGAATAATGTTCAGGCCGAGATTGTGAAATGTAGAGACCGTCAGCCCGCGTGCCAGCTTGCGATCAACCAGCCGGCTGACCCGCTCCTTCATTTCGCGCGCCGCTTTGTTGGTGAACGTCAGTGCCGCAATATTGCGCCCGGGAATACCGACCTGTTCGATAAGGTAGGCGATTTTCCGGGTGATCACGCTGGTCTTGCCACTGCCGGCGCCAGCCAGTACCAGGAGTGGACTATCCACATAGCGGACAGCTTCGCGTTGACGGGGATTAAGTTGTGACACTAATGTTGCCTGTTCTGGACGACTGTTCTGAAAAGTACACGGGGACAATCGTCGGCGATAGAAATAGAATAGGCGTCATTCTACACCCTCAAGACCCAAGCCGTGATGGGTGGAATCCACTTCAGTACGGTTCTGCAGATTTCTCGTGCAAATGGCGGTGCATGGCAAACGTTAGTCGACTATGCTTCTTTATGCACTGCGTTAATGTAGTGACAGGAATTGACAAAAAGCTGGCAGGGATTGTTCCGGAGCAGCCTCCGGTGCCAGCAGGTAACACACCAGGGAGTTGAGCGCAGTTAATGAACGATGACCAGGATGCATGGAGTCAGACCAATATCCGGTTGCTGATTCTGATGCCGGAACTTAGCGAGTACCTGTGGCTTTGCCATTTCTTCCGGCAAAACCCTGAAATTACTGTGGACATTACCTGGTGCCCGGATCTCGCAGACTGTGAAGACCTGATCAGCAACGCCCAGTTTGATGTGGTGTTGTGGGACAGCGCCATGTTTGTGACCTCCCAGACAGTCTTTCTCCAGTACCTTTCGGTTGCAGGTGATAACCGTCCCGTGGTGGCGCTCGGTCCTGAGCCTGAAGCCTTTGGCCTTCCTCCTGCACGGGTGAACGGCGCGGCAGATTACCTGTGCAAGGGAAACCTGGATTGCTGGAATCTTGGTCGGGCGCTGCTGTGTGCGATGTTTCGGCAGAAGGTCGGGGACCTGGTCCAGGGCCAGTTGGGCCGGGATGTGGCACGTGGCTTTATCAATCGCGACCTGTTTTTCGATCGCCTGCAGCAGGCGTTGCTGCGAGCAGAGCGCCAGGGTCAGCGCGTGGCCTTGTTGCATATCAATCTTGATGATTTCCGTTCCGTTAACGACAGCCTGGGGTATCAGGCTGGTGACCAGTTGATAATGGCGCTGGCTGAACGGATGCGTGAGAAACTGCGACGAGTGGATTCGCTGATGCGGATCGGTGGGGATGAATTCGCCATTATTATTGAACGGGTCGAAAACTCACTGGATGTCACCCAGATTATCCGCAAACTGATTAGCGGTCTGAATGAACCGGTGGTGATTGAGGGCAAGCCGGTGGCCCTTAGTGCCAGCGTTGGTATCGCGACTTTCCCGGAAGCGGGCAATACGCCGGAAATGCTGCTACGCCAGGCCAACCGCGCGATGTTCGAGGCTAAACGGGATTCGGGCACCAGTTACAGGTTCTATAACCAGCAACTGCATCTGACGGTGGGCCGACAGCTCACACTGGAAGCCGATCTTCGCAGCGCCCTGCGGGGGCGACAACTGGAGCTGTATTACCAGCCCCGGATCGATCTGGTTACCGAGGAAGTGCGCGGGGTTGAATGTTTGCTGCGCTGGAATCATCCCGAGCGAGGTCTGGTTGGGCCGGACGACTTTATTCCGGCGGCCGAGCGCAGTGGTCTAATTGTGCCGATCGGCTACTGGGTGATAGAGCAGGCCTGCGAGCGCCTTAAAGAAGCTGCCAGTCTCGGTTATCCGGGGATGGTGTTCGCCGTCAATCTGTCGTTCCGGCAGTTTCACGACCGCAAGATGACCGAGACCATCTTCCGCATTATCTACAATGCCAGTGTTGATACCAGCTTGCTGGAGCTGGAGTTGACTGAAAGCGCGATGATGCACGACCCGGAATATGCCCAGCGTTGCCTGCGCGAACTTAACCAGCTGGGGATCAGTTTTGCGCTGGATGATTTCGGCACCGGGTTCTCATCCCTCAGCAATCTGCAGCACCTGCCTATATCGCTGGTTAAAATCGACAAGTCGTTTGTGCAAAAGCTGGGCGAGAGCGGTGATGCTGAACATATCATCCGGGCCATCATCAGCCTGTCACACAGTCTGCAGATGAGCGTGGTGGCGGAGGGCGTTGAGACAGCCGGTCAGCTGGAATTTCTGCGCCAGCATCATTGCGACGAGGTACAGGGATATTTTTACGCAAAGCCGATGCCCTGGAGCGACCTGGTGACCTTCCTCGAAAACCGCAATGCCATGGCGCTAACCGGACCGGATGCCCTGTAGTGTTTGGTTAACCCAACACAAGCAGTGAAATCCGTCGCCACGGCGCTATAATGCCCCGCTTTCCTATCAGCGCTTTCGCTTGTTGTACCGGGCCCTAAAACCCGCAACAATCGGAGCCGGATATGACGCATACAAAGCGAGGTGGCATGAACAGTATTTCTCAGCGTATCGCCGATGAACTGGGTGTTCGGGAGCAGCAAGTCAGCGCAACCGTGGCCATGCTCGACGAAGGGTCGACGGTGCCGTTTATCGCACGTTACCGCAAGGAAGTGACCGGGTCTCTGGACGACAGCCAGTTGCGGACACTTGAAGAGCGCTTGCGTTATCTTCGCGAGCTGGAAGACCGTCGCGCCACTATTCTCACCAGTATCGCCGAGCAGGATAAGCTGACGGACGAGTTGCGTGCTGCGATTGAGTCGGCGGACACCAAGAACCGGCTCGAAGATCTTTACCTGCCGTATAAACCCAAGCGTCGCACCAAGGCCCAGATTGCCCGTGAAGCCGGTTTGGAACCGCTTGCTGACAGCCTGTTTGATAATCCGGATCAGGATCCTGATAGCCTCGCTGCGGACTATGTCAACGCTGAGGCAGGGTTCGGCGATGCCAAGGCAGTCCTGGATGGTGCCAAGTTTATCCTGATGGAGCGATTTGCCGAGGACGCGGAATTGCTGGGTGCACTTCGCGAGTTCCTCTGGGAGCAAGGTACGCTGCGCGTTGCCGTGGTGGATGGCAAGGAAGACGAGGGTGCCAAGTTCCGTGATTACTTTGATCACAGCGAACCGTTGAAGAAAGTGCCGTCGCACCGGGCGCTGGCCATTCTGCGCGGTCGTAACGAAGGCGTGCTCAACTACAGTATCGTGGTCGACGGCGATGATGACCGCTCCCGGGTGGCCGCTGGCGAACAGAAAATCGCCGGTCATTGGCGCATCAAGGATATGGGGCGTCCGGCGGATCGGTGGCTGGCGGAAGTGGTCCGCTGGACCTGGCGAGTCAAGCTGTCCACGCATCTGGAAACCGAGTTGATTTCACAGGTGCGGGAATCAGCGGAAGCCGAAGCGATTCAGGTATTTGCCTCCAACATCAAGGATTTGTTGCTGCTGGCACCTGCTGGCCCGCGCCCGACGCTCGGTCTTGATCCGGGGCTGCGTACCGGTGTCAAAGTCGCGATCATTGACGGCACCGGCCAGGTTACCGGGCATGGCGCCATTTTCCCTCACGCGCCGCAGAACAAATGGGACCAATCGATCGAGCAACTGGCCAGGTGGTGTAAAGAGCATGCCATTGAGCTGATCGCGATCGGCAACGGCACTGCATCACGGGAAACCGAGAAGCTGGCGGCCGAGCTGATTCGCCGTTATCCCGATCTCAATCTTGCACGCATTGTGGTCAATGAGTCCGGTGCTTCTATTTACTCGGCTTCGGAGTTTGCTTCTCGAGAGTTGCCGGACCTGGATGTGACGATCCGCGGCGCGGTATCGATCGCACGCCGTCTGCAGGACCCGTTGGCTGAGCTGGTCAAAATCGAACCGAAATCCATCGGCGTTGGTCAGTACCAACACGATGTGTCTCAGGTGCAGCTTGCTCGCAGTCTGGATGCGGTGGTTGAAGACTGTGTAAATGGCGTGGGTGTTGATATCAACACGGCGTCAGTGCCGCTATTGGCCCGGGTCGCTGGCTTGAGCCAGGTCACGGCGCAAAATATTGTCGATTACCGCAGCCAGCACGGCATCTTCCGCAACCGCAAGCAGCTACTGGATGTCGCTCGTCTGGGGGCCAAAACCTATGAGCAGGCAGCCGGCTTCCTGCGCGTTGCCAGCGGTGACAACCCGCTGGACCGCTCGTCAGTCCACCCGGAGGCGTATGGCGTGGTAGAGGCGATTGCCAAAGCCAGCAATCGGTCAGTCAGCGACGTGATTGGTGATGTGGCGTTTCTACGGAGCCTCGATCCAAAACAGTTCGTGACCGAACAATTCGGCCTGCCAACAATTAAAGACATCATCGCCGAGCTTGAAAAACCCGGCCGCGACCCCAGACCTGAGTTTCGGTTCGCTACTTTCGAGGAAGGTGTCGAAACCCTGAAGGACCTGAAGCCAGGCATGATGCTGGAAGGGAGTGTCACTAACGTCACCAATTTCGGTGCGTTCGTGGATATCGGGGTGCATCAGGACGGTCTGGTGCATATCTCGGCACTGTCGCACCAGTTCATCAAGGACCCCCGTGAAGTGGTGAAAGCGGGTGATATCGTCAAGGTCAAAGTCATGGAAGTGGATATTCCGCGTAAGCGGATCGCACTGACCATGCGCATGGATGACCAGCCAGGCGAGGCACAATCAGGTAAGGGCGATAGAGCCGAGCGTGGTCGTTCCAGAGGCGATGCCCGTGGCAACGGTAATAGTGGTGCCGGGCAGGGTGGCCGAAAGAATGAAGGCAAGGCCGCGCCTCAGGGCGCAATGGCCGGTGCGCTGGCACAGGCGATGGCTTCGGCACGCAAAAGCGACCGCTAATTCACAGCTATTCAATACCGGCTCAGTGCGCGACTGACCGGTATTTTTGCACCCAAGGAGTCCGACCATGGGCGATTCCCGCAAAGGGTTATTCCAGCACATTTCTGCGCAGGACTGGTCCGGCTTCCGAAAGGGGCTGGAGAAAGAAGGGTTGCGGGTTGATAGTGAGGGCTTCATCGCGCAAACGCCTCACCCGCAGAGCCTGGGCTCAGCGCTGACACATTCCCGCATCACGACGGATTACTCCGAGTCGCTGCTTGAGCTGATTACGCCGGTGTGCAACAGCACCAGCGAATTGCTTGAATCGTTGCGGGACACCCATCGCTTCGTCCAGTCGCAACTGGGTGACGAGGTTTTCTGGTCGGCCAGTATGCCCTGTCGGCTGGATGGTGATCCCAGCATCCCCATTGCCGAATATGGCACCTCGAATAGCGGGCGCCTGCGGCACGTCTATCGTCAGGGGCTGGCGGTGCGTTACGGGCGCATGATGCAAAGCATTGCCGGCGTCCACTATAACTTCTCGATGCCGGATGATTTCTGGCGTCGTTGGCAGGCGCTATTGGGCGACACCCGGTCGCTGCAGGACTTCAAATCCGACCAGTACTTCTGGCTGATCCGCAATTTCCGTCGCCGTAGCTGGCTGCTGATGCTCTTGTTTGGTGCTTCACCGGCACTGGATGCGAGCTTTGTCGATGGCATGAGTCATCATCTGGAGCGCTATTCGGACGACACCTGGGTAGGTGAAACGGCCACGTCGTTGCGGATGGGTGATCTGGGCTATCACAACAACGCCCAGTCATCGCTGGATATCTGTTTTAACGAGCTGAGCACCTTCACCAATACGCTTTACCGGGCGATCCACACACCCTGGCCGGCGTACGAAAAGCTGGGAACCCGCAACGCAGACGGGAAATTTATCCAGATCAACACCAATGTGCTGCAGATCGAGAACGAGTACTACAGCGCTGTGCGTCCCAAGCGCACGACCTGCCGGGGTGAGAAGCCAATTCAGGCACTGGAATCCCGCGGCGTTGAATACATCGAAGTGCGTTGCCTCGATCTGGACCCGTTTGAGCCTCTGGGTATCGGTGCCGAACAGGTCGATTTCCTTGATTTGTTCCTGCTGGATTGCCTGTTAAGCGACAGCACCGCAATTGGTGATGATGAATGCTCCAGGCTGGATGGCAGCTATAAGGACGTTGTCAGCAATGGTCGCAAGGACGATCTGAACATCTGTTTTGACGGCGCGATGACGCCGGTTAAAGATGCCGCGTCCACCATGCTTTCACGGCTTGAGGCTCTGGCTGTTCAGTTGGACGGTTTCAACGGAGACAGCTCAGTTTATCAGGATGCACTGGCAGCACAGCGCAAGGCGCTCTCGGCAGATGGTCAGGTCAGGTCGTCGAAGGTGCTGGCCTCGATGAAAGCCAGCGGCATGGGGCATCTGGAATGGACGCTTGAACAGTCGAGGGGGCATCAGGCTGCATTGCGGGATGACCCGCTAAGTGCCGAGATGCTGGCCGAATACCGCAAGATGACAGAAGACTCATTGGCTGAGCAGCGAGAACTGGAAGCGGCGACTGACCAGAGTTTCGAGGACTATCTGAGTGCCTACCGGGCGGATTGATCACCTGTGTCTCAGCGGATACGGACCTGTCGCACAAAATCTGAACAGCTACTTGTCTAAATCGTAAGCTGCTGTTAATTTTTGTTACAGGTTCGGCTGATATAGTGAATGCATACCGTCGGCATTTGCCGCAATTGGAATGTGTATTCACGTCATGGGAGAGCACCGGGATGGCCAGGGACATAAAGCTGGGTTGGGATGTTGAATCGCTCAACAAGGCCTATCGGCAGGGGTATATGGCGTCGGTTATGGGCATGCATCGTGAACGCTGCCCTTACCGTGGCGATGTGGTAATCGCTGCCTGGGAAGCCGGCTGGGAAGACGGTCAGGCAGCGTTGGCCAGTGAACCATCAAGGCTTGAAGGACGCATCGCCTGACGATCAAGGTGTTGATGTCTACTGTTCTGAACCGATATGACCAGCTGTTCGCTACAGCAGTTCCCTTGTGCTTTATTTTTGGACTACAAAAGACGTAAACAGTACGTCTCTGATCTCGGCGTTGGTGTGCTCATCTGTTAAAACGCCGTTGAATGCCTCTAGCGCTTTGCTCCGAAGCGTATCTTGCCCCTGGGTTGTCGACAGCGTATCTCTACTCTCTGAGCTTAATAGCATGACCATTTCATGGCGCAGGCGCGGTTCGTGCTCCCGTACGGTTGTTTCTGCCTCCGGTGACGAGACTCTCAGAGTGAGCTCTGCCTTGACGTAACTTAGCCGGCTGCCCGATGACCCGACGTTGGTGACAAAAGCTGGCGGCATTTCCACGTATATGGATTGCACGGGTTCGGCTTCAGCCTCGGATGCCTCTTCGTCGGGTGCCTCATCTGCCCGCGCAGGAAGATTCACAGAGCCGAGCAGAACGAGACTTGAAAGAAAAAATAAACCGCGCAGAGTCATGAGCTTGCAGTTCTCCAAGATATCCTGTTTGATCGCACTTAAGGTAACCGCCCGCTATTCTGGCCACCTCCACTTGGTGACCAGAATAGCAGGCTGAAAACACAGCGCCCACCTGAAACTGAGAACGGCTGTCTTCAATGCCTCCTCAGGATGGTGAGCCGTCTTATTCGCTTTGCCCAGAGGATGCCATGCCAGCCCGACGTCTTGTCTTTCTGATGATTTTTCTGATTTGCGCCGCACTGATGTCGGTCGCCTTTTACATGGAATACGTGATGGGGCTCGAGCCTTGCCCTTTGTGCTGGCTGCAGCGCATTGCCATTTCGGTGGTCGGGATTCTGTCGTTGATTGCAGCATTGCACGGGCCGACGGGCTGGGGTGGCCGTGTGTATGGTCTGCTGCTGGCCCTGTTTTCCGCGGGTGGGGCTGCATTGGCAGGCCGTCAGCTTTGGCTTCAGAGTCTGCCGGAGGATCAGGTGCCGGCTTGTGGTCCGTCAGTGGACTATCTGCTGGATGTCATGCCGATTTTCGACGTTTTCAGGATTGCGTTGCACGGTACCGGGGATTGCGCCAAGGTTGCCTGGCGCTTTCTGGGGCTCAGCATACCCGGATGGACCGGGCTCTTTTTCGTGGCTTTGGCGCTGGTAGGCGTCGCGATTCTGTGTGGTGCCTTCAATGCCCGTCGCTCAGCCGGAGCCGCTTAATTAATCGCTTGCCCGGGCTGGTGGGCATGGGGTAAGTTCCGTAGGATAACGACAAGAACGCAGAGATTCAGGAGGAGTCATGCTCGACAATTTGCAGAATGCCCGTGAGCGCTGGGGCGGCGTGAGTGATCTGATTGATCGGTGGTTGCGCGATCGGCAGCAGCTGATTGTTCAGTATTGTGACATCAGTGGCACCACAGACTTTGAAGACAGCGAGCAGGTGCGCAATAAATTCGGCAAGTTGTGCGATGCGCTGGTGGACTATGTGTCCGCCGGGCATTTCGAGATTTACGAAAAGCTGATTCGCGAAGCCAAAGAATTTGATGATGGCGGCGTTGAGTTGGCCGCGAAGGTTTACCCTCGCATTGAAGAAACGACAGAAGTCGCACTGGCATTCAATGACAAGTTAAGCGCCGATGCGATGAGTGAAGAGGCGTTGCGCGGCCTGATGGGGCCGCTGTCAGAGCTGGGTGAGCAGCTGGAGACGCGTTTTTCACTGGAAGATTTTCTGATTGAGCATTTGCACAACGTGCATGCGGACCAGATGGTGTCTTCTGCCTGAGTAGTGTCGATGGCCGATTGGTTTTGATGGGGTGTCATCGTCCATCACTGGTCGTTGTATTAGAGCTGATACAAAGGCCGGGATAAAAAAAGGGAGTGCGATTAATCGCACTCCCTTTTTTGTGCCTGAAGCTGGGGTTATTCGCCAGCTTTGGCAGCGTCGCCTGCTTCCGGGGCAACCTTGATCAGCTCAACGTCAAAAACCAGTGTCTCGTTGGGGCCGATCGAGCGGTTACCGCCTGGGCCGTAGGCCAGATCAGACGGAATATAGAACTTGTAGCGACCGCCTTCTTCCATCAGTTGCAGACCTTCAGTCCAACCAGGAATCACCTGCGACAGCTGGAATGTGACCGGCTCGCCACGCTCCCGTGAGCTGTCAAAAACGTCGCCATTGAGCAGTTCGCCTGTGTAGTGGACCGTTACGCTGTCAGACTCGCTTGGCTTGGGGCCATCGCCTTCTTCGATGACTTCGTACTGAAGGCCGGAATCTGTGGTTTCAACGCCGTCACGCTTAGCGTTCTTGGCCAGATAGTCCTCGCCCTTTTTCTTGTTTTCTTCGGCCATCTTTTCAACTTTGGCCATTTGTTCCTTCTGCAGCTTCTGCTGGTATTCCTGAAGTGCAGTCTGGATTTCTTCACGCGTCATGCGGGCTTTGTCGCCGCCTTCATGACCGTCCTGAATACCCTGGAGGAACTGATCCATTTGCAGGTCCGGCAAGTCGTTCTTCATGCGCTCGCCCAAAACCAGCCCCATACCGTAGCTGACCTTCTGGTCCTGGTTGTCCAGTGCCGGCTCAGCGGAGACATTAACAACGCTAAATGTCGCGGCAGCAACAGCGCCGACGAGTGCGATCGAGATCAGGGTTTTCTTCATGGATTATCCTTAGCTTTTCAGGAGAGTCTGAAACCGGAATGCTTCGGCTGAAGGGCTTGTTTAAAAGCAGGTTTCAGTGAGTTCCCGGTGCATTTTTATCAATGAAGGAGCAAAGGTAACGCTTTTGGCGACAGGGTGCCAATGACCGTTGTTTAAGAATCGCCATAAGAAGAGGGTAAAGCCGTCACAATGTGAATTGTGTCAGGGTGTGGCGGCATTCCGCATCGGGCGGTTGTTGTAATCGAGGGAGTAAGGTGCGTCGTAGGGCGATTGCCAGTCATTCTCGGGAGGCGTCGAGAATGTGGATGCCTGGGACTTGGCCGGATCAACTGCCAGGGCGTTCCAGGCGCCATTGGCCGGCGGTTTGTCAGCGTAATGCCAGTTGCCACTGGTGTCCTGCCATTTAAAGACGATATCCGGGCCGTCATCCGCAATCGGGGTGGGCACCACGCCTTCAAAAGCTGTTACAGGTTCAGGATTGGCGGAATTTTCGGGCACAGGCTCTTTGATGCCGATAAACATCAGCACAATAAGCATGCCCAGCGCAGGAAATGCGAGCCTGAAGCCCCAGCGGCGCAACATCATGATGGCGTTACCCCATTCACTGGTTCCGGACTGAGGTGAAGACCATTTTTTGCAAGTGATTGTTTCAAAAGGGTCATGCCTACTTTGGATTCTGCCGGTGTACTATTCAATGGAGCCGCGGCGCGAAGGTTACAGCTTAACAGATCGTCATTATAGCCCGAAAAACCAGACATGTTATTACAATCGAGGCTGTGGGCGTGGCAAATCCAGGCGAGCTCAACTTTTTCAGCGGCCAACTCAGCTGCTTTGACCTGTTCTCTGAGCTCGCGGCATGGGCCTTCTTTATCCAACTCTTGCCTTAATTCGCGCAGGCGGGTGGTATGGCGATGGCGCCAGTCTGGGAGCCCTTCAGGTTCACTGCCATCCCAGCTCTGGTTCATCGTTGCCAGCCAGATGGCGGTCAGTATGCGAGATACCGACCAGCCCGATTGCTGGAGTTGCAGGCAGGCGTCCGCGATCTGCGGATCGCGCCAGAGTGTCAGGGCGGTGTGCCATAGCGGATTGTCGAGAACGAGGTCGCGGGGCAGCGTCATGCTTATCGGCATCAAAGGTGTGAGCGTTGGATGACGCAGACAGGGCAAGCCCTGATAGAATACCGCCATGCTGACATTAACGAACCTTAGTTTACAACGTGGCGGACAGTGGTTGCTAGAGACCGTGTCCGCGACGATCCAGCCAGGCCAGCGGGTCGGGGTTATCGGTGCCAATGGTGCCGGCAAAACCAGCCTGTTCAATCTGGTATTGGGCAATTTATCTCCTGAAGCTGGCAGTATTGATTTGCCCGGCGGGTGCCGTGTCGCCCATATGGCGCAGGAAGTCGGGGCGACCGAAAGGAGTGCCCGGGAATTTGTGCTCGACGGCGATGTCGAGTTACGGGAGCTCGAGGCGGCGCTTGCCGAGGCGGAGGCCCGCAATGACAATACTGCTCAGGCCCGAATTCACGGCGAGCTGGATATTCGGGAAGCCTGGGCTGCGCCGCGCCGCGCCGAGGCGCTGATCCGCGGGCTGGGGTTCTCCGATGCCGATGCGGATAGGCCCGTATCCTCATTTTCCGGCGGTTGGCGTATCCGGCTGAATCTTGCTCAGGCATTGATGCGGCCCTCGGATCTGTTGCTGCTGGATGAACCCACCAACCACCTTGACCTGGATGCCTGTCTCTGGCTCGAAAACTGGCTGCGGCGTTATCCCGGTACCTTGCTCTTTATTTCCCACGACCGGGATTTCATGGATCGCGTAGCGACGCATGTCATGCACTTTGAACAACGCAAACTGACGATGTATACCGGCAACTACTCGTCGTTCGAGCAGCAGCGCAGTGAGCGACTGGCTCAGCAACAGGCCGGTTATGAACGGCAGCAGGCGCGCATCGAAGAGATCGAAAAGTTCATCACCC
This sequence comes from Marinobacter sp. BGYM27, assembly GCA_025153445.1. Taxonomy (GTDB): domain Bacteria; phylum Pseudomonadota; class Gammaproteobacteria; order Pseudomonadales; family Oleiphilaceae; genus Marinobacter_A. The sequence goes on along the minus strand of JANZNS010000004.1, from coordinate 139,319 downwards.
GCTTCAAGGCGAAAGCCACCAAGGCGCGTCAGGCCCAGAGCCGGATCAAATCGCTGGAGCGTATGGAGCGAATCGCGCCGGCACACGTGGATTCGCCGTTTGAATTCACTTTTCCTGAGGCCGACAAAATCAGCAGCCCGCTGCTGACTATTCGCAATGGGGTGGCGGGGCATGGTGAAAAGGTCATTTTGCGCAACATCAGCCTGAACCTGCTGCCGGGTAGTCGGATTGGCTTGCTTGGGCCCAATGGTGCGGGTAAGTCGACGCTGATCAATGCCATGCTCGGGGGTAGCAGTTTGCTGAGCGGTGATCGGGCTACCGGCGAGCATCTTGCGGTGGGTTATTTCGCGCAGCACCAGCTCGAATCGCTCGACCTTGATGCCAGCCCTTTTCTGCATTTGCAGCGAGCGGCTCCGAAGGCATCAGAACAATCCATTCGCAACTTTCTGGGCGGCTTTGGTTTTCATGGTGATGAGGCGCTGTCGACCATCCGGCGTTTCTCCGGTGGTGAGAAGGCGCGGGTTGCGCTGTCGCTGATCGCCTGGGCAAAGCCGAATATGCTGCTGCTTGACGAGCCAACGAACCATCTGGATCTGGAAATGCGCCAGGCGCTTACCATGGCGCTGCAGAATTTTGAGGGCGCGGTGGTCGTGGTGTCTCACGATCGTCATCTGTTACGGAATACCGTGGATGACTTCCTGATGGTCAACGATGGCCAGGTTGTTGAGTACGATGGTGATCTGGACGACTACGAACGCTGGCTGGCGGATCGTCGGGTCGATGAAACCAAAGCGCCCCAGCGGGAGACGGCGTCGGCCACTAATGCAGCCAATGGTGCCGGAGCAAGCGCTGGTCTGGTCGGTGAAAGTGCCGATGATCGCAAAGCGCGCAAGCGTGTGGAGGCTGAGATAAGGCAAAAGATGAGTCCTTTCCGCAAGCGACAGCAGACGCTGGAGGCGGCTATGGCGAAACATCAGGCCACGCTTGCCGCGCTGGAGGCTTCGCTGGCCGATGCGACGATCTATGAGCCGTCCCGAAAGGAGGATCTGAAGCGGGCGCTGGGCGAGCAGGCAGAGGTCAGACGCGCTCAGGAGGAACTGGAGATGGAGTGGCTTGAAACTACTGAAACCCTCGAGGCTATGGAGGCCGAGCTGTCCTGAATGAGGTATCAGAAGCTGATCAGGTTACGATCAGCTTGAAGTCCTGCTTCGCCAGATAGTCGATTTCATTGTGAAGATCAGCACGGGTTAACGGACGCTCCTCCAGCCAGCCGTCAGCAAAGCTGATGGTCATGCCATTCGCTTGCGGTTCAACGCTGAATCCTGCTGGCTGTTCCATGTTCCGTGGGTGTTGCAGAAGCACGCCCATTCTCAGCAGCACGCACAGCAGCCGCAGGCGAGGTACATCTTCCGGATCACAGCTTTCAAAAACAGCCGTCGAGAATTTGCGACGGTGCCCGCGAACCAGTGTTGCAAGATCTTTCTTTGCCTGCTGAGAGAACCCGGGAAGATCGGAGTAGCGCAGCATGTAGGCGCCGTGTTTGTGGTACTGGGTGTGGGAGATCGTCAGGCCGATTTCATGGAGCCGGCAGGCCCATCGCAGAATGTCTTCATCGTATTCGCTATCAATTTCCCAAGCCTTGGCAACCTGCCGGAATGCGGTCATCGCCGTTTCTTCTACCGCCGATGCCAGGCTCGTATCGATATCATAGCGGCCCTGTAGTGCCTGAATCGTCCGTTCGCGGACATCTTCATGCTGGATTCTGCCGACAATGTCGTACAACAGGCCTTCACGCAGTGCGCCGTCGGTATAGGTCATGGTTTCGATGCCCAGTGATTCGAAAGCCGCCAGCAAAATCACCAGTCCGGAAGGAAAGATGCTTTGCCTGTCCGTGCGAACGCCCAGTTCCGACAGGCGATCAGTGTGGCCCATATCGATCAATCGCTGGCGCAATTCCCGCAGCGCATCAATCGTAATGGTGCCGTTGGTCAGCTTGAGTGTAGCCAATACTGAGGATATGGCTTTGATCGAGCCGGAAGATCCGACCGCGCTTTGCCAGCCAAGCTGTCGAAAACGATAGCGAATGTTCAGCAATTCCTGGGAGGCGTGGGTCATGGCCTTGTCGAATTGCTTGCGCTGAATGCGGCCATCGGGGAAATACGCATTTCTGAAAGACACGCACCCCATGTGCAGGCTATCCAGCACCTGGGTTTCAAAGCGCTCGCCGATAACAAATTCCGTGCTGCCGCCACCGATATCGATGACCAGGCGGCGGCCGGTGTCGTCTGCCAGGGTATGGGATACGCCGAGATAAATAAGGCGGGCTTCTTCCCGGCCGGCAATTATTTCTACCGGAAATCCGAGTACCTCTTCGGCCCGGGCCATGAATTCGCTGGCATTTCGGGCCACCCGCAGAGCGTTTGTGCCGACAATCTGCACCGCCGCTGGCGGCATGCCCTGCAAGCGCTGAGCGAAGCGGCTCAGGCAGTCGAGGCCGCGTAACTGGGCTTCTTCGGTGAGGTTGTTGTTCGCATCGAGACCTGCGCCAAGCTGGACCTTTTCTCCCATTTTCTCGAGAGTACGGATCTCGCCATGAATCAGGCGGGCTATCACCATATGAAAGCTGTTAGAGCCCATATCAATGGCTGCAAACAGTTCCGGTGATGTGGCGGAATTCGGAGCCGTCACGTGTCTTGAAATCCTCTTTTCGGGCCGTATATTGTGTCAGGCTCGTCGCGGGAAACTGATCTGCGGGTTACTATAAGCGAAACCGCGCGGCGATGTCAGTAATGGATCAGAGGTTGCCCGGAGTCTGACGTCATCGCCGGGGCTTTTCGGGCAATAGTGAGATCGCGTAAGATGTGCGGATCTGATCGGCACATCTGGGCCATAGCTCCGATGGCCGGGCAGGCTTGACCTGAAGTCCGGCAGGCCAATATTCAAGTGATCTGTCCCGCGGGCGGGTCTTTATCGTGTCATAGTAGTGGTCCATTCCGGGCGCTGCCAAAAGCAGGAAATTGTAATGAGCGGAAATATCGTAAACGTTACCGACGCATCGTTTGATGATGACGTACTGAAGTCCGATACGCCGGTTCTGGTGGATTACTGGGCAGAGTGGTGTGGCCCCTGCAAAATGATTGCGCCGGTGCTTGAAGAAATTGCTGAAGAGTACGAAGGCAAGCTCAAAATCTGCAAGCTCAACATTGATGAAAACGAGCAGACGCCACCCAAGTTCAATATTCGTGGTATTCCAACATTGATGCTGTTCAAAAACGGCAATGTTGATGCAACCAAAGTAGGCGCGCTTTCCAAGTCTCAGTTGGCTGCGTTCCTCGATAGCAATCTCTGATCCGTATGCTGGCAATGACGGCTACCGTGTTGACGGTAACTGCATTGTGAACGGATTCTGAAAGCCACTCCCGCGGGAGTGGTTTTTTTATGGCGACGTTAAAACGCAAGTGAGGTCGCGGGATAGCGTGGTCGTTCGCAAGGGGCAGTGAAATGGGTGAGTTGAAGCTCTGTGGGTTGATCCTCGCCGGCGGGCAGGGGCGCAGGCTCGGAGGTGTGCAGAAGGGATTGCTGGAGTGGCAGGGGCGGCCCTTGGTGAGCTACGCCCGTGAGGCCTTGTCGGCAACTTGTGACCACCTTGTTATCAGCGCCAATACCCAACTGGCGGACTATCAGCCCTGGGCCGATGCGATAGTGACGGATGGCGGCTGGCATGATGCCGGGCCACTTGCCGGTTTGCTGGCGGGGCTCCACTACGCCGCCGGGCGCCATTTTGACGGGGTGTTGGTAATGCCATGCGATACGCCCGGTGTCACTCCGGCCCTGATGGCGCAACTGGCCCGCGAAGCCGCCGCGCAGCCACATCAAGCGCTGCTTTGCAGTTGCAAGGGCGACCCGCATCCGCTGCACGGCTATTATCCGGTATTGCTGGATCGAGAGCTTGAAGCGTTTCTGGCGCAAGGAGGGCGCAAGGTCCAGAACTTTGTGACAGCGCACGCTGGCGCCTATTGTTCACTTGAGGCCCCGGCGGCTGCCTTCCGCAATCTGAATACGCCCGAGTGCTGGGTAACGGGTTGAGCCCGGTCAGGCGGGGTTCTGCCGATTCCAGCGATCGGCCTGTTCCCGGTCGCTTGCTTTCTGTTCGACCCACTGGGCGCTGCCGTCGGTCGCGATTTCCTTTTTCCAGAATGGCGCATCGGTTTTCAGGGCATCCATCAGAAACTCGCAGGCTTTGAAGGCATCACTTCGATGAGCGCTGGCTACGCCAACGAAGACAATCTGCTCTCCCAGCGCCAACTCGCCCACCCGGTGAATCACGCAGACATGCTGAATCTGCCAACGCTGTCGAGCCGTCTCTACCAGGCCTTCAATGACCTGTTCTGTCATGCCGGGATAGTGCTCTAAAAAGAGTGCGCGCACATCGTTTCGGTCGCCGTGCGCCCGCACCAGCCCGGTAAACGTGCTGATAGCGCCGGTCTCGCCTTGTCCTGCCGCTCGTAATTGGCGGCACTGCTCGCCGGTATCAAAGTCAGCCTGCTGAATGCGAATGTCTGTCCGTGGCGTTGGTGCAGCGGTTTCCACATCAACCTCCGGTTACTGGCGGAAAAAGCGCGACCTCATCGCCATCAACAAGCGGATGGCTGGCGCGTGCCATTGTCTGGTTGACCGCAATCATCACCTGCGCCGAGCCTTTCAACTCAGACCACTGATCACCTTTTGCGGCGAGCGTATCAATCAGGTCGCTGACCCGGCTGGCAGAAGGCAGGCTGAGCGATAGTGATTCGGTGGCAAGCTGCTCTCGCAGGCGGGCGAAGAAGCGCACTGTAATGCTAATGGTTGCAGTGTTGTCGTTTGCCATGGCTAGCTCGTCAGGGTGCTAAATGAATAGAAGGCCACTGGTGTGCGGGGCGTGATCGTCGTGTTTTCCGGGATCATCGCCAGGCCATCTGCCCAGCAGGCAGAGCTTAGCATGCCGGAGCTCTGGTTCGGGTGAGGGCGCAGCGTCGTGGTGTCCGCTTCGTTGACCTGCTGAACACGGATGAACTCCCTGCGCGGCGAACTACGTGTTATGGCAAAGCCGGCAGGTAAATAAACCGGTTTGACGGTGGCCGCATTCAGCCCCTGAAGCCTGCGAATAACCGGTGCGCCAATCATCAGGAATGTCACCAGCACGGCGGCCGGATTGCCGGGCAAACCCAATATCGGTGTTGTGCCGATGCGGCCAAAGGCCAGAGGCTTGCCTGGCTTCAGCGCGAGCCGCCAAAGTGCGACCTGGCCGATGGCCTCAAGCGAGGTGCGCACGTGATCTTCTTCGCCTACTGATACACCACCGCTGGTAATCACCAGGTCAGCCGTTTCTGCCGCTGCAGCAAGTGCCTGTTCTGTGGCTTCCCGCGTGTCGGCGATGGTGCCGGGGTCGATAACGACGCAACCCATGGCGTGCAGCAAGCCGTGCAGGGTGTAGCGGTTGGTGTTGAATATCTTGCCCGGAGCGGGCGGTAGGCCCGGGTCGATAAGCTCGTCGCCAGTCGTCAGAATCGCGACTCTCATGGGACGCCTGACGTGCACGCGGTCAATGCCCAGTGACGCGAGTAATCCAAGTTCCTGCGCTCGCAACCGAATGCCGGAATGCAGCGCAATGTCGCCGGCGCAAATGTCCTGGCCCTGAGGGCGGATGTTCTGGCGACTCTCGACCGGGCGTTTGGTGCTGATGCCTGCATCCGATGCGTCAACGTATTCCTGCATCAACACAGCGTCGGCACCTTCGGGAATGCTGGCGCCGGTAAAAATGCGCGCCGCTGTTCCGGGTAACAGGGGCGGGGGCGCTTCGCCGGCCGGAATGCGCTGACTGACCGGGATTGGTGCGCCGCCAAGATCCGCTATACGGATCGCATAACCGTCGACGGCGCTGTTGTCCGTTGGCGGGACATTGATGGATGCCTCGGCGTCCTGCGCCAGAATGCAGCCGAGTGCGCTGGTGAGGGTGCGCACCTCGGTTTCTTCAACGCTGCTGACCTGTTCCAGAATGCGAGGTAATGCCTCGTCCAGCGATGTCAGGTTTGCCAGAGGAGTCATGACTGCGTGCTCAGACCGGTTTCGAGAGGCGCGTCCAGTTGGGCCATCGGCTTGTCCGGCTTGCGGCTAACCAGAGCCGAGAAATTGCAGGGCCGGTGACGGCTGTCCAGTTGGTAGCAGAGTATGCCGTCCCAGCCGGTCTTGCAGGCCCCGGTTGATCCGGGGAGGCAAAAGATGACGGTGTGATTCGAGAGGCCGCCGAAAGCCCGTGACTGGATGGTTGAAGAGCCGATGTCTTCAGCCGACAGACGTCGGAACTCCTCGCCGAAACCATCGATGGTTTTGTCGAATAGCGGGCGCACGGCTTCCGGCGTGCTGTCGCGTTCGTGAAATCCGGTGCCACCGGTGATGACCACTGCCTGTATCCCGGGATCGGCAATCCAGCGGGCAACCAGTGCGCGTACCAGATAGATATCGTCAGGTAGCAGGCGTCTCTCAATGACCCGGTGTCCGTCAAGATTGGCCTGATCGGTCAGGTATTGGCCGGAGCTATCCTGGTCAGGGCCACGGGTGTCAGAGACTGTCAGAATCGCGATATTCAGTGGCGTCAGGGTACTTGATGCGGTCATGAGGCAGGTGTTGCTCCGGTTAAACAGGCGGTTAAAACAGGAATGCGCATTCGAAATTTGAACGAATGCACCAAAAAGTGTGCTTGCTAGTGGGTGAAAAACACGCTATACCGTAACTCGTGCTAACCAGTATCCTGTTGTCACCGCAATTTTGGAAGGGGTGGTAATGGTCATTTTAGTTGTTATAATGGCCGGCACGTTTAATAACGCTTCCATTTAGATCAGCCGTATTGGCGCCCGCCACACGGTATCTGTCCCGATTTTAAAAGCATCACGTTATACGTTCAGGGGTTTTCTCCTGTCTTCGCAAACCTGATTGATTTTCCATTCCGAATCGCCAAACAAAATATGAATCTTACTGAACTCAAGCAGAAACCCGTTCCAGAACTGCTCGATATTGCTCAGCAGATGGGACTCGAAAACCTCGCCCGCTCACGCAAGCAGGATGTTATTTTCTCCATCCTCAAAAAACACGCGAAGAGCGGTGAAGACATTTACGGTGATGGCGTGCTGGAAATCCTCCAGGACGGCTTCGGCTTCCTCCGTTCCGCGGATGCGTCTTACCTGGCAGGCCCAGACGATATTTACGTCTCGCCCAGCCAGATCAGGCGATTCACCCTGCGAACGGGCGATACTGTTGCAGGCAAGATTCGCCCTCCCAAAGATGGTGAGCGTTACTTCGCGCTACTCAAGGTTAACGAGATTAACTTTGACAAGCCTGAAGATGCCCGCAACAAGATCCTGTTTGAAAACCTGACTCCGCTGTTCCCGGACGAGCGCCTGACGCTGGAAATCGGTAACGGCAGTACTGAAGATCTGTCTTCGCGGGTTCTGGATCTGGTCGCGCCGATTGGTAAAGGTCAGCGTGGTCTGATCGTATCGCCGCCGAAGGCTGGTAAAACACTGCTGATGCAGAACATCGCACAGGCGATCACCCGGAACAGTCCGGAATGCCATGTGATGGTGCTGTTGATTGACGAGCGGCCAGAAGAAGTAACCGAAATGCAGCGCACTGTGCGCGGCGAGGTTATCGCTTCGACCTTTGACGAGCCGCCGGCCCGTCACGTGCAGGTTGCCGAAATGGTGATCGAAAAAGCCAAGCGCCTGGTAGAGCACAAAAAGGACGTGGTGATCCTGCTGGATTCCATTACCCGTCTGGCCCGCGCTTACAACACGGTGATCCCTTCCTCCGGCAAGGTACTGACCGGTGGTGTTGACGCCCACGCCCTTGAAAAGCCCAAGCGCTTTTTCGGTGCGGCCCGGAATGTTGAGGAAGGTGGCAGTCTGACCATCCTCGCAACCGCGCTGGTCGATACCGGCTCCAAGATGGATGAAGTCATCTACGAGGAGTTCAAGGGTACCGGTAACATGGAGGTTCATCTGGATCGCCGTATTGCCGAGAAGCGCGTTTACCCGGCGATCAATATCCGCCGTTCCGGCACGCGCCGGGAAGACCTGCTGATGGCAGAAGCTGATATTCAGCGCGTCTGGATTTTGCGCAAGCTTCTGCACTCCATGGACGATGATGGTGCCGCGCTTGAGTTCCTGTTGGACAAGCTGCGTGATACCAAGACCAATGATGAATTCTTCCTGTCCATGAAGAAGCGTTGATCGTCTGAATGATCCCCCGACCGTACCAAGCGGCGGGGGATTTTTTGCTTAGAAGGCTGCACTGATCATCATTGTGGTCTGTATTTTTTGCCTTTCCGTAAACCTGTCCCTCGCTCCAGACCCGGGAACCTGTCATGAATTACCACGATCTCCGTGATTTTATCGAACAGCTGGAAAAGCTGGGCGAACTGAAGCGCATCACCGCCGAAGTTGATCCTCATCTGGAAATGACGGAAATCTGTGACCGTACATTGCGAGCGGGTGGGCCTGCGTTGCTGTTCGAAAACCCCAAAGGCTATGCCATGCCGGTACTGGCAAACCTGTTTGGCACGCCAAGACGCGTTGCACTGGGGATGGGGCAGGAGGATGTCGCGAGTCTGAGGGAAGTGGGCAAGCTGCTCGCTTTTCTGAAAGAGCCTGATCCGCCGAAAGGATTCAAGGACGCCTGGGAGAAACTGCCGATTTTCCGGCAGGTGATGCAAATGGGCCCAAAGGTCCGGCGATCGGCACCCTGTCAGGACGTGGTCATCGAGAAGGATGACGTGGACCTGTCAGTGATTCCTGTTCAGCATTGCTGGCCGGGTGATGCAGGCCCGTTGATTACCTGGCCACTGGTAATTACCAGGGGCCCCCATAAAGAGCGCCAGAATCTGGGCATATACCGCCAGCAGGTGATTGGCCGAAACCGCTTGATCATGCGCTGGTTGAGTCACCGGGGCGGTGCATTGGATTTTCTGGAGTGGCAGAAGGCACATCCTGGAGAGCCTTTCCCGATAGCGGTGGCGTTGGGTGCTGACCCTGCGACGATTCTGGGAGCGGTGACGCCAGTGCCGGACAGTTTGTCGGAATATGCCTTTGCCGGCTTGTTGCGAGGGAGTCGCACCGAACTGGTGAAAGCCGGGCTATCTGAATTGCAGGTGCCTGCCAGCGCCGAGATTGTGCTCGAAGGCTTTATTTATCCGGACGACATGGCCCCCGAAGGCCCCTTTGGCGACCACACCGGCTATTACAATGAGGTCGAGTCGTTCCCGGTCTTTACGGTCGAGCGCATCACGCATCGCAAGAATCCGATTTATCACAGCACCTATACCGGCCGTCCACCCGATGAGCCCGCCGTTTTAGGGTTGGCGCTCAACGAAGTGTTTATTCCGATTCTGCAAAAGCAGTTTCCGGAAATCGTGGACTTTTACCTGCCGCCGGAGGGATGCTCCTACCGCATGGCAGTGGTGACCATGCGCAAACAGTACCCCGGCCATGCCAAACGGGTGATGATGGGCGTATGGTCTTTTCTGCGCCAGTTCATGTACACCAAGTTCGTGATCGTAACGGACGACGATGTGAATGCCCGGGATTGGAATGATGTGATCTGGGCGATCACCACGCGCATGGATCCCGCCAGGGACACAACGCTGGTGGAAAACACACCGATAGATTACCTGGATTTCGCCTCGCCGGTTGCCGGCCTCGGCTCCAAAATGGGGATGGATGCAACCAGTAAATGGCCTGGCGAAACCGACCGCGAGTGGGGCACGCCGATCACCATGGATCCGGCCGTCAAGCAACGTGTTGATGAGATCTGGTCCAGTCTCGGTATTGATGAGCCCTGATGATGCCCCCATTTCGCCGGTAAGTGTTTGCATCACACCGGCGGATATCCGCTTTGAGGCCAATCCGGATGAGGATTTATTGACGGCTGCCCGCAGGGCTGGCGTCGCGGTGCGCTGGGCGTGCCGCAATGGTGTTTGTGAGTTGTGCGAAGCGCAGCTGACCGGAGGCGATGTGTTCAATACCCGCTCCGGTAAAACTGAATGTTCGCCCGCGACGATTATGCTGTGCCGATGCCAGCCGCGCGGGCCTGTCGAGTTGGAGATAAAAGCCGTTATGGCATCAGGTAAGCACGTACCACAGCAGTTACTGGCGAAGGTCTCGGATATCACGCCGCTGAGTCATGACGTTCATCGCGTGACGCTGCAACTGCCCCGGCGGCGCGAGCTGTCTTTTCATGCGGGCCAGTATCTGTCGGTTCTGCTGCCAGATGCTCCGCCTGCCTACTTTTCGATTGCCAGCAGTCCGGAGCAGGATGCGCTTGAGCTGCACGTCCAGGCTGCAGCTAACTGGGAGTCGGCGCAGCGGATTATCGAAGTCCTGCGTGACGAGGGGCAGGTTATGCTTGAAGTGCCGCACGGTCAGGCCTGTCTTGCGTCCGTCCCGCAAGCTCCATTGATTCTGGTGGCGGCTGGCACCGGCTTTGCCCAGATGAAAAGTATCGTCGATTATCTGAACGCCTCCGGTTGTCATCAGCCGGTCTGGCTCTATTGGGGGGTGCGTCGGCATGAGGATATGTACCTTCGCTCCATGGCCCAGCAGTGGCACGATGCCAGTGATCGGTTTTCGTTTGTGCCGGTTGTGGGTGACGATGAGGATAATGACTGGAGCGGGCATCACGATCAGTTGGTGCGCGCTGTCCTTGCGGGCGGTAACGACTGGGCGGCGGTTAATGTTATCGCCAGTGGCTCACCGCCGATGGTCTACACTCTGATGGACGCACTGGCTGAAGCCGGTATGCCACAGCAGGTATTTCACTCTGACGTTCTGGAGTATGCCCCCAGGGGATAGGTGATGCACAAACAGGTAGCTGACATGTGTCGGCTACCTTTTGTGTCAGGGTCATGCTTTCGGCATCGGCAGGTCGGGCAGGCCGCTGTCCTTGAGCAGGCTCTGGATCAACAGCCGGCTACTGGCCTGTTCGTCACCAAAATAGGCATTCAAACGACCCAGCTCGGCCATGGTTTCACGACTGCGTTTCAGGCGCAGGCTGGTCTCGAAGTACTCTTTGGCTTTACCCCACAGCTCATTTCGAAGACTTAAACGGCCCAGGGCGAGCAGCAGTTCGGCGTTGTTGGGGCGATCCTGAAGCCAGCGCTCGGCTGCGAGCAGTTGCTCGTCAGGCTCGGTGCCCTTGATGCGACCGTAGAGGTTGATCAGGTCGTCACTCCAGTGATTCTTCAGTACCTTCCGTAACAGCGTTTCAGCCTGTGCGTCATCGCCGAGTTCCGACAGGTGTCGGGCGTACTCGTAGATGGTGATTTCATCTTTGCGCATTGAACCCGGCAGCTCATCCCACAGGCGGGTCAGCGGCGTAAGTGATTGCGGCTTGCTCTGCCCTTGCTTGCGGATGTCGTCGGCTGCCCGCTGCAACAGGTTGTGCCAGGTTTCCCGCTCAAGCTGGTGGAGCTCGGTGGCTTCGATCAGGTCCCGCTTGCGCAGCTCCGGCAGCAGAGCCGCCAGCTCGCGCCAGTCTTCCAACCGCAGATAGACGGTCTTCAGTAGCTTCAGAATGAAAGGGTGATGAGGTGACTGCTTGCGCAGTCGCAGCAGGGTCGCCAGGCATTGTTCCAGCCTGTCGCCGGCCAGCTGCAGCTGAGCCTGAGTGATGCCCACCGCAAGATCAGATCCCGGGGTGCTTTCAAATGCCTTGCGGAGCAGATCGTCAACCGCGTCATAATCGCCACACTCGAAGGCCGCCTGTGCGGCAGCGAGGTAGTTGATCAGCGGCGTATCGGCATTGTGGGCCGATGCCTGCAGCAATTTGCGGGCTCGCGGCCAGTTGCCTTCCGCCAACGCCAGCAGACCCTGCGTGGTGCGGCGACGGGCGCGTCGCTCGGCGCTTTGATTCAGCCAGGTGCTGACGATGCCGGATCCACTGCGAAGGCGGCGTATCATAGATAACGTGAACTGCAGCGCCAGTATTACCACCAGAATCAACAATACGCCGATCCAGAAATTGGTCTCAATCAGGTAGTTGCCAAGGCTGATCCGAATGTAGCCGGTGTCATACTGAAAGCCGAGGCTTAACAGCGCGCCTATCAGCAGTGCGCCCAGTAGTAGCAGGAATAGGCGTCTCATGAGGCGTCGCCTGCCTCGGCGTCGTCAGGCGCCGCGTTATTCTGTTTGTCTTTGGCTTCGCCGGTCGTTGCATTGAGGCGACCTTCCATGCGGGCTTTGAGTAAGTTCAGTGAACTGCTGATATCCGGCAGCTCGGGGTTGATGTTCTTTTTGCTCAGCTCACCAATATCTTCGCGCAGGGCAACAACAGCCGAGTGGCTGCTGTCGTACCAGCTCGCAAGCCAGCCGTCTGCCTTGAGCAGTGCGCGTTCGTACAGCGTTTGGTTCCCCCGCAAGACCGCCATTTCGGCTTCTTCGAGCATCAGACGCATATTCAGCCGGGCGTAAGCGCTCTGGTCCGGTGATAGCAGGGGTTTGACCGGCTCATCCAGGCGGCGTATCGAAATCGCTTTGCTCAGGGTTTCCTTGATCACCGCCCAGCCGACGGCCAGTGCGCCGCGTTCCTTGAGCTGCTCCGGATCCTGTTCCAGTTGTTGTGTGAAGGCCGTGCTGGCTTCAATTGACAGCGCCCGATCGGTCAGGTTGCCGACAACGTCGATGGCGGCTTCGAGTTGCAGGTACAGGCCGGTGCGATCGAGATCTTCAATGCTCTTCAGCGCGAGAATTTCCCGGGCGACCTGCTTGCGGATCGGATAGACTCCGGCGTCTTCGGTCTCTTTCAGTACCGTATCAGCTGCCTGTAATGCCGAGAGTGCGCCGCGATAATCCTGTTCGATTTGCAGGCGCTGGTTGCCAATGCGCAGCAGATACTCCGCCTCCGCGAGCAACCAGTCGGTCCGGGTTCGGTTGCCGGCTTCCAGCAGGGCGCGCGCGTTGTGGTCAATCTGGCGGCCATGCTCGGATGTCAGCGTTTGCTGGGCGCCGATTTCGGCGCGGATCGCCTGCATCTGACTGTTCAACTGGCCACCGGTTTGGCTATAAGTTCGGTCAAGCTTGTCTGTGGCGGATTCCAGATAGGCGATGCTCTTGTTGATCGCCTGTTGCTGTTGCCATTGATAGCCTGCCCAAAGGCCGAGCAGAATGACCGCAACCAGCGCGAGCACAGCAATAAGCCACAGAGGCCAGAGGCGTCGGGGCTGCTGGGTTTGCGGCGGCACCGGGGCTGGCAGGTTTGTTGTAGAGTCAGTCACAGGCATCCTTACTCAGTTAACGGAATTCCAGTTGTGATCAATATACCCGCCGAACGGACGTCAGTATGTGTGCTGAGTTCCGGAAGGTAATGCTGTCAGGCATTGGGTAAGCCCTTCGGGCGTGAGCTGATCCGGCACCAGGGCCCGGGCAAACCCCGCTTTTCGGGCCTGCTCGGCCACTTGGGGTACAGGGACCACTAATGTGCGTTGCATCAGTTGCTTATCGGTATTCTTACCCAGTGCAATCAGATTGTTCAATGTTTCTGCGGACAGCACAATAATGGCGTGCGGATCAAAGTCTGTCAGCGCTGCGGTCATGGTGGCAGCATCATGCTCGGGGCAGGTGCGTTGATACAGCACCATGTCATCCACTCGTGCGCCACGTTCCCGCAACGTGCGACCCAGAAGCTCCCGGCCTCCCGCCCCTTTTGCAATCAGCACGCGTTCGCCGGCGGGTGCTGCCAGTGCCGGCACTGACAGCAAGTGCTCGCTGGTGTAGCCGTTGGCTGGCGTCGTAACCGTCAGTCCTGCATGGCGCAGAATCTCGGCTGTACCGCTTCCTACTCCATACCAGTGTAGTCCGACTGGCCACTGCGGCCACCAGTCATCGGCATATTCCAGAAACGCGCGAGCGGCGCCGGGGCTGACGGCGATAACGTGCTGGTACTCCGCCAGCTCCTGAATCCGGCTGCGGCGCTCCGGTGTATCGGGTGTCGGTGCCAGAGTCAGCATCGGCAGGCAGTGGGTTTCTGCTCCTGCTGCCTGCAGTGCCAGAGCAACACGATCGGCATCCGGCTGGGGGCGGCAGATGAGAATACGCATCCCCGCAAGCGTTGCGTTACTTGACGTCGAAGCCATAGATGTCAGCCAGAATGCGATTGGCACCTAACGACAGCAGATCTTCGGCGAGTTCGGTGCCCAGTCGTTCACCCTCAATCCGGGGGGCGCGACCTTCTACGCGATAGATTTCGGTGCCATCCACTGAACCGACCAGGCCGCGCAGCCAGATCGTGTCGTCGTCTTCAAGCAGGGCATAGGCCGCAATCGGCACCTGGCAACCGCCTTCGAGTCTGCGGTTCAGTGCCCGCTCGGCGCGGACCCGGTCGGACGAATCCTGATGGTTTAGCGGCTGGAGCAGCGCAATAAGATCGGCGTCGTCGGTGCGACATTCAATGCCGAGCGCGCCCTGGCCTACCGAAGGCAGGGAGACGGTGTCCGGCAATGCGTAGCGGATACGGTCATGAAAGCCGAGGCGCTTGAGGCCTGAGCTGGCCAGTACGATCGCGTCATAATCACCGGCATCCAGTTTTGCCAACCGGGTGTTGACGTTGCCTCTGAGTGTGCGGATCTCCAGGTCAGGGCGGTAGGCCCGCAGCTGGGATTCACGCCGCATACTGGCGGTGCCGACGATAGCGCCCCGGGGCAGTGCATCGACATTATCGAAATGATTGCTGACGAATGCGTCAGTGGGATCTTCCCGCTCGCAGATGGCGACCAGATCAAGACCGTCCGGGAAGGTCATCGGCACATCTTTCATGGAGTGCACGGCCAGGTCAGCCCGGCCATCGAGCATGGCTTCCTCGAGTTCTTTGACGAACAGGCCCTTACCGCCAATCTTGGCCAGCGGGACGTCGAGTATTTTGTCGCCCTGGGTTTTGATGCCGAGCAGCTCCACAGTGATGTGGTCGTGCAGGCGCTCAAGCTCCGCTTTGATGAATTCGGCTTGCCAGAGGGCCAGGGCACTATTGCGGGTTGCAATGCGCAGCGTACGTTTGGACATGATGGATGCTGTTCACTACTCGTTGGATGAAGCCGATAGCCTAACGCGAATGGCTTCAAATGTCGTGGTTGACCGCGTTGTTTTGTCTGCTCGAAGCGGGGCTAGCGGCCCTGTTGCTGTAACCATTCCCGGACGGCGCCAGCGTGACGGCGGCTGACCTGCAGCGATGCCGAGCCATCGTTGAGCTGAATCTGGTATTGGCCAGCCGGGGTGCGGGTCATGGCCTCGATAAAGCGTTTGCCGACCAGTGTGTGGCGGTGAATGCGAATCAGCGCTTCAGGGAAGCTGCTTTCCAGCTCTTTGAGCGTGTGATCGGTGACGGTTTCGCCGTTGCTGTGGCGTAGAGTTACGCACTTCTGATCAGCTTCACAGCTACGAATGCTGCTCACGTCGATCAGCACTGTGCCGCGATAGGTGCGCACGGCGAGCTTGCCTGGCTGGGGCCGCTGCTCGGCTTCCAGTGCCTGCAGCTGTACCCGGTTGATTCGTCCGGCGCGGGCCAGTGCGTCGGTCAGTGTTTCCAGTCGCACTGGCTTTAGCAGGTAAGCGATGGCCTGCACATCAAAGGCATTGATGGCGTACTGGTCGAAAGCCGTGCAGAAAATCACCGCAGGCGGCCGGCTGAGCTGGGTGATCTGGCGCGCCACATCCATGCCATCAAGCCCGGGCATGCGAATGTCGAGCAGCACGATATCCGGTTCGCATTCTGCGATAGCTTGCAGAACGTGGTTGCCATCGGCGGCTTCACCGCAGACGTCATAGTCGGGAATGGAGTCAACCAGGCGTTGCAGGCGCTCCCGGGCAAGAGGCTCATCATCTGCAATCAGGATGCGCTGGGGCATAAAGAAATTCCTGAATTCTGTTGTTGTATCGGTGGTTCCATACTCACTGAGTGGTTGTCCGCCAGGGCAGGCGCAGCGTAACAGTATAGCGGCCATCGTGAACGCTGTGCTTGAGCACCGCATACTCGTCGAACAGGGCTTCCAGCCGGGCGCGGATGTTGGCAAGCGCAATCCGGTTGCCCTGGTGGCGGTCCAGTTTCTGGTCCGGCTCAGGGTTCTGGATCTGGATATAGACCGCGTTGCGCTTACGATAGGTCTCGATCCGGATTTCACCGCCCTCCGGGCGTGGTTGGATGCCATGGTAGATGGCGTTCTCGATCAGTGGCTGCAACGTCAGTGGCGGAATCGCTTGCGCGCCGAGGTCGTCATCCAGCTGCCAGGTCAGGGTCAGACGATCACCCAGGCGCAGCGCTTCAATGGCCAGGTAGCGCTGGCAGAGCGCCAGTTCCTCTTTCAGGGTGATCAGGCGATCCTGGGTGCGCAGGCTGGCGCGAAAGAGTTCCGACAGATCCAGCACCGCGTCTTCTGCTTGCGCGGGCCGGCTGGCGATCAGGCTGGCGATGGTGTTCATGCTGTTGAACAGGAAATGCGGATGAATCCTCGCTTGCAGCGCTGTAACCCGTGACTGCATTTCAGCCTGCTTCTGGCAGCGCCATTGATGCTGGAGATAGAAATAGCGCAAGGCCATCAGGGTGATAATCAATGCTGCCAGCATGTTGCGCCCGACCATATGGACCGAAAGAGAAGCGCTGGTCATGGGCAGCAGCTGGGCGGCGATCACAGTGAATACCAGCACGTCGGTCAGGACGACAGCGGTGATGATGAGGACGACCTGGGTGGTTGAGAAACGGCTCAGCCAGTGCCTGATGCTGCAGATCAGTGCGGCGCTGCTCAGCACCGTCCACTGGACGAATAACGATACTAGCCCGAAATAGTTCCAGTCGATCCAGCCCGATTCCGCCTGCAGAATGGATAGCAGCACGACGATCAGCTCGCTGATCATCAGCAACATGAATACCGCACGCACACGGCAAAGGTCCGGTACGAAGAAATCGGTCGTCGTGTTTTCCTCCACCGGATCGGTTTTTTTGGCAGAGGTCAGGGACATCCGGGCACCTGTTGGGTAGACAGTGGTACAATCCCGGCAATTTTCAAAATCCGGGGTGTGCGCCCGTATAGGCGGCGCGTGTCCTGTATCCCGCCTTTGGCGGGAACACATTCAGTTAGCAGGAAAGATAGACCATGACTGACCAGAACAAGACCTCCGAAAAACCCTGGGGTGGCCGTTTCAGCGAGCCGACCGATGCTTTTGTTGAACGCTTTACCGCCTCCGTAGGCTTTGATCAGCGCCTGTATCACCATGATATTACGGGATCTATCGCTCATGCGACCATGTTGGCGAAAGTCGGTGTGCTGACCGATGCCGAGCGTGATCAGATTATCGAAGGCCTGCGTGGCGTCAAGGCGGATATCGAGTCCGGCGCATTCCAGTGGTCGGTGAGTCTTGAAGACGTGCACATGAATATCGAAGCACGGCTGACGGACCGCATTGGCATTACCGGCAAGAAACTCCACACCGGACGCAGCCGAAACGATCAGGTTGCCACGGACATCCGCCTGTATCTGCGTGATGAAATCGACGTGATCCACGAAGAGCTGGTGCGCCTGCGTCAGGGGCTGCTGGATCTGGCAGAGCGCGAAGCCGACACCATCATGCCGGGTTTTACGCATCTGCAGACTGCGCAGCCGGTGACCTTTGGTCATCACCTGATGGCGTGGTACGAAATGCTGGTGCGTGACACTGAACGTCTGCTCGACTGTCGCAAGCGGGTCAACATCATGCCGTTGGGCGCCGCAGCGCTGGCGGGCACAACCTATCCGATCGACCGGGCCTATACCGCAGAACTGCTGGGTTTTGACCGGCCTACAGAGAACTCGCTGGATTCAGTCAGTGACCGCGATTTCGCGATTGAATTCGGCAGTTTTGCCGCGCTACTGATGACGCACCTGTCACGCTTCAGTGAAGAATTGGTGCTCTGGACGTCTTCCCAGTTCGACTTTATCGATCTGCCAGACCGTTTTTGCACCGGTTCATCCATTATGCCCCAGAAGAAAAACCCGGATGTGCCAGAGTTGGTGCGCGGCAAGACCGGCCGGGTGAATGGCCACCTGATCAGCCTGTTGACCCTGATGAAAGGCCAGCCGCTGGCTTACAACAAGGACAACCAGGAAGACAAGGAACCACTGTTTGATATGGTGGATACCGTTAAAGGCTGCCTCAAGGCATATGCCGACATGGTGCCGGCCATTGAAGCCAAGGCTGACAATATGCGCATCGCCGCCAAGCGGGGGTTCTCCACCGCAACGGATCTGGCCGACTACCTGGTCAAGAAAGGCATGCCGTTCCGTGACGCGCACGAAGTTGTGGGCAAAGCCGTGGCCTTCGGTGTGGCTGAAGAGCGCGACCTGTCTGACATGACGCTGGAAGAGCTGGCGGTATTCTCGGATGTGATTACGGCTGACGTTTTCGACGTGCTGACGCTGGAAGGCTCGGTTCAGGCGCGTGATCATCTGGGCGGCACCGCGCCGGATCAGGTGCGCGCGGCTGTCGGGCGAGCCCGTCAATCTATGAAGACGGCTATGAAAACAGCCGTGAAGTAAGCTGTGACCATTGAGCACCGGGCCCGGCGGCTAGCCGATTTTCCCGGTGCTCAGTTCAACCGTCGCCGGTGCGAGATTCTCCAGTGGCTGCGGCATCGATAGTCTGAATCCCTGCCCGAAATGAATCCCCAGCTTGCGTACCTGTCGCAGCGTATCGTCATTCTCGATAAAGGTGGCCACCGTGGTTTTGCCAGCGGTTTCGGCAATTCTGTGCAGGGCTTCGACCATCACCTGTTGTACAGGGTCTTCGTCCAGATCCTTCATCAGGCTGCGGTCCAGCTTGATCAGGTCCACCGGTAGGCGAGCGGCCAGCGTATAGCTCTGCACCGACGCTCCGGCGCCATCAAGCGCGACCCGGCAGCCCACCTCATGCATGGCATCGCAGAACACCGTCACGGCGTCAGAATACTGGGTCGCGTCGCTTTCACGGATCTCAAAGCAGAAGCGTTCGGCGGAGAACATTGAGTCGGTCAGCTGTTGGCCGACAAAGGCCGGGAAGCTGTCATCGAGCACGCTGGCCAGCGACAGGTTGAAACTGCAATGTTTCAGTCGCGGTTCCAGCAGCTTGTGTTGAGCCAGCCAGTTCAGGGTTTTGCGAATGACCCGGCGATCAATGTCGCGGGCCACATCAAAGCGCTCAGCGATGGGCAGGAAATCGTCTGGCAACCAGACGCCTCCCTCTTCGTCTCCATTGCCCAGTCGCGCCAGAATCTCGATGTGCTCACCCCAGGTGGCGCTGGTGACCGGTCGCAAGGACTGATACATCAGGTTGATGCGGTCTTCGCTGACATACTGTTTCAGGCGGGCAAGCAACGCCTGCGCCTCGCTTTCCAGTAGAATTGAGCCTTGGTCCCGGTGTACATGAACGCGGTTCCGGCCGGCATCCTTGGCGGTCTGGCAAAGGTCGGCCGACAGTGCCAGCAGGGCCTCAGCCCCTTCAATGCGACTGCCATTGCCGAATGGCACCAGGCCGCCGCTGGCCGTGGTCTGCAACGAGTTGCCCTGCCACTCAAATACAAAGTCGCTTATTTTGTCACTCAGGTTGCGGGCGATTTTTCGGGCTTCAACTTCCGAACACTGATCCAGCAGCAGCGCGAATTTGTCCGCTGAGATGCGTGCCAGGGCGTCGCGCTGCCGCACGCGTGTGGACAGCATGCCCGCCAGTTCCCGTAAATAGCGATCGCAGGCACCGGCGCCCGCGGTTTCATTGAAGCGGGTGACATGGTCGAGATCGATATAGAGCAGGGCATGGCCGGGCTTGCCCTCGCCAACGCTTTTAAGCGCTCTGTTGAGGCGGTGCAGCAGCTCGCGTCGATTGAGCAGGCCGGTCATTGGATCGTGACTGCTCAGGTAATTCAGGTTATCGCCGGTTCGCATCCGGTGTGTGATGTCCTGTGCAATATGGACGGCGCCGATCGTGTGGCCCTGTGCATCACGCAACCGCTGATAGCGAATTTCAAAAACCGGTAGTTCCCGTTCCTGTCGGGCCAGTGGCATTTCCACGGTGAAGTGATCGCGCTGCATCGCGCGTTCCCACAACCGCTGGCCCAACCGGCGTTCGTTGGGGAAGTCGGCGAGTAGCCGGGTCAGGTTGTCGCCGACCCGGGGGCGTTGGCTGAAGGTGCGTTCGAACTGATGCACCATCGGGCCGTTCACCGCCAGGATCTGCATGTCGGGGGCGACAGCCATGATCAGATTGTCAGAGGCGGCAAGCACCCCTTGCAGGATCTGTTCGATTTCCGTGCGGGCCTCGCGCTGTTGCAGGCGATCGGACAGGTCAACCAGTGTGCCGGCGATAGAGGTGATCTTGTCGCCTGTTTTCAATGCTCGGCCCGTCATGCGGACGTGGCGCAGGCGCTGTTGTGCCGTCAGGATATGAAGATCGCGACTGAATGCCTTGCCGGAGCGCAGGCAGCGACGAAACAGCGCGCGCACCCGATGCTGGTGTTCCTGAAAGTAGAAGAGTGCATGTTCAGGCGAGATGTCGGTACCGGGGCGCAGATCGAAGAGTTTGTAAAGGCCGTCAGACCAGCTGATGTTGTTGCTCTTGGTGTCCACCTGCCAGATGCCCAACTGGCCGGAGTTTTCAGTAAGTTTCAGCAGACGTGGATCGAGAGGTTCTTCACCGCGTGGCAAGATGGAAGCTGATGCCACCTGATCGGCGTCGGCAACATCAACCCTTACGCTGAATCGGGCGGTAAAGAAGAAGCCTTCACGATGACGCAGTGTCAGCATGATCGGCTCGCCACTGTCGAGGGATTCGCGATGGGTTGGGCTCAGCGGGTTGTCTTGTGGCGTGGCGGCCAGAGATGCAATCGCCACACCGGTCAGTTCGTGGGCGTCATAGCCCAGCACGGGATCGGCGTAAGTATCGGCATAGGTAATGATGCCGGCATCGTCGATCCGCACGAGCGCGCGCCGCTCCTCGGGGGATGATGCCTCGCGACGATAGCGGCTGATGAAAAATTCCTTCACGCTGGATCCGCACCCTGTAGGTTATTATCGTTGTGGTTTTGAGTGGAGGCTAACATGATACTGCTAATGCCGCAGCGAGACACAACTGAATTAGAGCCGCTGCTGTGGCTGCCTTTTGACTGATTAACCGCGAGGATAGCGCCGTCCGTGGCCTCTGCATTTCCGATCCTGCTCGACTTTGCCGAAGGCATTGATCGCAAAACCCTGAAGCGCCTTTGCGACCGGTTCCTGAAGGTGAACCAGGCCCGTTGCGATCGCGCCCGAATGGCGTTGGCGACCCGCCAGCAGGTTGTGCTCGATCTGTTGCCGTTGCTGTTCCACCTCAATCATCCGGCGCTCCCTGGCTATCTTGATCACGCCTGCCCGCATGGCATTGCCCATTACACGCCTGACCCATCCGCCCTGGATGCGGCGCAGCGACTGGCCCGGTCGTTCCGGTCGCGCTCATCCGGTCGCAGGCTTGCCGATATTAGCGCCCTGTTTCTGATGGGAAGTCCCGGTACTATCGGTCATTCGGTGGCCAGCGACCTTGACGTCTGGCTTTGTTACCGGCCGGATCTCGCGCCGGAGGGTGTGGCTCAGCTGGAAAAGAAAGCGGCCGCGATATCCGGCTGGGCCGCGACTCTGGGACTGGAGTTGCACGTGTTCGTGTTCTCGGCCGAAGACTTTCGCACCGGGCGGCAGAATGTTGAAGTTAATGGTGAGAATTGCGGCAGCGCTCAGCACTATTTGCTGCTCGATGAATTTTATCGCACAGGGATATATCTGGCGGGTTGTTATCCGCTCTGGTGGCTGATCCCGGCGGATCAGGAAGAACAATACGACGTGCTGGTGCGACAGTTGCAGGATTGTCGCTTTATCCGACCGGATCAGTATATCGATTTTGGCGCCGTTACGCGGGTGCCGTCAGCGGAGTTTCTGGGCGCGGGTGTCTGGCAACTCTACAAAGGCATTGATGCGCCCTGGAAGTCTATCCTCAAGCTTTTGTTGATCGAGTGTTACGCCCGTGACGCTGACCAGCCGCTGTTATCCCGCGTGTTCAAGGAACAGGTATACGCCGGTGTTACGGAGACCAACGCGCTTGATCCTTATGTGCTGCTCTACCAGCGCCTTGAACAATGGCTGTTGTCGCTGCAAACGCCCGAGCGACTGGCGCTGGTGCGCCAGAGCCTGTACCTCAAAAGCGGGCTACCGCTGAGCCGCCTTGAACGAAGCGACCGGTCCTGGCAAGGCGCCTTGCTGTCTGAGCTCACGCAGCAGTGGGGCTGGACATCTGCGGATATAAAGCAACTGGATGACCGGGAGCGATGGCGGATCAATGATGTACAGATCCTGCGTCGCACCATTGTCGCTGAGCTTACGCACAGTTATCGCTTCCTGTCCCGAATGGCACGGAGTCATGCCGTCCGTGCGGCGATTCGTCCGACTGATATGAGCCTGCTGGGGCGCAAACTTTACGCGGCGTTTCAGCGCAAAGCGGGCAAAGTTGAACTGGTAAACCCCAACATTGCGCCGTCATTGGCAGAAGAGAACCTGTCGTTTCATCACCAGTCCACCCAGCCGGGAACCACCCAGTTAGCGGGCTGGTTGCTGTATCGCGATCTTGAAAGTCCTGCCGATGCGCACTGGCAACCCGTGATACGCCGCAGCGCCAGCCTGGTTGAGTTGCTGGTCTGGTGTCATTGCAACGGACTGCTGACCAGGGCTACCCGGCTCAATCTCCGCAGCGGCACCAGCCCGCTGACTATGGCCGGTCTGAGAACAATGATTGAATCTCTGCAGGCAGCTCTGCCGGTGCCATTAGCGCCAGCATCCCGGGGCGCGTTGATGGCCGGCAGCTCGCTATTGCGTGTGGTTCTGATCGCCAACGTGGCGGTTGACCCGCAAGCGCCGCTTTCGGAAAAAGGCTTGCATAAACTGAGCGCCCGACACGATTCCCTCGGTTTCAGTGGAGGTCGGGAAAATCTGGTGCTGACGCTCGATCAGGTCGTGCTCAACAGCTGGCACGAGGTCTCGGTTCATCGCTATGAAGTGGGCGATATTCTGATTCAGTGTTTGAAGAACCTGCTGGCTGCGCGGGCAAAGGCGCCTGCGCTGAAACCCGAGTTGAGCGTTTGTTGCCCGGGCCTCGGGCACGCGGTATCCATCGAGCGTCGCTTGGCGATCTTGTTCGATGACGTTCAGAACTGCTTCTTTGCAAATGGCCGCGGCCCTCACTCCCTGCGCTATGTCATTGAAATGGGCCGGCGCTATTTTGTGCTGCAGTTTACTGATGGCGAGCCCGGTTTTGTGGCGCTTGAGTCTTCAGAGGCTTTGCGTGAGCATTTGCAGAAACCCCAGCACACTTTCATGCCCATTGTGCTGGATCGGCATGCGTTGGAAGAAGATGCCGCCTTGCGGCTGATTTGTGATGCCAGTGAGCCGGACAATATCCAGGTGTTCTACCTGTTGAATGATACTGACGCTGAAGTGTGGGTGATCGATGAGCGGGGGTCCCTGAGCCATTGGCGCCAGCTTTGCAGTAGTCGTCGACACTTGCTGGCGCCGGTGTTTCGCTTTCTGGGGAACCTGGCAGAGCGTCGCCAGCTGCGTGGTGCGCTGGTGGATGCAGGCGGCGAGCTTGCCATTCGCTGTATGGAATTGGTGCGGTCCCGACGCCAGTGGCGCCTTGAACCTCGCTCTTTCTCGCCCGATGAGCAGCCGTTGGATGGCTTTGAAGTGCAGGCGGTGGGAGTCAGTGAGGGCGATCAGCCGCTGCGATTTGATCTGTTCTGTGATGAGCAGGAATTCACTGAACTGGATCATGGCGATCAACTTGCCCGGGCTGTGGCCCATTACGTGACATCCCGACGTCGGGGGCAGGGTGACTATCCTATTTATCTCACTGATGTCTATCTGCCCCACGACATTGACCCGCAGGCATATCAGCACGATCTGCAAACCTGCCAGTACCTGCACTACCGCATTGCGCTGGAAGCGGAACTGAACGCGGCGCTGAAGACTCCCGGATGATCTCGCACGGTTTAACCGCAGTGGGTATACTGCCCTCCTAATCCAATGAGGCTGTTGCAAAGCGTGGCGAGCGCTGTCGTTTTTGCCGCAGCCTCAATACCGCCGGAGCCTGATCTGATGATGGGTCGACGACTGATAATAGGCCTTGCCGCGCTGATGCTGGCCGGTTGTGGCCAGAAAGGACCGTTGTTCAAGGCGCCTGAGCCAGAGGCTGCGCCGGTCCAAAGTGAGCAACCGGCTGCTGCGCCGGAGAATGACAAGCCCGACGAACAGGGCGCTGCTGAATAACAGGAATCTGAATGGATCATTTTAATACCCGCGACGGCGCGCTTTACGCCGAAGATGTGGCACTGAGCGACATCGCCAGCCAGTTTGGAACGCCGGCTTATGTCTATTCCCGTGCAACGCTGGAGCGCCACTTTCGGGCTTATGATGAGTCCCTCGCTGATTGCCCCCACCTGATCTGTTATGCCGTCAAGGCCAACAGCAACCTGGCGGTGTTGAATGTGCTTGCCCGCCTGGGGGCCGGCTTTGATATTGTATCAGTAGGCGAGCTAGAGCGGGTGCTGCGCGCCGGTGGTCGGGCCGATCGTATCGTATTTTCTGGGGTTGGCAAGCAGGAACACGAGATGCGCCGCGCACTGGAGGTGGGGGTTCGCTGTTTCAACGTGGAATCTGAAACCGAGCTTGATCGGCTGAATGAAGTTGCTGCGGCAATGGGTGTTACCGCGCCGGTGTCCTTGCGGGTTAATCCGGACGTGGATGCAGGCACCCACCCGTATATCTCCACTGGCCTGAAAGAAAACAAGTTTGGTATTGATATCGCTGATGCCCGGCGGATCTATGGCCACGCTGCCAGCTTGTCGAACCTTGATGTTCAGGGGGTGGACTGCCATATCGGATCCCAGTTGACCACGGTGGCGCCTTTTATGGACGCGTTGGAGCGGGTGCTTGCACTGGTTGATCAGCTTGCGGAAGACGGCATCTGCATTCGGCATCTGGATATGGGCGGTGGTCTGGGTGTGACCTATGACCAGGAGAAGCCGCCGTCGCCTGCCGATTACATGATCAAGGTGCGTGAGCGGCTGGCGGATCGCAAACTGGAAATCATTCTGGAGCCGGGGCGTTCGATTGCGGCCAATGCCGGTGTTCTGCTGACCCGTGTCGAATTCCTCAAGTGCACTGAACATCGCAACTTCGCGATCATCGATGCGGCCATGAATGATCTGATCCGGCCTGCCCTCTACAGCGCCTGGCAGGCGATTGTGCCTGTATCGCCACGAGATGATGTGGAAGAGAAAGTTTACGATCTGGTTGGTCCGGTCTGTGAAACCGGTGATTTTCTGGGTAAGGACCGTCGACTGCGTCTTGCACCGGGTGATTTGCTGGCGGTTCGCTCGGCTGGCGCTTATGGTTTTGTGATGAGCTCCAACTACAACTCCCGCAACCGGCCCCCGGAAATCATGGTCGATGGCGCAAAAGCGCATCTGGTTCGGGAACGCGAAACCCTGGATGACCAGTTGCGGCTCGAATCCTGTTTGCCAGAGTGAGTGATATGAGCGATACGAAGCGCGGTGGTGCTAACCTGCAATTCACCAAAATGCACGGTTTGGGCAATGACTTTATGGTCGTTGACGCCATCAGCCAGCCATTTCGTATGCGCCCGGAAATGATAAAGGAGCTGGCGGATCGTAATTTTGGTATCGGATTTGACCAGTTGCTGGTGGTTGAACCGCCCGGATTGCCCGATGTTGATTTTCGCTACCGGATCTTCAACGCTGACGGCTCCGAGGTCGAACAGTGTGGCAATGGCGCCCGTTGTTTCGCCCGGTTTGTGCGGGACCAGCGGTTGACCAATAAGAAAGTCATTCGGGTCCAGACGGCAGGTGGCGTGATTGAGCTGCGGGTGGGCAAAGAAGGTTGGGTCACGGTGAATATGGGCGTGCCCGAACTTGAGCCTGAGCGGATTCCCTTCAATGCCACCGGTCGCGCGCTGACCTATAAGGTGCAGGTCGGGGATGACAGTGTGGAGCTGTCTGCTATCTCCATGGGCAATCCTCATGCCGTATTGCTGGTTGATGATATTGATACGGCGCCAGTGGAGGTGTTGGGGCCGGTGCTGGAATCTCACGATAATTTTCCCAAGCGCGCCAATATCGGATTTCTCCAGATTGTAGATCGCCAGAATGCCCGTTTGAGAGTGTTTGAACGGGGCTCGGGCGAAACGCTAGCCTGCGGCTCTGGCGCTTGCGCTGCTATGGTGGCGGGCCGTTTGCGCGGGTTACTGGACGAACGCGTCCGGATAGAGTTGCGTGGCGGGCCGCTTACCCTTGAATGGCAGGGCGAAGGGGCGCCTGTTATGATGGAAGGTCCTACCGCCCGCGTATTTGATGGCCAGGTGCGGGTGCCGGCAGACCCTGCCCGCAGAGTGCCGCGTTCAGGGCGGCAGTCGAATCGGAACAACAGAAGTAAATCCAGAAAAAAAGCTGGCGCTGGGACCTCTTGACGGGACTGGTAGTTGGATAACAAGAGTCGTGCCTTTGTGACTTGTATTACGCACTCCAAGAAGCGGGTGCTGCAACCACCAAGAGGCGGCCGAGAAAGGAGGATTCCGGATGACAGACCAGGCGGAACCGCAAACGTCGGGCGCAGCGACAGAAGAAGATGTCGTTGCCTATCTGAAAGCACACCCAGAGTTTTTTGTGGGGCAGAGCGATCTGTTGCGCACCCTGACCTTGCCTCATGACAGCGGTCGCGCTATCTCGCTGGTTGAGCGCCAGGTTCATCTGTTTCGGGAACAACGGGATATGCTGCGCCATGAACTCGGCGAGCTGATTGAAATTGCCCGGCACAATGACCGGCTTTTTGAAAAGAGTAAGCGTCTGCTGACCCAGGTGATCGAGGCGCGCACCATCACCGAAATGGCGTCAGTCATCGACGACAGCATTCGTGGCGATTTCGGTCTCGATGCAGCCTCGCTGATTATTTTCGAGCAGGGCACGTTGAAGCCCGATGCCGATACTTCGGCTGCCGAAGGCGCGCTGGTCCGGGTTAACCGCAAGGAAGCAGAGACCCTGTTGGGTTCGCTGCTTGAGGGGCAGCGCGCCGTGTGCGGTCAGTTCCGTATTGATCAGCGAGCGTTTCTGTTTCCCCAGCGGGACACTCCCATTGCATCGGTTGCACTGGTGCCGCTTCGCCACGGCGATCTGCTCGGGCTGTTCGCGATTGGTAGCCAGCAAAGCGGCTATTTTGACGAGAGCATGGGGTCGATGTTTTTGTCATACCTGAGCGACACGCTTAGCCGCTTGCTGCCGCCTTTGATGGCGCGCCACAGTCAGTTGGAGCCGGTTTCCGACCGGGTAGCTGAATCCCGCTAATCGGCGCCCGTCGGGCGTAGAGGAAGTGGCAGAAGGTCGCGAACGCGGCGGTTTTGTCACACTCGCTGAAAGCGCCGACGAAACTGAGGTATGCGATGAGTGACTTACCGGACACGCTTGCCCTTTCAATGGCGGGTTTCGCCGAGCATCTTGCTTCCGAACGCCGCCTGTCGCCACATACCAGCCAACACTATCTCCGTGATATCGAGCGTCTCGCCGAAGAGTTGCATAGCCAGCAGCTGACGGACTGGAGCCAGCTCGATGTACATGGGTTGCGCCGTCATGTCGTTGAGCTGAGCCGGGAAGGCCTGGGTGGTCGCAGTATCGCCCGTCACCTCTCGGCTATTCGCCGGTTTTACGAATTCATGCTGCGCGAGGGTGCGGTAAAGGACAATCCCGCGCTTGATGTGCGCGCTCCCAAGTCCGGCAAGAAGCTTCCTCGTGTGGCCGACGTGGATCAGCTCAACCATCTGCTTGATGCTGACGCCGACGACGTGCTCGAAGTGCGCGACCGGGCCATGCTTGAACTGATGTATTCCTCCGGTTTGCGACTGGCCGAGTTGGTGGGGCTTGATCTGGTGAGCATGGACTTGTCGGGGGGCGAGGTTCGGGTGTTGGGTAAAGGCAGCAAAACCCGCATTTTACCAGTGGGGCAGAAAGCAGTATCTGCACTGAGCGCATGGCTGGATGTGCGTGCGTCGCTGGCCAGAGACGGCGAGGAGGCGGTGTTCCTCAGTCGGCAGGGCAAGCGGCTGAGCCCGCGCAGTGTTCAGGCCAGACTTAATCGCTGGGGCTTGTTCAAAGGGGCAGACCAGCGTCTGCATCCTCACCTGTTACGTCACTCGTTCGCCAGTCACCTGTTGGAATCAAGTGGCGATCTCAGAGCCGTGCAGGAATTGCTCGGGCATGCCGATATCTCGACCACGCAGATTTATACGCACCTTGATTTTCAGCATCTGGCCAAAGTTTATGATGCCAGCCATCCGCGGGCCCGTCGCCGTCCCGGCCCTGCTGCATCGCGACCGCAGGCAGAAAAATCGTCTTCACAAGACGGTGACTAACAGCGCCTGGTACCGCATTGAGCTGGTGGCGAGCTAGAAAGACCTGCCGCCTGCGTCTACTTTTACAAAGAGGTCACGGCAAGCACGTTGCGTGCAACTGTCATTTCATATCAACAGGTTTTGATTGCAAGTGGGACTAATCGGAATGAACCAGAGCGACTGGCAGGAAGAGCGATACACGCTGCAAAGGCTTCTGGTAAGAGCAACGCTTTTTGCTGAAGGGCTGGACGGCGAGCTGGATCGCCTGCTTGATGGCATCCGGGACGAGTTGCGGGGCGAGAGCGGCAACCTGGTGAACCTCAAGCGTGCTCAGGCCGGTCTCGACAAAGCGCTGGTGCGACTCGATGCTCGCAAGGTGGATGATCAGGCACAACTGGTCGAGAGCCTGTCGCGGCTGCTTGCCGCCATCGATGAGACTGCCGGCGACAGGCTGGCTCGCAAGGATATCCGCCAGCTCGACAAAGCACTGGGCAAACTTGAAGACGGCGTTCGCCCTCTCAACACCTGGCTGGCCGGACTGACCGGGCTGGTTGAGTCCTGCGCACCGGCTGAGGGCCAGGCCAAACCGTCCTGGCGACGGCTGTTCTCCCGGGATAAAGACACCGCAGCAACGCCGCCGGCTTTGGATGCAGAGTCGCGCGATGCGGACGATGCAGACATTCGCAATTCTTCGGCTGTTAATAGCCCAGCCAGCCCTGAACCCGCCGCCGCTGCCCCGAATCAGACTGGCGAGCAGGATGACAGTTCAGGTGACGACCGGCTCAGAATCGCGCGGCGTATTGGCGAGCTGATCGGCCATATGCTGGCTCAGGTCAGCCTTGAGTCGTCTATGCAGGCCAAGGCGCAGCATCTGAAATCACTGCTGGATCAGAGTCAGGACTGGGACACCATCCGCGACGCACTGAACGATATTCTGGATCTGGTCGTCGCTGCAATGAGCCAGGGGCGATCGGAGTTTGAAGACTTTCTGAAACGTCTCGATGAGCGATTGCTGGCGCTGAAGGAAAACTGTGCCGCACAACTGGAGGCCAATGCAGATCGCCGGAGTGCCACCGAATTGCTGGACCGGGAACTGAATACCCGTCTGCAAAGCATTGGTGATGCGGTGGACACCTCATCCAGTCTGAACGATCTGAAAGCGTCGGTCAGCGACCATATTCAGGCTCTTGCTGAATCTTTCAGCCGTTACCGGGAAGGTGAGGGCCAGCGTGAACAGGTGCTGCAGGAGAAGCTGGCCGCTATGCAGGAAAAGTTGGCGGGCATGGAGGTGTATTCCGAACAGGTGCAGGATCAACTCAAGGCCGAGCGTTCGCGGGCCCTCACGGATGCGCTGACCCAACTGCCCAATCGGGAGTCGTGGCAGCAGCGTCTCGAGTTTGAGTATGAGCGCTGGGCCCGTTACCGGAATCCGGTCACGATGGCGGTTGTTGATATCGACTTTTTCAAGAAAGTGAATGATTCGTATGGCCACAAAGCCGGTGACCGGGTAATACAGCTGGTAGCAAAAACCCTGAAAGATCGCCTGCGGTCAACTGATTTTGTGGCGCGTTACGGTGGAGAAGAGTTTGTTGTGCTGATGCCGGAAACGGAAATTGACGTGGGCTACCGTGTACTGGACGGTTTGCGTACCCATGTCGCCGAACTGCCGTTCCACTTTCACAGCACGCCGGTGCACATCACCTTGTCTGCAGGGATGGCAGCCTTCGGCGCAGCCAATACGGTTGATGAGATCTTTGATCTGGCCGACAAGGCGCTATACAAAGCCAAGCATGCCGGCCGCAACCAGGTGGTCCGGGCGTAATGCCAGGCTCGCCCGATGCCGGTCTTCGTTTAGTGTCTTAAACGCGCATCCAGTTCATCAATGACCTCCGCCCAGTCGGAGTCGTCGTCGATACCCTGATGCAGAAAACCGGCTTGAGCCTTGTTCCAGAAAGCCGCATCGGCAAGAGCGGTTTCCGGCGGTAACGGCGCGTGGCGGGCGATGAAGTCGTCGACGCTTTGAGTGTCGGATGGCAGGCCGAGTTGCTCAAATAATGTGGAAAGTGTGTGCTGGCTCATATCCATGATGAAACCTCCTTCAGTGCGATGATCGCCTGCAGCGCAGGCCGTCTTTCATTTGTTAACATGCTGATCTGAATAAATCCAGTTCATTGCCAAAGGATAATCTGTGATCCGCCGCCTTGTTTTTTGGTGTTTCTGTTGCCTCATAGTGATACCGGCGGCCAGGGTGCTTGCCGATCCGCGTATGCCATCGCCGCTACCCGTGCTGGGGGCAGAGGATCTGAGCTGGCTGGCTCAAAACGGGCCACTCCGAATTGGTATTGCCGGGCAGCGAAAGCCATTGGCGTACATTGCGGCGGATGGCGAGATGGCGGGCACTCATCCGGCTTTCGCCCGGCTGGTTGCAGAAAAGCTCGACGTGCAGGTCGAACTGGTTCCGGGGGCTCCTGTCACGCTGGAGACGCGGCTTCAGCAAGGCGAGCTGGACGCCATTGTGACGCTTTACCAATCGCCCCACAGCGCCCCTGAAATGCTGTTCACTGACAGCATGATGTCACTCAACTATGGCCTGTTTGCCAATGCGGACGACGCATCGGTGCAGCGGCTGTCTGATCTTGAGCACAAGCGTGTGGCGCTGATCTCCGGCGACAGTCACCAATACAGCTTGTTGGATTCGGTGAAATCATTCCGCCCGATTCCTGTGCGCAGTGTCAGCGAAGCGGTGAATAGCATCACGTCGGGTCGGGCTGATGCCTTTTTTGCGCCCATGCCGGTGATTTCCGATTATCTGCGTGCCGGGTTGATCAACCAGATCTCGCTTGTAGCGGTGCTTAACAATCAGCCGGCCGAAGTGGTGTTCGCCACGGCGGCAAACAACATTCGCATGCAGCGCATTCTGAACGCCGGTGTCAATGCCGTCAGCGGCCAGGAAAATCGCGCGATTCTGGATGACTGGATTGGGTTCGAGCTTGCAGGTAAAGCGCCGGACAATGAGGTCAGCATTTCATCCCAGGAACAGCAATGGCTGAACCGTCATCCGGATTTGAAAGTGGCGTTCCGCCGTGACTGGCCGCCTTTCGAATTTTACGAGGATGGTCGCAGCACCGGGCTGGTACCGGATCTCGTCGGCAAGCTGGGTGACCAGCTCAATATCCGTTTTTCCAGCCCGAAAATTGACGACTGGTCCACTGCCGAAACCATGCTGCAAAACGGCGACGTGGATATTATTCCCGCCTTGCCTCGCACACCACGGCGGGAAAACCTGTTTCTTTTCACGCGTTCATACCTGAGCCTGCCCATTGCGCTGGTTATCCGTGACGACGGGCGGTTTATCGGCGATCTGCGGGAGTTGAGAGATGAGCGCGTCGGGGTTGTGCGACAACAGGCCAGCCATGAATACCTGCTGATCAACCATCCCGAACTGAACCTGTATCCGGTTGATAATCTCGAAAAAGGTTTGCTTGGGCTATCCAATGGCGATCTGGATGTGATGGTAACGCATATTCCAGGCGTCAGTTACACCGTGGCCCACTTGGGTTTGTCGAACCTGAGAATCACCAGTATCACGCCCTATCAGTACGAACTGAGGCTGGCCGTGCGAAAAGATGAGCCGGAACTGCTGCGAATTCTGAATAAAGGACTGGGCAGCCTGAAAAAGCAGGATTACGACACCGTCTACAATCGCTGGATCCATCTCGATATCGAACAGGATATCGACTATACGGTGGTCCGTCGGGTAGTGCTGATCGCCATCGTCGTGGTGCTGATTTTTCTTTACTGGAACCGCAAGCTATCGCGGGAAGTGGATGAGCGCATCCGTTCGGAGAACGCCCTTCGGGACAGTGAGGATGAGTTACGCGCAGCCAAGCTTGAAGCCGAGCAGTTGGCGCGAGCGGCGGAATCCGCCAGTCGGGCGAAAAGTGAGTTTCTTGCCAACATGTCCCACGAAATTCGCACCCCGATGAACGCGGTAATGGGTTACAGCGAGTTGCTTGAAGGCAGCGTGACGGATGCGCGCCAGCGGGGTTATATCGAGTCCATCAAGGCCGGTAGCCGAAGCCTGCTGACGCTGATTAACGACATTCTCGATCTGTCCCGCATTGAAGCGGGCAAAATGAAGCTTGAGTTTGGTGCGCTGGACCTGCAGCGATTGCTGGAAGATGTGCAGCGGATTTTCGAGATTCGCGCCCGTGCCCGCGATCTGACGCTCAGTGTCTCGCTGGCTGATAATATTCCCGCCGCCATGGTGCTGGATGAAACGCGGTTGCGGCAGGTGTTGTTCAATTTGGTGGGCAATGCCATCAAGTTTACCCACGAGGGTGAAATTCGCATTCATGCCCGTACCGAAAGTTGCCACACGGACGAGACGGGGGATGAGTGCCAGCTAGTGATAGAGGTGACCGATACCGGCATCGGTATCCCTGAAGACCAGCAGGATCGTATTTTCGATGCGTTCGAGCAGCAGGAAGGGCAAAGCAACCGGCAGTACGGCGGAACGGGCCTGGGGCTGGCCATCAGTCGTAAGCTGGTGCGGATGATGGGCGGGGAGTTGACGGTAACCAGTCACGCTGGTGAAGGTTCTTGCTTCCGGATCGTATTGCATGATGTGGCCACGTCGTCTGCCGGGCCGGAATCCAGTCGTGATGAGGCAGTGGTTTACCGGTTTGATAACGGTCTGGTGCTGGTGGTCGATGATAACCAGATCAACCGTCAATTGGTTCGGGACATGCTGGAACCTGTGGGATTGCGGGTCATTGAGGCGAGTGATGGTGCCCAGGCGCTGAATGTGGCGAATGAATGCCTGCCGGATGTCGTGCTGATGGATATCAGGATGCCAGTCATGGACGGTTTCAGTTGCCGCAAAGCCATGCACGAGGATGACAATCTGGCCGCTATCCCCGTTGTGGCGCTAACAGCATCGGTGATGCCGGGTGATGCTTCCCGCATCGACGAGGCCAGATTTGACGGCTTCCTGCAGAAGCCGGTCAGTCGTCAGGTTTTACTGGGTGAACTGGCGCGCTTTATGATCCATGAGACCGATCAGACTGACGATGAAGCTGAAGGCGATGACGCACGGCCGGAACTGCAAGTCGTGACCAACAGCTATCTGCGGCTGCAACTGGCTGAAGAGTTGAAGCAGACCTTCACCGATGACTGGCAGGCCACCCGCGGCAGCGGTGACCCTGAACAGCTGTCGCTGTTTGCCGGGCAGCTCGTGGAGTGGGGGCGTGATCGGGGTTTGCTGGAAATTGTTGAGTATGGCCGTGAGTTGCAGGAGGAGATTGACGCGTTCGATCTGGATAGCGTCCACGCCCGGCTGGAGCTGTTCCCTGAATTACTCAACGATGAGCCGCAGCAGGAGCCTTAAAGGCAGTCGTACTGGGACTGACGGTCAAATGCGACTGACACCATGTCATACCCCTGGTTGCTCAGGCGTTGCATCAGTTCCCGGTCGCGAATCATGGCCATGCAGATCGTGTTAATACTGGCTTGCAGTCGGCCATCGTCCGGCATTTCCTGATAGCGAAAATCGACGATCAGGTACTTGCGTTCGTAATTCGCCGATTCAGGAATATCATCGCGATCAACGCTGGTCATGCCAATATAGGTAGGCCCCTGTTTGAACAGCCCGCTCATCAGCAGATCAATGTTTTCAGCATGCGCTGCGGGCATGGCAGAAAGCAGACCGAACAGAGCCGCGACAGTGAGTGACAGTGCACTGCGCCCCTGACGCCTGAATGAGTTGACCGATCGGTTGCTGGGCATAAGATGGCCTTGCTTGATGCATGTAACATTCTGTAACTATCTGTTGCGAATCATTATGACAAAGGAATGAAAATCTGCTTAGTGGCGGCCGCATATTTTTTCATTTGTTTGCAATGCGGCTGTGTCAGGAAGAGAGGGCGTTCTGGCGGACATTTCAGCTCGTCGGTGGCAGGCGGTTTTGGCAGCACGATATTCTGCGGGTGGGGTACACTGTAAAAAACTGTCGGAACGTCAACGGCAGACAACAGGGCTTTGGCCTGTACCCATGAACCGGATTCACGATCGGTAATCAACGGGGCATGGTATTTCGGGGGAATCAGATCATGTATCAGTTAGTGTTCAGAGGCGAATGCACGCCACAAACCGATGAAGCAACCGCACGCGCCAACGCGATGGCGCTATTCAAGGCAACGGTTGATCAGGTCGACAGGATGTTCAGCGGTCAGCGCGTCGTGATCCGCAACAAACTCGATGAAGCCCAGGCCGGCAAGTACGAGGCGGTGTTGCGAAAGCACGGCATGATCGCCCATATCGAACCGATGGAAGGGACCGCGCCACCACCCCGGGCTGCTTCACCTGCACCGGTTCAGGCGCCCGAGCCTGCACCGACGACCCCGCAAGCACCCGCCGCATCTGAGAGTAGCTCTCAGGTCCCTGTCGAGCCGGGCGACCGGCTTCAGGTGGCTGGTGAAAAGGTTGATGCCATTCTCTCGGGTTCTTCTTTACGTGTGGAGCAGGCTCACGACCGCCTGACGGAAGAGCGCCATGTTGATGCCCCCATGTTTCAGCATCTCGATGAATGGACCCTGGCACCGGCTGGCAGCACGCTGGTTGAAAAGAAAGAGGAGATCCCGACCGCGGTGCCGGATATTTCCCATTTGTCACTGGTCAGTGACGAAGGCGATCGCGAATAATAGGCCGGCCATAGCGCCCGGCCAACTCTTGGCAAGTACTCGTGGATGATCCGCTCCGGATCACGTTCGCGGGTGCCAGGAGTTGCCGGGTAAAAGGGCAGGTTTGTTAACGGTCAGTGGGTCTTCGATGGACTGTCTTCAGGACGGGGTCGCAAGATCATGGGTAGGGAGTCCCAAGTGTTTCGGGTATTGTTTTCGTTTGTTCTCGCCAGTCTCTCGTTATCCGTTCAGGGGCAGCCGTCCGAGGGTGAAATGGACCGGTCCCGGTCCGCTTCTGACAAGCAAACGGTCGCGCCCGCTTCGGAGCGTCCGCTGGTTGCGCTTGTCCTGAGTGGCGGCGGGGCCAAAGGTATGGCGCATGTAGGGGTGTTGCGGGCTCTGGAAGAAATGCATGTGCCAGTGGATATCGTTGTGGGTACCAGTGCCGGTTCAGCCGTAGCTGCACTCTATGCGCTGGGGATGGATGTAGACGATATTGAAGACCGCTTCATCGATATGGATTGGCTTTCCAGCTTTCGTGACAGTCCGGGGCGTGCCTATAAACCGGTACGTCGTAAAATGGAAGACTGGCGCTATCCAATCGATCCGGGCATCGGTGTGGGGCGTGACGGGCTGAAATTGGGGCGCGGTCTGGTGGCCGGCCAGAATCTCGGATTTATCCTCAATGAACTGACTAGCAACGCTTCGTTGGTCAGGGATTTCGATGAGCTGCCTTTGCGTTTCCGTGCGGTCGCCACCGATCTTGAGACTGGCGAAGAAGTGGTGATCGGCGATGGCGCCCTGGCGACGGCTATTCGCGCTTCAATGAGCATTCCCGGGGTTTATGCGCCCACCGAATACAACGGCCGCTGGCTGGTGGATGGCGGGATTGCTAACAACCTGCCGATCAGCGTCGCGGAGTCGATGGGTGCAGATGTGATTATCGCTGTGGATATCAGCGACACGCTGCTGGACAACGACCAGCTTACCGGCGCATTTTCTGTTGTCGGGCAGCTCACCACGCTGATGACTCGCAGCAATGTGGAAGAGCAGCTTGAACTGCTTACTGATGAAGATGTGCTGATCCGTCCTAATCTCGACGGCCTGACCTCAGCCGATTTTTTTGATTCCTCACGCATTATGGAAGTCGGCGCCACTGCAACCCGGAACGCCGCGGTTGCCTTGAACCGGCTTCGGGTCGACCCGGTTACCTGGGCCGGCTATCAGCAGCGGCGTTCTGTTAACCACTTTACTCCCAAGTTGATTTCCAACATTGA
This sequence comes from Marinobacter sp. BGYM27, assembly GCA_025153445.1. Taxonomy (GTDB): domain Bacteria; phylum Pseudomonadota; class Gammaproteobacteria; order Pseudomonadales; family Oleiphilaceae; genus Marinobacter_A. Next base: position 102,875 of record JANZNS010000004.1, on the reverse strand, counting down.
AATAAAAGATGACTCACGCCTGTCGTCGGAGTTTCTGCTATCCCGCTTGCGCCAGAAAATTGGTGAGCCTTTGGACGCCGAACAGCTTCGGGATGACCTTCGCCGTATTTACGGGCTCGGTTACTACGAAACCGTCAGCTATGCGCTGCAGTCGGACGAGTCGGGTGAGGGATCGACGCTCGTTATTGAAGTTGAAGAGAAGAGCTGGGGGCCAAATTACATGCGGTTTGGTCTTGGTTACGAAGACAACTTCGAGAATGACACCCGCTTCAATGTAGCCGCGAACTTCCAGATGACGCAGTTGAATGCGCTGGGTGCCGAGTGGAATACCGGTGTGCAGCTCGGTACCGAGCCGTACGTGCGGACCGAGTGGTTCCAGCCGCTGGACTACGGCTACCGTCGGTTTTTGCTGCTGGGCGGCGACTATCAGCGGGAAGCCTATAGCGTGTTTGACGACCAGGGCAGTCGGGTTGCGGAAGTCGAGGTCGAAAAACAGGAAATCGATGTCAGCCTTGGCCTCGAGCTGGGCGCCGAAGGGGAACTCCGTGGTGGCTATCAGCGGGGTTATTCGTCGGTAGATGACGCTTTGGGTTCAAGCGGAGCCTACTCCGACAGTCGCATTGAACGCGGCGCCTGGGATCTCCAGCTTACAGTCGACACACTGGATGACCCGTTTCTGCCCAGTAGCGGTGGGTTCCTTGGGATTAATGGCCGCTTTGAACGCCCCGGTCTCGGGTCCGACAGCGATTACGATCGCACCACGCTTTTGGGTATTGGCGCTCAGGAATGGGGGCAACAGGTTGTGGTTGGACAACTATACGGCAGCATGATTACGCGCGGCGAAGCGGGCGTTGAAAGCTATGTGTCACTGGGTGGCTTCCGCCGACTATCGGCCTATGCCCGAGGTGAGGTGACCGGCGCCGATGCGGCACTGGCAAGCCTGTATTCCTATCGCCGCTTTGGAGGGCCGGTGGTGCCGTTTTTCGCCGGGGCAGGCTATGAGGGGGGCAACGCCTGGCAGAATGTGCGAGACGCCAGCTGGAACGATGTCATCCATTCCTGGAACCTGTTTGCGGGTATTGATACCTTCCTGGGGCCAGTGCAGCTCTCCACTGCTTATGCCGATGATGACCACTGGACGACATTCCTCACAGTGGGTTACTCACTGGAAAGCCTGTTTATTGCCCCCTGACGCCATGTCTGCCTGTGATTTGCAGCAATTGGCCACTATCTGACCGGTCCTACCAGCACCAGACGCGGTGCTTTGCAGTCACCGTTCAAGGGCCGCTCCAGAATGGCGCGGTATTCATCGCCAGGCCGGGCACTATCAGGTGCCGGATAAAACAGGATGTCGTCGCCGGGGAAAAATTGCCAGGTGCCGACACGAGCCGTCCTTGCCAGAAGTGATACCACGCCTTTCACCCTGCTCCAGGCGCAACTGGCGGGAGGGTAAGGCTCAGCGGGTTTCGATACCGCTGGAGGCTCCGTAGCTTGGGGTGCCTCAGGGGATGGCTCCGGGGGCGCGGGTTCAGGAGCAGGTTTGCGCTCAGGCACGGAGCGGACCGGCTCGGGTGTCGTCGGTTTCGGGCTGCTGGCACACCCCCCGAGCAGCAGGGCTGCAATAATCAGGGCTACCGTGGTTGTTGATTCGGGTTCACGAGGCCGCATTGCGACCGGTTTTCGTCGGTTCTGCATCGATAAACGCCAGTACCTGTTTGCACTGTTGTTCTGCATACCCTTTGAGAATAGCGACAAGCCGCTCTTCATCATGTGCTTTAATCGCTTCAATGGACGCTCGCATGTGGGCGAGATTGTCTTCGAGCACTTGCTGATTGGCGTGCTGGAACGCCACAAATGCGCAGCGCTTCGCCGACGGCCATAAATCCTTGATGGCCTCCAGAATAAAATAATTGTCTGCGTAGGTCAGGGATGCCTGAGTGTATTCGATACCAAGATCCAGAAACGCGAGCAAGTCACCCCGGCGGTAGCAGTCCTCCATGCTGGCATGGAGTGATTCCAGCGCTTCCATGTCTTCCTGTTGCCACTGGCGGGTCAGCTTGCGGCCGGTGTGGCACAGATATAGTTCGAGCACCTCGTACAAACTGCGGACAAAATAGTCGTTCAGTTCGGTAACAAAGGCGCCTTTTCGCGGCACGTTGCGCACGAGATGACGCTTTTCCAGCAGCAGGAGACCTTCTCTTACGGAGCCGTGGCTCACATTCAGCTGTTTGGCCATGGCGTTTTCAAAGATGCGCTCGCCGGATCTCAGTTGACCAAAACAAATCAGGTTCTCAATGTGCTGTGCGACCTGTTCGGTCAGCGTTTCACGTGGCTTGAATGGTTTCATCAATATATGTCCGGGATGATGACAGCAATCGGGCGCGATGCCCGGCCGGGTAGGTCAGCAGGATGATTCACTGCCCGATTCGAGTGCAATGGTTATGCTCTCACATTCCCTGATAACTGCAAGTGCAGTCGCTATAACACGGGGGCCAGCAGACGCACGGCGCGGCAGGTTAAGCGGAATGGCAGCGAACGTTGGCTGTAATCGGCTGGCGTCATCTCCCGACAGTGACCGAGATCGGTTTGGAGCATGGCATCGACTTCCGCAATGAAAGACGCTGACGTTACCAGTGCCCCGATTTCAAAATTCAGTCGCATGGAGCGATTATCGAGATTCGCCGTGCCCACCATCGCATAGCGGTCATCCACCAGCACCACCTTTTGGTGCATGAAGCCGGGTTGGTAGCGATAGATGCCGATACCGGCCTGGCTGGCCTGAATCAGGTAAGAGTAGGCGGCCAGTCGGACCAGCAGGTGGTCGGGGTTTTCGGGAATGATAATGCGGACGTCCACGCCCCGCAGCGCAGCCAACTGCAGAGCATTGACGATCTGCAGGTCGGGGACGAAATAAGGGGAGCTGATCCAGATCCGCTCCCGGGCGCTGTTGATGCAATTGAGGAAAAACAGGGTGCAGGTCTCAAACCGGTCTGCCGGGCTTGAAGGCAGAATCAGCACGTCGTGTTGCCCTTCGGGATTATGTGAAGGTGTCCAGTTGAGTTGGGGCAGGGAGTTCGATGCCCACTTCCAATCCTCGGCGAAGGCGAGCTGAAGGCCCATCACCGCAGGGCCTTCGATCCGGCAATGGGTATCGCGCCAGGCAAGACGATTGGACTCAGTGCCCAGATACTCGTCGCCCAGATTGATGCCGCCAACAAACCCGACATTGCCGTCACAAATCAGCAGCTTGCGGTGATTCCTGAAATTGATCTGAAAACGCCGTCGCCGGACATTGCCATCGCCGAAAGCGTATACCTCGGCGCCGGCCCGGGTCAGGGCCTTGATGTAGGCCCGGGGCAGCCAGGCACTGCCGATATCATCGTAGGTAAAGTAAACCCTGACGCCTTCGGCGAGTTTACGCTCCAGAATCGACTTGATGCGCTGGCCCACCTTATCGGAGCGGATGATGTAAAACTCCAGCAGAATATAGTCGGTGGCGTTCTCCATGGCCTCGAACAGCGCCTCAAATGTTGCTTTGCCATCCTGCAACAAGCTGCATTGATTGCCACTGGTGAACGGCTGACGGGCGAGGCTGGTCAGCACCTGAAGATCAGGATCCAGAGACGCTGGTGTGACGACATGAGGTTCACGGGACTTGTTCTGGAACACGCTGAGCAGATGATTGAGGGAGACATCCCGGGAGCGGCGTGCCTGCACATAACCGGAAAAACGGTTGCGACCAAACATGAAAAACAGCGGGAGTGCGAGGTAGGGGAATGCCAGCAGCGAGATAATCCAGGCGATGGCGCCCTGAGTGGTTCTGTAGTTCAGCAGTGTCCGGAACACACAAAACAGTGCCAGTCCGTAGACGACGGCGAGAAATAGCAGAAACAGCGTCGGATTCCACATGGCGACTCCGGATGGCTCGATAACAGGTCAGCGATGTCTGGCACGGTATTGTGCGGGGGACTCGCCTGTCCAGCGTTTGAAGGCCCGGCTAAAAGCGCTCAGCTCCGAAAACCCCAGCAGAAATGCGATTTCACCCAGCGCATACCGGTCGGCGGCGACGTAACGCAGGGCCTTGTCCTTTCTCACATGTTCGACCAGTTCGTGAAAGCTGAAACCTTCTTTTTTCAGCTGACGGTAAAGTGTTTGCCGGCTCATGTTGAGCTGATGGGCCAGAGAATCGGCATCAATCCGCTCGCTGGCCATTTGTCGTGAAATCAGGCGGCGCACTTTCCGGCTGAGTCGTCGCCGGGACTGAACCCGGGTCAGCAGACTGTTGACCTGGCGCAGCATCGCGGAGTGGATATAGGGATTTCGATGAGGAATAGGACGGGTCAGATAGCGGGCGCTGAAAGCAATCGCCATGCGCGGCATATCAAACTCGATCGGACACTGCAGGATGCGCTGGTATTCGCTGGCATACAACGGCGCGGGGTGCGCAATATGAACCCAGGCAATATCGAGCGACGGATGAATGAAATGTCTGGCCCGACTGACGGTGGCTGACAGGGTCCGGTCCATATCCTGGCGGCAATAGTGCGCCGGTTCGTCCACTTGCCAGGACAGAATGGCAAGATCGTCGGTTTGTTCGAAGCGCAGGCTCACTGTTTCGTTGATCAGACGATGCAGGCGGACATATTGCGTGACGGTTGCGCCCAGCGTGTCGCAGTTGAAAAAAACATGCCCGAGTAGCCCCATGCGGTCAGGATCTACAATTTCGCCGGCATGGAGGCCGATGGCCTGATCACCGGTTGCCTCTTCGGCGAGAGCCCAGAGGGCGTAGTGGTGGTCAGCAGAAATGCGGATATCGGGATCAGACAAGGCTTCGATCGAGCAGTCCAGCAGCGATTCGACTGCTTGGGAGTCGAGCAGCTGACGTTCCTTCAGGTAATGCACCAGCCCCAGGGAGGTAGAAGCGGCGACCTGCGGAATATGGCGCCTGGTTGTCTGCTTTTTCGCGCCATCTGTTATTGCTCCAGATGTTGCACCAGATTTACTGGCACCGGATTTTGCTGGGCTCATTGCGACCGTTTTTATTGGAGTGGTGTTACCAAATGTCAAACAGTTGGGACGGAGTGTCAACGCATTGAAGGTTTTTCAGGGTTATTCTTTGGTCATATTCATAACCCGACCAGAACCAAGGAGGTCGCAGGTATGCAATTTGAAATCTTTGTACCCCATAACGAGTTTGAGCGTCGCAACTGCATTGAGCTGGAAAAATATCTGAACAACATTTTCTATTGCTGATGCGCGCCGCTCGGCAGCGACATGGCAGCATCTTCAGATGTTGAGTAACAGAAGTCCGAAAGTACCCTTCGAATTGGCCGCCTGAAAAGGCGGCCATTTTTTTGTCTGGCGAAAATGGTGTCTGCGAGTATTGAGCGAGCCAGGCCTGGCGTCAGGATTGATCGTTGCGGGCAAATGCGGGAATGGCGTTCAGGGGCTGTACTCTTAGCCTGAGTTTTTCCGTGCGATCCAGAATGCCTTCAATACGCCCCAGTTGTGCTTTGGTATGCTCTGACCGCATATAACGATTGGCTGCAAAATCGAACATCAGTCCGTAGAGGGTGGCATCCCCGATACTGCGTTGATTCTGTACTCTGGCCACGAGCCGCTCAACGACCAGGTCACCGGTCGCCATTTCGAGCACCAGTCGCAGTTCGACCCGGGTGCCCTTCGAGAGGGCTGAATCGCCGGTGGCCTGCCTTTTCACGAGAATAGAGACACCTTCACGGGTGAAGTCTTGGCTTTGGGCCAGTGCATACGGGGTAAAGAACCCTTTCCGGATGCGCCAGGACACTTGCAGCTGGGCGGCAGGAAAACGGCGGAACTTCCGGCGATCATTGGTTGAGGGCGCTTGCATGCGTGCGGTTTTTCTCATTATTGAAACATACTGCAATAGTCAGTAGGGATTGGCGGCGACAATCCGAGCATATCCTGACAAGCTGTCCGCTGAAAGGGCCTTGTCCACGTTTCGCCCGATCCATCTCTTTTTTTCGGGGACTGTCTCATCTCCGGAGCCCGTCATAAATGTTGCGGAGGACGTTTGGTTTGTCTCAGAAATTGATGATTTTTGATCTGGATGCCGGCTTTCTTGATGATGAATTGCTGGCCAGCCAGATGCGCTTGTTGGTCGGCCTGGTGAGTACTGACCGGGCGCGCAGTGCGGGTGATCGGTTACCGCTCGCCTGGCGGGGCCATGAAGACGCATTGACCCTGCGCCTGAACCAGTTGATGGACGAGATGACCTTGCGTTCGCTGGCAACGCCCGGCACCGTGGCCACCACCAATGAGGCGGTTATCTGGCCGCCGACTGACCGGGATATGCTGCAGGCGCAGCTGACCGAGATTCGCAGCCGGGCGGAAAAAGGATTCAAAGGGCGGATCCGGCTGCCGAAAAATGAACATGAACTCTGGGCGAGCTACAAATACAGTCTGCTGGCACGTAACCGGCAGGCCTATGAGAGTTTTGGTCGTCGGGTGGCGGCCCGCACGGTCGACTTGATGGACCTCTGGCTGGCGTTGGAAAATGCGTCACGTATCGCGCCTCCTGAAGGCGGTATTCGCAACGCCCTGCAGCACATGTGGGGTTACGTGTCGGGCTTTTCGTCACTTAGTCCGCAAACCGATGACCTGGATGGACTTGCCCAGGAAGTACAACTCCTTGCCTGCCAGCATCAGGTATCCTATCTGATCAATTCAACGGCGTTGGGAGAACTCCGCGCCTGGTTGTAAGGAGAGCGTTGTGAGTCTTGATCTGAATGCGCGCGTGACAGGCGAGGGTGATCCCCTGATTGTTGTTCACGGGCTTTTTGGTTCACTGGAAAATCTGGGTGGCATCACCCAGCGTCTGTCGGACGAGTGGCAGGTGCATGCAATTGATTTACGCAATCACGGCCGTTCCCCCCATGCCGATACCATGAGCTATCCCGACATGGCGGCGGATATTCTGCGCTATATGGATCAGCAGAAGCTCGACTCTACTTGCCTGCTGGGACATTCAATGGGAGGCAAAACGGTGATGGAGTTGGCGTTATCCGATCCGGCCCGAGTTAGTCGACTGATTGTGGCGGATATCGCGCCGGTGACCTATCCGCCGCACCATGACGCCATTATTGACGGCCTGACCGGGCTGGATCTCGATACTGTTGGCTCCCGCGGAGACGCAGACAAAGCGTTGGCGGAATCCGTTGAAATACCCGCCGTCCGACAGTTTCTGTTGAAAAACCTGGTGCGTACTGATGAAGGTGGTTTTCGCTGGCGCCTCAATCTCGACGCGATTGAACGGGAGTATGCCAGCATTGCCGCAGGCCCCACGGCGCAAGGACCGTATAACGGGCCGACGCTGTTCATCAAAGGCGGGGAGTCAGATTATATACAGGACAGCCAGCGCGATGCCGTTGCAACGCTGTTCCCTTCGGCACTGATGCGGATCATATCGAATACCGGCCATTGGCTGCATGCTGAAAAGCCGGAACTGTTCGCCACACTGTGTCGGCGTTTTTTGAACGGAGAGTTTGACCAGAAAGGTTGATGGAAAGTTTGATCGTGCCTGGAACCACGGCCTCTAAACACAAAAAGCCACGGCATCGCTGTCGTGGCTTTTTGTGATCCCGCGGGCTCAGGCTTCGGCGCCGTCACCCATGCTGGTATCGGTATTTTGTTGCTTCAGCTGCGCCATCTTGGCATCGAAAAAGGTTTTGGCGGAATAGAAAATGCCGAACAGAACAGCCAGTGCTGCCACGGTGTACAGCGGTGACGCCAGATCGTAAAGCATGGTGACGATTCCCCTGAAGGTGGATTTTCGACCGCAGTCGACCAAAAAGTGAGCAGCGAATATACCGAAGGGACCTGTGCCAGACAACCGGTAGATGCCGCAACGGATGCTTGAACGACGGCTCGAGTCTGTCGGGGGCCTTTGCTATGGTGATGGCGCGATAGTGATACTCACGCTCGCTTTATTGAATCTGGTTGGGCCGAGACTGCAGAAGTGAAACAAGGAGAAAATATGCGTTGGGCTTACGCATCAGGTGTCCTGATATTTCTGGTGGTGGGTGGTTTTCTTTTCAATCCTTCTCCGGTGGACAGTGTGGCCTGGACCCCGCCAGCGGCGCCCGGATTCAAGGGCAAGGCGGCTCCGAATGAGCTGCTGACACTCTCAGAAATTATTGCCGTGCGTCAGGTCAATGGGCCGGAAGATGTGGACGTTGATTCCACAGGCCGGGTATATGCCGGCAATGCTGACGGCAACATTGTAAGGGTGTGGCCGGATGGCCGGGTTGAAAAGTGGGTGAATACCGGGGGCCGCCCGTTGGGGCTGGATTTTGATGCGCGTGGCAATCTAATCGTCGCGGACGCGGTAAAGGGCTTGTTGTCGGTGAATGCGGACGGTGAGATCACCACGCTGACAACAGAGGCGGCGGGTACAAGCTTTGGTTTTACCGACGATGTGGATGTCGGGCCGGACGGCATGATTTACTTCTCTGATGCCAGCACTCGCTTCGGGATGGATGAGTTCCGTCTGGACCTGCTGGAGATGCGCCCGCATGGGCGTTTGCTGCAATACAACCCCTCAACTGGCAAAACCCGGGAATTATTGAAAGACCTCCATTTTGCTAATGGTGTTGCGGTCGCTCGTGATGGATCCTATGTGCTGGTGAACGAAACCTGGAAGTACCGCACGATTAAATATTGGCTGAAGGGCCGTAACGCCGGCAAGGCTGAAACCTTTGTAGATAATCTTCCGGGGTTCCCTGATGGCATTGCCGCCGACAGCGAGGGACGTTTCTGGATTGCCTTGCCGACCCCCAGAAACCCGCAGATTGATGCGATGCATCCGCACCCCTGGATCAAGGAACAAGTGGCCAAATTGCCGGACAGCTGGCAGCCACCGGTACAACGTTACGGTCTGGTGATGGCATTTGACGGTGACGGCAAGCTGCTGGCCAGCCTGCATGACACCAAAGGCAAGTATCTTGAAGAAATCACATCAGTGCAGCCGCACCTTGGCATGCTGTATTTCGGCACCTTGCACAATGACCGGATTGGCCGCTTGCCGATCTCGGCCATTCCCACATTGAATAAGGAGTCTTCTAAGTGACCGACGTGCCGAACCTGATTGACTGGGATTTGCCCGAGCCTTTTATCATGCCGATTCAGGTTCAGCCTGAAGACGTCGATCGTCTGGGGCACGCCAATAACGTGGTCTATGTGCGCTGGCTTGAAGACATCAGCTGGGCACATATCGAAAGCCTAGGCATGACCTGGGAGAAACACGAAGCGACCGGCAAGGCGATGGCGATCACCCGTACCGAGATTGATTATCTCGCTGCTGCCAATTCGGGCGAACACCTGTTGTTGGGTACCTGGCTGGTCGATTTCGATGGCCGGTTTCGCTCCGGGCGTCGTTTTCAGCTAGTGCGCCCGGATGACAGCAAAACACTCGTCCGTGCGCATTCGACTCATGCCTGTATTGATCTCAAAACACAGCGGCCGTCCCGGGTCCCCAAAGAGTATGCCGAGCTCCTTGGTGGCGCCGTGCACAATACGCCGGCCACCTGAGCGGCTTTTCTGCTAATCTTTCCTGATACGGTTTCGTGCCGTTGCTATTGCTGATCGCTGGCAAAGTGAACGGTCCTATCCCCGCACCACCTGTTCTGGAGACTCGTCATGCGTCGCGTCATTTACTCGCGTTTCGGTGAAGCCGAAGAACTTCAACTGATCGAATCTGACATGCCGGTGCCGGGAGACGGCCAGGTCTGCGTGGCCGTTGCCGGAGCTGGTCTTAATCCGGTTGACTGGAAAACCCGCAAGGGGCTTGGCTTTGCTGCTCAGCAAATCGCCGATCGCTTGCCCTGGACGCCGGGGTATGACCTTTCCGGCATTGTTACCGAGGTAGGCGACGATGTGACAACGCTCGCGCCGGGGGATCGGGTAATGGGATTAGTCGGGTTTCCTTCGGGCGGCGGCGCCTATGCGGAGTACGCACTGGCCAGAGCAGATGAGCTGATTCTGGTGCCTGAGGAGATGGATCTGGTGGAAGCCGGGGGCTTGCCGCTTGCCGCACTGACTGCCTGGCAAGGGTTGTTTGAGGTGGCTGAGCTTGAGCCTGAACATAAGGTGCTGATTCACGCCGGTGCTGGCGGAGTCGGGCATCTGGCCATTCAGTTCGCCAAGGCCAGAGGCGCCCATGTGATCGCCACTGCCTCAGCCGGTAACAGCGATTTTCTGGCAACGCTGGGGGCGGATGAAGTCATTGATTATGCCCATGATGATTTTACCGATGCCTGCTACGGACTGGATGTGGTGTTTGATCTGGTGGGCGGTGATACCGGTCATCGTTCACTGCACACGCTGGGAGAACATGGTGTGCTGGTAACGGTACCCACTGTCACTGCAGATCCGATTATTACTGAGGCGGAGAATATGGGCCTGCGCGCGCATGGTATGACGGTGCGCCCCGATGTGTTCCATCTCGATGAAATTGCCGAACTGATTGAAGACGGCGATGTGCGGTTGCATGTGGAAACGATCTATCCGCTGGACGCAGTCGTTGAAGCGCATCGCCAGTTACAGACCGGTCGTGGGCGGGGCAAGAAAGTGTTGCGCTGCCAGCGCACACACGCTGAATAGTGAGCGATGGCAGACAGCGCGATAGTCCTCCCGTCAGGCCGGTAGCGGCGACGGATCGGCAGCCGGTCCGTTGCTGTCCTTCTCTTTTTCTTTGCGCTCTTTTGGCGGCTGGGACGGCACCAGGCTGATCAATTTCCAGCCCTTCTCGAGTTTGAACGTCGTATCTGCGGTGACCGCATATATCCGCTCACGCGGATCAATCACAAACATCAGCAGAGCCTGATGGTCGTATTGCTCCCGGAAGTGCTCGTAGGTGAAGGTTTCACTGAGCTGTGTGGTTTTGAACTGATAGCCCTTGCTCACCATGCTGGCGAGCTTGGCATAGCTGATATCACCGAACAGGCCGCGAGTCTGCTGGATCTTCTCTGCCGTCTGATGGCGGGCTTTCTGGTCCTGATCACCTTCAGACAAACTGTAAACGCTGCCTGTCCCGAACCAGTCCAGGAAGTGATAGGTCGCCAGAGAGTTAAGTTGCTTGTAGGGCGAAATTACCAGCAGGTTGCCGATGCCGGTGAGATCCAGATGGGTAGACGCATGCTCGGAAACCGGGTTGCCGAAGTACACATGCAAATTTTCCATCCGTGCCTGGCGGACGTTTTCCCAGTTGGTATCCGTCAGCGTTACCGGAACGTCCAGCTTTTGCAGGGCGAGACCAATCTGGCGGGCGACCGCGTTGGCTCCAAGAATCAGGAAGCCGTAATCTGCCGGCTCATCGACTTTGAGCAACTGGGCAATCGGCCGCGCGGTAAGGCTCTGCAGCGTGACGGTTGCGATGATCACCATGAAGACCAGAGGCACCAGCACACCGGCATTTTCGTAGCCGATTTTCTGCAACTGGAAAGCAAACAGCGCTGATACCGCCGCTGCCACGATACCCCGTGGGGCGACCCAGCTGAGGAACAGCTTTTCCCGAAGGTTGAGATTGGTGCCGATGGCCGACAGGAAAATACTCAGCGGTCGAGCTACCAGAATCAGGACCGCCAGCAGAATCACCAGCCCCCAGCCCAGGCTGGCAATCGCCGCGAATTCGATACGCGCCGCCAGAATGATAAACAGGGCGGAAATCAGCAATACGCTGAGGGATTCCTTGAACTCCAGAATACTCTCGATCGGCACCTGCTTCATGTTGGCCATCCAGATCCCCATCACCGTCACCGTCAGTAGCCCGGATTCATGGGCCAGTTCGTTCGACAAGGCGTAAACACCCAGCATGAAGGTCAGGGTGCCGGCATTGTGCAGGTACTGGGGGATCAGGTGCTTGCGCAGCGCAATGCCGTTCAGCCAGCCGGCCGCACCGCCAATCACTACGCCGACCAGAATGGTGGTGCCGAAAATATACAGTGAGTGTTCAAATACATTGCCCTGACCCCAGGACACAATGCCTTCAAAAACCAGTACGGCCAGTAGCGCGCCTACAGGGTCAATAATGATGCCCTCCCAGCGCAGAATATTGGCCAGCTTCGAGACTGGCTTGACCGAACGCAGCAAGGGCGCAATCACGGTAGGCCCGGTGACAATCGAAATGGCACCGAACAGCAGCGCGATTTCCCACGAGATGTCCAGCACCCAGTGCGCGGTGAGGGTACCAATCGTGCAGGTGACGATGGAGCCGATTGGCACCAGGTTGCGCACCATCACGCCGTGGCCCTTGATCTCCTGATAGCGCAGCGTGAGGCTGCCTTCAAACAGAATGACGGCGACCGCGAGCGATACCAGCGGAAACAGCAGGTCACCAAACAGCTGTTGCGGTTCGAGCCATCCCATTACGGGGCCGGCCACAATTCCACCTGCCAGCAGAAACAGAATCGCTGGTACCCGCAGGCGCCAGGCAAGCCATTGGCAAAACAGGGAGAGGACACCGATGCTGGCAAGGATAAGCACAATGCTGACTGACATAAGAGATTCAGTTCCGTTGAATAAATGAGAGGTTGGTCAGTGCCGTCACGCAGACGTTCACCGGCGAAATCACTTGGGCCAGAGTGGCTATCATGCCGTTGAACTGGCCTTGCGGGCAATGCGATTCAATAATCGCGATGCGGCGAATAGTCCAAACGTTGCTGTCACCGGGCTGGCCGCGCCAAAACCGGTGGCGCAATCCAGCCGCACTGGCCCATCAGTAGCCGGCTTCTGCAGGCAAACGTCGCCGTCGCCGGTAGGGTAGGTCAGTTGCTCCAGCGAGTATACTGCCTCTATCCCAAACCGACGTTGCGGGTTGCGAGAAAAGCCATACTCCCTCCGCAACAGGTTGCGTACCTTTGCCAGCAGCGGGTCCTGCGTGGTGCGGCTGAGATCGCCGACCTGAATCTGGGTCGGGTCCATCTGACCACCGGCACCGCCGGAGCAGACCAGGGGGATTTTCCGGCGCTTGCAATGGGCAATCAGTGCGGCTTTTGATTTTATGCTGTCGATTGCATCCACCACACCGTCAATATCCGTTGTGATGAGTTCCGCTACGTTTTTGGGGGTCACAAACCCAAAGTGGATATGAATCTCGACAGTGGGATTGATGGCCTTGAGGCGCTGCGCCATGGCGTCGGTTTTGGTCATCCCGTACTGGCCCTCCAGCGCATGCAGCTGGCGGTTGGTGTTTGAGACGCAAATATCGTCCATGTCGATCAGTGTGAGCTTGCCAATGCCGCTGCGTGCCAGCGCCTCTGCTGCCCAGGATCCCACGCCGCCGAGGCCGGCGATGGCGATGTGAGTCTCACGAAATGCCTGGGTTGCCTGGCGGCCGTAGAGTCGCTCAATGCCACCAAATCGAAAGCTGTAATCGTCCGCTGTCATGCCTGGCCTTTGTCGGGATGGAGAAATCGATGACTGGGTCTGTTGGCAATTGTACCTGAGAAGGCGTGCACAGGCAGTGGGCTGACTATCAGGGATGTCCGGAGGGCGAGCAATGAGACATAAAAAAAGCCACGACAAAGTCGTGGCTGGACAAGCAAGGACCTATCCGTCAAAGGCAGGCCGGGATTAGTTCAGAGACACTAATCAACGCCACCCATTATCCCCGGTTTTCGGGGGTTTGGTAGGTCAGAAAGGGCCAAGGCTCGGTAAGTGACGGCCACCTTGAGGCTGGGTGGCCGTTGTTCGGGGTTCCGGTCAGTGTCAGCTGATAAACGGATTCAGCAGCCGCGTAAAGGTGCCGGTTAGCTTAAGAGGCGCGCTCAACACCGATAGCGTGATGCAGTCTGGCCCTTCAAGCGCGATGGGTTTGTGAGTGTCTTCCTGGTCCAGCACCACAAAGTCCCACTGATTAAATACCCCCTTGTGATCACTGAAGGCGCCCTGCAGGACAATCGTGGTTTCCTGGCCCCGATGGGTGTGGGCAGGGGCCTTGCCACCGGCCGCCAGTTTCTGGAGAACAACCTTCTCGGGCTGGTCGGGAAACAGGTGGCTGATATCAAGTACGCTCACATCCGCGAGTTGACGCTTCCAGGGCAGGTCGTTGATGTCGCTCTGCACCAGTCTTTCGAGCGCGTTGCCGGCTTTGTTCACGGCCATTGGCGGTATTTCGGGCTCATCGTTCAGGCGCGCCAGAATATGGTCGAACATGTCCGCGGATACGCTGACGCTGGCCTGCTGCTCCATTAGCACCGCACCCAGGCTGTCGAGCGTGTCGACACGGCTCTGGCAGTGGTCACACTGGTCAAGATGAAGGCGAATACAGAGGGCGTGGGGATCACTGAGATTCCCTGCGCTGTATTCCATCAAGCTGTGACTGTCGGGGTGGTGCTGGGTCATGTGTTCTGGTCCTGCAAAATCACTTTAAGCTTGCCCAGCGCCAGTCTGACGCGACTTTTGACGGTGCCGAGCGGGATGTTGAGTTCATTGGCGACGGTTTGATGGGATTTGTTTTCCATATAGACCTTGGCGATCACTGTGACCTGTTCTTCCGGCAGGTGGCGCAGGGATTCACGGATCCGGCGTTCGGCCATCAAGCGATGCAGGGAGGTCACCGGTTCGTTGTCGTTCTCGCCAGGAATCTGCCAGAGGTCTTCGGTTTCAATGGTAATTTCAGCGTTGGTCCGCTTCAGCTTGCGGAGAATATCAATGCGCTGGTTACGGGCGATGGTGAAAATCCATGTCGAAGCGGCAGCCTTACGCCAGTCATACAGGCAGGAACGGCGCCAGATCGAGACAAACACCTCTTGCACCAGTTCTTCCGCGTGACTGGCCAGCCCATTCGCCATCGCGTAATACTTGATCTGCGGACCAAAGTGCTCAAAAAGCGCTTTGTAGGCCTGACGATCCTGGGACTTTCCCACCTTCTCGAGAAGCTGGCTCCAGGGATCTTTCTTGCCATCAGCCCGGTTCGGCGTTGAATTCGGGGTGGACACTGAACGGTCCCCTGTAGTGGCTTTTATTGCTCTTATAGAGTTTGTCATTCTAGGCGCCTGCCATCAGATTGTCAGTCTGGAACCATACGGCAGGCGCAGAAAAGTGGATCAGTCTTCCAGGTAAGTGTATCCGCTGAGCCCTTGAGCCAGCTCCTGATACAACGTGGTTTTTTCTTCGTCCGCCAGACTGCTGGCTGCGAGCTGGGCCTGATAGGCTTCCAGCAGTGCCTCGGGTTCGAAGTTCACATATTTCAGTACCTTGGAAACGGTATCGCCTTCAACGTGGTTACAGATCTGGTATTGGCCATCCGGGCCACGGCGGACATCAACCGAGTTGGTGTCACCGAACAGGTTGTGCATGTCGCCGAGGATTTCCTGGTAGGCGCCGGTCATAAAGAAACCGATCAGCATTGGCTCGTCAGCGTTTTGCTCAGGCAGCGGCAGGGTGGTTTCAATGCCTTGCCCATCCACGTAACGATCAATGCGACCGTCAGAATCGCAAGTGATGTCCTGAATAACAGCACGGCGGGTGATCGGGCGATGGAGGCCGTTAATCGGCAGCACCGGGAAAATCTGGTCAATGCCCCAGACGTCGGGCAGCGACTGGAACAGCGAGAAATTGACAAACAGCTTCTCGGCCAGCTTCTCGTTCAGCTCATCAATGATTTCCCGGTGCGCCCGGCTGGCGCTGTTGAGCTGGGCCTGTAATGTCCGGCAACAAGCGGTGTAAAGCTGTTCCGCCTCAGCCCGATGGGTCAGTGACAGCAACCCGTGGGCATACATTGCGTGGACATCGCTCAGGGCGTGCAACACGTCGTGATAGATCTCCACTCTGGAGCGCGGTGTTTCCGGTGATTGTAGGCTGGTGTAATCCCGCCACAGGTCATGCAACGGGGGTGGTGCATCCGCGGCCGGCTCTGTCGGTTTCGGATCAGTGGGGGTTTCGTGGTCAATGACGTTGGTCACCAGTACCGCGTGATGCGCCGTCAGGGCCCGGCCGGACTCGCTGATCAGGTTGGGATGCCGGATGCCGGCCCGGTCGCATTCAGCCTGCAGCGTGTGAATCACGTTATAGGCATATTCGGACACGCTGTAATTGATTGAACAGCTGCTGCGCGAACGGGTGCCTTCATAGTCAACGCCCAGGCCGCCACCGATATCCACGGTGTCTATTGGTGCTCCCAGTTGGCAAAGCTCGCTGTAAAAGCGGGCACACTCCTTCAGGCCGGTCTGAATATCCCGGATATTGGCAATCTGTGAGCCCAGATGAAAATGGAGTAGCTGCAGGGAATCCAGCGCGTCGGCTGCCCTGAGTTGGCTGACCACATCCAGTACCTGGCTGGCTGACAGGCCAAATTTGGATTTTTCACCACCAGTGTTCTGCCAGTTGCCTTTGCCGATGGTGGCCAACCGGGCGCGCACGCCAATCAACGGCTTCACGCCGAGCCTGTCGGCCTCTTCCAGAATTTCAGGTAATTCGGACGGCTTCTCTACGACGATGAATACCTGATGGCCCAGTTTCTGGCCGATCAGCGCAAGCCGGATGTATTCCCTATCCTTGTAGCCATTGCAGACTATGACGGAGCCGGGCTTCCGGGATAGTGCGAGCACCGCAATCAGCTCCGGCTTGCTGCCGGCTTCAAGACCGATCTGGCCCTTGCTTGCGGCCGGCTCGGAGCTGATCAGTTCTTCCACTACATGGCGCTGCTGGTTGACCTTGATCGGGTAAACCGCTGTGTAGCGGCCGGTGTATCCCTGTTCGTCAGCGACCCGGTTAAAGGCATCGCAAAGGTTGTTTACCCTGTCATGGAGAATATCGCTGAAGCGGATCAGTACAGGCAGCGGGACACCCTGGCTGACGAGTTTTCGGGTGAGCGCGGGCAAGTTGATATCAGCGCCGCTCTGGCCGCGATCAGGCCTGATCAGTACGTCACCGGCAGGATCAATGCCGATATAGCCCTCACTCCATTGCGCGATATTGTAGATCTTCTGAGCATGTGTGCCGGGGCTGTCAGTCATTGCGAACTCTATCCTTTGGGCGAGTGGCTATTGTAATGAAAGGAGCAGGGCCGCTGAAAGCCTATACCCTGGAAAATTAAAGAAATCGGAAACTGTATTTTTACCGAGTTGCGCGGGACAATGTGAGCCAATCCAGGGGGCCGCTTTTTCGAGCGGCTCGTCACATCCATTCCGATCATGCTGGCTATTGGAATCACCAGCATGAAGGCAGGAGGGTAATGCGCAATGTCGGTATTGAATGAAGGGTGGTTTACGGAAGTTTTCCAGAATCAGGGCACGGCGTTTTCGTTGCAGGTGAAACGCAAGCTGCATGAAGAGCAAACCGAGTTCCAGAAACTGGAGATCTACGAAACCGAGACCTTTGGCAACCTTATGGTATTGGATGGCTGTGTCATGCTGACCAGCCGGGACAATTTCCTTTATCACGAAATGATGACCCATCCGGCATTGTTTACCCACAAGGCCCCACGCAAGGTTGTGGTGGTCGGCGGTGGTGACTGCGGCACCTTACGTGAAGTACTGAAACACCCGGACGTAGAAGAAGCCTGGCAGGTCGAAATCGACGAGCGCGTCACGCGAATGTCAGAGAAGTACTTCCCTGAGCTATGCGACGCCAATGAAGATCCGCGCGCGAATTTCTTCTTCGGCGACGGTATCCAGTGGATCAGGGACGCTGATCCGGACAGCATCGACTTGATCGTCATCGACAGCACTGATCCTGTCGGCCCGGCTGAAGGGCTGTTTGCGATGGATTTCTACCGTGATTGCATGTTGGCGCTGCGTAAGGGGGGCATTATTGTCCAGCAGAGCGAATCGCCGTTGTTGCATACGGAGACCATCATCAAGGGTATTCACAAGGACATGAAAAAGGCCGGCCTTGATCATGTTGTCACGCTGCCATTCCCGCAGCCGGTGTATCCGACAGGCTGGTGGAGCTGCACCATGGCGAGCAAGTCCAACCCGCTGCATTACTTCCGCGAAGCCGACGCCGCCGAACGGCCTTTTGTGACCCGTTACTATAACGAGGCTATTCATACCGGAGCGCTGGCACAGCCCCAGTTTATGCGGGATATCCTCGAAGACTGATATCTCCTGTGCGGTCATGTCGGGACTCAAATGGCCCGGCATGATCGATCTGTCTTTTATGAAGGCCTGTTTTCATTCCCTTCCGAAATAACGAACCCGATTTTGACGCAGAGATGTTCTCTCCCTGAGGGCTGATCTCAGCTACCCTGTGGGTACTGCATGCATGCAGTTAATACCGGTCATTGATGAGTTGAGAAGTGAGCATCAGTGGCCCGTTTTACGGGAGGTGCTATGGCCGTTCGGCATGGAGAACGAGACAGAAACTGGTTCAGAACAGAGCGCTTCAGTTACGTGAATAGCGAATGGTATTTTGAAACACGGGAAGGGTCGATTGAGGGGCCTTTCGAGACGCCATTGGAAGCAGAGCTCGAGCTGAATCATTATCTCCGGGTGGCGCAGTCCATGCCCGGTTCTTCGGGGAAGAGCAAAGACCACTGACTGTCGTTGTGACATTACTGAAGAATTAGTGAAGATAAAAAAGGCGCCCCATGGGGCGCCTTTTTCATTTGAGGGTGAGCAGTATTACTTGGTGCTCACAAACTCCGGGTAGGCTTCCATTCCGCACTCGGAAAGGTCGACACCTTCGTACTCTTCTTCTTCAGTGACCCGCAGGCCCATAACCGCTTTCAGGATGCCCCAGACAATCAGGCTGGCAACGAAGACCCATACAAAGATGGTGATCGCGCCGATGATCTGGCCACTGAAGCTGACGTCGCCGTTGGTGATAGGTACCAGCAGCAGACCCAGCAGGCCACAGGTGCCGTGAACAGAGATAGCGCCGACCGGATCGTCAATGCGCAGCTTGTCCAGCGTCACGATGCTGAATACCACCAGGATGCCGCCCAGGCCGCCGAACAGAGTTGCTTGCAGGGCAGTTGGCGTTGAAGGCTCAGCCGTGATGGCTACCAGACCAGCCAGCGCGCCGTTCAGCAGCATGGTCAGGTCGGCTTTGCCGAACATCAGGCGGGCCGTAATCAGCGCGGCGATGGCGCCACCGGCAGCCGCCGCGTTGGTGTTCAGGAATACCATGGCAACTGAGTGTGCGCTGGCGATGTCGCCCAGTTTCAGTACCGAGCCACCGTTAAAGCCGAACCAGCCCATCCACAGGATGAAGGTGCCCAGTGTTGCCATTGGCAGGTTGGCGCCAGGGAAGGCGCGGATTTCGCCGTTAGGACCGTACTTGCCTTTACGGGCACCCAGCAAGAGAACACCTGCAAGGGCCGCAGCTGCGCCGGCCATGTGCACGATGCCTGAACCGGCGAAGTCACTAAAGCCAAGGTCGCCCAGCGTGTACATGCCAAATACAGATGCACCGCCCCAGGTCCAGGAACCTTCCATCGGGTAGATAAAGCCGGTCATGAAGACCGCGAAGATCAGGAAAGTCCAGAGCTTCATGCGCTCAGCTACTGCACCCGATACGATCGACATAGCAGTTGCAACGAACACAACCTGGAAGAAGAAGTCGGAAGCGCCAGAGTAGATTGAACCGCCTTCAAAGCCGTCTTCACGGCCGGCGAAGTCGCCCAGAACGCCTGCAACGTCAACATTGCCCATGCCACTCAGGAAAAGGTTTCCGTCATACATGATGGCGTAGCCGCACACCAGATACATGGTGCAGGCAATCGCAAACAGAGCAACGTTCTTGGTCAGGATTTCGGTGGTGTTTTTAGCGCGTACCAGTCCGGATTCCAGCATGGCAAAGCCCGCTGCCATCCACATGACCAGTGCACCGCAAATGAGGAAGTAAAAAGTGTCTAAAGCATACTGCAACTGAAAGATATTACTTTCCATCGGAAGCCCTCCGCACGAGGCTCTTCAAGGATTAATAGGTTAAAGCGTTGGCGTTAAAGAATCAGACGAGCCTTATACGGCTTCTTCGCCGGTCTCGCCGGTTCTGATTCGAATGGCCTGCTCCAGCTCGGTCACGAAGATCTTGCCGTCACCGATCTTGCCGGTGTTGGCGGCCTTGGTGACAGACTCAATCACCTGGTCGAGCAGGCTGTCACCAATGGCGACCTCAACCTTGACCTTGGGCAGGAAATCCACCACATACTCGGCACCCCGATACAGCTCGGTATGCCCTTTCTGCCGTCCGAAGCCTTTGACTTCAGTGACGGTCACGCCTTGTACGCCTATCTCGGATAATGCCTCGCGGACATCGTCGAGCTTGAACGGCTTGATGATAGCTGTCACAAGTTTCATTGCTGTCTCCTTGGTAATGCCGTCTCAAACTTTTTTCGGTATGAATCAGGGTTTGAGTTCGGGATGCTGCCACCTCGCACACATTCGTGCGGATTGCGTACGTGGTTTAAAGCATCGTGTGTGCCAACGCTAAAATAACCTATAAAAACAGTAATATATGATCGCTTGGCCCTGATATGGGTCACGCAGATGCGCCATTGTAGAGCGACCGTAAAAGTGGTGCACATATTTGGTGCATTGCGGTGTGCCACAATTGGCCAACTGGCAATCACACCGGCTATGTTACACTTTTCCAAACCTACCTTGGGAACCACAGAGGTGCATTTTGAAAACACCCCAGGACTTTTTGTCACAATTGCAGGGACAGTTTAGCCAATTTGTGCCGGATATGGCGCGCGCGGCGAAAGATGATTTTGAGCAGCAAGCGCGTGCGACCGTCATGTCAGTGCTGGCCAGACTGGATCTGGTAACCCGCGACGAATTCGATGCACAACAGGCTGTGTTGATGCGCACCCGTGAAAAAGTCGAAGCGTTGGAGAAGCAGGTCGCTGAGCTGGAAGCTCGCATCAAGTAATGACAGGGGCGGGGTAAGCCCTGCCGGGATGTAAATGAATCTATAGTGGGTGCTGCAGGACGCGGTGCCCGGCTTGCCGGCCAACGCAGTTGACGATGGGCTGGCGATCCTGAAATGAAACCATGGAAGGTCTGTATGCTAGCTATTGTCCATACCCGGGCGCGCCTTGGCGTTTCCGCTCCGCCAGTGACGGTGGAAATACACCTCTCGAACGGATTGCCCTCCCTCTCAATTGTCGGCTTGCCTGAAACAGCTGTTCGCGAAAGCAAAGACCGTGTCCGCAGCGCACTGATGAATGCCGGCTTCGAATTTCCAACCCGTCGGATCACTATTAATCTGGCACCGGCAGACCTGCCCAAGGAAGGAGGGCGTTTTGATCTGCCGATCGCACTGGGCATTCTTGCGGCTTCCGGCCAAATTCCTGCCGAACCGTTGGCGACACTTGAGTGTGTCGGCGAACTGGCACTTGATGGTGCGCTGCGTCCGGTCAGGGGTGTGTTGCCCGCAGTAATGGCCGCGCGGCGGGCAGGGCGACAACTGCTGATTCCCGAAGACAATGCTGAAGAGGCCTCACTGGCGGCCGGCGATGATGTGCTGGCCACAGGGCACTTGCTGAAGGTCGTCGCGCACCTGTGTGGCAATGAAAAGTTGGCCCCGCTGGAACGCTGCGAAGATGCGCCATTGCCCACGGATTACCCCGACCTGCGGGATGTGCGTGGTCAGCATGTACCCAAGCGGGCACTGGAAATAGCAGCGGCTGGTAGCCACAACCTGCTGTTGTTCGGGCCTCCGGGTACAGGCAAGAGCATGCTGGCCAGTCGAATGCCCGGCATTCTCCCGCCGCTCACGGATGCAGCTGCGTTGGAAGTAGCGAGTGTGCGCTCGGTGGCGGGCGAAGCGGTGGATCCTGGTAGCTGGCGGCGACCGCCTTATCGGGCGCCCCATCACACGGCCTCCGCCGTGGCGTTGGTCGGGGGCGGTAGCAGCCCCCGGCCGGGTGAAATTTCGCTGGCCCATCGTGGCGTTTTGTTTATGGATGAGCTGCCGGAATTTGATCGCAAAGTGCTTGAGGTTCTGCGTGAACCGATGGAGTCCGGTGAAATCGTGATCTCCAGAGCGGCTCAACAGGTGACCTACCCGGCCCGGTTTCAGGTCCTCGCTGCAATGAATCCATGTCCTTGCGGCTATCGCGGACATCCGTCGATCGAATGCCAGTGTAGCCCTCAGCAAATCGTCCGCTACCAGTCTCGTCTCTCCGGACCTCTGCTCGATCGCTTTGATTTGCATGTGGAGGTGCCGGTGCAGAGTGGCGATACGCTGCTCAAACAGGAGCGTGCACCGGTCGATAGCGCAACGGTGCGGGCAAGAGTGATGCAGGCGCGAAAGGTTCAGGCTCAGCGCGGGGCGCTTAATGCCGATCTGAGCGGCGAGGCATTGGATCACTACTGCAAGCCGGGGCTTGCCGGTGAGAAACTGCTGGCGCAGGCGATGGAACGCCTGGGGCTGTCGGCCAGAGCGCTGCACCGGATACTGCGGGTGGCGCGTACGCTGGCGGATCTCGCCGGTGAACAAGAGCTTCAGCACAATCATCTGGTGGAGGCGCTGGGTTACCGCAAGCTTGATCGGCGGAATGTGTCCGCGACGGGACGAGCGCCGGCCTGACAGGCGGTTGTATCAACGCCTCAGGATTGCTCGTCCGGCGCTTTGAACGCGTCACGGTGAAATGCCGCCGCGGCTTCTACCTCCGGGTACCCGCAAATGGCCGGGGTTACCGGCTGGGCCCCAGCCAGCACGCTGAGAACGGAATGAACACCATGGGACAGGGATTCAAGGTTGTAGCCGCCTTCAAGGACAAAGGCGATGCGGCCATTGCATAGCCTGCGGGCCAGCGACTGCAGATGCCCCGCCATCGCGCCAAAGCCGTCATAGGATACGTTCATGGCCATATCGAGCCAGTGTGTATCGAATCCGGCCGATACCAGTATCAGGTCGGGCTGAAACCATTCGGCGGCCGGCGTGAGAATGTCTTCAAAGGCTTTCATGTACGCCATGTCACCAGAACCTCCGGGCAGTGGGACATTCACTGTGGTGCCGTCACCCAGACCTGCGCCAATGTCTTCCAATTTTCCGGAGCCGGGGTAAAACGGCGCGGCACGATGGAGGTCAAAGAACAGGACGTCCGGATCGGCCCAGAAAATGTCCTGGGTGCCGTTGCCGTGGTGTGCATCCCAGTCGACGATCATGATGCGCTCGCAGCCGAGTTCCGCCTGTGCGTGAGCGGCGGCTACCGCGACGTTGTTGAACAGGCAGAACCCCCGGGCCCGCACGGGTTCGGCATGGTGCCCGGGTGGACGCACCAGCGCGAACGCGGATTCAGAGGCGCCGGAGATAACAGATTCAACGGCTGCAATTGCAGTACCGGCAGCGACTTCTGCGGCTTCTACGCTACCGGGTGAGACCGCTGTGGTGTCGATGTCGAGCCATGCGTGCTGGCCCCGGAGCTCAAAGATATCGTTGAGATACGCCGACGTGTGGACCCGACCCAGTTGCTCCGTAGTCGCCGCCTTGCCGGGTGCGAGCTGGATGCCGGGGATCGGTTGCTGCTGGAGAAGATTCATAATCGCGGTCAGGCGGCCCGGATGCTCGGGGTATTTCCAGGGAACATTCAGGTCTGACAGGATCTGGCGAACGCGTCGATCCACCCGGGATGGCAGGAACGACGCTTCGGAGTCGGGAGCGTGGGCGAGAACCCGCTCATCATAGAAAACGGTTACCTTGCTGGGCGTTGTCATTTTCACCTCCGTGTTTTGTAAACTTAGCACAGAATATCCGGAGACTGTTGTGCTGCAGATGTTGGCAGGTTTGGTACACTTCTCACATTCCCAATCTATTGATGAGAGGCTCCAATGACCGAAGAGAATGACAACAGCCATTCTTCCTCCGGCGCTGAACCGGTTACCACTCGCCGAGGTATCCGCAGCTTTGTATTACGCCAGGGCCGCATGACAGAAGGCCAGAAAAAGGCCTATGAGCGGAATTGGCCGAAGTTCGGTTTGACCCGCGAACACGGCATGATTGATCCCCGCGAGATTTTTGGTCGTGAAGCGGTTCTGAATCTCGAAATCGGTTTCGGTATGGGGCAATCACTGGCCGCAATGGCGGAGGCCGCACCGGAGCAGGACTTTATAGGCGTTGAGGTGCACACCGCCGGAGTCGGGGCTTTGCTGAAGGAGGTTGAGGACCGGGGGCTGGAGAATGTCCGGGTTTATAACATTGATGCCAACGACGTGATCGACTTGTGCCTTCCGGATGCCGGGCTGGACTGCGTCATGCTGTTTTTCCCCGATCCCTGGCACAAGAAACGTCATCACAAGCGCCGGTTGGTGCAGCCGGAATTTGTTCAGCGTATCCGCCACAAGTTAAGAGTCGGGGGAATTTTTCATCTGGCGACAGACTGGGAAAACTATGCCGAGCACATGATGGAAGTTCTCAGTGCCTCGGAAGGTTTTGCCAATACACAGCCTGAGGGTAGTTACTCGCCCCGTCCCGAGCAGCGCCCGCAGACCAAGTTTGAACGGCGCGGTCTGGATCGCGGACACGGTGTCTGGGATTTGTTATTCCGGCGTACCAACTGATAGACGTTGTTTGAGCGGTCATATCAACCTGCCAGACACCGGTCGTGTTTGGCAGGTATTTACTCGTTGCTCGCGGATGACCCCGAGTAGCGATGCGCTGATCGCAGCACTACCAGCCCCGCAAACCCCACTAGCAAACCGGTAAACTTGATAAATGCAAACCCGGTTGCCATCAGGCTAAGGGTGTCTGTTGGCTGCTCCAGATTGTTGAGCAGGCAGGCGTTCTCTGCCCAATCAGCGAGACCAGCCACGATAAAGAGCGTTTGAATCAGGCGGCCTGTCTGGCGCGCCCGCACGCCCGGGCGGTAGGAAAGCAGGTAGCGTGTCACCGCCACCAGCGTCAACGCATAAACCAGTGCAAAGGGTATATCCAGAATCAGTGATACGTGGGGCCAGAACAGGCTGTCCCAGCTATCAATGATGGTCTGGCTTTGCTCGGCGTTGGCCGCGAGTTGCAGGCTTACAATACCTTGCGGCGAGGCCGGCGTGGTTAGCGGAATGTTGATCAGCACCAGCGCTATCAGCAGTGTGATGGTGAGGCCGATCATACCTTTGAGCCGGCGAGGCATGGGTGGGCGTGTAGTCGGGGGCATCAGAGGAAGCGTTCCAGTATGCTATTGAGATACCGCTGTCCTAGCGGCGTGGCTTGCAGCCGCGAGGCCTCGAACAGGCCTTCACTGCGCACTGCGGAAAGTATCTCAGCAATCCCGGTAAGGGGTAAACCTGTCCTTTCGGTATACAGTTTTTCGCTAACACCTCTGTTCAGGCGCAATGCATTCATCATGAATTCCAGCGGTAATTCATCGACGGCAATGGCCTGTTGGCCAGCCGTACGACTGCCTATACGGTTGAGATAGGCTTCCGGCTGGCGGGTTTTCCAGTAGCGCCGGATTTCGTTGTCGTCCAGGAACGTGATCTTGCCGTGCGCGCCTGCGCCCATTGCCAAATAGTCGCCAAACTCCCAATAGTTCAGGTTGTGACGGGATGCTTTTCCTGGCTTGCTCCAGGCTGACACCTCGTAATCCTGATAGCCGTTCGTTCGCAGCAAGTTGCCTCCGGCCTCGATAATGTCCCAAAGCGCGTCATCTTCTGGCAGGTCAGGTGGTCGGCTGTAGAATTCAGTATTGGGCTCCAGCGTGAGCTGATACCAGGACAGGTGTGGTGGATCAAACGTCAGCGCCTGTTCGAGATCGTTAACCGCCTGGGCGACGGTCTGGTTTGGCAGGCCGTGCATCAGATCAATGTTGAAGTTGTCGAAGCCGGCTGCGCGGGCTGCATTGATAGCGTTGCGAGCGGCCTGGTCATCATGAATCCGCCCCAGTGTTTGCAGGTGAAGAGGATTGAAGCTTTGAACGCCCAGCGACAGCCGGTTGATGCCCGCCGCACGAAAACCTTCAAAGCGGGATTGCTCAACGGTTCCCGGGTTGGCTTCCAGCGTTATTTCGGCATCGGGGGCAAATTGCAGGTGCGCCGATAAACGCTCAAACAGCTGCCGGTAGAAATCCGGTGACATCAGCGATGGTGTCCCGCCGCCGATGAATACCGTTTCGATAGAGCGACCCTGAACGCCGGCGATATCGGCCGTAACGTCCTCCATCAGTGCGTTCAGATAGGCCTGCTCCGGAATATCACCTTTCTGTGCGTGGGAGTTGAAGTCACAGTAGGGGCACTTGCGAACGCACCAGGGCACATGAATATAGAGGCTAAGCGGAGGCAGAGTGGCAATGCTGGGGGTTTGTGCTGCGCGGGTCATTGTGCCTGTCGCAGTTTGAGCGCTTCCAGCAGCCCCTTGAGTGCCTTGCCCCGGTGGCTGAGGCGGCTTTTCTCGCTGCGACTTAACTCTGCAGCCGCACATTGTTTTTCCGGCACCCAGAATACCGGGTCATAACCGAAACCGTCGGTGCCTCTGGGTGCGTCAAGTATCCGGCCTTCCCAGATACCGTGACAGATCATTGGCGTTGGATCAGCGGCGTGACGCAGGAACACCAGTACGCAGTGGAATTGGGCACTACGTTGCGCTTCGGGTACATCAGCCAGCAGCGTTAGCAGGTGATCGATATTGTCCTGGTCAGTGGCCTGTAACCCGGCGAAACGGGCGGAACGGACGCCCGGCGCGCCTTGGAGTGCGTCAACGGCAAGCCCGGAGTCATCAGCCAGCGCCGGCAGGCCGGTGTGAGCCGAGGCATGTCGGGCTTTGATAACCGCGTTTTCGACGAAGGTGACGGCAGGCTCTTCCGCTTCAGACACGCCCAGCGATTTCTGAGAGCTGATCTTGAGGCCAAGCGGGGCGAGCAGTTCGCCCAGTTCGCGAATTTTGCCCTCATTGTTACTGGCGAGTACCCATTCCTGAGGTGTCATGTTTAATCGTTCACCAATGACTGGGCGACACGCACCGGCATGCCCTGGCGGGCTCCCGGAGCGTTTGCCTTGAGTTCAAACGTCAGCAGTTCGCCGTTAATGTATTGAAACTGGGCGATGAAATAGACCGCATCGCCCTCGTCAATGCGACGGAATGCCAGAAAGCGGTTTTGCTGGATATCGTTGATGACCTTGCCTTCAACCTGCCCGTTAACGGGTTTGAAGGTACCATCATCGGCCTTGTGCAAAATGCTGACGTTAACAATACCAACGGATTTACTGCGCACCAATTCGTACTGTTTGGCAATGTCTGGTGTCAGGAAGCTGCTGGGGAAAATGCTGTAGTGCACCTGGTAGTCGCCGAAATCTTCAAATTGACCGGCGTGGGACAGGCCAGATAGGAGCACCAGCAGGCCTGCAGTCAGCAGAATCCGGAATTTTGTGTTGTGCTTCAGGGCGTTCATGAAAAGGCTCCTAGCGGGTGATGCGGTATATCGCAATTTGCCCGAGCATGTTCGGCCACAACCTGTTGAACCAGCGATAGCGGTGTTCGCCGTCGACAACAGTGCGGTTTTTGATTTTGATGTTCTTACGATAGCAGAGTGCTTCAAAATCGTTGAACGTGCACAGATGAATGTTGGGCGTGTTGTACCACTTGTAGGGCAGGGTTTCGGATTCCGGCATCCGGCCATTGCGCATCAGGTACCAGCGCAGGCGCCAGTAGGCAAAATTCGGGAAGGTGACGATGCATTCGCGCCCCAGGCGCAGCATCTCGTCGAGCACCACGTCTGGGCGGCGCACGGCTTGCAGGGCCTGAGTCATGAGCACGACATCGAAGCTCTGGTTTTCAAAGTTGCCGAGACCCTGCTCGTCCATATCCTGTTCGATTACACAGACTCCACGCCCCATGCAGGTCGTAATGTGCTCGGGGTTGATCTCCAGCCCGAAGCCGGTGGCCTGGCGCTCACGCTGCAGATAATCCAGCAGGGTGCCATCGCCGCAGCCAAGATCCAGTACGTGACTGTTTGGCTGAATCCACTTTTCGATAATCTCCAGATCAGCTCTCATGCGCCAACCTCCCGGGCAACCCGTTTCATATAGGCTGAAAAGGCATCGATGTAACGCGGTGTGGGGATCAAAAAGGCATCGTGGCCCCAGGGCGCATCAATCTCGGCGTAACTGACCTTGCGGCGTGCTGCGATCATGGCTTTCACGAGTTCCTCCGAACGGGCGGGTGTAAAACGCCAGTCGGTGCTGAACGATAGCACCAGAAACTCACATTGAGCTTGCGACAGGGCGGCGGCGAGATTGTTGTCTGCATCGTAGGCCGGATCAAAATAGTCCAGGGCCTTGGTCATCAGCAGGTAGGTGTTGGCGTCAAAGCTTTCAGAAAAACGCTCACCCTGATAACGCAGGTAACTTTCGACCTGGAACTCGGCGTCATAGCCAAATTTATATGCCTGCTCCCGCATATCCCGACCGAACTTCTCGCCCATGGACGCATCAGACAGGTAAGTGATATGGCCCACCATGCGCGCCAGTGTCAGGCCGTGACGAGGGGTGGCGTTGTGTTCCTGGTAACGGCCTTCGTAAAACTCGGGGTCAGAGGTGATCGCTTGCCGCGCTACTTCGTTGAAAGCGATGTTCTGTGCAGTCAGGCGTGGTGTTGACGCAATGACCACGGCATGGCGCAGTCGGTCAGGAAAAGTAAGGCTCCATTGCAATGCCTGCATGCCGCCCAGTGATCCTCCCACGACGGCTGCCCAGCACTGGATTCCCAAACGGTCTGCCAACGCCGCCTGGCTACTGACCCAGTCTTTCACCGTTATAACCGGAAAGTCCGGGCCGTAGCATTTACCGGTAGCCGGGTTGGTGGATGTCGGGCCGGTACTGCCGTGACAGCCGCCCAGATTGTTCAGGCTGACGACGTAAAAGTGATTGGTGTCGATGGGCTTGCCAGGGCCGATGCAGCTATCCCACCAGCCGGGCTTGCGGTCGCTCATCTCGTGAAAACCGGCCGCATGATGATGGCCGCTCAGGGCATGGCAGATGAGTACGGCATTGGAAGCCTCTGCATTCAGCTCGCCATAGGTCTCAATCACCAGATCATATTCCGGTAGTGACTGGCCGCAGGCGAGCGGAAGCGGTTCTGAAAAATGCAGGGTTCTGGGGGTGACCAGACCAACTGAATCAGGCGGTAACGAATCAGGCATCGGCGCAAACTGTTCCTGAGTAATGCCGGCAGGATAAAGGAGATACAGTGCCGGCCAGCGAAGCAGTTTAAAGGCGGGTGCCATGCGCTGCAACAGGCAGCCCGGGTTGAGCCAACTTTAACCCGCAGCAGATGTGACAAAGGCCCGCACGAGGCGAGCCTTTGTCAGCGGTGACCTTGTTCCGCCACAGCGTTCAGGGGGAATATCTGTCAGGCGATGCCCGACAGATTCACAACCTTTTGCTGGATCAGCGTCGGAGCCGGCTTGCGGATCTGCCGGTGCATGTTGTCTGCAAGCTCGAGCTGACGGTTGAGATCGGCAATGTTGTCCGCCAGACGATTGCGCTCTTCTTTCGAGGAGCGATCATTGCGAACCATATCGCGGATCCGGCGAATCTGGTGCTCAAGCAGTTTTTTCTGCTCCATCGAATACTGCATGATCGGCAGCAGAGCCTCTTCAGGCCAGCGCTCAACATCGGAGCGTACTCTGGAATGCAGTGTTCTGGCTTCGCTTACCATAATGTTGAAGAACCGGCGGATCAGCAGCGTCTGTTCCATCATCATGTTCTTTGGGTTGCGGCGGAAGCGGTCCGCTTTCTTGCGCAGCTCGCGCACCGCAATCACATGTCGGCCGGCACGTAGCGGGATCGGCTCCAGATGACGGGCGCGGGTATCTTCGTTGTAGCGGCGGTAGATCGACGACACCATCTTTTCGGCGAGCTGGCCCTCCGACATCAGGTTGGCGTAGTCGCCTTCGATCAGTTCAAAGAAATAGTTCATTGAGCGGCTCATGCCGGCCGTTGTCCAGCTCTTGCTTAGCATGCCCCTGACTTTGGTGACATGGCTTTCAAACCGTTCTTCGGTGACCAGGTCTTTCAGCATGTCGCCCTGGGACTGCATGAGTCGACGGCTGGAACGCAGGGTGATCAGTTTTTTGTAATAGAAGTCGTAATCGTGCTGGGCTCTCTCGGCCAGTCGTTTCAGCGCATCCCGGTCAACGTGGGTTTCACCACAGGCACCCAGTTCTTCGCGCAGGGTGGACAGCCGGGTTTGCATTGCCGCCTGACTGTTCTGGAGCATGCCGAGCAGATCGTTGATCAGGCTCTGGGTGATCAGCTGTTCCTTATGCATCAGGATGCGGTGGATGATCAGCTTTTCCAGTTCGGGCAGACGGCTGCGTTCGAACTGCGCTTCGTCGTTGTGAACCCGCGCCAGCAGACCCTGTTTGGCAGAAACCGGAATAACATCTTCCGGCCGGATGTTGAGGTGGTCGGCGGTGTATTCGCGCACTTTGGTGATGGAAGCTTCGGTATGCGCGGGGCCTTGGAGGTCATCCCAGAGCACATCGATCTTGTTCAGTACTGCAAAGCGGCCCGCCCGGTGGTCCGAGTTTTCGGTCGCGATGTGGTCTTTCCAGATCGTCATGTCACTGGCGGTGACGCCCGTATCGGCGCTGAGCAGGAAGATCACGGCATGTGCCTTTGGCAGCATGCTGATGGTCAGTTCCGGCTCGGAGCCCAGAGCGTTGAGTCCTGGCGTGTCGAGTATGCGCAGACCGCGCTCAAACAGCGGGTGGCGGATACTGATCTGGGCATTGCGCCATGCCGGTACCAGTACCTTGCCAGGCTCACTGCGATCGTGCTCCAGCATGTTCTCCTGAAAGCCGAGGTCGCGGGCTTCTGCCGCCGTAACGCTTTTGACTCGGGCAACTTCTGCCAACACTTCCCGCATGGCCTCTGGCGAGCCGGGATCAAGCTCGTAACGGGTCCAGCGGTCTGGCTGTTTGCGGAGTTGTTGCAAGGAAGTTTCTTCGCGACGGGTCTCGATGGGGAGCAACAGCAGATAATCGCGAGATTCGGTGCGATCGTAAAACAGTTCGGTCGGACACATGGTGGTCCGGCCTGCCTGTGAAGGCAGCATGCGCTGGCCGTATTCGGAGAAAAACAGGGCGTTAATCAGCTCTGTTTTGCCGCGCGAATATTCACCGACAAACGCAATCGTCAGCTCGTCCTCGATCAGCTGTTCAAGGCCGCGACGAATACGCTGGCTGATATCTTCCGAAAAGAGGTCATTGTCCTGCAACCAAAGACGGTAGCGGGATATTTGACGGATAAGTTCCTTTTTCCAGGCGTGATACGCCTCTACCTGATGAGCCAAACTGCCAGGTGAATGCATGGGGCTAGCCTTTTACGCGTCTTTATAATTAGGTTGTCACATCGGCAGGCGCCGAATCAGGACGGTATTACATGAGTATTGGACATAGAATAATCGATTCTGAGTGGCGGCTATGTGACCTGAATCTCCAGTTTGGTTAAAAAACAACCGTGTTAGCGGGTTTTGGTTTGGTAACTTCAATAAAAACAGGCGACTGCATCACTGCTAGTCGCCTGCTGGATTACGATTCATTTTGTGTCGATATGTAATGTTATATTACAGACCGATGCCGATGCTGCCCAAGCCGACGCTCGCCGCCATGTGTTCCACCACAACTGACAGCACGTTGAGAATCAGGAACACGACTATCGGCGACAGATCCAGGCCACCGAGAGCCGGCATTACATTGCGAACCGGACGCATAACCGGCTCGGTCAGCTGCGCAATCAGTTGAATGGCCGGGTGGGCGCTGCCGGGCGCGACCCAGCTGATCAATACCACCGCGAGCACGGACCAGAAGTAGATCTTGATGATCAGTCCGAGCACCGTTACCACCGACCATGCCAGCAAGGTTAGCGGGTTGATTGCAGGGAAACCGCCGTTCAGCGCTGTCAGAATCAGCAGGAAGGTAACGGCCTGAATCAGAATGGCCAGCACCAGTGCAGCACCATCAATGCCGCTCCAACCGGGAATGATTTTGCGCAGCGGGCGCAGCAGTGGGTTGGTGGCCTTGACCACGAACTGACAGATCGGGTTATAGAAGTCAGCCCGTGCCAGTTGCAGCAGGAAACGTAACAGCACAATCGTCAGATAAAACGTTGAAATAATCTGCAGTGTCGTGATCAGGATCTGCGCCAGCATGGTTTACTCCGTACTCGGGTTTCGGCGTCAATAATGCGTTTGAAATGTAGCAATTTCCAGCTTTTAGCTGTCGTCCTTGCTCAACTCCACTGCCATTTCTTCTGAGCGGGTATAAGCGGCCGAACAGGCTTTGTGCACCAGGCCGCGTAGATCACCGGATTCATAAGTTTTAATGGCCTGCTCTGTCGTGCCGCCGGGCGACATCACGTTGCGTTTGAGCTGAGCCGGCTCATCCGGGCCACGTCGAGCCATTTCAGCGGCGCCAGCCATGGTCTGGATCGCCAGGCTGCGGGCTGTTTCAGGCTTTATGCCATTGGCGACGGCGGCTTCTTCAAGTGCCTCCAGCATCAGGAAGAAATATGCCGGACCGCTACCAGACAGCGCGGTCACCGCATGCAGTTCATTTTCCTCATTAACCCAGACTGCGATGCCAATGCTTTCGAAAATAGCCGTTACTGTCTTACGTTGTGTCTCTTTCACAGCATCGGTGGCGTAAAGCCCGGCGGCACCCTTGCCGACCAGAGAGGGCGTGTTGGGCATCACGCGCACCACAGGTAGGCCGCCGCCCAGCCACTGATCCAGCGTAGCCGATTCCAGACCGGCCGCGATTGATACCATCAAAGGGCGGGTATTCTGTACGACCGGTGCTATGTCCTGGCAGACACTGCGCATGACCTGCGGTTTGACTGCCAGCACAATAACGTCGGCTTGCTGGGCGCAGTAACGGTTGTCAGTTGTGACGCTGACGCCGAACCGCTTGCGGATGCTTTGCAGATGATCGTCATCCGGGGCGCTGACCCAAATGTTTTCGGCGTTATAACCGTTTTCAAGCATGCCACCAATGATGGCACTGGCCATGTTGCCGGCACCGATAAAAGCGATTGTCTGGGATGTGCTCACGCTGCAACTCCGTCAATCAGATGAATGGTGTGGGATTCTTTGGTCCGGATCATAACAGGTTGGCCCCGGGTTATGCCTGCCCGGGTTTCCGTTCGCGCGCGCCGAACAACGCGGTGCCGATTCTGACAAAGGTGGCTCCCTCTCCAATGGCGAGCTCGAGATCGCCTGACATGCCCATGGATAAGGTGTCCAGTTCATTGGCTTCCGTATGGCGGGTGCCAAGCTCGGAGAGCAGGGTAGCGAGTGCGGCAAAACGCGCCCGCAGGCTGTCTTCTGGCTGGTCCGGGTCCGGGATCGCCATCAGTCCGCGCAGTCGGACGTTGGGCAATGTCAGGATACCTTCGGCCAGGTCGGCCAGATCATCCGGTGCAATGCCCGCTTTGCTGGCCTGCGCATCAATGTTGATCTGCAGGCACAGATTGAGCGGAGGCAGGCCTTCGGGGCGCTGATCGCTCAGGCGGCGAGCGATCTTGAGCCTGTCCACACTGTGAACCCAGTCAAAATGTTCGGCAATATCGCGGGTTTTGTTTGACTGGATAGGGCCAATGAAGTGCCATTCGATATCCGGAATGTCGTTCAGTGTGGCGATTTTTTCGAGGGCTTCCTGCAGGTAGTTTTCGCCAAATGCCCGCAGGCCTGTAGCGGCGGCTTCACGCAGTTCGTCGGGGGTCCTGGTCTTGCTGACGGCAAGCAGCCGAACGCTCTGTGCAGGGCGGTTTGCGGCCATTGTTGCTTTTTGTATGCGTCGGGTTACGGCCCCGATGTTGTCTGCTATGCTGGGCATTTAGGAACCTCTGAATAAGTCTGGTGGTGATTCTGGCTCTCTCTGACATGCGGAATCAAGGCGCGTGTTCGCAAGGGCGGCGTTCAAGGGATGCTGTGTCGCCAATAGACTTATTCAGAGGTTTGATAGAGCTCTCTGGTCGATCGTGAACTTATTCTGACTTGGCACTCCCCGCTGAGACAAGACTGAACACCGGCGAACCAAGCTGCTGGCGGGTCATGCATGCGACTGTTTCGAGAAAAAGAACAAAGCCTTCCGAGGATTATGAATGGATATTACTGAACTCCTGGCCTTCTCGGCGAAGCAGGGCGCGTCGGATTTGCACTTGTCGGCAGGTCTGCCACCGATGATCCGGGTTGACGGGGATGTGCGTCGTATCAACCTGCCGCCGATGGAACATAAAGATGTCCACGGACTGATTTATGACATCATGAATGACAAGCAGCGCAAGGACTACGAAGAGTTCCTTGAGACTGACTTCTCGTTTGAAGTGCCGGGTGTCGCCCGTTTCCGGGTTAACGCCTTTAACCAAAATCGCGGTTCAGGTGCGGTTTTCCGGACCATTCCGTCGAAGGTTCTGACGATGGAAGATCTGGGTATGGGGCAGGTCTTCAAGGATGTCTCCTCGGTGCCGCGCGGCCTGGTGCTGGTAACCGGACCGACCGGTTCGGGTAAGTCCACTACGCTCGCCGCCATGCTTGATTACATCAACGACAGCCGCTACGAGCACGTCCTCACCATTGAGGACCCCATCGAATTCGTGCACGAATCCAAGAAATGTCTGGTGAACCAGCGGGAAGTCCATCGGGACACACTGGGCTTTAACGAAGCGCTGCGTTCAGCGTTGCGGGAAGACCCGGATATTATTCTGGTCGGTGAGCTTCGTGACCTTGAAACCATCCGCCTGGCGCTGACAGCAGCGGAAACCGGTCACCTGGTATTTGGCACCCTGCACACCACCTCCGCTGCGAAAACCATTGACCGTATCGTTGACGTATTCCCGGCAGAAGAAAAATCGATGGTGCGCTCAATGCTATCGGAATCACTGCAGGCGGTTATATCCCAGACGTTGATGAAGAAGGTGGGCGGCGGCCGGATTGCGGCGCACGAGATCATGATAGGGACGTCGGCCATCCGTAACCTGATCCGCGAAGACAAAGTCGCGCAGATGTATTCGTCAATCCAGACAGGCAGCGCCGTTGGTATGCAGACCCTTGATCAGTGTCTGCAACGCATGCTGCAGAAGGGCCAGATTACCCGCGAGGCGGCACGTTCTAAAGCCAAGATGCCGGATAATTTCTAAACATTTTGACTCAGCGGCAATCGGTGCCGGAACAATGACAAACAGGTGTTGTGATGGAATTTGAAAAACTGCTGCGGCTCATGGTGGAGAAGGGCGGATCGGATCTTTTTATAACGGCCGGCGTGCCGCCAAGCATGAAGGTCAACGGGAAAGTATTACCGGTCACCAAAACGGCGCTGACGCCGGAGCAGACCCGGGAGTTTGTCTATGGCGCGATGAACGACAAGCAACGTGCCGAATTTGACGAAACCCACGAATGCAACTTCGCCATCAGCGCCCGCGGCGTGGGGCGTTTCCGGGTGAGTGCCTTTTTCCAGCGCAACTTGTGCGGCATGGTGTTGCGGCGGATAGAGGTCAAGATTCCGCAACTGGATGATCTCGAATTACCTGAGATTATCAAGGACCTGGCGATGACCAAGCGGGGTCTGATTATTTTCGTCGGTGCGACGGGCACGGGTAAGTCCACCTCGCTGGCGGCGATGATCGGCCACCGTAATCGCAATAGTCGGGGGCACATTATTTCGATCGAGGATCCGATCGAGTTTGTGCACCAGCATCAGGGCTGCATCGTGACCCAGCGAGAAGTGGGGATTGATACCGAGAGCTTTGATGTCGCCTTGAAAAACACCTTGCGTCAGGCTCCGGACGTTATTCTGATTGGTGAGGTGCGTAGCCGGCAGACAATGGAGTATTCGATCCAGTTTGCTGAAACCGGTCACCTGTGTCTCGCGACACTGCACGCCAACAACGCCAACCAGGCGCTGGACCGTATTATCCAGTTTTTCCACCCTGATCAGCACAACCAGATCTGGATGGATTTGTCTTTGAACCTCAAGGCCATTGTGGCTCAGCAGTTGATACCAACCCCCGATGGTAAAGGGCGTCGGGCGGTTATTGAAGTGCTGATCAATACGCCACTGGTGCAGGACCTGATCCGAAAAGGCGAAGTGCACAAGCTCAAGGAGTTGATGACCAAATCAACAGAGCTGGGCATGCAAACGTTTGATCAGGCGCTCTATCGCCTCTACGCGGACGGCTCGATTACCTATGAAGACGCGTTGGCCCATGCCGATTCCGCCAACGACCTTCGCCTGATGATCAAGTTGGGCGCAGACGCGACTGGCGCCGATAAGCTGTCGTCAACGGTTGATAAGCTGAGCATTCAGGAAGACTAGATCCCTGTCCCGAGGCTGAAACCGGTGTCATTCTGACCGGTTTCAGCCACCGCGTTGCCGTTCGTTCCATGCGTTACTCCTTCCTGTGCGTCGCTTTTAGCGCCCTATATCTTTTCGATTCCAGGTCCTACGATTACTGTCGAATGTTCATTGTCTTATAGTTAGCATTGCTAATAGGTTGGTTTGGCATTTGAGGCCAAACTCCAGGCGTGCGTATACTCCGCGGCCTTAGACTAATGGTGGAGAATCAATTCTTATGTACAAAAACAATCGCTTGTCCCAGGCCATTCTTGCAGCCACACTCGTTGTGCCTGCCATTTCATTTGCGGGTGGTTTCGCCCTGAATGAACAGAGCGCCAGTGCAATGGGTACCGCGAACGCGGGTACTGCTGCTAACCCGGAAAACGCCACTACGGTCTACTTCAATCCAGCCGGTATGAGCCAGCTTTCGGGCACCAATATGTCCTTTGGCGCGTCTGTGCTTGATATCTCTGCCGAGGCGAAAAGTGAAACGGCGAGCGCGACAGATACGGTGGGTGCGCCGGTCCAGGGCTCCAATGGCGGTGATCTGGTGCCGGTTGCCGTATTGCCTAACTTCTTTATGACCCATGAAGTCAACGACACTGTTGATATCGGTTTTGGTCTGCATGCGCCATACGGACTGACGGCAGACTACGACGATGACTTTGTAGGTCGTTATTTTGCTGACAAGACCGAGCTTATGGCGATCGCCTTGAGCCCGTCGATTGCCCTGAACAACGGCGACGGATTCTCGTTGGGTTTTGGTGTGAACATCATGTACGCAGAGGGTCGTCTGTCCAAGTTCCAGGATTACAGCGCAAATGAGGCGCAGGCCCGTCAACTGGGGTATGCCGGCCCGGGCTTCCAGGACGGCTATGTTGATATCAAGGGTGACGATGTGGGCGTTACCTTCACAGCGGGTTTCCTGTGGGAAGTGACGGATTCAACCCAGATCGGTGTGTCCGGTCAGACAGGTACCCGGCTTGAGCTGGAAGGTGATGCAACGCTCACCAATGTGCCTCAGCCAACGGTTACCTCCACCGGCCTTGACTTCGATTTTGCGACACTTAAAGAAGATGTGATGGTGCCGATCGAGATTCCTGAAAGCATCACCTTTGGCGTTCGCCATCAGTTGACCGACTCGGTCACTCTTCTGGCTGGCGCGACATGGGCCAAGTGGAGCCGTTTCGAGGCGCTGGATGTAGTGAGCGAAGAAGAGAACGGTTCCATCTCTGCCCTTGGTGGCCCCAAGTACGGCCAGGATGATCTGGTCGGGCACGTTTCAGAAAACTGGGAAGATACTTGGCAGGCCAACGTGGGTGCCATCTGGCAGGCAACCCCCGCCTGGGCATTCAAGGCCGGTTATGCCTTTGATCAGTCGCCGGTAAACTCGGATTTCCGTACGGCGCGTATCCCGTCCACAGACCGCCACTGGCTCACCCTGGGAACTCAATACGCGAATCTGTCGAGTGGTTGGACTGTTGATGTAGCGGCCGGCATGTTGTTGTTTGATGACGTTGATGTCAACGAGCAGGAATACACCGTTGATGATCAGCCTGCCGCAGGTAATGCCAGCTACTCAGCGACTTATGAAGTCGATAGTTGGGGCGGAGCGGTCCAGATCAGCAAAGCATTCTGATCGGCTTGTAACGCTGTAACTGAAAGCAGTGAGCGCGGGTCGGCAGGCCTTGCGCTCACTGCTTTTGTCGTTTATGTCCCGCCGTAAACCGTCTCACTAGTCCTTACTCAGACCGGCACTTCAATTGTCTGCCCGCGGTAGGTGATGGTGCGGGTGCGCCCGGATGCAGAATCCTCCTGACCCCGTTCATCGTGTATTCCGGCATGTCCCGGTTCATTACTCTCTACCGGTTGGCCGCGGTACATTTTTCTTGGGACTGTCGTCTGCGGTTCCTGTGTCTCCCCATTATTCTGAAGCTTCTCCCTGAGCTCTTCCCAGACGTTGCTCAATTGGGGTGAGCGTGATTTTTTTGCATAGGCGGCGAGCTGCGATTGCAGGTGCTCGTCCGTCAGATGAACCTTGATGCCGAATTCTGCCAGTATCAGCCTGCGGCATTGATGGACCAGTTTCAGAAGTCCTCTGTCGAGTAGCCAGCTGCGCTCTGCTGCGAGTGTCATCATCTTCCCACCTCTTTCTCTGGCATGTGCTGATTGCTCGTCACACGCGTGTCACGACATGACAATTTCCGCAGAAAAGGTGTCGCTGCGGTTTGTCGACAGCAATAGGAAAGCGAAAACTATGCCGCTTTCAAACAGTTGGATAATCGGGGGGAAGTGGAGGGAGTTCGGATGGATGTGCACAAACTTGACGCATGGCGCGTGTATTTTGCACTCAAGTAGTTGATGCAGACCGCCCCTGACGAGGCGGTCTGGAAAGGGTGGGCGCGATCAGTGGGCTTCGTCCCAGTTGTCGCCGACGCCGGCTTCCACCAGCAGAGGGACCTCAAGCTCGGCGGCGCCAGACATTCTTTGAGTGAGGCCTTCAATCACCTCATCCACTTTGCTGGCCTTTACCTCAAGCACCAGTTCGTCGTGAACCTGCATCACCATGCGGGCATCGTTGGGGTGGCTGTCCAGTAACCAGTCTTCCACCGTTACCATCGCGCGTTTGATGATGTCGGCTGCTGTGCCTTGCATCGGCGCGTTGATGGCCGTGCGCTCCGCGGCTTGCTGGAGCTGCTTGTTGCGGGCATTGATTTCAGGCAGGTAGAGCCGGCGTCCGTACAGGGTTTCCACGAAGCCCTGATCGTGGGCGCGGGCACGGATATCATCCATGTATTTCAGCACGCCGGGATAACGGTTGAAGTAGAGGTCGATATACTCCTGCGCCACCTTGCGCGCGATACCTAGTTGGCGTCCCAGGCCGAAAGCGGACATGCCATAGATCAGACCGAAGTTGATCGCTTTGGCGCTTCTGCGTTGATCGGACGTGACCTCGTCGAGGCTGGCGCCAAATACTTCAGCGGCGGTCGCCTTGTGAATATCCTGTCCTTCGGCAAATGCTTTCAGTAGTCCCTTGTCGCCGGACAGGTGGGCCATGATACGCAGTTCAATTTGCGAGTAGTCGGCAGCCACCAGTTGGTAGCCCTCCGGGGCAACAAACGCCTGACGGATACGCCGACCCTGCTCGGACCGAATCGGGATGTTTTGCAGATTGGGTTCCGAAGACGACAGCCGGCCCGTTGCGGTGACCGCCTGATGGTAAGATGTGTGCACCCGCCCGGTGCGCATGTTGATCATTTCCGGCAGGCGATCGGTATAGGTGGATTTCAGCTTGCTCAGGCTGCGGTGCTCCAGAATGAGCTTCGGCAACGGATAATCATGCGCCAGCTCCTGCAGCACGGGCTCCGCTGTCGAAGGAGCGCCTTTTGGCGTTTTCTTGATAACCGGCAGGCCAAGCTTGTCATAGAAAATAGCCTGCAACTGTTTTGGCGAGCCAAGATTGAAGGTTTCACCCGCTTCATCGTGAGCGGCCTTCTCCAGCTCAGCCATGCGCTCGGCCAGCTCCTGGCTATGGTTTCGCAATGTACTGGCGTTGATCATCACCCCGCGCTGCTCCATGCGGGACAAAACTGGCACGAGCGGCAGGTCGATGGTCTCGTAAACTGAGGCGAGTTTTCCCTCTGCGGCGAGTCGGGGGCGCAGTGCCTGATGGAGGCGCAGGGTGATATCAGCATCCTCTGCAGCGTAGGGTCCGGCCTGCTCCAGATCTATCTGGTTGAAGGTCAGTTGCTTGGCGCCTTTGCCCGCGATCGACTCAAACGAAACAGTTGCTTCACCGAGGTATTTCAGGGCGAGGCTGTCCATGTCGTGGCGGGTCACGGTGGAGTTGAGTACATAAGATTCCAGCATCGTATCTTCAGCAATGCCGTCGAGGCTGATATCGTGATTGGCCAGCACGTTTTTGTCGTACTTCAGGTTTTGCCCGACTTTTTTCTTTTCCCGGTTCTCAAGCAGTGGTTTGAGTTGGGCCAGTACGCTGTTCCGGTCCAGTTGTTCCGGGGCTCCCATGTAGTCGTGGCTAA
Source organism: Marinobacter sp. BGYM27 (assembly GCA_025153445.1). Taxonomy (GTDB): domain Bacteria; phylum Pseudomonadota; class Gammaproteobacteria; order Pseudomonadales; family Oleiphilaceae; genus Marinobacter_A. The sequence goes on along the minus strand of JANZNS010000004.1, from coordinate 62,573 downwards.
ATGGCACGTATGCCGCTTCACCGGGTTGTATGGCGAACGATACGCCCACGACTTCAGCATCCATGTAGTTGAGGCTGGTGGTTTCGGTGTCAAAAGCAAACAGGTCGGCATCATTGAGTCGCTTGACCCAGCTGTCCAGTTCCGACTGGTCGAGGATGATCGAGTAGTGCTTCTCAGGAATCTCCGGTGTCGGCTCGCTGTCATCACTGCTGGCAGTGGCGCCTTGTTCCAGTTCTGCAACCCAGGACTTGAACTCCATTTCCCGGAACATGGCGAGTAGCTTATCGTTGTCTGGCGCTTCGTGAGTTAACTGACGGATGCCGAACTCCAGTTCAACGTCAGTTTTGATGGTGGCCAGCTCTTTGCTCAGAGGGAGTTGTTCAGCCGCGCTACGGAGATTGTCGCCAATCTTGCCTTTGATCTCGTCGGCATGCTCGAGCAGGTTGTCGAGGGTTTCGTAGGACTCCAGCCATTTAACGGCTGTTTTAGGCCCGCATTTGTCAACGCCGGGAATGTTGTCGACCTTGTCGCCGACCAATGCCAGATAGTCGATAATCTGTTCCGGGGTGATGCCAAACTTAGTCTTAACGCCATCGCGATCCATGTGGGTGTCGGTCATGGTATTCACCAGTGAAACGTGATCGCTCACCAGCTGCGCCATGTCTTTGTCACCGGTGGAGATGATGACGTCCACGCCTTTGTTCGTGGCTTCGACCGCCAGCGTGCCGATGACATCATCAGCCTCAACGTCCTTCACGATCAGCATTGGCAGGCCCATGGCGCGAATGATTTCGTGGATAGGTGCGATTTGTGACGCAAGGTCTTCGGGCATGGGCGGCCGATTGGCCTTGTACTCGGCATAGAGTTCATGGCGGAACGTCTTGCCTTTGGCATCAAAAACCACCACCACCTTGGAGCCGGGGAAATCCTGGTCCAGACGGCGGATCATGGAAATGACGCCCTTGATGGCTCCCGTAGGCTGGCCTTTACTGGTGATCAGGGGCGGCAGTGCGTGAAAGGCACGGAAAAGGTATGACGATCCGTCGACAAGTATGACCGGAGGAGTCTGTTTCTGGCTCATAAATAGCAGTATCCGGAATCAGGTTGTGAAGCGTGCGGTCTTGTGTAACGCTCAGACGTATTAAAAGAATTTCAGGAAACCAAGGTTAACATGAAACAGATAATTTCAAGTGCGATTGTCATGGCTGCAGTGACGCTTTCCCCGGTGCTGCAAGCAGAGGAAGCGGCGCCATCAGCCCCGGTTCGTGCATCCGAATACCGACCAAGTCCGAGTGACCCTCAGGTGGTGATCCGCTCCGGCGAAAAAGAAACCTATTACGAATACCGGGTAAACGGTGAGTTGAAGGAAATTCGGGTTGAGCCTGAAGTGGGGCCTGTCTACTACCTGGTGCCGGCGGACAATGGCGGATTCATTCGTCAGGATGGTTCCCAGCTCGTGGTGCCGAGCTGGGTACTGTTCAAGTGGTGATGCCGGTTTGCCACCGCTTGCGGCGCGGAGCCACCCGCTCAGATAATATTAACGGAAACCGCTTTTGATCGGGTGCTTTCCAGGCCATCGGTGTCCAGAGTGGTGACTGCGAACTCGTATACACCGGCTTTGAAGTTGGAGAGCTTTAGTCGGGTTCTGGTGGCATCAGAGAGTTGGATAACCTGATAGCTGTTTTCATGGCGCAGCTTGTAGTAGATCCGGTAGCCCTTGATTTCCCCGGTGTAAAGCTTGCTGCCGTCAGCCCTTGTGGCCGGGGCAACCCAACTCAGTGAAGGCGTGCTACTGCCGTTACTTGCTTCGCGGGCTACAGAATTGCTGTTATTTTTGGCTGATTCGGAAGTTTCTGGAACCGCGGCTACAGGCGTTTCAGTGACAGAGTCCTCTCTATCTGACTGCTGGGTGCCGGAAGGTGAAGTGATGTCGCTTCGCGAAGACTGTGCTGTTCTTGAGGCGGATGGTTGAGCGGGTTCGAGTAGCGTACTTGTTAGCGCCTGGTCACCACCTTTGCAGCCGCTCAAGGCAATAGCAATAGTGAACCACAGGGCAAGCGAAAGCCGCCCGGTAATAAGGGTAGAGTCAAACATGGAATGGCCCGTATTCTCTTGATTGTTACCTGCTCAGGCAGGCTTATTTTATCAAAGAGGTAAAACGAGGTCCGATATCCCCACCCTCTGAATCATTGCGCATGAGCATTATGCAAATTCACAAAGTGGACTCAAATGAAATTTATGTAGGATTGAGGGTTCTGGCACAGAGAGGGCAGTTTACCTGACGATAAACCACGTCCGGGTTAGTATGAACATTCTAAATTTTACTCGTATTCTTCATGCTGCTATCAAGGTAGGCGTCATCGGCGCTTGATTGAATCCGGAACAATGCAATGGAGAAACCTTATGGGTAAGCTTAGAAACTATCAGGAACAAATTCAGGATATCGTCGAGAAAGGCATCAACGCCGCTGAAGAGCAGCAAAAGAAGCTGGCAGCGAAGCCGTTTGAGTATGCCGAAAAGCTTGAATCCGAAGCGCGTGAGTACAGCGTAAAATCGCTGCGCAAGCGTTACGATGGCTACAGCGACAACGTTTTTGGCCAGCTTCGCAGCCTGAATTCACGGCTGGGCAACTTCGCTGCTGACTTGGTAGCGAAGATCGAAAAGGAAACAGCTGAAAGTGCTGAGGCGGTTTCTGAGGCTGCTGAAGGGGTGGCCAAGGAAGCGCGGCCAGTCAAGAAGTCCACGACTTCCAGTGACCGCAAAACGACTGCACGTAAAGCGCCAGCCAAGAAGGCGTCTGCATCTGCGTAAGCGGATTCAGTAGAGTAAAAAAAAGGGACGCTGAGGCGTCCCTTTTTTGTGCCGCGGATAGGCTCCCCGTCAGGGCTTGTCGCTGGCTTCGCTGCCGGGAGTCGGCGGGTTCAGTTCCAGAGTGCGTTCCTGGCCGGTAAGTTTCTCCAGTCGCTCAATCTTGTCTTCGAATGCTTCGCGTATGGATTGGGTCTCCTGGGATTGTGCCGAGATTTCGCGCTCGATGTCGAGAATCTGTGACCGGAGGCGGTCGATGCGGTTTCGCAGATTGTCCGGAACCTCGCGGCCCGATCGTTCCAGGTCGGCAGCCTTGCTTTGCTGCTCCTGTAATTGGCTTTCGATCACCGAAATATTGCCGCGTTTGAGTTGAGAAATACTCTCAAGCTCCTGAAGCTTGCGGCGCAGGGCTTTGACGGCGTCGTCCGGATGGCTGAAGGTGCGCAGCAGTTCGGCGTCTTCTCTGCGCTGCTCCTCTAGCGCTTGCTTGCGTTTTTTCTGGGCGTCGCGGTCGGCAAGCTCTTCTTCGGTAGGCGCGGGCGCGATCACCTGAATGACGCGACCCTTGTCGTTGAGGATTTCGTAGCCCCGGGTCGTGCTTTCGGAAGGCACGGTATTGCTGATAACCATGCGTCCGTTGCTGTCTTTATAACGGTACATGGTGGAGGCAGTGGCAGACGTGCTAACCAGGCTGGCAAGGATAACTGCGGCCAATGCAAGTCGTGGTAGGTGTCTCATAGAATGCTACATCACTGTTTTATACGGTTTGCCATGAAGCATAACAGACCTTTTCCAGCGCGTGGAAGAAAATGTCAGATGCCGTACTTTTCCCGATATTCGGCAACTTGGCGGGCATTTTCAGAAAAGTCAGCACTTTTGTTGAGGTAGCTGATAACCTGCTCGAGGCGGATAATGCTGATAACCGGCAGCCCAAACTCGTTCTCGACTTCCTGAATGGCGGACAGTTTGCCCTGCCCACGCTCCTGGCGGTCAAGGGCAATCAGCACGCCCGCGGGCTCTGCTCCGGCGGCCCGGATAATATCGATGGATTCACGGATGGCGGTGCCGGCGGTGATGACGTCATCGACAATCAGGACTTTGCCCTGTAGCGGTGCGCCGACGATCTGTCCGCCCTCGCCGTGATCCTTTTTCTCCTTGCGATTGAACGCATAGGGGCGGTCATCATCGGACTGGGCGAGTGCGATGGCAGTCGCGGCTGCCAACGGAATGCCCTTATAGGCAGGTCCGAACAGCATGTCATAATTCAGGCCGCTATTTTGCAAGGCTGAAGCATAGGCTTGACCGAGCTGAACGAGGTCTGATCCCTGGTTAAACAGGCCTGCATTAAAGAAGTAGGGGCTGGTTCTGCCAGACTTGAGCGTGAACTCGCCGAAGCGAAGAACATCGCGGCGAATGGCAAATTCTATAAAATCGTGCTGATAGTGGTGCATGACAAGGTTTCTGGCGGGTTGGAATCTGTTAAAACGTCATAAAAACGGTATCATACACACAAAAGTTTCAGGGAACATCTATGCGGGTAGTATCAATCAGTGTTAACGGTCTCAAGCAGGCGGTTGACCGTGGTTTTTTTGACTGGCTGGCCGAGCAGGATGCAGACGTGGTTTGCGTGCAGGATCACCGCATGCGGATCTATGAATTTGATGACCCGCGATATGTCCCCGAAGGCTATGAACCCTACTTTATAGACGGTGAGGACACCGAGCACGGTGGCGTCGGCATCTACACCCGTCATTTCCCGAAAGCGATTATCTACGGTTTCGCCAATGAACAGGCTGACCGCGAAGGCCGCTTTATTCAGGCTGATTTTGACAAGGTCAGTGTGGCCTGTGCGCTGGCTCCGAGTGCTTTGGGGCGCGAAGACGTGCCAATTGGCGATGATGATCTGACCGCGCTGGATCATAAAGACAGCTTTCTGGAAGCTTTCGGTATGCACCTCCAGAAAACGCTGCGCAAGCGTCGACAGTTTATCTTCTGTGCCAATTTGCAAACGGCGCATCACGTAACCGACACCAGCGCCCGCTACCACAAGCTCGATGTGTCCGGCTTTCTACCGCATGAAAGGGCTTGGCTGGATCGCCTGTTTGATGAAATGGGGTGCGTGGATGCATTCCGTGAAATCAATAAAAGCGGTGATCAATTTACCTGGTGGCCTGAATGGGCTGAGGGCTGGCGCCGTCATGCGGGCTGGCGGACGGACTATCAACTGGTCACGCCGGGCATTCGCAAGGCAATTGAAGATGCCTGGATTGATGGGGCTACACGATTCTCGGACCATGCGCCGGTAATCGTTGATTATGATATTGAAATAGGATTTTGATTCCCGGCCTGCGCTCGCAGGCCGGTTCACTGTTTTCTCTGTTTTAGCTTTCGAGCGCTTTTTTCTGCAGTTCGAACAGCTGGTTAATGGCCTGCTTGGCCAGACTCAGCATGCTGTCCAGTTCTGTCTGGTCGAAAGGCGCACCTTCCGCCGTACCCTGAATCTCGATGAAGCCGCCGCGGTCCGTCATGATAACGTTCATATCGGTTTCGGCAGCGGAGTCTTCCGGGTAATCCAGGTCGACAACGGTTGTGCCCTCGAATACGCCGACCGAAATTGCGCCGACCATTTGTACCAGTGGTGATGCTTTCAGTTTGCCGGTGCTGACCAGGTGGTTCAGGGCATCGACCAGGGCGACGCAGCCGCCGGTGATAGCAGCAGTACGGGTGCCGCCATCCGCCTGAATCACGTCGCAATCGATCGTGATGCTGTGCTCGCCAAGCTTGGTCAGATCAACCGCAGCACGCAGGGATCGACCGATCAGACGCTGGATCTCTACCGTGCGCCCGCCCTGTTTGCCGCGAGCGGCTTCGCGGCCCATGCGGCTGCCGGTTGAGCGCGGCAGCATGCCGTATTCGGCGGTAATCCAGCCTTTGCCTGTGCCCTTGAGGAAGCGGGGCACACTGTTTTCGATCGATGCAGTACAGATCACTTTGGTGTCGCCAAATTCGATCAGGACTGACCCCTCCGCATGTTTGGTGTAATTGCGGGTGATGCGGATGTCGCGCGGTTGCTCAGGCGTTCTGCCACTGGGTCGCATACGGTTTCCTATCTCGAATGAATGTTTAAAATAGCGCGCCAGTATAGCACGGACGCACAGGATCGGAGCACGCCAGTCGCCCTGCAGGGCTGTCGCCTGTTAAACTATTGCCCACCTTATGATGCCGATGCGGAGTTCCCATGATCAGAAGCATGACTGCCTTTGCCCGAAAAGACCTTGAAGCGGACTGGGGAACGCTGACCTGTGAAATCCGCACGGTGAACCACCGCTACCTTGAAACATCGTTTCGGCTGCCCGAGACATTGCGCGAGCTGGAGAATGATTTTCGTGAGCGGCTGCGTGGGCAGCTGCGCCGGGGGAAAGTCGAAATCGGGATGCGTCTGCAATTGGCTGAGCGCGTGACCGGAGGGCTGAACGTCAATGAGGCCCTGGCTGAAGAGCTCAACAATGCGGCCAATCAGGTCAATCGGATTCTGGATAATCCCGCGCACATCAATGCACTGGATATCCTGCGTTGGCCCGGTGTACTGGAAACCGCTGAGCGTGATCTTGCGCCCGTAAAGGCAGCAACTCAGTCGCTTTTTGATGAGGCAGTGGCAGAACTGGTCAGTGTGCGGGAGCGGGAAGGCGAGCGGTTGCGCCCTCTGTTTAATGATCGCCTGACAGAAATTTCCGAATCGGTCGCTGTGGTCAGAAAGCGCATGCCTGAGCTGCTTGAGAAGCAGGCGCAGACGCTGCGTGACCGGTTTGATGCTGCCAAAATCGAACTGGATTCAGACCGGCTGGCTCAAGAGATGGTGATGGCGGCCCAGAAGGCTGATGTCGCGGAAGAGCTTGATCGACTGGATGCCCATGTGGGCGAAGTGACCGATACCCTCAAGGGCGATGACGCCATCGGTCGCAGGCTTGATTTTCTGATGCAGGAACTCAATCGCGAAGCCAACACCCTGAGCAGCAAATCCATTGATGCTGAAGTCACCCGTGTGGCTGTTAATCTGAAAGTGTTGATCGAACAGATGCGAGAGCAGGTCCAGAACCTGGAGTAATAGTCTGTGAGCACCATGCCGGTGAGCTGGTGTTCGGAGACATTGAGTTAACAGTATTCTAATCGTTGAGGAGACCGGGTTGATGACTCAGCCGGCCGGGAAAGGCACGCTTTATATTGTTTCAGCGCCATCGGGTGCGGGTAAAACCAGTCTTGTGGCAGCGATGCTGGCGCGAGACCCGGCGCTGTGTGTGTCGGTATCCCATACGACCAGGCCGATGCGCCCTGGTGAGCAGGACGGCATCAACTACCATTTCATCGAACGTGACGTGTTTGAGTCGATGATTAACGATAATGCCTTCCTCGAGCATGCGGAGGTTTTCGGGAATTTTTACGGTACCTCTCAACGCTGGGTCGAAGAGACACTGGAGCAGGGGCGTGATGTTATTCTCGAGATAGACTGGCAGGGCGCTGTCCAGGTGCGTCGTTTGCTGCCGGAGTGCGTGAGCATTTTCATAGTGCCACCATCGCCTGAATCATTGCGCGAGCGCCTGACCGGAAGAGGGCAGGATGCGCCGGAGGTAATTGAACGGCGTTTACGTGAGGCAGCGGATGAATGCAGTCACGCGCTGGAATTTGATTATCTGGTGGTTAACGACCGGTTCGACCAGGCATTGGGAGATCTGTTGTCGATTGTGGTCGCCCAGCGATTGCGAGTAGAGCCTCAGGAAGTGCGCCATGCTGATTTGCTCTCGGCGCTGGTTTCCGGTGGTTTTGCGTATACAAATTGATCATTAGCTTTTATACTTCGCGGTCTGCTCCGGACCGGGTCGGTCCAATCCGAGCTCTCAGTTTACTTATCGATTATAGTCGGGGAAGTTATGGCACGAGTCACCGTTGAAGATTGTCTGGATCACGTAGATAACCGTTTTGAACTGGTTATGTTGGCGACCAAGCGCGCGCGCCAGATTGCGACCAAGGGTCACGAGCCAATGGTTGCCGAAGAAAACGACAAGCCGACGGTTATTGCGCTGCGTGAAATCGCGGAAGGCCTGGTTGATCGCAAGCTGGCCTATGAGCGTGACGAAGAATAAGCGGTATTCTGCTAATCGCTGATTGAAATCTGTGCCTGTGCTCTTATAGTAAGAGGAGCAGGGCAGATAAAAGTCCTGTAAGGGCTACGGAAGACCCGAGTGCGCAAACATTCGGGTTTTTTTGTCGGTGTTTCATTTAACTGTCTCTGGAGGCGTGGTGTCAGCAGAGGCTACGGCACTCTCTAAAACCGGTACATCCCCGTCCGATCCGGCTGATGCCGTTTCGTCGATGACGATCGACCAATTGGCGGACCAGCTCAGTACCTACCTTGATACGCCACGGATTAATCAGGTGCGCAGGGCATACTATTATGCCGAACAGGCCCATGCAGGCCAGATGCGCCGTTCCGGTGAGCATTACATTACGCACCCGCTGGCGGTCGCGCACATTCTTGCAGACATGAAGCTTGACCATCAAAGCCTGATGGCGGCGATGTTGCACGATGTGATCGAAGACACCGGTATTCCCAAAGATGCCCTGGCAGAACAGTTTGGTGAGCCGGTGGCGGATCTGGTCGACGGTGTGAGCAAGCTGACCCAGATTGAGTTCCGCACTCGTGCCGAGGCGCAGGCGGAAAACTTCCAGAAAATGACACTGGCCATGGCCCGTGATATTCGGGTGATTCTGGTCAAGCTGGCTGATCGGCTGCACAACATGCGCACGCTGGGGCACATGTCGTATGAGAAGCGCCAGCGTATAGCGACCGAAACGCTGGACATTTACGCCCCCATTGCGAACCGCCTGGGGATGCACAGTTTGTGCACGGAGCTCGAGGATCTCGGCTTCTCATTTCTCCACCCGATGCGCTCACGTTATATCTCCAAAGCGGTAGAAAAACTGCGGGGCAGTCACCGGGAAATTATCGAAGAGATCCAGGCGCGCGTTGAGGAAAAGCTGACAGAGCGAGGCATGCCCGGACGCATTCTGGGCCGAGAGAAGCACCTGAACAGCATCTACAACAAGATGAAGTTCAAGCATAAGTCCTTTCATGAAATCATGGACGTCTACGCCTTCCGCATCATCACTGATTCAACTGACGATTGTTATCGCATTCTGGGCGCTGTGCACAGCCTCTATAAGCCCCTGCCTGGCCGCTTCAAAGATTACATTGCGATGCCCAAGGCGAACGGCTATCAGTCGCTGCATACCACCTTGTTCGGCATGCACGTGAATATCGAGATTCAGATCCGCACCGAGGAAATGGAGCAGATCGCCAACAACGGGATTGCAGCACACTGGCTTTATAAGAACGATAACTCCACCGCCATTGAGGTCAGCCAGCGTCGGGTCGATCGCTGGGTTCAGGGGCTCATCGAGATGCGCGAGCGCACAGACGACTCGCTGGAATTTATCGAACATGTAAAAGTCGATCTGTTCCCGGACGAAATTTATGTTTTCACTCCCAAAGGCAAGATCCTTGAGCTTCCGGGCGGTGCCACGCCGATTGACTTTGCTTACGCCATTCACACTGATATCGGCAACGCCTGCGTGGCCTGCCGGATTAACCGCAATCTGGGTTCACTGAGCCAGCCCTTGCAGAGCGGGCAGACCGTTGAAATCATCACTGCGCCGGGGGCGCGCCCCAATCCTGCATGGCTGAGCTTTGTCGTAACCGGCAAGGCCCGCAGCTCCATTCGCCATGTGTTGAAATACCAGAAGCGGACTGAATCTGTTGAGCTGGGTAAGGCGCTGCTGAAGAAGTCGCTGGTCGGATTTGGCGCCAAATTGTCCGAAATCAGCGATCAGCAGCGTGAACGTGTGGTCAAGCATAATCAACAGACTGACTTCGATGATCTGCTGGGCGAAATCGGGCTGGGCAACCGGATGGCCTACATTATTGCCCGCCAGCTGACGTCAGACCTCAAAGATGATGGCCGTGAGTCGGACAGCGCGTCCGAGACGCCGAATGTGGTCAGCTTGCAGGACAACGGGCGCGGCTCAGTTACCATTCGCGGTACCGAGGGATTACTGGTCCGTTTTGCCAGCTGCTGTAAACCGATCCCCGGCGATCCGGTGGTTGGCGTTATGGAGTCGGGCAACGGCATGGTGATCCATACCGATACCTGCCGTCGACTGCGTGATAAGCACGGTGATCGTTCTGCCCTGACACATCTGAAATGGGCGAAAGATATTACCGACGAATTCTCGGTTGAACTGCGTGTCGAGCTTGAGCGCCAACGCGGGGTGATTGCCGAGATGGCCAGTGCGGTAGCCAAAGCGGACGGGAACATCGAGCGCATCAACGTTGAAGAGCAGAACGCGCGCCTCAGCGTTGTCAGTCTCGTTGTGCACGTCAATGGTCGGCGTCATCTGGCGAGAGTCATGCGACGGGTCCGGAATATTCGGGCCGTTACCCATATCAGTCGCATCCGCTACTGATTCTGACATGCTTTAGTTGACAGGTGGTGCAGGTCGCGGCGACGATCACCGCCTTCATTTTTTGTCCATGCTCCGGCTTGCGTCGGAGCCATCAGGGGTTACGACAATATGACCAACAAATCAGTGATTCAGACTGACAACGCGCCAGCAGCCATTGGAACCTATTCCCAGGCTGTAAAAGCGGGCGATACCGTCTATCTTTCTGGCCAGATTCCGCTTGATCCTGAAACCATGGAAGTGGTTGGCGGCGATATCGCCACCAGCATCCGCCGGGTCTTCGATAACCTGACGGCTGTCTGTGAAGCATCGGGCGGTAAGTTGCAGGACATCGTCAAGCTGAACATTTATCTGACGGATCTGGGCAACTTTGCCACCGTTAATGAAATCATGGCGACCTATTTCCACGAACCCTATCCTGCCCGCGCAGCGATTGGTGTCGCCGCGCTCCCCAAAGGCGTGGGTGTTGAGATGGACGCCGTTATGGTGCTCAGCTGAGGCGCGACTGAATCATTTCGCCATAGCCTTCCCTGTAGCTCGGGTAGCGGAAACGGAATCCGCTCTCGAGCAAGCGCTGGTTACTGATTCGCTTGCTGCCAGCGCGCCTTCCTGAGCGTGCATTTGCCGTCGGTGGCTGACAGCTGATCTGTGACTGGATCCACTGCACAATATCGCCAAGTGTTACCGGTTCACTGTCGCTGGCCAGATAACAGGTCTCCAGTGGCTCTCCTCGTAACGACCTGTTTATCAGGTGCACCGCAGCTGCGGCCGCATCGTCTTCATGCACGCGGTTGGTATAGGGGTAGGGAGCGGCAGGTTTCAGTTCCCCGTTGATTACCGATTCCAGAAAGCGTGTGCGGCCCGGGCCGTATATGCCGCTGAACCGGATGGTCGTCGAAGGCCAGGGTGCCATTGCTGCACATTGCTCACCTTCCAGAAGACGTTTTCCGCCAAAACGTAGGGGGGTAGTCGGGCTGCTTTCGTCAATCCAGTTGTCGTCATCCTGTTGGTAGACACCTGTGCTTGAAACGAATAACAGTCGGTTCAGTTCCTGTCCCTGCGCCTTCATCGTGTTGATCAGGTTCTCCAGGCCGCTCACGAAAGCTGTTCGGTAACCCTCGTCGTCGTAGCTGTTAGGCGTCAGGCAATAGATCACGGCATCAAGATTGGCAGGCACTACCTGAGCGAGTTGATCCGGCATTTGCAGGTCGGCAGCCAGTGGCAGCACGCCCTCAGGGAGCCTGTCGGGGTGACGCTTCAAGCCGTAGACCCTGGCGGTCGTGGCGAGCCCTTTGGCGATTTTGCTGCCCAGTGCGCCGCAACCGGCGACAAGAATGCGTGGTTCACTGATTGCCATAGTCAATATCAATCCTTATTCTGTACATGATTGAGTATCTATCTGCTGTTCCTGTGATTGGCCGGAGTATTTCATGACCCTGACAGAATTGCGTTATATCGTCACGCTGGCTCGCGAGAAACACTTCGGCCGGGCGGCCGAACGGTGCCACGTGAGCCAGCCTACCCTGAGTGTTGCGGTTAAGAAACTGGAAGATGAGCTCGGTATTCCTCTGTTCGAGCGCAGCAAAAGCAGCATTCGAGTGACGGAAACAGGAACCCGTATTATCGAGCAGGCGCAGCGCGTACTTGATCAGGTGGGCGTGATCCGTGATATGGCGCAGAACGGCAAGAACCAGTTGAGTTCGCCGCTCAAAGTCGGGGCCATCTACACCATCGGACCCTACTTGTTCCCCCATTTTCTGCCGGAGTTGCGCCGCGCTGCGCCGGATATGCCGCTCTTCATCGAAGAGAATTATACCGCTGATCTGCGTAAGAAGCTGCGCCAGTCGGAGCTGGACGCAATTATTATTGCCTTGCCGTTTGAAGAGCCAGAGGTAGTAACCCTGCCCCTGTACGACGAACCTTTCGTTGTGCTGTTGCCTGCAGACCATCCGCTTACCAAAGAAGAATCACTGACGGCGGAGCAGCTGGCGAAAGAGCAGTTGCTGCTATTGGGCCCCGGTCATTGTTTCCGCGATCAGGTGCTTGAATCCTGTCCTCCGCTTGAGAATGCCATTGCTACGCGGTCGTCGAAATCGGGGGAGCAACCATCACTGGTGACGGAGGGGAGTTCACTGGAAACCATCCGGCACATGGTGGCGTCAGGTCTTGGGGTTACGGTACTGCCGCTATCTGCTGCGACGGCGATGGAATACAAGGATGATGTGCTGGCAGTGCGGCCGTTCAAGGCCCCGGTGCCTTTCCGAACGGTTGCCCTGGCCTGGCGGGTAACCTTCCCAAGGCCGAAAGCGATCGATGTACTGGCCCTTGCCGCCAGTCAGTGTAGGGTGATCGAGAAGACTGACCAGGCATTGCATGCTGTTCCGGCCAGCGCCTGAATAATTCATGGCAGCACTGGCAGACATTAACGTCACAGCCCTCAAAGGCGTGGGGGCTGCGCTGGCAGCCACCATGGGCAAGCTCGGCATTCATTCGCTGCAGGACTTATTGTTCCACCTGCCTCACCGTTACGAAGACCGCACGCGCGTTATCCCGATTGGTAGCCTGCATGTTGGCGACACTGCGGTGGTTGAAGGTGAGGTTGTTAAATCCAGCCTTGTGATGGGGCGCCGCCGGAGCCTGCAGGTGACGCTTCGCGACGATTCCGGCTTTCTTGCTCTACGCTTTTTCCATTTTAATGCCGCCCAGAAAAACCAGTTATCAGAAGGCGCGCGAGTGCGCTGTTTTGGTGAAGTCCGGCCGGGCCGGGCCGGGCTGGAGTTCTATCACCCTGAATATCAGGTGAATCCTGCACCCATGCCGCCGGCCGAGCGTGCCACGCTGACTCCGGTCTACCCTCTTACCGAAGGCATTCAGCAGCCACGAATCCGCAGCCTGTGCCAACAGGCCCTGGGTTATCTTGCGCGCTATCCGGTCAAGGAGTGGTTGCCTGAAGGGTTGCTTGCCGACTTCCAGCTTCCCGGTATCAATGAGGCCTTGCAGATGGTGCACGCCCCGCATGCGGGAGCGCCGGTGCCAGCGCTGCTGGAGGGGCGTCATCCAGCACAACAGCGTCTGGTAATGGAGGAGTTGTTGGCCCACCAGCTCAGCTTGTTGCGGGTAAGGGCCCAGATTCAGTCGCGCCAGGCCATCCCTTTGTTGCCGCAAGGTACTTTGATTGAGCGGTTCCTGGAAGCCCTGCCATTCAGTCTGACGCCCGCCCAGCAGCGAGTGTTAAGTGACGTCCGACAGGATCTCAGTCAGCCGTTGCCCATGCTGCGTCTTGTCCAGGGGGATGTCGGTTCGGGCAAAACCGTGGTGGCGGCGATCGCCGCGTTGCAGGCCATTGCTGCCGGAGCACAGGTGGCCTTGATGGCACCTACTGAAATTCTGGCAGAGCAGCATTTCCTCAACTTTCAGCGCTGGTTCGAGCCTCTGGGTATCGAGCTGGGGTGGCTGTCGGGCAAGGTGAAAGGTAAATCGCGAGAGGCGGTGCTGCACCAGCTTGCGACCGGGACTGCCCGAATGGTGATCGGTACCCATGCGCTATTTCAGGATGATGTTGCCTTTGAGCGGCTGGGCCTTGCAATTATTGATGAGCAGCACCGGTTTGGGGTTCACCAGCGACTGGCGCTACGCGAGAAGGGCGCAGCCGGGGCTCTTGCGCCGCACCAGTTAATCATGACAGCGACACCAATTCCCCGTACCTTGGCCATGAGCGCCTATGCCGACCTTGATACCTCGGTGATTGACGAGTTGCCGCCAGGGCGTAAACCGATTGAGACGATCGCGATACCGGACGCACGTCGGGAAGATGTGATCAATCGGGTTGAAGAGGCATGCCGTTCCGGCCGCCAGGCTTACTGGGTATGTACACTGATAGAAGAATCCGAGGCTTTGCAGTGCCAGGCGGCGGAAGTGACCGCCGAAGAGCTGCAGCAGCGCTTGCCGGGCCTGGCTATTGGTCTGGTACATGGTCGTTTGAAAGCTGCGGAAAAGGCGGAGGTTATGGCGCGGTTCACCCTTGGTGAGCTGGATCTCCTGGTTGCAACCACTGTTATTGAAGTAGGGGTGGATGTGCCCAATGCTTCATTGATCATTATTGAGAACCCGGAACGGTTGGGGCTCGCGCAGTTGCATCAGTTGCGTGGCCGGGTCGGTCGGGGCCATGAGGCCAGTTTTTGTGTGTTGATGTATCATCCGCCGTTGTCGCTCAATGGCAAGGCGCGGCTCCAGGTGCTGCGCGACAGCCAGGACGGATTTGTCATTGCCGAGAAAGACCTTGAAATTCGTGGCCCGGGGGAAGTGCTCGGAACCCGCCAGACAGGTATGATGCAGTTCAGGTTGGCAGATTTCGAGCGAGACAAGGGCTGGATCGGCACTGTCCGCGATGCAGCACCTGCATTGATGTCGGATCAGACCCGCGTTGACGCTCTTATTCGTCGTTGGCTGGGCGAGCGTATTCGCTACGGTGAAGTCTGACCGGTCGCACTTACATGTTTTCAGGAAGGGATTTCAGGGGAATGACCACACAGCTACCGCTTGCACTCATCGATGCGTTGAAGACAGTTTCAGATAGTGAGGGCGTGCCTGCCTATCAAATGCAATCTGAAAGCTCGCCCGAAAATGCGGTACGGATGGTGCCTCTGGAAGATGTCGACGGCAAGCTGCAGGTGATTTGCCGCCAGGTCGACTTGCTTGATGTCACACTTCTGAACAAGCAGCTTGGCCGTGATTTTCGGGCGATCAATCGCCGGGAGCTGCGTCGCCTGACCAGTCGGCTTGAAGTGCAGACGCTACCGGCCCTGCCATCGCTTACGGGGTGGCCTTCACTGGTAGACCCTGCGGTCGACGGACTGAACAGGATCAACCTGTCCTTTCAGTCACAGGGGCCCGTCATTGATATGACGGCTGCCGCCTATCGCGAGTTGACGGGCGATATCCGCCGGTTCACAACGACCACGCCCCAGTCCTCTATTGACGTTAACCTGTCAGAGCCTGAGCTGGATCGTGAGCAGGTCCATGATGCTATCAAACGATTAACCAATCTGCGCATTCGTCAGCGTCTGGAAGATACACTTGAGTTGCCGCCGCTACCCGAAACCGCCCAGCGGATTATCCATCTCCGGGTTAATCCCAATGCTGTCATGAACGACCTTGTGGATGTGGTTGAAAGCGACCCCAGCCTTGCAGCTCAGGTTGTCAGCTGGGCTTCGTCTTCTTTCTATGCCGCTGCAGGGCAGGTCCGCTCTGTGCATGATGCGGTGTCGCGTGTACTTGGCTTTGAAATGGTCATGAACCTGGCAATGGGGCTGTCGCTCGGGCGAGCACTCAAAGCACCTGAAGACGAGCCAGACGGGTATATTGGCTACTGGCAGCAAGCCATTTGGCAAGCTCAGTCTGCGGGTATTCTATCGGCCATGATGCGTCGTGGTGAGCGCCCATCGTTTGGTTTGGCTTATCTCAGCGGGTTGCTGCACAATTTTGGTTATCTGGTGTTAAATCAGGTGTTTCCGCCGCATTTTCGTCTTGTCTGCCGCAACCTTGAAGCCAATAGCGAGCTGGATTCATCGTTAGTCGAGCATCATTTGTTGGGGGTTACCCGTGAACAGTTGGGTGCCCAGTTGATGGAAAACTGGGGTATGCCAGACGAGGTGGTGACTGCCATTCGGCAGCAGAAGAACCCCGATTATTCCGGCACCAATGCGGTTTATGCGCGGCTGCTTTGGCTTGGACGCCAGTTGCTTATCGAGCGCGGGGTAGAGCTGGGCTCAGCTGTGCCTGTGCCTGACGACATGTATCAGTCGCTGGGGCTGGATCCGGCTGCTGTGGCTGAACAGTTTGACGATATGATGGAGAACCGGGATAGCATTTTGGCTATGGCAGGTATGATGCAGTCCTGAGTCTGGAAACTATCCGTTGTTTGATGTGTAAATTATTGTAACTTTTTGGTTGTCCTGATTTATTAAATCTTTACTATTCAAATGGTTACCGGCTATCAATAATTTGACGTGACCGTCATTTTTATCATCGGCCGGCGTTCCCTTCCTTTTCTCCTGTCTTGGACTAAGTTAAATACAGCAATGCCCGAAACTGACCCGTCATAGCAAGGGGTAGCAGTGTCGTATCGGGCTACCACGTTTGATAGCGGGGTAGGTCCAATGGAAAGGTTCATATTCACTTCGGGCAGTATCTTCCACTTGCAGCAACTCGAGTGCCATTTCAGGCGCCGGGGCGGTCGGCACTTTCACCTCGCTGATGACGATGAGCGTCTTGCATTGTTACGCGAAACTTCGCGCTCCCGCGATCAGGTCATCCAGAAGCATTTTCGGCATTTATGGGCCAATCTCGATGCGGACGTCATTGACGCGCTTATGGATGAAGGTGGCGTTGAGCAGCCTGCAAACAGCGAGCAGGTTTTTTTAAGTCGCCATTGAATCCGAATGCAGCAGGGTGCCGTAAACAGATATATAGCATGTGAATAGCGAATGTTTTTCGGTAGTTGGATTTATCGAACTGATTCTGCAATCGCGTGGATGTGCATTATTCCGGGCCAAGTGAGGCGACAAAGGCGCTTGTCCGGGAATGGGAGTACTCAGGTTGTATCTGCAAAAGCGGGTGAACTTGCCGGCCTCAGGGCCGGCTTTTTTATGGCTGGAAATTATAGTGGCGTATGGCGGTAGCCGCGCGCCTTATCGCATCAGAATGCTCTTTTTCCAACGCGAATCGTTGCTCGTCCATCTTCTTCAGAAATTGAGGATCGGTGTCCTGCCTGCTCTGGTGGGTCGGCATGTGGTCGAGGGCGTCGTGCATGTCCTGAAAAACCCGGTAGGGCGTTTGCTGCAGCAACTCCGGTGAGACGTGATCCAGCAATCCCTTGATCCGCAAACAGGCTTCAGAATATTCAACTTGATCCTGCTCAATCGCCATTGCCAAAACTCTGATGCTGTCGATCATGCTGGCGGTACGTTCCTGCTGTAACGCCTGAGTTTTGGCCTGAGCCCTTTGGTGGCGGCGCAACAGTGACACACGATGGCGGATAAACAGCCCTAGCAGCACGATCGTCAGCAGTCCTGCGCTGATCAGTGTCCATTGCAACCATGGGGGCATCGGTCTCTCCTGTCAGGAATTGGCGGCCATTCGACCCGGCTGCACAGGATAAAGCATCTGACGAACTAACCCCAGACGGATGTCTGCCGCGCGTGGCCTGAAAGGCTAGATTTGGTTTGGAACATAAAAAAGGCCAGCGCGAGGCTGGCCTGGAGTACTCTTTGTCCTTCTTATGAAGTTACTCGGTGATCTCCTTGATTGGGTTGGAGATGAAGTTGAGATAGGCACCACCGCTTGGTATTTGTAAAGGCAGTTCAATTGTTACAAGACCAATGTCTTCGATGCCCGCAGTGTTTGCCGTGACCATTAGTTCATCACTGTTACCGACCACGTTGGTGTTGCGCTGCTCGATTTGCATTCTGCCATCATCGAAAAAGGTGATGTCTCCTTTTAGTTCAAGAGTGAAGGGGCGGCCATAAAGATCATGCGTCCCTCCGAGCGGAATAACCATCTCCGGCGCATCTAATAGCAGTTCGGCGCGAGTGATGAAGACAGGCTGGCCATCTTCGCCTTCAGTGATAACTCCGGGGATTAAGGAGTTTCTGGCACAACTCTCACCAATGCATGTCGGATCGTCCTTGGCATACCTCATCCTCAGAACCTGTGTGTTGGTCACGGTTTCTTGTTGCAAGGGGATCAGTGATATCAGTTTAATCCTCGTGAATACGCTGATTGAAGAGGTTGTAAGCAGGGTTGGATAGAGATCTATCAAAACACCTTCTACCTCGTCTCCAGGCTGGCCGGGTGTGGGGTCGTAAGTCCCCGGGCCTTTAACTTCAGTGTTGAGACCATAGGTTTGATAGATGAATTTTGCTCTGGGGCATGTGGTGCCTTCGCCAGCCTCGCATCCAACCTGAGCAGGGATTTCTCCGCCGGCAAGCGGGCTTGCTTGTGCTGTACCGCCGATAACACCTAGTTTTGTGGAATTAGCTGAAGGGGCCCAGCCTTCGCTGTCACTGCCGGCATGGGAAAATGGCTCCAGGCAATTTGGGTCCATATTATCAACAACATAACCGCCGTGAGAGTTTATCGTTGTATTGCAGTCAACAATAAAGTTTGAGTTGGTATCGCGGATAGGAAGGTTGCGCAAGGGAGTAAAAACGGTGTTTTTAGCCTCTTCACCCTCAAAATAGATAACGAGATCGTCGGAACCATTATCACCACCGCCGTCATCCAAGCCTTCCAGCAGGTCGGTCTTTAAAGCGAGCCCATTCACACCACATACT
This sequence comes from Marinobacter sp. BGYM27, assembly GCA_025153445.1. Classification (GTDB taxonomy): domain Bacteria; phylum Pseudomonadota; class Gammaproteobacteria; order Pseudomonadales; family Oleiphilaceae; genus Marinobacter_A. The sequence continues at coordinate 43,917 of JANZNS010000004.1, read as the reverse complement.
GAGTCAGGGGAACCCTGTTTACAGGTGTTTGGATTGGGATCCTGCCGAGATTTCATTGTGTATCGGTAAAAGTCGCCGGTCGACCACGGCTTATCCGGGTAGAAGCGGATGCGTTGGTTGTTTTTCTCCAGGCGCCCCGATACGACTTCGGCTGTCCCGGCAGGCTTGCCGTTTGAATCAGCTGATACCTTTTCGACGATAAAGGTTTCTCCCAAGCGGATAGAGTCAGGATCCATTGACTGGGAAAATACGACGGTGATGGGCCTGTCAGCTGGCATTTTGCTGACCGGCAAGGTGTCGATTGTTGCATCTCTGCCGCCGGAGTATGCATCACCGCTAGCATCAAAACATTGACCAAGAATGCCGGCGTTTAGATCGAGATCGTCAAAATTGGTTTCGCACGGATAGCCAGGATAAGTGGTCAATGCCAGGGGTGGGCGTTGGGTCACAGAACCGTTGTCGATTGGAGGCAGCGCAAACTTCAGGTCCTGTGAAGTCGCCCCGTTACCCGCTATATCCGTCAGTGAATTGGCAATATTAAGCGTGTAATCAACACCGTGCTTCAGGCCGCCTTTGGGGTTGATGGCTACTGTGGTGCCGTCAACTTTGGTGCGCAGGTCTGGCACTTCTGAACCGTCACCAATCAGGGTTAGGCCGCTGGCGACGGTTTCAGGATCAAGCGGTTCGTCAAAATTCAGAACGAGTGGGTCGCCCGGGCGCTGCATGTCCTGGCGCGTGGCGGGAATGGCATCCACGGGGCCGGGCATCCAGCTGACCAGCTTGGGAGCCGTGCGGTCGATTGGGCGCTCGGGAGCGGTGTCCTGCGCACCGGTATCCGCTGACAGTCTGAACGCGATGGTCGAATCGGTATATTCCTGACCCAACAGGTTCGGTTCAACCATGCCAATGGCATCGATAACCAGCTTGCCGTCGCGGACAAGTGCAATACCGCTTAGCTCAACCCTTAGCAGGTCCTGTGACAGAGATGCGTTGGGCTGAGCCTCTTCTGTATTCATCGATACATCCATCCACAAACGCACGTGGCGTGGTGCATCGTCTGCATCGCTGTAGGGGTTCGGATAGAGGTAGCCCGACGCATCGGAGATCATTGTGACCTTGATGGTGCCGGTTTTTTGCTGCTCGCCGGTAGCGGCGTCCAGCACAGGCACACTGCCGTTGACCAGTACATCCAGGCTGGTGCTTTCCAGAACGGTGCCTTTGGGGACCCGCAGCGGCACCGGTGTGTCGCCGGGGAAGTTCGGCGCATACGCCAGCTCGGCATAGAGTGCGCCGGTTTGCTGAGAGGGCCCTGCTTTCCCCTGAAGGACGGAGTTCAGCGTCACGACATTCACGAACTGACCGTTCAGGATCGACTGCTCGGAGAAACCGGAATCCACAGCTTTCTGGTAGAGAACTTCGTTGGGCCCGGTGTTCTGGGGCTGGAATGATTTCTCATACTCGAGGACATCACCTTCCTGATTCATCAGTCCGGCGATGCTCAGGGTGTAGGTCTCATCCGGGTTGAGCTTGTCCTCTCCGCTACCGCAAAGGGCGCGATCGTCCAGCGTGCAGGGATCAACTGTCAGGTTGTTGCCTTTGACCAGCAAATCGGCAGGGACCAGTTCACCCTCACCGTCCAGCAGTGACACGGTTTGACCATAAATGGCCGATTCCGGATGAATCGGTTGGCTGGTCTGCAAGCGAATCGTGGAGAAATCCATGAACCGGAAGAAATCCCCGTCCGGTAGCGTGTTGATCACTTCGAATGTGTCGCTCAGATTGGCCAGCTTGGCAACCTGACTGAAGCTACCACGGGTGGTGAACTGGATACCGTCGGGCCCCGTCGCATTGGGAGTTGCAATCGAGCGGTTGCCTGCAGCGCCAAGGTTGTTGGCGAAGCTGACAGTGTACTCAGTACCGGGTTTGAGCTCGTCAGACGGTGTGAGAACCAGGCTGAGGCCGTTGTCGACCGGGGTGACGCTGAAGCTGACCGGGTCTCCGCCACCACTCGGCGCAACCTGAACCTTGCTTGCAATGGCGTCGTCCGTGATGGCATCAGAGAAACGCAGGACCAGATCCGCTTTCGGCGATACGTTTGCCTGACCATCCGCCGGGAAGGTGTACACGACTGAGCCCGGTGATGTGGGCTGAGTAACCGTTTGTTCTTCGCCTCCGCAGGCTGCGAGCAGCACAGCAGGGGCCAGAGCCAATAACTTGTAATGTTTCATCGCTGACACCTCTCGATCAGAATTTCAGCGTGACTGAGCCGCTGAATACGTCAACATCGCCGCTGGTAGAGACGGTGGTACCGGTAGTGCTGCCTGGCTGAGTGTTGTCCAGGGTGAAATCCCGATCCTGCAGCATCTGGCGCTGGTAGCCGAAGTCGAAGCGTATGGGGTAGGTCAGATAACGGGTTTTCGTATACTCGGCGGACAGACCCAGGCCAATGATGTACTTGTCATTGTCGAAGTAGTTCACGTCCTGAGTACTGTCGCTTTTCAGGGCGGACTCCTGGTAGGCGAAGCCCATAGTCACACCGAAATGCTCGGCGAAACGGTACTCGGCACCAATGCGCGGAATCACAATATCGTCAAACTGGGCATTGCCCTGATCCTTGATGGTGTCCGTCTCAAACCGGTCTTCGAGTTCGGACCAGTTCTGTTGCTCGAGCGTCACACCCACGCGCCAGTCATCGGTCGCGTACTGCATCGCCAGACTGTAGATGGATGGCTGATAGGAGTCGTAAGTGAGAACCGAGAAAACCAGCGGGTTGCTGGAGGGAATCAGGCCGGGGATAACGGTATTGGCGTCAACCTGGGTGCTGGTGCTGGAACTGCTGCGATAAGCGAAGGCTGTTTCAAAACCGTCGAGCCAGCAGGAAGAGTCGGGGCAGAAAGTTTCACCCATATCAACGCTGGTGCTCAGAATGGAGCGGAGCGACGGTTCAGCATTGACGGTCAGGGTTTCGTATTGCGTGTTACCGGCGAGATCGGTGGTAGTGGTCAGTGAGGCTTCCGATTGCAGGGTGATACGGAACGACAAGCCAACATCGATACCGCGCCAGACGGTGGTAGCGCCACCCAGGTTCAGGAACAGCGGTTGGCGGCCGTATTCCATGAATTGACCTTCAGTTGAGGTTTCTGATTCAAAGGCCAGCATTTCCTTGCCGTACTTTTCGACGCCCGCCATAAAGCCCAGGTAGAACGGGTGATCAAAGCGGGTGAGTGATGACAGGTCTGTCTTCATGCCGATCAGCACGTGTTGACTAGGTTGGTTCGACAGGATATCGCCATTGCGGTTCGCTGATGAGGCGCGAAGCTCGGGTTCGGCGTGCAAGATACCGGTTGTAAGCTCGCCGCGGTCATCTTTCGCCAGATAGGCCGGATTATAGTAAGTGGCCGATACCTGCGAGTTGAACATCGACAGGGCCTGTGCGGACGCAATGTCCGATGGAAGAATGCCGTAGGTGGTGCCGATGTTACCCATACTGGCTGAAGCTGTGGAGGCCATACCTGCCAATGCAAGGCTGACTGCGGAGGTGAGAATACGCCGATACGTTGGTGCCGAAGTGGTCATCTGGATACTCCTTTTTATGCTTATTTTTCTGCCCGCGGTCTGGACTGGAACAGGTGAGGGCGACTGCGATTTAAAGCGGAACATTTGTACATTGTTATACGGCTATCTTAAATCGGAGATGCAGCAGAAGTTTTGGCCGGAGTGACAGGTTGGCGGGTCGAACTAGTCATTAAAGGCCGGGAAGTGGGTTCCGAAAGCGGTATGTCAATTAAATAGATGAGAATGGGATCTAAATAAATCTATAAAAAACAATTAGATAATAATTATTCTTTCGTTTTTTGATTGAGCCTCTCTAACGGATTACCGTTCCATTGCCAAATATTTATCTTGATTTTGCTGTGACGAACATCTCAAAACGGGTGGTTTTATCTATGTGGCGTGTTGCGTTTTGAATGTGTTTTTGACGGATTCTGTGGGCAGCAGGAGGCGTAAATTGGATTCATTGCTGCAGTTTGGGAGGTGGTGTGCGGAAATAGTCTTTTATGGGAGGAGAGAAGCTGAAAAGAATGGTGGGCCCACCTGGACTTGAACCAGGGACCAATCGATTATGAGTCGACTGCTCTAACCAACTGAGCTATGGGCCCGAAAAGGAAGTAAAAACGGGCGCCATTATACCCATAGGGTAAGGCGCCCGCTATACCTGATGAGGTGTTATCAGGAGTTATGATCGTCGATAAAGCCACGCAGGTGATCGGAGCGCGAAGGATGACGCAGTTTGCGCAATGCCTTGGCTTCGATCTGACGAATTCGCTCACGGGTAACATCGAACTGCTTGCCGACTTCCTCAAGGGTGTGGTCGGTGTTCATTTCGATGCCGAAGCGCATCCGCAGTACCTTGGACTCGCGTGCTGTCAGTCCGGCCAGTACGGAGCGTGTTGCTTCGCGAAGGCCTTCCGCTGTAGCGGAATCAACCGGTGAAAGGGCCTGAATGTCCTCAATGAAATCGCCCAGGTGTGAATCTTCGTCATCACCGATTGGGGTTTCCATGGAGATCGGCTCTTTTGCGATCTTCAGTACCTTGCGGATCTTGTCCTCAGGCATTTCCATGCGCTCGCCCAGCTCTTCCGGTGTCGGTTCACGGCCCATTTCCTGCAGCATCTGGCGGGAAATCCGATTGAGCTTGTTGATCGTTTCGATCATGTGAACCGGGATACGGATAGTCCGTGCCTGGTCTGCAATCGAGCGGGTAATCGCCTGACGAATCCACCAGGTGGCGTAGGTCGAGAACTTGTAACCACGGCGGTACTCGAATTTGTCGACCGCCTTCATCAGTCCGATGTTGCCTTCCTGGATCAGGTCGAGGAATTGCAGACCGCGGTTGGTGTACTTTTTAGCGATGGAGATAACCAGGCGCAGGTTGGCTTCCACCATTTCCTTCTTGGCACGACGGGCCTTGGCTTCGCCGATAGAGACGCGGCGGTTGATTTCCTTGATATCGGAAACCACAAGGTCGACGTCAGTCTGGATGTTCAGTATGCGCTTTTGCATACGGAGGATTTCATCCAGTCGTTCAGCGACTTTGTCGGCGTATGGCTTCTTGCTCTTGGCGATTTTGGTCGCCCATTCGATATTGGTCTCGTTACCGGGGAAAGACTTGATGAAGTCCTTGCGCGGCATACGGCTTTCGCGAATGCAGAGGTTCATTATAGTGCGCTCGTTTGCGCGAACCGCTTCATTGGTTGAGCGAATAACCCGAACCAACTCGTCAAATGCTTTATTGGCCAGTTTGAACGGGGCAAATACTTCGCCCAGTTCGTTCAGGGCATCCTGTGTGACCTTGCTGTCGCGGCCATGCTCTTCCAGGGCGGCGTCGGCAATGGCCAGCTTCTCTCTCAGAAGTTCGAAGCGCAGGCGGGTCTCTTCAGGATCCGGGCCGCTCTCGGTTTCTTCCTCTTCGTCGTCGTCATCGTCGTCGTTGCTATCTGACGTGTCTTCTTCCGGAGCAGGCGTTTCGCCCATGAACGGCTCGGCGCCGTCAGGATCAAGGAACCCGGTTACGATATCGCTGATACGGCCTTCATTTTCGATAATGCGGTCGTATGCCCCGATAACCGTGCTGGCGGTGCCCGGGAAATGGGCAATCGCGGCCATAACGTCGCGAATCCCTTCCTCAATGCGCTTTGCAATGACAATCTCGCCTTCGCGGGTCAGCAGTTCAACGGTACCCATCTCGCGCATGTACATACGCACAGGATCCGTCGTCCGGCCAGCATCGCTTTCGACCGCGGCCAGGGCTGCAGCTGCTTCTGCTGCAGCGGCTTCATCGGCCGAGGTATCGCCATCGGTCATCAGCAGGGTATCAGCGTCAGGGGCAACTTCGGACACCTGAATGCCCATGTCGTTGATCATCCGGATGATGTCTTCCACCTGATCCGGATCCGCTATATCCTCAGGGAGGTGGTCGTTGACTTCGGCGTAGGTCAGGTACCCTTGTTCTTTGCCTCGTGCGATGAGGTCTTTCAAACGTGACTTCTGCGAATTGCCTGACATAGACACCCTATGGACTCGCTGTAGAAAAGATGAAAAGATAAACAGCCATTATAGCTGTCGCAAAAAACTCTGCCAGTTCCCACTAACTGGTGGCGATTTGCCCGTATTTCAAGGGCAGTGTCATTGTTTGCCCCGAAAACCTCTCGGGTTTCGGGCAGTGGCACATCGCAACGCTGCACTGGCAGCTAGTTCCCGTTTTCCTGCCTATCCCTGATCCTGAATGGTTCCGCTACTCAGGCGCTTGAGTTCACGATGATCGTCCTCGGTAAACTCGCCTGACGTCTTCCGTCTGATCAGGGCCGCAATCTTCTGCTTGCGGACGGCTTCCTGGTTAGGTGTTAGCATTTCCCGCGCTGTTGCGAGAAGGTTTTCTCTTGTCGGAACATGTTCAATGCCATCAAACAGATGGTAGAAGCGTTCCCGGGCCTTGTGGTTAAAGGCCAAAGCGGCGATCACGTCGCCGTGTTTGTTTAGCTGCTCGTCCCGTATCCACTGGGCGAGTGCTGTTGATTGTCGAAGCCGGCGGTCGCGCATGCCGGCTTCCAGTATTTCGTTGGCCAGTTCAGGCGCTTCGATCAATGCCAGGCTTAGGCTACTATCGGGATTCAGTCTTACTTCGACCGGTTCTTCGTTGATTCGCTCCCGTCTGCCGTCGCCTTTTTTCCAGTCCTGCCGTCCCTGCCACTCACGACGCCCGCACAGCCGCAGCATTTCGTGCCACATGGCGTCCCGCAATGTGCAGCGGGGCATGCGGTTCAGCAAAGGCTCTACCCGGGCCCGAAGCTCGCCCCGATGTTCCGGAAGATTCAGGTCAAGGCCGGCACTTTGTCGATCGAAAAGAAATCTCGACAGAGGGGCTGCGCCGTCAATTCGCTTGCGAAAGGCCTCAGCTCCTTCTTTGCGGATCAGGGTGTCTGGATCTTCCCCGTCCGGCAGCATCAGAAACTGGAGATGCATGCCGTCAGCCAGTAATTCAAGGGCGTTTTCCATCGCCTTGTCAGCTGCCCTGAAACCGGCATTGTCGCCGTCAAAACAGAAAATAATATGGCGGACGTGACGCAGTAGCGCTTGCAGGCTGTCCTGGTTTGTCGCGGTGCCCAGAGTTGCGACGGCCTCATGAATGCCGTTTTGCGCCAGTGCAATAACGTCCATGTAGCCTTCGACCACCAGTAGGCGATCCAGCCGTCGAAGCGATTGTTGCGCTTCATAGAGTCCGTAGACTTCGCGACTTTTATGAAAAACGTCTGACTCGGGCGAGTTAATGTACTTCGCCTTGTCATCACCCAGCGTGCGGCCGCCAAAGCCAACGGTTCTGCCGCGGGTATTGCGGATCGGAAACATGATCCGGTTTCGAAACAAGTCTCTTGGCCGGCCAAACCGGTCGGAGACGGTGCCTGTTTCGTTTAGCGGGCCTTGCAGTGCCGGCTCGGCCGCAAGATGAAGCGCGTTGCCGTCAGCGGGTGCAAAACCGATCTGGTAAAGCTCGATAATCGCCTTATCCAGACCCCGCTTCTGAAGATAGTCACGGGCGAAGCCCGATCCGGGCTCGGCAAGCGCATTGCGATAGAACTGGTTGGCAAAGTCCAGTGCGTCGGTCAGGGTGCGCGCCTGCTGGATTTCCTGGCGGGCTGCCTGATCGTAAGGGACTTCGAGGCCGGCGCGTCGGGCAAGGTCTTCTACCGCTTCGGTAAATCCGAGATGGTCAAACTCCCGGATAAAGCTGATGGCATCACCATGGGCGCCACAGCCGAAACAATGATAGAAGCCTTTGTCCGGACGTACGTTAAACGACGGCGTTTTTTCATCGTGAAACGGGCAGCGGGCCTTGTAGCTACCGCCTGCTTTTTTGAGCGTGACCCTGTTGCCTATCAACTCGGCCAGATCAATGCGATCGAGCAGGTCGTCAATAAAGCGTTGAGGGATCATTCCGCTCATGGCATCTCCGGAGTTGCGGTGTTGTCAGCACCTAGAGATTAGCTCAGGCACCGGCATTCGCCTGTTTAAAAGGTCGACCGGTATCAGGCTGCGGAGTCAGTATCGTGAGGCTGGCTACAAGCCAAAAATGCCGCCGAGGCGAGGCCACGACGGCATTGTATGCGATTACCCCGGACTGCGCCTTGATACTGTGATGCTGCTAGTATCAATCGGCTTTGCAGTCAGGCAGTCAGCCGCAGTTCAGCTCTGACTAAAACTCAGTACAGGCGCTCGAACTTGCGCTGCTCACGCTGAAGCTTCTTGAGATGACGCTTCACGGCAGCGGCAGCTTTACGCTTACGAACTGCAGTCGGCTTCTCGTAGTGCTCACGACGACGCACTTCAGACAGGACACCGGCTTTTTCGCAAGACCGCTTGAAGCGACGCAGAGCTACGTCGAATGGCTCGTTCTCTTTCACTTTAACAGCTGGCATTCGGGAATCACCTACCTTTATCAAATCGGATTAAGTGTCAGAGCCCCGCGCGGATAATACGTTTGCGCGTGACCTGATGATTCGTTAGTTCTGAGACTGATCCGGTAACATCCGCCAAAAGTGACATTGGCCAAAACTCGATCAGCACAGATTTAAGGGCGGCAATGATAGCGCCTAATCTATCTGGTTGTAAAGCGTGCAATCAGATAAGTCAGAGGGGCCGGTCTTTCCAGGTACACCCTGGGAGGATTTGCGGGTGATTCGTAGCGTCGAGGTGTGCGCTTCTCTGATAAAATAGCGGGAGTTTGTTCGATTGCTCGCGCAGTAGGTGCGCTGGGCGCCATGTTTTTGATGGTTGAGGCGACCTGAATGCTGGTTCTTGGAATTGAAACGTCGTGTGATGAGACAGGAGTCGCGCTGTTTGATAGTGAGCGAGGGCTTTTGTCCGACGCGTTATACAGCCAGATTGAGGTGCATGCGGATTACGGCGGCGTAGTGCCAGAGCTGGCATCAAGAGATCACGTGCGAAAGCTGTTGCCTTTATGCGATGAGGTATTGGCTGAGGCGGGTTGTGGTCGGCTTGACCTGGACGCTATTGCCTATACCGCCGGGCCGGGCCTGATTGGTGCGCTGATGGTGGGCGGTTCAGTGGCGCACGCGCTGGCGTTAGCGCTGGATATCCCAGTGCTGGGCGTTCATCACATGGAAGGGCACTTGCTGGCGCCAATGCTGGAAGATAATCCGCCGGCGTTTCCGTTTGTTGCGTTGCTGGTGTCGGGCGGTCACACCCAATTGGTTAGAGTTGATGGCATTGGTCAGTACGATTTGTTGGGTGAGTCAGTCGATGACGCTGCCGGCGAGGCGTTCGATAAGGCCGCCAAAATGCTGGGACTTGATTATCCCGGCGGTCCGGGCATTGCGAGGCTGGCAGGTCAGGGTGCGCCGGGGCGCTATCGATTCCCTCGGCCAATGACGGATCGTCCCGGGCTGGATTTCAGCTTCAGTGGTCTGAAAACCTTCACCTTGAACACCGTCAATGCGGCCAGGGCGGAAGGTGATCTGAATGATCAGACCCGCGCAGATATTGCATTGGCGTTTGAAGTGGCTGTTGTCGAGACGCTGACTATCAAATGTCGCCGAGCTCTGGAAGCGAGTGGTTGCTCACGTCTGGTGGTCGCAGGTGGTGTGAGTGCCAACCAGCGGTTGCGTGGCGCGCTCGAAAAAATGGTGCGTAAGCTCAACGCCGGGGTCTTCTACGCCCGCCCGGAATTCTGCACTGACAATGGTGCGATGATCGCCTATGCCGGTTGCCAACGGTTGAAAGCAGGGCAGCGTGACGGCGACCGGATTATCGCGGTGCCGCGCTGGCCAATGGATACGCTGCCATCACTGGAAGAGCGTTGTGAGGACGGGTTGAAGCGCTAACAGGGGTGTTTGGCCTGCTCTTTATACAGGTGGTTCGCGATGCTGTGCCAGCCGGATCAGATTGTCCCTGTGCCGCACCAGAATCAGCAAGGCGAGCAGGCCGAACAGGGGCAAGGCATCGGGCTCCAAAAGTGCGCTGATGACAGGCCCGGCCAATACTGCGCACACAGATGCCAGAGATGAGATGCGCCAGCGCCAGACGATCAGCCCCCAGATAGCGGCAAGTATCAGTGTTGTGGCGGGTGCCAGCGCAACACCTGCCCCAAGTGCTGTAGCGACACCTTTGCCCCCCTGAAAGCGCGCGAAAACAGGTAGCATGTGGCCGGTGATGGCGCAGAGCCCGATAAACGCCTGCGGAATAATCCCCAAACCGTACGCCGCCGCTGCGTATACGGGCAGTGCGCCTTTTGCGGCGTCCAGCAACAGCGTGAGACTTGCCGGGAGCCAGCCACCGATGCGGTAGACGTTGGTCGCGCCAGGATTACCGGAGCCTTGTGCACGGGGATTGGGAAGTGACCATAGCCGGCAAACAATCGGCGCAAACATAACGGAGCCTGACAAATAGGCACCGAGGCTAAACAAAACAGATACAAGTGAATCGGTCATGGGCAGAGACGCGCATCGTCTGATTATGCGAGAATCGCTTCCCCAAAAGCTGTCAGGAGACTGGCGGGATAAGCGGGTCAGTTACGACCAGCGGGAGGTCGGTTCCAGTTACGTTAAAGTGAATGGGTTGCCGGCTGCAAGTTTTAAAGAACCGGAGTTGGTGTGACTGATACTGTTTTTATTGAAGGTCTGGCAGTGGAAACCGTAATCGGCGTTTATGGCTGGGAGCGGGAGATATTGCAGCGACTCGAGATTGATCTGGAGATGGCCTGGGATATCGGCATTCCCGGTCAGTCTGACGCAGTGGAAGATGCGTTAGACTATGCTGCCGTCAGTGCAGCTGTCACCGGTTGGTTTGAGCAGAACCAGCCCCAGTTACTGGAGTGCGCAGCGGAGGCCATTGCCGGCTTGATCCGGACGCAGTTCGGTACGTCCTGGGTACGGCTTGTCATACGCAAACCCGGCGCTGTTCCAACGGCGCGTGCAGTGGGTGTTCGAATAGAGAGAGGGACACGATAGTGTCAAACGCGGCAAGGGTTTATATCAGCATTGGCAGTAACATCGAGCGTGAGCGCCATATCCATGCTGCGTTGAATGCGTTGGCAGAACATTATGGCAGGCTGACCGTATCGTCAGTCTATGAAAGTGAAGCGGTCGGATTTGACGGAGAGCACTTTCTGAACCTGGTAGTTGGACTGCAGACGGAAGAGTCGGTGTCCACGCTATCACGGTTCCTCAAAGCTTTGGAGGCTGAGAACGGTCGTCACCATGATGCGCCCAAGTTCAGTGCCCGAACGCTGGATCTTGATATTCTGACCTACGATGATCGGGTGGGCGTCTTTGATGGTGTTGAGTTGCCGCGCTCGGAAATTCTGACCAATGCCTTTGTGCTATGTCCGCTGGCCGAGATTGCGCCGGTGGATCAGCATCCGGTCAATGGTCAGAATTATACTGAACTCTGGAGCCAGTACGCTCGCGATCAGAAGTTGTGGGTGGTGCCTTTCAGTTGGCGGGGCGAGGTGATCTCACCCCGCGCCATCCATAGTTCAGGCGATAGTTCCGATGATAGTTCAGAGGTCAGCGCTGCTGACGCCTGAATGTCGCGACTGCAGGCATCAGGCGTCGTCCTGGTGCTTGTGCCGGAACAGGGCGATCAGACCGTCAGTTGAGCTGTCGGTTTTGACGCCATTTTCCGGTTTCATCAATCGGTCAAGAATATCCTGTCCCAATTGCTTACCCAGCTCGACCCCCCACTGATCGAACGAATCCACATCCCAGATTGCACCCTGTACGAAGGTTTTATGTTCGTATAGCGCCACCAGAGCCCCCACAATACGCGGCGTGCACCGTTCAAAAAGGATGGTGTTGGACGGCTTGTTGCCGGGAATAACCTTGTGCGGCGCCAGTTTCTCGATAGCGGTGGCGTCCAGCCCCTGATCCCGGAGTTCGGCTTTCGCTTCTTTCAGGTTCTTGCCCTGCATCAGTGCCTGAGTCTGGCTCAGGCAGTTGGCGAACAGGATCGGATGATGGGTCGCTACCGGGTTATGAGTGCGCATCGGAATAATGAAGTCCGCCGGTGACAGGCGCGTTCCCTGATGCAATAGCTGGTGATAGGCGTGCTGGCCGTTCGCGCCTGCGCCGCCCCAGATAATGGGGCCAGTGTCGTAATCAACGGCGACGCCGTCGCGGGTCACACACTTGCCATTACTTTCCATGTCCAGTTGCTGCAAATGGGCCGGCAAGCCACGGAGGTAGTGATCGTAAGGCAGAATGGCGTGAGCATCGGCACCCCAGAAATTGCCATACCAAACACCGAGCATGGCCATTGTCACTGGCAGGTTCTGCTCCAGAGGCGCAGTGCGGAAATGCTGGTCCATCGCATGGGCACCGGACAGTAGTGCTCTGAAATTCTCCATGCCAATGGTGAGTGCGGTCGGCAGTCCTATGGCGGACCACAATGAATAGCGACCGCCGACCCAATCCCACATCGGGAAGATGTTTTCAGGCGCTATGCCAAACTCCACCGCATCTGCTTCATTGGCTGTCACGGCAACAAAGTGCTTGGAAATCAGGTTCTCATCGCCACCGTTGTGAAGGAACCATTCCCGGGCCACCTTGGTGTTTTCCAGCGTTTCCTGAGTGCGGAAAGATTTCGACTGGATCAGGAACAGAGTGGTTTCGGGGTTGATGTGTCGCAGTACTTCGGTGATATGACTGCCATCGATGTTGGCAACGTAATGACAGTTCAGGTGACCGTGCCAATAGGGTTTCAGGGCTGCGGATACCAGTTTGGGGCCGAGGAAGGAGCCGCCTATCCCGATGCTGACAACGTCTGTAAACGGTTTGTTGGTGAAGCCGCGCCACTGGGTGCTGCGGATACGCCAGACAAATTCTTCCATGCGAGCCAGGGTGCTGCGGACTTCCGGCATGATGTCCTGGCCGTCCACTTCTATTGGCGTGTCCGACAGGTTGCGGAGTGCCGTATGGAGCGCCGGGCGGTTTTCGGTGTTGTTGACCTTGTCGCCCCGGAACATGGCTTCGATTTTATCGGGCAGGTCACAAGCGCGTGCCAGTGCGGTCAGGCGCGGCATGGTGTCATCGGCAATCAGATTCTTGGAATAATCCAGTGAAATACCGGCAGCCTTGAGAAAGTAGCGGTCAAAACGCTGAGGGTCCTGTTCGAACAGGTCCCGCATATGCGTATTTTTGAGCTCTTGCTGGTGGGCTGTCAGGTTTTTCCATTCCGATTTACTGGTAAGAGAACTGTGGCTCATGTTTTGGGGCCTCTCCCTGGCTGTAATGGCAGATGATTTAACGGTCAATTGTGACGTTATCTATCAGACGGGTGGTGCCCAGAAATGCGGCAGCAAGAATCGTCAGTGCTTTGTCGTCCGGGGCAGCGGGTTTAAGGGTCAGGCTGCTGCTGATATTGAAGTAATCGGGTCGGAAACCTGCCCGGGATAGTGACTCCATAGCGTCCCGCTCAATACCGGCGTAATCGGTGCTTCCGGTTGCCAGCGCTTTGGCCGCTGTTTGCAGGGCTTGATGGAGGGCTGGTGCAACCTGCCGTTCTGACGCCGAGAGGTAGCCGTTGCGAGAGCTTTTTGCGAGACCATCCTCTTCGCGGATGGTTGGGCCACCGACAATTTCAACCGGCATGAACAGGTCGCTCGTCATTTTTCGGATCACGGCTAACTGCTGGGCATCTTTCTCGCCAAAGATGGCATAGTCAGGCTGCACGATATTGAACAGCATGGTGACCACTGTGGAGACACCGTTAAAATGTCCGGGGCGACTGGCACCACAGTGTCCTTCGCTGACCACAGGCACCGAGACTTGCGACTGTTGTGCCAAGCCGTTCGGGTAGAGTTCTTCGGCGGTTGGCGCAAAGACAATGTGATTGCCGGCATCTTCCAGTTTTTGCTGGTCTTCGCGGAGCGTGCGGGGATAGGTGTTCAGGTCTTCGTTAGCCCCGAACTGCATCGGGTTCACGAAAATGCTGGTCACCACGATATCGCCGTGTTGCCTGGCTTTCTCGACCAGTGATATGTGCCCTTCATGCAAATTACCCATGGTGGGTACCAATGCAATCTTGAGGCCGTTTTGGCGGTGGCTATTAAGAAGCGAGCGAAGCTCCCGTATTGAGTGGACGGTTCTCATGCTTTAAACGTGTGCTCCTGGGCAGGGAAACTGCGTTCCCTGACAGCTTTTGCATAGGCGGCGAAGGCGGCTTGTACCGAATCTGATTCTGCGAGGAAGTTCTTTACAAAACGTGCTGTTTTACCAGTGGTGACACCCAGCATGTCGTGCATGACCAGCACCTGGCCGTCAGTATCCGCGCCGGCACCAATGCCAATTACCGGAGCCTTGACCGCTTCCGTGATGCGCTTGGCGAGTGCGGAAGGTACGCACTCCAGCAGCAGGACGTCGGCGCCTGCTTCTTCAAGCAATTGGGCATGCCTGACCATCTCATCCGCCTGTTCTTCACCGCGGCCCTGTACTTTGTAGCCACCAAACTTGTTCACAAACTGGGGCGTGAGCCCCAAATGTGCGCAAACCGGCACGCCACGGTCACTCAGGGCCCGTATCGTTTCGGCCATCCAGTCGGTGCCTTCGAGTTTGACCATCTGGGCGCCGGCGCGCATCAGTTCGGCCGCGTTGTCCAGCGCTGCTGTGACTGTGCCATAAGTCATGAATGGCATGTCCGCCATGATCAGTGCCCCGCGATTGCCCTTGGCGACGGAGCGGACGTGATAGCTGATTTGTTCCAGTGTAACGGGAAGCGTACTGTCATGGCCCTGCAGGACCATGCCAAGGGAGTCGCCAATTAGAATGACATCCACACCCGCTTCGCTGACCAGTTGGGCGAAGGTTGCGTCGTACGCAGTCAATGCAGAAAAGGCTTCACCTTTTGCTTTGCGTTCCCGAAGGGTATTGATAGTGACGGCCATAAGATCCTCGCCTTTTTCGTGGGTTCTGTTTGAGAGGCTGCCTGATGCCCGTTTACTGAGGTATGAGCCGGGCAGCGGCTTTCTAAAGGGTCAGAAACGACCGGCTATAAAAGTCAGTCCCTAAGGTTAATCTTCAGGCCTGGGGGTGGCAAGACTCGAGGGGACAGGATTAAGCAGGCGTAACTGATTGTCAGGGCATCGCTGGCGCAATTCGGCAACAGTGTCGCCGTTCGGGAGTGTCAGCTCAGGTGCCAGGTCGAGCAGTGGTTGCAAGACAAAATCCCGATTAGCCAGTTCGCGATGGGGGACGGTCAACCGGGGCTCGTTTATCGTTTGCATGCCGAATAGCAGTAAATCCAGATCCAGCGTGCGTGGACCCCAATGCTGAATGCGCTCGCGCTGGTGGTGTTGTTCTATGTTCTGGAGTTGATCCAGCAGTTCAAGCGGCAGCAATGATGTTCTGAGGTGCGCTGCGCCGTTGATGAAATCCGGTTGATCCTGAGGGCCAACCGGTTTGCTGGCGTAAAAGGGTGACTGGGCAATCAGGCAGGTTTCCGGAAGCGCAGCCAGTGCCGTAATGGCGCCGGCAAGCTGGCGTAGCGGGTCGGCCAGGTTGCTGCCAAGGCCGATGTAGACATCAACGACCGGCATGCGCTGTCAGTCCTTTGGCGTTGCCGGCTTTTTGCGCTTGCGCCGCCGGTTCTTTGGGCCACTTGGCGCGAGCTCTGACAGCATACGCTCACGGCCTTTTTCATCTTTTTTCTGGAAGTCGGTCCACCACTCACCCAGGCCTTCGTTGGTTTCGCCGGCAGCTTCTCTGACCAGCAGGAAGTCGTACGCAGCGCGGAAGCGGGGATGTTCGAGCGTGACAAGTGCTCGTTTGCCATTCCGGCGAGGCAGTCGCATCTGCAGTTCCCAGATTTCCTTCATCGGGCCTGAGAAGCGACGGGGGATTGCGGTAGCCTGAACCTGCTGGCCGATTACCTTGCCGATGGCCTGGTGGAGCGCCGGTTGTGCGGGCTCACCATTATCCTGACGTCGCTGCCACTCGGCCTGCAACGCGGGCCAAAGAAGCGCTGCATAGAGGAAATAAGGTGTGACTGACTTGCCCTGATGAATGCGGTTGTCCGTATTCTCCAGCGCGCGGCGGATCAAGTCATCGGGTTCGCCGTTTGCGATGGCCGCAGCGGTAGCAGGGAACAGCGGCGCCAGCAGTCCGTATTGGGTCAGCAGCTCGTAAGTCTTTGCGCCATAACCGGCAGAAAACAGTTTCAGAACTTCTTCAAACAGGCGCGCTGAGGGCACGTGCGTCAGCAATGGCGCCAATGTCTGGATAGGGGCTTCTGTGTCAGGGGCAATGCTGAAATCGAGTTTGGCCGCAAATCTCACCGCTCGAAGCATTCGCACAGGGTCTTCCCGGTAGCGTGTTTCGGGATCCCCGATCAGTGTCAGGCGGCGATTGTTAAGATCGTCTACGCCACCGGTAAAATCGATAACGCTGAAATCTTCAAGCGAGTAGTAGAGCGCGTTGACGGTAAAGTCCCGGCGCAGGGCGTCTTCTTCCATGCTGCCATATACATTATCGCGCAACAGCAGGCCGTGCTCGCTGGCGCGGCGCTGGTCATCGCTGCTGTCTTCGGCTTCTGTTGCATTACCGCGAAAGGTGGTGACTTCGATAATTTCGCGGCCAAACAGAACATGGACGATGCGGAACCGCCGTCCGATCATGCGAGAATTTCGGAACAGGTCCCGGACTTCTTCCGGCGTGGCGTTGGTGGCCACGTCGAAGTCTTTCGGGCGGCCGTTGAGCAGTATGTCCCTGACACCGCCGCCCACCAGGTAAGCTTCAAAGCCGGCGTTGTTGAGTCGGCTCAGCACTTTTTTGGCGGGTTCACTGATCAGCGAGCGGGATACCGTATGTTGGTCCCGGGGGATGACCTGTCGCTGATAAGTCGGCTGTTGTTTTTTTCTGCCCTTCCCGGGCATATAGGACATGATTTTTTTTAGCATCTAGACCAGTTCTGATGAATGCGTCGGGTGGCCAGTGAGTCTGTGCGGCATTGAGCCGTCTTTGCTCACAGTCAGGACGGGAGTTTAACGTTTTGTGGCGGGGAAGGCGAACCGCAGAACTCAAACCGCGCGGGCGATGCCTGTGCCAAGGGCAGGTGGAAAATGAACAGGGGTGAAGTTCTATCCGATGAAGGCCTGTTCTTCGCCTGACAGAAAACGTCTGGCCCAGAAAATCAAAAGGCGGGATCGTGAATCACGAACCCGCCGAGAAGAGTAGACGATCTGCATTTTTGTTGTTGTGGCACATCCCGAAAGTGGGGACGTAAGCTCTCAAATTTTTAGAGCATGGCTCCAGGTTGAGAGCGAATGATGCGAGCGGAACGCTTTGACCACATAGAGTGACAATGACTTTTCACGAGATTGGAGCAAATATAGCGGCGTCTGGAAGACGATTCTTATCTACATGTGCAACTCGCAACAGTCAGGTACCACTAAAAAGCCCAGCACCCAAAACACTCAGTTCGCTCGCGCTCAATTCTTGTTTTTGTTGCTGAGCGCATTGCAGCTTTTTGTTTTTGTTTTTGACGCTGCGTCATTCAATTCTTGTTGTTGTTCACCCCAATAAGATTGCATTGCGTGTGCCAGTTTTTATTAGTTCTTTATTAACAGTGATTTACGAAATATACGGGTTTACCGAGAGACTGTTTTTATACGAAAGTGTTACTTGGATCTCACTTTTCAGACCAAGGCTGTTCCCTGAGGTAACGTGCGGTAACAGTTGAAAGTTGATTCATTTGTTTATGGCCAGGATTCGAATAGCTGAGGGGGCTGCGATATTCGGACCGACAATTGCACACGTTGATGGCGGGCGAGAGAAGCGGTACTGCGGTGTTGTTCGGAATGGGGGGCGGCGGAGGCCGGCATTGCGCCGGCCGCGGTTATCAGGTGCCTGCTTTTTTGCGCGGAATGCCAAGACGTTGCCGGCGCTCCCACAGCGACTTGCGGCTAATGCCCAGCTTCTGGGCCAGCTCGGTCTCGCTCATCTTGTCCTGGTTTTCGAGAACGAAGTGCTGGAAGTAATCTTCCAGTGAGAGGTCGTTCGTGGCCTGAGGATCCTGACTCGGGGACGGGTTGTCCTCTTCAAGCAGTGTTTCCGGGATAGGGTAATCGTCGCTTTCCGAGTCCAGATCCAGCAAGGATGCAGTGATCAGGTCGTCGTCGCAGAGGATGACGGCCCGTTCGATGGCGTTCTCAAGCTCCCGCACGTTGCCAGGCCAGCGATGCCGCTCGATCAGGCGCATAGCGTCTGGCGCCAGGCTGAGGCCGGGTTTTTCCATACGTTTGGCTTGCCGCTGCAGGAAGCGTCTGGCCAGCCCGAGGATATCGGCATCCCGCTCGCGCAGCGGAGGAATGCGCACCTGCATGACGTTGAGGCGGTAATAAAGGTCTTCCCGGAATTCGCCCGTGCGCGTCATTGCTTTGAGGTTGCGGTGAGTGGCCGCGATCATCCGCACGTTGACCTGGCGGCTCTGGGTTGAGCCGACTTTGCGAATTTCGCCTTCCTGTAATACCCGCAGTAAACGGGCCTGAGCCTCGGCTGGCAGTTCGCCTATTTCATCAAGAAACAGGCTGCCACCGTCCGCGGCTTCAATCAGCCCTGTGCGGGCAGATACTGCGCCGGTGAAGGCGCCTTTTTCATGACCAAACAGTTCCGATTCAATCAGACTTTCCGGGATGGCTGCACAGTTAACGCAGATCAATGGCTGTCGAGCTCGCGGGCTCAGTTGGTGCAGTGCCCGGGCTGCCAGCTCCTTGCCCGTGCCTGACTCGCCCTGAATCAGTACGGTTGTATCAGTCGGGGCGACTTTTCGGATCAAGGTGAAGACGCGCTGCATGGCGCTGCACTCGCCGAACATGATGCGGGAAGGATCGGCGTCATGCTGGTCGATGTCTTCGCCGGGCAGGCCGGAGGCGGTTTCATCGGATGTTGTGCCGTCACTACGTCGGATGATCTCTTCTACGGAGGCGAGCATTTCATCGTGATCGAACGGCTTGGCAATGTATTCGACGGCGCCCAGTTTCATTGAGTCGACGGCCGATCGAAGGCTGGCGTAACTGGTCATGATGAGGACTGGCGTGTTGGGAGCCAGCCGGATCAATTCGGTGCCGGCAGCGCCCGGAAGACGAAGGTCTGAAATGATCAGGTCGAAATTGTCGAGATTGAATCGGGTGCGGGCTTCGTCAACCGAGCCTGCATCTGACACATCATAGTCCGCGTGCATCAGCAGCTTGCGTAGCGCGGAGCGGATAATTTCTTCATCTTCTACGATCAGGATACGGCGCATGCTTCGGTTTAATGCCTCTTTCAGTCGACGATTCCGGAACGCTCTTGGGCGTCGTCTTCAATTTCATAGGCAGGTAGCTTCAGGCGGATGCACGTGCCGCCTTGTCCGGCGTCGGAAACCGGGCTTTCCACCTGAATGTTGCCGTAGTGCTCTTCCACGATACTGTACACCAGAGCCAGCCCAAGGCCGGTGCCCTGGTTAGGTCCTTTGGTCGTATAGAAGGGCTCAAAAATATGGTCGAGTTGGTCTGCGGGTATGCCATCACCTTCATCGATCACTTCGATGATAGCGGAGTAAGCTTCCCGCTTTCCACTCACGCGGATGGTACTGCCTTCCGGTGATGCGTCGCGTGAATTCGCAAGCAGGTTAACAAAAACCTGAACCAGGCGCTGCTCGTCGCCCAGCACCATCAAGTCCTCCGGGCAGTCGTTCTGATAATTGAGGCTGCGCCCCTTCCCGCTGAGTGATACCAGGTTAATGGATTCATCCACGCAGCGCCTGATCACCGCCGGCTCGTATCGGTTGGCCTGGGCATGATTGCCGGAGCGCGCGAAATTCATCAGTGACTGGAGGATACGGGAAATTCGCCGGGTCTGTTGCTGAATCTGATCCGCTGTCTGGAGGATGTCCGGATTATCGGTTTCAAGCTTGAGATTCTGTGCCAGTGACGAAATGCCGGTGACCGGATTGCCGACTTCATGGGCTACGCCGGCGGCAAGGCGGCCAACAGATGCCAGCCGCTCACTGTGCATCAGCTCATCTTCGAGTAGCCGGGTTTCGGTTTGGTCCTCCACCAGCACGACGTTGCCGCCTTCCGGATGATCCGGGCCACTGAGGGTGGACTTGTGCAGGTTGAACCAGCGCGGCCGGCCTTTCATGTCCAGCCGGTGCTTGTGCCGGTGAAGCTCTTCGCCGCTGACGAAGTCGTCCAGCATCTCGTTCCACTGATCGGGAAGCGCATTCAGGCGTGCCCCCACAACATCATCGGCAGCGATGCCGGTGATCCTTTCCATTGCGTGGTTCCACATCAGTATTTCGCCATCGTCGCCGACGGAGCAGGCTGCGATAGGCAGGTTTTGCAAGGTCTGACGATAGTGCCGACGCAGATTGTCCAGCTCACCGGCAAGACCTGTCAGCTGGCTCTGGTAATCTCCCAGCGCCTTTTCGATGTAATGGATATCCTGGCCAGAGCCTCGTCCGGCCTGGGGTTTGAATCCCAGGTGATGTTTGACGATGTCCTGGGCTACAGAAGGCCCCATCAGGCCTGACAGGTTGACTTCGATTTGGTCCCGTAGCCGCCGCAACTGGTAGGGGCGGTATTCGACGGGCGGTAACCGAAGCTGGGTCAGGGCACGGTCAATTTCCCGCTGAGCCACGGCAATGCCCAGCGGTTTGGCGAGCTGTTGCTTGAACTCCTCTGATGACCCGGATAGCAGTTCGCGCCTGCGCGGCCTGGACAGCGCGCCGAGCGAACAGGCCTGCGCCGCACTGCTTTCTTCATTTGATGTGCGCGACAGGAGCGACACCAGCGCAAACACCACGACATTGAGCGTAAGGCTCGCAAACACGTAGATGTGCGAGTTGCTTGGATCGACGACCGGCAATCCCAGTCGGTGCAACAGGTCGGGGGCATATGAAAAAGGCAGAACCAGCCCGAGAATCCAGACGCCGGCGCCTGCCAACAACCCTGCGATCAGGCCTTTCCGATTGCCTTCCGGCCAGTAAATAACGGCGAGTGCGCCGGGCAGGAGTTGGAGTGCGCCTGACAGTGCGAGAATACCCAACGTGGAGAAGTCCAGGCGTGATCCCACCCAGTCATAAAACAGCAGTGACGCAAAAATGATGATGGCGACCAGCAGCCGTTTGACCCAGCGTAGCCAGCTATAGATGTTGGACTGCTCTCTCGGGGGGCGCAACGGCAGCACCACATGGTTCAGCACCATGCCCGCAAGCGCCAGGGTGCTGACAATCATCAGGCCGCTGGCGGCGGACAGGCCTGCGATGTACATGACCAGAGTCAGTGCCGGGCTGTTAAGGGAGAACGTAGTGCCGAGGGCATAGAAACTTGCGGTTGTGGGTGCTTCCAGTGCAATGCCGCCCCACAGGATGATCGGCACAGGCAGGCTCAGCAGAAACAGGTAGAGCGGCAAACCCCAGCTTGCTTTGGCGAGCGCCTTGGGGCTCGGGTTTTCGCTGAAAACCATGTGGTACATGTGGGGTAAAACCAGCACGGCTGAAAACGACATCAGCATAAGGGCACGCCAACCGCCGTCGTTCAGCTGTTGGGAAAACGGGCTGGGTGAATAGGAGGTGGATGCAAGCCACTGATCCAGTCCGGAGAGTCCACCGAAAACCGAATACAGCAGCACCGCGCCCAGTAGCAACAACGCCGACAGCTTGACGAGCGAATCGAAAGCAATGGCGATCACCAGCCCCTGATGGCTGTCGCCGCCTTGTTCGTGCCGCGCGCCGAACAAAACGGTAAACAGGATCATGGCCACGCTGAAGAGGATGCCGACCATACGAGGCGAGGTATGGGGCGAGAGCAGGGCGGCAGAATCCGCAACGGCTTTGATCTGCATGCTGAGCAGCGAGAGGATGGCAGCGGCTGATAGCAGGGTAACCAGAGTGCCTGCCCACTGACTGCGGTAGCGGAAAGCAAAAAGATCAGCCAGCGACGTCAACTGGTAGGCGCGTCCGATGCGCAGAACCGGATTAAGCAATACCGGCGCGAGCAGGAAGGCGCCACTGATGCCGATGTAATAGGCAATAAAGCCGAAGCCGAACTCGCCCGCCATACCGACCGCGCCGTATACGGCCCAGGTGCCGGCGTAGACGCCGAGGCTCAGCACATAAACAACAGGGTGGCGTACCCAGCGCTTGGGGATGATGCCGCGCTCGGTAATGTGAGCGATACCAAACAGCAGCAACAGATACCCGAAGCTGACCAGAATCAGCGTCGTAAGGCTAAAACTCATTTGGATCCCGTCGCCATTCGAGCCAGAAGCCGACCGCAATCAGACACGCCCAGGCAACAAAAGGACTGTACCAGGCTGTTCCCGGCTGAATCAGCCAGTCGAGAATGTTGGGCGAGAAAATATAAACGGCCAGAACGAGCAGAAAAACCAGGCGGTAGATGTACATCGGACTATCGTTCCCTGCTGTCGTGAATGGCCGTTTATACCACGGGACTGCCCGGGCTGTCAGGCGTTGAATCCTGTTGTTGTGCCGGTGCGAGCGGGAGCTGTGAAGGTGTCCAGTGGGTTTCTGCCCATGCCAGTGTCTCGGCTGGTGGCGCTGTAAAAAGCGCAGATGGTGGTTGCTGGCCCAGAGCGAAGAGCGCTTGCCACAGGTTCTGTCCCGGCTTCCGGTCATCGAGCGCAGCGGCGTGGGTCTGTTTGCTTAGTTTCTGGCCATCGGTATTAAGGATCACCGGGATATGCAGATAATCCGGCGGTACGGCGGCGATAGCGCGGTACAGGCAGATCTGGGATGCGGTCGTTTCGAGCAGGTCCGAGCCGCGGACGATATCGGTAATTTGCTGATCAATGTCATCCACAACAACCGCCAGCTGATAGGCGTAAAATCCTTCCTTGCGCTGGATAACGGGATCGTCGATTTCGCCTCGCAGGGTCTGTGATTGCGGTCCCAGCAGGCGGTCGTGCCATTCAATGGTTTGATCGTCGAGGCGAAACCGGGTGGCGGCGGGCAAGTCGTCAGCTGCGCTGTTGGGTCTTCGGTCGCGGCAGTGATGAGGATGTCGGCCCTGATGGGCATTCAGTTCCTTGCGGGAACAGATGCAAGAGTAGGCGTTGCGGGCGGCGACTAGCCGGTCGATAGTCTCGGCGTAGGCATCATGACGCGCTGACTGGTAGCGGACCGTCTCGTCCCAGTTCAGGTGGTGGGCTTCCAGGCTACGCAGGATAGCCGATGTGGCTTCCTGTGATTCGCGCAGAGGGTCAAGGTCTTCAATGCGTACCAGCCAGGCACCGTTGCGGGTGCGAGCTTCCAGGTACGAGGCCACGGCTGTAACCAGTGAGCCAAAGTGAAGCGGGCCTGTGGGAGACGGAGCAAAGCGGCCCCGGTAGTCTGAATGCATGAGATGAGGTGACCGGAAAGGCAGCGCCTTCCCGGTTCCGTCTGCCGGTATCAGATGCCGGTCTGGCGTTCGCGGATCTCGGCCAGTGTTTTGCAGTCGATGCAAAGCGTCGCTGTCGGGCGGGCTTCAAGACGGCGGGTGCCGATCTCAACGCCGCACTGATCGCAGAAGCCATAGTCATCTTTGTCGATGCGATCCATGGTCTGGTCAATTTTCTTGATCAGCTTGCGCTCACGATCACGGGTGCGCAATTCCAGACTGAACTCTTCTTCCTGGGTTGCACGGTCGCTCGGATCAGCATAGTTCGCCGCGTCTTCCTGCATGTGATGCATGGTGCGATCCACTTCTTCCATCAGTTCCTGCTTCCATTTGAGCAGAAGGCTGCGGAAGTGATCGTGCATCTCATCACTCATGTACTCCTCGCCTTTCTTCATTTCGTAAGGCGTGAAGTTTGTAAAGCCGTCTTGGGCTTTCTCTTTAGTCTTCGGCATATAAACCAGCCTCTTTCCTTTACTGCGGGAGATGTTCGTCACCGGTGGTGCGAATGTCCTGCCCGTAGGGCCTGGCGAACGTAGGAAGTACGCTCGCTTCGAATTCCTGTCGCTCGCCCCGAATGTATCAGGTGTTTAACACTATATCTGCCTTGCACAGTATTGGCATCAACAGACTCAAGGCGTGGAGCGGCGGGCCAAAATTAATCTGCGGAAAATAGCAGATTAGTCTGGGTCGCGCTAGTGTCTTGGCGGGTCGCGCGGGATTGAATTGCCGACCGTGTCGCAAGCTCCGGCTCAGGGTACTATAGGCTAATGATTTCTATAGAAATGCGATCCGTTCGCGGTTATGTGGTTCGGTGATGGCGCTGGTAACAGGTGGAGTTTTTTATGACGTTTGAGGAGCCGCTGGTCGAAGGCCGGCTGATAAAACGCTATAAGCGCTTTCTGGCAGACGTTGAATTGCCGGATGGGAAGGTTGTTGTGGCACATTGCCCCAACACCGGCTCCATGTCCGGCTGCAAGGGGGAAGGTAGCCGGGTCTGGCTCAGTGAAAGCCGTGATCCCAAACGCAAGCTGGCGTACACCTGGGAGTTGGTTGAAACCGGCCCGGATGAATTGGCGATGATCAATACTGCCAGGCCAAACCGGCAAGTGCGCCAGGCCATAGAAGAGGGTGTTATCGAGCCGCTGAAAGGCTATGCGACCATACGCAGCGAGGTCAGGTACGGTGCGGAGAAAAGTCGGATCGATCTGCATTTGTCAGGCCACGATACGGCACCGGATGCCTGGGTTGAGGTCAAGAATGTCACCCTGGCAGGAGATGACGGGCAAGGCTATTTTCCGGATGCCGTCACGCTGAGAGGGCAGAAGCATTTGCGAGAACTCATGGCGCAAGTTGATGCCGGTGACAGGGCCGTACTGGTGTTCTGTGTTAACCACACGGGGATTGACCGGGTCGCGCCTGCAGATCATATCGATCCTGACTATGGTGCATTGCTGAGGCAAGCGATTGCGCACGGCGTGGAGGTGTTAGCCTGGCGGGCGGCATTGTCGCCGACACGATTGACGCTGACGGACGCGTTACCCGTTACCGCTAGATTGTAGCCGTGATCAGCAGGCTGTCGTTTTCTTGCTGAACCTGCCAGGGCGTCAGTTGGTCGCCGGCGCAGGGGCCTGCAATGCAATGGCCGTCATCTGGCGTAAACAGCGCGCCGTGGGTCGAACATTGAATGAAGCACTTGTCGGCATCCAGAAACTGATTGGGCATCCAGTTGAGTTCGATGCCCAGATGCGGGCACCGATTGCGGTAGGCGTAGAACTGGTTGTCGATCCGGATGACAAAACCGGTCACCCCTTCGGCCAGTTCAATCTCACGGCATTCCAGTTCAGCCAGATCATTGGCCATGCGGTGGGTAAGGGGTTCTGGCATCCGGACGGGCTGATCCTTGAATAACGTGAATGATGATCGGTTGTGTGGCGCGATACCCATGGCAGGGCAGCTTGGTCGGGCGTCACTTGCCTACATTGTATCGCATGCGAGTGCCGTGATTCAGTGACATCACAATTTCGTCGGCATGCAGCTCGGTAGGAAAAAGGCAGCCGGAAATTTTTGCGCCCGCGATGCTCGCACCTTCCATATTGGTTTTGCTGAAATCCACGCCGCGAATATCGGCACCCCTGAAATAGGCATGACTGAGATCCATGCCCTCGACATTGATACCGCGCAGATCCAGCCCTCTGAAATCGCCGTGAGAAAAACTGGGGCAGGCGCTGATTTTCGCTTTGGCCTCGTTAAAGGCGTCGATGTTCTCATTCCGCAGAGTCTGATACAGCGGATCATCAATAATGCGTACGTTCTCTTCCACAGCAAAAACTCCCCGAAAGTGTTGGTGCAAGTGTAGCTGAAACTGTCGGGGGCGCCGCATTTTGCGATCACCCCCGAGAAGCTCCTCAGCCGTGGCCGAAGTGCGCGCGGATGCGATCTGCCAGGCTTTCAGCTACCCGATCGGTGTCGGTATGCACGTGTACCGTGTGAGCGTTTTCTTCCGCGGTTAGCGGTTCTACCCATTTTTTCTGTTCTTCAAGCAGTTGCTCGGTTGCTTCCGAGGCATCCCCCTGGCGCTCCCGCACCCACTTTTTACGGGTTTCCTCCGGCGCTTTGCAGTCGATCAGCGCAAACGGCAGGCCCAGATTGGTGGCGACATCATCAAAGGCGGCCCGCTCGGACTGGCGCAGTGCAGCAGAATCGATAATCACCGGATTGCCACCCAGCAGCAATTGGGTGGCCAGGGATGCCAGCCGTTCATAGGTTCGGCGATTGGAATCTTCGCTGTACATGTCTTTGCCGATGCCTGAGCGGCTGGAGGCCAGCGGGTCGAGGCCGTGTAGCCGCTTGCGCTCGACATCTGAGCGTAGCCGGATAAGGCCGAGCTTGCGGGATAACATGGCGCTGATGACGGATTTGCCGCTACCAGACAGCCCCGCCGTCGCCAGCAGGTAGGGAATAGGTGTTTCGCTGTAACTTTCCGCCAGAGCAGCGTAGCTGCGGTAACGGTCACGCAATATCTGCTTTTCGTCTTCGCTCAGTGACGGGTTGCCAAGTGTGAACAGGGCGATCTTGGCACGCACCAGTGCGCGGTAGGTCTTGTACATCGGCAGTAGTTGAACGCCGTCAAAATCGCCGCTGTATTCGAGATAGACATTCAGGACATCGGCCGACAGGGCATATTCATCGCGGGACTCGAGATCCATCAGCAGGAAGGCGAGATCGTTGATGGTGTCGATCCAGCGAAACGGTTCGTTGAACTCAATGCAGTCAAACACCGTGATCTGATCTTCAAACCGGGTGATGTTGGCCAAATGAAGATCACCATGACACTCCCGCACAAATCCGCTTTCACGGCGGGCGGCAATGGTGTTCTGATGGCGCTCGAAGGTGCATTCCGTCCAGCTCTGCAGCGCATCCAGTTGTGGCAGCAGGCTGTCGTCATCGAGTAGCGGGCGAATCTGTTCGAAGTTTTCCTGCATCGCGGCAAAGACCGCATCGGGCGTGCCCAGCGGCTTGTCGTCAGCGACTTTGGGCAGGTCCTGATGGAAGGCAGCAACCTGTCGTGCCAGATCACGCATCATGTCGGGATCCAGTTGATCGTTCTCCTGCATCACATCAAGCAGGTTGCCCTGGTCAAACTGGCGCATCCGGATCGCGTATTCGAACGGCTCGCCGGCGTCGCCGATACGCGGTTGCTCTGCCGTGCCGGTGATGGCGACCACATCCAGATAAAGCGCTGGTGCCAGCCGGCTGTTCAGGCGCAACTCTTCCTCGCAGAAATGTTTGCGGCGATCAAGGCTGGAGAAATCGAGGAAACCAAAATTTACCGGCTTCTTGATTTTGTAGGCGTAAGGTCCCGTGAGGATTACCCAGGAAATGTGCGTTTCCAGAACCTTGAAAGACTCTATCGGGTGGTCATAAAGATCGGGATTCTGCAGCGCGCTGATTAACTCGGTGCTCACGAAACTCTCCTTTTCGCTCGTCGTCATTGTTGCGTTCCATGATAGCGTCCACCTTTGCTAAATGACACTCGACGGTTTCGCAGTGCCGCGCGGCGGAAGGCTGAATTGTCGATAAAAAATAGTCCATTACGGTTTTAACAGGTGTGCACTTCGATGACCTTCCTCTGGTTATAATGCGCCGCATGAAAAAATCTGCGCCAAAACGCCGTTCAAACGGCAAGTCGAACAAGAAACGCCCGGCTTCGGGTAAATCGGGATTCCGCTCCGCGCTCTGGCGAATATGCTGGCGCCTGGGGCTTGTGGGCATCGTGCTGCTCGCAGGCTGGACGGTCTACCTGGACGCTGTGGTGACCTCCCGCTTTGAAGGTCGCCGCTGGGAAGTGCCGTCACGCGTCTATGCCCGTCCACTGGAGCTCTATGATGGCGCGGCAGTAACCGCAGCCGGGCTGAGCAATGAGCTGAGCCAGCTGGGCTATGGCAAGGTCCGCTCGGCCACTGATCGCGGTTCCTACAGTCGTGCTGGTCGCCGATTCGAAATTCATACCAGAGGGTTCCGCTTTCCTGATGGGCAAGAGCCGGATCGACGTATCCGCTTTGAAATCGCCGGCGATCGTGTAACGGGTTTTCGAGTGACGTCAGGGCCGCAGGCGTCGGTGGTGCGCCTCGATCCGGAACAGATCGGAGGCATTTACCCCGCTCACAAGGAAGACCGGGTACTGATCCAGCTGGATGACATGCCGGAACATTTCGAAGCGGCGTTGCTGGCGACGGAAGATCGGGATTTTTACGATCACTGGGGCGTGGCGCCTTTGTCGATCATGCGGGCGCTGTGGGTCAACCTACAGGCCGGTCGCGTGGTCCAGGGCGGCAGCACCCTGACCCAACAACTGGTCAAGAACCTGTATCTGACACGCGACCAGACCCTGCTGCGCAAGGGTAACGAGGCGCTGATGTCATTGTTGCTCGAGTTGCACTATGACAAGCCCGAAATTCTCGAAACCTACCTTAATGAGGTCTATCTCGGTCAGGCGGGCACCAGGTCGATCCATGGCTTTGGTCTGGCCAGCCAGTTCTACTTCGGCGAGCCGTTCAACGACCTTGATCTGCATGAAGTGGCGTTGTTGGTGGCGATTATAAAAGGCCCCAGTTATTACGATCCCCGCCGTCATCCGGAGCGCGTACTCAAGCGCCGCAATCTGATCATCAATATGCTGGCGGACAACGGGCAGGTTTCGTTGAAAGAAGCGAACAAGGCGCGTCAGAAACCACTCGACGTGGTATCGAAGCCGTCGTACAGCAATGCCCGCTATCCAGCCTACCTTGATCTGGTACGTCGGCATCTGGCTCGCGAATACAGGGATGAGGATTTGCAAAGCGAAGGTCTGCGCATTTTCACCACGCTGGACCCGGGTATTCAGTACACCACCGAAACAGCGGTTGAGCGCACGCTGACGCAATTGGAGCGTGGCAGCAAAGCGGATTTCAAACTCGAGGCGGCCACCGTGGTGACGTCTCGTGACAGCGGCGAAGTGCTGGCGCTGGTGGGCGGCAGGGATCCCAAATTCGCCGGCTTTAACCGCGCGGTAGATGCGCGGCGGCCCATAGGGTCGCTGATCAAGCCGTTTATTTACCTGACCGCGCTGAGCCATCCGGATCGTTACACGTTGATCACGCCGATAAAGGACGAGCCTTTCTCACTCGTGTTTGACGACGGCCGGCGCTGGGAGCCACAAAACTACGACCGGGAGTCTCACGGTCTGGTACCGTTACATCAGGCGCTGGCCAAATCCTACAACCTGGCCACCGTGCGGGTGGGCCTGGATGTTGGGGTCGATGCGGTGATCGACAATCTGCAGAAGCTTGGGGTGGGGGAACCGGTACAAAGCTATCCTTCGATGCTGTTGGGCTCGGTTAATTTATCACCGGTGGATGTGGCCTCGATTTATCAGGGGCTGGCAACGTCCGGCTTCAACACGCCACTGCGCACGATCCGGGAAGTTACCGATGCGGATGGCGAGAGTCTGACGCGATACGGCCTGGCGGTGGATCAGGTGGTTGACCCGGCAGCGGTACATCTCGTCCAATACGCCATGCAGGAAGTGATGCGCGAAGGCACCGGCCGTTCAGCATACCGCTACCTGCCGGAAGAGCTGGGACTTGCAGGCAAAACCGGCACCACCAATGATGGACGCGATAGCTGGTTTGCCGGCTTCAGCGGTGATCTGGTCACCGTTGCCTGGGTCGGGCGTGATGATAATGGACCGACGGCCCTGACCGGCGCCACGGGTGCTCTGCCGGTATGGTCGAATGTGATGTCGCAGATTCCGCAGTATGGTTTTTCACCGATCGTGCCGGCGGATGTTCAATACCACTGGGTGAACAGCGAAGAGCAGGCGCTGACCAATGAAAACTGCAGTGAAGCGCGCTTTGTGCCGTTTATTACCGGCAGTGAGCCTACTGATACCGTTAATTGCTCCGGGGATTTCACTCAACGCCTCCGGGGCTGGTTTGAAGGAATCTTTTGATGATGATTAAACGTTACCTGCCCGTGCTTGTACTGGGTGTGTCGCTACTGGCCGGTTGTGCTACAGGCCCGGGCGGCCCGGTTTATGTACCGTCTGGCCAGGCGCCGGCAGATGCGCCGCCACCGCCGGAAACGGATACCAATCGCGAACCGGAAAGGGCGTCAGAGCAATCTGCGCCGGAGCAGGAGGCGACGCGTCCGAAACCCCACCACCAGGCAGAAAGCGAGTCCCTGTCTCCCGCGGCAGCAAGCCTGGTGAACAAAGCCGATGCGCTGCTGGCGAACGGTGATACCCGCGCGGCGATAAGCCAGCTTGAGCGTGCCCAGCGGATTTCGCCCCGGGCAGGCAAGGTCTACTTCAAGCTGGCCGAAGCCTATTATGCGGATAATCGACTCGGTGCAGCCGAGCAGTTTACGCTGAAAGGGTTATCTCTGGCTGGCTCGAGCACGGATCTGCAGCGCACGGGCTGGTCGCTGCTGGCGGATATCCGTCGGGCTGGCGGTAATGTGGCGGGTGCCCAGAAAGCGGAGGCCCGGGCTCAGGCGCTCTGATCACAACGCCCTGAACGGCACGGAGAATAGCAATGCCCGGCGATCACGTTGTTGATCGGTCGGGCATTTTTTTACTCACTGAATATCAGTGGTGGTTGAGCTGCCAGCGGTGACCTGAACATTGCGTTCCCTGACAAAGTTCAGACTGTCGTTCGCTTCAATGTCGTCTTCGTCGCAAGTGTAGCTCACTGTGTAGTCGCCGGCGCTCAGGAACGAGGCCTTGAACGAGTAATCGCCGGAAGCGCCTTGAAGCGGTGCGACCACGACAGGAGGATTGGCACTGCCTATGTCATCCATGCTGGCATCTTCACCTTCAAAGACATACACCAGTCCGGCATAGGTCTGGGCGTCGTCGCATTCAGAGGCGACGACTGTCGAGGCATCGACTGTGCCGGAGATCGAACCCACATCATCGTTATTGACCAGTCGCAAACTTGGCTTGAGCAAGTAATCTGTGGTGTTGCTCTCTGGCTCGACCAGTGACTTTCGAACGTCGAAATCAATGGTAAATCGGCCCTCGCCATTTTTCGGCACCGAAAACCCGGTATTGATCTTCAATCCGCTTTCAGAACCGGAGGGCACCACCAACGGGTATTGGCCACCGATGCGGTCAACGACGTAATGAGCGCCGCTCGCATCGCTCAGAACAAGGCGCATCCAGTTGTAGTCGCCCGCGCGCACCTTGTCCTCGGTCAGTAACAAGGCGCTGTTGCCGTTCTGCAGGTCAAGCAAATCGAAACGCTTCGGGTTATCAAAGGTGTAGGTGCTGGCGCTCTCATCCTTTGGTTTCAGTTCTATAGCGGTAACCGTGATACTCACCTCGGTCAGGTTGTCGACCGGTGCGTCTGCCAGACTGATTGAAATCTGGCCGTTCTTCCCGCTCTCATTGTCCAGAATGTCGTCCAGTTCATCACAGCCTGTCAGCGTAGAGGCCGCAGCCGCGACTAGCAGACAGCTCAATAGGGCGCTTTTCATAGGGACGCTCTGTTAGTCAGGTAGATAACGGTAATTGTGGCGGATAACGGGTGCTGGCGGGGAATTACGATCCTTTAATGTGCGTTTGAGACGCTGCGCCGACCCGATGCACGGGCCGGCGCGATAGGATCAAAGCGTTTTCATTACCTTTTCAGCAGCGCGAAGCGTGTGCTCGATATCGTCATCGGACAAGGCTGCACTGACGAAAGAAGCCTCGAAGGCTGAGGGCGCAAGGTAGACCCCCTCGTTCAGCATGCCCAGGAAAAAGGCTTTAAAGTGGTCTGCGTTACAGGCCATAACGGCATCAAAACTGTTCACTTCAGTCTGGTCGGTGAAGAAGAAGCCGAACATGGCGCCGGCACTCTGGACCACCAGTGGAACCCCTGCCGCGTCTGCAGCCGCTTTTATGCCGTCACGGACCCGATTGGTTTTCTCGATCAGGCGTGAATGGAAGCCCGGCTCTGAAATTGCTTCCAGAGTGGTGAGTCCGGCGCGCATGGCCAGCGGATTGCCGGACAGTGTGCCAGCCTGATAGACCGGTCCGAGCGGCGAAATATGGGACATGATTTCGCGCTTGCCGCCAAAGGCGCCGACCGGAAGCCCACCGCCAATCACTTTGCCCAGTGCTGTCAGATCTGGCGTTACATCGTAGCGCTCCTGCGCCCCGCCTCGGGAAACGCGGAAGCCCGTCATAACCTCGTCGAAAATCAGCACGCTGCCATGCTGATCACATATTTCACGCAGCCCTTCCAGAAATCCCGGGACTGGCGGAATGCAGTTCATATTGCCGGCGACGGGCTCGACGATAATGGCGGCGATTTCATCGCCCATTTTCTCGAAGACCTCTTTCACGCTATTGATGTCATTGAAATCAACCGTGAGCGTCAGTTCGGCGAGTGCTGCCGGGATCCCTGGGGAGTTGGGTTCACCCAGGGTCAGAGCGCCCGAGCCGGCCTTCACCAGCAATGAATCCACATGGCCGTGGTAGCAACCTTCGAACTTGACGATTTTGTCGCGGCCAGTGAAGCCCCGAGCCAGGCGGATAGCGCTCATGGTGGCTTCGGTGCCGGAATTGACCATTCGAACCAGGTCGATTGAGGGCACCATTTCGCAGATCTTTTTAGCCATCGCGGTTTCGATAGCGGTCGGAGCGCCGTACCCAACGCCTACATCGATCTGGGCGTGGAGTGCATCAATCACGCGAGGATCGCGATGACCCAGAATCATTGGCCCCCATGAACCGATAAAGTCGATATAGCGCTTGCCGTCTTCATCAAACAGATAGGCGCCTTCTGCATTTTTGATAAAAACGGGCGTGCCGCCAACGCTTTTAAATGCGCGAACCGGGGAATTGACGCCGCCGGGAATATAGCGCTGAGCGTCTTCAAATAGAGTGTCGGATTGTGTCATCAGGGAGGCTCCCGGTTGATGGGTTTTAAACTGAGTGTTGAGCTTGAAAGAGTCGGCTGTAAGCGCGAGCGCGCGCTTCGATGTCATCCGTCGCGAACAGGCCGCCGATCACAGCGAGCAAGTCAGCGCCGTGAGCCAGCACAAGCGGTGCGTTCTCAAGCGTAATGCCGCCAATTGCACTGATCGGGTGGTTGAGCTTGCGGGCCTGGGTAAGAATATCCACCGTCGCATTCGACGCTCCGGGCTTGGTCATTGACGAAAAGAACCGGCCAAAAGCGACGTAATCCGCGGAGCCGGCGATAGCCTGATGAGCCAGCTCGAGATCTGCGTGGCAGGTGACACCGATAATGGCATTCTCCCCGAGCAGCGTGCGTGCTTCAACCAGGTCGTCATCGCTCTGGCCAAGATGGACGCCGTCGGCACCGGCTCGCCGGGCAAGCCGTGCGTCGTCGTTGATCAGCAGCGGCACTTGGGCTTCGCGGCAAAGGCTCGCCAGATTTTTAGCGCGCCTGAGCTTGTCGGTGTCTGTTGCGGTTTTATCGCGGTACTGAATCAATACGGCGCCGCCCCTGATTGCTGCTGCCACTGAAGGGATAAGGCGACTTTCCGGCAGTAGCTCCGGGTCAGTGATGGCGTAGAGGCCGCGCGGAACAAATGGCGTGTTCATTGTGCCGGGGTCGCGCCGGGTAGCGAAGCGGCACGATCCGGGACCGGCTGGCCTCGCCCCACCTTCAGCGGGCTGTCGATTGCGGTGGCGACAAAGCGCTGGGCCTCATCAATTGCCGTATCCAGATCAAGACCTTTGGCTCGACCAGCCGCGATAGATGCCGCTAATGTGCAGCCGGAACCGTGATACTCGCCGCCTCGGCGGGTGATAGCCCAGCGGCTCGCGTCCTGCGCGGGACGGAAGAGTTGATTGATAATCTTCGGCCCGGTGCCATGGCCGCCCGTGGCCAGCACTGCTGGGCAGCCTTGCGATATCAGCGTTTCCGCAGCCTGTCCGATATCGTCCAGCCCTGCCAATTGCGCAAGCTCAATACCGTTGGGTGTGATCACATCGGCCAGTGGGAACAGATACTGCTTCATGGCCTCTACCAGCGCATCGTCTGCCAGATCACCGCCGCCTGCGGCTTTGATGACGGGGTCCACCACCAACGGAATCTCCCTGCGATCAGCCAGGAACCGCGCCAGTGCCTCCACAATCGCAGCGCTGCCCATGGCTCCGGTTTTGATGGCGTGTATCGGCACATCCGCAGCCAGACATTCGAGCTGGCGAACGATGAGCTCCGGAGCAATAGCGTCGGCGCCGTAGACATTGCAGGTGTCCTGAACCGTCAGGCAGCTGACAACGGGGAGGGGATGGCAACCGAGGGCGGTCACGGCCTGAATGTCAGCCTGAATACCGGCACCGCCGGACGGGTCGAGACCTGCAACAATCAGCACATGAGGGCGTTGATACATGAAAAACCTTAGTGATCAGAAGGGTTTGACGACAACGAGAATTACCACAGAAACCAGAATCAATACCGGGAACTCGTTGAACCAGCGATAAAATACGTGGCTATGGCGATTGGCGTCATCTCGGAAAATTTTCACCAGTCGCCCGCAATAAACGTGATAGCCCACCAGTATAACGACCAGTAGCAGTTTCGCGTGGAACCAACCCTGACTGGCATAAACCGCCGGGGCGAAGCTGACGAGCCAAATTCCGAGGGCGATGGTGATCACCATCGAGGGCGTGGTAATCCCCCGATAGAGCTTGCGCTCCATAACCTTGAAGCGTTCACGTCCAGCCTGATCTTCGCAGGCCGCATGGTAGACAAACAGTCGCGGCAGATAAAACAACCCGGCAAACCAGCAGACCATCGCAATAATGTGAAAGGCTTTCACCCACAGCATACGGTTTATACCTTCTTGTACTGGTAGTAGCTCTCGATATCGGACTTGAGTACCACACCTATAATACGTTTGATCATGGGCGCAACGTGCCGTTGAACGTAAAGTGCCTCGGCATGAGATTCTTCAAATGCGGCCATCGCTTCTTCCAGCGTGGCCTGATATTGCACTGGACCCACGTCCCGGCGATTGGCAGGGATTTCCATCAAATCAATCTCCGGAATGACATCGGGTGTGTCGTCATTCGGCACGAGTGCGTCCGCATGATCCTCCAGATAGCGTGCAAGATCCACAGAGGGGAGCAAAGCGGTAGGGCCGTTCTGGCCATCAATCACGAGCCAGCGGGGTTCTGCTTTGAGAATGTCGCGAGCGGCTTCAGCCGTGATGCGACGATCGATGCGACGGATGCTGCGCTCCATGATCGCGCCCACTGAAACCCGCCTCAGCGCCTGAATAACCGGTGAGTTCTGATAGCTGAGGCCCTGGCTCTTGAGCAGACTCAGGAATATCGACCGTTGGCCAAAGACTTCGCTCGCCACCAGACTGGATATGGTGATGACCAGCATGCCCGGCAGAATAATATTCGGATTGCGCGTCAACTCGATCAGCGCCATCAGTGCAGCGAGTGGCGCCTGTAATACGGACCCCATCATCGCGCCCATTCCCAGCATGGCGTAGAAGCCTGTGCTGGAGGCATAGTCCGGTGCAATGGTTGCGCCCAGCATCCCCATTGCGCCACCGAGCGTGGCGCCAATGAATATCGTGGGGCCGATCACACCGCTGGGCATGCCCAGGCCAATCGTGACGGAAGTGATCGTGAGTTTCGCGACGGCAATTCCCAGCAGCAGCAACATCGGCAACTGGCCATGGATAGTCTCGCTGACGGTGTCGTAGCCGATCCCCATGACTTCGGGCACCAGGATAGCGAAGGGCACCATCAGCAAACCGGCGACGCCCATCCGCAGTAAAATAGGCTGGTTGTTGAACCGGGTTGAAAGTACCAGTAAACGTACAAAAGTGGCGGATGCAACGCCGATGACAAGCGCTATGGCGAGAATCCAGGGGATTTCCATCAGCGACGTCATGGTAAGTGGCGGCACACTGAACGCGGGCTCGGCGCCGTAAACCACCTGGTTGACAACCGCTGCGCTGACGGAGGCCAGAATGATCGGG
Source organism: Marinobacter sp. BGYM27 (assembly GCA_025153445.1). Classification (GTDB taxonomy): domain Bacteria; phylum Pseudomonadota; class Gammaproteobacteria; order Pseudomonadales; family Oleiphilaceae; genus Marinobacter_A. Next base: position 7,973 of record JANZNS010000004.1, on the reverse strand, counting down.
GTGAAGCCGGCGATGGTATATTCCATCATCACCACTTCCATCGCGAAGATAACGCCGGCGATAGGGGTGTTGAACGAGGCCGAAATAGCCGCCGCGCAGCCACAGGCGACCAGGGTGCGAATGCTGTTGTTGGGCAGTTTCAATACCTGCCCGAGGAGGCTTGAAAAGGCGGCGCCCAAATGCACCGCCGGTCCTTCCCGGCCCGCCGACTGGCCGGTGATGACGGTGCCGATGCCCAGTACAAACTGAACAATACCGCTGCGCAGGGAAATATAGCCCTGATGGTAATTTAGCCGCTCCATGACGTAAGTTACCCCCACTTTGCGATCGCTGATCGCCAGGCGGTGCATCAACAGGCCGAGTATCAGGGCGCCACCCAGGGGCAGGAGCCCACGAGTGATAAGATCCAGGCTTTCAAAGGCTTCGTCGTGCCTCGCAGGCAGGAAGGTTTCCAGTGGCCACTCAATTGCAAAGCGGAAAAGCAGGATGACCACGCCGGTGATAATGCCGGAAATCAGACCCAGAAGTGCCAGTTGAGGAAGAGCATCAACACCTGATAGCCGCCGCCTGAAGAGAGGGATCAGATCTTCCGTAATCCGGTGTTTCAAACTGCGCATGAGTGATGAGGCCCGTTAAGTTCAGGAGTGCAGTGGAGACAGCCGCTTAGTCTAGTGTAATCGGCATCAACATGGGTGCAAAAAGCATGATCATTATCATGCTAGACTTACCGCCTGATTTTTTCAGCTGAACATGAGGAGCGTAAGGTGATCAAGGTCGGAATTGTTGGTGGTACGGGTTATACAGGCGTTGAATTGCTTCGTATTCTTGCCTGTCATCCTCAGGCGCAGGTGGTGATGATTACCTCGCGATCCGAAGCAGGCCTTCAGGTTGCCGACCTCTATCCCAATCTGCGTGGGCATTTTGATCTGGAATTTTCCGAACCGGACGAAGCGAAACTGGCGCAGTGTGATCTGGTGTTTTTTGCTACCCCTCATGGCGTGGCCATGCGCATGGCGCCCACGCTGCTTGCAGCGGGCACTCGAATTGTCGATCTTTCTGCAGACTTCCGGATTCGTGATCTGGATGTCTGGGCCAAGTGGTACGGCATGCCCCACGAATCAGTTGAATGGGCTAATAAAGCGGTCTATGGCCTGCCTGAAGTGTTTCGGGACGATATCCGAGGCGCGCAATTGGTCGCAAATCCCGGGTGTTACCCTACCGCCGTTCAGCTGGGCTTTTTGCCACTGCTGGAGCAAGGGCTGGTTGAAACACGTCACCTGATTGCAGATGCAAAGTCAGGCGCCAGCGGTGCAGGCCGTCAGGCCAGTGTTGGCGTATTGCATGGTGAAATTGGCGAGAGCTTCAAGACTTATGGTGCGTCCGGTCATCGCCACCTCCCCGAAATCAGGCAGGGGCTTGAAACTGCGGCTGGCGGTCAGGTGGGCGTGACGTTCGTGCCGCACCTGCTGCCGATGATTCGCGGTATTGAGGCCACCCTCTATGCTGAGTTGAAGGATCCGGCTGATTTCGACAGGCTTCAGGCGCTTTATGAAACGCGTTTTGCCAATGAACCTTTTGTAGATGTCATGCCGTTCGGCAGCCACCCGGAAACTCGCAGTGTAAGGGGGGCCAACCATTGCCGCATGGCGTTGCACCGTCAGGAAGACAGCCCGATCGTGATCGTGACGTCAGTAATCGACAACCTTGTAAAGGGTGCCGCAGGGCAGGCTGTTCAGAATATGAATGTCATGTTTGATCTGAATGAATCGGCCGGTCTGGATGCGCCTGCATTGTTGCCCTGAGGGAGAAGCGGACGTTGGCTGAAGACAGGAAGAACCAGGGCGAATTCGTCATTGTCCGGCATCGGCCGGGGCAGGGTATTCGCCGTTTTTTGATATTGCTTACTTTCTCTGTTGTCGCTGCCATGCTGGGCTATATGTTCGGGATGGCGCAGGGTGGCTTCCGTTTTTCGGACATGACGAAAACCCGTAACCTGCTCTCCGAAGAACTTGACGAGTTAAGAACCAAGTCAACCACGCTGCAGCAGGAGCGGATTAATCTGGAACGGGGTCGCCGCATTGATCAGCAGGCGCTCAAGCAGGCCCGGGAAACCATTGCCGGCCTCGAAACCCGTATGGTCTCGCTCAATTCGGATCTGACGTTCTACAAGAACATTATGGCGCCCTCGCAGAGTGACACCGGATTGCAGGTCCAGCGGTTTGAAATTGATGCCCGCCGGAAAGCGAATGCTTTTGCGTACAAACTTGTACTGACACAGGTGGGCGATAATAAGAGCTACATTGAAGGTGTGGTCGCGGTAAATGTAATCGGCATGCAGGACGGAGAACGTCAGGTCATTCCACTGCGCGATCTGGCTGATGAGGTCGAAGATCTTGGGATTCATTTTCGCTACCGGTACTTTCAGGACATCAAAGGGGTGCTAGTGCTCCCGGAACAGTTCGAGCCGATCGAGATTCAGGTAGTCGCCAAATCTCAGGGCAGAAAAGCAGCGAAAAGCGAACGAACGTTTGATTGGAAAACGGTGATGGAGAAATAACGGATGTTGGGTAAGAAGAACCAGAAAGCGCGCAAGCCATCGACGGGCCATTTCGATACGTTGATCTCCAGCAAAACATCAATCTCGGGCGACGTGCAGTTTTCCGGCGGTCTTCATGTTGATGGCAAGGTGCGCGGTAAAATCGTCGCAGAAGACGGTGCTGATGCCATTCTCAGAATTTCAGAAATTGGTGAGGTTGAGGGTGATATTGTCGCACCTCATGTTGTCATCAACGGCACGATCCGCGGTGACGTTTATGCGTCGGCTCACCTGGAGTTGGCTCAGAAGGCATCTATTCACGGTAACGTGTATTACAACCTGATCCAGATGGCGATAGGCGCCGCCGTTAATGGCAACCTCGTCCATCAGAAAGAACCTATTGGTTTGTTGCGTCAGGGGGAGGCGGCATCGTCAACTGCGACAGCAGAAGTTGAAAACAGTAGTGAGGCGCACGACGACAGTCGTGCTGAATAATTGACTAAATTAGTCGGGAATTGGATAATCCTAGTGCCCAGCCGCTTAGATATCTTCAGGAGGCGACCTTGAGTGCCGTTCAGGAACAAATAGCGACCCCCCTTTTCTTCAGCGAGAATGCCGTGGCGAAAGTTCGGGATCTGGTAGAAGAAGAAGGCAATCCCGATCTGAAACTCCGTGTTTTTGTGACCGGAGGAGGCTGTTCTGGCTTTCAGTACGGGTTTTCTTTTGAGGAAGATCACGAGGAAGACGACACCGCGATCGAGCGAGACGGTGTGACGTTACTGGTCGACCCCATGAGTTATCAGTATTTGATTGGCGCGACAATCGACTATCAGGAAGGGCTGCAAGGCTCGCAGTTTATTGTCCAGAACCCCAATGCCACCACCACCTGCGGGTGTGGGTCCTCGTTTACCATCTGACGCCTGAAGCCGGCGGATTTGCCCGCCGGCCTGTTATTGTAATCACGCCTATCGCTTTATATTGCGCTTACCGGACTTCCAGCATTTACGCCTGATATATCGCGCCCAGTATTCTGGGGCCTTCGGCTCCTGTGACTTCAGGAAGATTTCCCGGTACTCCGTCCAGACAACGCTTGGCCAACCAAGCAAAGGCAACGCCCTCCACCCATTCAGGATCAAGCCCCAGTGCGGACGTTGTTTCCACTGTGCACCCGGGCAATGCCTCGGCGAGTTGCGTCATCAATAGCGTGTTTAAAGCACCGCCGCCGCATACAAAGAGTCGGGCAGGGGCTTGAGGCAGCTGGCTCACTAATGATCGTACGGTCAGTTCCAGCAGGGTGCGCTGAATGTCTTCCGGCGAAATATCCGGATGGCGTGCGATCACTGTCTTGAGCCAGTTCAGGTTGAAGCGTTCACGCCCCGTGCTTTTGGGGGTGGGTTGGGCAAAGTAGGCATCGCTTAACATGTCGCTCAGCAAGGCCTCATTGCAGGAGCCGGACTTTGCCCAGTGGCCGTCGTCATCATAATGTCGGCCGGTCTGGTCGTAACACCAGTCATCCATTAACGCATTGCCCGGGCCAGTGTCAAAACCGGTAGCGGCTTTCGATTTATCGCCGGGAAGCCAGCTGATATTGGTGATACCGCCGATGTTCACAATGCAGCGATCCTCACTGTCACTGCCAAAGTAAGCAGCATGAAATGCCGGAACCAGCGGGGCGCCCTGGCCCCCGGCTGCCAGATCACGGCGCCGAAAATCGGCTACTGTGGTGATGCCGGTGTTTTCTGCAATGAGTGAGGGGTCGCCGATCTGCATCGAAAAACGTGCAGTCCCATAGGGCTGATGGCGTACGGTCTGGCCGTGACTGCCAATTGCGCGAATGCTGTTTGCCGGCACGTTGGCTTCTGCCAGCAATGCGTTTGCAGCTTCGCTGAACAGGGCGCCCATTTCGTGGTCAAGTTCGCCGATCTCGTCCGGTGTACCCTGATTTTGCGCTGCACGGGCAAGACGCATTCTCAGTGTATCGGGGTATGGGTGTAAGTGGGTTGCGCGAATCTGAATGGTGTCGTGTGGGAAGGAGACCAGCACCGCATCAATAGCGTCCATGCTGGTCCCTGACATTAGCCCAATATAGGCGTCGTCACTCATCCCTCGTCTTCCTCGGAATCTGCGAGGGCCAGCTGCCGCTCGCCTTTGGCTTCATTAAGGCTGGCTAACAACGATTGAGTGGCTGCCTTGAAGGAGGCCATCTCGGATTTTGGGATAGGTGATGCATCCGGCAATTTCACCGTACGGGAGTTGCGCGGTGAGCCGTTCACACGAAATTCGTAATGTAAATGCGGACCGGTAACCATGCCGGATGAGCCGACGTAGCCAATGGTCTGGCCCTGCTTGATCCGGGCTCCGCTTTTCATGCCCTTTGCGATAGCGCGCATGTGGGCATAGAGCGTGGAGATATTGTCCCCATGCTGGATAACAACGGTGCGGCCGTAGCCACCTTTCCATCCGGCGGACCGGATGCGGCCATCACCCGCTGCCTTGATTGGTGTGCCCGGAGGGGCGGCGTAGTCGGTGCCTTCATGTGGGCGGACGACATCAAGCACCGGGTGGCGACGCTGCAGATTGAATGCAGACGATACGCGCGCATTAATGGGGGTGCGGAGAAAGGCTTTGCGCAGGCTGCTGCCTTCCGGCGTGTAGTAATCCGAGTGGCCGTCTTTATCGGTGTACAGCAGTGCGGTAACAGGCTTGCCCCGATTCACAAAGGTTGCCGCAAGGATTCGTCCGGTATCAAACTTTTCATTGTCCAGATAAAGGTCTTCGTAAAGAATTTCGAAGTGATCGCCTTTGCGGATGTCGTAAACGAAATCGATATCCCAACCAAAAATCCCGACCAGCTCCATCGTAAGGCGATCGCTTAGTCCGGCGCCACGGCTGGCAAGATAAAGCGACCCATCGACTTTCCCTGATGCATAGGCCGTGCGTTGTTCGGGCGTTCGGGAAACGGTCTCTCCTTTGAATCCATCTTCTGTCCGTGTAATGAGGAGAGAGTCGAGGCGATTCCGGCTCAGCTTAATGCGCTCAAGCTCACCGTCGGCATTTGTTGCGAACGATATGGTCTCTCCTTCATACAGGCGTTCGATTTTCTTGGCTTCGCCGTCGCCATGAATCACCGAAAGCATCAGACCATAATCAAAGCCGGCTTTGCTAAACAGGGCCGACAAATTGTCACCGCTGTTGATGGTAAAGTCCTGCCACTTTAATGCGGCACTTTTTGTGGACGATGTTGGTGGTGTTGCTGCCACAGGTGGCGCGCTGTCAGCTATATCGGCCGGCGATGCGGTGGTTTCAGCAGCGGCTTTCTGGGCATCGGATACAGGGCTGATGTTGGCCGGTACCGATGCTGTCTCGGTTTCTACCGCTTCAGTCAGTTCTTTATTAAGTGGGACGATGCGGGACGTTTCGCCGCTATCGAGATCCAGTGATAATGATGTGCGCTTGGCCTCAACGGGTGCGCTGGGGCTAAAGATAAGTCCAAGGCCAACCACTGCGCTTAAGGCGCCCGCAGCTAACAGGTGGGTTTTGGGGAATGAGTTGAGCACATTGATAACCTGTTTTTCCTGACACTTCGATATGTTGTGTCAATTAATTAAATACAGTCTTAAGTATAATTCAAGCCCGTGGTGGTAAAAAGCGTGCGCGTCGGCGTCACAGGGTATTACTTTTGGGTGCCGCTCAAATGGCCCGGCGCTTGTTATACTGCGCGCCTGACATGCTAATGGGCTGAAAACCCCAGTGATAGAGGTTGTCTAAAATTTAATCAGATTAGACTGTATCAGGTAAGCCGGTAACGCTCTGAGCTGTTCTGTTGATCTTTGTAAAACTGTTTTGCATATATAAAGGGAAAAAGAATGACCGCAATTGATGATGCCCTCGCGATTATTAAACGTGGCGTTGACGAACTGCTGCCGGAAGATGAACTTGTCGAAAAACTGAAGTCGGGGCGTCGTTTGCGCATCAAGGCGGGGTTTGATCCCACTGCACCGGATCTTCATCTGGGGCATACGGTGTTGATCAACAAGTTGCGGCAGTTCCAGGATCTTGGCCACGAAGTTATTTTCCTGATCGGCGATTTCACGGGCATGATCGGAGACCCGACCGGCAAGAGTGCAACCCGGCCACCGCTCACTACGGAGCAGATCGCTGAAAATGCGCGCACCTATAAAGAGCAGGTATTCAAAATCCTGGATCCTGAGAAAACGACGGTTGCATTCAATTCCGACTGGATGAGCAAGATGTCAGCTGCAGACATGATTCGTCTGGCGGGTCAGTACACGGTTGCGCGCATGCTCGAGCGGGATGACTTTGCCAAGCGCTACGCCGCTGAAAAGTCGATCGCCATCCATGAGTTTCTCTATCCGTTGGTCCAGGGGTATGACTCGGTGGCTTTGGAGGCGGATGTTGAATTGGGCGGCACGGATCAGAAGTTCAATCTCCTGATGGGGCGGATTCTGCAAAAGCATTATGGTCAGGCGCCGCAGGCTATTCTTACCATGCCGATCCTTGAAGGGTTGGATGGCGTGCAGAAGATGTCGAAGTCGTTGCACAACTATATTGGCGTTAATGACTCCCCAGGCGAAATGTACACCAAGTTGCTATCAATACCTGACGAGCTGCTATGGCGTTACTTCGAACTGCTGAGTTTCCGTCCAATGGCGGAAGTGAACGAGTTCAGGGCGGCAGTTGATGGCGGTGCGAACCCTCAGGAGTTCAAGCGCGTGCTTGCAGAGGAAATTATTACCCGCTTCCATAATGAAGAGGCTGCAAAGGGAGCGCATAAATCAGCGGGCAACCAGGTTGCGCTTGGTGCAATTCCTGACAACGTGCCTGAAGTAGAGGTCGCGCTTGCTGGTAGGGAGGATGTGCATATCGTGTCCTTGTTGCGCGAAGCCGGGCTGGCCCAGAACGGAAAGGCAGCAAAAGACGTGTTTGCTCGTGGTGCCGTCTATATAGATGGAGTACAGCTTTCAGGTGATCGGATGTTTATTGAGGGTGATGTCGCGGTTATTCAGGCAGGGAAGAAGAAAATCGCGAAGATTTCGATCACAAAATAAACGATCAGCATTTAATTTAACTAATTTAGAAAGCAGCGTTGACACCGGTCAGTCAGTCTGTAGAATGCGCATCTCTTTCGGGGGTAACGGCCTACACGGCAACGCCGAAAGAGAATGCAACCAATTGATTTTTAGACATATTTAAGTTTATAAATTAACGGTTGACAAGATTTTGAAGCGCTGTAGAATGCGCGCCTCGCTTCAGGGTAACGGCTTAAAGTCAAACCGAAACGAGTGTTAACTAGCTGATTTGAAAAGAATTAAAGAGTTTCAAATTAGTGGTTGACAAGGTTGAGGATCGCTGTAGAATACGCGCTCTCAACAGGGCTACACGCCCCGCTCTTTAAAAAGTTGACCAAGTAATTTGT